>NZ_JBIUVH010000001.1:0-121987 GCF_044742845.1 Glutamicibacter sp. NPDC087831
AAGATTGCTGCTTCGCCGGAGTTCAAGGAGCGCCAGGAGCGGACCTTGGCTGGTGCGCGGATTTTGGCTGAGCGCTTGACCCAGGAAGATGTTGTGGCCAAGGGCATCAGCGTTTTGACTGGTGGCACGGATGTTCACATGGTGCTCGTTGACTTGCGTAATAGCGAGTTGGATGGGCAGCAGGGTGAGGATCTTTTGGCTCAGGTGGAGATCACGGTGAACCGCAATTCGGTGCCGTTTGATCCTCGTCCGCCGATGGTGACTTCGGGGTTGCGTATTGGTACTCCGGCGTTGGCTACCCGTGGTTTCTCGGAGGCTGCGTTCGCTGAGGTTGCGGAGATCATTGCACAGACGTTGATTGCTGGTGCTGAGGGTAATACGGCGGTGTTGCCGGAGCTGAAGGATCGTGTTCTGAAGCTTGCCGCGGCCCACCCGCTGTACCCGGAACTGGCTAAGGTTTCCGAGTAGCATCATCTGATTAGGATGTGGGCCCGGAAGGTGGAAATACTCGCTTTTCGGGCCCGCGGTCTTTCAACATCCAGAGGTCCAGGCGCTGCACGGTACGTGCGGTGGCCGCAAGCCTCTGGAACCACACTCCACAGATCCGGGGCAGAAGCTCTCGGATTACCCAAGTTCTAAGGATGTGACCCGCTATGGCGGTTAGCGTATTCGATCTTTTCTCGGTTGGCATCGGACCGTCTTCCAGCCATACCGTGGGACCAATGCGTGCAGCACACGCATTCATTGCCCAAGTAATCCGAGAAGGCCAACTGGACGCACTGGAAAATATCCGTGTTGATGTCTACGGATCCCTGGCCGCTACCGGACGCGGCCACGGCACCTTCACTGCCATCATGCTGGGGCTTGAAGGCTTCGAACCTGAAACCGTGCTGCCATCACAGGTCGATGACCGTCTGGCGGACATGGAAGCCACTGGAATCCTCCACCTGGCCGAACAGCTTGATCAGCGCAAGGACCTGAACTACAAGGTCGAAGACATGATCCAGCATCCGCTCACCGTACTGCCACGCCACACCAACGGCGTGAAGTTCATTGCCCTCGACGCTGACGGCAACGAAATCGCCAACGAGACCTTCTTCTCCGTAGGCGGCGGCTTCATCGTGCGCGAAGGCGCCGAAGACCGCATCGAGAAGAACCTCGAAGAGAAGCTGAACAAGCAGCCCTATCCCTTCACCACGGCAGCCAAGCTGCTGGAACATGTGAAGGAAACCGGCCTGTCCATTGCCGACATCATGATGGCCAACGAAATGGCTTACCGGTCCCGCGACGAGATCCGCAACGGCCTGGTCCACATCTACGAAGTGATGGAAGACTGCAAGGATTCCGCGCTGGAACGCACCGGCGTGCTGCCCGGCGGCTTGAAAGTTCGCCGCCGTGCGCCGGAATGGCATGAACGCCTGCGCAAGGAAGACAAGGACCGGGATCCGGTCTACTGGCAGGAATGGATCAACCTCGTTGCGCTGGCCGTCAATGAGGAGAACGCCTCCGGCGGACGCGTGGTCACCGCTCCGACCAACGGCGCAGCGGGCATCATCCCAGCCGTGCTGTTCTACGCCACCCACTACGCACCGGGCGCAAAGTACTGGAATGAGGAGGAAAAGCACGACGCTGTCGTACGCTTCCTGCTCACCGCTGGTGCCGTCGGCGTGCTGTACAAGGAGCAGGCATCGATCTCCGGCGCCGAAGTCGGCTGCCAGGGCGAAGTCGGTTCGGCATCATCGATGGCTGCTGGCGGCCTGGCCGAAATTCTTGGCGGCACCCCAGCGCAGGTAGAGAACGCAGCGGAAATCGCCATGGAACACAACCTTGGCCTGACCTGCGACCCGATCGGCGGACTGGTCCAGATCCCTTGCATCGAACGCAACGCCATCGCTGCTTCCAAGGCAGTGAACGCGGCGAAGATGGCGCTGATGGGCGACGGCGAACACCACGTCACCTTGGATGAAGTCATTATCACCATGCGCGAAACCGGCAAGGACATGAGCGACAAGTACAAGGAAACTGCGATGGGCGGCCTGGCCGTCAACGTGGTGGAATGCTGATTTCCCAGTAACGCATGACCCAGTTCGGGAGGCCTGCACTGCAGACCTCCCGAACTGTTTAAATGTGATCTTGGCCCCCAAGTCCGGCAATTCCCAGCCATAGCTGATAGAACTGGGACTAGGCCTGATGCGCGCTAGCGCAAACCAGTTTCGAGGAGGTGAGTGTCGTGGAAGACAGTTCTAGTCGATCTATGCACACGAACTCACCCGGACGCTCGTAGCCGAATCAGCCGAATCTGGCAGCATCCCGCCATGGGATCCCAACGAGTTCGTGACTCTTGTACATGTCACCGGCGCCTGGTCCTGCACGCAAATACTGACTGATTTATCTCCCTGTATTCATGGGGTGGTCAAGCGGTGAGAAGTTGCTGGCAGGCTTGTATTCACGCGCCAAATGAACCATTTGGACCAAAATCATGTTTTCTCCAGAAAAGGTAGACTTCTCTACTATTTCGCGAGCCTTGCGCTCCCATCTCAATCACGCAGAATTCCAGCTCGCGGCAGGGCTGCTGGGCGGTCTGCACATCGCCCAGACCATTGAGCACCTCGAAGCACTGGATGCCACGGAGGCTGCCCTGGCCTACCGGCTGCTTGACAAGCAGACCGCGGTACTGGTCTTCCAGGAACTCGACGCCCCGGTGCAAGCCGACCTGGTGCGGGCGCTGCAGTCGCAGACCGTCATCGATGCCTTCGCCCAACTCCCCGCCGCGGGACGGGTAGCGCTGCTCGATGAACTGCCAGCGATGGTGGCCACGAAACTGCTGGCAGGGCTGCCGACGGCCACGCGCCAGGAAACCGGAATCCTGCTGGGCTATCCGGAATCAAGCGCCGGCAGGGCGATGTCCCCGGATTTCATCTCGACCCACCCGCAGCTGTCTGTGGCCGAAACCCTGGAACGCATCAGCGCACGCCTCGGGAACTGCGAGAACGCGCAGCACATCCTGGTGATCGATGATGAACGCCGGCTGCTTGGCACCATCAAGCTCAGCGAGTTGCTCACCGAGCCGGCCGGGACAACGATCGGAGAACTGTGCACCCAGAGCCCGGTCGTCCAGGCCTGCGAGCCGGAGACGAGCGCGGCACGGGTGGTGGTGGATCGGAAGGCAGGGATGCTCCCGGTGCTTGATCGGGAAGATCGCCTGCTGGGAGTGCTGACCTTGCCCATGGCGATCGCGATCCTAGAGGATGCCGAAGAGCGCCGCTCCGCGTACGGCTCCGGAACGGATCCGCTCTTCCGCCCTTACCTGGGGACGCCATTGCGCCACCTGGTGAAGGCGCGCGTCATCTGGCTGCTGGTCCTGGCTATCGGCGCCACCTTGACGGTCAAGGTGCTGTCCAGTTTCGAGCAGACACTGGAGTCGATGGTGGTGCTTAGCTTGTTCATCCCCTTGATCGTGGGCATTGGCGGGAACACCGGCAACCAGGCGGCGACCACTGTCACCCGTGCGCTGGCCATGGGTGATGTGCGGGGAAGCGACTTCTGGCGGGTGCTGATGCGCGAGGTGCGAATCGGAGCGGTCCTGGGACTGTGCCTGGGCGCCATAGCGCTGGTGGTGGCCGGGAGCATTTTCGAACTGCGCATCGGATTGGTGATAGGCATCAGCCTGGTGGCACTGTGCAGCATTGCTGCCGCTGTCGGCGGGGTGATGCCGATCATCGGTAAATTCTTCAAGGTTGATCCTGCGGTATTTTCCAACCCCTTCATTTCAACCTTCGTGGATGCCGCCGGGCTGATCGTCTACCTGTCGGTGGCCGTGCTGATTCTTGGATAGCCTGCAGCTGCACTGGGGTGCGCGGAATAAATTCGCGCACCCCAGCGTCGTAACAGGTATGCCTCATAGCAAGCTCTTTACTGAATTTACCGTCCCGGCCAGAAGCGGAGCAGGCCTGAAGCTTCGCAACCGCGTCGTGCTTCCGCCGATGTGCCAGTATTCCGTGGAAAAACGCGACGGCGTTCCAACGACCTGGCACTTGGCTCACCTGGGTTCCATGGCCCATGGCGGATACTCCTTGGTGATCGCCGAAGCAACTGCGGTGGCAGCTGAAGGCAGGATCTCGGATCGCGATACCGGCCTGTGGAATGACGAGCAGGCCGAAGCCTGGAAACCGATTGCCCAATACATCCGCGCCCATGGGGCAGCCGCCGGCGTGCAGCTGGCGCACGCCGGAGCCAAGGCATCGACCTATGGCTGGCTCAAGGATCTTGAAGAAGCTGGAAAATCCGGCAGCATCAGCGCGGAAGATGGCGGCTGGGAAACCTTCACTTCCTCGCCCAGCGAGCTCTACGGGCTGAAGCCAGCTACCGCGATGAGCGTGGAACAGATCCAGGCATCGGTGCAGGACTGGGCTGATGCGGCTAAGCGTGCCGACGCGGCCGGATTCGACCTGATCCAGATCCATGCCGCGCACGGCTACCTGGTGCACCAATTCCTGTCGCCGCTGACCAATAAGCGCACCGACGAATACGGTGGCAGCTTCGAGAATCGCACTCGATACCTGCGTGAAGTCATCGAGGCTGTGGCTGCCGTGTGGCCGGAAAACAAGGCCCTGGGCATTCGCTTCTCCGGAGAAGACTGGGTGGACGATGGATGGAGCATTGCTGACACCGTTCGGATCGCCAAGGAACTCTACGGCTACGGTGTGCGCCACTTCGACCTCTCCAGTGCAGGAATTGGCAAGTTCAACGGACCGTCTGGTCCGGGCTACCAAGTGCCGTTGGCTCAGGCAGTGAAGGAAGCGCTGCCCCAGGATGCCTTCGTTACCGCGGTCGGCGTCATCACCGAGCCGATGCAGGCAGAGCAGATCGTCGTGACCGGGCAAGCGGACGGCGTCTGCGTTGGGCGCGCTGCCCTGGGCGATCCGCAGTGGGCTAACCGTTCGGCGCAGGAATTGGGTGCACCGATGGCATTCCCCGCCCAATACTGGCGCGGCCGCTGGTAAACGCAAGTTGCCATGCTGATTTCATCCAAACAACGACATAGTTTCTGGTTACCTCTTCCAGCCACTGAATAGTGATGTTAGGTTAGTGCCACGGATCTAGTCGCACCGCGGCCAAGGGTCGCGTGCGGAAGGGAGTCAGCATGGCACTACGCGCGGATTCTAATGGAATCGACGCTTCGCTCTATCGGAGAAACGGCTCGTGGAGCACAGCTCTCGTGGATGCATCGTTGGGAACCACTGCCGCCCAGGAAGCAGCAGACCGGCTTCCGGACGAGGTAGCCAAGCTGCTCAAGAGCCAGCAGGCGCAGCCCAGCGATGTCCAAGCACTGATCGGCGCACTGGAGCCAGCCCAGGGACTGCGAGCACCAGTAGCACGGTTCGTAGCTGTTCATGACGGCGAAATCGTCCTGAACGAAGTCATCCCAGGCCTCAAGGTCCAAACTTCATCGGTTGATGTGGGTCCGTTCCCGAACTTCACGGCGCTGGCCCGCGCCCGTGGCGGATCGTTCTCCTACCTCGTAGCTGAAGTCAGCAAGGACGGAGGCGAGGTGCACCTCTACAATACGGCGTCACCTGAACGCCTGGGCAGCCGTGGCATCGTCGGGTTGCCCGAGGAAATCCACCATGCACGCAAGGTGCCCGGGGAATACGACCAGCCCAAGGCGCAGGCCGCCGCCGATGAGATGGCTCGTCGAAACGCTGACGAAGTTGCCGAGCTGATCAGTGAAATGTCCAACGAGAACTACGTCCGCCTGATCATTCTTTCGGGCGACATCAAGGCTCGTGAACTAGTGCTCGGGGCAGTACCCGTGGCGCTCAAGGACTATGTAGAAGTCATCGACTCGCATACGCGCACCGGGGGTGCGGACACCAAGCAAGTCGATGCCCAAATCACCAAGCTTGTAGAGGAAGTGAAAGCCAAGTCCCTGGCTGAATTGGAATCGAAGATCGCTGCGCAGTCCGGCAACGGCAAAGCGCAGCTTGCTGTCGGTCTCGATGAAGTTGTCACTGCGCTCCAATCGGCGCAAGCCGAAATGGTGCTGGTTGGACAGTACCAAAGCGAGCATACCCTTCGCGCCTTGAGCGCCGAACCATGGATTGCCCATCAGGACGGAGATGACCATGCAGAGTTGGTCGTCGGGGAATGGCCGGCGCCAGAAGTGCTCCTGCGGGCCACTGCGCTGACCGATGCCAGCATTCGCTATGTACCGGATTCGGTGATTCCTGGCGGTGCAGGAATCGCAGCCTTGCTGCGCTGGGCCAAATCCTGAACAGTTCATTAAAAGAAACGATCCGCACAGGAAATCCTGCGCGGATCGTTTTTTGCGTTCCAGCTATCTGGTGCCTAGCGATCTGACGGGCCGGCTGCCGGGGGAGCCGGTGGGGAAACATCTGAACCGTGATCGGAGTTCTGCTGCTGTCCAGGCTGGTAGGCCGGAGGAGCCCAGTAGGCCTGGCTAGGGTGAACCGGTGGCTGGTTCATCTGCCAAGGCTGCAGCATCGGACGGCGCTCTGCTGCTGGAATCGGGCCTGCCGTACGCGCAATGCCTTGCCTGTCTGCCAGCTTCACCAGCACGAAGGTCAATAGGGCCATGAAGCACACCGAGAAGACCAGCGAGACCGGGTTGGATTCCGTGGCGTTCAGATCAACTACGCCCATTGCACCGAGCAGGAACAAGAAGGTGTTGTTGATGATGTGCATCGCCATCGCTGCTTCAAGCCCACCGGTGCGCCAGGTCAGATAGCCTGCCGCGATAGCGAACGCCGCCACATCGAGAAGCCCCCAGACATCGTAGAGATGGCCGATGGTGAAGAAGGGAACTGGAAGCAGGATGGCGAACAGTGGATGCTTCAGCCAGCTGCCGATGACCTGCATGAACGCGCCACGGAAAACAAGCTCTTCAGCTGCGCACTGGAAGGGCGTCAAGAGGATCACCAGCAGGGCATAGAACAGCGGATCGGCCGGCAGGCTGCTCGCCGGCACGGGTTCGGACTCGCCAATGCCCAAGGCGCCCAACCCGAAACTCAGCCCGAAATACACTGCGAACAAGATGGCGCTGGCACCCAACACCAGGCCGAACCAGCGCCAGCGCAATTTGCCGGCGACCGATATCAGCAAGCCGACAGGCTTGGGTCCGATGAGCAAGTAGGCGAGGTAGACCGCCGGGATCATGATGATCAGGGAGACCATGGTCATCGAGAAGTCCGTCGCCGTGGCCATGTTCAGGGTTGGATCCATGAGGAACTGATCGGGAGCCTCATCTGGATTCTCCGCAGCCCACGTCAGCGGGTTCATGATCAGTGCAATGAACATCGCCAGTATGGCGATGAGCAATGCCGCGCCGTAGAAGCCAATGCCGATGCCGGTGAACGCCAGCGGCCTCCACCAGCGGTAGTTCTCACTGCGTCTCATTAGGCGATGGAACGAATAGTTCATCTCAACCTCGGCGCCTTGCGGCAAGGGTGGCTGGTTCATTGGCAAGCTCATGGCTCAATTCTCCCGTTCCGCAGTGTTTGAAGGTATGAACCTTACGGAGGATTTATCGGGTCATCCTTTTGAATATCCAGGACCAGCTCTTCGCAACGCGGTCGGCATCCAAGGCAAACTCCAATGGGCTAGCTCTTACACTGGGAAAGAACGATTCGCCTTCTTTGATTTGGAGCAGCACCACGTGGGCCATCATCACCATGACGAACCGATTTTGCAGGATCCCCGGCGCCGGCGGCGTGCCTCGATCATCTTATGGGCGCTGCTTGCGCCTATCGGCGCCCTGGCCCTGGTCATGGTCATCTTGTTGTGGCCGCAAGGCAACTACGACAAGTTTGCCCTGAATGGAGCCATGGACACTACCGGTGGCGCAACGATGGAAGTGGGCACTGTCACGCGCAGCACAGTCCAGGACTGCCCGTCTTCCCAAGGGTTGGAAGAAGTTGGTGGCAAGGTTCTCGAATGCCAAGTCACCTACGTGATGCCCGAATCCGGAGGCGCGGAGATCCAATTGGAAATCCCACCGGAAATGCTGCAATCACGTGATGCGCGCGCGGGCGACAGCATTCGATACCTTGATCTCTCCGCGGTGGACACCACCAGCGGCAGCCCGTACGTATTCGTTGACTTCGTGCGCACTTTGCCCATGGCACTGCTGGCCATCGCCTATGGCGTGGTCGTGGTGCTGGTCGCCGGATGGCGCGGCACGCGGGCGATGATCGGCTTGGTCGGTGGCATCGCCTTCATGATCATCTTCATGGTTCCGGCCTTGCTTGAAGGCGGCAATCCGGTCCTGGTGGGACTCACCGGTTCTACCGCCATCATGTTTGTCGCGTTGTATTTCGCCCATGGTCTGAACGCGAAAACATCCACAGCGCTGCTGGGAACGCTCTTTGGCCTGGCGGTGACCGCGGCGATGGTGCTTTGGTTGACCGATGCGGCCGCTTTGACTGGAGCCAACGATGAATCGGCAATCACCCTATCGACGGTGGCCCCGCAAATTTCCCTGCCCGGCTTGCTGATCTGCGGCGTGCTGGTTGGCGGCATGGGTGTGCTCAATGACGTGACAATTACCCAGTCGGCAACCGTCTGGGAACTGGCAGAGAGCACGCCCAAGGCCTCGGCCAGGGAACTGTTCTTCCGCGGCATGCGCATCGGCCGGGACCATATCGCTTCGACCGTATACACCATCGCCTTCGCCTACGCCGGTGCGGCCCTGCCGGTGCTGGCCATTGCGGCGCTGAGCAACCAGAGTTTCGGGGTCACCCTCGGCTCCGGCGCCATGGCTGAAGAGGTCATCCGAATCCTGATTGGTTCCATCGGATTGGTATTGGCGATCCCGGTAACCACCGCCATTGCAGTGATGGTGGTGAAAGCTACCGGCACCGGTGGTGCCCACGGCAAGCGGGCTTTGCAGAGTGTAACCTCCGACTCCTAGGTGCGAACCATTCTCATATGTAATGTAGAATAGTTCTCAATAGCGATCCGATTTAGATGGAGACCACCATGAAGAACTACCGCTCGCTGCTCGCAGCTGCCGTCGCCCTGCCCGCTGCCGGACTGATCCTTGCCGGATGCGGTAGCGCCACGGGAAGCGAATCGAAGGACGCGGAATCTGCAGGGATCAGCGTAGTGGCCACGACGAACGTCTACGGACAGATCGCCCGTGCCATTGGTGGAGATAGCGTGGAGGTCAGCGAGATCATCACTTCGGCCGCACAGGATCCGCACTCCTATGAGCCAACCGCACGCGACAAGCTTGCGATATCCAGCGCGGACCTGGTCCTTGCCAATGGTGGCGGATATGACCAATTCATGGACTCTCTCGTTTCTTCGCTACCGGAAGGCAAGTCTGGAGAGATCACGCTCATGCACGCTGTGGACTCCTCGCCGGTAGCTGCGGAATCCGAAGAGGCCGGGCATGAGGGCGAAAGCGCTGAGGAGCATGCGCAGCACGCTGATGAGGGCGGCCATGAGGGCGAAAGCGCTGAGGAGCATGCGCAGCACGCTGATGAGGGCGGCCATGAGGGCGAAAGCGCCGAGGAGCATGCGCAGCACGCTGAAGAGGGCGGCCATGAGGGCCACGACCACGCGGGCTACAACGAGCACATCTGGTACGACCTGGATTCCATGGGTGAACTTGCTGATGCACTGGCCGAGTCCTTCGCCAAGGCCGATACCGCCAACGCGGATCAGTACAAGCAGAACGCAGCAGCCTTCAACGAAGGGATCGGGAAACTCGAAGCCCAGCTCGAAACCGCCAAGCTGGATGGCAAGAGCTTCATGATGACCGAGCCGGTTCCATTCCACTTGCTGGAAGCAGCCGGCATGGAGAACACCACTCCTGAAGGGCTGAGCGAAGCCATCGAAGAGGGCGAGGGCATTGCGCCGATGACCATGAAGAAGGCTGAAGGCAAGCTCGTTGCTGGCGACGCTGACATGCTTGCCTACAACGTGCAGACCGAAGGCAGCGAAACCAAGGCGCTGAAGAAGAACGCTGAGCGGGGACAGGTACCTGTAGTCGACTTTGCAGAAACCATTCAGGATGATTCCAGCTACCTCGAATGGATGGAATCCAACATTTCCGACTTGGCTTCCGCAATCAACGGCTAAACCTACGTAAACTAAATGCATGGCATTGTTCTCTTCCCAGATAACGCAAGCGACAGGTAAAGCACGCTCCCTCATTGCGGAGCGGTCTGTTCGAGCGGAGATCGCTCACTCGGACCGGGGAATCGAGCAAGCCGACCATGTGCTTTTCTTCGCCGAGGGGCCCGGGCAGTTCTACCAGCTCGGAGTCTGGCTGGGTACCTTCGAGCGACTGGCTGCCCAGGGTCTCAACGTCGGCGTGGTGCTCATGGACGCACTAAGTGCACGACACGCGCTGGCAGAGTCGAACCTGCCGATATTGTTCTCGCGTTCCATGGAGCAGATCGAGAATAAGCTGAGCGAGTGGAATACCAAATCCATCAACTACGTGAACAACGCCCAGCGGAACTTCACGATGCTGCGCTTCAACGGACCGGCGCATATTCACTTGAACCACGGTGAGAGCGAAAAGGCCTCCATGGTCTCCAACCAGCTCAAAGCCTACGATTTCGCCTGCGTGGCTGGTGCTGCCGCGGTAGAGCGCATCACCGAGAACATCTCCCGTTTCGACCCATCGCATCTGGTGCAGATCGGACGCCCGCAGCTCGATGAACTGGAATTGCCCGGCCCTTCGGAGAAGATCCGGGTTCTCTACGCACCGACTTGGGAGGGCGACTCGCAAGCCATGGCGTACTCCTCGGTGGCTACTTTGGGCGAGAGAATTCTAGCCCAGCTGAGCAACGATGAGCGTTTCGAAGTACGTTTCCGTCCTCATCCGAAGACCGGTGATGTGTCCGCAGAGGCAAAAAAGGCCGTGGTAAGCCTGAAAAGCAACTACGCTGCCACCGTGGATGCGCTCAGCGACGCGGCGCAGTCCTTGGTGTGGGCGGATGTGGCCATCTGCGACACCTCGGCGATGGCCTATGACGCGGTAGCGCTCAACATCCCGCTGCTGCTGGCCGGAGACCCCCAAAGCAAGCTCCATTCAGGGTTGCCATTGGACCAGCGGCTGGGCAACGCCAACGGACTGGCGCAGCGGGTTGCGGATCTTGCCGCATCCTCGGTTGCCGGGGCGCAAAAACAGCTGGCACAGTACTTCTTTGCCACCACAGAACCCGGGGTGGCTACGAAGAAGCTGAGCCAGCTGCTTTCGAGCCTCTAGCCTTCTGGGCCTAGCGCTGCTTGAAGACCGTATCCTGCCATTCGCGATGGGCCGCGGGATCATGGGAGATCATCACATGCTTGACATTGGTGTACTCATCGAAGGAATACTGGCTCATGTCCTTGCCCATCCCCGAAGCCTTGTAGCCTCCATGCGGCATATCGGAAACGATCAGGATATGCTCGTTGATCCACACGCAACCGGCCTGGATTTCGGCGCTGGCACGCATCGCGCGGTCAACGTTCTTGGTCCATGCGCTCGCCGCCAGGCCATACGGGGTGTCGTTGGCCAATTCGATGGCTTCGTCATCGGTATCGAACGCCAACGCCACCAGGACCGGGCCGAAGACTTCCTGCTGCACGATCTCTGAATCCTGCGCAGCTCCCACCACCAGGGTAGGACGGTAGAACCAGCCATCGCCCGGAAGCTGCTTGCCACCGGCAAGCACCGTTGCTCCGGCATCCTTGGCACGCTCAACCATCGAGGAAACCTTCTGCAGGTGGGCTTCGCTGATCATCGAACCCATGTCGGTATCGGGATCGGTCGGATCTCCCACCACCATGGCCTCCATCAGTTCGGCCACCTTGCTGGTGAACTTCTCGAAGACCGAGGAATGCACGTACGCGCGCGTGGCGGCGGTGCAATCCTGTCCGGAATTGATCGTCGAGCCGGCCACCGCACCATGTGCGGCAGCTTCGATATCGGCATCATCGAAGACCACCATCGGCGCCTTGCCGCCGAGTTCAAGATGAACCCGGGTACCGGTCTCGGCCGCCATGGACATGATCTTCAGGCCCACGGCGGTAGAGCCGGTGAACGAAGTCATCTTCACCAGCTTGTGGCGCACCAAGGGCGAGCCAACGCTGGGCCCGTCGCCAACGACAATGTTGATCACGCCGTCCGGCAACCCGGCATCCTTGGCGGCCCGGGCAAAGAGCACCGAGGTGCCCGGGGTCAGCTCGCTGGGCTTGAGCACAATCGTATTGCCGGCGGCAATCGCTGGCAGGACCTTCCACGCAGCCATCTGCAGCGGGTAGTTCCACGGGCTGATCGAACCGATCACGCCGATAGCTTCACGGCGAACCATCGAGGTGGTGTTGCCCGCGTAGTCCCCGGCGGCCAATCCCTGCAAATTGCGTGCAGCGCCAGCAAAGAAATTCACGTTGTCGATGGAACCGGGCACATCGAATTGGGTCGACATGCGGATGCTCTTGCCGGTCTGAGCGGTTTCCAGGGCGGCGATTTCATCGGCATGCTTTTCCAGTTCGCGAGCGAATGCCAGCAGGTGGTCGGCCCGTTCGCCCGGGGTCAGCCGGGACCAGGTCTTGAAGGCGCCGGCGGCCGCCTGCACCGCCTGGTCAACCTGCTCGCCGGTCGCGGTATCCACGTCCAGCAGCTTCTTTCCGGTGGCTGGATTCGCGCGCTCCAGCACCGGGCCGTGCCCGCGGACCTGCTGGCCATTGATGAACTGGTGTCCAAGGGAACTATCGTAGTAGGCCATGTGAATTCTCCTAGGGGGATTCAGAGGGTGAAATAGATCTTGCGCAGGGTTTCGGTGACGATCCAACGGGTTCTCATGCCCGCATGGAGCCGGACAACGCTGCCTGGAACCAGCACCAGTTCTTGGGCACCGAAACCTTCGGTTTCCAGAATCTGCACCGTCGCGCACCCGGCAAGCACCACGAAGTACTCGTCCGCTTCAATATCCTGCATGGCGCCGCGGGACATCTCCCAGACGCCGATTTCTGCATCCCCGAGGGTGCCCAGCTCGCGGTAGCCTGCGGTTGCGGATGCCTGACCGGCGACCACCTGCTCGTCGCCGATGGCAACATGCTTGACCTCAAGGGCATCGGCTTGGACGATGCCGGCTTGAAGTATTCTTCCAGGCATCAGGAATCGAACCCCATTCCGATCTTATCCATCAGCTTCAAGAAGGCCGAGCGCTCGCCTCGATTGCGATCGGCCTTGACCAGCTGGCTTGTCATCAGGTTCACGCCCACCCATGCGGCAGGTTCCGGCGGGAATGGGATCGGCTTGGTACGCACCAGTTCCAATTCGGTCAGCTCGGTCTTCTGGCCCGAGAGCAGATCCAGCATGACCCTTGCACCGAAACGGGTAGCGCCGACACCGAGGCCGGTGAAGCCTGCACAGTAGGCGACCTTGCCGCCGTAGGCCAGATCGAAGAAGGAGAAGAAGCGGGAGCAGGTATCAATGGCGCCACCCCACGCATGAGAGAACTTCACCTGTGAGAGGTCCGGGAAGCTGCCGAAGAAATGCGCGGCGAGCTTCTCGAAGGTCTGCTGGTTGGTGTCGTAGCTGGAGCGGACCTTGCCCCCGAAGTGGTAGACCGCGTCGTAGCCGCCGTAGAGAATGCGGAAGTTCCCTTCGGCGTCGATGGTTGGGCGGGCATAGTGGAACCGGTTGTTCAGGTCGGCCAAGCCCACCATGTTCTCCCAGCCGATGGCCGCGCGCTGCTGCGCAGTGAGCGGCTCAGTCATCAGCGCGTAGTCGTATACCGGCACAATTCGGGAGCGGTGGCGCTTGAGCAGAGACGGGAAAACATTGGTTGCCAGGGCCACATGCTTGGCGGTGATCTGCCCGTCGGCGGTCAGCACCTGGACCTGCGTGCCGGCATTGTTCATCTCCACGGCGTGGGTATGCTCGTAGAACTCGACGCCTAGCTCGCTGCAGACGCGGGCAAGTTCCCAGACCAGCTTGGCGGGGTGGACCAGCGCGGTTGAGTCATGGTCACGGGCGCCGGCCAAGAAGTCTGGCGAATTGACCAGTTGCCTTACCGCGCCGGCATCGAGGTAGTCGACACCCGGTGCCTCAGCTTCCTCGGCCACCCACGCAATCTGATGCTGTTCGGTGGCCACGCTGAGCGCGCCCTCGCGGACGAAGTCCACGTCCATTGCATAGCGGCGCACCGTCGCTTCGAACTCGTCGAGGTTCTTCCTGCCGAGCTCCGCAAGCAGCGCATTTTCCTTGGGCAGATGGTTTTCTCCGTTGGCCTCGCCATGGACCAGGGAGGCTTCGCAGAAGCCGCCATTGCGCCCGGAAGCAGCCCAGCCCAAGCGCTGGCCCTCGATCAGTACGACCCTTCGGCCGGGGTTCTGCTCCTTGGCTTGGAGCGCGGTCCACAATCCGGTGTAGCCGCCGCCGATAATCAGCAAGTCGGTGGTGAGCGAGCCATGCAGCGCCGGGTGGGGTGCGGGGCGGTGCTCATGATCCAGCCAGTAGCTGGTGCGCTTGGCGCCGGCCAATGCTCGGGAGATCAGGGTGGGCGAGACTTCGGCTTCATGCCTGTCAAAAGTCAGGTCATTGGTGCTGTTCATTGGTTCTTTCCTCGAAGGTAGCGGGTTCGGCAGGCGCTATCGAGGCAGGGGAACGACCAGTGGTCCGTGCGGCTTTGCCGTCTGCTGGGCACCGGGGATGCCAGTTGAGTGCCAATCGGCGGCCAAGGCTATCCCTCTTCTCGGAAAGATGAATACAAATTGAATGTGATTCATTACTCATCTAAGCCTGCGCCGCTCGGGGTTGTCAAGGTCCCGAAGCCAAGCCGAAACCCGGCCTTCGAAACAGCAAAGCACTGCTTCGAAGACCGGGCCTGGTCATGCGGGAACCGCGACCGGTTTGCCGCTAGTGAATTGATGCGCCCGTCCCGGGAAATGGCGGCTGAGCCAAGCCGCGCCGAACATCAGGAGGAATTCGGCGGCCGCAACTCCCAGCATCACCGGTGCATGCTGGGCGCCGTGCGCAGCGTGGGACGCGTGATGGCCGCCAAACCACGGCATGCCGATCACCATCGCCACATGGGAGGTGCCCATGAGCGCGCTCATCACCAGCAGGCGCAGGGGAGAACCGCCGCGCAGCACGCACCAGGAGCATTTGATGCACCACAAGGTCATGGCAAGCAATGCCAGGTTCCACCACAAGGAGTGCGGCATCAGTGCCAGAACCAGCAGGTGGGTTGCGGCCAGGCCCAGCGAAGCGGCTCCCAGGGCAATGTGTCCGGCCGGCACCCTGGCCGCGTGGCTAGTCGCCGCTGCCACAGCAACCGTCTGATTCCTTGGTGGCGCAGCAGCCGTGCTGGACCGGGGCTGGAACATCAAGGACAGGGGAGCGGTCGAAGAAGCCCTCGGGACGGATGGTGAAGCCAACGGTGTCCACAGGCATCATCGGCCAGTCCTCGGTCCGCGGGAAGTGGGTCAACGCGAAGGTGTGCCACAGGCTGATCTGCTCGCCGTCGATGTTCTTGTCGTCCTCGATCCACGAGCCAATGCCGTCAACGCCCGGGTTCTGGTTCACGAAGTCACCGGTTGGATAGCGGTGGCCGTCCTCCCGCTTGGTCACCCACAGGGCCTTGGAGGCGAATTCTGCGCGACGATGGATGGAGGATCCTTCGGCGGCCAGCAGGGTCGGCAGTCCCTGGGACATCAGCTTGTAGCCCACCGGCTTGCCGAGGTAGTTCTTCGAATCCGGGTTGGTCACCACCCAAGTGCGGCCGGCGGTCGGATTGCTATCGCGTACTGCCTGCTTCTCGGTAGCCAGCACCGTGTGGCTGCGGGTGAAGGCGTTGCCCCGGGGGTTCTCCTTGCTGATGGGCAGGCGCACGGCTTCTTCTTCGATGACGCGGCTGGGTCCGCCGTCCAGGGCGAAGTCCAGCCGGGCGCCGAAGATGTGCTGGTGGAAGGGCGCGCCCAGGCCAGGCGCCATTTCCGAGGAGTAGCGCTCGTCGAGCATGGCCGAGGTGAACACGATGCCGGTGGCCTTGGCCTCGAATTCGATGGTGCCGTCCAGGTACAGGTACCAGTAGAAGCCGTAGTCGTAGTTGCCCACGGTAGTGAAGAAGCTGATCACCAGGCGGCGGTTGCGGCGCGTGTACTTCACGCCTGACCAGTCATCGGCGTGCTTGGAGAGGATCGAGGCGTCTTCCTCGTGCATGCAGATGCCGTTGGTGATCTTCTGCGCATTGCCATCGGCGTCGGTGACCACAGGGGAGATGTAGTGGATTTCGCCCAGGCAGTCGCAGCCCAGCTCCAGCGAGTTGGCCAGGCGCCCGATCAGGTACTCGCCGGTGTCGAAGTAGTTCTGCCAGCTGCGCACCGGGGAAGGGTCCCCGTAGGGGACTACCATTTCCGCGATGGACGCACGATCCAGGATGCGGCGTTCGGTGCCCCGATCGTTGAAGGCGATGTTGTAGAGCACCAGCCCTTCGCGCATGTCGAAACCGATATCCAGCGACCATTTCTCCCACTCGACGTGGTTGCCTGCGCTGACCGTGAAGCTGGCGCCCTCAGGCTGGGTGATCTCGATGGGCTTCTGGGTGGTGCGCACCGGGCCAGTGAGTTCCGGATCCGTGTAGTTGCCGTGGGTTTCGGGCACAGGGATGACTTCCAGGTCCAGCAGCTGGTCGATCTTTCCGGCGATGGTGTCAATGTAAACCACCAGTCCATCAACGGGATGGGCCCAGGCGGAGTCTTCGGCGAAATCCTGGCGGAAGGCCAGGCCGCGCAGGATGCGGCGCCCGGCTTCTTGCGGGTACTCGTCCTCGTAGACACCTGCGGAGAGCGGGGCAACGCGCACCTGTTCTGGCGTCAGATTGCGCTTGGCCAGAGCGGCCGCCCACTGCGGATCGGCAACCAGGATGGCCTCCACCATTTCGAATTCCTCCAGCAGCACGGGCATCTGCCCCACCTTGGCCGGATCCAGGTCGATTCGGGAGTGCACGGCCTGCGCGCCCAAGTCCAGGACGACGTCCTTGGGTGAGTTGGCCAGCTTGTCCATGAGCATGACGCGGACAAAACGTCCGGGGCGGTCAGCGCGTGGATCTTCCAGGCCCATGTAGGCGATGCGGGTGTTCTCGGTGAAAAGCTGGTGGCTGACCAGCAATTCCTTGGCGGTGGCAATCTCTGCTTCGCTGAGCAGGGTGAAATCCGTGGTGGTGGTGATTGGCATGGGAGTGGCTCCTTCGGCACTGAAGTGTGATCTGCGGCATTTATTATTCTCTAGTTGTAGAGAATACGGACGGGGCCAATGTGACGCAAGCCCTTGCCTGAAATAAATTGTTTTTCGCTAATCTTGAATCATGCCGAAAATCGTGGACCATGATCAGCGTCGCCGGGAGATTGTCGAAGTCACTTGGCGATTCATTGCCCGCGAAGGCATCGAGAAGCTGAATCTGCGTGACTTGGCGGCCGCAGCCGGCTATTCGAATGGCGCCTTCAAGCCCTACTTCCCGACGCGCGATTCGCTGCTGGTTGCCACGTTCCGCTACGTGGCCGAGGCTACCGACCGGCGCATCGCCCGCATGTGCCAGGGGCAAGCCGGGCTGGGTGCGCTGGAGGCGTTCTCGCGCGAAGTGCTCCCGCTTGATGAGCTGCGGCGCAATGAAGCCCGCATTGCTGTGCACTTCTGGCATCTGGCCCTCGGGGACCGTGCGCTGGCTGCGGTCAATGCGCAAACCATGGACCGGTGGCGCGAGCTCATCGACCAGTGGCTTGGGCAGCTGCTGGGTCCGGAGCATCCCGCGGCGCGTGTTGCCCGCGACTCGATGATCAATTTCCTGATGGGCGCTCAGGCCAGCAGCGTGCTCGATGAAGCTGTCAACACCGCCGAGTCGCTCGAAGCGCAGCTGCAATACCGCCTGGATGCCTTGCGCCGCCTGCACCCCCAGAGCTAGGCGGATATTCTCCGCGCGAAGAAAATAGTGACTTTTCGCCTCGCTCGGCGTACTCTCATTCGTGATGCCCGACACAGTTGATGGGCTTCAATGGGGAGGCAAGCATGTACCAACTTCAGCACGTCGATTCGTTCACCGCGTGGTCGCGGCTCATTTCCGACGCCTTCGTCAGGCTGCAAAGCGAGCAGATTTCCAGCGGCCATTTCACCGCCACACTGGGTGCCAATATGCTCGGCGATATCGGTTTGATGCGCATACATGCCAAACCCCACGCAGTGCAACGAACCGAGAACCTCACCTCCAGCGGCGACGGGGATTTCTACAAGGTCTCCTACCAGCTCGATGGCTACGGGCTGCTGATCCAAGACGGTCGCGAGACCCTGCTGGCCCCAGGGGACCTGGCGATCTATGACACGCAGCGCCCCTACACCCTGGCCTTTGAAAAGCCGGCGTCGGTGCTCGTCGCATTGGTTCCCCATGGTCTTTTCCGCCTGTCCCAGCAACAGGTCGGCCAGCTCACCGCCGTCGCCCTGAGGCAAACCCACCCGCTATCGGGAACCGTCGCCCCGCTGCTGCGCCATCTTGGCGCCAATCTGTCCCAATGGGATGAATTCGGCGGCTACCAGCTGGCGCGCAATACCGTGGACCTGCTGGCAACTGCCCTGGGCGGGGCGCTTGGCGCCGAGTGCCATGGCGATGCCAAGGAGCGGCAGCGCGAATTGGCCACCAGCTACATCGGCGCACACCTGGATGATCCCGACCTGGGACCTGCACGCATCGCTGCCGCCCACTTCATGTCCGTGCGCAGCCTGCACGCGCTTTTCGAAAACCAGCCGCTCAGTGTGGCCGCCCTGATCCGCCATCTGCGGATGCGCGAGGCCGCGCGCCTGCTGCGCGACCCGCTGCTGGCCGAACTGCCCGTCCAAGCCATCGGGTCCCGGGTCGGGATTGCCGATGCGGCCGGATTCAGCCGCATGTTCTCCAAGGAATTCGGTTCCACCCCGGGCAAATACCGCTGCGCCGGCTGAGGCGCAGGACACTCTTGTGCACGCGGAGCCAATGGTCCTGCACTCAATGCCAAGGACAAGCCCGAGCACTTGGGCGATGCTGATATCCAAGCACTCGGCAAATGGGGGATCGAATGGGACTCGAACAACGCACACTCACGGTGCCGGCTCTGGTCGTGATGATCATTGCCGCCAGCGCACCGCTCACCGCCGTGGCTGGCGGCGTGACTACCAACTACGCGGTGACCGGCATGGAATCCGTGCCGCTGTCCTTCCTCATGGTCGGTGCCATCCTGCTGATTTTCAGCATCGGCTACACCGCGATGAGCCGCTACATCCCGAACGCCGGCGCCTTCTACGCATACATTGCCCAGGGGCTGGGACGGGCATTGGGCGTGGGAGCGGCAATGGTCGCCCTGGTCAGCTACAACCTCATGCAGATCGGCATCTACGGCATGTTCGGATTCGCCGCGGCATCCTTTGCCAATGCCTCCTTCGGCACCGCCATCCCATGGTGGGCCATGGCCCTGGCCGCGTGGGCAGTTGTCGGCTTCCTGGGCATGAACCGGGTCGACTTCTCCGTCAAGATCCTGGGCATCGTCGTGGCCGCAGAATTCCTCGTGGTCATCATCTACAACATCATGGCCTTCGTGCTGGCTCCCGAAGCGCCGCAGCCGGCCGCATCCTTCAACATGGCTGACGCCATCGCACCGGGCATGGGCGCCGTCATGGCCTTCACCATCGCCGCTTTCATGGGCTTCGAATCCGGAACCATCTACAACGAAGAGGTCAAGGATCCAGCACGCACCGCCCGGCGTGCCACGATGATCGCGGTCGTCATCATCGCCTGCTTCTACGCGTTTTCGGCCTTCGCCGTAGCTGTCGGCGAAGGCGCCTCGAACGTCATCGGCGCTTCGGCACAATTCGGCCCCGACCTGATTTTCGCGTTCTTCGGCGCCAACGCGCCAGCCTGGTTCGTCGATCTGGCCAACATCCTGTTCATCACCAGCCTGTTCGCCGCGCTGCTGGCCTTCCACAACGTCATTGCCCGCTACTTCTACTCCATGGGCCGCGGCGGGGCGCTGCCGAAGTTCCTTGCCGCAACTTCGCGCACCACCCACGCCCCCGTTGCAGGCTCGCTGGCGCAGTCCACCCTCGGACTGGCGGTTATCGCCGTCTTCGCGGTGATCTCGCATGGCAAGGATCCGATGTATGTCGTGTTCACGATGTTCACCTGGATGACCAACTCGGCGGCCTACGGGCTGGTGCTGCTCATGGCACTGACCTCTTTTGCCGTCATCGGATACTTCAAGGCGAACCGCAGCGGAGAATCCCTGATAACCCGGGTGATCGCTCCGCTGGTCTCGGGCATCGCCCTGGTCTATGTCTTCGCCCAAATCGTCATCAACTTCGAAATCTTGCTTGGCATGGCAGAACCGGGAATGCTCGGTTATGTGCTGCAAGGCATCGTGATCCTGCCTGGCCTCATCGCATGGGTGCTGGCACTGGTCATCCGCTCGTCCAAACGGCGTGCACCGATGGCCGAAAAACTTCCCGTCACCTAACAACTCAGTACCAAGGAGCTCAAAGATGGCTTACGCAAACGCCCAAGAACTGCTGGATGCGATCCAGCCCGCAACCGGTGGCACCGAAATCCTGGACCCGGCAACCGGTGAACTGGTTGGCCGTGTTGCCGAGCAGACTGCCGCCGATCTCGACGCGGCCGTTGCCGCCGCAAAGTCCGCCCAGCCGGCCTGGGATGCCTTGGGCCACGAAGAGCGCAACCGCGTGCTCAATGCGGCCGCGGACAATATCGAAGCCAATGCGGAAGCGCTCGCCGAGTTGCTGTCCCGTGAGCAGGGCAAGCCGCTGAACGGGCCGAATGCGCGCTTCGAGGTCGGGGGAGCAGCCGCCTGGCTGCGCGCCGCCACCGCTTACGAAATCGAGCCGGAAGTGGTCGTGGACGACGGCGAAACCTATGCAGCCAAGCACTTCCGCGCACTGGGCGTAGTGGGCGCCATCGGCCCGTGGAACTGGCCGATGATGATCTCCATCTGGCAGCTGGCCCCGAGCTTGCGCATGGGCAACACCGTGGTGATGAAGCCCAGCGAATACACCCCGCTCTCGGTCCTGGCCCTGGTCCACGTGCTCAACGAAGTGCTGCCAGCAGACGTGCTGAAGATCGTGGCTGGCGGACGCGAGGTCGGCGAGAGGCTCTCGGGCCATCCGGATATCGCCAAGATCATGTTCACCGGCTCCACCCGCACCGGCAAGGCCATCATCCGCTCCTCGGCCGATACCGTGAAGCGCCTGACCATGGAACTGGGCGGCAACGACGCCGGCATCGTGCTCGAAGACGCCGATCCGCAGGCCATCGCCGAAGACCTGTTCTGGGGTGCCTTCATCAACACCGGCCAGACCTGTGCCGCGCTCAAGCGCCTGTACGTGCCCGAATCGATCTACGACGCGGTGTGCGATGCACTGGCCGGCGTCGCCGCGCAGATGCCCATGGGTATCGGCCTCGACGAGAACAACGTGCTCGGCCCGCTGCAGAACAAGGCCCAGTTCGACATCGTCGCTTCCCTGGTCAAGGATGCCGTGGATTCCGGTGCCAAGGTGCTGCTCGGTGCCAACCCCGATGAAAACGCGGCCGGCTACTTCTACCCGGCCACGCTCATTGCCGACATCGACCCGGGCAACCCGCTGGTGGTCGAGGAGCAATTCGGCCCGGCCCTGCCGATCATCAAGGTCAAGGACACGGCCGAAGCGGTCAAGCACGCCAATGCCCTGGAAGTCGGGCTCGGAGCCTCGGTATGGAGCAGCAACCGCGAGAAGGCACTGGAAGTCGCGGCGCAGATCCAGGCAGGCACCGTGTGGATCAACTCGCACGGCACCATCGACCCGCGCATTCCATTTGGCGGCGCCAAGCAGTCCGGCTACGGCCTGGAATTCGGTATTGACGGCTTGAAGTCCCTGGCCCAGCCGCAGATCATCAAGGGCTGACGGAGACTGCGTTCTCCAGCATTCCCCGGCGGTGCCCGGTGCCTATCCAGGCATCGGGCACCGCCTATTTGCGTGCGAAGGCTAGTTGATGATCTCGGCAGTGGGGTCATCGGCAATCCTTGCGATGCGTTCACGCCAGCTTTGCAAGGCTTCGGGCGACAGCCGGGTCCAATCGTGGACTTCACGGATCACCCGTACAGGATGCGCACTGCGGTAGGAACGCGTGGGATTGCCCGGGAATTTCTTGTCGGTGACATTCGGGTCATTTTCATACGCCCCGGTCGGTTCCACTTCATAGACATGGGCGGTCCCCTCCAGGGCCGCAATTTCGGCGGCCAACCCCGCGCCATCGGCAAATGCGGTGAAGTAGATGTGGTTCATGATGATTTCCGGACGATAATTCGACGGGAATCCGGCAGTCAAGACTTCTCCTGGCTGCAGTTCGGCTTTCGTGCCGTGGAAGAACGGGCCGTCATCAAGTTCGTTGCTCATAGGCCAAGACGCTAGTCGCCATTGCCGGTTCATGAAAGGATCCGCCGCGTATCGCCACGTATATTGGGAAGTGAACCGACGACAGTATTTGGAGAGCAACGCGTGCCTATTTTGAACAAGGACATGACCCTATGCATTTCGTTATCTGGTCGACCATCTAATATCGGCACCCGGTTCCATAATTACCTGTATGAAGAACTCGGGCTGAACTTCATCTACAAGGCCTTCTCGACCGAAGACCTCGCTGGTGCCATCGCTGGTGTCCGGGCCTTGGGCATTCGTGGCTGTTCGGTATCCATGCCGTTCAAGGAAGACGTGATGAACATGGTCGATGAGATTGAGCCTTCGGCCAAGGCAATCGACTCGGTGAACACCATCGTGAATACCAACGGGCGACTGGTTGCTTCAAATACCGACTTCGAGGCGATCGCGACGCTCATCGAACGCCACCAGCTGGATCCTGAAAGTTCCGTGCTTGTCCGAGGCTCCGGAGGAATGGCCAAGGCCGTCGTGGCCGCCTTCCGCGAAGCCGGATTCAACGACCTGACGGTGCTGGCACGTAACGAAGTTTCCGGCCAAGCCTTAGCTGACAAATACGGTTACCGATTTACCAGTGCTGACCCGGCTCCAGGACACGAGATTCTTGTGAACGTAACGCCGCTGGGCATGGACGGAGCCCAGTCTGAGGAGCACGCGTTTAGCACCCAGCAGATTGAAGCCACACGAACCGTCTTCGACGTGGTGGCTTTCCCAAGTGAAACACCATTGATCCGCGCAACACGAACTGCTGGCAAGCAGGTGATTACCGGGGCAGAAGTCATCGCCCTGCAGGCCGCGGCGCAGTTTCAGAAGTACACCGGCCAGGCACTAAGTGAAGAGCAGGTATTGCGTGCCTCAGAATTCTCCCGGGAATCCTGAAGCCCCGAATATCAGTACGCGCCCTAGTTGGCGGTACTCACTTGGCTTATGATGTTCTTTCCACGAAAAAATACCATCAGCAGGACGAAGAACGAGATCGGTAAGAGCACGATCAATCCCATGGATAGCAACTGGAAGAATTGCGTGTTCAATGCAATTCCATTCGTGATCGGTACACCGTTCTCGGGCATGTAGTCGGCGTACCTTGCAGGCCTGGATGTCGCCCACAAGATGAAGAACCGGAAGATGAATGCACCTGCCGCGGTGATGGCGAGCGAGGGAAGCAGAAGTGACTGGTTGTCGGCACTTGTGCGCCTTATTTGGCATATACGGGCGAAGACCGATATTAGTGCCGAAGCGCCTAGACCCAGCGTGAGGATCTGCAATAACCACGAATGAGCCATGACGAAAGACAAAGCCATCATCGCAATACTCAGCGCAGTCAGGATTCTGATCTTCGACAGGAAAGTTCTAGACATGAACCGAACCTACCTTGCTAAAGGGAGAAAATCAGCCCCGGCAACTGAACACGGGTGATAGATACAGCAATGGCCCGGCACTTTCGTGCCGGGCCCTGTTGCTGGTGAGCTGCTAACCGCGCAGCACGACCTCGACTTCTTCCATCTGCTGGCCGGCAGGGTACTGGCCGTTGAACAGTTTCGAACCTGCCTCGGTGAGCACCGCCGAGAAGCGGGTCTTGACCAGGCCGAAAGCGTTCGAAACGCTGGTTTCGGTGAGCTCGGCAATGGCAACGCGTTCGCCGGCTTCGTCGATCGTGAGGCTGATGTTCTCGTCATGGTTCACGATGCGCGGTTCAAAGAGATCCAGCTTCATCATGCCGCCGTGCCCGGAGAAGGACACACGCCCGTTGAACCAGATTTCGTTTTCCGGTACCTCTGCAGCGGGGGAGACGGGGAACGCCAACGCGTTGCCTGCCTGCCATACCCCGTTGGCAGCTTCAATGCGTCCGTCGGCGAGGGAAGAAATATAGCTCACGAACGAGGTTTTCAGACCCCATTCAAGATGCGGCTGGAACGGATCGCCTGCTGGCGCACCACTTCCGGTCATTGTCTTTTCCCTCCACAGGATATCGGCGTGAAAATATGCTGTGGCCAGTATTTCATACTGGAGTTGGATCATGGCGACAGTTCTCTGCCAGCTAATCCAGCGTCATCTTCGGTTCAACTAGTGGACGGTAGGCAGACTGCATTGAGATCTGGGCATCCACGTAGCTGGTGCCATCGGCAAAGGCGATATCTGCTGTTGCCCACGACCCGTTCCAGTACTTGATCTCCAACTCGGTCGGCGAATATTCCTTCTGGACGTTCGCCACGAGGTTGCTCATCGCGGTGTTGTAGCCGGTGATGCCCATGACCAGGCAGATGGCCGTTGCCACCACAGCAATACCGGCAGAAATGAACTCGGTGCGGATGGATGCGCGTCGCGCATAAGTCTGCTCCCCGTCACGCAGGCGCGTGAAGCCCTTGCGTCGGATCAGGGCGTGGATGATCAAGGGCAACCCGATCAGCAAGAAGATCACAGAAGCCGCCAGCGACACGAGAGGAAGGCTGAAGTCCACCGGTAGATACTCATCCATGTATTTACCCTACCCATGTCAGCGGATGACTTCTAGGGTTAAATCGCCTTGCCCGGGTTCAAGATGCCCTGTGGATCGAACAACGCGCGCACCCGTCGCTGCAGCGCAAGCGAGGTTTCGCCCAGCTCTTGGGCCAGCCAATCCTGCTTGAGCAAACCGATGCCGTGCTCGCCGGTGAGCGTGCCGCCCAGGGACTTGGCGAGGTGGAACATGTCTCCCAGCGCGGCCTTCGGTGCGCCGCTGGTGATGGATTGGCCTTCAGGCACCACGATGATCGGATGCAGGTTGCCATCGGCGGCATGGGCGATAGTGAAGATCGATACTCCGCGTTCATCCTCGATGCGCTGCAGGCCGGCGAAGGCTTCGGCCAAGCGATTGCGCGGCACGCCGATATCGCAGATCGAGGCCGTGCCCAGCAGCTCCATGCTCGGGATCGCCTGGCGCCGGGCTTCGATCAGCGCCTGTGCTTGCTCCTGGTCCGTGGCGATCTCGATGTGCGCGGCCAGCGGGGCGATCGCATCCTGCAAGGCCTGCATTTCCAGCTGCGCGCCGTAGCCGTCGGTCTGCGCGAGCAGCAACGCGCCGCCGCGCGCTTCGTGATCCGTTCCGAGCGCCGCATCCACTGCCTTCAGGGTCTTGCCGCACATCAGCTCCAGCACCGAGGGGGCCAGCCGTTCGGCGATCACCGCCGAGGCGGCCTTTGCCGCGGTATCCTCATCGGGGAAGTAGGCGACCAAGGTGGAGGTGTGCTTGGGCTTCGGGCGCAGGCGCAGCAGTGCTTCAACCACAATGCCCAAGGTGCCTTCCGAACCGATCATCAGCGCATTCATGTCATAGCCGGCCACGCCCTTGATGGTCCGCCGCCCGGTACGCAGCAGCTGCCCGTCGGGCAGCACCACCAGCAAGCTGAGCACCGACTCGCGGGTCACCCCGTACTTGGCGCACCACATGCCGCCGGCATTCGTCGCAATATTGCCGCCGATCGAGCAGATCGCGGTACTGGCAGGATCCGGGGCGTAGAACAACCCGTGCTCGCCGGCGGCCTGGTTCACCGCCGCATTGAGCACGCCGGGCTGCACCACCGCGGTGGCTTCCACCGGATCGATTTCCAGGATCTTGTCCATCCGGGACAAGTCGAGCACGATCTGCCCGGCCTCGGCGCTGGCCCCTGCCGCCAGCCCGGTGCCGGCCCCGCGCGGGATGATCGTGGCGCCATGCTTGTGGGCCAACTGCATCGCCAGCACCACATCATCGATGTCCTGCGCGAAGATCACCCCGTCGGCAAAGGTCGGGGGCACATAGCCGGAGCGGTCCACGCTGGCCTGCTTGCGGTCCTGCTCATCGAGCGAGGCCCGGGGATGGGCGCATAGCACTGGACTGGTCGCCACGGTAGTCATCTCGATCTCCTTTGAATGCAGAACTGGCAGGACAGCTGAGCTGTCCTGCCAGATCGGTGCTATTGAACGAACGTGTCGGCGACGGCCAACGCCTGCTCGAGGCGATCCAGTGCTTCGATCAGCACGTCGTCCTCGATATTCATCGCCGGCACCACATGCAGCCGGTTGAAGTTCGCGAAGGGCAGCAGCCCTGCGGCCTTCGCGGCGGCAACCACCTGGTTCATCTCCGGGCTGCTGCCTCCATAGGCGGCCAGCGGCTCGCGGGTTTCCCGGTTCTTCACCAGCTCGATCGCCCAGAACACGCCGGTTCCGCGCACCTCGCCCACGCTCGGGTGCTCGGCGGCGAACTGCGCCAGGCGCGGCCCGATGATTTCCTCGCCCAAGCGCTGGGCGTTCTCCACCATGGCCTCGTCCTCCATCGCGGTGATGGTGGCTACCGCCGCCGCGCAGGCCAGCGGGTGGCCCGAATAGGTCAACCCGCCCGGGTAGACCCGCTCGCGGAAGGTCTCGAAGATTTCCGGGCTGATCGCCACCCCGCCCAGCGGCACATAGCCGGAATTCACGCCCTTGGCAAAGGTCAGCAGGTCCGGCACCACGCCGGCATGGTCCACCGCGAACCACTTCCCGCTGCGCCCGAAGCCGGCCATCACCTCATCGGCGATGTACACGATGCCGTGCTTCTTAGTCAGTTCGCGCACGCCCTGCAGATACCCCGGGGGCGGCAGGTAGATGCCGGCGGTACCCGGAATGCTCTCCAGGATGATCGCGGCAATGGTGCCGGGGCCTTCTAGCAGGATCGTGTCTTCCAGGTGCTTGAGCGCCCGCTGCGTTTCCTCTTCGGGGGTGCTCGAATTGAAGTAGGAGCGGTACGGGTAGGCCGGGAAGAAGCGCACCACCCCATCGGTTCCGTGGTCCGAGGCGAAGCGCCGCGGATCCCCGGTGAGGTTCACCGCCAGGTGGGTGCCGCCGTGGTAGGAGCGGTACGCGGAGAGCACCTTGTGCTTGCCGGTATGCAGCCGCGCCATGCGCACCGCATGCTCCACCGCATCGGCACCGCCATTGGTGAAGAAGATCTTGTCCAGCTGCCCGGGGGTGTGCTTGGCGATCAGCCGGGCCGCCTCAGAGCGCGCGTCATTCACATGCTGCGGGGCGATGGTGGCCAGCTTGCCGGCCTGCTCCTGGATCGCGGCGATCACCTTCGGGTGCTGGTGCCCGATGTTCGTGTTCACCAGCTGGCTGGAGAGGTCGATCAGCGCGTTGCCCTCGCCGTCCCATACCCAGGAGCCTCCGGCCTTCAGGATGGTCATCGGGGCGAACGGCCCCTGGGCCTGCCAGGAGTGGAAGACGTGCTTGCGGTCCAGCTCGTAGGCGTGCTGGCCAGCGGCGATATCCGCTGCGGAAACGCCCTGCGTCAGTGGCTGTGTCAGTGGTTCAGTCATGGGTATCAGTCATTCTGCGGGAAGCCGAGGTTGATACCGCCGTGGCTCGGGTCGAGCCAGCGTTTGGTGATCACCTTGTTGCGGGTGAAGAACTTGAAGCCCTCCGGGCCGTAGGCGTGCTGGTCGCCGAACAGCGAGGCCTTCCAGCCGCCGAAGGAGTGGTAGCCCACCGGTACAGGGATCGGCACGTTGACCCCGACCATGCCCACCTGGATCTCGTCCTCGAAGCGGCGGGCCGCGCCGCCGTCGTTGGTGAAGATCGCGGTGCCATTGCCGTACGGCGAGGAGTTGATCAGCTCGATGCCCTCGTTGAAGGTGTCCACGCGGACTACCGAGAGCACCGGGCCGAAGATCTCCTCGGTGTAGATGGACATGTCCGTGCCGACCTGATCGAACATCGTCGGGTGCAGGAAGAAGCCTTCGCCATCGGCATCCACGGTGCCGGTGCGGCCATCGAGCACCAGGTCCGCGCCGGCGGCGATGCCAGCCTCGATGTATCCGGACACCTTCGCCTTGTGCTCGCCGGTGATCAGCGGGCCCATGTCGCAGCCGCGGGTGCCATCGCCCACGCGCAGCGTCTTGGCGCGTTCGGCGATCTTGGCCACCAGCTCATCGGCAATGGTGTCGATCGCGACGACCACGGAGATCGCCATGCAGCGCTCGCCGGCCGCGCCGAAGCCTGCGTTGACCGCCATGTCGGCGGCCAGGTCCAGGTCGGCATCCGGAAGCACCAGCATGTGGTTCTTCGCGCCGCCAAAGGCCTGCACCCGCTTGTTGTGCGCGGTGCCGGTGGAGTAGACGTACTGCGCGATCGGGGTGGAACCCACGAAGGACACGGAGTTCACGCGCGGATCGGTCAGCAGGGTGTCCACCGCCTCCTTGTCGCCGTGCACCACGTTCAGCACGCCCTCGGGCAGGCCGGCCTCGGTGAACAGCTCGGCCAGCCAGTTGGCGGCCGACGGGTCCTTCTCCGATGGCTTGAGCACCACCGCGTTGCCGGCGGCGATCGCTACCGGGAAGAACCACAGCGGCACCATGGCCGGGAAGTTGAAGGGGGAGATGATGGCCGAGATGCCGACCGGCTGGCGCATGGACTGCACGTCGATGCCGGTGGAGGCGTTCTGCGAGAACTCGCCCTTGAGCAGGTAGGGCGCGTTGCAGCACAGCTCGACGACTTCCAGGCCGCGGGCCACTTCGCCCAGCGCGTCGTCCAGCACCTTGCCGTGCTCGGCGGTGATGATCGCGGCCAGCTCGCCCTTGCGCTCGGCCAGCAGCTGGCGGAAGTTGAACATGATCGCGGTGCGGCGGGCCAGCGAGGTGTCGCGCCACTTCGGGAAGGCCTCAGCGGCTGCGGCGATCGCATGCTCGGTGGTGGCCTTGGAGGCCAGCGCAACCTGGCGGGTGACCTCGCCGGTGGCGGGGTTGTAGATCTTGCCGGTGCGGTCATCGGCGGAGTAATTGGCGTTGTTGATCCAGTGCTGCAGGGTGCCGGTCAGCGTTGCGGTCATCGTATCGGCCTTTCGAAGTTGGGTGCCTGCCTTCATCATGGGTCATGGATGTGAGGGACAACACCATCACTGTGCCATGATTTAAGCACTAGTGCTGACGGAGTGTAAAAATGCTGACGGTAGACGAGGTACTGCACCTGCCAGTGGTCCAGGCCGCTGACCCCCAGGTGCTCTGCGGAACAGGGATGGACGCGCCGCTTCGCTGGGTGCACGTGACCGAATCCACCGAGAACATCGACCTGCTGCTGGGCCGCGAGCTGATCCTCACGACCCTGCGCAACGTGAGCGACGTGCGCGCCTTCATCACCGCGCTGCGCGAGGCCGGGGCCGTCGGGGTCATCATCGAGGACCTTTCCGGCGCACCGCTGGACGTCGCCGACCTGGGCCTGCCGGTCATCGCCCTGCGCACCACCACCCGCTTCGTGTCCATCACCGAGGTCATCCACCAGAAACTCGTTGCCGAGCAGCTCGAGGCCGTCCAGTTCTCCCGCACGGTGCACGAAATCTACACCGGGCTCTCGCTGACCGAGGCCGACGAAGCGCAGATCGTGGACCGCACCGCGCAGCTGCTCTCGGCCCCCGTGGTCCTGGAAGATGTCCGCCACCACGTGCTCGCCGAAGCCGGCGCGCAACTGGAACACTGGATCACCCGCTCGCGCTTCGTCGGGTTCCTGGAGCACACCGGACGCGCCACCGGCACCGAGAACTGGCTGCAGACCCCGGTCGGCGCGGTCCGCAGCCGCTGGGGACGGCTGATCGTCCCGGCTGTTCTGGATGACGACGACCGCGCGGCCCTGGTGCTGGAACGGGCCGGCCAGGCGCTGACCATCGCCCGCCTGTCCGGGCGCGACCAGCGCGAGCTGCTCTACCAGGCGCGCACCTCCACGCTGCACGAACTGCAGGCCGGGCACAGCTACAGCGACAAGGACATCGCCATCCGCACCCAGGCCCTGGGCCTGGCCGCCGCCCCCTACTATGTCCCGGTGGTCATCTCCCTGGCCGGTTCCGGCACGCCGACCGAAACCCAGCTGGCCGACCGCGCCCTGCTCGAAGTGCTCGACCAGCTGGCCGACACCCTGCACCTGGGCATCCTGGCCGGCTCGCTCAAGCCCGGGTACCTGGGGCTGATTCTGCCGCTGCGCGCCCGCGAGCTGCTGGACTCCACCCTGCAGGGCTTCACTCGCCGGCTGGCCGAGCAGCTCACCGCGCCGGTGGCCATCGGCGTGGGGCCCGAAGGCACCCTGGCCACCAGCATCGCCGGGCTGGAGGAAGCCGCGCAGGTCGCGCAGATCGTCCCGCACCTGCCCACCCGCGCCCAGCCCTACTACCGCTTCGCCGACCTGCGCCTGCGCGGGGTGCTCTCGGCCATGGGCAGCGACCCGAAGCTGCGCACCTTCGCGCTGGCCGAGCTCTCCGGCCTGCTCAACCCGCTCGACCTGGCCGCCCTTGACCTGCTCGATCTCTACCTGGCCCACGGCGGGAACAAAACCGCGCTGGCCAAGGCCGGCTACCTCTCGCGGCCCACCCTCTACTCCCGGCTGGCCAAGCTCGAAGCCAAGCTCGGGGTGCAGCTGGACTCCGCCGAATCCCGCGCCTCGCTGCAGGTGGCGCTGCTCTGGTACCGCATGCACGGCTGAGCTATCCACACTTGGCTCCCGGTGAGAAAACCCCGCAGGACGCCGCAGGCATCATGGGGGCATGAGCACAGAGCAGGCACAGGCGCTAAAGGACCTGGCCGACGCGGAAGAACTCATCGCATCGGCCACCGCGGTCCTTGCCGGCGGGCCATTGAGCCCCGGCCACGCGGCCTGCTTTGCGCAGCTTGCTGACAAGCTCGCCCGCCGCCAGAGCCGCACCCAGCTGCACGCCGCCCATGCGCTGCGCCGCACCGGTGCCCACAAGCTCGACCAGGAATCCTTCCAGGCCGTCACCGAGGCAGGCGAGCACCCGAGCCTCGCCGCATTCCAGGCGGCCGCCGGGCGCACCACCACTGCCCGCACGCATTTCAAGAACACGGCCGGGCTGCTGCACGGCTGGCTGGACATCCCGCGCAGCACGGTCCGCGACCGGCTGGCCCTGGTGGATTGCTTGCTGGGCGGTGTCGACGAGGCAGGGCAACCGCTGCCCGCCTGGTTGCCGGAACTGGCCGGGCAATTCGCCGACCCCGACGTGGATCCCCGGCTGGTGTCCTCGGCCGCGCTGAAACTGCATTCGGCCCGCAAGGACTTCGGCGAAGGCCAGGCCGGGCAGGCCAAGAAGGACCAGCTGCAAGCCGAATCGGCCGCCTTCATCCGCAGCGAACCCAAGGCCGCCCGCAGGCACATCAACGCACTGGTGGCGCAGGTGAAGTCCGGCCAGCGCCCGTTGCAGGCCCTGCTGGATGGGATCGGGATCTTCAAGAAGGGCATGCGCCAGGGCCTGGTCGAATACGTCCTGCGCGTCCTGCCCGCCCATGCGGCGATGATCGAAGCGTATTTCAACGCGCTGGACAACCCGGCCACCGTGGCCGGGAACCGCGAAGCCCTGGCGCACGCCGAGGCGCAGTTCACCGGTGCCCAAGGCAGCGGCTGGGATGACGAGGAATCGATGCCCGACTGGGCCAAAGACGGGGAACCTGCCGGATCGGCACCCGAGGGATCCGCCGAACCTGAAGAACCCGAAGAACCTGACAAACCTGACAAACCTGACGAACCTGGAGAACCCGAGGAACCTGACGAACCCGAAGAACCTGAAGAGCCCGAGGAACCTGCCGGCCCGGCCGCCACCCAGTTCGAGGAGCTCAAGCCAGAACGACGCCGGCTCGTAGGATTCCTGGCCTTGCTGATGACCGACCGCAACCAGAGCGGTTCGCCAGGGAAACAACCCGGGTTGGCGGTACCGCAGGTGAGCATCATCCTGGATTACGAGAAGATGAGACGCGACGGCAAGGAATTCGCGGTCACTTCCACCGGGATCCAGCTATCCCCGGGCGAAACCAGAGCGGCATTGTGCACGGCCGGAATCTATCCGCTGGTACTGAACGGCCAGAGCCTGCCCCTGGATCTGGGCCGCACCCAGCGGCTGTATAGCAAGGCGCAGGGCCGCGCCATCCGGGCGGCCTATCGAGGGTGCCTGTATCCGGGATGCAGCATGCCCGCCGAACGATGCGAACTGGATCATCTCGACGCGTGGGAAAAGGGCGGCAACACGGACATCGAGTCCGCGGCCTTGGGATGCATGATCCACCATATCGGCAGGCATTGCGGGTTGTTCCACGCGGTGAAGATCCCTGGATGCCGGCCGATGGCCCTGCTGTCCAAGGAACTCGACCCGCAGCAGAAACTCCGGGTGAACACCTACTGGATGACCCCGCAGGAAGCCCTGGCGGCCGATGCCCTCGCCGAGCGCATGACCGCGAAGTGGCGTGCCGGGGAACTGGACATCGAGATCGTGGAGCCCTAGGCATCCTCCGGGTAGGGCCACCGCACGTCTTTGCGAACTCCATCGGACCACTGGGCGATCCACTCTCCGGTGCCTTCGGAGACATCGCGGACCCCTGCCTCCAGCCACTGGAACTTCCCGTCCAGCAGGTCCGCGGCGATCCGTCCATCGGTACGGGTGGTGTTTTTCCAGAGCCTGCCGAAATGCTCCTCGCAGCGTTGCGCGGCCTGTTCGCAGAAGGCCAGGGCAAGATCCTGCGCCGAGTTGCGCTGGCCAGCCGGGGACTGCGGCAGCGCAGTGGTCTTGGCGATCACCGCGGACATGGCGAACAGCTCCGCGCCGATATCCACGATATGGCCCAGGAAGACCTGCTGCTTTTCCAGGCCGGCCTGCCAGCGCGCCATCCCGGCGAACGTCTGGCGTGCCAGCCGCCGCGAGGTCCGCTCCACATAGCGCAGGTGCTTGGCCAATGGGCCGTGCTCGGCATAGGAGTTCGGAAGCGAGCCTGCGCCCATCGCAAGCTTGGGCAGCCACCGGGCATAGAACCCCGAGGCATCCACCGCCGCTCGGGCCTTGTCCTGGATGCTCGACCCGGCACGCGCCAGGTCCCCGGCCGCCTGCAGGTGCGCATCCACGGCCTCGCGGGCAATCAGCAGGTGCATGATTTCGGTGGAGCCTTCGAAGATGCGGTTGATCCGCAGGTCGCGCAGCATCTGTTCGACCGGCACCGCCCGCTCGCCGCGCGCTGCCTGCGACTGCGCGGTCTCGAATCCGCGCCCGCCGCGGATCTGCAGCAGCTCATCGGCGATCGTGCAGGCAGCCTCCGAAGCCCAGAGCTTGGCCAGGGCCGCCTCGATGCGAATATCCTTCATGCCGGCATCGGCCAGCCGGGCGGACACCTCGAACACCGCTTCCAGCGCATAGCTGCTGGCCGCGATGCAGGCGAGCTTGCCGGCGACGGCTTGGTGCTTGCCGACCGGGTGGCCCCACTGCACGCGGGCCGCGGACCATTCACGGGCGATCTTCGTGGACCATTTGCCGGCCCCGGCGCACATGGCCGGGATGGACAAGCGCCCGGTGTTCAGGGTGCTCAGCGCGATCTTCAGCCCCGAGCCTTCCTTGCCCAGGCGGTTGGCCGCCGGCACGCGCACCGAGCGGAACCGGGTCACCCCGTTCTCGATTCCGCGCAGGCCCATGAACTGGTTGCGGTTCTCGACGGTGATGCCCGCGGTATCGGCCTCGACGATGAAGGCGGTGATTCCGCCGCGACCTGCAGGCTCTTGGCCGAGGGCCTCATGCGGCTGCACCGCGGCCATCACCACGAGCAGCTCGGCGACCACCCCGTTGGTGGTCCACAGCTTCGCGCCATCCAGGATGTAGTGGCTGCCGTCGTGACTGAGCCGGGCTTCGGTGCCCAACCGTGCAGGGTCGGAACCGACATCGTTCTCGGTGAGCAGGAAGGCGCTGATGGCTCCTGCCGCGCAGCGCGGCAGGTACTCGCGTTTTTGCTCCTCGGTGCCGAAGGCCTTCACCGGTTCGGGGACGCCGATGGACTGGTGGGCCGAGAGCAGCGCGCCGATGGCCGGGGAAACCACGCCGACGCGCATCAGCGCCCGGCCGTAGTCCAGCAGGCTCAGCCCCAGTCCGCCGTATTCGACCGGGATCTTCATGCCGAAGGCGCCGATGCGGCGCAGCTGGGCAATATATTCGCCGGGGATGCGCGCCTGGGCTTCGATGCGCTCCGGGTCGATGCCATCGAGGACCGCTTCGAGCTGCGGCAGGAATTCCTGTCCGCGTTCTGGATGCAGGGCGCTGGGCAATGGTTCGATCAGGGAGAAGTCCACGGCCCCCATGTACAGGCCCTTGGCGAAGCTGGGCCGGTCGAACTGCTCGCGGGACTCCTCGGCGACTTGCCTGGATTTGTCGGCGTTGATTTGCATGGCGATCCCCTTTGGCTCGGCGATCGGCCGCGGCGCCATCGCCTGGTGGCACCAGCGTAGCTGCCAAACCCCGGGGTTGCTAGAGCGCGTGCAGGTGGCCGCGGGTCGCCTGGCCGGCGTCGTGCAGGTTCTCTCCTTCGAGCAGCACGAACGCCTGCCCGAAGGTCAGCTCATGGATCTGCGATGCGGTTTGCCCTAATTCGCGGGCGATCCGTGCGGTGCTGGCCCGATGGTCGCGCTGCAGGGAGGGGAAGACCAGGGAGAAGACCCGGGAGACCAGCTGCTGGTGCTCCTGGGCCGGTTCCAGCGCCAGCTCCTGGGACAACCACTGGTAGGCGCCTTCGCCCAGCAAGCCGCGGGCACGCGAATGCGCGAGGATCACCTGGGCCGGTGCACCGAACTGCTCTTCGAGTGCCAGCAGCTGCGGGATCTGCAGGGAATCGGAGACCCGAACCTGCAGGGACAGGGAGGGCAGGAGCAAGCGTGCCGCGAATTCGTCGGCTTCGCGTTCCGCGGCGGCCACCTGCTCGCGGTTCTCGCCCAGCGAGGAGTGCATCAGCAGATGCCCCAGCTCGTGGGCCATCGCCAGGCGCTGTGCATTGCGGCTGCCGGCGGCCAGGAAGATGAAGGCCTGCCCGTCTTCCCAGAAGCTGAAGGTCTTGACCGCTTCGAGCGAGGCCGGCAGGCTCAGCACCCGCACCCCGCGGGCTTCGAGCAGATGCAGCAGATCGGGCAACGCGCCGCATCCCAGATCCCATTCGGTGCGCAGATGCGCGGCGGCATCTTCCGGGGTGAAGCCGCACAGCTCGGGGATCCCGGTGTGCGGGAGCCGGAAGTTCCGCGTGATCAGGTTGTAGAGTTCCACGCCGTTGCGGCCCAGCGCGGCCGCGGCGACTTTCTGCGCGGTGCTGGTGCGGCGCGGGGAGCGGAAGAAGATCCGCTCGGTGTCGATGCCCTGGGCCGCGGGAAGCCGGAAGAACTGCGGCGCGCAGCCCAGCGCATCGGCCAGCGCAAGGGAAAGATCCTCGGGAGCATGGGCGAGTTCGCGCTCGCAAATACCCAGCGAGGCGGCCAAGGCGGACCGGCTCAGCGCTGCACGTTCGCGTGCCAACCTGATTCTGGTCGGTTCCAAAGTCATGAGGTTCCTGTAATCTTCCAAAAGGCGATCTTGATCGTCTAATGACCTCAGACTAGTGGCCTATGCCACAAAGCACCAATTGCGTGCAGCTTCGTGAAGTAACACGCTCTGACTTGCGAAAAGGCTCGCAGGCGATGCCTGCGAGCCTTCGTGGCGCTAGATCTTGCTGGCCGCTTCCTTCAGCACGGTGCGCAGGATGGATTCGATCTGGTCGAACTCCGGCTGCCCGATCGTGATGGGCGGAGCCAGCTGGATGACCGGGTCGCCGCGATCGTCGGCGCGGCAATACAGTCCCGCCTCCCACAGGGCCGGGGAGAGGTACCCGCGCAGCAGGCGTTCGGACTCCGCGTCGCTGAAGGTCTCCTTGGTCGCCTTGTCCTTGACCAGCTCGATCCCGTAGAAGTAGCCGGCGCCGCGCACATCGCCAACGATGTCCAGATCGGTGAGCTTGGACAGCGTGGATTTGAACGCGTGGGCATTGTTCTTGACGTTCTCGTTCAATCCTTCCCGCTCGAAGATGTCCAGGTTCGCCATCGCCACCGCGGCTGCCACCGGATGCCCGCCAAAGGTGTAGCCGTGGTAGAAGGTGGTATCGCCCTTGGTGAAAGGCTCGAACAGCTTGTCGGAAACGACCATCACGCCCAGCGGGACATAGCCACTGGTCAGCGCCTTTGCCGAGGTGATGATGTCCGGGACGTAGCCGAAGTCGTTGCAGGCGAACATCGAGCCGATGCGGCCGAACGCGCAGATGGTTTCGTCGGAAACCAGCAGCACGTCGTATTCGTCACAGATCTCGCGGACCCGGTCGAAGTACCCCGGTGGTGGCGGGAAGCAGCCGCCGGAGTTCTGCACCGGTTCCAGGAAGACCGCCGCCACGGTGTCGGCGCCTTCGAATTCGATGGCTTCGCGGATGCGCTCCGCGGCCCACAGCCCGAAGTCCTTCTCGTTGTCCGCGAACATCTGCGGTGCGCGGTAGAAGTTGGTGTTCGGCACGCGGAAGGTGCCGGGGACCAAGGGCTCGAACGGGGTCTTCATATCCGGCAGCGAGGTGATGGCCAAGGCTCCCTGAGGGGTGCCGTGGTAGGCCAGGGCGCGCGAAATGACCTTGGTTTTGCCCGGCTTGCCCTTCATCTTGAAATGCTGCTTGGCCAGCTTGAAGGCGGATTCGACCGCCTCGCCGCCGCCGGTGGTGAAGAAGACGCGGTTCAAGTCGCCCGGTGCATAGCTGGCCAGGCGCTCAGCCAGGTCGATCGCCGGTTCGTGGGCGTAGGACCACAGCGGCATGAAGGCCAGCTTCTCGGCCTGCTTGGCCATGGCTTCGGCCAATTCGGCGCGCCCGTGCCCCGCGTTGACCACGAACAGCCCGGCCAAGCCGTCGATGTATTCGCGCCCGGCATCGTCGTAGATCTTGTGCCCCTCGCCGCGCGAGATGATCGGAACATGCGCGCCGTTGGAAATTCCGGAGTGCCGGGCCATGTGCATCCAAAGGTGATCGCGAGCGGCTTGCTGGCGATCGGTACCACGTGGTGTGTTCATCGTGTTCCCCAGTTGTATTCCTGTTTTTTGAGTGAAAGGTAGGTGTACGTATTGGTGCTGACCACGCCTTCGAGCCCGCGGATCGTTCCGATCACGCGCAGCAGGTCCTCATCGTTCGAGCAGATGACCTCCGCGAGGATGTCCGAGCTGCCGGCGGTGACCACGCAGTAGTCGACTTCCGGAAGTTCGGCGATCCGGTCGGCGGTGCCGCTGATGTCGCTGGCGGCGACGACGCCGATCATGGCCTGGCGGGTGAATCCCAATTCCAGCGGGTTGGTGACTGCGACGATTTGCACGACGCGGCTCTCGACCAGCTTCTGCACGCGCTGGCGCACAGCCGCTTCGCTCAGGCCCACTGCCTTGCCGATGGCGGCATAGGAGCGCCGGCCATCTTCCTGCAGCTGCTCGATGATCTCCTTGGAAATTTCATCAATGGCCTGTGCCGTATGCGAGGGCAGCGTCATATCGACCTCCTAGGTCTAAGGGACTTTCCACAGACCCTACCGTCACTGATTCAGTTGCGAAAGGGGTATTTTTGAAAGTTTTCAGTTTTCGTAACGTAATTTTTACAAGGAAACTTGCGTTCGGGTCTTGTTGGACTTGTGCATTGCTGGCAGGATGAACGACAACACTTTCATGTGTGGCCGATCACATTCGTCGTTAGGATTCCAGCCATGTCGCACTCGCAACGCCGACTTCCGCAAGACCCCCAAGTCCGCGCACTGGTCCAGGCCGTGAGCCAGCGCAGCTACTCCCGCCGCAGCGTGCTTTCCGCGACCGGCGCATTGGGCCTGACCGGGCTGCTCGCAGCCTGCGGCACGGGAGGAAGCAGCACCAAAGCCGCACCGTCGATCGAGGACATTTCCGCAAACGACCCCACCGTGAACTGGGCCAACTGGACCCTGTACCTGGATTACGACGACGAGAAGAAGACCTACCCGACACTGGATGCGTTCACCAAGCAGACCGGCATCAAGGTGAACTACCGCGAGGATATCGACGGCAACGACACCTACTACGGCAAGGTGCAGGGCCAGCTCAAGGCAGGCCAGGACATCGGCCAGGACGTCATCACGATGACCGACTGGATGGCCGGCCGCATGATCCGCCAGGGCTACGCCCAGGAGCTGGACCTGGCGAACATCCCCAACTCGGCCAACCTGCTGCCCAACCTGAAGGACGTGGACTTCGACCCGGGACGCAAGCACTCGCTGACCTGGCAGTCCGGCTACGCCGGCATCGCCTGGAATAAGAAGGCATTCCCCAAGGGCCTGAAATCCGTCGAGGACCTCTGGGATCCAAAGCTCAAGGGCCGTATCACCGTGCTCGATGAAATGCGCGACACCATCGGCCTGCTGATGCTGCACAACGGCGTGGACATCGCCGGCCAATGGGGCGAAAGCGAATTCGGCGCCGCTGCCGACGTGCTGCGCGAGAACATCGGCAATGGCCAGATCCGCCAGGTCAAGGGCAACTCCTACAAGGAGGACTTCGTCTCGGGCGATGCGATCGCCGGCATCGTCTGGTCCGGCGATATCGTGCAGATGAACTTCGAGAACGATGACCAGTGGGAGTTCGTGATCCCCGAGGCCGGCGGCACCCTGTGGAGCGACAACCTGATGGTCCCGGTGGCCTCGCCACGCAAGGCCAACTCCGAGAAGCTCATGGACTTCTACTACGACCCAGCCGTGGCCGCGCAGGTCGCAGCCTACGTGAACTTCATCTGCCCGGTGGTCGGCGCCCAGGAAGAAATGGAAAAGATCGACCCTGACCTGGTCGGCAACCCGCTGATCTTCCCGACCGATGAGGATCTGGCAAAGGCACATGTCTTCCGCTCGCTGGAAGCGGATGAAGAGACCGCGTTGAACTCTGAATTCCAGAGTGCAATCGGCGCCTAGAAAGCGGGGAACACCATGACTCGCCAACGAGCCATCAACTGCCAGCGCCTGCCCAAGGGCCACGGTTCGGGCCCGGCCCGTGCCAGGGACGTCGTCAACCGGGCAACCTCCGCACGTGCTGTACCGGCAGCAGAAACCGATTTCCACAACCAGTTCCAGGAAGTGATAGGGGCATGACAACCTTGGCAACGCGTACCGAAACCACTGCCACCGGCGCGGATCTGCACCTCTCGGGCATCACCAAGCGCTTTTCCAGCTTCGTGGCGGTCAAGGACCTGGATTTGGTGGTCCCTTCGGGCACCTTCTTCGCCCTGCTCGGACCCTCCGGTTGCGGCAAGTCGACCACCCTGCGCATGATCGCGGGCCTTGAGGCCCCCAGCGAGGGCAGCATCTCGATCGGCGGCCAGGAAGTGACCGCGCTGGCCAGCCACCAGCGTCCGGTGAACACCGTGTTCCAGTCCTATGCGCTGTTCCCGCACATGAGCGTGCTGGAAAACGTGGCCTTCGGGCTCAAGCGCAAGAAGGACAAGCAGGCGATGGAGAAAGCCAGGGCCGGGCTGGACCTGGTGGAGCTCGGGCACCTTGCCAATCGCAAGCCGATCCAGCTCTCCGGCGGGCAGCAGCAGCGCGTGGCCCTGGCCCGGGCGCTGGTCAATCGCCCGCAGGTGCTGCTGCTCGATGAGCCCCTCGGGGCACTTGACATGAAGCTGCGCCGCCAAATGCAGCTGGAGCTGAAGAACATCCAGACCGAAGTCGGCCTGACCTTCATCCACGTCACCCACGACCAGGAAGAGGCCATGACCATGGCCGACGTGGTCGCCGTGATGAACGGCGGACGGATCGAGCAGATGGGCCCGCCGCGCGAACTCTACGAATTGCCCAAGACCGCGTTCGTCGCGAACTTCCTGGGCAAGTCGAACCTGATGCGCGGCACGGTCACCGGCAATGACGCCGGCATGCTCAGCGTCATGGTCAACGGCCAAGCCATCTTGCTGCCGGCCGACCGCGCCGTGCAGGCCTCAGGGGAGGTGGTCGTCGGGGTGCGCCCGGAGAAGATCACGATCTCGCGCGATGGCTATGCGGGAGAGAACCGCTTGTCCGGCACCGTGGTCGACGTGTCCTTCACCGGCACCACCACCGAGTACCTGGTCGAGGTGGACGGGATCGGCACGCTCGGGACCTTCGCGCAGAATCGCGGCCAGCAGCCTGCTGCCGAAGGCGACACCGTGTACCTGTCCTGGGAAGCGCAGCATTCCTTCGGACTGGCCGGTGCCGAGCACGAGGATGCCGGAGTTGACCAGCCATGACGGTCATGACCAAGAAGGGCATCGTCGACCTGCGCAGCCCCGAGGAGATCCGGGCGGAGCGGCGCAAGGGCCGCACCGGCGTCTACCTGATCGCCCCGGGCATGCTGGTGCTCGCCCTGTTCTTCGCGCTTCCGGTGGTAGTCCTGCTGGCAATGAGCCTGTACGTGAAACCCGAGGGCGGGGAAATCGGCGAATTCGTGCCGGGTTTCGAAATCGGCAACTACGCCACGGTGCTCGCCGCCTACTGGCCCGAGCTGCTGCGCTCCTTCGGGTTCGCGCTGATCGCCACCGTCCTGGCCTTGCTCATCGGCTTCCCGATGGCCTACCTGGTGGCAGTCCGCTTGCGCGAGAAGACGCTGCTGCAGGGCATCTTGCTGGTGCTGCTGATCGCCCCGTTCTTCTCCAGCTTCATTCTGCGCACCCAGGCCTGGAAGCAGATACTGGCCGATGAGGGGTTCATCGCCCAAACGCTGAAATTCCTGGCGATCCTGCCAGCCGACGGGCACCTGACTGCCACGCCGTTCGCGGTCGTCGCGGGCCTGACCTATAACTTCCTGCCGTTCATGGTGCTGCCGATCTACGCTAACCTGGGCCGGCTGGACACCCGCCTGCTCGAGGCCTCGGGGGATCTGTATGCCAGCCCGGTGACCTCCTTCTTCAAGGTGACGCTGCCGATGAGCGCCCCGGGCGTCTTCGCCGGCACCCTGCTGACGTTCATCCCGGCCGCCGGCGACTACGTGAACGCGGCCCTGCTGGGCAATAACCGCAATACTACGATGATCGGCCAGATCATCGATTCCAGATTCTTCAAGGTCATCGATTACCCGGGCGCCTCGGCGTTGAGCTTCGTGCTGATGGTCTCGATCCTGATCCTGGTCACGATCTATATCCGCCGCTTCGGGACCAAGGAGCTGATGTAGCATGAAGCAGAAAATCGGACGCTGGTTCATCCCCGCTGTCGGCGGGCTGGCTTTCATCTACCTCCTGGTCCCGATCGCGTACATCTTCGTGTTCTCCTTCAACGATGCCGGCCGCACCAACCTGGACTGGCGCGGCTTCACCCTGGAGAACTGGCAGAACCCCTGCGGCGCTCCGGCGGTCTGCGAATCGCTGGCGCACTCGCTGCAGGTCGGCACGGTGGCCACGATTGCCGCCACCGCCTTGGGCACGCTGATCGCCATCGGCCTGGTCCGCTACAAGTTCCGGTTCCGCAAGCTCACCGATGTGCTGATCATTTTGCCGTTGGCTACTCCGGAGGTCGTGCTCGGCGCTTCTCTGCTGGCACAGTTCCTGAACCTCGGTTGGGAACTGGGCTACGCCACCATCGTGATCGCCCACATTGTGTTCTGCATGTCCTTCGTGATCGTCACCGTCAGGGCTCGTGTCTCCTCGCTGGATCCGCGATTGGAAGAAGCGGCCGCCGATCTCTACGCCTCGCCGCGGGCGGCCTTCTGGAAGGTGACGTTCCCGCTGCTGCTGCCAGGCATTGTGGCCGCCGCGCTGTTGTCCTTCGCGATGAGTTTTGATGATTTCATCATCACGAATTTCAACTCCGGCACCTTCCAGACCTTCCCGAAGTTCATCTATGTGGCAGCTACCCGCGGCATCCCGGCCCAGGCGAATGTCATTGGTTCGGCGATGTTCATCCTTGCCCTGCTCGTGGTGGTCATCGGACAGGTGATCAGCTACCGGAAGAAGAAACAGCTGGAGAATTCCTAGGTTCCAAAGGCCCGCGCTCTTCAGCGCGGGCCTTTGGCTTGCCAGCTGGTCAAAAAGCAGGGATCGTCACTAGCGTGAGCGGTACCCAGCTCGCTCCTTGCACCCTCTGGGACCTGCACGTTGTTGGACTGGCGCTAGGCCTCCGGCCGCTTGCTGCTCTTGCGGTGATTTGCAGGACCATTGCCTGCAGGATGCAGCCGCGCCCAAAGGCCATTAGGGTGGCTGGCGGAACGAAATATTGGCAGAGAGCCGAAATGCGGGCATCTGACATATAGTAAATACTTAGCTTTACAATATATGGTCTACAGGTTGATACCTTGCTGGCCTGTAGGTGCAGGTCTATGAACGATTGGAAACTTCATGAGCGATAAGCCAGTTTGGCTCTCCGGGCCTGAACGCGACGCCTGGCTTGGACTGCATGCTGTCATGACTTTGCTTCCGGCGGCCTTGGATTCCGATCTGCAGGGCCTGGAAGGCATCACGCTTTTCGACTACCACATGCTCGCCATGCTCTCCGAGGCCAAGGACCATCAGCTGACCATGACGACGCTGGCTTCGCACACCAGTGCTTCGCTTTCGCGACTGTCGCATGTGGTCAAGAAGCTGGAGAAGCGCGGCTGGGTTACCCGCGAGCAGTCCGCAGAAGATGCCCGTGTGAAAATCGCCTCATTAACGCAGGCCGGATGGGAAGCCGTGCAGCAGATGGCGCCTCACCACGTTGCCTCGGTGCGCGGACTTCTCTTCGATACCCTTGATGACAAGGACGTTAACGATCTCACGCGGATCGCACGCAAAATTACAACTTCGCTTGATGCGGATCATTGGATCCTGAATTCGGAAAACCTCGATTTGGAACACTGAGGAATTCTCGATAAGCTAATCAGGCGTTAATCGCGTGTGTTGTTATGCCGTCTAACAGCAGAACAACTGCGCGTTGCCCGTAATACCGAATATCGTGGCCGACTGAGTACGGGGAAATTGCTCGACCGGTTGCGAAGTTCACCGACTTACATACTTTAAGGCTCTTCGGTTGGTTCTCACCCAGCCTGGTTACCTTCCTAGTGTGCAGTATTAACGGTGTTTCACTGGTTGGCGGGACTCATAACGCAGAAGCGGTGTCGATATTTTGGTATGGGCACTGTGCGCGAGTACCGCCGAATTTTACTACTAACTAACTGAGGAGTGATCATGGCAGCTGTTTGCCAGGTAACCGGTACTACTCCGGCCTTCGGACATAGCATCTCCCACTCGCACCGTCGCAACAAGCGTCGTTTCGATCCGAACATCCAGAAGAAGACCTACTACGTGCCTTCCCTGCGCCGTAAGGTGACCCTGACCCTGTCGGTCAAGGGCATCAAGGTCATCGATGCTCGCGGTATCGACGCTGTAATTGCTGACCTGATTGCGAAGGGTGTGAAGCTCTAAAAATGGCAAAGAAGGATAAGGACGTACGTCCGATCATCAAGCTGAAGTCCACCGCTGGAACCGGTTTCACTTACGTAACCCGTAAGAACCGTCGTAACAACCCTGACCGCATGGTCATGAAGAAGTACGACCCAGTCGTCCGTAAGCACGTTGAATTCCGAGAGGAGCGCTAAGACATGGCCAAGAAGTCCAAGATCGCAAAGAACGAACAGCGCAAGGTCATTGTCGAGCGTTACGCTGCAAAGCGTCTCGAATTGAAGAAGACCCTGGTTGATCCAAACGCAACCGACGAAGCTCGCGAAGCTGCACGCGTAGGCCTGCAGAAGCTTCCACGCGATGCTTCCCCGATTCGCGTTCGCAACCGCGACGCAATCGACGGTCGCCCACGCGGCACCTTCCAGAAGTTCGGTATCTCCCGTGTTCGCTTCCGCGACATGGCGCACCGTGGTGAGCTTCCGGGCATCACCAAGTCTTCCTGGTAAGACCTGCAAGTCTTTTGACTTAGCAAGCCGCCTTCCCTTTCGGGAAGGCGGCTTCGCCTTTTAACGCCGCCACCACCGGCGTTTCACCGGTGCTTTCTCTGCCACCGGTGCAGGTTCTGCCGCCCGGCGTTCCTGCCAACCAAGCACCTCTGCGGTGGAATCGCGCAAAGCGGTGATCACCGGCGGGCCGCCAAGCAGCTGCCGCCGCGCCTCGATAATGCGGGCATTGAAATCCTCGATATGCTCACGCACGGCCCGCTCGGAGGGCAAGCGGTCCAAGGTCTGCTCCATCTGCTCATCTTCCACCCGCAAGGTCAGCGCTGGTGGGCCCAGCCCGGTAAGCTGCTCGCGGCGCATCATGGACTTCAGCCACCAGTCGGGATCGTCATTGCTGGTGATATGGTCGATCTTCTGGCCCGAGAGGGCAAGATTGTCGAAGTCCCCGCGGGCGAAAGCCTCATCGAGCACGGAGTTGGCCACTTCCCATGCCTCGTCCTCGGCATGCAGCTGCAGCGGCGTCTTCTGCTTCTCGACGGGAGCCATCCCGGTGGCCTGCGCATACTCGTCCACCGGCAACGGCTCGCTGTCCTGCTTCATCTTGTACCGGGCCGCATTCAGTGCGGCATCCTCGCTGTGCTCCATCTTCCAATGATCCCACCGTGCGCCTGAGCCCGGCAACGGCACTGGGACTTTCCGAAGCAATTGATGGGGGAGCTGGGAAGATAAAATCATTCCCTTCGGGTTCGGGCGCCTCGCCAAGGATTCAGTGCCCAGCAAGCGGCTGCGAGGTGGCTGGAGATCGCTATAAGCGGCCATGTCCCACCCGCAATCGAGCATTATCCCTGTAGTAGCGTGTATTCCATGAAGCCAGCGACGCGCTATCCGAGACCCGCAACTGACATCTACGCGAACCGGCAGCGGTGGGCGCCGCTGGGCCAAGGCAAGACCGTTGTGGTGACCGGCGCGAATAGCGGCCTTGGCTTCTTCGCGAGCCTCGGCTTGGCGCGAGCCGGTGCGCAAGTCATCCTGGCCTGCCGCAACCAGAGCCGTGCGGAGCATGCCATGGAGCAGATCCGGCTGCGCGTACCGGCGGCTAGCGTGGAATTCATGCAGTTCGACTCCTCGCGCATGGAATCCGCAATGGGACTGGCAGCTGAACTGCGCAATCGGCCATTGGATGCGCTGATCGCCAATGCAGGGGTCATCCGGGCGCCGCAGAGCCGCGTCGAGGGCCTGCTGGGCCATGAGCTGACCATGAGCACGAATTTCATCGGGCATGCGCGGCTAGTCGGCGAGCTGGCCGAACGCTTCGCCCAGCCGCTGCGGTTCATCGGGCTGGGATCGATGTCCACCCGGATGCTGGCTACCGATCCGCAAAACCTGGCCTTGACCCGCGACTACCATCCATACCGTGCCTATGCGCAGTCCAAGGCGGCAGTGCAAGCCTTCACCTTGGCCCTGGACCACCGGCTGCGCCAGCTGGAACTGCCGGCTCGCGCGCTGGCCATCCACCCGGGGTATTCGCTTTCCGGGCTGACCCCGCAGGTGCCCAACATCAACGAACCGGACTTTGCCAAGCGGCTGATTGGCCAATTGCAGTCCAGTTTCGCGCAGGGCAAACATGAAGGTGCGGTGGCATTGGTCGAAGCGGCATTGGCGCCGGAACTCGAAGACGCGCCCCGAGGCAGCTATTTGGGGCCGAAATACCTCACGAAGGGTCCAACGGCACTGGCCAGCCCGGCGAAAGCGACCCGCGGCAAGGAGCTGCAAAGCAAAGCCTGGGAACTTTTCGTGGAGGCAAACGAAGGCCTCGATCCGTTCGCGCTGTAGGTCCCGGGTGAACTTTCACACCCTTGATTTGGCGAAAATTCAGCAGAATCCGCAAGATGATGCACTTTTTGTCGCTTTCAGCTGGTAAGTTCAACTCTTGATAAGTCCGTGCGACCGTGCGGCGTTCGGGGCCCGGAAGAGGGCTTTGGATCACTAGTCCAGGAGGACCATACATTGGCTATGAACCGTAGCGAACTTGTTGCTGCTGTTGCAGCGAAGACCGAAAACTCCCAGGTTGCCGTTAATGGTGTTCTGGATGCAGTCTTCGAGGTTTTCGTCGACCAGATTTCCAAGGGTGAGAAGGTGTCGATCCCAGGTTGGTTGGCTGTAGAGCGCACCGATCGTGCAGCTCGCACCGGCCGCAACCCACAGACCGGTGAAGCAATCCAGATTCCTGCTGGCCACTCGGTCAAGCTGACCGCTGGGTCGAAGCTGAAGGCTGCTGTAGCCAAGAAGTAAGCTTCCGCTAGAGCTTTGCGCAAGGCCCGCTGTCCGTTCCCGGATTGGCGGGCCTTGCGGCGTTAAGGAACGTTGCAAAAGCCTTCATTGAACCCAAAAATGCTGCCGTTGAGCCAAGAAATCTGCAATTAGTTGAAAAAATCCCGGTTTTCCGCCTGTTTTCCGCAGTTCTGGGGCGAAACGTTTGATATGTTCTCACTGGTAAGACCGTGCGACCGTGCGGCGTTCGGGGCCCGGAAGAGGGCTTTGGATCACTAGTCCAGGAGGACCATACATTGGCTATGAACCGTAGCGAACTTGTTGCTGCTGTTGCAGCGAAGACCGAAAACTCCCAGGTTGCCGTTAATGGTGTTCTGGATGCAGTCTTCGAGGTTTTCGTCGACCAGATTTCCAAGGGTGAGAAGGTGTCGATCCCAGGTTGGTTGGCTGTAGAGCGCACCGATCGTGCAGCTCGCACCGGCCGCAACCCACAGACCGGTGAAGCAATCCAGATTCCTGCTGGCCACTCGGTCAAGCTGACCGCTGGGTCGAAGCTGAAGGCTGCTGTAGCCAAGAAGTAAGCTTCCGCTAGAGCTTTGCGCAAGGCCCGACCCGCTCCGGAGAAATCCAGGAGGCAGGGTCGGGCCTTCTGCTTTATCGGAGCACCGTTTGAGGCGCTCTTCTACTTCGCGTAGAATCAGCTTCGATCGTAGAACTCCGCGAAGAATGGCTGCCCATCGTGTCACAGAAACCCGCAACCCGCGTTATCCGCGGCTGGTTGGCGGCAAGCGTGTGCACCTGGACAGCCTTTGCCGCGCACGCCCACAGTGCGCCTACAGCGCTATCGGTGGTGGCCATGGTGCTCATTACCTGCGTCTCTGCGGCTATCGGCGTCGTGCTGGTGGGCCGGAAGTTCTCCCTGTGGGCGACCAGCCTGGTCGTGCTGCTCAGCCAGGGGCTCTACCACCTGAGCTTGTCGGTGATGAGCCACCAGGGCGGCGACATTTCCGGTCTGGAACACGCGCACCATGCGGGGCGCAATCCAGCGCTGGCGCAGGACATCACCGCGCAGTACGCCAACGTGCATACCGAATCGATGCTCTACGCCCACGTGCTGGCCGCGATCGCCAGCGTACTGGTGCTCTACGGCGGTGAACGCCTGCTCAAGGCCATGGCCGGCTGGCTCACCCTTTCAACGGCCCGGCGGATCCTCTCGCGCATTCGCGTGCAGGTACCTGCTGCCCGGCCGCTTCGTGCCTACTTCCCCTTGCGTTTCCAACTCAAGCTGGCGCAATTGGGAAGACTGCCGGAGCGCCGCGGTCCGCCCTGCTTCATTCTTGCTGCCTGAGTAAAGAATTGAAGCGCCCCGCAAGGGGCTTGGAAGGAACATCATGAGCGTAGTAACCAAGAACATCACCCGACTAGTCGCAGTACTGGCATTCTCCTTGCTGGCTTTCGCCGGCTCGATCGGTGCCGCCAACGCGCACGACCAGTTGATCGGCTCTACCCCGGAGGCCGGGGCCACCATCCAGGAAGTGCCCGAGGACATCACCCTCGAATTCTCCGGCGTGCTCCAGAGCCTATCCGGCGTGGACTCCACGGTGGTCTCGCTGACCCTCGATGGGGAAAAGATCGACACCGAGGCCAAGACCAAGGGCACCAAGGTCACCGTCACCCCGGCCAAGGAGCTGGGCAACGGCGAGTACCAGCTGGCCTACCGCGTGGTCTCGTCTGACGGCCACCCGATCGAGAACAAGATCGGCTTCAGCGTCGACGCGCCACAGGCCGCCCCCACCCTGGTCAGCTCGAGCGCGCCAGCGGCGCCTAGCGACTCCGCAGGGTCCGCCGACCTGGATCCAGGCGCTAACCCGGTCCAGGACCTGGGCAGCTCGATGAGCCCGGTGGTCTGGGTCATCATCGGCGTAGTCATCCTTGGCGGCGCGCTGGGCGTGCTGGCCAAGTTCATGCGCCAGTCCAAGTAGCCCCCACCCTTCCGGTGCGCCCGAGGCCACCGCTGCCTTTGGCGCGCCTGCACACCGAACCCGAAAGCTTGAGAACATGAATTTCCGCAAAACCACTGCACTGGCCCTGGGCCTTGGACTGCTGCTCACCGGCTGCGCGCAGAGCGCCGACGGGCAGCAGCCCGCACCGGCCGCCGAACAGAAAACCGCCGGGCAAGCCGAAGCGCTGGCCACCAGCGAAACCTGGGCCAAGGCCGCCGAGTCGGGCATGAGCGCGGCCTTCGGCATCCTGCACAATAATTCTGGCACCCCGATTGCGCTGCGCAAGATCAGCAATGCCCAGGGCGATCAGATCCAGATCCACGAAATGCGCGGCACCGGCGACGGGATGACGATGGCGCAGCTCGAAGGGGATCTGGTGATCGAACCCGGCAAGGACGCGGTGCTGGCACCGGGCGGCCACCACCTGATGTTCATGGACCTGCAGGAATCGCTGGTGGCGGCCCAGACGGCGAGGCTGAAGCTGGAATTCGCCGACGGGTCGAGCACCGAGGTGGACTTCCCGATCCGCAACTTCGACGGGGCCAACGAAAGCTACGACGAGCATGCCGGGGATGCGCATGCCGGGCACTAGCGTCGACCGCCGGCTGCTGCTGGGCACCACCGCGGCCGCCGCGCTGGGCGGAATGCTCACCGGGTTCGGCACCGGAAAGCTGAGCGCTCCAGCCCCAGCGGCCACCGCCAACCCGCAGGGGTACCGCCCGTTCTACGGGAAGTACCAGTCGGGGATTCTCGACGGCCAGCAGGCCCACGCGGTCTTCGCCGGGTGGGATCTGCACTGGCGAGAGGGCTCCAAGAAGGAGCAGCTGCGCGCGGTGCTGCAGATGATCACCGATGATGCGGCCCGGCTGGCCAGTGGCCGCGGGGTGCTGGCCGACACCGAACCGGAAATGGCGCAGCCCGGAGGCGAGCTGACGCTGACCGTGGGGCTGGGCCAGAGCCTGCTGGATGTGGCCGGGCGCGGGCAGATCGGCACGCTGCCGCGCTTCGCCGGGGACCAGCTCGATGAGCAGTACGGGCAGTGCGATCTGCTGATCCAGTTCTGCGCGCAGGAGCAGACCGTGCTGCACCATGCGGTGCGGGCGGTGTCCAAGAACCTGCGCGGGCTGGGCGCCAGGCGCTTCGCCCAGACCGGGTTCATCAACCCCGGCGGGCGCGGGTTCCGCAACCTGTTCGGCCAGCTCGACGGGATCAACAACCCCGGCGGAGAACTGCGCGAGAGCGCGGTGTTCGGCCAGCCGGGTTGGATCGAGAACGGGACCACCCTGGCGCTGCGCAGGTTCGAGATGGACCTGGACGGCTGGGACGAGGTGGACGGCGCCGGACGGGACCATGCACTGGGCCGCCGGCAGTCCGACGGCGCGCCGCTGTCGGGCGCCAGCGTGGATGATCCGGTGGACCTGGCCGCGGCCAATGAGCTGGGGCTGCCGGCGATCGCGGCCAACGCCCACGTGGCGCTGGCCAAGCCGGCCAGCGCGGACGAAACCATGCACCGGCGGGGCTACAACTTCGACGGGGCGGCTTCCGGGTTGCTGTTCGCCAGCTACCAGCGCGACCCGGCCACCAGCTTCATCCCGGTGCAGCACCGGCTGGCGGCCGCAGATGCGCTGAACACCTGGCTGAAGCCGGTGGGATCGGGCCTGTACGCGATCCTTCCCGGGGTGCGCGAAGGCGGCTACCTGGGGGAGGCGTTGCTGGGCCAGGTGTGAGATGCGCCCAAAGCGGGCTGCCGCGCGGTGACCGGCCGGGCGAAAAATGAGATGATGAGAAGGTTATGGATACAGCACAGCGCACGGTTTCAGTCACCCGCTTCATCCTGCCCGGAATCCTCGCTGCGGCGGTGGCCTTCCTGGCGGCGGTGTTGTTCACCGGGATCGCCCGGCCGGCGGATTTGGCCGATCCCGGGGCTTTCGTGCGCTGGTCGCTGCCCATCTCCCGGGCCATCCACCATGCCTCGATGTCGCTGAGCATCGCCGCGCTGGTTTTCGGTGCGGCGATCATCCCGCGGGCCGCCAAGGTGACCGGCGATGCCGAAGGCCAAGCCCATCCGGCGTTCGCCCGCACGATGAATATCGCCGCCGGGGCCGCGGTGGTGTGGACCCTGTCCGCGGCCACCGTCATGCTGCTGACCTTCTGGGATTTGGCCGGCATCCCGATGAGCCTGGATCCGCAGTATTCGGCCGCGATCCTGGACTACATCCTGTCGATCACCAGCGGGCGGGCCTGGGCCTGGATGGTGGTGATCGCAGCGATCACCAGTTCGCTGGCCCTGGCCGCGCGCTCCAGGACCACGGTGGGGCTCAGCGCATTCTTCTCGCTGTTCGGCATCCTGCCGCTGGCCTTCATCGGCCACGCGGCCGGGGGAGACGACCACTTCGCCGCGGTGAACTCCATCGGCCTGCACCTGCTGGCCGTGGTGCTCTGGTTTGGCGGCATCATGGTGCTGGCCCTGCTCGCTCCGACGCTGGCCGGCGAAGCGCCGGGACGCAAACGCGGGCAGGTGCTGGCCGGGGTGGTGCTCAAGCGCTATTCCGCGCTGGCCACCTTCGCGGTGTTCCTGATGATCGGCTCGGGCCTGGCTTCGGCGGTGATCCGCATCACCGGCTGGGACCAGTGGCTGACCCCGTACGGCATCCTGGTGATCGTGAAGATCCTGATCACCCTGGGGCTGGGCGCACTGGGCCTGTGGCACCGGCGCATGGTGATCCCGCGGCTGCTGGAGGGCAAGTTCACGGCGCTGCGCGCGGCCTGGCAGGTCGTGGCCGGCGAGGTCATCCTGATGGCTGCGGTGATGTCGGTGGCGACCGTGCTGGCGCGCACCGCTCCGCCGACTTCCGATGAGCCTCCGGTGCAAGCGACCCCGGCCCGCCTGCTCACCGGCTACGATCTGCCGCCGGCCCCGGATACCGCCGCGTGGTTCACCACCTGGCGCATGGACTGGATCTGGGTGGCCGTGTGCCTGTTCGGCCTGGCCGTGTACCTGTGGGCCTTCATCAAGCTGGCCCGCCGCGGCGACAAGCCCAGCGTGCTGCGCCTGGCCAGCTGGATCGTGGGCCTTTTCGCGCTGTTCTACGTGACCAGCGGCGCGGTGGCCGTGTACGGCAAGATCCAGTTCTCCACCCACATGGTCGACCACATGTCGCTGACCATGATCGTGCCGATCTTCCTGGTCCTGGGCACCCCGGTCACGCTGCTGCTCAAGGTGCTGGGATCGCGCGTCGACGGCACCCGCGGCCCGCGCGAATGGATCCTCTACCTGGTGCACTCGCGCTACTCGAAGGTCATCACCCACCCGATTTTCGCTGCGGTGAACTTCGCCGGCTCGATCGTCGTCTTCTACTTCACCCCGTTGCTGGAACCGGCCATGCGCTACCACGCGGGCCACGAGCTGATGAACCTGCACTTCCTGCTCACCGGATACCTGTTCGCGCTGTCGCTGGTGGACGCCGACCCGGTCCCCAAGCGCTACCCGTACCCGATGCGCCTGGTGGTGCTGCTGGCCACCGTCGCCTTCCACGCTTTCTTCGGGGTGGCGCTGATGAGCACCGAAACCCTGCTGGCCCCGGACTACTTCGGGAACATGGGCCGCACCTGGGGCGGCACCGCACTGGAAGACCAGGTGGTGGGTGCCGGGGCGATGTGGGCGATCGGCGAAGTGCCGACCCTGGTCCTGGCCATTTTCGTGGTCATCTCGTGGCTGCGCCAGGACAAGAAGGACACCAAGCGCTACGACCGCCAGGCCGAGCGCGACAACGACGCCGAGCTGGCTGCCTACAACGAAATGTTCGCCCGCTTCAAGCAAGCCGACCGAAGGGACCCACGTGCCTAGCACCAAGAAAATCCTCGCCGCCTCCCTGGCGGTGTGCGCGCTGCTGGCCGCAAGCGCCTGCTCCGCGCAATCCGAAATGCCGCAGGACGAAACGCACAAGATCGCCGTGCAGGGCACCGCGACGCCCAGCGCATCGCAAGAGCCGCAAGAGCCTGCCCAGCCGGAAGAAATGACCACCGCGCAGGTGGCCACCACGGCCGGCGCAGTGATGGCCGCCGAGCTCGGCTTCCCCTCCAGCGCCAAGATCCAGGGCGAGGACCTCGAATCCCTGGCCACGCCGCCTACCGATACGCTCAAGGACCTGGTGGTCCTGCCGTCCCAATGCTCGGCTCCGATCGAGGACTTGAACTGGTCGCCGGTGCAGCTGGGCACCGAGGCGGCGCGCACCGACTTCACCAACGAGAACCAGTCGATCACCGGGTCGGTGGAGGTGGCCAAGCTCGGCGACGGGGCGGAGAAGGTGGCGGCGCACAATGCGAACGTGGCCACCATCCTGGAGGAATGCAAGAGCGTGAAGCTCAACGGGCTGGACTACCGCGAGACCCTGGCATTCTCCGATCCGGGCGTGCAGGATGCCGATTCGGCCCTGTACTACAGCCGTGATGGGCAGTATGCGCAGGATTCGCTGGTGCTGATCAAGAGCACCGGGGAGTATGCGGTGATGGTCTCCTTCCTCTCGGCGACCTCGCTGCAGGATGCCGCCTTCAACCAGGTGGCCACCGGCATCATGGACACCGTGCTCGCGCAGCTGCCCTAGCTTGCCGCCCCGGCAGGGAATAGAAGCCCTGGGCCTGCGGTTACACCAGCAGACCGTGAGCGAGTTTCACACTTTTCTCAATGTTGCTTAACACCGTTAGCCCCAGCGGGCCGCGGTGGCAGATAATTGAGGTTCGAATTGCCGCAGCCGCGGCGACAGCGAAAGGATCACCATGAGCACTTCCGAATCCGTCCGCGCCAATTACAAGGTGCGCGCCAGCGAACTGCTGGGCCGCAACTGGCTGAATACCGGCGGCAAGCAACTGGATCTGGACGCATTGCGCGGCAAGATCGTGCTCCTGGACTTCTGGACCTTCTGCTGCATCAACTGCCTGCACGTGCTCGACGAGCTGCGCCCGCTAGAGGAGCAGTACAAGGACGTGCTGGTCACCGTCGGCGTGCACTCCCCGAAGTTCGAGCACGAAGCGGATCCGGATGCGCTGGCCGCCGCCGTGGAGCGCTACGAAATCCACCACCCGGTGCTCGACGACCCGGAATTGGTCACCTGGCAGGCCTACGGTGCCCGCGCCTGGCCTACCCTGGTGGTATTGGATCCCGAAGGCTACATCGTCGCGCATCTGTCCGGCGAGGGCCACGCCCAGGGCCTGGGCTCGCTGGTCGAGGAACTGGTAGCCGAGCACGAAGCCAAGGGCACGCTGCACCGCGGCAACGGTCCGTACGTGGCACCGGCAGCCCGCGAGGGCGACCTGCGCTTCCCGGGCAAGGCGATCGCCCTAGCCAACGGCAACTTCCTGGTGGGCGATTCGGGCCACCACCGCCTGGTCGAACTGGCCGGCGACCTGTCCACCGTGGTGCGCACCATCGGCGCCGGGGTCAAGGGCTATGCCGACGGGGACGCTGCCACCGCGCAGTTCAACGAACTGCAGGGGCTGGCCGCCTTGCCGGCGGAACTGGCCGCCGAAGTCGGCTACGACGTGATCGTCGCCGACACCGTCAACCACCGCCTGCGCTCGGTGAACCTGGCCACCGGCGCCGTGGGCACCCTGGCCGGCAACGGCGTGCAGCGCCTGCTGGATTCGGAGAACGCCCGCCAAGAAGTCCAGCCTACCGAGCTGGGCACCGATGCGCTGAATATTTCGCTCTCGTCCCCATGGGATGTGCTCTACCACCCATCGGGGCAGGTCATCGTCGCGATGGCCGGAACCCACCAGATCTTCGCCTTCGATCCGCGCACCGGCGCCGTGTCGGTCTTCGCCGGCACCGGGCTGGAAGGCCTAACCGATGGCGCGCCGGATGAGGCCTGGTTCGCCCAGTCCTCGGGCCTGGCACTGGATGGCGAAAACGTGTGGATCGCCGACTCGGAAACCAGCGCCCTGCGCTGGATCGAGGTTGAAGAAGGCAAGGCCAAGAGCGTGAACACCGCGGTGGGCACCGGCCTGTTCGACTTCGGCTTCCGCGATGGCGATGCGCAGCAGGCGCGCCTGCAGCACCCGCTGGGCGTGGCCGTGCTGCCGGACCACTCGATTGCCATCGCCGACTCCTACAATGGCGCGGTGCGCCGCTTCGATCCGGCCACCAAGACTGTCTCCACCCTGGCCAAGGGCCTGAAGGAACCGGCCGACGTGCTGGTGGACACCACCGTGGACGGCGATCCGGTGCTGCTGGTCGTGGAGACCAACTCCCACCAGCTGGTGCGCATCCCGATCCCTGCCGAAGCACTGGTGGTCGACCAGGGCGCCAGCCAGACCCAGCGCCCCAAGACCCGGGTGCAGGCCGGCAAGCACGGGATCCTGGTCCGCTTCGCCGCACCCAAGGGGCAGAAGCTCGATGACCGCTGGGGCGATCCGACCCAGCTGAAGATCTCGGCCAGCCCGGAGGAACTGATCCTCGACGGCGCCGGCACCTCGGTGGGCCTGTCCCGCACCCTGGAACTGAATCCGGAGGTGGCCGAGGGCGTGCTGCACATTACCGCCCGCGCGGCGGCCTGCGATGGCGAACCGGGCGGCGAGATTCCCGATCACGCGGCCTGCCACCTGTACCAGCAGGACTGGGGCATCCCGGTGGTGCTGGACGCAGAGGGCGAGAATGAACTGCTCCTTGACCTGCGTGGCGTGAACTAGCCCCGGCCCGAAGCATGCATCAGGCGCACCAGCGATGGTGCGCCTTTTGCGTGCCCGGCGGCGAACGCCGGGGCAGCGCCACAGCAAGAATCTGAGGAAACCTCAGCATTTTCCTGCCCGGGTGGCTAGACTGGAGGGCGGGAGGAGCCGGAGGGATCTGGCGGTAGCTATGGCGTCGAAAATGTTCCGTGCACTGGAAGTACCAAATTACCGGTTGTGGGTGATCGGTGCGCTGGTCTCCAATATCGGAACCTGGATGCAGCGCGTGGCCCAGGACTGGCTGGTGCTCACTGAGCTCACCGACCATGATGCAGTGGCCACCGGCATCACCACCGGCCTGCAGTTCCTGCCCGTGCTGCTGCTGGGCCCCTATGCCGGACTGATCGCCGACCGCTTCGACAAGCGCCGGTTGCTGATCCTCACGCAGAGCTTCATGGGAGTCTGCGCCCTGGTCCTGGGCCTGCTGGTGGTTACCGGCACGGCGCAGCTGTGGCATGTCTACGTGCTGGCCACGATGCTGGGCATCGGCGCCTCCTTCGACGCCCCGGCACGCCAGGCGTTCGTCTCCGAGGTGGTTCCCGGCACCCACCTGGCCAACGCGGTGGCGTTGAACAGCGCCAACTTCAACCTGGCCCGGCTGGCCGGGCCCGGCGTGGCCGGTGCGGTCATCGCGCTGGTGGGCACCGGACCGGCGTTCCTGCTCAACGGCGCCTCATTCCTCGCGGTGATTTTCTCGCTGGCGTTCATGCGCAAGGACGCACTGAACCCTTCCAAACCGGTCGCGCGCGCCAAGGGGCAGGTGCGCGAGGGCTTGGCCTACGTGAAGAACCGCAAGGATCTGGTGCTGATCTTCTTCCTGGCCGGCGTGATCGGCACCTTCGGGCTGAACTTCCAGATGACCAACGCGCTGATGGCCACCGAGGTCTACGGGGTAGGAGCAGGGGAGTACGGCATCCTGGGCTCGATCATGGCCGTGGGCACCTTTGGCGGGGCGCTGTTCGCCGCCCGGCGTTCGGCTCCGCGCTGGCGCTTCCTGATCGGCGGCGGCGTGTTCTTCGGCATCGCCGGGATTGCCAGTGCGTGGATGCCCAACTACATCGCATTCGCGCTGGTGCTGATCCCGGTGGGACTGGGGTCGCTGACCTTCTTGAACAGCTGCAACACCATGGTGCAGACCTCGGTGCCCCCGGAGTACCGGGCGCGCGTGCTGGCGCTGTACCTGATGGTGGTGATGGGCGGTACGCCCATCGGCTCGCCGCTGATCGGCTGGTTCGCTGAACTGTTCGGGATCCAGATCGCCGTGACCATTGGCGCCGGGTTGTCGCTGGCCGCCAGCTTGGCAGCGCTGGTGGTCTGGCAGAAGTTCAAGACCAACGCGGTGCCGCTGCGCAGCCAGTTCCGCGAACTGCTCGGACGCTAGCCGGCCACCTGTTCGCCGCCGGCCACCGGAACCACGGAAACTTCGGTGGTGCTGGTGGTCAGCTGCGCGGTGAAGGAGTAGTCATCCTTGACGGTCTTCTTGGCCTTGGCGCCGGTGCGCAGATCCTGCTCGGTCAGGGTCAAGGTGGCGGTGGCCTTCAGCGGGGACAGCACCCAGGCGCCGTTGTAGTAGTTCACTTCAATGGTGGGGTACTTCGCGATGGACCAGTCGATGGTTGCCGGGTCCACGCGCGCCGAGGTGCTGTAGGCGAACGGGCATCCGGCAGGCATCAGCACCTGCTCGCTGGCGCACTCGTTGAGGTAGTTCTTCACCTTGGCATTGATGGCAGCGATGAATTCCTTGGTCGGCTCGGTCTTCAGCGCGATCTCCACCGGCTCCTTGGCAGGCTTGGTGACCACCATCCCGCGGGTGTCGGCCGCAAAGTTCTTGGTGCTGAAGCTCGCGTCGAGGATCGAGGGGTAGAACACCGGAAGGGTGCTCACGCCAGCCGATAACGGGATCTTCTGCTCGTTGACCGTGACCTCGTTGACGGTGTTGGCCTTGATCTTCACGCTGGGCAGCGTGCTTGGCTCGAAGGCCCACTTGTCGAACAGCAGCCAGGATTTGCCGGCATGGCGCAGCGTGTAGGTCGATTCCTTGTCCACGCCGTGGGCCTTGTAATGCGCGGTGACGGTGCGCAACTGCTCATCGCCCTCTACCGCCTGGGCCTTGTCGGTGGAGAAATCCGTAATTCCGGCCTGGGTGCGCTTGAGCACGTCCCCATCCAGGGCAACAGCATCGCCCTGCGGGACCTGGGCCTGCATCAGGCCCAGGGCTTCGGCGCCTTCGCCCCTGGCCAGATGCTGCTGCAGTGCCTGCACCTGGTGCTGGGGGGAGAAGAGCGTACGGTTGGCGGCGATCGTTCCGGCAATGACCAGAAAGACGACAGCCGCTGCAGCCAATGCCCAGCGAAGAGCCAGGCGGGCAGCGGAGATCGGCGTGGAATTACGAGTGTTCATCAGTAGCTAGGCTATCTGGTTTCCGGGCCCAGACCGAAAACGGCGTGCTGGAAGAGCCAGGTATTACTAACGGCGGCGCTTGCGGTTGCCGAAGAAGCCGCGGATCAGCTCGCGGCCAAGCACCTTGGCGGCGCCCATGGCCATGTCCATCATCGGGTTCTCTTCTTGGCGCGGTTGGCTCTGGCGTGGGGCGCTTTCCCGTCGTGGCTCCTTCGCCGGCTCGGGAGCAGTCGCTGGCTCCGGCGCCGCGGCCCGGGTTTTGGCCTCGAGCATTTCGCGGGCAGAATCACGATCCACTGCGGCGCTGTACTGCGCAGCCAGCGTCGAAGTGCCACGGACCTGGGCCATCACCTCAGGTGAGGCCGGGCCGATGTTGGACCCCGGCGAGGACATCTTGGTCCACGCTACCGGGGTCGGTGCACCTTTCTCGCCCAGCACGGTGACCACAGCCTCGCCGACACCGGCCTGGGTCAGTGCTTCCTGCAGGTCCAGCTCACCGGTTGGGAAGGTCTTGATGATCTGCTTGAGCGCGCTCTGGTCCTTGGCGGTGAACACGCGCACCGCATGCTGGATGCGGTTACCCAGCTGGCCGAGCACCTCATCGGGGAGGTCGGTCGGGGACTGGGTGATGAAGAACAGGCCCACGCCCTTGGAGCGTATCAGGCGCACGGTGTTGATGATCGCATCGGTGAACGCCTTGGTCGCATCCTTGAAGAGCAGGTGGGCCTCGTCGAGGAAGAACACCAGCTTGGGCTTCTCCAGGTCCCCGGCTTCTGGCAGGTCCTCGAACATGTCGGCCAGGAGCCACATGAGGAACGTGGAGAAAAGCATTGGCTGGGAGCTGACCGAGGGCAGTTCCAGGATGTTGATGACGCCCGCGCCGTCGCGCACCTGCAAGAAGTCCGCGGTATCGAACTCCGGCTGCCCGAAGAACTGGTCCAGTCCCTGGGTCTGCATGATCGTGATGCCGCGCAGGATCACCGATGCGGTGGATGAGGAGACGCCGCCCAGGGCGGCCAGCGCCGGGGCGCCGTCGTCGCTGAGCAGGAAGCTGATGACAGCTTTCAGGTCGCTGAGGTCATCCAGCGGCAGCTTATTGGAATCGGCGTAATGGAAGATCAGCTGCAGGCATTCTTCCTGGGTTTCGTTCAGTTCCAGGACACGGGCCAGCAAAATCGGGCCGAAGGCGTCCACGCTGGCGCGTACCGGGACGCCCTGCCCATTGCCACCCAGGCTGAGGAACTCGACCGGGTTGGTGCGCGCAACGAATTCGTGGCCGAGCTCGGCCAGTCGGGCACTGAGCTTCTCCGACGGTTCGGCAGGCTGCGCCAGGCCGCTCAGATCGCCTTTGACATCGGCGAGGAAAACCGGAACCCCGGCCACAGAGAGCTGTTCTGCCATGGTCTGCAAGGTGACGGTCTTGCCGGTGCCGGTGGCACCAGCGATCAGGCCGTGGCGGTTGAGCATTTTCAACGGCAGGCGGACCTGCGCGGTTGGCTCGGCCTTGCCGCCGATCAGTGCAGCCCCGAGCTCCAAGCAATCGGATTCGAAGTTGTAGCCTTCAACGAGGCTGGTCAGCAAAGTATTCGTTTCCTGGGTCATGGCTTCACTTTATTGCTTTTAGAACGGGTGCAACAGACGCTGGACGAAAGTTTGGGTGCGGGGGTTGGCAGGCGTGCCGAGCACCTTGGCCGCCGGACCGGTCTCCACGACCACCCCGCCATCCATGAACACCACGGTGTCGGCCACATCCCGGGCGAAGGCCAGCTCGTGGGTCACCAGCACCATGGACCAGCCCTCCTGGGCCAATTCCTTGATGACCGTGAGCACCTCGCCGACCAGCTCCGGATCCAGTGCGCTGGTGGGTTCGTCGAAGAGCAGCAGATCCGGCTGCTGCATCAGCGCGCGGACAATGCCCACGCGCTGCTGCTGGCCGCCGGACAGGGAGTTCGGGTAGGCGTCGGCCTTGGCTTCAAGGCCCACGCGGGCCAGCAGCTTCTTCGCCTGCGCCAGGACCTGGTCCTTGGGACGCTTTTGCACCTCGATCGGCCCGATGCTCACGTTCTGCAGCACCGTCAGATGGGGGAACAGGTGATGTCCCTGGAACACCATCGCCGAACGCTTGCGCAGGATCTGTGCGGCCTTGGGTTTCATCCCGGCGCTGAAGGAAACTTCCGGCCCGCCGGCGAATCCGACGGTGCCGGCATCGGCGATTTCCAGGCCGTTCAGGCAACGCAGGGCGGTGGTCTTGCCAGAGCCCGACGGGCCAATCAGTGCAACTACTTCACCGGAATGCACGGTGAAGTCGATGCCTTCGAGCACCTGGTTCTCGCCGAAGGCCTTATGCAGGGCGGTGACGGAGAGCAGGGCGGAATTACTTGGCGACATACTTTTCAAGCCTTCCTTCAACAGAGTTTTGCAGGGCCGAAAGTACCAGGCAGATGACCCAGTAGATGGCTGCGGCCTCGCAATAGAGCAGCAGGAACTCGTAGGTGGAGGCCGTGATTTCCTGGGCCTTGCGGAACATTTCGGTGACCAGGATGGTGGAGGCCAGCGAGGTGTCCTTGACCAGGGAAATGAAGGAGTTCGACAGCGGCGGCACAGCCACCCGGGTGGCCTGCGGCAAGATCAGCCGGTACAGGGTGCGCGTGCGCGACATGCCCAGGGTGTAGCCGGCTTCCCATTGGCCCTGGGGGACCGAGAGGATCGCGGCACGAATGATTTCAGCGGCGTAACCGCCGATGTTCAGGCTGAAGGCGATGATGGCACTAGGCCACGGGTCGATGGTCAGGCCCACCGAAGGCATGCCGTAGAAGATGACGAACAGCTGCACCAGCAGCGGCGTGCCGCGAATGATGGAGATGTAGATCCGGGCAATCGAGGAGATGACCCGGTTCTTGCTGATCCGCATCAGCGCCATCAGCAAGGCGATGACCAGGCCCAAGGCCATGCTGATCAGGGCCAGCGGAATGGTTGCCGTGATCGCCCCGAGGGCTAACGGCCCGAGCGAGTCGAGGAATAACTGCCATTTCGAATCCATGGGCTACCTTTTGCGCAAATGAGACTGGCTCCACGCGTTCTTACGTGTGGAGCCAGTCTACTTATAGTGTTTGCTACTTGCTGACGTCTTCGCCGAAGTACTTCTCGGAGATCTTTGCCAGTTCCCCCTCGGCGCGCAGCTCCTCGAGCGCGGTGTCAATGGCCTGGGCCAGTTCAGTGGAATCCTTGCGCAGGGCTACAGCGGATTCGCTCTTCTCCTCGGATTCGGCAGCGATCTTGATGCTGTCATCCGGGTTGGTCTTCTGCGCATCCAGGAACGTCAGCTTGTCGTTCACGGTGGCATCGACACGGCCCTGCTTGAGCAGGGTGATCGACTGGGCCCAGCCTTCCACCGGCTCGACGTTCGCGCCGGCGGCCTTGGCGGTCTCGTAGAAGTTGCTGGTCAGCGACTGCGCGGTGGTCTTGCCCTCCAACGTCTCGAAGGAGGTGATCTCGCTGTTATCGCTCTTGGTCACCACCACGCCGGTGGAGACGGTGTAAGGCTCGGTGAACAGGTACTTCTCTTCGCGTTCCGGGTTGATCGAGACCTGGTTGGCGATGGCATCAAAACGCCCGGCATCCAGTCCGGCGAAGATCGCGTCCCACTGGGTTTCCTGGAACTTGACCTCGACGCCCATCTTCTCGCCGACGGCTTCGATGACCTCGACGTCGTAGCCGGTCAGCTCGTTGCCCTCGTGGTAGGAGAACGGGCGGTAGGTGCCTTCGGTGCCCACGGTCAGCACGCCCGAATCCTGGACCTTCTTCAAGGTGGCTCCGGTGTCCGCCGAGGACTTGGCGCCACCGGATTCGCTTGCGGAGGTCGATGGGCCTGCCGAGCCGCAGGCGCTCAGTGACAGGGCGATAATTGCGGCAGTAGCCAGCAGTGGTGCGGTGCGCTTCATGGTGACCTCGCTAGGGGAGTGGATAAAAGCTGTTGTCCTACTGAACACTCTAGTGATGATCGCTTATTCCTGCAGGTGGAAGTTACGCTAAATTCCGAGGACGATCGCCAGCAGCATCATCAACGGGATCGCGCAGATGGTGGTGACCAGGACCGTGTCCTTCGCGATTACCACCCCGTGGTCATAGCGCATGGCCGTCACGAAAATGTTCTGCGCAGTTGGCAGGCCGGCCATGATGACCGACGCCACCAGCAGCTCGCCACGCAGATTGAATACCCAGTAGGCCAGTGCCCAGGCCAGGAACGGGTGGAGCAGCAGCTTGGCCCCGGCGGCGATCAGCACATCGGCGCGGCGGCCCGACTTCTTTTCCAGCGGCTTGGAACCCACCAAGGAGATGCCGAAAGCCATGAGCATGGCGGGGATCGAGGCGCCGGCGATCAGGTCGATCGGTTCGAGCACGATGGAGGGCAATTCGATGCCGGTCAGCGCGACGGCCAAGCCGAGCAGCGACCCGATGATCATCGGGTTCTTCGCGGTGGCCAGCAGCAAAGCGATCGGGGTGGTGCGGTGCCGCGAGGTGGTGGCATCCAGCATCGCCAGATTTATCGGCTGGTAGAGGGCCAGCTGGAAGAGGATGATCGGGGCCGCGTAGGACATGTCGCTGAGCACGTACAACGCGATGGGCAGGCCCAAGTTGGCGGAGTTCACCGTGGAGGCGGACATTGCCGCGATGATGCTTTCCGAGGCCGGGCGCTTGAGCATCCGGGCCGTCGCCAGGTAGTAGAGCACCGCGGTCAGCGCCGCGGACAGGGCGGCAACCCAGAGCAGCGGCCCGAGCACGGAAACCGGATCGGACTCGGCCAAGGTGGTGAACAGCAGGGCGGGGCTGGCCACGAAGAAGGTGACCCGGCTGAGCACATGGCGGCCTTGCTCGCCCAGCACCCCGGTGCGGCCCACCAAGTAGCCGACGAGAATGACAACCCAAATGATGGAGAAGCCTTCGAGGACTCCGGTCATCGTGCTCCTTCGCTGGCTATCAGCAGACCAACAACGCCGGAGCACCATTGGTGCCCCGGCGTTCGCTTGAGCGGGCGACGGGAATCGAACCCGCGTATCGAGCTTGGGAAGCTAGCGCTCTACCATTGAGCTACGCCCGCAGTGCACCGAGCGGCCTATTGACGGCCCGGGCATCAAAAGCATATCCCACGAATCCCGCGCACCGGAAAACGGCACGGAAAATCGTGGCCAAAGTTACGCAATGCCTATTCGGAGGGCTTCTCGTTGAGCAGCTGCTCGCGCAGGATCGCCACCCCATCGGCCGGGACCTCGAAGCTGAGCTCGTCGCCGGGGTTCACCACGAAGCCGGTGTTCTCCAATGCGCGCACCACGGTGGCGCCCTGGACCTTCACGCCGTAGGGCGCCATGTCGATGTACGAGGAGGGGATGCGCTCCAAGGTGGTGAAGACCGCTACCACGGCCTCGCCGGAAGGGTTGGTCAGCATCATCGGCTGGGCATTCTTGTTCTCGCCGGTGACCTCTTCACGGGAGAGGAAATACACCTCGGCGCTCATGAAAGCGCCGATGACCGAGCCGGACAGCTCAGGTTTGTTGAGCCCGGCCTGCAGCATCATTTCGAAATGCGTCTTGGGCTGTGCCCGCTGCTTGTCCATTGGCGTTTCGATGATCGCATCCGGGACCTGGTCTGGTTCTTGGCCTTCAGCGGCGGCGGAGGTGTTCTCGTTGCTCATGTACTACAGCATGTCGCGATAAACCCCCAGGTGCAAACGCCGAATGCGGTTAATTCGGGGTAAAGGCCTAAAATGGCAGATGAGCACACACGATTGAATCAAGGACTGAGCATGCCTGAATTCCGTTACGAGGATCTTCTGCCAATTGGCGAAGATACCACCCCGTACCGCAAGATTTCCTCCGAAGGTGTCGAAGTTGTCGCCGGCCCGGATGGAAAGAACTTCCTGAAGGTCGCGCCGCAGGCACTGGAGCAGCTGGCCGAGACCGCGCTGCACGACATCTCGCACTACCTTCGCCCGGCCCACCTGCAGCAGCTGCGCAATATCCTCGACGACGAGGATGCCAGCCCGAACGACAAGTTCGTCGCCCTGGACCTGCTGAAGAACGCCAACATCGCCGCCGGCGGCATCCTGCCGATGTGCCAGGACACCGGTACCGCGATCGTCATGGGCAAGCGCGGCCAGCGCGTGCTGACCGAAGAGCAGGACGAGATCTCGCTCTCGCGCGGCATCTACAATGCCTACACCCGCCTGAACCTGCGCTACTCGCAGCTGGCTCCGATCACCACCTGGGAAGAGAAGGCCACCGGCAACAACCTCCCGGCGCAGATCGACCTCTACGCGAACACCAAGGACGGCGCTGACACCAGCTACAAGTTCCTGTTCATGGCCAAGGGCGGCGGATCGGCCAACAAGTCCTTCCTGTACCAGGAGACCAAGGCGATCCTCAACGAGAACTCGATGCTGAAGTTCCTCGATGAGAAGCTGCGTTCGCTGGGCACCGCCGCGTGCCCTCCGTACCACCTGTCCATCGTCATCGGCGGCACCTCGGCCGAGATGGCGTTGAAGACCGCGAAGTACGGTTCGGCCAAGTACCTGGATTCGCTGCCGACCGAAGGCGCGATGACCGGCCGCGGCTTCCGCGACACCGAGCTGGAAGACAAGGTCCTTGAGCTGACCCGCCACTTCGGCATTGGCGCGCAGTTCGGCGGCAAGTACTTCTGCCACGATGTGCGCGTGGTGCGCCTGCCTCGCCACGGCGCCTCGCTGCCGGTGGCCATCGCAGTATCCTGCTCGGCTGACCGCCAGATGCTGGCCAAGGTCACCGAAGCGGGACTGTTCGTCGAGCAGCTGGAAACCGATCCAGCCCGCTTCATGCCGGCGGAGGACCACCCGGCCCTGGCCGCGCACGACGACGAGACCGATGGCGTCACCGGCACCGGTGGCTCTTCGGTGGTCAAGATCGACCTGAACAAGCCGATGAGCGAAATCCTGGCCGAGCTGACCAAGTTCCCGGTCAAGACCCGCTTGTCGCTGTCCGGTCCATTGGTTGTGGCCCGCGATATCGCACACGCCAAGGTCAAGGAACGCCTGGATGCTGGCGAGGAAATGCCGCAGTACCTCAAGGACCACCCGGTCTACTACGCAGGTCCTGCCAAGACCCCTGAAGGCATGCCTTCGGGTTCCTTCGGCCCAACCACCGCAGGCCGCATGGACTCCTACGTGGACCAGTTCCAGGCTGCCGGCGGCTCGATGGTCATGCTGGCGAAGGGCAACCGCTCCAAGCAGGTCACCGACGCATGCAACACCCACGGCGGCTTCTACCTTGGTTCCATCGGCGGCCCGGCGGCACGCCTGGCCCAGGATTGCATCAAGAAGGTCGAGGTGCTCGAATACGAGGAACTGGGCATGGAAGCGATCTGGAAGATCGAGGTCGAGGACTTCCCGGCCTTCATCGTTGTCGATGACAAGGGCGAGGACTTCTTCGCCGAGACCTTGAAGCCGACCTTCACCGGCATTCCGGTGCGCGCGAAGTAATTCTCCAGCGCTCTGGGCAGGAACCACCTGCCATGAACTGCTCCCCAAAATTTGGACTGTAGAAGCCAGCAACTTTTGGGGAGCATTTTCATGCCACCTGGCGCCACGCAACCTGGAAAACCGTTCCCGGGATTGCTCGCGGTGCGGAGGGCAGATTCCAGGATGCTCCCGCAAAAGGGAAGCCCCTTGCGCGAAGCGCAGAGGGGCAGGGTGCTGACGAGGCTACTTCGTGTGAACTTGCTGCTTCGCGTCCCGGGCACTAGTTAATATTGGACGCTAGTACTGGATGCCCCGCTGCACCCTGATTCGGGCACCGCCCAACGCCCAGCGGATTCGGGCAGAGCCGCGAAATGGCGACTCGCAGCAACAATGTTCGTGGTTCCGGCGGTTCTAGTGGAGCTGGCAGCGGCCTGTTCCAGACCGGACTACTGCGTGAAGCCGAAGCCCCAGTCGCGGTACGGCGGAAGGAAACGCAGGACCATCAAGTCCTCGTCCACGACCACATCTTCGCCCGCCTTCTTGGATTTTTCCTGCGGCTCTTCGTCTTTGGCTTTCGCGGGTTCTTTCTCGATAGCTGCCTTTGCTTCGCTTTGCTCGGCCTCCGCTATCGAGGCAGCCAGCATCTGGTGGTACTCTTCGAAAGTTTCCGCTCCGGAAGCAAGCATCGCTTCGGCATGCTCGACGCCGACATAGCGCACATGCCACGGCTCGTACTTGTAGCCGGTGATCTCTTCCTTGCCCTGGGGGTAGCGGATGATCAGGCCGTATTCCGCCGCGTGCTCGGCAATCCACAGGCCAGCCGGGGTCTGGCCGAATTCGGCTTTCAATTCGGCGCGGCTATCGGTGTAGCCCAGGTCTGCCGCCAAACCAAGCTGGTGCTCGCTGGTTCCGGGGCGCGCAGAAATCCGTTCGGCATAAGCGGTGCCGTACTTGGCTTGGTACTGGTTGAACAAGACCGCCTGGCGCTGGTACGAACGGTATGCGCTCAGCAGCTTGATCGAATGGCCGGCAGCGCGCGCATCAGCAATGAACGCTTCAACGGCCTCTGCCGCCTCAGGACGCAGGGTCATCGAGCTGCCGGCAACACCAACGAGCTTGCCGGGAACGTAGTCCTCCGGCGAAAGCTTCGTGGTGGGGTTGATCAAGGCCAAGGGGCTCGATGCCTTCGACAGCTGCGAGCTCTGGACAGCAGGCAGATCCTCGGCCGGCGCAGCGAGTGCGGCGGTGCCGGAGAGCAGCAATGCCGATGCGAGTACGGTGCCAGTCAGCGCGGAGGCTAGGCGCATGTTGAATAAACCCTTGAGTTGCGGAGCGATGATGGGAAATCCCACCTTAACGATAGCTGGAAACGCTGGGTAATTGGTGGGAAATCTGCGACCAGCTGGTGAACAGGATGCGGCCAGTGATCTCGACTCACTGTACATAATTGGCCTAATAGTTCGGCTGCCGGGGAAAGTCAGGATAAATTTATACGCGTGTTGTATTCAGATGGTGACATTCGTCGAGAAATAGCGTCCGGTGAGATTGGGCTAGAGCCCTTTGACCCGCAGATGGTCCAGCCCGCATCCGTGGATGTTCGACTTGACCGGTTCTTCCGGCTTTTCGATAACCACAAGTATGCGCACATCGATCCTTCGGTGGAGCAAGATGAACTGACGCGCCTGGTCGAGGTCGACCCCGATGAGCCATTCATCCTGCACCCGGGCGAATTCGTGCTCGGCTCGACCTACGAAGTGGTGACCTTGGGCCACGGCGTGGCCGCGCGGCTGGAAGGCAAGAGCTCCTTGGGCCGCCTTGGCCTGCTGACCCACTCCACCGCGGGGTTCATCGATCCGGGGTTCTCCGGCCACGTGACCTTGGAACTGTCCAACATGGCTACCTTGCCCATTAAGCTGTGGCCGGGATCGAAGATCGGCCAGCTGTGCTTCTTCAAGCTGACGTCGGACACCGAGCATCCATATGGTTCGGGACCCTACGGCAATCGCTACCAGGGCCAGCGTGGCCCCACGGCTTCGCGCAGCCACCTGAACTTCCACCGGACCATCATCGAGAACTAAGCGGCAGTACCGCTCAGGATCCCGCAAACGGCGCTGGCCCCCAACATTTGTTGGGGGCCAGCGCCGTTTGCGGCTGGAAGCTACGCGGTGACCTTTTTGGGCGACCGGATTGGCAGGAGCAGGAGCAGGCCGAGCGCCAAGACCACCAGGATGCCCAGGATGCCGTAACGCTGGGCTTGGCCGGATGCCACCAGCGGGGTAGCGATGGCGATGGCTCCGGCAAACAACGCCGGTGCCAGGAAGGACACGGCGCGACCGGTGGTCGCGTACAACCCGAAGAGCTCTCCTTCGCGTCCTTCGGGAATCAAGCGCGAGAGGTAGGAGCGGGAAGCTGCCTGTGCCGGTCCGACGAACAAGCACAGCAGCAGGCCGAAGATCCAGAAGCCCGCGGCTTCGGGGGAGAAGAAGACTCCGGCGCCGGCAACCAGCAGGCCGATCAGCGAACCGACAATGACCGCCTTTGGGCCTGCCACGTCATCGATGCGGCCGCCAAGCACCGCGCCAAGGGCCGCAACGACGTTGCCGACGATCGCGAAGATGATCACTTCGGTCAGTTCGAAACCGAAGGTGCCCGCGGCAATGACGCCGCCGAAGGTGAAGATGGCGGCCAGCCCGTCGCGGAAGACGGCGGAGGAGCAGAGGAAGAAGAGCAGGTTGCGGTCGCTGCGCCACAGTTCCCTGATGTTGTTGAACAGGACCTTGTAGGTAAGCATCAGCGGGATTTTCTTCGAGGTGCTCGGTGGCGCTTCGGGGATGACGAAGAACAGCGGCAGCGCGAAGAGCAAGCACCAAGCGGCAGAGAACACTGCCACCCAGCGCAAGTTCAACGATTCTTCGGTGCTGGCACCTGGCCAGTCCACGATTGGCTGCACGAACAGGAAGAGCACCAGGGCGAGGGCGAGGATTCCGCCGACGTAGCCCATGCCCCAGCCGAAACCGGAGACCTTGCCGACCGTTGCCTTGGTGGAAATCTGGTTCAGCACCGCGTTGTAGTTCACGCCGGCGAATTCGCCGAAGACCGACATGGCCGCGACGAGGATCGCGCCGAACCAGAGGTAGGAAGGGTCGGGGTAGACGAAGAAGCAGGCCGCGCAGATGGCGACGAGAACCAGGGTGTTGACCACGATCCACAGCTTGCGCCGCCCGGCAACATCGGCGCGAAGCCCGGTGACGGGCACCAGCAGGGCGATGGCCAGTCCGCCGATGGCCAGTGCCTGCGAGAGGACCAGCGACGCATGGTCGGTGTCGCCGAATAGCTCGCTGGTGAGATAGACGGTGAACACGAAAGTGATCATGACAGCGTTGATCGCGGCTTGTCCCCAATCCCAGCTGGCCCACGCCCAGGTGTACTTATTAAGCCACTTTTCACGAATCGCCGACGGTTCGACCTGATTGATTCCCATGCTGGCATCGTACCTGCAACAGGTAATCAGGCGATGAATAGGAACGACCTTTTGGAGAATAGCGGCTAGCTTGGAAAATCAGCTGGTCGCGGAAAATGCAGGGAATATTCCTTAAAGGGCACATTCGTGCGATTGCAGGCAGGCCACGGCTGATAAAATTACAGATGCAGGCGCTTTTCGAAGTGCTCTGGATACTCTGCCCACCACCAGCCGACAGAGGAAAAGCGTGCTAATAATTCTCACTGCGCTGTTTGCCACCGCTGTTTTATGCCCATTAATATTCCGGGCCTTGAAACGAAACGGTTTTTACGTTGTGGCGGCCGTGCCCGCAGTGGGATTCATCTGGTTGCTGACCCGCATGCCGGCGGTGCTTTCTGCCGATAATTCCCTGGCCAATGGTGCGCCAAATGCGCCGCCATCGGTTCAAATGGAATGGATTCCCGGGCTGAATATCGCCCTGAATTTCCGCATGGATTCTTTGGCCGCGACAATCTTGCTCCTGATCCTCGGCGTGGGCGCGCTGGTGCTGTTCTATTGCGCCCGCTATTTCAAGAATGATGATCCGCAGATCGGCAGCTTCGCGGCGAAGATGGTCGCTTTCGCCGGAGCCATGACCGGCTTGGTCACGGCCGATGACATCATCATCATGTTCATCTTCTGGGAAATCACCAGCGTGCTTTCCTACCTGCTCATCGGTTTCAGCCAGGCCCTGATCACCGCGCGCCGTTCAGCCATGAACGCCCTGATCATCACGACCCTTGGCGGACTGGTGATGCTCGCCGGCATCTTGATGCTCGGCGCGGCGGCCGGCAGCTACCAGCTCTCGGAGATCATGGCATCGGCCGATGAACTGGTGGCCTTGGGGGCCTTCACCGATGTTGCGGTGGCGCTGATTATTGTCGGGGCGATCTCCAAATCGGCTCTGGTGCCTTTCCACTTCTGGCTGCCCGGCGCGATGGCCGCTCCGACTCCGGTGTCCGCGTACCTGCACGCGGCAGCCATGGTCAAGGCCGGCGTCTACCTGATCGCCCGACTGGCCCCGGGCTTCGCCGAGACCACCCTGTGGGTCCCCATGACCGTAGGCATCGGTATTCTCACCATGCTCATCGGCGGCTACCGGGCGCTCAAGCAATACGACCTGAAGCTGATCCTGGCCTTCGGCACCGTCTCCCAGCTGGGCTTCATCATCGCGGTCTTCGGCTTCGGCACCCCCGAAGCGGCTTTTGCCGCACTGGCCATGACGCTGGCCCACGGCCTGTTCAAGGCGACGCTGTTCCTGAGCGTGGGCATCATCGACCACAACACCGGTACCCGCGATATCCGCAAGCTCAGCGGCTTGCGCCGTGCCATGCCGATCCTGGCCACGACCACCGGCATCGCCGCGGCGTCCATGGCCGGCGTGCCGCTGCTGTTCGGCTTCGTTGCCAAGGAAGCGGTCTACGAATCGGCCCTGCACCTGGAAACCGGCTGGGGGATGGCCGCGCTCGTCGGCATCCTGATGGGTGCGGCGCTGACCATGGCCTACTCGCTGCGCTTCTTCTTCGGGGCTTTCGGCGTGAAGAAAAAGAAGTTGCCTGCATTGCAGTGCAAGGCCCCGACACTGATCTTCCTGGCGCCCTTGCTGGTTCTTTCGGCGGCGACGCTGTTCCTGGGCCTGTACCCGCAGCTGGTGGAGCCGCTGGCCATCCACTGGTCGGCCGCGCAGGGCGGACCGGGCAAAATGCACCTGCTGCCATTTGCCGGCTTCAACGCGGCACTGGGGCTGAGCGCCATTTCGGTGGGCCTGGGCCTGTGCTTCTTCTGGCTGCGTCACCGAACCGACACCGGCGCACCGCTGCGCCGCATGGTCACCTCGGCCGAGGAAATCTACCGCATGTCGGTGAACGTGCTGGACAAGGTGGCCATCTGGATCACCGGTCGCACCCAGCGTGGTTCGCTCTCCTTCTACCTGGGCGTCATCCTGGTCGTGGTGCTGGTGATTCCGCTGGCCATCGCGCTGACCGTCTACACGCCGTGGCCAACGAACTGGATCATCGCCGACCACCCGGCCCAGCTGCTGATCGGTGCGGTGATCATCGCCGGTGCGGTGGTCTCCATTACCGCGCCGAAGCGTTTCATGGCGGTGCTGATGGTTTCGGTGACCGGCTACGGCATGGTCGCGATCTTCGCCCTGCAAGGTGCCCCGGACCTGGCGCTGACCCAGCTGCTGGTGGAAACCATCGTGCTGGTTTCCTTCGTGCTCGCCTTGCGCGCCCTGCCCAAGCGACTGTGGGTGGGCCTGACCCGGATCAAGTGGGGCCGGGCCATCCTGTCGATCGCCTTGGCCGTGATGGTCGTCTACATTGCCATCGCGATGATGGCCGCCCGCAACGAGGCCCGCATTTCCCTGGCTTGGCCGGATCTGGCCTATTACGAGGGCTACGGCAAGAACATCGTCAACGTGGCCCTGGTGGACCTGCGCGTGTGGGATACCTTCGGCGAGATCACCGTGCTGGCAGCGGCTGCCACCGGTGTGGCTTCGCTGATCTTCGCCGGGCGCAGCTTCGGCAACCGGGTGCGGGCCCACCAGGTGGCACCGGGCAGCATCGACGCGGGTTCCGAAGCCATGGGCAGCAAGGACTCCAAGGAAACCGAGCTGCGCATTGCCCGCCGCTTTGCCTCCAGCTCCAACCAGGACTGGTTGATGGCTGGCAGCACCCTGGTCGCCGAGCGCCGCTCGATCATCTTTGAAGTGGTCACCCGGCTGATTTTCCACACGGTGCTGATCATGTCGGTGTACACGCTGCTGACCGGGCACAATACCCCGGGCGGCGGCTTCGCTGGCGGGCTGATCGCCGGCTTGGCGCTGACCATCCGCTACCTGGCCGGCGGCCGCGTGGAACTTTCCGAGTCGATGCGCATCGCTCCGGGCATGCTGATCGGCGGCGGCATAGCGCTGGCCGGATTGGCGGGCATCGTGCCGCTGCTGCTGGGTGATGGCATCTTCACCACCTATGCCCTGGAATTCTGGTTCTTCGGCGAGCACAAGTTCGTTTCCTCAACGATTTTCGACATTGGAGTGTATCTGGTGGTCCTTGGCCTCGTGCAGGACGTGCTGCGTTCTTTGGGCAGTGAGATTGATTCGCTCTCCGAGGGCCGCAGCCCGGTGGAGCGCCACGACGAGATCCAGGCCTCCCGGACTGGAGTTGGCCGATGAGCGTGAACATCACTTTCCTCGTAGTCACCGGCGTGCTGCTGGCGGCCGGCTTCTACCTGGTGCTCGAACGCACCCTGACCCGGGTGCTGCTGGGCATCATGCTGTTGGGCAACGGCATCAACCTGCTGATCCTCACCAGCGGCGGGCGCAAGGGCGCGGCGCCGTTGTTCAAGCCGGATGCGGCGGCCGACTCGTACTCGGACCCGCTGCCGCAGGCCCTGATCCTCACCGCCATTGTGATCACCTTCGCGGTGACCGCCTTCCTGCTGGCGATGATCTACCGGTCCTGGACCCTGACCAGCGCTGATGAGCTCACCGATGACACCGAAGATATCAAGGTGTCCCAGAAGACCGCCTACGACGAGGAAGAAGACTCGCCAGTGGCCGAGGATACGACCGAATTCGTCGATGAAGAAGGACGCCCAGTGCGCGAGGGGGAAGAGTGAATTTCCTGGATCTAGCCCCTTTGGCCGTGGTGCTGCCGATCTTCGGCGCCGGGGCAGCCTTCCTGGCCCGCCGCCAGGTCCGCCTGCAGCGCCTGATCACCATCGGCATCCTGTGCCTGACCCTGGTGCTCGAAGCGGGAATGCTCGCCGCCGTATGGGGCGGGGAAAGCTATGCCATCCATATTGGCGGCTGGGAGTCGCCCTTCGGCATCGCCCTGATGGTCGACGGGTTCAGCGCCTTCATGCTGCTGGTCTCCACCGTCGTCTCGCTGGCTGTGCTGCTCTTCGCCACCAGCCAGGGCCTGGCCGACGGGGACGAGCCCGGACCGGTGTCGATATTCCACCCGGCGTACCTGATCCTGCTAGCCGGAGTGTCCAACGCCTTCCTGGCCGCTGACCTTTTCAACCTGTACGTCGGATTCGAAATCCTGCTCACCGCCAGCTACGTGCTGCTGACCTTGGGCGGTACCGCCGAGCGCATCCGCGCCGGTACCACCTATGTGGTGGTTTCCGTGGTTTCCTCGGTGATCTTCCTGATGGCCATCGCGATGACCTATGCGGCCACCGGCACGGTGAACATGGCTGACCTTGCGGTGAAGCTGCCCGAGCTGGGCCAGGGCCCGCAGCTGATCTTGCATGTGCTGTTGCTGATCGCTTTCGGCATCAAGGCCGCGGTCTTCCCGCTGTCCCTGTGGCTGCCGGACTCCTACCCGACCGCACCGGCCCCGGTGACCGCCGTGTTCGCCGGGTTGCTGACCAAGGTGGGCGTCTACGCGATCGTCCGCACCGAAACCCTGCTCTTCCCGGGCGGCTCGGTCAACGCCGGACTGCTGGTGGTGGCCGCGCTGACCATGGTCATCGGTATCCTCGGTGCGCTGGCGCAGACGGACTTCAAGCGCATGCTTTCCTTCACGCTCACCAGCCACATCGGCTACCTTATCTTCGGCGTGGCCGTGGGCGGGCCGCTGGCCATCGCCGCGACCATCTACTACGTGGGCCACCACATCATCGTGCAGACTTCGCTGTTCATGGTGGCGGGACTGATCGAACGCCGTGCCGGTAGCTCGAATGTCACCCGGCTCGGCTCGCTGGCCAAGCTCTCCCCGGCATTGGCCCTGCTCTTCTTCATCCCGGCCATCAATCTGGGCGGCATCCCGCCGTTCTCCGGATTCCTGGGCAAATTCGGGCTATTGCATGCGGCCGCGCAGGATGCCGATCCGCTGACCTGGGTCGTGATCGGCGCCGGATTGCTGACCAGCCTGCTGACCTTGATGGCGATCATCCGCGTGTGGGCCCGTGTGTTCTGGCGCCGTGCTGCTGATGCCGAGGTGCCCAACCAGGATCTGGTGGCCGAAGCGACGCAGGTCGCCGACGAGACGTTGGCCGGCGGCGCGCAGAACCCCCGCTTGGGGTTGAAACTGGCCAAGCAGCTGGAAGCCGACTCCTTGCCGTGGGGCATGCGCTACGCCACCGGTTCGCTGGTGCTTGCGGGCATCGCCCTGACCGTCTTTGCCGGGCCGATCTTCGAATTCTGCGAGCGGGTGGCTGCGGAACTGATCGCCCGCGAACCGTATATCAGCTCGATCTTGCCATTCTGATTGGAGGGATGATGCCGAACAAGAACTTTGAACCGCGTGACCAGCGCATTGACGATGCGCTGGATACCTCCGGTGTGCGCCACCGCGCGACACTCAAGCAGGAATGGCCGCTGCTTCTGCTGCTGCTCTTTGTCTGGGGTGCTCTCTGGCAGGACTTCTCCCTGGGGAACATGGTCTTCGGCGTGATCATCGCGCTGCTGATCGTGAACCTGTTCCCGCTGCCGCCGGTGGTCCTTTCGGGCCGGATCAATGCCTGGTACTGCCTGAAGCTGTTCATCTGGTTCCTCGGACAGGTCTTCGCGGCCAGCGTCCATGTGGCCTGGCTGGCGCTGGTCCGCGGGAAGCGCACCCGCAGCGCGGTCATTGCGGTCCCGCTGCGCACCGACTCGGACCTGATCGTGATGACTGTGGGACACGTGCTCACGCTGATCCCGGGCTCCTTCGTGATCGACGTGGACCGCAGCTCGTCGACGCTGTACCTGCACTACATCGACATCGAGTCGCCTGCGGACGTGGAGAAGGCGCGTGCCGGCATCCGGGACATCGAACGCCGGCTGATCATGGCTATTGGCAGCCGAGACGAGTACGAAGCGATCAAGAGCGAATGCGGACCGAACTTTGATGCGAGGAAGGGGTAACATGCTGGATATCGTCATTTGGATCTGCGGCATCATGCTCGGGCTCGGTGCTGTCGCCTGCCTGGTCCGTGTTGCCAAGGGGCCGTCAATCCTTGACCGGGTGCTGGCCCTGGACGTGATGCTGCTGATCATCTCCGCCGCGCTGTGCCTGGAAATGGTGCTGCACAAGCACACCGACTACTTGCTGTTCGTCGTGGCCGCCTGCATGCTCGGGTTCATCGGTTCGGTGACCGTCTCGCGCTTCGTTTCGGATCAGAGGAACGCCTAATGGAAATCTTCCTCGATGTCCTCGTTGCCGTCCTGCTGATCCTTGGCTGCCTGATGTCATTGATCGCAGGTATCGGCTTGCTGACCTTCCCGGACATGCTCACCCGCATGCATGCAGCGACCAAACCGCAGGTACTCGGCTTCCTGCTGATTTTCGCTGGACTGGCCATTTACCTGCGCAGCTGGGCTGTGGTCCCGGTACTCGTGCTGGCCTGGGGAATGCAGCTATTGACCGCACCGGTTTCGGCCCACATGATTGGCCGTTCCGGCTACCGGACCAAGCACGCTGCCAAGGAAACCCTGTTCTCCGATGAGCTGAGCCACGTGGTCAACAAGGTCAACGGAACACCGCCGACCGGAACCACCCCGGTTTCCAAGACCGGATCGCCAGACGAACAAGATTGAGAAAAAGCGGGAGCCGCCCCTCTGGGCGGCTCCCGCTTTTGGCTCAACGCCGAAGCTTACTTGGTGAACTTGGCAACAACCTTGTTGGCGCTGCGGTCAGCCACCGTCTGCAGGATTGCTGCGACCAGGGCCGAAACGACTGCGAAGCCTAAGGCACGGCGGAAAGAAGCTTCCGCTGCTTCCTCAGTGCCCTTGCGTGGTGCTTTGCTGCCGGTTGCCTTCAACCAAAGGAAATCAACCAGCTTGCCGCCGAGCATGCCAGCGCCAACGGTGATACCGGTAGTGGCAAGTTTCTGCACTTTATCCATTTTTTCCTCGCGATCAAGCTCTTGACATATCGTTCCTCTGCCCAGCATACCTGCGGTATGGTGGGGGAGCAGTAATTATTCCGACAGGGGAGCGTCAGACTTTTAAAAAGTCGCAAGACGCTGAGAGTGCGATAGATCGCAGACCCTCGAACCTGCCCCGGCTAGTACCGGCGAAGGAAGTCGAGCATCTCGGATGCGGATAGGCGCGGCAGTATGCCCTCATTCCGTCCATCTCCCCTCCTTTCCACAGGAGGACCAGCAATGAACGAAACAGTTTCGAAGCAGCGGACCGGCTGGCGTGTAGTTGATATCGTCGTCGCCTCGGTGATCGCCGTCGCTTCAGGGGTCATTTTCTGGGCGTGGAGTGCCGGCTATGGCCTGTTCTCGCTCGCCTTTGCGGCTTTCCCGCCAGCCACCGCGTTGCTCACCGGCATGTGGCTCTTCCCGGCGGTGCTCGGCGCACTGATCATCCGCAAGCCAGGCGCCGCAATCTACTGCGAGCTGCTGGCCGCTGTGGTTGAAGCGCTGCTCGGCTCGCACTACGGCTTGACCGTACTGATCTCCGGCCTGGTCCAGGGCCTGGGTGCAGAGCTGGTCTTCGCAGCATTCCGCTACCGCAAGTGGAACCTGGGCGTGGCGCTGCTGGCAGGCTTGTTCGCCGGCTTGTTCGCCGGCATTTCCGAGGCCTACATCCTGGCCTACTACGTTGAGTACACCGCCGGAATGAAGATCTTCCACGTGATCGCCACCGGCATTTCCGGCGTAGTCGTCGCAGGGCTGCTGTCCTGGTTGGCCACGCGTGGACTGGCGAAGACCGGTGCATTGAGCGCCCTGCCGAGCCGGCGTGCGCACCTGGAAAGCGCAAAATGAGTTCCTTTGCCAATTCCGGCGCAGCCTCGCTGACACAGCGCGGTGCCGCCATCACCGCAACGGGGTTCGGCTGGCAGCACTCCGAGAGGAAGAATCCTGCCATCTCGGGACTGGACCTTGTGATCCACGCCGGTGAGAAGGTGCTGCTGGTCGGTCCATCGGGCGCCGGCAAGTCAACCTTGCTGCACGCGATGGCCGGGTTGCTGGAAGCGGATGAGGACGATCAGGTCGCTGGCCGGCTGCTCATAGATGGCAGCGATGCCTTCATCCGGAGCCACCCGGTGGGCTTGATGCAGCAAGACCCGGAAACCCAGGTAGTGCAAAGCAGGGTCGCCGATGACGTGGCCTTTGGCGCCGAGAACCTCGGAATGGATCCCGAACTGATCCGCCAGCGGATCCCCGAAGTGCTGGACGCTGTGGGTCTGGGTGCGCTGTCCTTCGAGCACCGCACCCAGCAACTTTCCGGCGGACAGAAACAGCGGTTGGCCTTGGCCGGCATTCTGGCCATGGAACCCAGCGTCATGCTGCTCGATGAACCGACTGCCAATGTGGACCCGCAGAGCATTGAGCTCTTGCGCGATGCGGTGCTGAACGCCGCCCGGCTTTCCGGTGCCACGCTGGTCGTCGTGGAACACCGGATTGAAGCCTGGGCGCAGCATGTGGACCGGGTTATCGTGCTGCAGCCCGGAGGGGGAGTCGCGCACGATCTGGACCCGCAGCAGCTGTACACCGATGAAACGGTGCGCGAGGAGCTGGCTACTGCCGGGCTGTGGATTCCAGGCTACTTCCCGCAGGTGGCCCGGGCAACGAACGGTGCCGGTGCCACGCTGCTGGAAGCGCAGCAGCTGGTATCCGCCCGCACCGCCACGGCACCGCGCACCCAAGCGGTGGACGTGAATGTGCAAGCGGGCACCGCGACGGTGATTCGCGGCGAGAATGGCGCTGGAAAGTCGACGCTGGCCTTGACCTTGGGCGGATTGCTCGTCCCGGCCGACGGCGGCTTGGCGGCCACCGCGCAACTGGCCGACGGTCTGGGCAACTCCCCGTTTGCCTGGAAGGCCGGTGCATTGATTGGGCGGATCGGTTCGGTGTTCCAGGAACCCGAACACCAATTCGTGACCCAGAGCGTTCGGGAAGAGCTGGCTTTCGCTCCCAGCCGCGCGCAGGCCAGCAGCGCCGATGCGCCGAAATACGAGCCGGCCCAGGTCCAAGCGCGCGTGGACGCGTTGCTGGAACGCTTGGGCCTGGCGCATTTGGCTGACGCGAACCCGTTCACCCTCTCCGGGGGCGAGAAGCGGCGCTTGTCCGTGGCCACTGTTCTGGCCGCATCCCCCCAGGTGCTGATCCTCGACGAACCGACCTTCGGGCAGGATGCGAACACGTGGAGGGAACTGGCCGGGCTGCTGGTTGAGGAATTGCAGCAGGGCACCGCGATCATTGCTGTGACCCACGACGATCACTTTGCCTCGGTGCTCAAAGCAAGGGACCTGGTGCTCACTGCCGGCACCCCGGAAGCTGGTATCCCGCGACAGGGGCCGGTGCTTGATGCGCCGGTAGGGCATAGCTGGTTGGCGAAGATCAATCCGCTGGCCAAGCTCGGTGCGGTGGCTGCGGCAACACTGCCGTTGATCACCACCTTGGATTGGGTTTCGGCGCTGGTGGTGATCGTGGCGACCGTGGTGTTCTTCCCCCTGGCAGGGCTGAGCCCGCTGAAATTCCTCAAGCGCGCGTGGCCACTGCTGATTGCCGGAATCCTTGCGGCGTGGGGCATCGCCTTGGTGGGCCAGGATAGCGGCATGGTCTACGCCCAATTCGGCGCCTTCAGCATCACCGAGGGATCGGTGGCCGGGGGCATTGCCACCGGACTGCGCGCTTTCGCGCTGGCCATCCCGTGCATCTTGCTGCTGGCCACCACGAATCCAAGCGATTTGGGCGGGGCGCTGTCTCAGCAGCTGAAGGTACCCCACCGGTTTGTGCTCGGGGCCTTGGCCGGCATGCGATTGCTCGGGTTGATGGTGGAAGAATTCACCACGCTCACGCTGGCCCGGCGCGCTCGCGGTGTCGGGAACTTCGGCACCGTGGGCCAACGCATCAAGGCAACCCTGGGTCAGGTGCTGGCCTTGCTGGTGCAAGCGATTCGCCGCGCCGGACGGTTGGCCACCACGATGGAGGCCAAGGGGTTCGGCACGGCCAAGCGCACATGGATTCGCACGGCCACCTTCACCTGGCGTGATGGCATGGTGCTGGCCACGGGGATCCTGTTTGGCACGGCCGCAATGGCTGCGGCCGTGCTGGCAGGGACCTACAACTTGGTGTGGTCCTAGCGGATTGCTTCGCTCAGGGCGCTGAGCTCTTCATGGAGCTCAGCGTCCAGGCGCAACGGCTTGGCATCGATGGTGCGCACCGGGGTCAGCAGGCGGATGGAGGAAACCAGCCACACGCCATCGGCCTGATACAGGTCTTCCGGGCGCAACGGGCCGTAGCCCAGCTCCCAGCCATCCTGGGCCGCAGCGTCGAAAATGGCGCTTTGCGTGGTGCCTGGCAGGATGCCGGTTTCAAGCATCGGGGTCAGCAGCCGCTTGGTCTCGCCATCGCGCTGGGCTACCAGCACGGTCGAGGTCGGAGCTTCCAGGATGATCCCGTCGGCGGAGGTGAAAATGACATCATGGGCGCCGTGCTTGTGCGCGTAGCGCAGGGCGGCCATGTTGATCGAATAGGAAAGGGTCTTGGCGCCCATCATGAGCCATGGCGCACGTTCGGCCAGCTTCGAGTCGTAGCCGCGATCCAGCATCAGGACATCCACACCGGTTTCACGCTGTTCCCTGCCCAAAGCCGGGGCAGGGGTCACGGTGACCCAGCAAATGGCAGGATCATTGTCGTGCTCGCCGCGCGCGGCGACCAGCTTGACCACCGCTTCTTCAGCGCCGCCGGTGGCATCGAAATCGGCCACAGCGGTATCTACCGCGGCAAACCAGCTGCGCGCATCGGGAATGGCCAAGTCGGCAACTTCAGCCGAGGTCGCCAAGCGTGCCAGGTGCGCTTCGAATTTGCGTACGGCCTGGTTGGTGTAGAGCATCGATTCAAAGATGCCATCACCTCGCGTGACTCCCTGTGCTGTGACCAGAAGTTGCGGTGCAGTGATGTCTGCAAGACGACCAGCCGGATAGGCCGGATCCAAGAATACAAGTGAGCTCATAAAGACAGATTATCGAACCCCAGTGTCTTCTGCGCGATTTCTGCAGGCGGAGATTCAGACAAGTCCGGCAATGTTCGATAAGCTAAGCGAAGGATTTTGGCCTGTACATCGCAGATCAGAGGCCGATAATGCCGAATTCGCGGGGTGTAGCCAAGGGGGTGCCCGAGTGTGGCCAAGTAATGAAGTCTTCTTGCAGATTGGCGGCGTTCTCTGGAGCGTGCTGGTCGCAATAGAGCTAGCGGTTCGCTACTTCATGATCGGCATCGTTCCGGGCAACCGGCGCCCCACCACCGCCATGGCATGGCTATTGGCTATCTTCTTCCTGCCCGTTGTGGGACTTGTCGCATACTGGCTTTTCGCCAATCCGCACCTGTCGCGCCGCCGCTTGGAAAAGCAGCGGCGTGCGCACGATGAAATCATGAAGGCCACGAGCCACATGCAGCTGCCCGAAGAATTCCATTCCCAGGAGGAATGGGTCGAATCGGCAGTCATGCTCAACCGCAATCTTGGTGCCATGCCGCTGGAAGGCGGCAACCAGGTAGAGGTCATTTCCGATTACCGGGCTTCGCTCGATGCCATGCGCAAGGAAATCGATAACGCCACCCGCTATGTGCACATCCAGTTCTACATCATGGGCGATGACCCGGATTATGTTGGACCGGTACTCGATGCGCTGGAAGCGGCCGCGGAGCGCGGCGTGCACGTCCGGTTGCTCTTCGACCACCTGGGAACCTTGCGCGTCAAGGGCTACAAGGATTTCAAGAAGCGGCTGAAGAAATCCGGTATCAACTGGCGCCCGATGCTGCCCATCGACCTGATTGGCCGTCGTTGGCGCCGCCCGGATCTGCGCAACCACCGCAAGATCCTCGTTGTTGATGGCGAGGTGGCCTTCACCGGAAGCCAGAACCTGATTGAACCCGGCTACAAGCGCGAGTCCTCGCATAAGGTGGGCCGCGAATGGGTTGAAATGATGCTCCGGGTCGAAGGTCCGCTGGTGCGCAGCCTCGACGTCACTTTCGCTACCGACTGGTGGCAGGAGGACGACGACCAGGAAGTGCTGATGGACATGGCCGAGGCCCGCCACCCGCTGGCCTATGAGGAACGTCCCGGTTCCACCCTGGCGCAGCTGCTGCCCAGCGGCCCCGGATACGGTACCGAGAACAACCTCAGGCTGTTCAATACGCTGATCTATTCTGCCTCCGAACGCCTGGAAATCACCAGCCCCTACTTCGTTCCCGACGATTCGCTGCTCTATGCCATCACCACTGCCGCCCAGCGCGGAGTAGAAGTGGAATTGTATGTTTGCGAAGAGGGCGACCAGTTCCTGGTGCACCACGCGCAGCAGTCCTACTACCAGCAGCTGCTGGAAGCCGGCGTGCGCATTCACCGCTACCCGGCACCGATGGTGCTGCATACCAAGTGCTTCACCGTGGATAACGACGTGGCCGTGGTGGGATCCTCGAATATGGACATGCGCTCATTCAGCCTGAACATGGAAATTTCCGTGATGCTGCTGGGCAAGGAAATGGTCGATGCGGTTAATCAGGTGCAGAACCACTACCGCGGGATTTCCTCGGAAATCACCCTCTCGCAGTGGCGCCGCCGTCCTCGCATGCAACGCTGGATCGACAACGTGGCTCGCTTGACGGCCACCTTGCAATAATTCAGTTGGCTTGAGTGTCTTGCGGGAAGCTGGCGCCCAGCGCTTGAAGCACGCCACGGGATTTGGTGATGACCTCGTCCCACTCTTCAGCGGGCACCGAATCAGCGGTGATTGCCCCGCCAAGGCCCAGGCTCAACCGCCATGACTGGTCAGCTAGCCGGTCGCACACCAGGGTTCGGATCACCACGGAGAAATCGGCGGCACCATCAGCACCCAGATACCCCACGGCCCCGGAGTACAGGCCGCGGGCACGGTGCTCTTCGAGCTCATCCAAGATGCTCATCGTGGACAGCTTCGGTGCACCGGTCATGGAGCCCGGCGGGAAAGCTTCGCGCAGGGCTTCGGCGGCCAGCTGCGGGGAGGATAGCGTGGCGTCGATGGTGGAGACCATCTGGTGCACTGTCGCGTAGGTTTCCACCGCGCACAGCCGGGCAACCTTCACCGACCCGGGAACCGCATGGTGCGACAGGTCGTTGCGCAACAGGTCAACGATCATGATGTTCTCGGCCCGGTCCTTGGGATGGGTGGCCAGATCATGCTTCAACGCGAGATCTGATTCTTCATTTTCGCCACGCGGCCGGGTGCCCTTGATCGGCTCGGCCCGCAACTGCCCGTCCTTGGACAGCGCGAGGAACCGTTCCGGTGAAATGCTGGCGATTTGCAGATCAGTGAAACGCAGGTAGTGGGCAAACGGTGCAGGGCTGGAGCGGCGCATCCGGCAGTAGGCCTCGAACGGATCGAACAGTTCGGCATGGGCCGTCAGTTCGGTAGTCAGGCAAACTTCGTAGGTGTTGCCTTCATAGATCTCGCGTTGGGCCTGGCGTATCTTCTGCTTGTAACCGGCTTCGGTATCCGCGCAGCTGAACTGCGGGATAGGCAACGGGTGGTGGGCGCGCAGTTCTGGAGGATTGCCCAACAGGATGCTCAGCGCTGCTGCCGGTTCGCTAATGCTGTGCAGATGCATCTGGCCTTCTTGATGGTCAATGACCACCACGGTATCCGGCGCAAAGAACTGGGCATCGGGGCGCACCCGCCCGGGTTCAACCACTGCCTGCAGATCCGCGGCGCCGAGCTCGCGCTTGAGCTCATAACCGAGGTACCCCACCCATGCCGGCAGCGGGTAGCCGGCTTTAGCGGTGGTTCCGGCAGGCCAGAGGCCTGCCAGCGCGCAGAAGAAATCCTCGCCCAGCCGTACTTGCGCTCCGGGCAAGCTGACGGTGGTGCCGTGGCTGGTGGCGCTCAGTACCGGGGGCTGTTCTGCCGCCGAAAGCGCGATCAACGAATAGCGGTTGCGTCCCAACGGGTCGCTGAGCTTATGGCTTGTTGATTCCAGTAGTGCGGCATGCGGAAGGGACCGGGCCAGTTCCTCGAAGAGTGACGCCGTATCGGCTGGCGCCTCGTAGCTCTGGCGGAAGGCTGGGGCAATGGGGGACTGGTCGGAGCGGAGGCAAAGCTGGCGCATCATGGCCGGCAGGTAGCGGCAGGAACGCGCCCAGATATCGATGGGGTCGTGGTCGCCAGCGGCATCAATGAGCAGGGTTGCTGCGGCGTGCGGCTGATGGGCCAGCAGGTACCGTTCCTCTTGTTCGGCCCACATCTGCCAGTACGGACGGTAGGCCTGTCCATCGCGTGCCAGCGCCCGATCGCGGCGGAAGCTTTCGGGTGCTTCCAGCCAGATCCCGATATCGAGGAACTCTCGGGCGTCGGAATGGATCGCTCCTACGCCTTCGATGATCACTACCTCGGCCGGAGTGAAGTTCTTGGATGCGCCAAGGGCACCCGCGGCCCAGTCCCAGGTGGGGTAGGTGATCGTGTTGCCTGCTGCGAGCTGAGGCAGGATCCGGTGGTAGAGATCGAAGGACAGGTGCAGCCCGTCCCAACCGTGGTAGAGCTCTTCGAGGCGCAAAATAGCTATGGAGGCGGTGGCTTCCAGGTATTTCGCTAGGTCTGTTGCAAAGGTGCTTTTGCCGGATCCGGAACGCCCGTCAATGGCAATCAGCGTTGGTCTAGCGGTTTCCACGAGAGGCGATGTTACTCCGCACGTAATCTACAAGGGCAGGCAGGGAAGCAGAAATGAGTTTCCAGGTCTCGCGGAAGTCTCCGGCATCACCGTACCAGGGGTCATAGATGCCCTGCTGGTCGTGCGGGGAGCTCGCGGTTCCCGGATCAAAGGAACGGAACATCCGCAGTTGCGGACGTTCGCTCGGATCGATTTCGGCCAATTCGGGAACGAGTTCCTCGAAGTGGTCGGTGTCCATCGCCAGTACGAGATCCATCTTGGCGATTTCGTCCGAGTCGATCTGGGCAGCAATGTGCTCGGATGCATCAAGTCCATGGCTGCGCAGAGTACTGGCAGCACGCTCATCGATGCGCTTCCCGACTTCACCGTCGGTGATGGCTCGCGATATGACCTCGACCTGCGAGACCTCGGCATCCTTGAGCGCATTCTTGAGCATGTACTCGGCCATAGGCGAACGGCAAATATTTCCCGTGCACACGATCATTATCCGGAACATGGCATCAGTCTATGGGCACAAGGCGATTCGATCGATAGCTACGCGCCCGTTTCCCGGCAACAAATCGGCAACGATTCGGAAATTGGCCCGGGAATCGGTTCACGGCTAGGAGTTCTACGGCAAGAGCGGGGCGAAAATGCTAGTGCATGAGCAGCAGGAGCGCGGCGACCAGGATGAACAGTACGCCGAAGAGGACGTTCAGCAACTTGGCGCCGCGGTAAGTAGCGGTGAAGCGCTGGAAGGTGCGGGCCGTGCCGGCAAAGAAGAAGAACATCACCGCAATGTCCACCACGATGACCGTGCCGATGAAGATGGCATATTGCGCCAGGAGCGGCTGATCAGTGCGGATGAACTGCGGGGTGAAAGCCAGGAAGAAGACGATGGCCTTCGGATTGAGCAGGTTGACCAGGATGCCCCGGTTGAGCATGGACCAGCGGGTCAGGCGATGCCCGGTGCTAGTTCCGTCGGAGGCGACCTCCGGCTTGGAGAGCAGCATGCGGATACCGAGGTACACCAGATAGGCAGCGCCTGCGTAGCGGATGATGGCGAATAGCAACGGCGAGCTGGCCACGAGCAGCCCGACTCCGGCGGCAACGATCACCACGTGGATCAGCAAGGCGATCTGCTGCCCGAGCACGCCCCAAATGGAAGCGCGCCAGCCTTGGCGCATCGAATTGCTCATCGTATTGATGGCTCCGGCCCCGGGGGTGAAGCTGATGACGATGCAGGCGCTGAGAAGGGATATCCAGAGTGAAAGGGTCACTGCTTAAGGCTAGTGTCCGTCGCGCTCTTGGCTGGTTTCGTTGCTCGCTGTGTTACGACTTCTTCGCGCGCGCTGTCCACGCCGGCGACGGCTTCTGCCATGAAGCGGGCTATGACCTGCAGCTGCTGCTCGTCGTAGTGGCTGATCACTTCCCGCATTTTGGCACCTAGCGGCATGAACATTTCCATGCCCTTGCCGCGGGCTTTGGGTGTCATGGCGATGCGGATGACACGGCGATCCCGGTCCGAGCGCTGGCGCTCGATCATTCCCAGTTTTTCCAGGCGGTCGAGCATGGCGGTGGTAGCCGGAGAACTCAGTTGCAGGTCGCGGCTCAGGTCGCGCGGGGAAGGCAGAAGGCTGCGCTGCTCGTATTTCATGATGATTGACAGCGCATTCATATCCGTGCGGTGCGTTGCGTAAAGTGCTCCGGTGGACTCAACGTAGCGGTCCGAGGCTTGGCCGAATTCCTGCAGGAGCATGACCAAATTGTGCTGTTCTCTTGCGCTCATAGGCGCAATCCTAGTCGGAAAAGCATTTAATAGCCTGGGAAGTATTTCTACGATGGAAGTAAGTCTTGTAGTATGGCATTCGGATCGCCCTTTGATCCACCGCCAGCAATCACGAGTGAGGACGGATCAGTGGCGCATGTAGCGAAAACCGACCAGCCATCGGGCAAGAAGCGATTGGACAAGAAGGGTATCGGCATCAGGGCAGGAATCTACGCCCTGCTGATCATCCTCTGGCTGGGTGTAGCCGGAATCGGCGGCCCGACCTTCGGCAAGCTTTCCGAGGTCCAGACCAACGACCAGACCTCCTTCCTCCCGGCCACCGCCGAAGCAACCGAAGCCCTGGAATGGCAGAACAAATTCCGCTCCACCGAAGCAATCCCAGCGGTGGTCCTGCTCACCAGCGATGGCGAGGTCAGCAAGGAAACTGCTGGAGGGGTCGGCGAGGCGCTGAAGGACTTCACGCATCTGGACGGGCAGATCACCGGGCCCTTCCTCTCCGAGGACGGCAAGGCCGCTGAATTCATCGTTCCGGTCTCCGGCGAGGTGGAGGCCGATACCGGAGTCGAAGAGCTGCGGGCGCTCCTGGCCGCCGAGAAGCCCGAGGGCACCACCGCCTACGTCACCGGGCCGGCAGGCTTCAGCGCCGACCTGGTCGAGGCCTTCGGCGGCATCGACGGCGTGCTGCTGGGCGTGGCCCTGGCAGCTGTGCTGGTGATCCTGCTGCTGGTCTACCGTTCGATCCTGCTTCCCTTCACGGTGCTGCTCACCTCGGTCGTCGCGCTGTGCGCGGCAATTGTCGCGGTGTACTTCATGGCATCCGAAGGCTGGATCCGGCTCGACGGCCAGGCCCAGGGCATCTTGTCCATCCTGGTCATCGGCGCGGCTACCGACTACTCGCTGCTGTTCGTGGCCAGGCACAAGGAAGCGCTCATGGCCGGGCAGGACAAGTGGCAGGCCGTGGCTTCCGCATGGAAAGGCTCGCTGGAACCGATTGTCGCTTCGGGCGGCACCGTGACGGTGGGCCTGCTGTGCCTGCTGTTCTCCGATCTGAACTCCAATAAGGCACTGGGACCCATTGGCGCCTCGGGCATCATCTTCTCGATCGTTGCCGCGTTGACGTTCCTGCCGGCGGTGCTCGGCTTGCTGGGACGGGCCGCTTACTGGCCCTTCCCGCCCAAGCCGGTGGCCGTGGACGCCCAAGGCCAGGAGAAGGAAGGCCTGTGGGGCCGCATTGCGCGGTTCGTTGCCAGCCATCCGCGCCCGATCTGGATCATCACCGCTCTGGTGCTCGCCGTGGGAGCGCTGGGCATGACCCAGCTCAAGGCCCATGGCGTGCCGCAGAGCGAGCTGGTGGTAGGCGGTTCGGAGTCGCGTGACGGGCAGATCGCCCTGGGCGAGCACTTCCCTGGCGGCTCGGGATCCCCGGCCACGGTGATTGTCGATGAAGCCGAAGCGCAGACGGCCCTGGAAAAGGCCCTTGATGTCACCGGCGTGGATTCGGCCTACTTGCAGGCTGAAGACGGCGGACCGGCCATGGCCGCCCGCGGGGCCGAGCCAATGAGCGTCGAAGGCCGCAACCTGATGTCGGTGACGCTGGCCGATGCGGCCGACTCGGATGCCGCCAAGCAGACCGTGGTCGAGCTGCGCGAGCAGCTGCATGCGGTCGACGCCGACGCGCTGGTCGGCGGCACCACTGCGACCCAGCTCGATACCAACGAGACGGCCATCGCGGATCTGTTCAAGATCATTCCGATTACCCTCCTGGCCATCTTGCTGATCTTGATGCTGCTGCTGCGTTCCATTCTGGCTCCGGTGCTGCTGATCCTGACCACCGTGCTGTCCTACGGTACGGCGATGGGTGTCAGTGCGCTGGTCTTCAACAATGTCTTCGGCTACGTGGGTGCCGATCCATCCGTACCGCTGTTCGGCTTTGTCTTCCTGGTGGCGCTGGGCGTTGACTACAACATCTTCTTGATGACCCGTGTGCGCGAGGAATCCTTGAAGCGCGGAACCCGTGAGGGCATGCGGGTGGGCTTGAAGGTCACCGGCGGCGTGATTACCTCCGCCGGCGTGGTGCTTGCCGCTACCTTCGCCGCACTGGGTGTGGTGCCAATCATGTTCCTGGGCCAGTTGGGCTTCATCGTGGCCTTCGGGGTGCTCTTGGATACCTTCGTCGTGCGAAGCCTGCTGGTGCCGGCGCTGGTCGAAGAAATCGGACCAAAGGTCTGGTGGCCCTCGAAATTGGCGAAGAAGGAATTCGAGCTGAACTAGGCAGCGCGGCGGCCTGTCCCGGGAGCCCTAGTGGTGAACGTCTCCCGGGGCGGCAGTGCAAAGCGGGGCCGCTCACAGACGGGCCCCGCTTTCGCACTGTAGTATGGATACTTGTGCGTCACCGGAAAATTCTGTGGCGCATGCGTCGACAGTTTAGATTTCCCTCCTGTGAATCGCCCGGAAAACCTCCGCCGGTCCACTTTTGGCAGCAGGCCTTCCTTGGCCTTGCATGTTGCGGACTTCCTCCTGGCTCGGCGAAACCCAACGCCTGAAGCAGGCGTGCGAATCAGAGAGAAAGTTTGAATATGTCCGTAACTTTTAGCGCCCTCGGCGTGCCCGAATACCTGTCGAAAGTCCTTGTTGCCAGCGGGATCGAAGCCGCTTTCCCGATCCAGGAAGCCACCTTGCCGTCGACCTTGGCCGGCGGCGACGTCCTGGGCCGCGGCCAGACCGGCTCCGGCAAGACTTTGGCCTTCTCGCTGCCCCTGGTAGCTCGGCTGGCAGATCGCCCACAGCGTCGCAAGGCCCGTTTCCCACGCGCGCTGATCATGGCTCCAACCCGTGAACTGGCGACCCAGATTGCCAAGACCGTTGACCCGCTGGCAAAGGCCGCAGGCCTGCGTACCACCGTGATCTACGGTGGCGTGGCCCAGAGCCGCCAGGAAAAGGCCATGAACGAGGGCGTGGACATTGTCATCGCCTGCCCGGGCCGCCTGGATGACCTGATCAAGCAGAAGGTCGTGGACCTGTCCCAGCTGGAAATCTCCGTGCTGGATGAAGCCGACCACATGGCCGACATGGGCTTCCTGCCTGTAGTTCGCCGCATCATGGACCGCATGCCAACCGGCATCCAGCACATGCTGTTCTCCGCTACCTTGGACAACGGTGTGGACAAGGTGGTCAAGCGCTACCTGAGCAACCCGACCATTCACTCGGTGGATGCACCCAAGGCCGCTGTGAACACCATGGAGCACCACGTCTTCGTCATCGGCAACGATGATAAGAAGGACCTGATCCGCGTTCTGGCCCAGGGCACTGCCCGTCGCATCATGTTCATGCGCACCAAGCACCACGCCAAGAAGATGGCGCTCACCCTGTCCAAGGCTGGCGTTCCGGCGGTAGACCTGCACGGTAACCTCTCGCAGAATGCCCGTGACCGCAACCTTGCGGCTTTTGCTTCAGGCGAGGCGAAGGTTCTTGTCGCCACCGACGTAGCCGCTCGTGGCGTGCACGTTGATGGTGTGGAGCTGGTTGTCCACGTTGATCCACCAGCAGAGCACAAGGCCTACACCCACCGCTCCGGCCGTACCGCACGTGCGGGTTCGGATGGAACTGTAGTGACCATCTGCACCCCTGATCAGCAGGGCGACGTTTCGACTTTGCTGAAGCAGGCCGGACTGAAGGTGCCTTTCGAAAAGGTCAACCTGAATTCTCCGGTTGTGGCCAAGGTCGTCGGCGAAGTTGCCGAGCCGGTTGCCTACGTTGCTCCGGTTCAGCAGAAGCGCAATCCTGCCAAGAGCAAGCCTGCCGGTGAAGGTGCCGGCCGCGGTGGCCGCGGCCAGCGCCCGGCGCGTGGCGCCAAGCCAGCTGCCGAAGCCCAGGGCCGTGGCGGCGAACGCCGCCGTACGGAACGTGACGGCGCTAGCCAGGGCGAGCGTCCAGCGCGCAGCGCCCGCGGTGCGAACTCCGACCGTCCAGCCCGCGGCGCACGAGGTGCCAACGCTGAACGCCCGTCGAGCCCTTCGCGCTCACCGCGAACCGGCGGCCGCAATGCCGCTGGCGGTGCAACCGGTGGCCGTTCGCGTGGCCCGCGTCGCGCATCGAGCCCAGCTGGTCGTGGCAACTAGGCGCTGGCACTAATCCTTGCGGAGTACTCCCTCGCATCCATCCCAATGGATGCGGGGGAGTTTTGCGTTAAACCCGGGAAATTGCGCGTCAAAAGTTTAGCTCCGCTGATTGATCACGTTTCGACTAGGCGATACATAGGATTGAAGCAACGAGCTGCCGATTAACCTTCACCGCTTCAGGAGCACCAGCCATGATTGAATCCCTGCAGAATTTCGCCGCGTCCTTCCCGGAGCCACTGCAATTCTTGGCGGTTGCCTTGCTAGCTGCCATTCCGCTGATCGAGTCCTACTTTGGTTCGGCCATTGGCGTGGTCATCGGTGTTCCGGTGGTTGCTGCCATCGCCACCGCCGTGATCGGCAACGTGATTTCCATGCTGTTGTTCGTCAACAGCGCCCACGCCGTGCGGAACAAGGTTCGCAAGGGCAAGGACTCGGAGAAGAAGGAACGCAAGTTCGAGAAGCTGCGCCGAGCTTTCGATAAATACGGCATTGCCGGGGTGAGCCTTCTGGGGCAGACCATCCTGCCTTCGCAGGTGACCTCGGCTGCCTTGGTCTCCTTCGGCGCCAATAAGCAGAAGGTGATCATCTGGCAGATCATCTCGATTATCTTGTGGGGCACCGCGTTTGGCGTTCTGGCTGCCCGGGGAATTAGCCTGATGGGCTAACCCGAACTCGCTGAAAGCGAACAAGCCGTCCTCGAATGACCGAGGACGGCTTGTTTTCCAGTGGCTATGGAATGCCAAGGGATTACTTGCGGCGTCCAAAAGCAAAATAGGCGATGGGGCCAAGGAAATTGATCATGCTGGCCGCTGCCCATGCCGGCTTTGGACCCTTGACTTGTTCTGCAGGGCGCTTGTACAAATCCCGCAGTGCCGCAACCATCAAGGTCAGCTCGGCAATTGCCGCAGAGGCGACCGCGATCTTTCCGCCCGGTGGCAGATCCTGGAACTTGCGCTTCGTTTCCATGAGGTGGCTCCTAGCTGCCGCTTTTCCCGCCCGCTGGAAGCGTTGAAAGCGGATGAATGAAAAATTATTTCAGGACGGGAATTATTCTCTCACCACGGCAGTTGAAATGAGCAGAACGCAAAGTTGAGTCGCCTTCGCTCAAGTTGATTTGACAGTCGAAAGCGGCTGAGTAAACTTGAGTGCAGAACGCTCAATGAGGATAAATGTCCTCAGCGTTAGTACTTTCAACCAAGGCAAAGGAGAGCCATTATGTCGCGTGCCGTAGGTATCGACCTAGGAACCACCAACTCCGTAGTTTCCGTGCTCGAAGGTGGTGAGCCAACCGTTATCGCAAACGCGGAAGGCAACCGCACTACCCCGTCGATCGTTGCTTTCTCGAAGAGCGGCGAAGTCCTGGTTGGCGATATCGCCAAGCGCCAGGCCGTCAACAACATCGACCGCACCATCGCATCGGTCAAGCGTCACATGGGTACCGACTGGACCATTGACGTTGACGAGAAGAAGTACACTGCTCAGGAAATCTCGGCTCGTACCCTGATGAAGCTGAAGAACGACGCTGAGTCGTACCTGGGCGAGAAGGTCACCGACGCGGTGATCACCGTTCCTGCATACTTCAACGACGCAGAGCGCCAGGCCACCAAGGAAGCTGGCGAGATCGCCGGCCTGAACGTCCTGCGCATCGTCAACGAGCCAACCGCAGCTGCGCTGGCTTACGGCCTGGAAAAGGGCCAGGAAGACGAGCTCATCCTGGTCTTCGACCTCGGTGGCGGCACCTTCGACGTTTCCCTGCTGGAAGTCGGCAAGGACGACGACGGCTTCTCGACCATCCAGGTCCGCTCCACCGCAGGCGATAACCGCCTGGGCGGCGACGACTGGGATCAGCGCATCGTGGATTGGCTGCTGGCCCAGGCCAAGGCCAAGGGCGCGGACCTGTCCAAGGACAAGATCGCGCTGCAGCGCCTGAAGGAATCTGCTGAGCAGGCCAAGAAGGAACTGTCCTCGGCTACCAGCACCAACATCTCGCTGCAGTACCTCTCGGTGACCCCGGAAGGCCCAGTGCACCTGGACGAGCACCTCTCGCGTGCCAAGTTCCAGGACCTGACCAAGGACCTGCTGGAGCGCACCCGCAAGCCATTCAACGACGTCATCGCCGAGGCAGGCGTCAAGGTTTCGGACATCGCCCACGTGATCCTGGTTGGCGGTTCCACCCGCATGCCAGCCGTTGCCGAACTGGTCAAGGACCTGGCCGGCAAGGAAGCGAACAAGGGCGTGAACCCAGATGAGGTTGTCGCCGTGGGCGCAGCGCTGCAGGCAGGCGTGCTGAAGGGCGAGCGCAAGGACGTTCTGCTCATCGACGTCACCCCACTGTCCCTGGGTATTGAGACCAAGGGCGGCGTGATGACCAAGCTGATCGAGCGCAACACCGCGATCCCGACCAAGCGTTCGGAGACCTTTACCACCGCCGAGGACAACCAGCCTTCGGTATCCATCCAGGTCTTCCAGGGCGAGCGCGAGTTCACCCGCGACAACAAGGCGCTGGGCACATTCGAGCTGACCGGTATCGCACCGGCTCCTCGCGGCATCCCGCAGGTTGAGGTCACCTTCGACATCGACGCCAACGGCATCGTGCACGTATCCGCCAAGGACAAGGGCACCGGCACCGAGCAGTCGATGACCATCACCGGTGGTTCCTCGCTGTCCAAGGAAGACATCGAGCGCATGGTCCAGGAAGCTGAAGCACACGCCGAAGAAGACAAGGCACGCCGCGAGGCCGCTGAGACCCGTAACGCCGCTGAGCAGGCTGCCTACTCCGTAGACAAGCTGATCAAGGACAACGAAGACAAGCTGCCTGAAGAGGTCAAGACCGAGGTCCAGGCTGACGTCGACGCCCTGAAGGCTGCGCTGGAGAAGCAGGACAACGACGACGAGGTCAAGGCCGCGTTCGAGAAGCTGCAGGCATCGCAGACCAAGCTGGGCGAGGCAATCTACGCCAACGCGCAGGCCGAGGGCGCCCAGGCTCCTGAGGGCGAGCAGGCACCGAACGCTGATGAAGACATCGTCGACGCCGAGGTCATCGACGAAGACGAAGCCGACAAGAAGTAAGGAGTTTAGGAATATGTCCGAGGCAAAGGACCAGAACGAGAACTCCGGCCAGGAGCCGGAGAACCAGCCAGAGGCCGCCAACGAGCAGCCAACCGCTGACGCCCTGGGTCAGGCCGAGGCGATCCTGAACGAAGCTGCTGCTGGCGCTGAAGCCGATTCGGCGCAGCCGGAAGAGGCCGGTGCGGTGGAAACCGAACTGCGCAACGACCTGCTGCGCCTGCAGGCCGAATACGTCAACTACCGCAAGCGCGTGGAACGCGACCGGGCCGTAGCGCGTGAAAACGCCGTGCAGTCCGTGCTCAACACCCTGCTTCCGGTGCTTGACGACATCGATGCGGCACGAGCCCACGGCGACCTCGCCGACGGCCCGTTCGCATCGATCGCCAACAAGCTGGATGGAATTCTGGCTCAGCATGGCCTGGAGCGCATCAACGAGGCCGGCGTGGAGTTCGACCCGAACATCCACGAAGCCCTGCTTCGCCAGGCTGTTGACGAGATTCCAGCCGACCACGTGGGACAGGTGCTGCGCACCGGTTACCGCAAGGGAACCATCATCCTGCGTGCAGCTCAGGTGCTGGTAGCAACCGGCGAATAGCCACGAATAGCACAATCGATACTGCCCACTGCCGAGTCTTCGACAGTGGGCAGTGTCGAATTGGCACTGAAAGGATGGGGCCCTGATGGCAAGTCAGGACTGGATCGAAAAAGACTTTTACGCCATTCTGGGCGTCTCCAAGGACGCCAGCGAGGCGGACATCAAGAAGGCGTACCGCAAGCTTGCGCGCAAGTACCACCCGGATACCAACCAGGGTGATGCGGCCGCTGAAAAGAAATTCAAGGACATCTCCGAAGCCAACTCGGTGCTTTCGGACAAGGAAGAGCGCGAGCAGTACGACGCGATCCGCGCCATGGGCGGCGGAGCGCGATTCTCTGCTGGTGGCGGACCGGGCGGCCCCGGCGGGCAAGCCGGCTTCGAGGACATCTTCTCCAACCTCTTCGGAGGCGGCGGAGCGGGCCCACGTGGCCGCGGCGGACAGCCGGACTTCTCCGACCTCTTCGGTGGTGGCGGCGGTTTCGGTGGCGGCGGCTTCGGCCAGAGCGCACCACCGCGCAAGGGTGCTGACCGCACGGCGAGCACCACGATTTCCTTCTCCGGATCAATTAAGGGCACCACCATTGGCCTGCGCGAGCAGAATGGCGAGGTCATTGACGTGCGCATACCGGCGGGCATCAAGGATGGCCAGTCGGTGCGCGTGCGCGGCAAGGGCCAGCCTGGTGCTGCCGGCAACGGCGACCTGCTGGTCAAGGTCAAGGTCAGCGAGCACCCGTTCTTCAAGCGCGAAGAGAACAACATCCGCATCCACGTGCCGGTGACCTTCGCTGAAGCGGTGCTTGGAGCAAAGATCCACGTACCGACCCTGGACGGGGATTCCGTTGCGGTGAAGGTTCCCGCTGGATCCAACTCCGGGCGCACCTTGCGTCTGAAGGGCCGCGGCGTGAAGACCTCCAAGGCCACCGGCGATCTGCTGATCGTCCTGGATGTCGCGATTCCGCAGAACCTCTCGGATGCTGCAAAGAAGGCCGTGGAGGACTTCGCATCAGCCACCGAGGGCGAGGATCCACGAGTGGATTTGGCTGCCAAAGCCAAGCTCTGAACCCAATAGGCTGTCTTCCCTGCCCCGTCATCGAATTGGCTGGGCAGGGAAGATAGACTCGAAGGCAATAGGGACCGAATCCAAGGTCCTTGCAGAAAGGTGGTAGAAGCAACGTGAACGGGGAGTACCTGCGACCTGTCTTCGTCATTTCCGTCGCCGCGCAACTTGCAGACATGCATCCGCAGACGCTGCGCCAGTATGACCGCATTGGTTTGGTTTCGCCCAGCCGCCAGAGCGGAAAGCAACGCCGCTACTCGCAGCGCGACGTATCACTGTTGCGCCAGGTGCAGGCCCTGAGCAAGGAAGGCGTCTCGCTCGAGGGCATCAAGCGTATCCTGGACCTGCAAGATCAAGTCGCCTATCTGCAAACCGAAGTCAATGGGCTTCGCCAAGAACTTTCCGCCGTACGCCAGGGCCAATCTCGCATCTTCGCTGCGGGCACCGCTGGAGGCGACATCGTTTCGTTGGCTAGGGGCATGCGCCCTGAACGCCGTGAACCGACCGTGACGCTGTTTACCGCGCGCCGCGCTATCGGACGCTAGATCCGTCCGTGCCGGGCCAAGCGCGCTTCCAATTGGGTGCGCACGGCAGGCCATTCGTGCGGGAGTATTGAGAACATCACCGTATCGCGCAGGGTGCCGCTCTTTGGATCATATTTGTGATTGCGCAGCACGCCATCCTGCTTGGCGCCGAGCCGTGCAATCGCGGCGCGTGAAGCGGCATTGTGCCAGTGCGTGCAGAAAGCCACTGAATAGCAATCCAGTTCCTCGAAAGCCCGGCGCAGCAGCATGAACTTGGCAGCTGGATTGATCCCGGTGCCTTGGGCTGGCATGGCCAGGAACGTTGAGCCGATTTCCACGCGGTGATTTGCCGCGTCGATATTCAAGTAAGTCGTGGCCCCCACCGCTTTGCCGGTGGACAGGTCGATGATCGCAAAGGGAGCCATCTCGCCAGTTTCCTGCAATGCCAAGCGGCGCTGGATATCCAAGCGCATGGATTCGGCCGATGGAGTGGTGGCAAACCACGCTTCATCCAACTGGCCGTTGGCTGCGAGCTGGATCAGATCCGGGGCGTGGTCCATTGACAATTGTTCTAGCCGCACCCCGGCATAGTCCATTCTCGGAGCTTGGGCGTAGTGCAGACTTTGCGCAGAAGAAGAGGCCATGGAATCCATCCTATGGATTCCATGGCCTCTTCAATGCTTTATTTCGGCGACTAGCCGATGCGGGTGTACGCCAGATCGAAGACCAGACGACCAGCCTTGAGCGCCTTGCCTTCGAAGCTGGTCAGGATCCGGCGCTCGAAACGCGGGGCCCAGCCACCCTGGGCATCGGTGAATTCTGGCTCGGGGTCGAAGCCTTCCATGCCCTCGCGGCGCACCTTGGTCAGGTTGCTCTCAGTGCCGGACAGATTGCCATGATGCTGGTTTTCGAAGTCCGGATGGGCTTCGAGGACTTCGCGCATTTGCTCGGCGTAGTTGGACCAGTCGGTGGCCAAGCGCAGGGTGCCTCCCGGCTTGAGCACGCGGGAGACCTTGTCCAGGAACGAGGCCTTGATCAGGCGACGCTTATGGTGGCGCGGCTTGTGCCATGGATCTGAGAAGAAGATCCAGATCTCATCGGCGCTGTTCTCGTCCAGCATGACATCCAGAACCTCTGGGGCATTGGCCTGCACTGCGCGGACGTTGGCGATGCCGAAAGACTCGACCTTCAGCATCAGCTGGGCCAGGCCCGGACGGTAGACCTCAACGGCGAGGTAGTTGCGCTCGGGATCATCCTTGGCGGCGTTGGCGATGCATTCGCCCAGGCCGGTGCCGATCTCCACGATCAGCGGTGCGGTGCGTCCGAAAGCCTCGGCAGGATCGAGCTGGAAGTCATCGGCAACCGAAGTGTCGGCGATCTTGCGGGGCGGCTCAATGACGTACTGATCGGCATTGCGCTCCCAGGCGCTGGCACGGCGGCCCTGCAGGCGGTTGCCGCGGCGCACGAAGGATACCGGCTCGGCACGGAAAAGGTCTGGGTTCCTAGGGGCAGTGCCGTGGGCTGGGCGCTGCTGCTCGCTCGATTCGCTCATGATGATTAATCCTATCCGAGCAAGCTGCTTCGATGCTTGCCGAACGGTAGGGGATTGGACACCCCTAGAAGAAAATCGGGGGGATCCCCGATGGAGTAAAACAGGCAAAAGACAGAGAATATAACCATGACTGATTTAGTGCGCGGTATTCTCAACATTATTTGGCTGCTTTTCGGCGGCCTGTGGCTGGCCTTGGGCTACGTGTTGGCAGGCATCATCTGCTGCGTGCTGATCGTGACCATTCCATTCGGCATCGCCTCGTTCCGCATTGCCGGCTATGCGCTGTGGCCGTTTGGCCGCACCGTGGTCGACAACGGCCCGGTAGGCGCGTTCTCCACCCTCGGCAACATCATCTGGATCATTTTTGCTGGTATCTGGATTGCCGTTGGGCACGTGGTAACCGCGATCCCGATGTTCATTTCGATTATCGGCATCCCGCTGGGGATCGCAAACTTGAAGATGATCCCGGTTTCCCTGATGCCTCTGGGCAAGGTCATTGTGCCTTCGGACTATTTCATCGGCGGTGTTCGCCGCTAGGCTGCGCCAAGACAGCGAATGGCTGCCAACCCTTGATGGGGTTGGCAGCCATTCGCTTTATGTACGAACCTGATCAGCTCTTGAGGTACTCATCGTGCTGGCGGTGCGCTTCGGCGACCTCGACACGGATCTTGTCCACGTCCTTGGCCTTGTCGCGGTACTTCTTTTCCATGGTTTTCACATACGCTTCTTCCTCCACCAAGGCGCGGTAGATGCGTTCGCGTTCGACCGCGTCCGAGGTGTAGCTCAGGTCGTTGTAGCTGTTGGCATGGCGGCGCAGGTTGCCGATGGCAGTCTGGGCCTTGCCTGCCTTGCTGAACAGCGAAGCGAGAATTGTCAGCACCAGGACGCCGATAATGACGCTCAGCGACAGGCCGGTGCTGATTTCAATGACCATCACGTGCTCACCATCATTGATGAATGGCAAGTTGTTCTCGTGCAGTGCATGCAGGATCAGCTTCACGCCGATGAATGCCAGGATTGCTGCCAACCCGTAGGACAGGTAGATCAAGCGGTCCAGCAATCCGTCGAGCAGGAAGTAGAGCTGGCGCAGTCCCATGAGCGAGAAGGCGGTAGCCGTGAACACGATGTAGACGTTCTGGGTGAGTCCGAAGATCGCAGGGATGGAATCCAGAGCGAAGAGAATATCGGTACCGCCGATGGCCACCATGACCAGCAGCATCGGAGTCAGGACCTTCTTGCCATCGATCTTGGTGAACAGCTTGTCGCCGTCATAGTTGTCGGTAGTGTGGAATAGCTTCTTGGCGATCCGGATGATGAAGTTGTTGGCCTCATCGGATTCGTCATCCTTCTTCAGCAGGTTGCCTGCGGTCAACAGCAGGATCAGGCCGAACAGGTAGAAGACCCAAGCGAACTGGTTGATCAGCGCCGCGCCGACAAAGATGAAGGCGGTACGTGCGATCAGCGAGAAGACGATGCCGAAGAGCAGGACTTTCTGCTGGTCTTCGCGGGGTACGCGGAAGCTGGCGATGATAATCAGGAAGACGAACAGGTTGTCGACCGACAGGGCCTTCTCGGTAATGTAGCCGGCAAAGTACTCGGCACCCATGTCGATTCCGCCGAAGACCAGCACCAGCACACCGAAAACGAGGGCCAAGCCAACATAGATGCTGGACCAGATCGCTGCTTCACGCAGCGATGGAACATGGGCCTTGCGGATGTGGAAAAAATAGTCGAAGGCCAGAAGGGCGAGAATCACGACAATCGTGATGCCCCAAATCATAGGGGAAACTCCCATAGGGATTCCTGCTTTCGTAAGTAGCGCGCGAACGCATCTGAGTAAGTCTCTTCACCGACCCCGGGGCTGGCCGCAAAACCCGGCAGGACCATGAAGTCCTGCGTATTGACGGATTCAACGATTATGAATACTCCCTTACGTTCTACCAGCTTATCCCGATGCGGTGCTTCTGGAAAAATCTTGGTCCGTGGATGTCATGATGATCTGTAATGTACTTTGTCTTTGTGCAGTTGGGTAGGCGTCAATAGCAATTCGAAGAATGCACTTCGCTTGGAGCAACGTGGGCTAGGGGCAGGAACTAGGCGCTGCTAGAGCGACTTGCGCATCTTGATGCTGGTGGTTTCATATCCAAGCGATTCATAGAGGCCGCGAGCGCTCTGGTTGAATCCGAACACATTCAGCCCCAGGGTACGTGCGCCGTGGGCACGGGCGTATTCTTCGGCCAAATTCATGGCCTGGCGTCCGAACCCCTTGCCGCGGTGCCCGGGGTCGACAACTATGTCCCAAACCCACCATGAAGCCGGATCGCCTGAGGTGTCGTGGCCGATCCAGACATAGCCCACATCGCCGAAAATGCCATGCTCCAGGGTGAATACCGCATTGGTGCAACTTGGCAATCCGGTGGGAAAGGCCCGGGTCATGGCCCGGTCTGCATCTTCCTGCGCCTTGTGCTGGGAACTGCCAGCGGCAACAAGGTCCGATACGTACTCGGCGGTACTTCGTGCCATCCACGAATGGAATTCTTCAGCGGGAAGCGGGTGGAGTTCTAATGGCATGCCCGGAGTCTACCGGTTGAGGGCGGCACGCTATTTCCGCGCGGCCAGGATTTGTTCACGCAGGATATCTGCGTGTCCGCAATGCTGTGCCAGTTCACGCAGCATATGCAGCTGGATCCAGCGCAGCGGCAGCGGTCCACGCCGGTTGCCTGAGAAGACGTCATCTCCTGTTTTGCCTTCGACTGCTTGATGCGACAGTTCGATGGCTTGGGCATATTCGTGCCGAATCGAATCGATGGTGTCGGAAGCCTCCAAGTCGAATGATTTGCTGGGCGAAGAGGCAATGCCCAGCTCTGCACGGCTCCGGCCGGTGGCTGCTTCACCGAACCAGACCCGTTCCACGAAGATCGCATGTTTCACCAGCCCGAGCAGCGTGGTCTTGGATTCAACCAACTTCAATCTGGCTTCGGCTTCACTCAGTCCGCCGGTGCAGGAAAGCAGCATCTGCCGGTGCTGATCGATGAAAACTTGGACCATATCATCGTGGGTCAGTGAAAAAATGTCTTTGGAATCCGGGTTGACCATGCCTTATCTTAAGTCGGCAAATCGTTAGTGACAAGGGATTTTGCCTCTGGGGCAAGTGAAATAGAAAATCTTTCGAAAATCTTGCTCTAGCTGGAATACGAAGAGTGCGAGTAGAGTTGAGTTAAGTACACTCAAGTTTATGGGTTCACCCAATTAGAGAAAGGATGCGCGTGGACACCAAACTCACCACTAAGAGCCAAGAAGCTCTCTCGGCTTCCGGGATGAACGCTTCAACCGCAGGCAATCCGCAGATTGAACCTGCGCACCTGCTGAAGGCCTTGCTGGACCAGCGCGACTCCGTCGCAGTCGCCCTCCTGAAGACCGCCGGATTGGATGTCGACGCGCTTTCGATCAAGGCAAGCGCTGTCATCAACGCATTGCCTTCCAGCTCCGGCAGTTCAGTGGCCCAGGCCCAGTACTCCCGACAGCTGCTGCAGGTTGTGAGCAACGCCCAAGCGGCTTCCGCAGAAATGGGGGACACCTACGTCTCCACCGAGCACCTGCTTATCGCCTTGGCATCAGACCAGACCAAGGCCGGCGACGCGTTGCGCGAATTCGGGGCCACCCGCGAACTGCTGGTGGGCACCTTGCCCACCATCCGCGGCGACCGCAAGGTCGATAATCCGGATCCGGAGGCCACCTTCCAGTCCCTGGAGAAGTTCGGCACCGACATGACCGCCCTGGCGCGCTCGGGCAAGCTGGATCCAGTCATCGGCCGCGACCGCGAGATCCGCCGCGTGGTCCAGGTGCTCTCCCGCCGAACCAAGAACAACCCCGTGCTGATCGGCGAGCCAGGCGTTGGCAAAACCGCTGTAGTTGAGGGGCTTGCCCAGCGCATGATCGCGGGCGACGTGCCGGAATCCCTGCGTGGCAAGACCCTGATCTCGCTGGATCTGGGCGCCATGGTCGCCGGCGCCAAGTACCGTGGCGAATTCGAAGAGCGGCTGAAGTCGGTATTGGAAGAGATCAAGGCTTCGGACGGCCAGATTGTCACCTTCATTGACGAGATCCACACCGTGGTCGGCGCCGGAGCCTCCGAAGGCGCCATGGACGCGGGGAACATGCTCAAGCCAATGCTCGCCCGCGGCGAGTTGCGCTTGATTGGTGCTACTACCTTGGACGAGTACCGCGAGAACATCGAGAAGGATCCCGCCCTGGAACGCCGCTTCGCACAGGTGTATGTCGGTGAGCCCAGCGTGGATGACACCATTGCCATCCTGCGTGGGTTGAAGGAGCGCTACGAGGCGCACCACAAGGTTTCCATTGCGGACTCCGCCTTGGTGGCAGCATCCACGCTGTCCAACAGGTACATCTCCGGCCGCCAGCTGCCAGACAAGGCCATCGACCTGGTTGATGAGGCCGCTAGCCGCCTGCGCATGGAGATCGACTCGGCTCCGGAGGAAATCGATGAGCTGCGCCGCGAGGTGGACCGGCTGACCATGGAGGAGCTGGCGCTGTCCGATGAAACGGATCCAGCTTCGGTGGAACGCCTGGATGCGCTGCGCAAGGACATGGCCGACAAGAAGGAACAGCTGGACGCGCTGAACTCCCAGTGGGAAGCCGAGAAGGCTGGCTTGAACCGCGTCGGTGACCTGAAGGTCAGGCTCGACGAATTACGCAGCCAGGCCGACAAGGCCCAGCGCGAGGGCGACCTGGAGCAGGCCTCTCGCCTGCTCTACGGGGAGATCCCAACGCTGCAGCAGGAACTGGATGCGGCGGCAGCTGCCGAAGCCGATAAGGCCGATACGCACACCATGGTTGCCGAGGAAGTCACCGCGGATGACATTGCAGAAGTCATCTCGGCGTGGACCGGTATTCCGGCCGGGCGCATGCTGCAGGGCGAAAGCCAGAAGTTGCTGGATATGGAAGAAATCATCGGGCAGCGCCTGATGGGGCAGAAGCAGGCTATTGCCGCTGTCTCTGACGCCGTTCGCCGTACCCGCGCCGGCATTGCCGACCCGAACCGGCCTACCGGATCCTTCCTGTTCCTGGGTCCTACCGGTGTCGGCAAGACCGAGCTGGCCAAGTCCCTGGCTGACTTCCTCTTCGATGATCCACGGGCGATGGTGCGGATCGACATGTCCGAATACTCGGAGAAGCATGCGGTTTCGCGCCTGGTCGGTGCCCCTCCGGGCTACGTAGGGTATGAAGAGGGCGGGCAGCTGACCGAAGCTGTGCGCCGCCGCCCGTACTCGGTGATTCTGCTGGACGAGGTGGAAAAGGCGCATCCGGAAGTATTCGATATCCTGCTGCAGGTGCTCGATGACGGGCGGCTGACCGATGGCCAGGGCCGCACCGTGGACTTCAGGAATACCATTCTGATCCTCACCTCGAATCTGGGTTCCCAGTTCCTGGTGGACCAGAGCATGGAAGACGAGGCCAAGAAGTCAGCGGTGATGAGCGTGGTCAATGCATCGTTCAAGCCGGAGTTCTTGAACCGTCTCGATGAGGTCATCCTCTTCGACCCATTGAGCATCGAAGAGCTGGGCAGCATCGTCAAGCTGCAGATCGACCTGCTCGCACAGCGCTTGGCCGACCGCCGCTTGAACCTGGAGGTGGATCAGGCCGCCAGCGATTGGCTGGCCCTGACCGGTTACGATCCTGCCTACGGCGCTCGTCCGCTGCGCCGCCTGGTGCAGCGCGAGATCGGAGACCGGCTGGCCAAGGAGATCCTGGCTGGAACGGTGCAGGACGGGGATACTGTAGGGGTCACCCTGGACGAAGTTGGCGACAAGCTCAAAGTTGCCAAGAAGGCCTAGGAGCCTGGCAATGGCGAGGGCGTGAACGGATGGAATCCCGTTCATGCCCTCGCCATTTTTCCTGAACGCAGACTTAGCTGTCGGTGGTCTCCTGTGCCTTGGACGGCTCCTCTTCGGAGTTCTCCGATTCTCCATCCGTAGCGCCCTCTGGCAGCAACGAGTTGCGGACGTCGCCCTCGGACAGGCTCAGGAAGCACGAAACGGTGCGGTCGCCCTGGCCCCAGGTGCTCTCCGAGGGACGCGAGAAGTGATAGGTCCAGGTGGAGTCCAGCCCTGCACGAGGATCCAGTGACACCGATTTGCACAGGTCTTCGGATTGGGTGAGCAGCACGTTGGCTCCCGGGTACTCCTCGCCAGTGACCTGGAAGATGCCGATCAGTTGGGCATTGTGGGAGGAATCACAGGTTACGACCGTCTGCGGATCCAGTGGTGAATTGAATCCGCGCAGGCAGTCGCCTTGCTCCAACTGGGTTGGAGGCATCTCGGTGGCAACAATGCCGTCGAGGCCTGGATTCTCGTTGCGCTCCACGTTGTTCGCAGTTGGCGAAGCAGGGGGATCCACTAGTCTCAACACCACGAAAACCACTGCCGCGGCCAGTGCGAGAACGGCGACAATCATCAAGGCCCATTGGGCACTTTGACGCTTGGGCTTCTCCGGTTCTGGCTGCAATGGCGGCAAAGCCGCCTGCGGCTCGGGCAGATTGTTTTCCACCACCTGTTGAGCTCCTTCGTGGTTGGGTCGGGCGATCGCTCGCCGGCTCAATACATAGTCGTTGGACTAATCGACAGTCTAGCGGTTTCGGAGGGTGTTGCATTCAGCGCTCGCCGGTGAATCGTGTTAACCTTTAATTACGAAAGAACTGATCACATATTCGGGGGCCTTCATCTTTTCAAGGTGGACCACCTCCCGACTCTACTGAAAAGAGGGGGTCACGCCATGGGGCGCGGCCGTCAAAAGGCTAAAGCACAGCGTCAGGCGCGAGATATCAAGTACTACTCGCCGTCCACTGACCTTTCGGCACTTGAACGCGAGTTGGGCGTTCAGTCCGATCATCATGCTCAGAACACTGAGCGTAATGATTCATCGTATGACGAAGAATATTCGGAATACGACGAGCTGACTAAGAAGTACTCGGGAGATGACGAAGACGAGTAGCCTCGTCTTCTGATGCCGGGAGTCCTTGGCTCAGAGTGCCACACCTTAAGCATTGAGTGGTACAGCTCTTCAGTACATTTTGCGACAAGCCGCAGCGACTAAGCTAAATTAGCTTTTAGTCGTTGCGGCCTTTGTCGTGCCCAGTAATTGTTAGGTGGAACGTGAGCACTCCAGAAGAGCTATCCATCCAGATGGCGCATCATTCGGCCATCCGGTCGATGCAGCGCATTGTCGAGCAGCAGGCACCTGAATCCCCGGAAGCTGAAGCGCGTGCCGGGGTGCGCCAAATGCTTTCCGCTGGCGGGGTCCTGGTGGTCACCGGAGCCGGTGTTTCTACCGATTCCGGAATCCCCGACTACCGGGGACCCAACGGTTCATTGCAGCGCCACCGGCCGATGACCTATCAAGAATTCCGATTCCGTCCTGAAGCCCGGCAGCGCTATTGGGCCCGTGGCTACGTCGGCTGGCGCCATATGGACAAAGCCGAGCCTAACCACATTCACCAGCGCTTGGTGCAGTGGGAAGAGCACGGGAAAATCAGTGGAATCATTACGCAGAACGTTGACGGGCTGCACCAGCAGGCCGGATCCAAACGGGTCATTCCGGTCCATGGCGACTTGTCGATCGTCCGCTGCCTGGACTGCGGGTACAGCGAGAACCGCAATGACTTTGATCTGCGCCTGCAGGCGGCCAACGAAGGCTATTTGGAAGCCGTGGAAATCGACCCCAGCGCGGTGAACCCCGATGGGGATGTGGAGCTGCCCCAGTATCTGGTTGACCGGTTCAACATGGTGGCCTGCTTGAGCTGCGGCTCGCTGGCCCTGAAGCCTGATGTGGTGTATTTCGGCGAGAACGTTCCGGTTGAACGCAAGGAACGCATTGCGGCACTGGAAGCGGAATCCACATCGCTCTTGGTGCTGGGCTCCTCCCTTGCAGTGATGAGCGGGTACAAGATCCTGTTGAACTTCGTCAAGCGGGATTTGCCGGTGGCGCTGATTACCAACGGCCACGTCCGCGGTGAACAAAAAGCAACCTGGCGCTGGCGTGTGCCTTTGGAGCACGCCCTGAAGCAACTGGACTAGCAGGCCGGTATTTCGTCCCGCAAGGGACACCAATGAAGCGTGCCAAATGCTGCTCTGGGCACTCAGCCCGGCAGGAAGCTCGCACTGGTGCAGCACCACCGGCAGCATTGCCTGGCGCCTGGAAGCCGGGCAAGAGGGCTCCGGTCAACCCTGCATCCCCATTCGCATGGCGATGGCGTTAAAGAACCGATGCGCCGCACTGGGATCAGTGCGGCGCATCGGCAAGGAAGCGGATCCTGCGAGTACTACTTGGCGTAGTTGCCGGTCAGCAGCACTGCGCCGCCGTCAACGCCCTTGGCTCCCTGGACGTAGTCCAGTCCGGCATCGACTGCCGCTGGATCGATATTCTCGACGCCGCCCATGACCCAAGCTCCCATGCCAGCCTTGTTCAGCAGCTCTACGGCACGATCAGCTACAGCTGGATCAACAACAGCAACCATGCCCACACCCAGGTTCAGGGTGCGCTCAAGGTCAGGCTGCGGCACGTTGCCCAGCTGGGCGATGGTGGAGAAGACTGCTGGCAGGGACCAGGTCGAGCGGTCCACACGGGCCATCAGGCCCTGGGGCAGCACGCGAGCCAGGTTGGCAGCCAGGCCGCCACCGGTGACGTGGCTGAAGCCGTGCACGCCGAAGTTCTCGCCGTCGTTCAGCTCGCCCACCAGATCCAGGCAAGCGGTGGTGTAGATGCGGGTCGGAACCAGCAGTTCCTCGCCCAGGGTCTTGCCGAACTCTGCAACTTCGCGTTCCAGCTCCCACTTGGCGTGGGCGATGACGCGGCGCACCAGCGAGTAGCCGTTGGAGTGGATGCCCGAGGACGCCATGCCGATGACGACGTCGCCGGCCCGCACGCGCTCCGGGCCCAGCAGCTGGTCAGCTTCGATGACACCGGTAGCAGCACCGGCAACATCGTATTCGTCCTCGGCCAGCAGGCCCGGGTGCTCCGCGGTTTCGCCGCCAACCAGCGCGGTGCCGGCCAGCTTGCAGCCTTCCGCGATGCCGCGCACGATATCCGCGATGCGCTCCGGGACGACCTTGCCGGTGGCGATGTAGTCGGTCATGAACAGAGGCTTGGCGCCCACCACGACAATATCGTCGACCACCATGCCGACCAGGTCCTGGCCGATGGTGTCGTGGATGTCCAGCTTCTGGGCGATGGCAACCTTGGTGCCTACCCCGTCGGTGGAGGTAGCCAAGTACGGCTTCTTGTAACCGGTCAGGAACGATACATCGAAGAGCCCGGCGAAGCCGCCGACCCCTCCGACAACGCCCGCGGTGTGGGTTGCCTTGATCGCGCCCTTCATCAACTCAACGGCACGGTCACCGGCCTCAACGTCAACGCCGGCACCGGCATAGGTGATGGAAGTTGGCTGCTGATCATTGCCGCTCATGGCAGTCGGTTCCTTTTCTGTTCTGGGCGCCGCATTTCCGGCGCCCTTTGCAACGAGATGGTTGGGATCGTGGAGGGGATTAGCTGTTGGTTTCGAACTCGGCATCAGGACCTGGCTCGCAGCCGCCCTGGTTGCTGCGCTCCAGCAGGTTCTTGCCGCGGCGCTCCTCGTTCGGCAAGGCGATCGGGTACTCGCCGGTGAAGCACGCGGTGCACAGGCGCTCGCGCGGCTGGCGGGTCGCTTCGATCATGCCGTCTTCGGAAATGTAGGCCAAGGAGTCCGCGCCGATGGAGGTCGCGATCTCAGCCACGGCAGCGCCGTTGGCGATCAGCTCGGCACGCGAGGCGAAGTCGATGCCGTAGAAGCAAGGCCACTTGACCGGAGGCGAGGAGATCTTCACATGCACCTCGGCGGCACCGGCCTCGCGCAGCATGCGCACCACCGCGCGCTGGGTGTTGCCGCGGACGATCGAATCATCCACCACCACGACGCGCTTGCCGCGCAGCACGGTTTCCAGCGCATTGAGCTTGAGCTTGATGCCCAGCTGGCGCAGGGTCTGCGATGGCTGGATGAAGGTACGGCCCACGTAGGCGTTCTTCACGAAGCCGTGGGTGAATGGAATGCCCGATTCCTCGGCGTAGCCGATGGCGGCCGGGGTGCCGGACTCCGGAACCGGGATCACGATGTCCGCGTCCGCGCTGTTCTCGCGGGCCAGCTGGCGGCCCATTTCCACGCGGGATTCGTAGACCGAGCGGCCGGCAATGGCAGCATCGGGACGAGCCAGGTAGACGTACTCGAAGACGCAGCCCTTGGGGGTGGCTTCGGCGAAGCGGGTGGAACGCACGCCGTTCTCGTCGATGGCGATCATTTCGCCGGGTTCGATTTCGCGGATGAACGAGGCGCCAACGGTAGCCAGTGCAGGCTGCTCCGAAGCAACAACCCAGCCTCGGTCCAGCCGGCCCAGGACCAGGGGGCGAACACCATGCGGGTCGCGGGCTGCGTAGAGGGTGTCCTCGTTCATGAAGACGAAGCAGAAGGCGCCTTCGATCTTCGGCAGCAGCTCCAGCGCGGTTTCTTCCAGCGACTGGCCTTCGGAACCGGCCAGCAAGGCGGTGACCAAGGCGGTGTCGGTGGTGTTGCCCTGGGCGAGTTCGCCGCGGACCTTGCCGCCTTCGGCCTGCTGCTTGGCGGAGACCATATCGGCCAGATCAGCGGAGTTGGTCAGATTGCCGTTGTGGGCCAGGGCGACGGTACCGGCCTGGGTCGGGCCCAAGGTCGGCTGCGCATTGGCCCAGTGGCTGGCACCGGTGGTCGAGTAGCGGCAGTGGCCGATAGCCAGCTGGCCGGCCATGGAGTTCAGCGTATTCTCGTCGAACACCTGGGAGACCAGGCCCATGTCCTTGTAGACGTTGATACGCGCACCGTCGCTCGTGGCAATACCAGCGGATTCCTGTCCGCGGTGCTGCAGGGCATACAGGCCGTAATAGGTGAGTTTTGCGACCTCTTCGCCAGGAGCCCAAACGCCAAAAACGCCGCATTCATCCTGCGGCCCCTTTTCGTTTGGAAGCAGGTCGTGATTTAAGAATCCATCGCCACGCGCCATGTTGGTTATTCTCTCATGTTCCAGTTGGTCGACACCGACCAAAAATGTGGTGGGTGGCGGCCAGGTGCGCGGCCGCCTGCTCTTCTAATTCAGGAGAAAAGCTGCCTAGCCTTGTAGTCCGCTGGAGTCAGTGTCCTCGGCCAGAGGAACTGCCAGATGCTTGGTGGTTTTGCGTGAGGTCACGCGATCAACAATCACATACGCCAATGCGCCGATGCCTACGCCCAGGCCTGCACCGAATATGGCGAAGAATCCGGACGCCGAGGTGCGGGTGTAATCCTGCGATGGTTCGCCAAGCAGGCCAATGATGAGACCGGCTAGCGCGCCAAGGACCGCGAAAGTCAAAATGAACGGCCAGAACTTGGGCGACGAGTGAATATGCACTTCAACACTCTGATCGGCAGAAGACGGGGTAGCGGGGTGTTGCTCCATACCCTTAAGGGTACTCAATAAGTGGTAGGTGCGCTGACAAGTCTGCCCTAAGTCCCGAAGCATGCAATTGCCCAGTCTGCAAGGCCTCGGCCCAGCCGATACGCCCAGTAGCAAGGGAAAGCCAGAGCTCAGCAGGCATTTCGACTACATTCGGAGGTGTTCCGCGGGTGTGCCGGGGACCCGCTATGCACTGAGTCACACCGAAGGGCGGAACGCGTACCTCGACCGAGTTGCCCTCGGCGCGGGAGGCCAGCTCCTCCAGCGAAAAGCGCACCGCGGTGGCGAGCACCGGGCGGGCTATTTTTCCTTGTCCCTGCGTGGTTCCGGACCATTCGCGCAGGGCCGCTCGGCCAGCGGTTTCATCAACGCGCCGTTTGATTGCCATGGGTCGATTCCACTTTCTCTCAATGACGGAGAAACGTCATATTTGCGTGCGCTGGGCATCTACTGTGGATCTGGAAAACCGAGAAATCCAGCCATGCCAACTCTAGTTCAGCCAACGCAGCGCCGGTTGGATGCCGGCATGATGCTGTGCCGAAGACTTCCAGGGGGCGCTTTGGGCTTGCTGGCGCCGAATTCGCCCCTCGGCCCGGTGCCAGGCGGGCGGCCAGATGGACGGGGCCTGCGGCTAATGCCTGCGCGTCATAGACGCGGTTGACCCGCTGGATCTCCGGTAAACTCGACCGGGTGAAGGTACTGGTTATTGGCCCAGGCGGCCGTGAGCATGCAATTGTCCGTGCACTGAGTGCAGACCCCTACGTCAACGAAGTTCATTGCGCCCCCGGCAACGCCGGTATCGCACAGGACGTCACTACCCACGCGATCGATGCGCAGGATCCTGCCGCAGTCGTCGCGCTCGCCCGGGAACTGGGCAGCGATCTGGTGGTCGTCGGCCCCGAAGCGCCGCTGGCTTCCGGTGTTTCCGATGCGCTGATCGCAGCGCAGATCCCGGTCTTCGGCCCGACCCAGGCTGCCGCGCAGCTCGAAGCGTCCAAGGCTTTTGCCAAGAACGTCATGGCTGCCGCTGAGGTTCCCACCGCCATGGCCCATGTGGCCACCAACCGCGAGGAAGCCGCCAGCGCGCTGGATGACTTCGGTGCGCCGTACGTGGTCAAGGACGATGGCCTGGCCGCCGGCAAGGGCGTCGTGGTCACCGGCGATCGCGACGAAGCGCTGGCGCACGCAGAAGCCTGTTTTGCCGCCGGCGGAACCGTAGTGATCGAAGAATTCCTCGATGGCCCAGAAGTTTCCCTGTTTGTCATCTGCGATGGCAAGCATGCTGTTCCGCTGGCCCCGGCACAGGACTTCAAGCGCATCTTCGAAAACGACGAAGGCCCGAACACCGGTGGCATGGGTGCCTACTCGCCGCTGGAATGGCTGCCGGAGAGCTTCGTCGACGAGGTCATGGACCGCGTCGCCTACCCGACCCTGCGCGAAATGGAAAAGCGCGGCACCCCATTCACCGGCGTGCTGTACTGCGGCTTGGCGATCACCAAGCGCGGCATCCGCGTCATCGAGTTCAATGCCCGCTTCGGCGACCCGGAAACCCAGGCTGTCCTTGCCCGGCTGAAGACTCCGCTGGGCGGTGTGCTGCTGGCTGCCGCCAAGGGCCGGCTCGATGATGCCGAGCAGCTGACCTGGTCCGCGCAGACCGCAGTTGATGTGGTCATCGCCGCCGAGAACTACCCGGACACCCCGGTCAAGGGAGCGGTGATCTCCGGGCTGGAGGCAGCCAACGGAATTGACGGCGTGCACGTGATGCATGCCGGAACTTCCGCGGATGCTGAAGGGAACATCATTGTTTCCGGTGGCCGCGTACTGGCCGTGGTGGGCCTGGGCGATGGCCTCGCCGCGGCCCGCGCCGCAGCGTACGCCGGGGTTGCCGAGATCAGCTGGGACGGTGCCCAGTCGCGCACCGACATTGCGTTGAAGGCCGAACGCGGCGAAATCGCCATCGCCAACGAAAGCAAGTAGAGGACTACAGAACTCATGGCAGGATTCCAGACTGAAGTGCTCGACCTAGAAGGTTGGGACCATTACTACTCGGGCAAGGTACGCGACCTGTACGTGCCTGCGGGCGCCAGCTTCGAAGGCACCGACCGTGTCCTCGTGGTGGCCTCCGACCGCATCAGCGCCTACGACTTCGTGCTGGCCAGCGAAATCCCGGACAAGGGCAAGGTGCTGACCCAGCTCAGCCTCTGGTGGTTCGAGCAGCTGGGCGACTTCGCCAACCATGTCATCTCCACCGATGTTCCAGCCGAGGTGGCCGGACGCGCGATGGTGTGCAAGAAGCTGGAGATGTACCCGATCGAGTGCATCGCCCGCGGATACCTGACCGGATCGGGCCTGGCCGAGTACAAGGCCTCGCAGACCGTGTGCGAGCTGCCACTGCCGGCAGGACTGGTGGATGGCTCGCGCCTGGAACCGGCGCTGTTCACCCCATCGGCCAAGGCCGAGGTGGGGGAGCACGACGAGAACATCTCCTTCGAGCAGACCGTGGAACGCGTTGGCGCCGAAGTTTCCGAGGCGCTGCGGGAGAAGACCGTGGCCCTGTACGAGCAGGCCGAGCAGATCGCCCGCGCGCGCGGCATCATCCTGGCCGATACCAAGGTGGAGTTCGGAGCTGATCCGGCCACCGGCGAGATCACCCTGGGCGATGAGGTGCTGACCCCGGATTCCTCGCGTTTCTGGGATGCCGAATCCTACAAGCCGGGCCAGGCGCAGGCCAGCTTCGACAAGCAGTTCGTCCGCGACTGGCTGACCTCCGCCGAATCGGGTTGGGACAAGAACTCGGGCGAAGAACCGCCTCAGCTGCCAGCCGGAATCATCGAGAAGACCCGTGCCCGCTACATCGAGGCCTACGAACGGCTCACCGGCCAGGTCTTCAGCGCCTAGGCGCAGGCGAAGAACAACCACGCACGGCAAAGCCCTCCGCTGATCGAAGTGATCTGCGGAGGGCTTTGCGCTGTCCTGGACGGGATCAGACCAGCGAGTCCTTCCACGCCTTGTGCAGGGCCGCGAAGCGCCCCTCATCGGCAATCAGCTGCGCTGGGGTGCCGTCCTCGGTGATCTTGCCATCGTGGACCACCAGCACGCGGTCCGCGATCTGCACGGTGGACAGGCGGTGCGCGATGATCAGCGCGGTGCGGTTGCCCAGCAGGGTTTGCAGTCCGCGCTGCACTGCCCGTTCCGAAGGGATATCCAGGGAGCTGGTGGCCTCATCAAGGATCAGCACCGCAGGATCGGCAAGGAAGGCGCGGGCAAAGGAAATCAGCTGGCGCTGGCCGGCCGAGACCCGTCCGCCTCGCTTGTTCACGTCGGTGCCGTAGCCCTCAGGCAGATCCAAGATGAACTCGTGGGCGCCGACCGCACGGGCGGCGTACTCGATATCCTCCGGCGAGGCGCCCGGCCGGCCCAGCGCGATGTTCTCGGCCACCGATCCGGAGAAGAGGAACGCCTCCTGGGTGACCATCACCACGTGCTGGCGCAGTTCCTTGTTCGACAGCTCGTTGATCGGCACCGAATCCAGTTCCAAGGTGCCCGAACGCAGGTCGTAGAAGCGGGCAATGAGCTTGGCCAGCGTGGACTTGCCGGCACCGGTCTGGCCTACCACGGCCACCGTTTGGCCCGCCGGGATCCGCAGGTCGAATTCCTCCATGATCACCGGGCCCTCGCCGTAGCCGAAGACCGCATCCTTGAAGACCAGCTCGCCGGCCACCTTGCGGATGGTGCGAGGGGCCGCAGGCTCGCGCACCGTCGGTTCTTCCTCCAGCAGCCCCGAAACCTTCTCCAGGGCGGCGGTGGCCGACTGCAGCGAGGAATAGAACATGGCGATCTGCTCGACTGGCTGGAACAGGCGCTTGGAGGCCAGCAGGATGGCCACCATCGCACCGACCTGCATGGTGCCGTCGATGATGCGGAATCCGCCGTAGGCGAGCAATGCCGCCACCGTCAGGTTGCCGATCAGGACCAGTCCCGGCTGCAGGACGCCGAAGAGGTTGAAGGAACGCACCGAGTTCACCCGGTACTGCTCCGCGAGATCCGAGTAGTTCGCGTCGTTGGCTTCCTCGCGGCGGAAGGCCTTGACCGCGCGGATGCCGGTCATGGTTTCCACGAAGGTGGAGATGACCTTGGCCGAGACCACGCGGGATTCGCGGTAGAGCAGCTCGGAGCGGCGCTGGTACCAGAAGAAGAGGATCGCTACCGGAAGGACGGCCACGCAGACCACCAGGCCGCTGCGCCAGTCGAGGAAGAAAATCGAGACCAGGGTGAAGACCACGAACACGCAGGAGGAGGCCAGTTCCGAGACGCCTTGATCGAGCAGCTCGCGCAGCGTTTCCAGATCGGAGGTCTGCCGGGAAATGATCCGCCCGGAGGTGTAGTTCTCGTGGAATTCGAGGCTCAGCCGCTGGGTATGGCGGAAGACCTGCTGGCGCAGATCCAGGAGCATCGCCTGGGAGATCTTCGCCGCGCTGGTGATGTACCAGGAGAGCAGCACGCCGCTGAGCACGGCGCACACGATGTATCCGGCCCCGGTCATCCCCAGGGCACCCCAGTTGCCTTCGCGCACCTGCGGCAGGGTCCAGTCGATCGAGAAGGCGATCAGCACCGGAAGCAGCACGCGTGCCGCGTTGGAGAACAGCACCAGCACCACGGTGAGGACGAAAAGCTTCTTCTGCGGCACGGCCAGCGAGGCCAGCAGCCGGAAGGAACGTTGCCGCACGACCTTGCGTTCGGCGGCAGAGAGCTCGATGGCGTCTTCATTGGCGACGCCCAGTGGCTTGCTCATCGGGAGACCTCCACGGTGGCTGGCTGGTCTTCGTCATCCAGGCTGGCGATGACGAATCGGTAATGCTCATTGGTGCTCAACAGGTGGGCGTGGCTTCCCACCGCGTCGATGCGGCCATCGCGCAGCAGCGCCACGCGGTCGGCGAGCATCACGGTCGAGGGCCGGTGGGCCACGATCAGCGTGGTGGTTCCGGCCAGGACTTCGCGCAGCCTCTCGGTGACCAGTTCCTCGGTGCGCACATCCAGGGCGGACAGCGGATCGTCGAGGACCAGCACGCTCGGGCGCGCTGCGATGGCGCGGGCCAAGGCGATGCGCTGGCGCTGCCCGCCCGATAGCGACAGGCCTTCCTCGCCGATCAAGGTGTCTACCCCTTCGGGCAACGCGTAGGCAAACTGCGCCTGGGCGACGTCCAGGGCTTCGGCGAGCAGGGCTTCGCGCTGCTGCTCATCCAGGTTTTCCGGGGCGCCGAGCAGCACGTTGCCGCGGATGGAGGTGGAGAATAAGGTGGTGTCCTCGAAAGCCACGGCGATCTCGGTTCGCAGTTCCTGGAGGTCCCAGTCCTTGACGTCCTGTCCGTGGATGAGCACCTCGCCGGAGGTCGCTTCATGCAGGCGCGGAACCAGGTTCAGCAAGGTGGACTTGCCCGAACCGGTGATGCCGACAAGGGCCATGGTTTCCCCGGGACGGATCTCCAGATTGATGTCGGCCAGGATCGGCCGGTGGGTACCGGCGGTATCCGGGTAGGCGAAGCGCACATGCTCCAGCTTCACGCTGCCATCGCGTTCTGCAGGGACCCGGGGCTGCGCGGGGGAATCGATGTCATTGATTGAATCCATGACCTCGAAGTGGCGGTCCAGCGCAGTTTTGGTGCTCAGTGTCATGCCCAGCAGCATTCCCATGCCCTCGACGGGGCCGGCGATGACCGCGGCGATGGCGAAGTAGGCCACCAGCGAGCCGACGCTCAGCGTGCCGTTGGCGACCTGGGCAATGCCGATCAGCAGGCCGATGCCCAGAATGGTTTCAGGCACCGCAACGACGGTGAGCAGGAAGCTGGCCAGCGTCTTGGCCTTGGTTATTTCGGTTTCCTGCAGGGACTTTGCCTGGGCGCTGAAGCCCGCGTAGACATGCGGCCCGCGGCCGAAGGCCTTGATGACGCGGATGCCGTGCACTGATTCTTCCACCGCGGTGGCCAGGTCCCCAGCCTGGTCCTGGCTGCGGCGGCTGGCGGCCCGGTAGTCGTTGCGGAAACGGTAGGCCTTGATGGCAATCGGGATAGATCCCAGCAGGTAGAGCAGTCCCAGGATCCATGAATGGGTGAACATCAGCACCAGCCCGGTGATGACGGTGACGGTTTCAACAACCAGCATCATCGCGCCGAACGCGAGCCAGCGGCGCAACAAGGAGAGATCCGACATGGAGCGGGAGAGAAGCTGCCCCGAGCCCCAGCGTTCGTGGAACGCCACGGGCAGGCGCTGCAGGTGCTTGTAGAAGCGGATGCGCATCTGCGCTTCAAGGCCTGCTGCGGGATTCAGCACGAATTGGCGGCGCAGGAAGATCAGCAGGGCTTCGACAAGGCCCAATGCGGCAACGATGCCAACAGAGAGCCACACCTCCGAGGCTGCCCCATCACGATGCAGGACGACATTGACCAGCCAGGCGAGCACCTGGGGGATGGCCAGCGCGACAATTCCGGCGCCGAGCGCGCAGAGGAAACCGCAAAAGAGCCGGGGGAAGATCGGCTTGACGAATGGAGCAAGCCGTTTCAGTGTTGCGGAGAGCGGGACCGGATCTTTCGAACCGGCCTGTTGAGCTTGAGCCACGGTACCCCGCATTCATCCAGAAGTTTGACAGAGTTACAGACTACCGGCAGTAGTTGGGATAATTCAATCAATAGGCAACTATTGGAAAGAAGTGCTTCACATTGGAGGCAAATAATCCCCGGTCGAGCACCAAGAAGGTGCTTGACCGGGGATTACCCGAAGAAATTTCGTGGCTTAGTCGCGGGCAGCCAGGGTAACCATGATGGCTTCCGGCGGGCAGGCGAAGCGAATCGGAGCGAAGCGCGAGGTGCCCACGCCAGCGGAAACATTCAACGGAACGGTGTTGCCGTTGTATTCCCAATCGCTCAGGCCGCGGGCGCGCCACGTAGGCAGATCGCAGTTGGAGACCAATGCGCCATAGCCCGGGATGCACACCTGGCCGCCGTGGGTGTGGCCAGCGAAAATGACATCAGCCTTCGCCTCGGTGAATTGGTCAAGAACCCGCTGGTAGGGCGCGTGGGTGAGCGCAATGCGCACGTGGGGCGCCTGGCTGCTTGAGGAGGAACCACGCGGCCAGCCAGCGAAGAGGTCCCGGTCGATGTGCGGATCATCCACGCCGGTAAGATCCAGGCGCAGGCCATTGAGCACCGTGGAATGCGCACGGTTGGACATGTTGATCCAGCCGGCTCCGCCGAAGGCCCGGTGCATTTCTTCGAACGGCAACTGGTCCCGCGGGGCAGGGTTGGGAGTTCCGGTGGAAGGAGCCAAATACCTGAACGGGTTCTTCAGCTTCGGAGCGTAGTAGCAATTGGACCCGGGAACGAAGGCGCCAGGGAAAGCCATCAGCGGTTCCAGCGCCTTGATCAAAGCCGGCACGGCCTTGCGGTGGCTGAGGTTATCCCCGGTGTTGATGACAAAGTCGGGCTTCAGATCAGCCAGACCGCGCAGCCACTGGGTTTTGGCTTCCTGCCCTGGAACCATGTGGATGTCCGAAAGGTGCAGGACCTTGATGTCGCCGTATCCGCGGGGCAGGACCTTAAGCGATTCGTGGCGCAGCCCGAACTTTTGGGCCTCCAGCATGCCATAGCCCACCAGAGCTCCGCCGATGGCCAGAGCGCCGGTGGCGGCAAGGGCCGCAGTACCGCTGGCATGACGTAATGCCGAAGCGAAATTATTCTGTTCAACCATGACTTCTGTGCCATCGTCCTTTCAAGCCCGGAGGCAACTTCTGGTGGAGTTCTCCTATGCCAATCTAAACCGAAAGGCCGCGTCCAACCAAAGTTGAACGCGGCCTTTCGAATATTCAGCTAGTCATCGGACTTCTTGCCGTTGCCGTTTCCATTGCCGTTTCCGTTGCCCTTGTTATCGGAGTCGGGCTTCGGCGAGGATTCTTCCTTAGGCTTGGAATCTTCCTTCGACTCTTCCTTGTCATTGTCCTTCTCATCCGAGTCGGACTTGGAATCGTCTTCTTCCTTCGGCTTTGGCGGAGGCGGCTGGCGACGGGCCGAACCGAAGTTGTTCCGCTCGTATTCGTGCACGGCCTCCTCCATGAAGTCCACCCACAGCGGGGCGGCGAAGGTCGAGGAATCGACCATCCAAGGGGCCTTCTTGTCGTTGACCATCGCGCCGTGCATCTGGTTCTTCTCTTCGCCGGCCTTGCCCTTGAGTCGGCCGACCCAGGTGGCGGTGGAAATTCCGGTGGTGTAGCCGACGAACCAGGTCGAGGACGCGTAGTTGTTGGTACCGGTCTTGCCAGCGATTGGGCCGTCGACGCGGCCCTTGGAGACGCGGTTGGTGGCGATCTTCTTCAGGGTGCCGTTCAGATCGGCAACGTAGGTCGGGTCGATTTCCTGGGAGCAGGATTCCTTCTTGACCTTGTACTCGTTGCCGTCCTTGTCGGTCACGCTGTTGATGGCGCGTGGTTCGCAGTACTCGCCCTTGTTGGCGAATGCAGCGAATGCGGCGGCCTGGGACAGCGGGGTGATTTCTGCCGAGCCGATGATGAACGAAGGGTTCGAAGGCGAGATCGGGGCAGGGCCGCCCTTGGCGCCCTGATCCAGTACGCCAAGCTTCTTGGTGTAATCGGCGATGGTGCACAGGTCGGTCTTGTAGGCCTCCTGCACGGTCGCGGTATTGATCGACCAGTACAGGCCGGTATCCACGGTCATCGAGCGGTAGAAGCCAGGCGATGCATTCTTCGGTTCCCAATTAGAACCAACAGTTGTCGTTCCTCCGGGAAGGCAAGATGCCCGCCACTTGGAGCCGGGTACGAAAACCTGCTTCTTGGCATTGATCTTGTCGTACATGCGGTTGCCTTCGGACAGCCAGCCCAAGGTGGTGTACGGCTTCATGGTAGAACCACCCTGGAACCCGCCAGCGCCACCCAGGGAACGCTCGACAGCGAAGTTGTAATAGGTGTTCTCGCCCGAGTTCTTGACTTCCGGACCGTAGGTGGTGTTCTGCGCCATGGTCAGGATCTTGCCGGTGCCCGGCTCGACCGAAACGATCGAGGAGTAAATGTCGGTGTTGGACTTGGCCTTTGGATCGATAGCCTTCGCTGCGTCCTTGGCGGCCTTCTTGTTCAGCTTGCTGTTCAGGGTGGTCTTGACGGTCAAGCCGCCACGGTACAGCAGGCCTTCGCGATCTTCCTTGGTCTTGCCATAGGTGTCATCGGAAAGGATCAGATTGGTGACGTAGTCGCAGAAGTAGGCATTTTCCTTGGCCGCGGTGCAACCGGAAGGGGACGTGCGCGGATCCAGTTCCAGGTCCGACTTCACCGCCTTGTCGTATTCCTTCTTGGTGATTGCGCCGGTGCGGTACATGTTGCCCAGCACCTTGTTTCGGCGGTCGATGGATCGCTCAGGGTTGTTGATCGGGTTGTAGACGTTTGGCAGCTGGACCATGCCGGCAAGCATGGCCGACTGCTGCACGTTCAAGTCCTTGGCATCGGTTGAGTAGAAGTGCTGAGCGGCAGCCTGCACGCCGTACTCGCGACCCGAGAAGAGCACCAGGTTCAGGTAGCCCTCCAGGATCTGGTCCTTGGACATTTCCTTCTCGATGGCCACCGCGTACTTCAGCTCGCGGATCTTATCCGAGTAGCCCTTCTGGCCGGAAACAGTGGATTCGTCCGAACCGGTGAGCACCTGGTTATTCACTAGCAGGTTGTTCACGTACTGCTGGGTCAGGGTGGAAGCACCAGAGCGGCTCGAAGAGGTGAGGTTGCCAACTACTGCACGGGCGATGCCCTTGGGGTCGATGCCCTTGTGCTCGTAGAAACGCTCATCTTCCACCGAGATGATCGCCTTTCGCATGTTTGGCGAGATGTCATCTAGCTTCACAGGCTGGCGATTTTGCTGGTAGAAGTTCGCAATGGCCTTGCCATCAGCGTCAAGGATCGTGGAAGGCTCCGGGATGGGGAGCTTTTCAAACGAGCTCGGGAGCGCGCTGACGATGTTGTTACCGGTGGTCAAACCGGTTTTTGCGATAGCTGCAATGGGCACGAGCATGCCTGCTGCGAGCACACCACACAGGGCGCTGATTCCGAAGAATGCAACGACTTTTCCCAGGGTGGTAGCGGTATCAAAAAAAGGGGACTTCTTGGCTGCCATACCCACTAGTTTACAAGGACGCGCTAACGTATCGAGTATGACTAAATGGGAATACGCCACTTTGCCGCTTTTGATTCACGCTACGAAGCAGATTTTGGACCAGTGGGGTGACGATGGCTGGGAGCTGGTAACCGTGGTTCCAGGCCCCAACGGCTCATCTCCAGTGGCCTACATGAAGCGTCCGAAAGCGTAACTAGCAACAACATTTACTGAAGGAGAAATCCCATGCAAGAAGCTACTTCCTCGCGTGTCGAGGCTCGTCTGGCCGAGCTCGGTCATGCCTTGCCAGCTGTGGCAAAGCCGGTAGCCGCCTACCTGCCAGCCGTTACCACCGGCAACTATGTCTACACCTCTGGCCAGCTTCCGCTGATTAAGGGTGAACTCACAGCCGTTGGAAAGGTTGGTGCCGAGGTTTCGGCCGAGGAGGCGAAGGCCCAGGCGCAGACCGCTGCGCTTAACGCGCTAGCCGCCATCAAGGCCGAAATTGGTGATCTAGATCGCATTAAGCGCATCGTGAAGGTTGTCGGTTTCGTGTCGTCGGCACCGGACTTCACCGGACAGCCAGGCGTCATCAACGGGGCATCGGAGTTCTTCGGCGAGGTACTCGGCGATGCAGGCTTGCACGCACGCTCGGCCGTCGGCGTTGCCGTTCTGCCGCTGGATGCACCTGTCGAGGTCGAGGTCATCGCCGAATTTGAGTAATTCAAGCCAGATTCCTGCTGCGCGGTCCCGACGGGCATTCCCGGCGGGGCCGCGCAGCGGTATGGTGCGCCGGCTCTTTGATTTGCCACCGCATCAAATTGCCACCGCCGAAAACTGGTTCTCTTTCGGTTCGCGCACGCCGCGCACCCCGCGGCGCGCGTCCTCCATCTGCCTTGTGAGGGATTCTTCCCACGGCGTGGAGACCTATCTGACTTATCGCCCCGGGGGCTCCCCACTGGGCAACGTGGCCTTTCCAGGCGGCAGCCACGAGGCGAGCGACCGTGCCACCTACCAATGGTTCGGTCCGAGCCTGTCCCAATGGTCCAAGCGCATGGACATGCTGGACCAGCAGTTGGCGCAGGCATACATCGTTTGCGCCATCCGCGAGCTTTTCGAAGAGACCGGAATCCTGCTGGCCGGCACCGATGAGCAATCCGTGGTCGAAATGACCGATGCAGAAGACTGGATGACCGCCCGCGAAGCAATCGCCGGACAGGACCTGGCCTTCGACGAATTCCTGCGCCGCCGCGGACTGGGCTTGCGCACAGACCTTTTGCGTCGGGTATCCCACTGGCTCAACCCGAACTTTGCCCTGCGCCGCTTCGACACCTGGTACTTCACTGCCACCGTGCCCAACCGCCAGGAGGCTGCCTTGCTGCGCGGCAAAGGCAAATGGGGGCGCTGGTGTGCCGCCGGGGAAATATTGGCCAAACGCAGCACCAGCGAGCTGGGGGACAGCGTTGGCCAACCCAACACAGTGAACCTCGCGCTCTCGGAGATTAGCTACCCGGCGGTGGAAATGATCCTGGAAGCCATGGCGGAGGCCAATGGAGTGGTCGCCTACCTTTCGCGGGCCCGTTCGTTGAATCTCAAGCATCCGGACCTGCTGGTGCGCGATGGCATTTACTATCTGGAAGTCCTTGGCTCCATGAGCGCTGAATCCTCCCGCCCATGGCAGACTACTGCCGGGCACTGAGAGCAGAACTTAAACAAAGCAGGCCGGGAATCCTTGAAGGATTCCCGGCCTGTTTGCATCACTGCGGTTTAGCGCGAGCGCTGGCGCAGACGCTGGATATCCAGGATCACGACGGCGCGTGCTTCCAGGCGCAGCCAGCCGCGCTGCACGAACTCGGCCAGAGCCTTGTTCACGGTTTCGCGGGAAGCACCAACGAGCTGAGCCAGCTCTTCCTGAGTCAGTTCGTGGGCAACCAGGATGCCGTCGGTAGCTGGGCGACCGAAGCGGTCAGCCAGATCCAACAGAGCCTTGGCAACACGGCCAGGAACGTCAGAGAAGACCAGATCGGCCAGGGACTCATTGGTACGACGCAGACGTGCAGCCAGAGCCTGCAGCAGCTGGATCGAGACCTCAGGGGAGTTCAAGATAGCCTTGCGCATGTTCTCGTGGCTCAGGCCCGCCAAGCGGGTCTCGGACACGGCGGTTGCAGTTGCGTTGCGTGGGTGTGGATCGAACAATGCCATCTCGCCAAACAGTTCGCCTGGGCCAAGAACAGCAATCAGGTTCTCGCGACCATCCGAAGAGGTGCGACCCAGCTTGATCTTGCCCGAAACGATGAAGTACAGACGGTCACCCTGATCGCCTTCACGGAACACCGATGCGCCGCGGGAGAGATCAACCTCGGTCAATTCTTCGGTTAGCGCGGCGAATACTTCATCACCAAGCGACGCAAACAGTGGCGCGCGACGCAGTACCTCGATATCCATTAAATCTCCTGTCAACAGTAGTAGGCGCTTACTTCATTGTGCCGTATTCGGTAACAATGTGACAGTTTCCACACGTGGTTTAACCAAGAAAATGTTGAAAATCACGCACATTCGACTAAAACTCGCGAATCTGCTCGCAGAAATCCATCAGCTTCTAAGGGTACCTTGGGTCTATACGAACTTTATGAATGAACTGGGGTCTTGGTGCTCGGAATTTTCAGCTGGCTCGACGTAGTCATCTGCGCTGTTTTGCTGACGTTTTTCGTTGTTGGAGTTCGTCGAGGTTTTCTGCTGACCATTGGCGACATGCTCGGCCTGATTGTCGGCGGCGTCGCCGCATTCTTCGCCATCCCGCTGGTTTCCACCTTCGCCACGAACCCCTGGTGGCGGGTCGGCCTGATGATAGCTACCGCAGCCGTGCTGATCATTCTCGGGCAAGCTCTGGGACGGGTGATTGCAACCCGCATCCGCCACTGGATGAATGTCGATTTCCTGCGTGCCGCGGACCGCATTGCCGGTGGCGTGCTGTCGGTGTTCATTACCGCCACAATCATCGGTGGCTTGGCCTTTTCCACTTCAAGCATGGGTATTCCAAGGCTTTCGCTGGAGATCAGCAAGTCCAAGATGATCGACTCGATTCGTGGCCTGACACCCGAGTTTGTCGATGCCGCGATTTCCACCGCACGCTCCAAGGTGATCGCCGAAACCCTCCCCGCATTCCTGGAGCCTTTCGCGCCCCCGGTCCAGGCGCCGGCCAACACCGAATGGGCAGCTAACGACCTGCAGCTGGCCGCTGCCCAATCGGCCGCCAAGATCTCCGGTACCGCGGTGCAATGCGGTGTGAACCTGACCGGCTCAGGCTTCGTTGTCGACCACGAGCTGGTCATGACCAACGCGCACGTGGTCGCCGGATTGAGCGCGGCAACCGTGGAGGTCGGCGGTGACGAAGTTCACCGCGGAAAGGTTGTTTATTTCGATCCCAAGGCCGACATCGCGCTGCTTTACGTCGAAGGGCTGGAGGCAGAGCCTATCGACCTCGCCGCTGATGACCTGATGCGCGGCGACTCGGCAACCTTTGTCGGGCACCCAGCGGGCGGCCCGCAGCAGATCCGCGGAGCCTTGATCGCTTCCCGTGCCTTCGTCTCCATTGCCAATATCTATGGCGCGGACCCATCTCGAATCTCTGTCTACCAGCTCACCGCGGAAGTAGCCCAGGGCAATTCCGGCGGACCGCTGCTGGATGAATCCGGCGACGCGGTGGGCTTGATCTTCGCCAAGTCGCGCAGCGATGACGAGGTCGGCTTCGCCCTGAGCCTCGAAGAGATCGAGAACGCCATGGAGCTGGGCGGCGATCGGCGCACCAGCATCAAAACAGGCGACTGCGTCACCGGCTAGGGCTTGCGGCTATTTGCCCAGCAAATGCGCGAGCTGCTGAACCGCCAGCTTGTAGCCGTGCACGCCCGCACCGATGATGATCGAGCTGGCTACCGGCGAGATGAAGGAATGGTGGCGGAACGCTTCACGCTTGTGCACGTTCGAGATGTGCACCTCGATGGCTGGCAACTGCACGCCGCTGATGGCATCGGCAATAGCCACAGATGTATGGGTGAATGCGCCGGGGTTCATGATGATGCCGGCTGCGGTAGTGCGGGCATCGTGAATCGCGTCGATGAGCACACCCTCATGGTTGGACTGCAAGGCGCGCAATTCGAAGCCGAGGGCCGCAGCGGTTTCCCGGGCCAGCTGCTCAACATCGGCCAGGGTGTCGTGGCCATAGATTTCCTGCTCCCGGGTGCCCAGCAGATTCAGGTTGGGGCCGTTGAGCAGCAAGATGGTGTTCGATGCGTTCTCAGTCATGAACTCAAATCTATTACACAACCGGGAAATTCCCGCCCGAATTCTTTGGCCCCGTAATACAAGAAGCCGCCGTGGGGGGGGCGGCGGCGGGGGGGGGGGGGGGGGGGGGGGGGGGGGGGGGGGGGGGGGGGGGTGTTGTGGGGGGGGGGGGGGGGGTTTTTTTTTCGTTTCTGTGGGGGGGGGGGGGGGGGGGGCGGGGGGGGGCGGGCGCCCCCCACGCCCGGGCGCGCGC
>NZ_JBIUVH010000001.1:121997-648954 GCF_044742845.1 Glutamicibacter sp. NPDC087831
AGCTATCCCACACCCCCCCCCCCCCCACCCCCCCCCCCCACCCCCCCCCCCCCCCCCCCCCCCCCCCCACCCCCCCCCCCCCCCCCCCCCCCCCCCCCCCCCCCCCCCCCCCCACGGCGGCTTGCTGCACTGGGGCGTGCTGAGGCTATTTGCCCATGGACTGCGCGATCTGGCTCATCACCGTTGAATCGGACAGCGTGGTGGCATCGCCGACCTCGCGGCCCTCGGCCACGTCCTTGAGCAGGCGGCGCATGATCTTGCCCGAGCGGGTCTTAGGCAGTTCCGGAACCACCAGCACATGCTTCGGCTTGGCGATCGGGCCGATGTCCTTGCCCACGTGGTTGCGCAGGGTCGCCACCACATCCTCGCCTTCCGCCGGCTCGGTTTGCAGGATCACGAAGGCCACCACGGCCTCGCCGGTGGTCTCGTCCTTCGCTCCCACCACGGCGGCCTCTGCCACGTATGGGTGGGCGACCAGCGAGGACTCGATCTCGGTGGTGGACAGGCGGTGCCCGGAGACGTTCATCACGTCATCCACGCGGCCCAGCAGCCAGATATCGCCATCGGCGTCCTTCTTCGCACCGTCGCCAGCGAAGTACATGTTCTCGAACCGCGACCAGTAGGTGTCCTTGTAGCGTTCCATGTCGCCCCAGATGCCGCGCAGCATCGCTGGCCACGGCTCGCGGATGACGAGGAAGCCGCCCTCGCCGTCGGCCACGGATTCGCCGGCTTCATCCACCACGTCAATGGCGATGCCCGGCACGGCCACCTGGGCCGAACCCGGCTTGGTTGCGGTGACGCCCGGCAGCGGAGCGATCATGTGCGCGCCGGTTTCGGTCTGCCACCAGGTGTCCACGATCGGGGCCGGGTGTTCCTTGCGCTCGCCGTTCTTGCCGTTGTTGGTGCCGATGGCATCGCGGTACCACATCCATGCTTCCGGGTTGATCGGTTCGCCCACCGAACCCAGCACGCGCAGCGAGGACAGGTCGTAGCCATCGGGGATCTCGCGGCCCCACTTCATGAAGGTGCGGATTGCGGTGGGCGCGGTGTACAGGATGGTGACGCCGTACTTTTCCACCAGTTCCCACCAGCGGCCCTGGTGCGGGGTATCCGGGGTGCCCTCGTAGATCACCTGGGTGGCGCCGTTGACCAGCGGCGCGTAGGTGACGTAGGAATGGCCGGTCACCCAGCCGATGTCCGCGGTGCACCAGTACACGTCGGTTTCCGGGTGCAAATCGAAGGTGTCGCGGTGGGTCACGGCGCCCTGGGCCAGGAAGCCGCCGGTGGTGTGCACAATGCCCTTGGGCTTGCCAGTGGTGCCCGAGGTATACAGCACGAACAACGGGTGCTCGGAGTCGTGGGCTACCGCAGTGTGCTCGGTGGCGGCGGTGCCGACGACGTCATCCCACCACTTGTCCAGTGCGCCGAATTCGGTGGGCTCGCCGTTGCGCTTGACCACCAGAACGTTTTCCACGGTGTGGCCCGGTGCTTCCAGCGCCGCATCGACTGCCGGCTTCAGCGAGGACGGCTTGCCGCGGCGCCAGGTGCCATCGGCGGTGACCACGAGCTTGGCGTCCGCATCATCGATGCGGCTGCGCAGCGCGTCGGCGGAGAAGCCGCCGAAGACCACCGAGTGGATGGCGCCAATGCGGGCGCAGGCCAGCATGGTGATGACGGCTTCCGGGATCATTGGCAGGTAGACGGCCACGCGGTCGCCCTTGGCCACGCCCAGGGATTCGAAAGCGTTGGCGGCCTTCTTGACCTCTTCGGTCAGCTGCGCGTAAGTGTAGGTGCGGGTATCGCCCGGCTCGCCTTCGAAGTAGATGGCGACGCGGTCGCCCAGGCCGTTTTCCACATGGCGGTCCAGCGCGTTGTAGGCCGCGTTGAGCTTGCCGCCGACGAACCACTTGGCCACCGGTGCCTGCGACCAGTCCAAGGTTTCAGTGAAATCGGTGTCCCAGGTCAGTACCTGGCGTGCCTGGTCCGCCCAATAGCCCAAGCGGTCTGCCTTGGCTGCGTCGTAGCGGGCCTGCGTTGCGATGGCCTGATCGCTGAAGTCCTTGCTCGGGGCAAAGGAACGGGTTTCGGTCGACAGGTTATCCAAGGTTTTCGAATCACTCACTGGGTTCGCGTCCTTCCGCGTAGTCACAAATATTTCCCTGTGATCAAAGTTACATCCTCCAGCAGGGCCGGTGTGCTTTGTGTCACCGGGAAAGGGGAAATGGGGTATTTTGTGCGCCGAGCGGTTAGCTGCACGCGATGAACAGCACGCCAAGGTGGTGTCCAAGGGTGAAAACTTCACGCCCTCATGACACGATCTAAAGCGTGGCGAAGAAATTGGACAACGAAACCGAGCTGGGGCTGAAGCGCCGGGCACGCAAGATCAACCGGGAACTGGCGAAGGCCTACCCCTACGCGGTGCCCGAACTGGACTTCGAGAACCCCTTCGAACTGCTGGTAGCCACCGTGCTCTCCGCGCAGACCACCGACGTGCGGGTCAATGCCATCACTCCAGCGCTCTTCGCCCGTTTCCCGGACGCCCACGCAATGAGCCAAGCCGAACGGGGCGAGCTTGAGCAGCTGATCCGCCCCACCGGTTTCTTCCGCGCCAAGACGGACTCCCTGCTCGGGCTATCCGCCGCCTTGGTTGAACGCTTTGACGGAGAAGTGCCAGCCAAGCTCGAAGAGCTGGTGAAGCTTCCCGGGGTGGGACGCAAAACCGCCAACGTCGTGCTGGGAAATGCCTTCGGTGTTCCCGGAATCACCGTGGACACCCACTTCGGGCGCCTGGCCAACCGCTTTGGGTGGACCGATGAAACCGATCCGGTCAAGGTCGAGCACGCGGTGGGGGAACTGTTCGAAAAACGCGACTGGACGATGCTCAGCCACCGCGTGGTCTTCCATGGCCGCCGCGTCTGCCACTCGCGCAAACCTGCCTGCGGGGCCTGCGCCATCGCCAAGCTTTGCCCCTCGTTCGGCATCGGCGAGGAAATACCTGCCAAGGCCACAGCGTTCCTCAAGTATGAGCTCGCACCAGGACGGGAAGAATTGCTGGCGAAAATGATCGCCGGCGCAACCCGCCGCGAGCTGAGGGCTGAAGGATACGGATTGGACGCATGAGCGCGCGCTTGGAACTGGAAAAAGTAATTGCCCGCCACACGGCACAGGTCGGGGCAACGCAGAAACTGCCCAGCGAATGGGTGATGAGCGATATCGAGCTCGGTGCTGCACGCCGTGCCGCGGTACTGATCCTGTTCGGTGCTGCCGGCGAAGCGGCCCTGGAGCCGCACTCCCGGGCCGGCGATCTGGACGTGCTGTTCGTGGAGCGCGCCGCGACCCTGCGCAAGCACGCGGGCCAGATCGCTTTCCCCGGAGGCGGGATCGACCAGGAGGATTCGAGCGTTGCCGACGCCGCCTTGCGCGAGGCGTGGGAGGAAACTGGCGTGGACACCTCCGGGATCGAGGTCCTGGGCACCTTGGGGGAAACCGAATTGCCGGTTTCGAACTTCCTGGTCACCCCGGTGATTGGCTGGTGGCATACCGAATCCAGGGTTTATCCGGCTGACCCGGCCGAAAGCGCCGGCGTATTCCGCGCCCCGGTGGCGCACCTGCTGGAGCCGAGGAATCGCCTGACCGGCGTGGTGCAGCGCGGCAATCAGAAGTTCAAGTCCCCGGCCTTCGATTTTGAAGACCGGATCATCTGGGGCTTCACCGCGATCGTGCTGGACAGGCTGTTCAACGAGCTGGGTTGGACCCAGCCGTGGAACAACCGCCGTGAACTGCGCATGGCCTGAAGCCGGCTACTTCGCATCCGCGTAGTTCCCGGAGATCGCAACACTGACCGGGAAGCGCGGCGAGGCCTGGCCGAACAGGGAACGCCCGGCGAGCATGGCCGCATGCCGGATGAGCTCCTGCAGTTGCCCAGCCAATTCGGTGGGGCATTCAAAGACGATTTCGTCATGGACAAAGAACACCTGGCGGCAGGTCTGGCTCCACCCGGCCTGATGGATCAGGTGCCGTGCGTGGCCCATCCACACCAAAGCCCACTCCGCGGCGGTCGCCTGTACGACAAAGTTCCTGGTGAACCGGCCGCGGGCTCTCGCCGCGCCGTCAGCAGCCCGCTGCGATGCTTCATCGTTGGTAGCTTTCTGCGCCTGCAGCCACTGCTCATCGGCTGGCGGGCAGCCGCGGCCGAGGAAACTGCGCACGCCTTCACCTTGCTCGCCGGCAAGAGCTGCCTGTTCGACAAAATGCATGGCGGTGGGAAAACTGCGGGTCAGGGCCGCACCCACTGCACCTGAAGCACCGCCGCCACCGCCGTAGATGACCGAGAGCATGCCCAGCTTGGCCTCATCTCGGGAAGCCACGAGCTGGGCATCGAGCAGCCACTGGTACAGGTCATCTTGCTGGCCTGCTTTTTGCAATTGCTGGTCATTGGAAATAGCTGCCAGGATTCGAGGTTCCAGTTGCCTCCCGTCGGCCACCACAAACGTCGAGCCGGGACGGGTGCGCACGACCTGCCGGATGGAATGCGGCAATTGGAGCGCCCCGCCACCAGAAGCGGCCCAGCGTCCTGAAGTCACCGTTCCCAGCACATAATGCGGATGGAAACGGCCGCCTTTCACCCATTGATCCAACCACGCATCACCATGGGTGCTGGCAAGACGCGAGAGTTTCTTGTATTCAAGAACCTCAGAAATCAATGGATGCTTGATCTGCTCCAGTTCCCAGGCCCGCACCGAGCTCACCGCGAAACCGGCCTTATGCAGGGCGCGCAACAGCTCCTGCGGCGAATCCGGGTTGAGCCCGGGACTGCCTAATGCCTTGGCCAATTGCTGGGCCTTGGCCTCGAGTTTCGGCGGCCGTCCATAGTCGGATACGCGTTCGCCCAATTGCTCGCGCAGCAGGGCGCGGTGTCCGGCTTCATCCCACGACAAACCGGCCGCTTCCATCTCGCAGGCAATCAACGCACCTACCGATTCGGCGTGGATCAATAATTCCAGACGCTGACGGGTGCTGGGATCCTGCGGCAACGCCTTGCGCTGGGCAACGTACATGGCTACGAGCTCGGAAAGGGATTCGCCGGAGGTCGGGGCGGCAAAGAGCGCATCCTGGTTGGCCCTTTCGTGAGCCTGAACTGGTCGTTCAAGATCGAAGTCTTCGAGCTTTTCCTCACTCAGCGGCGAGCGGTGCAAGATGCGTTGGGCCAAGGAGAGAATGCAGGCCTTGGCCAGATGAACACCCGCAGAAACAAGTGGCTGCATCCACGGGGTGGTGCGGAGCATGGCCCATCGGGGCGAATGCCGTGCTTCGATTTCGGCAACAAATCCGGCAAAATCATCCCGGGATACCGAGACGACCGGCTGCAGCGAGTTGCCAGAATACTGGTCGCGAAGATCGATCAGGGCATAGCCATCAGGATCGGCAGCAAGGAAAGCGATGGCACTCATGGATCTATTGTGCCGTGCCAGCGGCCGATATCCCCAGTTGGTTGGCGAGCGGCACGCAAATGATTAGGCAGATGCCACGCTCGATGCATGAAATGGCTATCAGAGTCCTCATCGGCTAAACCGCTGAAGGACACCCAACGATTCGTGATGACTGAACTGGATTTCGCGCAGGCGCCTCCGAACAGCACCAGGAGGCCGGCAGCGGCTGACCACACGGCGGAAGATGAACCGATCTGCACCATCGTGAGCAACGATGCACGGATTATTGAGCGATGCGCAGTGATCGCGGTCGGCGCGGCGGTGAGAATCAACAAATGCACCGACCCGCAGCTGCTGCCCGCCGATGGTTCTGGGCCGGTGCTGTGGGGCAGCGACATGGCAGCACTAGCCGAAAATACGAGCCGGCCGGTGGATGTCCTGGTCGGTCTGGAAGATGGCGAGGCCATCGTGTGGAGCTTGGCCAGCAGAATTCCCAAGGCAAGGGTGGCAGTTTTGCCCTCGGCCAGCCAATGGCTCGGCGAGTACCTGGGTCTATGGGCCATGAGGGCAGGGCATGGACACACACTGGCACTGCATTCCACAGCAGGCGGGCTGGGAACAACGACCCTGGCCCTGTTGCTGGCGCATGCCGGGACATTAAGTGGTCTTCGCAGCGCCATGATTGATCTGGATCCGCATTCCCAGGGCGCTTGGCCGCTGGTTTGCACCCAACCGCCAACGGGAATTGGATGGGAAGAATTGCGGCAATCCGGTGGCGCGCTTGCTGCTCATCAACTGGCTGAAACGCTGCCGAAGCTTCGCGATACCGCGATCTTGACCTGGTCCCAGGCAAGCAGAACGCATGAGCTGGAGGACCAGCTGGTGATCCGCCTGCTGGCCGCCGCCCGGCAAGGATTCGATCTGGTCGTAGTGGATGCCGGGCGCGCACCGCATCCGCAACGGCTGGCACTGAACCAATTCATAGACCGGAATATCGCCACTGTCAGTTCGCTGACCGTGCCAGCCTCTGGGGAAGTGGTGCTGTGCGGGGAACAGAAACTACGCAGCACCCCTGCGGGTTTTCCTCAGATTCTTGGTGCCTTCCCCGATTTTCCCCGGATCAGCAAAGCGATCGAGCGCGGCCAATTATACGACAGTTTCAAATCCCGGGCATTGCGCCAGCACCTGTCCAACCTCTGCCTGATACCGCAAATGAAGGAGCAGCACCCATGAGCCCGGGCCGGCATAGCCACAACGCCAACCCATCAACGGGCGGGCCTGTGCTGGATGCCAAAATCCTTGAATCCGTGCGTGAACGCGCATTGCTCACCGGCGGGCAGCTTGATGCGATTGCCTTGGCAGGAGCCGTTCACGACTCCGGCGCGGCTCTGGGTTCCCAAGGTGCCGCACAATCGCTGGAATCGCTGCAGAACGAAGTGGCAGGATTATCAATCCTCGAGCCTTTCGCACAGCGGCCCGAGGTGACCGATGTCCTGGTCGACGGGCAAGGGATGGTCTGGACGGATTCTCCGGCCGGCCTGCAGCCCACCGAATTCCGGTTTTCTTCCCCAGAGCAGGTTCGGACCCTGGCCGTCCATCTTGCAACCCTTGCGGGCCGACGGCTCGATTCAGCTAGCCCGTTCATGGACATGAGCTTGAAGAATTACCGCGTCCACGCTGTACTGCCTCCAATTGCCACAGCCGGACCACTGATCTCGATTCGCGTCAAGCGCAGTGCCCAGCTCGAACTGGGCACCGTCCTGGAAGGATCGAACGGGTTCTGGCTACCGCTGCTTCAAGCCATCGTGGAACGCCAGATGAACTTCCTGATTACCGGAGGAACAGGCAGCGGCAAAACTACCCTCCTGCAAGCCATGCTTGCCGAAGCCAATCCGCGGCACCGTCTGGTCATCGTGGAAGACTCGCAAGAACTGCATGTACCGCACCCGCATGTTGTGTCCTTGCAAACCCGGTCGGCCAACGTCGAATCTGCCGGCCAGGTGCAGCTGAAGGATTTGGTTGTCCAAGCCCTGCGCATGCGCCCTGACCGTCTGGTCGTTGGCGAATGCCGTGGGGAGGAAATACGCGATTTTCTGGCAGCCATGAACACGGGGCATCAGGGAGCCGCAGGCACCATGCACGCCAACAACCCGCAGTCAGTTCCGGCCCGCTTGGCGGCGCTGGGTGCGCTCGCCGGATGGAGCGTGCAGGCGACTTCGTTGCAGGCCTCCAGCGCCTTGGATCTTGTCATTCACATGAACAGGGGGAGCCAAGGGCAGCGCGGACCGGTGGCCCTTGGATGCCTGGACACCGGTAGCGATGGCCAGATGCACATGCGGCGCCTGATAGACCTGGACGCCGCCGAACCGCTGGCCGACTACGGGCACAACTTTCTGGCGAACAGATTTGGCCCATCGCTCACGTGCACCATTGCCAAGGCGCTAGGCGATGAGCACGCCAAGGAGCGTTGACCAATGCTGATCCTCATCTTTGGCGCACTGGCCTTGTGGCTGTGGATCCCCGCGCACCCGGCAAGCAAAATCAAAGCGGGTTCCCTGCGCAGGCTCCGGGATCGCGGGGCGGAACGCCACACGGACGATGACCAGGTACTGAGCACCGATGCCCGCATCATTCGTGAACTCTCGGCGCTGCTCCGAAGCGGATTGGATTTCCATCCCGCAGTTGATGCGTTGCTGGAGGCCGAGGACGACAGCGGGAACATCATCCGAGCGCTCAAAGACCTCCAAGCAACGCATCGGCTAAGCAACAGCGCTCCCGGACCCGGTCTTCCGGCGGAGCAGGGACAAGGTCCAGCGGTGCGACGACTGCACTGGTGCCTGGAACTCTCCGAACGCAGCGGCGCAAGCCTTGCCGATGTGCTGGAACGGCTAGCCGAAGACCTCGAATGCGCCCTAGTAGCCCAGCAAGCATTCGAGGCGGCTATGGCTGGCCCGAAAGCAACGACTAAGTTGCTGACATGGCTTCCACTAGTCGGGTTTGGATTCGGTCTGCTTGTGGGCATTGATGTTCTGGGCACAATAGGCCGATCATGGGCGGCGCAACTCAGCGTGCTCATTGGAGCATTGCTGTGGATCGCCAACCGGATCTGGTGCCGGCGGCTCATGCAGGCAACCACTAGCCAGGCACTGTCATGATCGTTCTGATTCTGCTTCTAGGGGCGCTTTCCATCGCTTTGGCATTAGGACGGCCCAACTCGAAAAGTCGAGAAGGCAAGGCGCCGCAGTGCCTTGGGAAAAGACGGCAGGAAGATGAAAAACCTGTCGAGCTGATCCTGGATCTGAGCGCCAGCCTGTTGGACTCGGGGATGCCCATCACCGAGATCCTCGATCTGCTCGGTCACAGCATTGAACAGTGCGCGGTGCTGCGCAGCGTAGCGCGCTGCTTGGAAATGAACATGGCGTGGGACAAAGCCTGGGAAGCCGTTCCGCCCTGGCTCGACCCGCTGCGGAAAGCACTGCACTTTGCCCACATGACCGGAGCGCCGGCAGCCAATCTGCTACGAAATACCGCGATTCTGCAACGCCGTGAACATGCACAGAAAGTCGCGCGCCTCGGAGCACAATTCGGTACCAGGCTCGTACTGCCTCTAGGGGCCTGCGCACTGCCGGCTTTCATCGCCCTGGGCGTGGTTCCACTGATCATCGCGCTATTCCCCAGCTACCAGTAATCCCCGGCCGAAGGTTATGCCCAGCTCGTAGGAAACCCATGTTGCTGCCCGCGGCGCTCGCCGATGGTAGAAGCACAACATCCACGGTATCGACGCCGGGGATGACAGTCTAGAAAGGACAACACAATGAACCGACGGTTCCGGGAAATCAGGGATCTGCTGCGAGAAGAGCAGGGATCCACCACCGCCGAATTTGCTATGGTCACGCTGGCTGCCGTGGCTTTTGCCGGCTTGCTGATCAGCATCCTGTCCAGCGGCGACGTACGTGGCATGCTGATGGGCCTGATTACTAAAGCGCTGTCGCTGTAGGCCATGAGCTTCAGCGACGAATCGGGTAGCAGTACCGCCGAATTTGCGGTGCTGCTACCCGCGGTTGCCATGATGCTGTCCTTGGGTTTGTGCTTGGGTGTCGTCGGGATCCAGCAGATCCAAGTTCAGCAGGCAGCCGGTGCCATGGCCAGGGAATTGGCCCGCGGCGAGGACGATGCAACCGCTCGCGCCAGCGGCGTGAGGCTGGCAGGAAGCCAAGCCCGTTTCTCGCTCTCAACAGCCAACGGCTACTGGCAGGTTCACGTCAGCAAATCGGTGAGCCTTCCAATCGTTGGCAGCCTTCAAATCCATGGACAAGCCAGTGTGGCCGTCGAATGAAAAAGCGGCGGAGCCTTCGAAGCGAACAGGGTAGCGGAACGGTCATGGCAACAGCGCTCGTGGTTGTTGCACTGCTAATTGCCGGTGCCGTTTTAGCATGGGTTGCAGCAACCCGAGCCGCGATGCAGGCTGCCAGCGCCGCCGATCTGTCGGCGCTGGCTGCTGCGGATACGGCCCGCGGGTTGCGCCCCGGGGACCCCTGCACAGTTGCGGCGTTGTTGGCCGAATCCAACGGTGCACTGCTGGCAGCATGCACGGTGGAACCCGACGGCCAGTCGGTGCGCGTTACGACTAACGTTCCTGTCGGATTCCGTGCCCTGGGCATAGAACTGTATCTGGCCGAAGCCCAGGCACGGGCGGGAGCACCGCCACTGGATGCACCGGGGCGGTGAGCATGGCGGAAGCGGTTAGCGGTGGTGCGCTGGCTCCACGTCGTCAAGCACGGCCGTCAACAGCAAGATCGCTCCAGCCTTGTCCAATGGATTATTGCGGTTACCGCACTTGGGGGACTGCACGCAGCTTGGGCAGCCGTGCTGGCATTCGCAGGCCTCGATGGCATCCCGGGTGGCCCGGATCCAATCGGTGAAGCGCTCGAAACCACGCTCGGCGAATCCAGCACCGCCAGGCTGCGCGTCATAGACGAAAATTGTCGGATGGCCGGTATCCATGTGTAGCGCAGTGGATACTCCGCCGATATCCCAACGGTCGCTGGTAGCAACCAGCGGCAGCAACCCGATCATGGCATGCTCGGCAGCATGCAAGGCTCCGGGGAACTGATCTACCTCCAAACCAGCTCGAAGCAATCGCTGCTCGGTCAGGGTGAACCAAATGGACTTGGTATTCAGATCCCGGGCTTCAAGCTCCAACGGTTCTTCGGACAGCACTTCATTAGAAGCCACCGACTTCCGCTGGAAAGACACGACCTGGGTGGTCACAGTGACTTCACCGAAATGAATCGTCAGTTCTCGGTGGTTACGGCTGCGTTCCTCGGAATCAATGGCAACCGTGGTGAGATCACGCGCCGTGGTGTAGTAATCAGGATTCACCCGAGTCACGATCACCACGTGGTTCTGCTCATCAAGTTCTTCCACATGGTAGCTGGCACCCTGATGGACGTAGATGGCCCCGGGATGCGCCTGATAATGCGTTTGCGGGGAATCCATCGTGCCTAGCAGAGCGCCGGTTTCCGCATCGATGATGTCCACTGGTCCACCGCCATCGGCCCGAATGGAGAACATCCCTGCCGCATGTTGCGGATGCGTCCAGAACCATCCAGCCGGGCGCCGGCGCAAGTAGCCGCGTTGCACCAGCGAATCCAGAAGCTGTTCGGTCTGCGGACCGAAAATTTCCAACTCCTCCGGGCGCAGGGGAGATTCTTGCGCGGCGGCGCAGAGGTGGCCGCTAAGCACATACTTATTCTGCGGATCAAAGACTGTCGCTTCGACACCCAAATCGAAGATGGCTTCGGGATGATGTGCCAGGTAGGTGTCCAACGGATCTTCAGCTGCGACAAAGATCGCCAGCGCATCCTGGCCCGAACGTCCGGCACGGCCGATTTGCTGGAAGAACGATGCGCGGGTGCCTGGCCACCCAGCCACCACTACCGCGTCCAGCCCCGCAATATCGATACCCAGTTCCAGCGCCGAAGTTGAGGTGACACCCAGCAGCTCGCCACTGCGCAATTGCTTTTCCACCTCACGGCGTTCATTAGGCAAGTAGCCCGAGCGGTACGCTGCAAGCCGGACGGATAGATCCGGTGCAAATTTTTCCAGATGCTTGCGGGTGAGCGTTGCGATTGTTTCAGCACCGCGGCGGGACTTGATGAAGACAATGGTTCGAATATGATCAGCCATCAGATCGGTGAGGATCGAAGCGCTCTCGGCGATGGCGGTACGCCGTACCGGCGCACCGTTTTCACCGCGGTGATCACTCATCGGAGGTTCCCACAAGGCCATCACCAGTTCACCGCTGGCGGAGAAATCATTGGTCACCGCTTGAGCTGGCGCCCCAATGAGACGCCCGAAGGATGCTTCGGGGTCTGAGCTCGTCGCGGACGCACCGATGAAGACCGGGCAGCTGCCGTAATAGGCGCAAATGCGACGCAACCGGCGCATCAGGTTGGCTACGTGTGCGCCAAAGACCCCACGGTAGGAATGGGCCTCGTCGATAATGATGTAGCGAAGGCGCTTGAAGAATCTGGACCAGGCCGGATGGTTGGGCAGGATGCCGCGGTGCAGCATATCTGGGTTGGTGAAGACGAAGTTGGCGTGCTGGCGTACCCAAGCACGGGTGGCCTGGTCGGTATCGCCATCGTAGGGAGCGGCTCGGACCCCGGGAACGCCTAGGGACTCCACAGCGGAAAGCTGGTCGGCTGCCAGTGCTTTGGTTGGGCAGATATAAAGCACCGATGCACCGGCATCAGCATCGTTGAATCCGCTGTCCTTCGCCTGGTACAACTGTTCCAGACTTGGCATCAGGTAGGCCATGGACTTGCCTGAGGCGGTACCGGTGGAAACTATGGTGTGGTGGCCCTCGTGGATGAGGTTGGCTGCTTGGGCCTGGTGTAGCCAAGGCTGTTGGATGCCCAGTCCCTGGAATATCCCAACTAGTTCAGCGCTGAGCCACGCTGGCCATTGGCTGGTGATCTCGTCTTTGGCAGTCCTGGTGCGGCGGTGCACCACAGCATCGGGATCATTGGTCCGGTCATAGGGATCTAAGAGAGAACGCACTGACTTCACGAGGACGCCTTCCGGACCGAGAACTGCTGGAGTTAAAGACTATCGCCGTGCTTGACGCGGAAGCGTCAAGCACGGCGATAAGAGTAATCTTGGAGGCCCTAGGCCTTGAACATGACAACCTTGCCCAGCGAAGTCCAGCCCAGCGAAGCGTAAAGCTGCTGGCCATCGACCGAAGCGATCAACAGGCCTTGATCAACATCGTGTTCTTGAGCCAGCGAAGCCAGCGCACGCATGATCAGGGTACCTAGGCCCTTGCGGCGGAAATCGGCGCCGGTGATGATGCGGTCGAAGATTGCGTATCCGCCAACTGCTGAGACATGGCCGGATGCCGCAACGACTTCCTGGTTGTCCTCGGGATGCAGCGAAACGTAGGCATGAGTGCCATCGCGTTCAATCTGGAAGACGAACCCGTCTGCAGGCAGTGGGACCTCGACGTCGTGCACGGCTAGTTCGGTGACCATCAGTGCTTCGTCATCGGCAGTGACCTGCAGGCCTACTTCAGCCGCAATGGCAACCAGATTCTCGGCGGAGTCGTCGAAAGCCGTCAGCCGACGGTTCGGGTGCTTCGTCAGGGTCTCGGCTACTGCTGCGAGTTCCTCTTTGGAGGGACCATAGATGACGTATTCCCAGTCTTCAGTGGTGTCGTGGCGCAGCGCAGCGTGGACCCGTCCTTCGTTGCGGGTTTCATAACCACGAGCCCCAGCCCAGCCTGCTACCCAGGTGCCAATCAGTTCATCGCTTGCGTTTGATGCCATAATTTGACCCTACCTTGTCTTTCCTAGGAATTAGCTGACATTGAACTAATCGTTGCCTACTTGGAACTATTGCACTGGCCGAGAGCTCGATATTTTCGGGAAAGATCAATGTGACATTGCTCTTTTCCTCGGCGTTTCGCGGCCAAAAGCTACTAACATTGTAGGGTGGCCATTCATCGTATTGTTCTGTATTACGCTTTTACTCCGCTCCCAGACCCGGAGGCAATCCGCCTTTGGCAGCGCTCGCTGCTGGAGCGCTGGGGCTTGCGCGGACGCATCATCATCTCCAAAGACGGCATCAACGGCACCGTTGGTGGCGAGATCTCCGCAGTCAAGGCCTACGTCAAGGCCACGCGAGAACTGCCAGCTTTCAAGAAGATGGATATCAAGTGGTCGGAAGGTTCGGCAGAAGACTTCCCGCGTATCTCCGTCAAGGTTCGCGACGAGATCGTGACCTTCGGCGCTCCTGGCGAACTGGAAGTTGACGAGAACGGTGTTGTCGGTGGTGGCACCCACTTGCGCCCCGAAGAACTTCACGAGCTGGTTGACAACAAGAAGAAGACCAGCGAGAAGGTCCATTTCTTCGATGGCCGCAACGCATTCGAAGCGCAGATCGGCAAGTTCAAGGACGCGATTGTCCCCGAAGTGGACACCACCCGCGATTTCGTTGCCGAGCTGGATTCGGGCAAGTACGACCACCTGAAGGACCAGCCGGTGGTCACCTACTGCACCGGCGGCATTCGCTGCGAAGTGCTTTCGGCTTTGATGGTCAAACGCGGATTCCAAGAGGTGTACCAGATGCAGGGCGGCATCGTCCGCTATGGCGAGAAGTACGGGGATGAAGGCCTATGGGAAGGCTCTCTCTACGTTTTCGATAAGCGCATGCATACCGAATTCTCCGAAGACGCTGTCACCATCGGTGAATGCGTGGGCTGCCAAGGTCCAACCAACAAGTTCGAGAACTGTTCGGACCCGGCCTGCCGCAACCTGCGCCTGTTCTGCGAGGACTGCGCAAAGGACGAAGCACTGCGCCGCTGCCCAGACTGCAGCACCGTAGACGCCTAACTTCAGCTTTCACCAACCGCGGCCTGGACTTTCCATAAGTCCAGGCCGCGTTTTCTATGCGGTCACCTTCGGCCACATTCCGCGCGACGCATCCTTGACGTCGACCTGTTCCACCTCGGTCCGGTAGATTCTCAGCCCTCGCGCCTGGTAGTTCGGTAGCGCCGCCGGTCCGTCCAGTGAGCAGGTATGCAGCCATACCCGGCTGACCTCAGGCAGCTGCGGCCATCGTGAACCCAGGGCCCAGGCCTGTTGCAGTGCTTCGCTGAGCAGCACCCCGCCAAGGCCGCGGCCGGTAGCTTCGGGAAATAAGCCGAAGTAGAAGATCTCGACCTCGCTGCCGGCGTCCGCGACTTCCGTGACGAGCTCCACGTACCCCTGGGGAGCACCGTGCTGGTAGAGCACCCAGGTTTCTGAGCCCGGGCGTCGGAGCACTTCGTCCCACTGGTCTCGGGTCGAACCCAGGCGGTCAGACCAGTTCAATTCGCTGCCCACGCTCTGATACAGAAACCGCGAAAATTCCGGGGTGATCTCCTTGGCCAGCTCGATCCGGGCGTCCTCGGGCAAGGACTTGGCCGAGCGAATGACATCAGCGGAGTCGAGTTGCTGGAGATAGGTCACCGTTACTTGGGTCATGCCCACATCATAGGTCGCCGTAGTTTGCCTGGCCTAGCTATCACCCGTTGAGTTACTCGGTAGACTTGGAGGTGTGAATGCTGCTGAATTTTCTTCCATTGATGACGCTCCCCAGAGCTACAATCAACTGCTCATCGACTCGCTAGCCAAAGACCTCACTGATGTCGGGTACAACTATGAAAATGTTGCGGGGCTGCTTGGTGAGGAAGCTGCGGCAGCATTTGCCCGCGACCAGCTCCACCCTGCCTTGCGAAACCTGGATCGTAGCAGGCCAGATAGCTCGCTTGCCTGTGTGGTTCGCCTCTTCCAAATGGGCCAGACCCAGGAAGACGCGGCCATCAATGCCGCCTTCCCGACATTGAAGACCGACGGATTGCTCAAGCTGGGCCTGATCGAGTCCTGGGCTACCGGTTACCGGGCCAAGATTGCCCTGGCGCTGCATTCCTCCGATGCTGACGGTGAATTGTGGGTGGCCCACGACCTGGGTGCCCACCAGCGTCCCGGCGTGTTGCGCACCGACCATGTGCTGGGCATTGGCCAGGCGTCCCTGACCCTGGCGCAGATCACGATCCGCGAAAAGGTCGAGCGCGCACTGGACTTGGGTACCGGCTGCGGCATCCAGCTGTTCCATCTGCTATCGCACGCGGAGCATGTTACGGCCACAGACCTGTCGGCCCGAGCCCTGGGCTTCACCCGCTTCAACCTGATGCTCAACTACCAGGCCCTGGAGCTGGATCCGGATAACCTCGAATCGCGGGTCACCCTGCTCCAGGGAAGCCTGTTCGATCCGGTGGCTGGATCCACTTTCAACCTGATCGCCAGCAACCCGCCGTTCGTGATTACCCCGCGAAGCAGCAACGAGCGCGCCAAGGACCGGTTCACCTACCGTGATGGCGGGATGGCCGGCGATACGCTGGTGAGCACCTTGATCGAGCAGGCTCCTGGCTTCCTGGCGCCGGGTGGCTGCATGCAAATGCTGTCAAACTGGGAGATTCCTCGCCTAGATGATGAATCCAACCAGCCGTGGGATGCCCGCGTGCGCCAGTGGTTCGGCGACCAGCTGGACGTATGGGTGATCGAGCGCGAGCAAACAACGCCAAGCGGCTACGCCGAGACATGGCTGCGCGACGCTTCCCAGACCGAGGACAGCACTTCATACATCTCCGCCTACAACGCATACCTCGATGACTTCGAGTCCCGCGGCGTGGGTGCCATCGGCTTCGGTCTGGTGTACTTCCGCCGTCCAGCCGCAGGCCATCCGGTACTGCAGCGCTACGAGCAGATCTCGCACCAGGTGGAACAGCCGCTGGCCCCGACCCTGCAGCGGGACATTGCCATGTCCGACCAGCTGGCCGCCGCCAATGAAGGGTTCAAGGATTGGCACCTGCTGGTGGCCGAGGATGTTACTGAGGAGCGCCATCAGCGTCCGGGGGCGGAGCACCCCGGCGTGATCTTGCTGCGGCAGGGGGCAGGGCTGCGCCGTACTGAATTGCTTGATACCGCGCAGGCAGGATTTGTTTCCGCCTGCGATGGTGATTTGTCGGTATCGCAACTAGTCAACGCGTTGGATTCCTTGATTGGAGAAGGGCAAGAAGACTTCGCGGACCTGCTTTATGAAGCAGTGAAGCGACTCTTGCGACATGGCCTGCTTCAGAAAATGTGAAACAAGCGCTAAAGTTTTTCCCTATGACACGGAACACAATTGAGGAACAAGGTGGGGCCGCCTCGCGCGATGAGGCGGAAATCCCACAAGTTGTCTCGATCACTGACCCTCAGGCGATTCGAGCGTTGGCCCATGATGCTCGACTGATCGTCTTGGATGAGCTCTTTGCTTCGCAGACCACCCGCACCGCTACAGAACTTGCATCCTTGTGTGCGCTGACACCTAGCGCCATGAGCTATCACCTCCGGGCCCTGGAGAAGTACGGGTACGTGATTCGTGCTGCCAGCGAAGGAGACGCACGCGAGCGGCGGTGGCGAGCGGCTGGTGAACGGCTAGAGCTGAACACGCAGATCGACTCGGCGAACGCCAAAACTGCGTACTTGAACGTGCAATTGAACGCATTCCGCACCCGGCTCAATGCTGAAGTCCAGCGGCGCGAGGCAGAAGCGAAGACCGGAATCGCTCCGGACCCGGATCGTCCGCCGATGCTGACTAGCGGTTTGGTCTTCCTCTCGGAAGCCAAGCAACGCGAGTTCAACCGCAGAATGCTGGATCTGGTCTACGAATACGAGGCACAGGCAACAGCCGAGGAACGCAGTATTGATTCGCGGCGTATGTTCTACTTAATCTCATTGCTTCCCGAATACCAGAGCATGGGGGAGGCATCATCATAAGTATGCCCGGCTCAGGGAGCGCAGATTCTTCGGTGTAAGATCATCGGGAAATGTGCTTATAGAGTAGGCATGAAGAACGAAGCTGCGATGGCGGATCGATCAGGGCCCGGAAATGGGTGTCCTAGGTCCGTGTTGTCTAAAGGAGTGCTGTGCCCCCCAAGGCCAAGGAAAAGACTGGTAAGAAACTCGTAATCGTGGAGTCTCCTGCCAAGGTGAAGTCGATCGCCAAATATTTGGGTGAAGGCTTTGACGTGGATGCCTCAGTGGGCCATATCCGCGACCTTCCGCAGCCCTCAGAACTGCCAACCGAGCTGAAAAAGACTTCAGTAGGCAAGTTCGCTGTCGATCTGGACAACGACTTTGAGCCTTACTACATGGTCTACCCGGACAAGAAGAAGCGCGTTTCCGAACTGAAGGCGAAGCTCAAAGAAGCTGACGAACTTTACCTCGCAACCGATGCGGACCGCGAAGGCGAAGCCATCGCGTGGCACCTGCTGCAGGTCCTGAAGCCAAAGGTTCCGGTACGCCGCCTGGCATTTACCGAAATCACCAAGGAAGGCATCGCCCGCGCACTGGAAAACATGCGCGAGCTCGATACCGACCTCGTCGACGCCCAGGAAACCCGCCGTGTCCTGGACCGCCTCTATGGTTACGAAATTTCACCGGTGCTCTGGCGCAAGGTGGCTCGCGGGCTGTCCGCAGGCCGCGTGCAGTCCGTGGCAACCCGTTTGGTCGTCGAGCGCGAACGCGAACGCATGGCCTTCATCCCCGCCGGATACTGGGATGTGAAGGGCAACTTCGCCACCAGTGAAGGCGAAGGCTTCGCAGCGAAGCTCTCGGCAGTGGACGGCGCCCGTGTCGCCTCCGGCCGTGACTTCGATGACCGCGGCCAGCTGAAGACCACCCGCAATAAGCTGGCCCACCTGGATCAGGAGTCGGCCCAGTCGCTGGTGGCGAACCTGTCGGACACCGGCTTTGCGGTGACCTCCGTCGAGGACAAGCCGTACACCCGTCGTCCGGCCGCCCCTTTCACCACCTCCACGCTGCAGCAGGAAGCATCCCGCAAGCTGCGCTGGAGCTCCAAGATCACCATGCAGATCGCTCAGCGGCTGTATGAAAACGGCTACATCACCTATATGCGTACCGATTCGGTCTTCCTCTCGGGCGAGGCAGTGAATGCCGCGCGCAAGCAGGCAACCGAACTGTATGGCGCGGATTCCGTTCCAGCCAAGCCGCGCGTCTACAAGGCGAAGAACGATGCCGCGCAGGAAGCCCACGAGGCAATCCGCCCGGCCGGTGACATGTTCCGCCGCCCGAAGGACGTGCGTTCCTCGTTGTCCAAGGACGAGTACGCATTGTACGAGCTGATCTGGAAGCGCACCGTCGCCTCGCAGATGGCCGATGCCAAGGGCTTCACCGCCACCATCAAGCTGCAGGGCACCGCCAGCGATCAGCGCGTGGCCGAGTTCTCGGCCTCCGGCACCGTAATCACCTTCCGCGGTTTCCTTTCCGCCTATGAGGAGGGCAAGGACGAACAGGCCCTGGAAGCCGCGGCAGAGAATGCCGAAGCCCGCCTGCCGCAGCTGGCTGTGGGCCAGCAGCTGGCCGGCGATGAACTGACCGCTCTGGGCCACGAAACCTCCCCGCCGGCTCGTTACACCGAAGCTTCGATCGTGGCCGAGCTGGAAAAGCGCGAGATCGGCCGCCCGTCGACCTACGCGCCAACCATCTCCACGATCATGGACCGCGGCTATGTCACCAAGCGAGGCGGCGCCCTGGTGCCGAGCTGGATCGCCTTCTCGGTGATCCGCTTGCTCGAAGAGCACTTCGCGAAGTACGTGGACTACGATTTCACCGCCCGCCTGGAAGATGATCTCGATGAGATCGCCAAGGGCCATCGTGCCCGCACCGACTGGCTGAACCTGTTCTACTTCGGCAAGGGCGCGGAGACCGAATCCGAAGGCTTGAAGCATGTGGTCGATAACCTCGGCGACATCGACGCCCGTGCGATCAACTCGATCAAGGTCACCGACGACATCACCTTGCGTGTGGGCAAGTTCGGCCCGTACCTGGAACGTGCCATCCCGGAAGGCGCCGAGGAAGGCACCGAGCCGCAGCGCGCCAACGTGCCTGAGGATCTGGCCCCGGATGAGCTGACTGCCGAAAAGGCAGAGGAGCTCTTTGCCAACTCGCAGGTCTCCGAAATGCACTTGGGCATTGATCCGGAAACCGGTCGCCAGATCGTAGCCAAGGATGGCCGCTACGGCGCCTACGTCACCGAGATCATCCCGGAGCCAACCGAAGAGGAATTGGCGGCCCAGCCGGTCGAGTACTACAAGAATGGCAAGCCGAAGCCGCCGAAGAAGCCAGCCAAGGTCAAGCCGCGCACCGCGTCGCTGTTCAAGTCCATGACTGTCGAATCAGTGACCTTGGAAGATGCCCTGAAGCTGATGAGCCTGCCTCGTGTACTGGGTGCTGACGCTGACGGCGAAGAGATCACCGTGCAGAACGGCCGCTTCGGTCCGTACCTGAAGAAGGGCAGCGATTCGCGCTCGATCGAGAGCGAAGAGCAGATCTTCACGATCACCTTGGACGAAGCGCTGGCGATCTACGCGCAGCCGAAGCAGCGTGGCCGTCGTGCCGCGGTACCGCCATTGGCCGAGTTCGGAGTGGACCCGACCAGCGAGAAGAACATCGTGGTCAAGGATGGCCGCTTCGGTCCATACATCACCGACGGCGTCACCAACATCACCGTTCCGCGCACTACCTCCCTGGAGGAACTGACACGCGAGCAGGCTATCGAGCTGCTGGCCGACAAACGTGCCCGCGGACCGGTGAAGCGCACGGCAAAGAAGGCGCCGGCCAAGAAGCCAGCAGCCAAGAAGACCCCGGCGAAGAAGGCTACGGCCAAGAAGACGACCGCGAAAAAGACTGACTAGTCTTTCTTGCCAGGCCTAACGAGGAGCGCACCATGAGACTCGGTGTATTGGATATCGGTTCGAATACCGTTCACCTGTTGCTCGTCGATGCATATCCGGGAGCCCGCCCGGTTCCCTATGCCTCGCACAAGCGACCCTTGTCCTTGGTGCGCTACCTCAATGAGTATGGCGCCATAACTGAAGAGGGCCAGCGCGAGCTGATCTCCTTCATCAAGGAAGCCGCCAAGTTCGCCGAAAACCACCAGGTTGAGGACTTCATGGCTTTCTGCACTTCAGCGATTCGCGAATCCTCCAACGGTGCTGCCGTCCTGGAACGCGTCGAAGTCGAGACGGGCGTGAGCTTGATGGAACTGACCGGCGAAGAAGAAGCCGGCATGACCTTCTACTCCGTACGCCGTTGGTTTGGCTGGTCTTCGGAATCCATCCTGAACCTGGATATGGGCGGAGGCTCGCTGGAGCTGGCCTTGGGCGTTGACGAGTTCCCGCAAACAGCCTTTTCCGTGCCCCTGGGCGCCGGCCGTCTGACCCGCGAATGGCTTCCTAACGACCTGCCGTCCATTAAGGAAGTCAAGGAACTGCGTACGTACGTGCGCGACGTTCTCACGGACCCGACTACCGAGCTGCGCCAGTATGGCAAGCCCACCCTGGCCACCGCTACTTCCAAGACTTTCCGCTCGCTGGCTCGCATCACCGGAGCCGCGCCGAGCACGGAAGGCCCCTATGTTAAGCGCGTGCTCAATCGTGACGCATTGAAATTGTGGACCAACCGATTGACCGCGATGAGCTGGGCTGAACGGGCAGAACTGCCCGGTGTCTCGGAGATTCGCGCCCCGCAACTGCTTGCCGGGGCGATTGTCGCTCACGAAGCGATGAATGCCTTGAAACTGAAATCTGTGCGGATTTGCCCTTGGGCGATTCGTGAAGGCTTGATGCTGCGACGTTTTGATCACGTGATGTTTGACTCTGCGACACCGCTCAGTAGTAGCGTTGGAGTTGGGGAAGTAGCTCTGGATAACGAGAAGTACAAATTTCTCGCCAAACCCAGCAGCTAACCTTCTTGGCTAAGCGGTGCCCGCACAGTGGACACGGTAACAGGAGGCAAGAGCATGGAAGACCAGAAGAGCACAATGAAGGTGCCAGTCACCCTCTCTAGCGCGTCAGTTTATCCGCTGACCGTCCATGACGCCTTCGCGATGGCCAAGGACGTGGGATACGACGGGCTGGAAGTGCTGATTACCGGCAACGCAGCCAGCCAATCTGCGACCGCGCTCAAAGCCTTGATGGACAAGTACCAACTGCCGATCATGGCCATCCACGCACCGACACTGCTGCTCACCCAGCAGGTGTGGGGCTCTGCTTGGGCCAAGATCGAACGTTCGGTCATCCTGGCCCAAGCGGTCGGCGCAAATGTGGTTGTCGCCCATCCGCCATTCAGGTGGCAGGGCGCCTACGCCGAAGAATTCGCCGAAGGCGTGCAGCGATTGGTTGAGACCACGGGGATGAAAATCGCCGTGGAAAACATGTACCCATGGCGTGCCCGGGGCCGTGAAGCGAAAATGTACCTTCCACACTGGAACCCAGTCCCGCAGCACTACCAGCATGTGACCTGGGATTTCTCCCATGCGGCGATTGCCAATATGGATTCGCGCCAAGCCGTCGAGGACCTGGGCCAGCGACTGGCGCACGTTCATCTGTGCGATGGTTTGGATAACGGCAAAGACGAGCACCTTGTGCCAGGCCTGGGCACCCAACCGGTGGCCGAAACGCTGCAATATCTGCGTGATGCCAATTGGAGCGGAACCGTAGCGGTCGAGGTCTCCACACGCAAAGCTCGGAACACCGGGCAAAAAGAAGAATGGCTGGGAAAGACCCTAGAATTTGCCCGCCAGCACTTAACAGTCGGCAGCGACCCCAAGCCAATGACACAATAGCCATATGAGTGAAGCAACAAAGAATCTGTCCCTGTCCTTCCTCGGCGCCGGCTCCATGAACGGCGCCATCCTGCGTGGCATTATCGCCTCGGGCCATGACCCGCAGCTCATCACCGCTACTGTGCGAAGCGATAACCGCGTAGCGGAACTGCGCGAATTGGGCATCAACGTCTTGGTCAGCGAGGAAGATCCCGAAGCCAACCGCCGGGCTGCCGCCAGCGCAGACATTATCTTCCTGGGCGTGAAGCCGGTAGGCATCACCGAACTGTGCGAGGAGATTTCCGGATCGCTGGACGCGCAGAAGGTCGTTGTTTCCGTAGCCGCCGCTATCACCCTGAGCAGCATGCAGTCTCATCTGCCAGCTGGCCAGCCGGTCATCCGTTCCATGCCGAACACCCCTTTGATGGTCGGTGCCGGCGTGGTGGGAATCAGCCCGGCGGCAAGCGTGAGCGACGAGCAGGCCAAGTTGGTCACCGATCTGCTCTCCGGATCCGGCGACGTGCACGTCATCGACGAAGAGCAGCAAAATGCGCTCTCGGCAATTTCCGGGTCCGGTCCGGCCTATGCTTTCTACCTGGCTGAGGCCATGGCCAATGCCGGTGTGGCCATGGGCTTGGATGAAAAGCTTTCAATCGCGCTGGCACGTGCCACTGTGGCCGGTGCCGGCAAGATGCTCTCGAACCCTGACGCGGATCCCGCGACCCTGCGCAAGGCGGTAACCAGCCCGAAGGGCACCACCGAGCAGGCTATCGCCACCTTCGATGAGCAGGGAATTCCAAAGATTATTGCTGCGGGCACGCAAGCGGCAGCCACCCGTGCAGCGCAGCTGAGTGAAGAGCTCGGCTAGGAACGAGCATTCAATACGGCGGTGGCCGGCAACCGATTGGTTGCCGGCCACCGCCGTATTCACGATCCTCGTGCCCTACGGGCGTGCTGCGAAACGCTCGAGCAGGTCCACGTGCCCCGAGACGATCAGGACATCTCGGCGAGTCACCATGGTATCCGGCATGGCGTAGGTGAAATCCTCGCCCGGGGACTTCACACCAACGATCGTCACCCCGTACTTGGAGCGGACTTGGGACTGGGCCAAGGTGAAGCCCTGGGTCTCCTTCGGAGGGTACATCTTCACGATGGCGAAGCCGTCATCGAATTCGATGAAGTCGAGCATGCGGCCACCGACCAGGTGCGCGGCACGCACACCGGCATCGGCTTCCGGGTAGATGACGTGGTTGGCACCAATGCGGGTAAGAATCTTGCCATGGGAGGGCGTAATGGCCTTGACCCACAGATGCTCAATGCCCAGATCCACCAGGTTCACGGTGATCAGCACGGATGATTCGATGGAGGTACCCACGCCCACGACGGCAGAGGAGAATTCCTGGGCGCCGAGCTGGCGCAGGGCGTCAATATTGGTCGCGTCGGCCGCGACCACGTGGGTCAAGGTACTGGCCCACTGCTGAACGAGCTCCGGGCTGCGCTCAATGGCCAGCACTTCGCGCCCCTGCTTGACCAGCGTTTCAGCGACAGATGCACCGAAGCGGCCCAGGCCGATAACCAGCACCGGGGCATTGTGGTCTATGTTCTTGTCAGCCAATGAGCGGCCTTTCTTCTGGGAGTCTGAACAGCGTATTGCGGTGGCGCATGGTCAACGCGCTGGCGAGCGTAATACTGCCGATGCGTCCGGCAAACATCAACGCGCTGAGCACATACTTGCCGGCCGGAGGCACTTCTTGCGAAACCCCGCTACTCAGGCCCACGGTAGCAAAGGCCGAGATCGACTCGAACAGGGCTCGCGAGAAGCCCACCGATTCGTCGATGGTCACGAGCGCGCCGGTAGCGACCATCACCAGCGAAGCACCCATGGCGACCACGGAGATGGCCACGCGCATGGTGCCCTGCGGAATCTGCCGGCCAAAGGCCTTCACGTCAGTATCGCCACGGACCTCGGCCAAGATCGCCAAGAACATCACGGCAATGGTGGTGACCTTGATGCCGCCAGCAGTAGAAGCTGAACCGCCACCAGCGAACATCAATGCGTCGGTCAACAAGATGGTCACCTGGTGGATGTCGTTCTGATCCACCAGGTTGAAGCCGCCAGAACGGGTCATGGTGGAGGCGAAGAAGCCATGAATGAGCTTGTCGCTGATGGATAAGCCGCCGATGGTCTTGGGATTGGCCCATTCGAAAATCAGCCACAGGAAGGATCCGGCAAAGAGCAGGATGGTGGTGGTGAGCATGGTCAGCTTGGTGTGCAGGTTCCACTTCTTCATATTGAACTTGTGCGCCAGCAGCACCATGATCACCGGGAAACCCAATGAACCGGTGAACACGCCGGCCATCAATGGGCCCAGGATCCACAGGTCGGTTTCGTAGGGAACCAATCCGTCGGAGTGCGGGGTGAAGCCTGCATTGTTGAAAGCCGAGACGGCATAGAAGATTCCATGCCAGATGGCGGACAGGACGCTTTCACCCAGCATGTAGAAGCGCGGGATCAGAAAGAGCGCGATGACCGCCTGCAGGCTGATCGCTGTGAGGATCACGATGCGCAGCAATGAGCTTACTTCACCCAGGGCTGAGGCTCCAGAACTGTTCATCGAATTCTGCGCCATCAGCTTGGCTCGCACGCCCAGCTTGCGGGATACCGCCAGGGACATGATGGAGGCCAGAGTCAAAATGCCCAGGCCGCCCATGAACGTTGCGACCAGCATGATCAGCTGACCGGCGAATGACCAGTGCACAGCGGTGGAGACGGTCGTTAGGCCAGTAACGCAAACTGCCGACACAGCGGTGAATAATGCGTCATGCAGCGCGGTGGCTTCCCCCGTGGCCGAGGAAAACGGCGCCGCGAGCAGGGAGGTGAACAACGTGATTGCCAGCAAGAAGGCGCCAAGAGTCAAGCGCGCGGGGGAGCGCACGGTGAAGTCCGCAACTGCGATGCGAACGGTCAGCCATTTCTTGCGTCGCTGTTCGCGCATTTCAGCTGCCCGGGCGCTGGGGCCCGATGCACTGGCTGTGCTCATTTATTACTCGCCGTTTCCTGGGGAACAGTTCTTTGCCATGAGGATTTGAAGTCCTTCTAGTAATTTACGCGTTTCCACCGCTAAACGCTTGTGTTGCCCGGCTAAAGACCCGACAAGCCGCGCAAACTGCCATGAATTCATGAGTTGGGTCACTATCGGGTAGCCTGAAATCGTGTTAGATCCGCAGCATGCCCCACGGCCCACCATGGTGATGTGGGATGAAGAGTATCTGAAGTACAAATTCAGCGACTGGCATCCCATGCACCCTTCACGGCTAGAACTGACCTATCGGCTCAGCGATGAGCTGGATATCTTCGATGCGCCGAACGTCACGATACAGGCTCCGGATATTGCCGACGATGCGGTCATCGGCTCCGTCCATGACCAGAGCTATATCGATCAGGTGCGGCGGGTGAGCCAGGAACCAACACTCGTTGCCGAAGAATTCGGCTTGGGCACCGAAGACGACCCGGTATTCGCCGGGATGCATGAAGCCGCCGGGCGCATTGTTGGCGGTTCGGTAGCAGCGGCCCAAGCCATCATGGACCAAGACGTGGTCCGTGCGGTGAACTTCGCCGGTGGCATGCACCACGCCGCGAAAAGCAAGGCCAGCGGTTTCTGCATCTACAATGACGCTGCTGCCGCGATCCATCGCATGCTGGAACAGGGTGCCCAACGCGTGGTCTACATCGATGTGGACGCCCATCATGGGGATGGCACCGAGTCGATCTTCTGGGATGACGAACGCGTGCTGACCATTTCCATCCATGAATCCGGGCTGTCGCTGTTCCCCGGTACGGGATTCGCCAATGAAATTGGCGGCAAGAACGCCGAAGGCAGCGCAGTAAATGTTGCTCTGCCGGCAATGACCGGGGACTCCGGGTGGATGCGTGCCTTCCATGCGATCGTTCCGCAGCTGGTACGCGCTTTCAAGCCGGAAATCATCGTCTCCCAGCACGGTTGCGATGCGCACCGCGATGATGACATGACCAATTTGAAGCTGTCTGTTGATGCGCAACGCCAGGCGGCCCTGGACATATCCCAGTTGGCAGATGAGCTGTGCGAAGGCCGGTGGTTGGCTACCGGAGGCGGGGGATACAACGTCACCGCCGTCGTGCCGCGTACCTGGACCCACCTGACGGCGATTGTTGCCGGCAAGCCGGTGCCGTTGCGTACCTATGTTCCCGAGACCTTCCGCCGCTACGTTCTGGAAAGGTACGGCCGTGCCATGCCTTACCTCATGGGCGATGACGCCCAGCTGTGGTGGCGCAATTGGGAAGTCGGCTATGATCCGGCCGATCCGGTAGACCGAACCATCATTGCTACACGCAAGGAGATATTCCCGCTTTTCGGGCTCGATCCATGGTTCGACTAGCCTCGCATGGCTGCGGCCACCGGAGACAGAGGCGAGACTTCACAGCATTTTAGGCATGGAAATCGATTGCCAACCGTTCATATGCCGTTAGGGTTATGTGTGTGGCAATTGATGAAGTGTTTTCGGCGTTGGCTGAACCAACCCGACGAAAGATTATAGAAGCGCTCAAGAACGAGCCGAAAGCAGTGGGCACTCTGGTCACTGAACTGGAGATCTCCCAGCCGACTGTTTCCAAGCACTTGAAGGTGCTGCGCGAAGCTGAACTCGTGAGCATGGCCGCTGCCGGGCAGCGGCGCATCTACAGCATTGATACCTCAGCGCTGGAAGACCTCGTGCGCTGGTGCGCCGATTTGGTACCTGCCCAACCGGAGGGCCAGGAGCTGGTAACCACGCAGGCCGAAGCCGAGGGGCAGCTGGCAGCGGTATCGAATCCAACGGCTCAGCAGATCGGGCGGCGCGTTGGCCAAGGCCTGGAACAAGTTACTGGACGTGCGCAAGAGTTTTTCGAGAAACTTCCGCGGTTCGGGCGTCGGCGCTAGCTCTTGTCCAGTCATCGGCGCTGCAACCGTGCAATATGGTCAATCTTTTAAGTTACGCGCGCAATCCTGTTTTATAACATGAAAATTTTGTTCAGAATGCCCAGCATGGCATTCTCGTGTGCGGGGCAGTGACGCCGGCAATGAGGCCCCTTGTGCGCCTGTGCCTGCCCCAAGTGATGAGGAGAAAAACTTGGATAAGCACTTAGCGACGATTCGCGACGAAGTCTTCCGCCGCAATCCCGGCGAAGCAGAATTCCACCAGGCCGTCACGGAAGTATTCGACAGCCTTGAAGCTGTATCGGTCAAGCATCCTGAATACGCCGAAGCCGCAATCCTGCAGCGTTTGTGCGAACCTGAACGCCAGATCATCTTCCGAGTGCCATGGGTTGACGACGAAGGCCGCGTGCAGATCAACCGCGGCTTCCGCGTTGAATTCAACTCGGCTCTGGGCCCATACAAGGGCGGTCTGCGTTTCCACCCATCGGTTTACCTTGGCATCGTCAAGTTCCTGGGCTTCGAGCAGATCTTCAAGAACTCCCTGACCGGCATGCCCATCGGCGGCGGCAAGGGCGGCTCGGACTTCGACCCGCGCGGCAAGTCCGATGGCGAAGTCATGCGCTTCTGCCAGTCCTTCATGACTGAGCTCTACCGCCACATTGGCGAATACACCGACGTGCCAGCCGGCGATATCGGCGTTGGCGGCCGCGAAATCGGTTACCTCTTCGGCCAGTACAAGCGCATCACCAACCGCTACGAGTCCGGTGTGCTGACGGGCAAGGGCTTGAGCTGGGGCGGTTCCCTGGTTCGCCCGGAAGCCACCGGCTACGGCGCAGTGATCTTCACTGAAGAAATGCTCAAGACCCGCGGCCAGACTTTCGATGGCCAGCGCGTGGTCGTTTCCGGTTCGGGCAACGTGGCAATCCACGCCATCGAGAAGGCGCAGGCACTGGGAGCGAAGGTCGTTACGGCTTCCGACTCGGCCGGCTTCATCGTTGACGAGGGCGGCATCGACCTGGATCTGCTGCGTCAGATCAAGGAAGTTGAGCGCGGCCGCATCTCCGAGTATGCCGAACGCCGTGGCACCAAGAAGGTGAAGTACGTTGCCGGTGGCAGCGTCTGGGACGTTGCAGGCACCGTGGCGCTGCCCTGCGCAACCCAGAACGAATTGGGCGCTGAGGCCGCAAAGAAGATGGTTGCTGCTGGCACCATCGCAGTGGCCGAAGGCGCCAACATGCCTACTACCGCTGAAGCGACCTCGATCTTCCAGGATGCAGGGGTGCTCTTCGGCCCGGGCAAGGCTGCCAACGCTGGTGGTGTTGCTACCTCGGCTCTGGAGATGCAGCAGAACGCCAGCCGCGATGCATGGAGCTTCGAGCACACCGAGCGTCGCCTGACTGAGATCATGGTCGGCATCCACACCAGCTGTGCTGCTACTGCAGACGAGTACGGCATGCCGGGGAACTACGTCGCCGGCGCCAACATCGCGGGCTTCGTGAAGGTCGCAGACGCAATGCTCGCACAGGGCGTCATCTAATAATCTGCAGCGCTGCAATCCGCGTGAATTCATTGGGGACCCGGTGAAATCACGCGGATTGTCTCGTTCAGGCATCAAAAAATGTGATTCAGATGGTCACGTGTGTGTTTCGTGATGCAAAAGTTACAAAAGTGCGATTAGACTAGTACAAAGCGAACGTGAACCTGAACCGCCGATGTTGATCCAAAGTCGTGTAAGTTCATCTTCGCAAAATTAACGCGACGAATAAGAGATCAGCGTCAGGAGAATATCCCGCATGACGGATAAACAGAATTTTGCCGGAGCCCGTTTCATGACTGTGGCCGAAGTGGCCGACATGATGCGCGTTTCCAAAATGACCGTTTATCGGCTGATCCACGCCGGTGATTTGCCTGCTGTTCAGTTCGGTCGCTCCTATCGCGTTCCGGAAAACGCCGTGGAATCATATCTGAATGCCGCGGCCATTGATCCGCAGCACGGTACCGGTTCTTACGGTCGATAGTCCGCGCGATGGTCAGAGCATGACCGAAAAGCGGGTAATCTGTTAAGGAACGTTTAACGTCCGGTCAACCTTGTCCTTGGGCTCGCGCGCAAGCAGGCATTTGGGGTTGACGCATTTATTTAGTTTGTGAGGAACCACTATGGGCTCTGTTATCAAGAAGCGCCGCAAGCGTATGTCGAAGAAGAAGCACCGCAAATTGCTTCGTAAGACCCGCCACCAGCGTCGTAATAAGAAGTAAATCTACTTCTGAGCATTTGCCGCTTGGCAATCATCGCCACCGCTTCACAGTGAAACTGTTGAACGGTGGCGATTGCTTTATCCAAAGCCGCCCAGCGCCGGCCTAAGAGCCGGAACGGCGCAGAATGGACCGTCGCGCCGCCCAGAGCGCACCAAGCACTCCAGCGGCCTTCAGGCCTAGTTTGGCGGCTCGCTGGCCGGTGCGGAAATCGTAGACCTGCCAGCCGCGGCGCTTGGCGTAGGCGCGAAGCCGCGCATCGGGATTGATGCATACGGGGTGTCCCACAGCTTCAAGCAAGGGAACATCATTGTAGGAATCCGAGTATGCCCATGATTTCGACAGCGAGATGCCGCGAGCCTTCGCCAGGGTGCGCACCGCTTGCGCTTTTTCCGCAGCGTGCAGGATCGGGCTGGCCAGCGCTCCGGTGTAGAAACCGTCTTCGCTGGCCACTACAGTGCCCAATGCACCGGTAAGTTCGAGACGTTGCGAGATGACATTCGCCACTTCCAGGGGAGTGGCAGTGACTAGCCAGACTTCACGGCCCACCGTCCGATGCTGGCGAGCAATGGCTACCGTACCGGTCCATAGCTTGGGTTCGATGTATTCGTCATAGATCTCGTTGCCGATCTTCTCGATCTCGGACACCGGGATCCCTCGGACCATCATCAACGCACGGTCGCGAATCTGGTGAATGTCCCCTAGGTGCTCACCGCGCGCGGCGAAGCGCAACTGCTTGAGCGCGAACCAGAGGATTTCGCGGAATTGGAAGAAGCGGCGCTCATGCAGTTTCCGGGCCAGCAGATACAGCGATGCACCGCGCACAAGGGTGTTATCTACATCGAAGAAAGCGGCGACCGTGTCCGGAGCCAGGGCGGAATTCGGGCTGGGGTGATGATCGATGGAAGACATTTGATCCAGTTTATTTCATTGCCAAGTTTAAGGGCGGTTACGGCTCGTGAGATTATAGGCAGGTGAGTACTTTGAATCAGATCCAGCTGTTGGTTCGAGAAGGCTGCCACCTGTGCCAGGCCGCACGCGCAACCGTGGCCGAGGTGACTGGCCGGTTGAATATGGAGTTTTCCGAACTGGATATTGACCAGCACCCTGAATTGCTGGCCAAGCACCACGAGGAAGTGCCGGTTCTGCTGATCAACGGAGAAGTCCGCGACTTCTGGCACATCGACGCACAGCGTCTGGAACGACTACTGAGCAGCTAGCCGCTGCCGAATAAATGAAAATGCGTTGTGCTCTTCAAGAGCACCGAAAAGTGCGGGAGAACGAAGATGTCAGAGCTTGAAGCCCGGGTCCTGCCTGAGGCCACGCTGGCTCGACTGACCCAGTACTTGCGCGCGCTGAACGCCTTGGAAGCCCAGGGCCTGGAACGCACCAGTTCCGGGGTGCTGGCCAAGGAAGCTGGAGTGAACCCCTCCATCCTGCGCAAAGACCTTTCCTGGTTGGGTTCCTACGGAACCCGCGGGGTGGGCTACGTGGTCCGCGAACTGGCAGAACATATCAGCCGCACCCTCGGCCTGAACCAGGACTGGCGTGTGGCCATCCTCGGCGCCGGTAACCTGGGGCGCGCGCTCAGCGGATATGCAGGCTTCAGGACTCGTGGCTTCAATGTCAAGGCGATCCTGGATATCGACCCCGCACTGGTCGGCAGCCCGGTCGGCGAGCTGCACGTGGAAGCGATCGCGGACTTGGCCGCAGTGGTTGAACGCGAAGAAATCAACATCGCTGTTCTGGCAATTCCGGGCGATGCTGCGCAGGACCTGGTCTACGAACTGGCCGCGCTTTCGGTCCGCTCGGTGCTCTCGTTCGCACCGATGCCGCTTCGCGTACCCGCGGGCATGAACCTGCGGCGCGTTGATCTTTCCACTGAATTGCAGATTCTGGCATACCTCGCCGTTCAAGGCTGAAGCCGCGCAGACGAGAAAAGGCGTAGCCGCGTCATCCCTTGGGTGGATGGAGCGGCTACGCCTTTATTGTCCCTGCAGGGCCTCGCGAAGAGGCTCGGCCATGCGTTTAGCGGAAGCCGGCCAGGCGAGCCTGGCGGCGCTGCGCAATGTATTGCGAAGAAGGGCGCAACCAGGCGAAGACCACGCCTGCAATGCCCAACAAGATGCCCACAACGTAGACAGCGTTGATAATTCCGGCTTGAGTGTCAGCGAACATGCTGATCATTGGAACGATAGTCACCAGATTCAGCAGTGAAAGCGCACCGAGGATCGTGGCGATAATTCGCATGGCGCCCACGCCGCGGCCAACGAAGAAGCCCACCAGGAAATACAGGGCCAAGGTGATGATCATGGAGATAATCACGAAGGTCGACATCATGGAATTGACCTGGGCCATGAAGGCCTCAGGGCTTGCCATCATCTGTTCAACCAGTGGATCCTGCTCCATGCCCGGGGTGCTCTGCATCTGGTTCTGGAACTCTTCTTGCACCAGCGACCACTGCTGGCCAATCATGTTGGCCATCATGTTGGAGTTGGTCATCAGCCAGCTGGCGAGGGCACTGAAGATGCCCGCGAGCATGATCAAGCCAAAGGCGATAGCCAAGGTCCGTGGCCGCTCGGTCGGCGGCTGCACGCCGGCGTAACCTCCCTGCTGGGCATACTGGTCGTAGCCCGGTGCCTGCGGTTGCCCGTAAGGATTCGGATTCTGGCCGTACGGGTTCTGGCCGTACGGCGAGGGCTGCTGGCCGTAGGGGTTTTCGCCGTACGGGTTCTGCGATGAACCCTGGCCGGAAGGGCCCGGGTTGTAGGGCTGGCCCGGCTGGTTAGGATCGTTGTCGCTCATGATGCGTCCTTCTGGTCGAACTGTCTTATTGACTAAGCGTAGTGGCAGTCGATTGTGAGCAACCCCTCCGAAAGGATGGTTTTTCCATATGGGATTCCAATGCGTGTCCTGTGAATAGTTGACGGTGGCCACAATATGGCTAATTTGCACCGAATATTTGAGACACTGGAGGCATGCCTTTATCGACCGTCCATTTGTTGCGCCACGGGGAAGTTTTCAACCCTGACCGTATGCTCTACGGCAGGATCCCCGGCTTCGGGCTCTCGGAACTCGGATTCCAGATGGCCGATGGGGCAGGAGAATATTTTGCCAAGCGCCAAGCAGAAGGCGGCAACGTAGTGCGCCTGGTGGCCTCACCGCTCCTGCGAGCCCAGCAGACAGCCGCGCCGACCTCCAATGCTCTGGATCTGCAGGTCCACACCGACGAGCGGGTTATCGAAGCCGGCAACAAGCTGGAAGGGCTGTCCAAGGTTGCGGAGCACCTGCGTCAGCCGAAGTACTGGCCGCTGCTGGTCAACCCGCTGAAGCCTTCATGGGGCGAACCATATGCCCAGCAGGTTGCTCGCATGCGCCTGGCCATGGATGAGCACCGCAAGGCCGCCCTCGCCGAGCACGGTGAAGGAGCGGAAGTCATTATCGTCAGCCACCAGTTGCCGATCTGGGTTACGCGCCGCGCCGCCGAGAAGAAGCCGCTTTGGCACGATCCGCGCCAGCGCGAGTGCACCCTGGCTTCCATCACCAGCTTTGATTTTGAGGGAGACGAATTGGTCTCCGTGCGTTACACCGAGCCGTGCCCCGAGCTGCTTGCCGGCGCGGCGAATATCCCTGGAGCCTAAAGCAAAATGACAGATCCTGTGCCTAATCCTCGCCACTTGAGCCGCCGCACCATGTTGCGTTCGCTCATGGTTGCCGCCGCCGTGGTGCCCTTGGCTGCCTGCAGCGGCAAGGAAGATGCGCTGACCGCGCAAGCAAACAGCGGCGACGGCAAGAACTACATCGCTGGCGACGGCGCCGTGGAAGAGTACGAAGTTTCCAAGCGCAGCGAACCGGTTGCCCTCAAGGCCACCACCTACCATGGCACCGATATCGACTTCACGCAGTGGCAGGGCAAGCCCGTAGTCATGAACTTCTGGTATGCCGCCTGCGCTCCGTGCCGCATCGAGGCACCGGATCTGAAGGAAATCGCTGAAGGCTTCGGCGAGAAAGTCGAATTCATTGGCGTCAACGTACGCGATGAAGCCGAAGCGGCGAAGGCCTTCGAGCGCACTTTCGAGATTCCCTATGAGTCGGTACAGGATACCTCCGGGGACATCCAGCTGGCGATGACCAAGTACGTCCCGTTGCAAGCGGTTCCATCCACCTTGGTGCTGGACCGCCAGGGCCGTGTCCGTGCCCGCGTGATCGGTGCCGTAGAGCCTGGCACCCTGAAGTCATTGATCGACTCCGCTCTGACCGAAGAGTTGTGAGCTGATCAGTGACCACTAATCCCTTTGCCGACATCGTCCTGGACGGGTCGTTGCTGCTGGCTGCCCCAGTAGCACTGCTGGCCGGGCTGGTCTCCTTCCTTTCGCCTTGCGTCCTGCCGCTGGTGCCGGGCTACCTCGGTTACGTCACCGGGTTGACTGGTGCGGATCTGAAGGAGCACCGGCGCGGCCGCGTGGTCTCCGGCGTACTGCTCTTTGTCCTGGGATTCTCCGTGGTCTTCATCGCAGCGGGCGTGCTTTTCAGCCAGGCCTCCGCGTGGCTCAGGTTCAACGGCTCCTGGGTCACCCAGGCATTGGGCCTGGTCGTGGTCTTCATGGGCATCGTGTTCATGGGCGGCTTCTCCTGGATGCAGCGTGACCGCAAGATCCACAGGAAACCGCCTGCAGGCCTGTGGGGTGCCCCGGTTCTGGGGCTGACCTTCGGCCTGGGGTGGGCACCGTGCATCGGCCCCACCTTGAGTGCGGTACTGATCATGTCCACCGGTGTGGACGCGAACGTAGGGCGTGGAACGCTCCTGACTGTGTTCTATTGCCTCGGATTGGGTTTGCCCTTCATCCTGATTGCAATGGGGTTGCAGCGCGGCATGCAGGCGCTGGCGTTCTTCCGCAAGCACCAGGTTTTCATCATGCGTTTGGGCGGGGGACTACTCATTGCCTTGGGACTGGTCATGGTGACCGGCCTGTGGGGAACATGGGTAGCAGAACTGCAAAACTGGTTTGCCAATGAAGTGAGGTTGCCAATTTAATGGCGAAACAACAACGGAATTCCAAGGGAACTGGCGACGCGCCTGCTCTGGGATTCATGGGTTCCATGCGTTGGATCTGGACCCAGCTGACATCGATGCCAACAGCCTTGTTCTTGCTGTTGCTGCTCGCCGTCGCTGCGGTACCGGGATCGATCTTCCCGCAACGCGACGCCAACCCCGAATCTGTAGCCCAGTACCTGGAACAGCACACCACCGCTGGTCCATGGCTGGATCGCTTCCAGATGTTCGAAGTGTATTCATCGGTGTGGTTCTCCGCGATCTACATCTTGCTGTTCGTCTCGCTGATTGGCTGCATCATCCCGCGTGTGAAGAAGCACGCCAAAGCCTTGCGCACCCCGCCGCCGAGGACCCCGGTGCGCCTGGAACGACTTCCCCAGTACAGCTCGCATGAAATTCTGGAAGGCGAGACGGATACGCCCGATGACCAGCAGGTCATCGAGGATTCGTTCAGGATCCTGAAGAAGCGCGGCTATCGTGTCGAGCGCCGCGAGGATGCCACCGGGGCCTCGGTTGCCGCAGAGCGCGGGTATACCCGCGAAATCGGCAACCTGCTCTTCCACATCTCGCTGATGGGCGTACTGGCTTCGGCCGCGATCGGCGGAGCCCTGGGCTACACCGGGCAGCGCGTGGTTGTCGAGGGGGAGACCTTCGTGAATTCGCTGGTGGCCTACGACTCCTTCACCCCGGGCACCGGCTTCAATGCCGATAATTTGCCGCCCTTTGCTGTGACGCTGGACAAATTCGACATCATCTTCGACCGCGAATCCAAATCGCATTTCGGACAGCCGCTGGACTTCACCGCCCACGTCAAGGTGCGCGAATCGCCCGATGCCGAGCCAGTGAAGCAGGAGCTGAAGGTCAACCATCCGCTGCGGATCAGCGGCGGTGACGTGTACCTGGTCGGCAATGGCTACGCCCCGGTGATCACCGTCAAGGATGGCAACGGCAATGTCTCCTATTCCGGCCCGGCGGTTTCCATTCCGCAGGATTCGGTCTACACCTCGATGTTCGTGCTGAAGGTTCCGGACGCCGAGCCATCGCAGCTGGGCTTCCAGGGCTTCTTGCTGCCAACCGCACTGGTGGATGAGAACGGCTTCGGCATCTCGGGCGATCCCAACGCCATCAACCCCCAGCTGCACCTGAACTCGTACTTCGGGGATCTGGGCCTTGACGACGGCAACCCGCAAAACGTGTTCGTGCTGGACACGGAGAAGATGGAACCGCTGAACAGCCGTGATTTGGATGCCGGCGGCATCATCCTCGAAGCGGGGCAGACCTACGAGCTGCCCGACGGCAAGGGCTCGATTACCTTTGACGACCTCAAGCGCTTCGTTGCATTGGACATCAATCATGACCCGGGCAAGCTGCCAATCGGCATTTTCTCAGGTCTGGCGCTGATCGGCCTTGCAGTCTCGCTGTTCACCCCGCGTCGCCGCGTCTGGGTGAAGCTGAAACAAGAAAATGGCAAGCGTAGTATCGAGTACGCACTGCTGGCACGTGGCGAGGATCCGCGTCTGGAACGCGAAGCTGCAGAACTACAGAAGATCTTTGACAAGGCTTGGCCATTGGCAAGCCAGGAGCAGAACCAAGGAGCAGTAAATGGATAACGCTGGGGCATTAGCGCCAATCAATGAAACGCTGGGTGAATACAGCCAGTTGTTCATGCTGCTGGCCGCCATGGTCTACGGAGTGGTCTTCATCATTTTCGCCTTGGACCTGGCAAAGACCAACAAGTCCATCAGCGAAATGGATTCCGAAGCGCTCAAGCGCGACGAGGAACTGCTGGTTAGCGCCGGCGGAGCCGTGGGCACCAAGCCCCGTTCGCGCCGGGGTGCCGCTGTGCGTGCCGACAACGTCGGCGAGCATATCGTGACCGACAAGATGGAGTACACGCAGTTGTCGGCCAAGCGCCCCACGGCTCGCATTGCCGTGGTGCTGATGTGGCTGGCCGCTGCCCTGCACGGCGGTGCCGTGGTTTCCCGTGCGATAGCCGCGCACCGAGTGCCCTGGGGCAACATGTACGAGTTCCTGTCCACCGGTGCATTCCTGGTGGCTCTGGTCTTCTTGCTGGTGCTGATCTTCAAGGACCTGCGCTTCATGGGATCCTTCATCTCCGGCCTGGTCACCTTGATGCTGTGCGGTGCCACCATCGGCTTCCCGACACCGGTTGGCCACCTCGTTCCTGCCCTGCAGTCGCCATGGATCGTCATTCACGTCTCCATCGCCGTCCTGGCATCGGCACTGTTCGCCATCAGCTTCGCCATGAATGTGCTGCAGCTGGTACAGCATGCTCGCATGAACCGGCTGGCCGCTGGACAGGACGACAAGCTGCCCTTCATGCGCGTGGTGCCAGGTGCCGGCGCATTGGAGAACTTCGCCTACCGCATCAACACCATCGGCTTCGTGATGTGGACCTTCACTGTCATCGCTGGTGCGATCTGGGCTGAGGCCGCTTGGAGCCGCTACTGGGGCTGGGATCCAAAGGAAGTCTGGTCCTTCGTGATCTGGGTTGTCTACGCAGGCTACCTGCACGCCCGTGCCACCGGTGGCTGGACGGGCCCACGCTCGGCCTGGTTGTCGATCATCGGCTTCCTGTGCGTGGTCTTCAACTTCACCATCGTGAATATCTTCTTCGACGGTCTGCACTCCTACGCCGGAGTCTAGTTCCTAAGAATCCAGCACTGCGAGCGGTTTCCCTTTAGCGGGGAGGCCGCTCGCAGTACTTTAAGCGTTCGTTGCGGGCCCTGGTACTCAAGTGCGGGGCACTGACCGGCGCCTGCCCCCGTCCGCCCCTCCAGCGCCCGTAGAGGAAGCCCCGCGTCCCTGGCCGCCTGCAAGAATGCCCGAAGTTCCCACGAGGCATGAAAAAGCCCAGCGGCGCTGGCACGCGTGCTGGGCTGGTTGCCGGGATCCCGGCAGTACTAGGGGGTTATTCGGTTTCAGACGAAGAGCTGTCGGTGCCTTCTGGCTTGTTCTTGCGTTCTGCACCTGGCTTCGGTTCCTTGGCCTCAGGCTTGGCTGGTTTCTCGCCATCGGCTTTCTGCACGTCTTCACGTTTAGTGAGGTCTTGCTCACGCGCTTTCGAGTCGGCTTCACGCTGTTGCTGGCGGCGCCAGACCTCCAGCTGGCGCAGGAAATCCTCATCGTCGTCCGGAGCCATGGACTTCTGCGCAGGGGCTCCATTTGACGCAACAGGGCGACCTAGGAGGAACCACAAACCGGCTCCGATTAGCGGAAGGAGGATGACGACCGCAATCCACGCAGGCTTAGGCAATGAACGAATGCTGCGGCGCTCTGCACGAGCGCATTCGATCAGGGTATAAATCGTCAAAGCAACCGAAACCACTGCGGCGAAAATCAATAAGCGGACCATGCTTCCATTCTAGTGATAATCCTGTTCACAGGTTCACCGGTAGACTTGAGACTATGCAGTTTGTGAAATATACCGTTATCCGCCTAGGCATATTCCTAGCCGTTTTCTTGGGCCTCTGGTTAGGTATGAGGTGGCCAATCTTCGTTTCCGGAATCATTGGCCTGGTCGTGGCCTTCGCGGTGGCCTACCTTTTCTTCAATAAACTTCGGCTAAAGGCGAACGAAGATATCCGCAACGCTTTCAGCAAGACCTCGGCAAACAAGACCAGGATGCAGCTAGCTGATGAAGCCGTTGAGGATGAATTCGACGAATCACAGCGCAAGCAGACCCCTGGCGCCGAGTAAATTTCCCCACGCAGGTTCACCTCGAACTGCATAGCCAGCCATTCACGCATGGCCGGCAGAACAATTAACGAGATGGGCTGGCCGGATCAATTGATCCGGCCAGCCCATCTCGTTTTTCCTTCTGCAGCGGTGGCTAGGCCAAAACCTCGATGGCGATAGCCAAGGAGAAGAGCACCGCATATACGACATTGACCATGCCGGTCTGCTTGAGCACCAGCACCAGCTTTGGCAGCTGCTGCTCGCGAAGCATCAGCAGCGATGGAGCCACTGCAGGAACGAAGGTGAGCAGGATCAGCCACATCCACGGGAAGGCGCTGGTGGCCAGCAAGGGGAGCAGGATGGCTACCGCCAGCATCAGCACGTAGCTCAAGCGGGCATTGTGTTCGCCAAGGCGCACAGCCAAGGTAATCTTTCCCACCTCTTTATCGGTAGGAATGTCTCGCACGTTATTGGCCATCAGCAGGGCGCAGCCAATCAGGCCGGTGCCGATGGCACCCCACAGCGAAGCCATGGTCAGCTGGTTGATCTGGGTGAAGGTGGTACCCAAGGTGGCGACCAAGCCGAAGAAGATGAAAACGTAAATATCGCCCAAGCCACGGTAGCCGTAGGGGTTCTTGCCGCCGGTGTAGCCCCAAGCGGCGAAGATCGCGGCGACGCCTACCAGCAGCAGCGGCCACGAGGAAGAAATGATGACCAGGACCAGACCGAAGATGGCGGCTAGCCCGAAGCAGCCGAAAGCGGCATTGCGCACATTCTTCGGCTCGGTGAGCTTGGAACCGGTCAGGCGCAGCGGGCCGACGCGTTCGTCATCGGTGCCTCGGATGCCGTCCGAGTAGTCGTTGGAGTAGTTCACTCCGACCTGGAGCAGCAGGCCAACCAGCAGAGCCAAGACGAAACGGAACCAATGAACGGTTCCAGTTTCGCCCAGCGCGGCTGCGGTACCGATGACAACCGGGGCAATGACGATAGGCAAGGTGCGCAAACGCGCCCCAGAAACCCACTGGGAAAGTGTGGCCACTTTCTGTCCTTTCAGGGCAAGCGGAAACTCGTACCCTCTAGTTTCCCGCGATTAGGCGTGCAAGGCGAATCGAGACTAGTCGCGAACGCCTAGTTCTTCGATGACCAGTTGTCGATTGAACTTGCCATTAGGCAGCTGCGGCAAGCCAAGAGGGTAGTGGCGCACGTGCTTGGGCACCGCTTCCTTGCCCAAGGTCCGGCGCACCGCTTCGAAGGCATCGGCGGTATTGGTCGGGCCCGCATAGGCCAGGCCAACGCTGTGGCCCCATTGCGGATCGGGCACCGGGACCACGATTGCCTGCGTGAAGAATTCTTCCAGCAGCCCTTCAATCTTCGATGCCGAAAGCTTGATGCCCCCGGTATTGATCACATCATCGATGCGTCCAATGATCTTCAAGCGCTGTTTTTCAACGGTGCCCAGGTCATCGGTGACGTACCAGCGGACACCATCGCGTTCAATGAAGTGCTCGGCGGTGGCTTCGGGGGAGTTGGCGTATCCGTCGGCGAGCATGGGGCCGGCGACCCAGATGCGCCCCTCATGCGCTGCCAGCTGCACGCCGGGAAGGGCCGTGCCGTTGTAGACCAGGCCGCCGGAAGTTTCCGAGGACCCATAGGTCTGGAAAATCTTCAGCCCATGGTGTCGGGCGCTGACCAGCAGGTCCTTGCTGGCTCGCGCGCCGCCCAAGAGGATGGCGTCGAAACGCTTCAGCGCCTGCAAGGTTTCCGGCGCCGGGTTATCCAGCAGCCGGGCAAGCTGGGTTGGAACCAGCGAGGTGATCCGGCGGGAGTCGATCATTTGATTGGCGGCTTCGGTGAATGCCGTGGCCGAGAAGCTGCCCTCGGTGTCCATCACCACGGGCTTGGTGCCGGCGAACAATGAACGCGTCAGCACGCTCAGTCCCGCGACATAGTGCACCGGCAAGGCCAGCAGCCACTGGCCTTCGAAGCCGAGGAACTCGGCCGTGGCCTGCGCACTGGATGCCAACGCCGAAACGCTGAGCACCGTGCGCTTGGCCCGGCCGGTGGAACCGGAAGTCCGCACCACTGCCATGGGCTGCTCGAAACCTGGCAGGTCCTGTGGTGCAAAGTACTCGATGCGCCAGCCGTTGGGGTTGCTCTCATCGAGCAATACCTCAACGGCCGGCCCCCCGTCATTGGCCGCCGTGGCCAAGGCTGCGAGCAGTTCAGAGAGTTGTCTGTCCATATCCGGTCCTCGTTCCGTCGCGGAAGATTAGAAGTAGTAAGGGTAGTTGGACCAATCCGGGTCGCGCTTGCCCAGGAACGCGTCGCGTCCTTCTACTGCCTCATCAGTCATGTACGCCATGCGGGTGGCTTCGCCAGCGAAGACCTGCTGGCCGGCCAAGCCGTCATCGGCCAAGTTGAAAGCGAACTTCAGCATGCGGATGGCCTGCGGGGACTGGCGGGCGATGTCGGCTGCGTACTCCAGGGCCACCTCTTCGAGGCGTTCGTGCTCTACCGACTCGTTGACGGCGCCCATGCGGACCATGTCATCGGCCGAGTACTCGCGGGCAAGGAAGAAGATTTCGCGGGCGGTCTTCTGCCCGACCTGGCGGGCGAGCAATGCCGAACCGTATCCGGCATCGAAGGAACCGACGGTAGCGTCGGTCTGCTTGAACTTGCCGTTCTGCTTCGAGGCAATGGTCAGATCCGAGACCACGTGCAGCGAATGGCCGCCACCGGCAGCCCAGCCGTTGACGACGCAGAGGATAACCTTGGGCATGGTGCGCATCAGGCGCTGGACTTCCAGGATGTGCAGGCGCCCGGCACGCGCCGGGTCGATGGATTCGCGGGTCTCGCCTTCGGCATAGCGGTAGCCGTCACGGCCACGGATGCGCTGGTCGCCGCCGGAGCAGAATGCGTGTCCGCCGTCCTTTTCCGAGGGGCCATTGCCGGTCAGCAGGACAGTGGCCACGTCGCTGGTCATGCGGGCATGATCCATGGCGCGGAACAGCTCGTCCACGGTGTGCGGGCGGAAGGCGTTGCGCACCTCGGGGCGGTCGAAAGCGATGCGCACGGTCGGAAGGTCGCGCACGATGCTTCCATCCGCCGCTCGCTGGACCTGGCGATGGTAAGTGATGTCGGTGAAGTCGAATCCCTCGACCACGCGCCAGCGCGTTGGATCGAAGACATCGGAGACCTTCTCGGGCAATGCGGAATTATTCAGGCTACTCACCCTATGAATGCTAGTCGGTTTCGTCCGGAACTCTAAGAAAGGAGGAGTAGACTTTTCACGGCCCGACTCGCGGTTGCGCGTGGAATCCCCGCCCGTACGGCTTGGACCATCCAGTGAATCACCGGATTCATTTCACGATTTTTGCACGGATTCATTGAACGCGTCCGTAGGTCAGGAGTTCATCTATGCCATCTGGTCAGCATCGCCCGGCAACCCCGGAAATCAGTGCCGAGGGCTACAAGAAATCCCTGAGCCGCCGCCACGTCCAGATGATCGCGATCGGCGGCGCCATCGGTGTGGGCCTGTTCATGGGCTCCGGCGGGCGCCTGGCCTCGACCGGTCCGGCGCTGGTGCTGTCCTATCTGGTAGCTGGCGCATTGGCCTACCTGCTGATGCGGGCACTGGGCGAACTGATCATGTACCGCCAGACTTCCGGTTCCTTCGTCTCGTATGCGGCTGAGCTCTTCGGCCCCAAGGGCGCCTTCATCTCCGGATGGATGTACGTGCTGAATTGGATCATGACCGGCATTGCCGAGCTGATCGCCATCGGCCTGTACTTCCAGTATTTCTTCCCGAATGTTCCGGTAACCGTTTCCGCGTTCTGCGCGTTGCTGCTGCTGGTGGCCATCAACCTCTTCAGCGCCAAGGCTTTCGCAGAATTCGAGTTCTGGGCAGCTTGCATCAAGGTGACCGCGATCGTCCTGTTCCTGGCCGTGGGTACATACATGGTGGTGACCAACGCACAGGTGGGAGACCACACCGCGTCGGTGGCCAACCTCTTCATCGGCGATGAGAACGGCGAGGGCGGAATGTTCCCCCGTGGTTTCTTCGTCAGCATCCTGGTCCTGAACTCGGTGATCTTCGCCTATAACGCCATTGAACTGGTGGGCATTGCCGCCGGCGAGATGGAGAACCCGGAAAAGGAAGTTCCATCGGCAATCCGTGCGGTGGTCGTTCGCATCCTGGTCTTCTACGTAGGCAGCGTCTCCCTGCTGGCCATGGTGCTGCCATGGAACGAATACGAATCCGGGGTCAGCCCGTTTGTCACGGTCTTCGAGAAGATGGGCCTGGGCTGGGTTGGCAGCGCGATGAACCTGGTGGTGATTACCGCTGCGCTGTCCTCGTGCAACTCGGGCCTGTATTCCATCGGCCGCATCCTGCGCACCATGAGCGGCAATGGGCATGCTCCGCAGTGGCTCGCGAAGATGAACAAGCACTTTGTTCCCTCGACCGGCGTTATCACCGTGGGCGTGGTCTATCTTGCCGGCGTCATCCTGAACATCTGGCTCGGAGATTCCTTCGCCTTCGACCTTGCCTTGAATACCGCATCCATCGGCGTGCTGTTCACCTGGGCCTCGATTTTCGGATGCCAGCTCATGCTGCGCAAGAAAAAGGGCTCTGTTTCCTCGCTGCCCATGCCCGGGTCGCCCATTACCGGTTGGGTCGGATTGATTTCCTTGCTGGTTATCACCGTCCTGATTTCTTTCGATACCTTGACCGGGGAAAACGGCGAGGTCTTCCCGGTGGGGCTGTACACGATCGCCACAATTCCGGTGTTCGCCTTGCTGTTGTGGGGCGGATGGCATTTTGCTCGCAAGCACGCCCGGCCGGGCATTGATTTCTAGGCCGCCAGCGATTATGCGCCAGCCGCTAAAGGGAGCAGTTCAACTGATGCGCCCCCTTGGCGGCTGGATGGCTCAGGACGTTCGGTTTTCATCGCGCTGCACCGCAGCGAGGATGCCGGTGTCCAAGGCATCGGGAATCGCGGTGCCGCGCAGCGAAGCGCCGGCGGTCTCCGGCATGAACTTGATGGCGATCGCACCAATCACGCACGCTGCCATCATGTAGATGGCCGGGAAGAGCAGGAAACCGGTGGCATTGATGGCCGCTTCATTGACCATCGCGGCGGTGCCGCCGAAGACCGCCGTAGCGATGTTGTAGGTAATCGCGAATCCTGCGAAGCGCACCTGCGAAGGGAACATCGCCGGGAACGTCGCGGTAATCGTGGCCAACTGTGGAATGTAGAGCAGACCCAGCACGGCGAAGCCGACAATGGCCCAGGCGAAGGACTTGCCCATCAGCCAGAACATCGGTACTGCCAAGACGAACAGGCCAATGACTGAGGCGTACCACATTGGCTTGCGTCCGACCTTGTCCGAAAGCGAGCCCGCAAATGGAATTACGGCCATCATGGCCACCTCGCCGATCAGGATGGTGGCTAGCGAAGCGTTGGGGTCCAGCCCCAACTGGGTTTCCAGGTACGTCGGCATGTAGCTGAGCAACGTGTAGTTCACGACGTTCAGCGCAATGACCAGTCCGGTCATGGTCAGCATGGGGCGCCAGTAGGTGAACACCAGTTCCTTGAGCGACCCGCCCTGCTGGGCTTCGCCGGATTCTTCCATCTCCTGGAAGACCGGCGTGTCCTCCAATCTGCTACGCAGGTACAGGCCGATCAGGCCCATGGGCAAAGCGAGGAAGAATGGGATGCGCCAGCCGTAAGCCATCATGGCTTCCTCGCTGAGCACCACCTGCAGGCCCAGCATCACGGCGGTGCCGAGGGCGAAACCGCCCAAGGTGCCGAATTCCAAGAAGGAACCGAAGAAGCCGCGTTTGCGATCCGGCGCATACTCGGCCATGAAGGTTGCCGCGCCGCCGTACTCGCCACCGGTGGAGAAGCCCTGGATCATGCGCAGCAGCACCAGCAGGATTGGCGCGGCGACGCCAATGGCTTCGAAGGTTGGCAGGATGCCGATGAGGAAGGTGGCCAGCGACATCATGATGATGGTCAAGGCCAGGATCTTCTTGCGCCCCAGCTTGTCGCCCAGCGGGCCCCAGACCAGGCCGCCAATCGGGCGGACCAGGAAGGAGAGGGCGAAGGTGGCCAAGGCCATGAAGGTGCCGCCCTCGGTGGGGAAGAAGTGGGCGGTGATGTAGGTGACGGCCACGGCATAGACACCGTAGTCGAACCACTCGGTCATGTTGCCCATGGCAGATGCCGCAGTGGCCTTGCGAACTTCTTGCCGGCCGTCTTGCGTGTTCATGTCCGGCCCGATGTCATGGTCCAGGTCGGGAGCGAAATTATGTGCATTCGAGTTGTCGTTTGGCTGGCTATGTTCCGGTTGCATTGCTGCTCCGTTGTTTTCAGCTTTCCGTCGACCGATCGCCCTAAGGCCAGATAGGAATTCATCGCCTTGGCCGCGGTCCACGATCCGGGAGTTCCCCGGAGTCGGTTAAATACCAGAGGCTATTCGAATCAATTTCTAAAATCAACCACTGACATGGAATTGATTGCCCGCAATTGCGGACAGAACGGGGGTTGGCCCGTGGCCCGGCCATGTGGTCCCGGCGGCCTGGAAATGCTCAATTGTGAAAATCCGGCGACCCGCGACTTTATTATTGAACGAATGGTCGGTAAGTTTAGGTGTTGAGGGTCACTAATCATTTTGGCATAAGGAGCACAGATGACCGAGGCATTTCTCGTAGGTGGAGCACGCACGCCGGTAGGCCGTTATGGAGGTGCGCTCAGTGCTGTGCGCCCCGATGACCTGGCCGCGCTGACTATTCGCCGAGTCATTGAAGACGCGGGCATCGATCCGGCCGACGTTGATGAAGTCATCTACGGAAACGCCAACGGCGCGGGCGAAGAGAACCGCAATGTTGCCCGCATGGCTGCGCTGCTGGCCGGCCTGCCCGTGACCGTCCCGGGCATCACGGTCAACCGCCTCTGCGCCTCGGGCATGAGCGCCATCACTATGGCCAGCCACATGATCAAGGCCGGCGCCGCGGACATCGTGATCGCCGGCGGCACCGAATCCATGTCGCGGGCACCTTGGGTCATGGAAAAGCCTTCCAAGGCCTTCGCCAAGCCGGGAGCAACCTTCGACACCTCCATCGGCTGGCGCTTCACCAACCCGCAATTCCTCTCCGGCCAGTACTCGCGCGATGGCAAAGCCACCTTCTCGATGCCGGAAACCGCCGAGGAAGTCGCCCGCGTCTACAACATCTCGCGTGAGGATTGCGACCAGTTCGCCGTCGAATCCCACGCCAAGGCCATTGCCGCCATCGAGGCCGGGCATTTCCGCGATGAAATCGTTCCGGTCACTGTCAAGGGACGCAAGGCAGAGAGCATCGTGGACACCGACGAGGGGCCACGGCCAGGGACCACCATGGATGTGCTTTCCGCCCTGCGCCCAGTAGTCAAGGGAGGAAGCGTCGTCACTGCTGGCAATGCGTCGACGCTGAACGACGGAGCGTCGGCAATCCTCGTGGTCTCCGAACGGGCCATCAAGAAGTACGGACTGGCGCCGCGCGCCCGAATCGTCGACGGGCAGGCCGCGGGCCTGGAACCAGAAATCATGGGCATGGGACCGGTCCCGGCGACCCGCAAGGTGCTTGAACGCGCGGGACTGGGCATTGACCAGATCGGTGCCATGGAAATCAATGAAGCCTTCGCCAGCCAGTCCCTGGCCAGCATGCGCGAGCTGGGGGTCGATGCAGGAATCGTCAACCGCGACGGCGGCGCCATCTCGCTGGGCCATCCGCTGGGTTCCAGCGGTTCCCGCATTGTCATCACCCTGCTGGGCCGCATGGAACGGGAGCTGGCTTCCGAGCAGCGCAAGCTGGGCATTGCCACCATGTGCGTTGGCGTGGGCCAAGGCACCGCGATCTTGCTGGAAGGCGTCTAGAAGTGGGCGATTTGAACAGCGGGTTCACCACCCTCAAGCTGGCGGAAACCGATGACCGCCTCTGGGTGCGCCTGCACCGCCCAGCGGTCCGCAATGCCATTGACCAGGCCATGGTCGACGAGCTGCACACCATCTGCGATTATCTGGAGAAGAATCCCAAGATCCTGATTATGGCTGGCACCCCCGCAGAGGCAGCGAGCGAAGCGAATCCCAAGGGGCGCAAGGGCATCTTCGCTTCCGGAGCCGATATTTCCCAGTTGCGCGAACGCCGCCGGGATGACGCGCTCGCCGGGATCAACTCGGGCATCTTCGACAGGATCGCCAAGTTGCCGATGCCGGTGGTTGCGGCATTGGACGGCTTCGCCCTGGGTGGGGGCGCCGAACTGGCTTACGCCGCGGACTTCCGCATCGGCACCCCCGAGCTGCGCATGGGCAACCCGGAAACGAATCTGGGCATCATGGCCGCCGCAGGCGCCACCTGGCGGCTGAAGGAACTGGTCGGCGAGCCGCTGGCCAAGGAAATCCTGCTGGCTGGCAAGGTGCTCACCGGCGAGCAATGCCTGGCCGCCAACCTGGTGACCGAACTGCATCCGGCTGCCGAGCTGGATGCCGCCGCCGATGCACTGGCAGATCGCATAGCAGCCCAGGATCCGCTGGCGGTGCGCATCACCAAGTCCGTCTTCCATGCTCCGCGCGAAGTCCATCCGGTGATCGATACCTTGGCCCAGGGCATGCTTTTCGAGTCCCAAGCCAAATTCGACCGCATGCAAGCATTCCTAGATCGAAAGAAGAAGTAACCATGAGTGCACAAACCAGCTTCACCACCGGAGCGTTGCCGCAGCAGATGGGCGTGCTCGGCGGCGGACGCATGGGTGCCGGCATCGCCCACGCCTTCTTGACCAGCGGCAGCGCCGTTCTCGTTGTTGAACGCGACGACGAGGCGGCGCAGGCGGCCTATGAGCGCGTGGCCGGATCCGTGGACAAGTCCATTGCCCGTGGCCAGATCAGCGAAAGCCGCGAAGAGCTTTTGGCCCGCTTCTCCACCAGCACCGACTACGAGCAGTTCGCCAGCGCGCAGCTGGTGGTTGAAGCCGTTCCGGAAATCTGGGATCTGAAGGTTTCTTCCCTGCAGGCCGTGGAGCAGGCGCTGAACGCCGAGGCGGTGCTCGCTTCGAACACCTCGTCGCTGTCGGTCAGCGGCTTGGCCAAGGAATTGCAGCGTCCCGCGAACTTCCTGGGCTTGCACTTCTTCAACCCGGTTCCCGCCTCCACCCTGATCGAGGTCGTGATCGGCAAGCAGACCGATAAGACCCTGGTGGACGCATCGCGCGGATGGGTTCAAGCACTGGGCAAGACCGCAGTGGTGGTCAATGACGCTCCCGGGTTCGCTTCTTCCCGCTTGGGCGTGGCTATCGCTCTGGAAGCCATGCGCATGGTCGAGGACGGCGTAGCCAGTGCCGAAGACATCGATAACGCGATGGTCCTGGGATACAAGCACCCTACCGGCCCGCTGAAGACCACCGACATTGTCGGTTTGGATGTGCGCCTGGGCATTGCCCAGTACCTGCACGAGACTCTGGGGGAGCGTTTCGCTCCGCCGCAGATCCTCAAGGACCTGGTGGCCCAGGGCAAGCTCGGACGCAAGACCGGCCAGGGCTTCTACAGCTGGTAAACGGCTGAAGCCAGTTGCGACGCCCGTAGCCCGGGCCCGGGGTCCCCGGAATGGCCGCCTAGGGGATCGGGCCCCGGCTGCGAGCGCGCAACACCACATCAAAGCGATTCGTGGCACCCAGCTTTCGCACGGCCGAGGCCGGATAGCTTTTGACGGTGCTTTCGGCTAATCCCAGATGCGTCGCAATCAAGGCGTTGCGCTTGCCCAGCGCCAGATGGGAAAGCACATCCAGCTCACGCGGCGAAAGGTTCGAGGGGCCGTCGATTGCCTGCGGCGCTGGCCCCTGCCCTGGGCGCAGCATCGTGCCGGCCGTGCTGAGCCGTGCGGCGAGCTCCGGATCCTGCACCATCCGCGCAATATCGCGCAGCTCGGTGTAGAGCGCATTGAAATCTTCTTGGCTCAATGCCATCTCCGAGGGGTGCGCGGCCTGCGGTTCGTAGGCACTGAGCACCGCCATGCGCCTCTGGGTCTCTTCATGGACCGATAGTTCCCAAGCGAGCCGGCGGGCCTCTGCTGCGGCGGCGGACAGCATTCCATCGGTCAGCTGCCGGCGGTTTCGCAGTCCGGCATAGATCAGCGCGCGCACCTGGTCGTCAACCACGACCGGTACTGCCAGCAAGACCAGTATTCCCTCGCCGCCAATTTCCCGGTCATAGCTGTGAATGATTTCCGGGGTCTCATGGTACGAATCCGTGGCAGCCAATTGACGCCGCGATAGCGCCAAGCCGCCTAGGCCCTCACCGGGCTTGACCACCAGGCCACGCAGCGAACCGGTACGGGTTCCTGCGAAACAAGTCAGCTTCGTACCCGTGGACCGGGCGAATCCGCCAAAGGCAACTGGCAGGCCGGTGCGTGCCGCCAAAGTATTGAGCGTGCGGTCCAAAAGGGCTATTTCGTGCGAAGAATCAGTGGTCACCGGCTACCTCCTTTAGATGGTAGTGATCCGACTCACCATCAATTTAGGATACCCGCTAAAGGCAAGTGATCGGCATCACTTGCCTGGATTGAACTGACCGCTGACACGATGGAGTATCCGCCATGACCGCACTGCTGACCCGAGAAGACCCCGTTGGAATCGCCTCACCAGCCGCACCGGCCAAGCCGGGCCTGGCTGACCCCGCGGCACTGGGATTGGGCGCCTTTGCGCTGACAACCTTTGCGCTGAGCCTGTCCAACGCCGGGATCATTCCAGAAGCTGGCGCCGCCGTCCTGGCGATTGCCCTATTCTACGGTGGCTTGGTCCAGCTGATTGCTGGCGTCATCGAATTCGCGAAAGGCAATGTCTTCGGCGCCACCGCGTTCACTTCCTATGGCGCATTCTGGATGGCCTTCTGGTGGCTGGAAACCAACCCGGAGGTAGCGCAGGCGGCGGGCCCGGCGGGCCTCGGTGCCTTCCTTCTAGGGTGGACCATTTTCACCGCCTACATGGCGGTCGCCGCCCTGCGTACCAATGGCGTGCTGGTTGCCGTGTTCACCATGCTGACCGCGGCCTTCATCTGCCTGACTATCGGTGCCTTCACCGGCAGCACGCTGATACATGAACTCGGAGGCTGGTTGGGCCTGGTTACCGCATTCCTGGCTTGGTACGGCTCCTTTGCCATTGTCGCGAACGCCACCTGGGGACGCCAGGTCCTGCCTACCTGGGCGAAGTGGGCGGCGGAAAGCTGGTCGCAGGCGCGCGCCCGCGGCGAATCATCGGGATTCGTCGCGGGCGCGCCCAGTTCTGGCTGTCCTCAGAAGAGGTAGCTCATCAGCGAGGAGAACAATTCATCGGGGTCATTGGGCAAGCCCTTGGAAGTGAACCAATCGCAAAGATTCACGCAATCACGGTGCAGGAAGTCCAAGCCGTTCGGGTTGCCGGCCAGATCTACGCACTGCGGAACATCGATTACTACCAGCCTTTCGCCGGAGACAAGAATGTTGTACGCGGAGAGGTCTCCGTGGGCGATGCCGAGCCCGGCAAATTTCTCCAATGCTCCGGTGAGCTGGTCCCATAGCGATGGAAGGCGCGGGTCAAAGCGCGAGAGCTGCTGCAGGCGAGGCGCTGCCGCATGCTGATCGTCTGGATCGGCAATGAACTCCATGAGGATTTCGGTGCCATCTATTTGCACAGGGTAGGGAACAGGTGTGCCCGCCTCGTAGCAACGGAGCAAATAGCTCCATTCGGCATTGGCCCACTGCAGAGCGGCGATCTGCTTGCCGTACGTGGAGTTGTTGCGGATAGCGCGGTTATCACGCGAACGCCGTGCGGAGCGCCCGTCGCTATAGGACTGCGAGCGGCTGAACTGCATTTGCTCGCGCGAACGATAGCGCTTTGCTGCCAGAAGGCTGCTGCGATCTTCGGTGGCACGTTCCAGCAGGAAGACATCGCCTTCCTTGCCCGTTTTCAAGATGCCCAGCTCGGTGTCGATGGCTGCGGCCTCTTCGATGAGCCAGTGCGGATACGGTTTGGGTCCGCGCAAGCCCTTCTCGATAAATGGCCATGTCGAATAACGTTGGCCGTTTGCCGGATCACCGGTCTCGGAGTCGTTCCAGACCGGCTTGTGCTTGCTGAATTTCAGTTGTTGATCGGCATCCGTGGAGGCAGCGGCGATCAGTGGCGAATTTGCGGCCTCGAGGCCAGCGGGAAAATGCATCGGAAGTAGTCCTTGGGAGAAGGGGGAAATGGCTTGTTCAGGCGGTAAGCAATCATTGTTACCCCTCCTTCAATAGACTGATTGACATTTGCCAATGACTAGAACAATACAACAGCCGGGCAATGTGTTGCAATAGGCTTATGAGCCACAGCCTTACCTACCGCAAGCAAGCCGGGGACCTGGACTGGAGCGGAGCCGTTAATGCGCGCCACATCTGCGGAGCCTTCTACCGTATGGGCAGGCATGAGTGGCTGACGGCTGAGGGTTGGCAGCAAATGCACGCTGCTGGCGTCAATAGAGTCATCGACCTGCGCAACCCGGATGAAATCCGCCGTCGCGAGCATGACCCAGCGGTGCCCGCGGCAAGCCTCGCAGGGATCGAGCTGGTGAACCTGCCGCTGGAATCGCCAGGCAATGAACGTTTCGAGTCGGTGGCGGTGCCGTACATGAATCACACCGGGATGTACCAGCTGGTCTGCGAGGAATTCGGCGACCACCTGCGGGCGGTGTTCGAGAGACTCGCGACCGCGGATCAGGGCACGGTGGTCCACTGCTCGGCTGGACGCGACCGATCGGGATTGATAGCCACAATGCTGCTTCAGCTGGCTGGCTTGGATGGCCAGATCCTGCTCCATGATGAACTCGCGGTCAGGGGGATCAATGAGTGGCATCGCATTTCCCCTCGCAAGCACCCGTACGAGAGCTACCGCAGTGAAGGGCAACTGCGGGAAATTATTCATGGCCGAGCTGGCGAACTGGAGAATTTCCTCAGGTGGCTCGGGTCCACGCGGAGGTATTTGCTGGACCAGGGAATGAGCGAGAACGCCGTGGAGCGCCTGCGCCAGCTGGCACGCTAGGAGCCAGGAGAGCGCTGGCGAAGCAGCGAGGCGCGCAAGTGTCCTCGATCACCCCTTCCTGCTATGGTTAACGGTAATACTGACCGACCGTTCAGGAAGGAATTGCGTCAATGACGACAGAACAGATCACCGTAGTACCCAGCTACATCGCGGGGAACTGGCATAGCCCAGCGGCACAAGGCGGAACCGAGGTCCGCGACGCCAATACCGGCGAAGTGCTGGTCACCGTCACCAAGGACAACTTGGATGTTGCTGGCGCCGTGGCATACGGCCGACAGACCGGCCAGCGCGAACTAGCCAAGCTCTCCTTGCATGAGCGGGCGCTCAAGCTCAAGGAACTAGCGCTGTACCTCAATGAGCGGCGCAAGGACCTGTACGAGGTTTCCTTCAAGACCGGTGCCACCAAAATCGACTCGATGGTGGACATCGACGGTGGCATTGGCGTGCTGTTCACCTTCTCTTCCAAGGGCCGGCGCGAACTGCCTAATTCCAACGTGATCCTCGATGGCCCCACCGAGCCGCTGAGCAAGGACGGTTCCTTCATTGGCACCCACATCTACACCGCGATGGCCGGCGTAGTCGTCCAGGTCAATGCCTTCAACTTCCCTGTCTGGGGGATGCTTGAGAAGTTCGCACCGGCCTTCATCGCCGGTGTGCCGACAATCGTCAAGCCGGCAACCCCCACCGGGTACCTCACCGAAGCGGCTGTGCGCATGATGCTGGACTCGGGCATCCTTCCAGAGGGTTCCCTGCAGCTGCTTTCCGGTTCTGCTCGCGACATCATGGACCACCTGGACTACCGCGATATGTTCGCCTTCACCGGATCGGCATCCACCGCAAGCAAGCTCAAGTCGCACCGCAACGTTATCGACGGAGGCGTGCGCTTCGCGGCTGAAACCGATTCCCTGAATGCAGCCATCCTCGGCCCCGACGCTGTGGAAGGCACCCCGGAATTCGACGCTTTCGTCAAGGTTGTCGTCAATGAAATGACGTCGAAGGCCGGCCAGAAATGCACCGCCATCCGTCGCAACATCGTGCCTGCAGCACAGGTGGATGCGGTCATTTCGGCCGTTGGCAAGCGCATCGATGAACGGGTGGTCATCGGCGATCCTCGAGTTGAGGGCGTCACCATGGGTGCCCTGGCTTCGCTGGAACAGCTGGCCGATGTGCGCGGGGCCGTCGAGGACATGATCGCTGCCGGCGGCGAGCTGGCCTACGGCCGCCTGGATGCCCCTGCGGTACGTGTCGCTCCCGAAAAGGACGCCGTGGCAGAAGGCGGAGCCTTCATGTCCCCAGTGGTCCTTCGCTGGAACGACGCGCGCAACCCGATGGTGCACTCGCGCGAAGCCTTCGGCCCTGTCAGTTCCGTCATCGGCTACAGCAGCGTTGACGAGGCCGTGGAACTGGCTGCCATGGGCGCCGGCTCGCTGGTCGCAACCGTGTGCACCAATGACGCCGAAGCCATGCGCGCCCTGTCGTTGGGCATTGCCGCGCACCACGGGCGCGTGCACATCCTGAACCGCGAAACCGCACGATCCACCACCGGCCACGGCTCTCCGGTTCCGCATCTGGTCCATGGCGGTCCAGGCCGGGCCGGAGGCGGCGAAGAACTGGGCGGCATCCGTTCGGTCAAGCACCACATGCAGCGCACCGCGGTGCAGGGCTCACCCAACATGATCACCGCGCTGAGCGGCGTCTGGCACACCGGTGCCCAGCAGTCCCTCGCTGGCAGCCAGCAGTTTGGCGGTAAGCCGCAGAACGTCCACCCGTTCCGCAAGTCGCTGGCTGAGCTGAAGATCGGTGACGGTTTCGTCTCGGATCTGCGTGAAGTCAGCTTGGAGAAGATCACCGAATTCGCTCACGAAACCGGCGATACCTTCTATGCGCACACCGATCAGGCCGCCGCCGAAGCCAACCCGTTCTTCCCGGGAATCGTGGCCCACGGCTACTTGCTGGTTTCCTGGGCCGCGGGACTGTTCGTGGAGCCCGCTCCGGGACCCGTCTTGGCTAACTACGGCCTTGAATCACTGCGATTCATCACCCCTGTAGCTGCCGGCGACTCGATTCGCGTCACCCTGACGGCCAAGAAAATCACCCCGCGCGTCACCGACGAATACGGCGAGGTTGCTTGGGATGCGGTGCTGCACAACCAGAACGATGAACTGGTCGCCACCTACGACGTGCTGACCTTGGTTGAAAAGACCGACTCGACCTATGCCAACTGGAACGGCTAAGTCCGGCTGACCCCTTCGCGGGAAACAAGAAATGGCGTTGGGCCACGATGAGGAAATCGTGGTCCAACGCCATTTTCGCGAAGCCTAGGAAGCGCCGTTGATTCCGTGCTGCTTGTTCAGCTTCGCCAAGGTAGCTTCCTTGGCGGCATCCAGTGCCAGCTCGGCCTCGGAGAGCTCTGCAATGCCTTGACCGGCCTGGCCGGCGGCTGGCAGGTTGCGCCAGAGGAAGAAGCCGTACAGTGCCGCCAAGGCGATGAAGACGAACAGGCCCAGCATGCCCAGCATTGGGGAGATCAGGAAGTAGACGACCAGATCGGCAACGGCGGCCACGGCCAGCACCAGCCAGCCAGCTCGCACACCGCGGGCAACCATGACGAACGATGCGAAGATGGCCGCATCAGCGAAGTACAGCACCCAGATTTCCGGGGTTGCACTCATGAAGCCGCCATTGAAGAGGAACGGGCCGAAGCGCAAGGCGACCAGCAGGATCAGGCCCACGAGCAGGCCGAGCGCGGACCACACTGTCACCGCGGTGCTCGTGACCATGCGGGTGAACTTTCCCTTGAGCTCGTAGCGGGAGAAGCGCCAGAGGCCGAAGATTGCAATCAGCAGCAGCGGAACGGCGTAGATCAGGCCCAGCAGGTCGAACTGCATCGAAGAAATGACCGGGCCTACGAAGACACCCAGGATCAGGGTCCACCAACCCAGGTCGTTGCGGTGCGCCAGCAGTGCGGCGGAGACGAAGACGAGCAGCATGCTCGCAGCCGAGAGCAAAATCTGGACAAAGGAACTACTGCTGTCGGCGGTAGCCATGAAAAGGGTTTCTAAGATGGAATCCACAGCGCTCTTCACTTGGTTGATCGAGAATGACAGGTGCTAAAGCACCCCTTCGATGCTAACGGTGATTTCTGTGAGGACGGCAAGATTACAAGGTTGGCTGCGCCACATTGCAGCGGACGCCCAGCCCGGTTAGCGACGTCGGCTCCCGACTGGAAGGCGGGAGCCGATATGGGGAGCCCGGACTTGGAATCAGGCGCCGCCGGTATGCAGGCCGTTGAAGAGCAGCGAAACAGCCTGGTCCTCCAACTCGGGTCCGTCGATCGGCCCGTCAGCGCGGTACCAGTCCACCACTGAGTTGATCAAGCCGAAAAGCAGCCTGGCGGTGGCCCGAGGTTCCAAGTCGGCACGCAACTTGCCATCCGACTGCGCGGCAGTCACCAATTCTGCCAGCTGGCGGTCCATTGCGCGGCGGCGTTCCAGCGCCTGGCGTTCCAGATCAGTGTTGCCACGCAGACGCAACAACAAGGTCACGTAGGAACGCTTGGCCAGCAGGATCCTGAAGGTTGCGCGCAGGAAGAATTCCAGACGCTCATCCGCGGTGCCCTCATGCGAGCGGACCTCGGCGATCACCGCCTCCAGGGGAATCAGCGCCTCATCCAACGCTAGGCGCAGCAGGTCCTCTTTCGACGGGACATGGTGGTAAATCGCGGATTTGCTGATACCCAGTCGGTCGGCGAGCTTGCCCATGGAGGTCGCGTCGTAGCCGTATTCGTTGAATGCCTCGACAGCAATGCGCAAAACGGTTTCTTGATCGTAACCAGGGCGGCCACGCTTGGCCGGACGGTTGGCAGTATCGGTAGTTTCCATGATTAGTTGATTATCCCATGTCCCGGCGGAGGCTAGTTAGCGCGCATGTCGTAGATGCGCTTGAGCTTGCCCATGGAGCGTTCCAGGGATTCCGGTTCGACAACGTCGATGGCGCAGGAAGAACCGACATGGATCTTGATCAGCTTGGCCAGTTCCTTGGCGCCGTTGGTGGCATCTTCGATGGACGCCTCGCCGCGGCGCTCCACCTTCACCGCCAGCTGGTCCATGCGATCCGGACGGGTCAGGATCAGCTGGAAGTGCGGCGACAGGGTCGGCACCTTCAGGATCAATTCCTCGATCTGGCTTGGGAACAGGTTCACGCCGCGCAGGATGATCATGTCATCGCTGCGTCCGGTGATGCGGCCCATGCGGCGGTGGCCCGGTCGGCTGGTGCCAGGCATCAGGCGGGTCAAATCGTGGGTGCGGTAGCGGATGATCGGCAGGGCCTGCTTGGTCAGCGAGGTGAAGACCAATTCACCGTGCTCGCCATCGGGCAGCACCTTGGTTTCGTCGAAGGCATCAATGATTTCCGGGCGGAAGTGGTCTTCCCAGATGTGGCTGCCATCCTTGCGTTCTCCGGATTCGCCGGCCACCCCGGGGCCCATGACCTCGGAGAGGCCGTAGATGTCGCAGGCGGTGATGTTGAACATCTCTTCCAGCTCGTGGCGCATCTCTTCGGTCCATGGTTCGGCACCGAGGACGGCCACCTTCAGCGAGGTGGACCGCGGATCAAGGCCCTTGCGCTGCATGGCATCGCCAATGGTCAACAGGTAGGTCGGCGTGCACAGGATCGCATCAGGCTCGAAGTCCTGGATCAGCGAGATCTGCTTGTCGGTCTGGCCTCCGGACATGGGGATGACCGTCGCTCCGAGGTGCTCGGCGGCGGCATGCGCACCCAGGCCGCCGGTGAACAGGCCGTAGCCGTAGGCGTTGTGGACCTTCCAGCCTGGCTTGACTCCGGCCAGGCGCAGGCAGCGGGCGCCGAGCTTGGCCCAGTCCTCCAGGTCCTTCTTGGTGTAGCCAACCACGGTGGGCTGGCCAGTGGTACCCGAGGAGGCATGGATGCGGGCGACTGCATGCTGCGGGACGGCGAACATGCCGAAAGGGTAGTTCTTGCGCAGATCTTCCTTGTCGGTGAAGGGGAACTTGGCGAGGTCGCTCAGTTCCTTCAGGTCATCAGGGTGCACGCCAGCGGCATCGTACTTTGCCTTGTAGTACGGCACGTTGTTGTAGGCATGGTGCAGAGTTTCCTTCAAGCGGGTCAGCTGGATCGCTTCGATCTGCTCACGGCTCATGGTTTCTTCTGGATCAAGCGGATTCGGAAGGCTGTCGCGGTCGGTGTTCTGGGACATGCTGAAACTTTCGTGTCGAGTGGGCAGGGTGCTTAGCGGTTCTTCGGTTTCGGGACGGTGCGCGATCGTCCGCGGAACTCTGCGACGGTTTCAATTGAGCCGTCGGCCGCTGGCTGGGTCACCTTGATGTCGTAGATCCCGCTGCGGCCTTGCTGCGAGACACGGTTGCCGGTGGCAGTCAGCACTCGTCCGGGAATGGCTGGCTTGAGGAAGTTGACGTCGGCGCCGGAGGCTACCGTGATGGTCTCGTCGGAGCCTGCCTGCGGATTGCAGCTCAGTGCGAACGCAGTGTCGGCCAGAGCGAAGATCATTCCGCCGTGGCCAATGCCGAAGCCGTTGAGCATTTCCTGCCGGAGCGCCATGGTGATGACTGCGTGGCCGTCGGAGACCTCGACGACTTCGATTCCCATCCACTGGGTGGCGTAGTCATTGCGGAGAATGGCGTGCGGGACCGAATTCTCTAGCTGTGTTTCGCTCATCATCTTCCTTCGCCGAATTATTTACCGAACGATCATTAGGTAATAACATTATGTGAGCTAAGTCAAGTTATGCGGCCGTATCGGCGGTACTGTTTCAGCGATGAAGCGCAGCGGATTCAGGCGGTGAAAATTCGTTGATGGACGTCAAGGATGAAAGGTTCCTTGATCCGGTTGTAGTCCATGACCAGGCTGTTCTCGCCGTCGCTTGCAGCCAATGCGCGGGCGGCTTCCCGCTTTACCGCGGCGTATGCCAAACGGTCGGCTTCATGGTGTTTCAGATGCTCGCGGAAAATCACGAGCCGCAGATACTCGGGGCTTCCTGCGCTGAAGACATGGATATTGGCCTCGGGGAGCCGCGAACCGGCAGCGGGCTTGAGCATGCGGTGGCCATACCAGCCAGGTTCACGATGCCAAAGAAGCATGCCGCTGGATTCCAGCGCCGGAACGTAGGACGCTTCCTGATCCGCGTCGGGGACCAGCAAGACGATGTCGATGATCGGCTTGGCGGGCAGGTCCGGAACGGATGTCGAGCCGGTGTGTTCAATGGCCAACGCGGTGGCCCCCAGGACACTGGCGATTCGATGGTGCAGGCGGTGGAAGTCCCTGGCCCATTGCTTCGATGGCTCGGCAATCTCTATGAGGCCGCGCATCAGCTCTCCACCCACGGCCTCGTATTCCGGATCTTCATCTGGCTGGTCGGTGAGCAGCGGGTAGAAGGGCAAGGTGCACAGGTACCGCCGGGCATCCGGCCAGCGCGGGTCGGCAGAAGACTGCGAAACAACGCAACCCAGCGAGCGGTAAAAACCCACCGCATCCTCTGCAGTGGTGGCCCAAACGTTCTTCTCATGGCAGTCGCGCAGCTCAGCGAGCAGCCTCGAGCCCAGCCCCCGGCCCTGGTGGGATGTTTCCACGGCCAGGTATTCAACGCACACCGCGTATTTGCCGCTGTGCCGGTAGGCGGCCAGTGCCGCAATATCGCCCGCGGCAGTGGCGATGGCAAGCACCTCAAGGCCTTCGCATTCATCGAGCAGCACTTCAAGCGCCTGCTCGTTGGCAGGTTCGGCAGCCAGCACCAGCAAGCGGCGAATCGCAGGGTCGTTGCGGTAGTCGCTGATCTTGATGTGGTGCATGGCCGCCGTTCCTTTGCTACTTAGATTTCGTCGGTGCATCCCAGGGCGTCCAAGGCGAAGGCGTAGTCCCACGCGCGGGCCTTCCAGGACTCGTAACGTCCCGAAGCGCCGCCGTGACCGCCATCCATTTCGGTCTTCAGCACAATCGGGGCCTGTCCGGTACCGACTTCCCGCAGCTTGGCCACCCATTTGGCTGGCTCCACATACAGTACACGGGTGTCATTGAGCGAGGTGACCGCAGCGATCTTCGGGTAATCCTGTGCTGTGACGTTTTCGTAGGGAGTGTAGGACTTCATGTAGTCGTAGACCTCCTTGCTCTCGATCGGGTTGCCCCATTCTTCCCATTCCAGTGCCGAGAGCGGAAGCTCTGGATCCAGGATGGAGGTCAAGGCATCGACGAACGGCACCTGGGCGATGATCGCGGTATACAGCTGCGGAGCCATATTCGCGACAGCGCCCATCAGCAGTCCGCCGGCCGAACCGCCCAGGGCGGCGATGCGCTGCGGATCGGCCCACCCGGAATCGAGCAGGTACTGTGTGGAATCAATGAAGTCGGTGAAGGTGTTCTTCTTGTGCAGCTTCTTGCCCTGCAGGTACCAGTTGCGGCCCAGCTCGCCGCCGCCGCGCACGTGGGCAATGACAAAGACCACTCCGCGATCCAGCACGCTCAAGCGGGGGATGCCGAAACCAGGATCCATGGAGGCCTCGTAGGAACCGTAGCCGTAGATCAGCACCGGCTGGGGAACCGAGGTATCCAGGTCGGCACGGCGCATGATGGTCAAGGGGATCTTGGCGCCATCGGCCGCGGTGGCCCACTCGCGGGTGGACAGGTACTTGGCAGGATCGAAGTTGTTCACCGGGGTCTGCTTGCGCAGCACCAGCGACTGGTTCTGGAGCCACAGGTCGTATACGCGGGCCGGGGTGAAGTCTGCGGTGTAGCCGATGCGGATCAACGGAGCATCCAGCTCGGCAAAGGTCGCCGAGGCAGTGAACAGCTCATCATCGAAATCCGGTTCAATGGCCGGCTGCTGGGCTTTGGTGCCCAATCCGTCCAAGGCGATCAGCTGCACGCGCTCGCAGGTATCTCGGCGCACCGAGAGCACCACGTGCGAACCGGTCAGCGCGGTGCCTTCGATCTTGACCGTGTCCTCGTGGGCCACCACGGTCTGCCAGTGCGCCGGGTCGGCGTTTTCGCCCAGCTGGTCCAGGGATGCCAGCGACACCATGTTGTTCGGTGCCTGGTGGTCGTGGGTGATCAAGGCCTGGCCGGCGCCCGGCATCAGGTCGATTCCGTGCAGCAGGCGCAAGGAGCGCGGCACCAGCAAGGTCACGGCAGCCGAAGGCTCGGCCAGATCCAGCATGCTGGTTTCAGCGTATTCGGAGTTGCCGCTGGAGATCATCAGGGTGTTGCGGTCCGGGCTCAGATCGAAGCCGAGCCACATGCCAGGATCATTTTCCTCGAAAATGATCTTGTCCTGCGTTGGGAGGGTCCCCAGCAGGTGAGCGCGAATCTGGTGTGGCCGCCAGGTTTCGTCAACCACCGTGTAGAAGACAGTTGAAGAATCGGGGGAGAAGGCCAGGCCGTAGAACACTCCTTCAATGGTGTCGCTCAGCAGCAGGCCGGTGTCCAGGTCCTTGATGAAAAGGGTGAATCGCTCATCGCCCGCATTATCGACACAGTAGGCAAGCAAGTTGCCTGCTTCATTCAACGCCATGCCGCCGAGCGAGAAGAACGGCTGCCCTTCGGCTAAGGCGTTGCCATCAAGCAGCACCTCTTCGGCAGGCAATGCAGTTTCCGCGTCGATGACCGGGGGAGTCCAGTCGGCAACAAGGTCCCCGGTGTCCGATGCCTTGACGCGGCACTGGATGGTGTAGGGCTTGCCTTCGGCCGAACGGGTGAAGTACCACCAGCCGCGGCGGCGCACTGGAACCGACAAGTCGGTTTCAACGGTGCGTGCCTTGATCTCGCTGAACAAGGCATCGCGCAGCGGCTGCTGGCTAGCGGTAATAGTGTCGGTGTACTCGTTTTCTGCGGTCAGATGCGCGATGACATCCGGGTTGGCTTTCTCCCGCAGCCACTCGTAGTTGTCGATGAAGTCATCGCCGTGGAAGCTGCGGGTGGTGGGCAGCTTTGCGGCACGCGGTGCATTGGCGGTCAACGATTCTGGAGTCATACCCCTATTCAATCCCACTACCGTGCTATGCGGGTGCAGCTATGCTCAGCGCGGACAGAACAGCGGTTTCAAACCGATAACGATGCAAGTGCAGGCGAGTCGCGGGGTACCGGCTAGGCTTTATAAGTCCTAGGCTTGCAGGCAGAACGTATCATCTGCAACTTGGGCCATTCGCCCTTCAGTACGAGAAAGCGATACATCAGTGGAAAAGAAAAGAACAGCTGCCCCCACAGGGCGCCTGGCCCGATGGATAGCCGCGGCTGCCATCGGTTTGATGGCCCTGGTCGTCGGGGCACCCTCGGCCGTGGCCCAAGGCAGTGAAAGCGTCGAGGGCCAGACCTACGTCATCGGCACGGATACGACTTTCGCGCCCTTCGAGTTCCGCCAGAACGGCGAACTGACCGGTATCGACATGGATCTTCTGCGCGCCATTGCCGAAGACCAGGGTTTTGAAGTCGAGATCAGGTCCCTGGGCTTCAATGCGGCTTTGGCCGCCCTTTCCTCCAACCAGGTGGATGGCGTGATCGCCGGCATGTCGATTACCGACGAGCGCAAGGAGATCTACGACTTCTCCGAGCCGTACTTCGAGTCCGGCGTGCAGATGGCTGTCGCTGCCGGCAATGACGAGATCACCGGTTACGAGGACTTGAAAGGCAAGACCGTTGTCGCCAAGACCGGCGCCGAGGGCGAAAGCTATGCAAAGTCCATCGCCGAGGAATACGGCTTCGAGGTCAAGTCCTTGGACCAGTCGGCCACCATGTACGAATCGGTCAAGGCCGGTTCTGCAGTTGCCGTCTTCGACGACTACCCGGTGCTGGCCTACGGCATTGCCCAGGGCAATGGCCTGAAGACCGTCACCGACAAGGTCCCGGGCGGTTCCTATGGCTTCGCCGTGAACAAGGGCGAGAACACCGCGCTGCTGGCAGCGTTCAACGACGGCTTGGCCGAGCTGAAGGCCAACGGCGAGTACCAGCAGATTCTGGACTCCTACCTTGCCGACCCGACCGCAGCGGCGCCAAGCAACTTCTTCGACCTGCTGGTCAAGTCCATTCCCGCATTGATGACCGGTCTGTGGCACACCCTGCTGGTGACCGCGATTTCCTTCGCCATTGCCATGGCATTGGGCCTGGTCTTCGGCTTCATGAAGATCTCCGGGAACATCGTGCTGCGCGGCATCGCCACGACCTTCGTGAACATCTTCCGCGGCACCCCGTTGCTGCTCTGGGCCTTCATGTTCTACTTCGGCCTGCCGCAGCTGACCGGCTGGGAGATCAGCGTCTGGACCGCAGGCGTGCTGACGCTGTCGCTGAACGCCGGTGCCTATGTCGCCGAAATCGTTCGCGGCGGTATCCAGTCGGTGGATCCAGGGCAACTTGAAGCATCCCGTTCGCTGGGCCTGGGCTATGGCAAGTCGATGCAGAAGGTCGTGATCCCGCAGGCTTTCAAGATGATGACCCCGTCGCTGATCAACCAGTTGATCATCAGCCTGAAGGACTCCTCGTTGCTGCTGGCTATCGGCTTCACCGAGCTGCTCTACCAGGGCCAGCAGATCTACGCGGCGAACTTCCGTGTCACTGAGACCCTGCTGATCGTGGGCATTATCTACTTCATTGCCATTATGGCGCTGACCAAATTGGCAAATTATGCCGATCGGAGGTTCAACAAGTGAGCACCGTAACTGAGCAAAGCTCCAACGTGAAGATCCAGGTCAAGGACTTGCACAAGTCCTTTGGCTCCAACAATGTCCTCAAGGGCATCGACATGGATGTCCGCGAAGGCGAAGTGGTGTGCGTGATCGGCCCTTCGGGGTCCGGCAAGTCCACCTTGCTGCGTTGCCTGAACAAGCTTGAGGACATTACCTCGGGCAAGGTGGTTGTCGATGGCTTTGATGTCACCGACCCCAAGGTGGACATCAATGAGGTGCGCCGCCATGTAGGCATGGTGTTCCAGCACTTCAACCTGTTCCCGCATATGAGCGTGGCAGAGAACATCATGCTGGCGCCGGTCGAGCTCAAGAAGATGAGCAAGGCGGAAGGCCGGGAGCGCGCACTTGAGCTGCTGGAACGCGTGGGCTTGCGCGAGAAGGCCAACGCCCGTCCGGCCTCGCTCTCTGGCGGCCAGAAGCAGCGTGTGGCCATCGCCCGCGCGCTTGCCATGGCCCCGGGCATCATGCTCTTCGATGAGGCTACCAGCGCTCTTGACCCGGAGATGGTCGGAGAAGTGCTGCAGGTTATCAAGGAGCTGGCCGACACCGGAATGACCATGGTTCTGGTGACCCACGAGATGGGCTTTGCACGCGAAGTCGCTGACCGCGTGGTCTTCATGGCTGATGGTGTTGTCTGCGAGCAGGGTGCGCCCGAACAGCTGTTCGGCAACCCGCAGCAGGCGCGTACCCAGGACTTCTTGTCCAAGGTTCTCTGAGCCGTACCGCCAAGCCAGCGGAAAACCGTGCTGTCCACGACCAGATGAAACTGGTTGCGGGCAGCACGGTTTTTTCGTGACGAAGCTTACGGGACAAAAACCTTCATATGCTTGAAGGTTCAACTTATTCCCTTGTAGAGTTGGAGCAGTAGCCACACGGGATCTTCCCGTGCCCCAATCCCTAGGAGTTAAAATATGTCCGCTCTGGAAAACAACCCGGGTCTGCAGACCGCTGCGCGTACCCTGCTTCGCTTGGCCTTCGGCTTCCTCTTCCTGGCTCATGGCTGGCAGAAATACTTCCAGTTCACCATCGAGGGCACCACTGCGGCCTTTGGCCAGATGGGCGTTCCTGCTGCCGGTTTGATTGCTCCAGTGGCGGCAACCCTGGAGATCGCCGGCGGCGCCGCGATCATCCTTGGCCTGCTGACCCGCGTCTTCGCTGGCCTGCTGGGCCTGCAGATGATTGCCGCCCTGTTCATGGTTCATGCCTCAGGTGGCGTGTTCGTGGAAAATGGCGGCTTCGAGCTTGTCCTGGCACTGGCTGCCGGCGCGCTGGCACTGCTCTTGACGGGCCCAGGCCGCATCTCGCTTGATGCGCTGATATTCAAGGGCAAGAAGTCGGAAAAGGCGCTGGCTAACGCCTAATCCCCAGCTTCAAGGAAACCCCGGGAATTCTTTCCCGGGGTTTTGTTGTGCCTGGAGTGGGTTGGTGTTGACGTGATCGAACGCACTCTGACATACTGAACGAACGGTCAGTATGTAATTTGTTTTCGATGAGGTGAACCCATGGCCCCGACCACACCGCAGGAGCCGGGACTGAGTGCCGTCCCGAGCTACGAAGAAGAGCAGTCCCAAGCGCGTTTCGACGCCTTGATCGATCAGGACTCCCGCGTCGAGCCACGCGACTGGATGCCTGAGAAGTACCGCAAGACCCTCAGCCGCCAGATCTCCCAGCACGCGCACTCCGAAATCATCGGCATGCAGCCTGAGGCCAACTGGATCACCCGTGCTCCCTCGCTGAAGCGCAAGTCAATTCTGATGGCCAAGGTGCAGGATGAAGCCGGGCACGGGCTCTACCTCTACTCGGCTGCCGAGACCCTGGGCACCACCCGCGACGAGTACAACGAGCAGCTGCTCTCCGGCAAGGCCAAGTACTCCTCGATCTTCAACTACCCTGCACGCACCTGGGCGGATATGGGTGCTATCGGCTGGCTGGTCGATGGTGCGGCCATCGCCAACCAGGTTCCGCTGTGCCGCGCCTCCTACGGCCCCTACGGCCGTGCGATGGTGCGCGTGTGCAAGGAAGAATCCTTCCATCAGCGCCAGGGCTTCGAAATCCTGCTCTCGCTCTCCCGCGGCACCGAGGCGCAGAAGAAGATGGCCCAGGACGCCATCAACCGCTTCTACGAACCCTCGCTGATGATGTTCGGTCCGCCAGATGACCAGTCGCCGAACTCCCAGCAGTCCATGGCCTGGAAGATCAAGCGTTTCTCCAATGACGAACTGCGCCAGCGCTTCGTTGGCATGATTGCCGAGCAGGTCAAGGTCCTTGGCCTGACCCTGCCGGATCCCCAGTTGCACTTCGATGAAGAGAAGAAGCAGTGGATCCACAAGGATTTGAACTGGGATGAATTCATGGCAGTGATCAAGGGCAATGGCCCGGCCAACGCGCAGCGGCTGGAACGCCGCCGTGAAGCGCACCGCGAAGGTGCCTGGGTCCGAGAAGCCGCCGCAGCATACGCAGCAAAACAAGCACGAAGTGAGGTCGCCTAGCATGAGCCAACAGAGCAATTGGCCCCTGTGGGAAGTATTCGTCCGTTCGTCCCGAGGACTCTCGCACGTCCACGCCGGATCCCTGCATGCACCGGATCAGCAGATGGCACTGCGCAACGCCCGCGATCTGTACACCCGCCGCAATGAAGGCGTCTCGCTATGGGTCGTAAAATCCTCGGACATCATCAGCTCCGACCCCGGTGAAAAGGATTCCTTTTTCGAATCCCCGCAGGGCAAAGACTACCGCCACGCGACCTATTACAAGGCCAGTGAGGGAGTGAAGCACCTGTGAAGCACGAAGAACTCGACGAAGCGCTCGATAGCTTCGGCGACGCGCTGGCCTCGGCCACCCGCGTCACCCCGGGCAATGCCCTGCGTCCGGAGGACATCGCCGTGGACGGCGTCAAGCCAAGCGAAGAGGTTGCGCGCTACGCGCTGACCCTGGGCGACGATGCCCTGATCCTGGCGCAGCGCATGTCGCACTGGATTTCCCGCGCTCCGGAACTGGAAGAAGATGTTGCCCTGGGCAATATCGCCCTGGATATCCTGGGCCACGCCCGCTCGTTCCTGACCTACGCCGGACTGGCCTGGGACAAGACCGAAGACGAATTGGCCTACTGGCGCGAGGAAGAAGAATTCACTTCGCTGTGGATTGTCGAACAGCCTAACGGCCACTTCGGCGTGACCATCATCCGCCAGCTGATCGTTTCGATCTTCCAGAACCTGCTCTACAAGCAGCTGGCGCAGTCAAAGGACGAAACCCTGGCCGCCATCTCGGCCAAGGCAGTCAAGGAAGTCGACTACCACCGCGACCACGCCATCCAGTGGACCATCCGCCTGGGCATGGGGACCGAGGAATCAGCGTCCAAGATGCGCCATGCCCTGGAAATCCTCTGGCCGTACGTCGATGAGATGTTCCGCGATGAGGAAGTCCACCAGGACCTTGCGGGCATCGCCGTGCTGCCCTCCACCCTGCGCGGTGCATGGGATGAAGAAATCACTGCGGTACTGGCCGACGCCGGACTGGAGATTCCTGCAACCGGACAGGCCATGGCCTACGGACGCCGCGGCGAGCATTCGGAGCACCTGGGCTACCTGCTGGCAGAGATGCAAGTTCTCGCCCGCAAGCATCCCGGTGCCAGCTGGTAACTACGCAACATTTTTGCCCGAAAAGGGGGAAGCAGTCTTGAGCAAGACGATCGCTGGCGCCAAGGACCTGTTCGCTATCGCCTCCCAGGTGACCGACCCGGAAATTCCGGTGCTATCCATCGCGGACCTGGGAATCCTGCGCGAGGTGGACATGGCCGAGGACGGAACCGTGCAGGTAGTCATCACCCCGACCTATTCAGGTTGCCCGGCGATGGATGCCATCAATGGCGACCTGTACACCGCTTTCGCAGACGCCGGATATGAAAAGGTTGACGTCAAGCTGGTACTGAGCCCGGCGTGGTCAACGGACTGGATGACCGCGGAAGGCAAGGCCAAGCTCGAAGAGTACGGGATTGCCCCACCGACCGGCCAGGGCCACGCAGGCCGCGTCACCCTGGGCATGAGCGTGAAATGCCCGCGGTGCCACTCGCTGAACACCCGGGAGTTGGCCCGCTTCGCCTCGACTTCCTGCAAGGCGCTCTACACCTGCAAAGACTGCTTGGAACCCTTCGACTACTTCAAGGTGCTCTCATGACCGAAAAAACCACTCCCACCCGACGCCGGGCATCCTTCCATCGGCTCACCGTCTCGAACGTGCGCCGGTTGACCAAGGACTCAATTGAAGTCAGCTTCGCCATCCCTGGCGACTTGAGCGAGGAATACGACTACGTCGCAGGCCAGTACGTGGCGTTGCGCAAGGAAATCCCCAACGCCGAAGGCGAGCTGGTCGAACTGCGCCGTTCGTACTCGATCTGCGCCGCCCCGACGGGCGACGAGATCAAGGTGGCGATCAAGCGCGACCTGGGCGGCCTGTTCTCCACCTGGGCCAACGAGTCCCTGGCCGCAGGGGACCAGATCGATGTGATGAGCCCTGCCGGCGCTTTCATCTCCAAGCACAAGCTCACCCAGATCAATAACCCGTCGACCATCGACACCAAAGCGCAGGACCGTTTCGTGGCCGTCGCCGCCGGCTCGGGCATTACCCCGGTGCTGGCCATTGCCCGCACGATCCTCGAAGCCAATGAGCACACCCGCTTCGACCTGATCTACGCGAACAAGGCCGCCATGGACGTCATGTTCCTGGAGGAACTGGCCGACCTGAAGGACCGCTACACATCCCGGCTGGCACTGCACCACGTGCTCAGCCGCGAACAGCGCATTTCGCCGTTGCTTTCGGGCCGCATCGACGCCGAGAAGCTCACCACGCTGCTGACCAGCGTGGTCCAGGCACCGAATGTTGACGAGTGGTTCCTTTGCGGCCCATTCGAGCTCGTCCAGTTGGTCCGCGACCAGCTGGCCAGCTTGGACGTTCCCGCCGAGAAGGTCCGTTTCGAGCTATTCACCACCGGCGAGCCGACGAAGCCGCAAGGGCATATCGGCCGTCCCGTGGTGGCGGACGAGAATGAGGAAAGCTACGAGATCAGCTTCAACCTCGACGGCCTGAAGGGCGAGGTCAAGTCGCCGGTGCGGGCCAACGAAACCGTGCTGAACGCTGCCTTGCGCGTGCGTCCGGATGTGCCGTTCGCTTGCGCTGGCGGCGTGTGCGGCACCTGCCGTGCCAAGGTCACCTGCGGTACGGTCACCATGGCCGAGAACTACGCGCTGGAACCCGACGAAGTCGAAGCCGGCTACGTACTGACCTGCCAGTCGCACCCAACCAGCGAAAAGCTGAGCGTCGACTTCGACGCCTAGAAAGGCCAGGACGAATCCATGATCGAACTGACGATTGAAGATTCCATCGCGCGGGTGGTGCTCAACGCTCCGCAGAAGATGAACTCGCTGGATGAAGCTGCGTTGGCGCAGCTCTCGGAAGCCTATGACAAAGCGGCCGTCGCCGTGGCTGCGGGCACCGTGCGCGCGCTGGTACTGACCGGCGAGGGACGCGGATTCTGCGCAGGTCGCGACATCTCCGGGGTAGATCCCGCGGACGATGACGTGATCGGCTATCTTGACGGCAAGGTCCAGCCGCTGCTGGAAAAGATGTCCAGCTTCCCTGCGCCAACCTTCGCGCTGGTGCAGGGGGCCTGCCTGGGCGTGGGATTGGGGCTGGCGATCGCTACCGACGTAGTCTACGTCGCGGAAAACGCCAAGATCGGCTCGCCGTTCGCGAACCTCGGTGCCACCTTGGACTCGGGCGGGCACTGGCTGTTCACCGAGCGTCTCGGGGCACACCGCACGCTGGATCTGATCTACACCGCCGAACTGATCTCCGGTGCTGAAGCGGTGCGTTCGGGATTGTTCTCGCGTGCGTTCGCGCCCGGGGAACTGGTGGAGCGCAGCGAAGAAATCATTGCCAAGGTAGCCCAGGGTGCAACTCAGGCATTCATCGCTTCCAAGCAGCTGGTCAAGGAAATCCGTGACCAGCGTGCGGGGCTGTGGGAATCGATGCGTACCGAGAACCGGGCGCAGGCAGCCCTGTGCGACACCGCTGACTACGCCGAAGGTTTCAAGTCCTTCCAGGAGAAGCGCAAGCCGGTGTTCACCGGCCAGAAGTAGTTTCGCAGCAGACACGAGAAGAGCACCTGGAAATGGTATCCAGGTGCTCTTCTCGTGTCTTCTGGTGAACTGCTGCCTATCGAGTGTCGGTGTCTTCGAAGATCAGCAGGGTCTGCGTATCCAGGACCGTTGGCAAAGACTGCAATTGCTCGAAGACCACGCGGCGCAGATCCAGATTGTCCTTGGCTCGCACCAGCAGGATCACATCGAAATTGCCTCCGACCAGGCCCACATGATGCACCTCGGGAATGGACGCCAAGTGATCGCGCAGTTCGCGCCAGGAATGCTGGCGGAGTTTCAAGGTCACGTAGGCGCTGGCCTTGAGCCCTGCCTTCACCGGATCAATCACCGCCGTATAACGAGTGATCACCCCGGCATCTTGGAGCTTTGCGATACGGGAATAGGCGTGGGCACGCGATACATGCACCTTTTGTGCCACGGTGGTGACCGACTGGCGCCCGTCGCTGGTTAGCTCAGCGAGGATCGCATGGTCGACATCATCGAGTTTTAACTCCGCTTCCGCGGCCATTGGTACTCCTTGTTGACGTGTCGGACGTCTCTGTTCCAAACACAATCTATCGAAACTTTTCGTCTACGAGTATAAGGATACCAATCACAACTTTCCACGATTCCACGCCGGACTGGATACAGAATGCCACGCATACCCATAATTGATTGCAAATGATGTTTAGGTGAAGTGAGTCACAAGCAGTTGTGCTCATGGACCGAGCCAGAACCACGAAAGGTGGGAGAACATGAGCACTGAAGCGCATGCAGATCGCATCTCTGATGTCAGCAAGAAATTCGGGATTACCCCCGAAGACTACATGCTGCCAGCACGCCACATGATCAACCTGTTGAACCCGGACGGAACCCTGCGCCCAGAGGACCAGCAGGGTACTGAACCTGGCCACGAGTACCCGCTGCCAAGCCCGGCCCGGCTGCTGGAAGCCTATGCGGCCCTGGTCACCGGCCGCCGCGTCAACGACCAGAACTCCGCACTGGTCCGCCAGGGCCGCATGGCTGTCTACCCCTCCAGCCACGGGCAGGAAGCCTGCCAAATCGCAGCAGCCCTGTGCCTGGGCGAGAACGACTGGCTTTTCCCAACCTACCGCGACACGGTAGCGGTGCTGACCAAGGGCGTAGCCCCGATGGAAGTCATGACCAGCTTCCGCGGCGAATGGCACTGCGGCTATGACCCGAAGGCGTATAACTGCGCACCGATGTCCACCCCGCTCACGACCCAGCTGCTGCACGCAGTGGGTGTCGCCCACGCTGCCAAGCTGCGCGGCGAAGACACCGTAGTGGTGGCCATGTGCGGCGATGGCGCCACCAGCGAGGGCGACTTCCACGAAGCGCTGAACTTCGCCGCGGTCTTCAACCTTCCGGTGATCTTCTTCGTGCAGAACAACAAGTACGCCATCTCGGTTCCGCTCTCGCAGCAAAGTGCCGCCCCGTCCCTGGCCCACAAGGCTGTTGGCTACGGCATGGCCGGCGAGCGCGTGGATGGCAACGACCTGATGGCCTTGATGGCCATCATGACCCGTGCGGTGCGCATGGCCCGCGAAGGCCACGGCCCGCTGCTGATCGAGGCCCACACCTACCGCATGCAGGCGCACACCAACGCAGATGACGACAAGCGCTACCGCGAGGACTCCGAGGTCCAGGAATGGATCGCCAAGGATCCGGTGACCCGCATGAAGGCGTACCTGGACGATGCCGGGCTCTTGACCGATAGCACCGTCGCCAAGATCACCGCAGACGCCGAGTCGGTCGCCAAGACCTTGCGTGATGGCATGAACCAGGAAGCCAACACCGATCCACGTGAGCTGTTCGAGCACGTGTACTCGGCCAAGACCCCGCAGCTGGCTGAACAGCAATCCATGCTCGTCGACGAACTAGACCGTGAGGAGGCCTAGGATGACTGCTACTACTTCGCGCTTGAACCCGAACGTCAGCGCTGCCACCGCACGAGCCGCAGCCAAGGCCGCCAATGAGCACCAGCCGGTGACCTTCGGCAAGGCCTTGAATACCGCCCTGGCTGATTCGCTGGTTGCCGACAACTCGGTAGTGATCTTCGGCGAGGATGTGGGAACCCTTGGCGGCGTTTTCCGCATCACCGACGGGCTGACCGCACGCTTTGGTTCCGAACGCTGCTTTGACACCCCGCTGGCCGAATCCGGCATTGTCGGCATGGCCGTGGGCATGGCCATCAACGGCATGCGACCGGTTATCGAGATGCAGTTCGATGCATTCGCCTACCCGGCGTTCGAGCAGATCGCTTCGCATGTCGCCAAAATGCGCAACCGAACCCAGGGCAAGCTGAACCTGCCGATGGTCATCCGCATTCCGTACGCCGGCGGCGTGGGCGGCGTGGAGCACCACTGCGATTCCTCGGAAGCCTACTATGCCCACACTCCAGGGCTGAAGGTCTTCACGCCCTCGTGCGTAGAGGATGCCTACCTGATGCTGCGCGAAGCCATCGATTCGGATGATCCGGTGGTCTTCTTCGAGCCGAAGAAGCTGTACTGGTCCAAGGAGCAGGTGGACTTGGCGCAGCTGGCCGAGCAGTACGAGGCCAAGAAGAGCGCTAGGACCGAGGGCCAGGCGCGCATCGCCCGTCCGGGCAGCGATGCCACGCTGATTACCTATGGTCCAAGCGTTTCCACCGCATTGGAAGCTGCCAAGTTGGCAGCCGAGGAAGGCATCAGCCTGGAAGTTCTCGACATCCGGAGCATTGTGCCCTTCGATGACGAGACCGTCTGCGCATCGGTGCGCAAGACCGGACGCGCTATCGTGGTTGCCGAAGCCCAGGGCTTCGCCTCGGTAGCCAGTGAAATCGTGGCCCGGGTGCAGGAGCGCTGCTTCCACTCGTTGGCCGCTCCAGTGCTTCGCGTGACCGGATTCGACATTCCATACCCGGCCCCAACGCTGGAAAAGTTCCATCTTCCAAGCGCCGAACGCATTCTCGACGCGGTTGACCAGCTTCAGTGGGAGGCGTAAATGAGCATCAAGACTTTTCTCTTGCCAGACCTTGGCGAAGGCCTGACCGAAGCCGAGCTGGTGCGCTGGATGGTTGCCGCCGGTGACGTTGTCGCAGTTGACCAGCCCATAGCGGAGGTGGAAACCGCGAAGTCGCTGGTGGAGATCCCTTGCCCGTTTGAAGGCGTAGTGTCGACCCTGCATGGGGACGCCGGCCAGATGATGCTGGTGGATGAGCCTTTCATCTCCGTGAACACCGGCGGCGAAGAAGCTGAAGCGCCTGAAGCCGAACGTGCGCAGTCCTACCGCGAGGAAGAGCGTGCTGGCACCCAGGTACCTGCCGAAGAATCAGCAGAAGCCGATGAGGGTAGCGGCAATGTGCTCATTGGCTACGGCACTTCCTCTGCCCAGCGCAAGACCAGCCGTCGGCGCAAGCCGCGCGGCGGGGTAGCCGCGCCAGCGGCACAGGCACCGGCCGAAGCGGCCCGCGTGATCAACCCGCTGGTACGCAAGCTGGCGCGGGATAACGCCTTGGATATCACAACGGTTCGAGGCTCTGGTCCAGAAGGGCTGATTCTGCGCACCGACGTGGAAGCCGCCTTGTCGGCTGATGCGGCGGCCGCTGCGCCGGCAGCACCGGCCCCGGCTTCCGCAGCCGCGGTGCCCGCTGCACCAGCCCAGGCTGGCGGGGCGGATTCGAAGACCGGCCTGCCGGTCGCATCTTCCCAGGTGCTCTCGGGCGTGCGCAAGACCATCGCCACCGCGATGAGCACTTCGCGCCGCGAGATCCCCGAGGCTACCGTGTGGGTGGATGTCGATGTCACCAAGCTGCTGAAGCTGCGATCGATGATCAAGGAAGCCGAAGGCCAAGCTCCAAGCGTCATGGCACTGATCTCCCGTTTCGCGGTGGCCGGCTTGCGGCGCTTCCCTGAACTGAACAGCCGCATTGAGGCTGAAGCTGATGGGGGCTTGCGCCATACCCTCTTCGAGGGCGTGAACCTCGGGTTCGCAGCCCAGACCGGTCGCGGCCTGGTTGTGCCGAATGTGCGCAACGCCCACAAGCTGAACGCCAAGGAACTGTCAGCCGAGTTCGCTCGACTGGCTACGGTGGCCCGCGAGGGCAAGGCCGGTGTCGCCGACCTGTCCGGCAGCACCTTCACCATCAACAACTACGGCGTGTTCAATGTTGATGGCTCCGCGGCCATCATCAACTACCCGGAAGCGGCCATTCTGGGGCTGGGGCGCATCATCGAGAAGCCGTGGGTGGTCAATGGCAAGATCAAGGTCCGTTCCATCTGCGAGATGACACTGAGCTTTGACCACCGGGTCTGCGATGGCGGAACCGCTGCCGGCTTCATGCGCTATGTTGCCGACGCGATGACGGATCCAAAGACTGCGCTGGCTTCGCTCTAGCGCCTACTGTGCGCAGTGCTCGCTCTCAAGAGTGATCTTGATGCCCGTCGAACCTCACGAGGATTGACGGGCATCACCCTTTTTGCTGATATTTCATCTATGTTCGATCATTTATCAGCATGTCAAATATAGGTTGCTAGAATTGAACCAATTATTATTTCTATGATGGAAATATGTTGGGTTGCTTTCCAGCCGCTTATGACGCGGGCTAGGCAGCAGGAACAGGGGATTGAGATGTCAACAGCGGGGACCGGAATCAAGAACCGGCCATTCATCTACCTGCTGTTCCTGCTACCGACGGCCATTGTGCTGGGCGCCTACGCCCTGCTCGCCGGCAAACTGCCGGAAATGACCGCCACTCACTGGAGTTCGACCTATCCGGACGGGTTTACCCGCACCGCGGTGTTTGTTCCCGTCTGCATCGGGCTATGCATTCTTGGTGCCATCACCGGAGTGATTTCCTTGGCGCTGCGCAGCAAACCGGCACTGCTCATGGTGCTGCTCTTTGCCGGCGGGTTGCTCTCCTGGAGTGCAGCTGGCGTATTCGTCGGCTCGGCGGTGCCTACAGCGCTCGCCGAGACACCTGAAACCGCAGTGCTGGGCGGCATGATGGCTGTGCTGATTGCCTGCTCGCTGCTGGGCATTGCGCCACTGTGGGTCAGCGGCATCTACCAGCAGTACACCAGGCAATCCGTTGAGGCCCGCCAGGCACGAAGTGATGCAGCGCGGGGCATCCAGCGGCCTGTTGCGGCGGGGACACCAGCCATGGCACGGCAAGAATTCAATCAAACGATGGCAGCACCGTGGTGGATGTGGCTGCTATGCCTGGGGGTGTTCGCGGCGCTTTTCATTGCTGTTGCGTTGCCGCTGCTGACCGGTTACAGCCAAGATGGCGGCTGGGTGGGCTTCATCGTTGCCATGACCCTGTCGGCCGTGGCGTGCGTATCGATTCTGGGTTTGATCTGGATTCGGGTATCGATCAGCGGCGATCGCTTCCGGGTATCATCAGCGGTCTTGGGGTTCCCGATGCGAACCATCAAAATCGACGAAATTGAATCTGCGACCAGCGAAAAGATCGTTCCCATGATGTGGGGAGGCTGGGGCTGGCGAATCATTCCAGGCGGTTCGGCCATCGTGATGAAAGAAAACGAAGGCCTCGTTTTCGAGCTCAAGAACAAGAAGCGTTTCGCCGTGACCATCCCGGAATCGCAGCAAGCCGCAGACCTGCTCAATGCCCGCATGGCCTGCGGGAAACAGTAGCGAATAACGTTTCTGGGCCTGCGCCCTACTTATTGAAGGTGCGCATGGGCCCGATAACCACCGAGCGCAGCACCAAGCCGGATACCAGCGAAGCAGCCACGACATGGATGATCCCCAATGCCGCGTAGACCAATTGCAGGAACTCCGGGATCTTCTGGATATGCGGGTGCGGCAGGAGGAACGAGAGCCCGATTACCGCAGCCCAGACAACCAGGCTGCCGGCCCCAACTTTCCTCGACCAGGTGCCCTTTGGCAGTTCATGGCTCAGCGGCTGGATGCGCTGGAGCACTACCGAGGCCAAGACCATCCAGAATCCGGCCACCACGAAACCAGCTGCAATGTCACTTGGACGGTGCCAACCGCAGATCAAAGTGGCCACCCCGGTCACCGTCGCGAACAACCACGCGATCGGCTGGACTACCGGACGCAGTTTCGGTGGTGAAACCAGGTACATCAGTCCCATTGCGGCGGCAGCGGCGGTGGTGTGTCCTGAGGGAAAAGAATTTCCTGTGGTGCCGAAGTTGAAATCCGGGCGGGACAAGATCTCGTGCTTGAGCAATTGCGTGCTGCCCGCTGCGGCTGCGGCCGCGATGACCGCCACGATGGCCCGCAGGAAGCGCCGGTCGCGAATCACGCGATACAGCAGGAAAACTGCCGCAATGATGCCGCAGATTGCCGGCAAGAGATTCAGGAATTCACGGATCGGATTAATCAGGTCCGTCCGGGGCCACCATTGCGACCACGCTATGAATCCAGCCTGATCGGCCCATTGCCCCACACGCTGCTGGACGAAAAATACGTATTCGAGACAGAACAGCGAAATCAGCAACAGCAGAGCCCACCACCACCTGATATGGTGCGGGCGCGCGGATGCTGGATTGCGAGGCATATCTCTAGGGTGTCATATCCGGCACGGGGAACGGCACAGTTCAAGCATGTAACTATGCCCACCCTCGATAGGCTTAGAACATGAGTGTTGAACTTCCGCCCCTTGAAGATCTGCTGGCAAATTCCCATGTTGTCCGGTTGCCGATGCGTGTGAAATTCCGTGGTGTCACCCAGCGTGAAGCGCTGCTGATCAACGGGCCGGAAGGTTGGGGCGAGTTCTCTGCATTTACCGAATACGGACCGGCCGAAGCCTCACGGTGGCTAGCCGCTGGAATCGAGGCCGCTTACCAGCCGTTCCCGGAACCGTTGCGCACCAGCATTCCGGTCAACGCCACCTTGCCTGCAGTTGCGGTCAAAGATGTCGGAGCGGTTCTCGAACGCTATGACGCGCCGCACACCATCAAGATCAAGGTGGCAGAAAAAGGCCAGGGGATTGAGCAGGACCTGGCGCGTGTAGCTGAGGCCCGTCGGCTCTACCCGCAAGCAGCGCTGCGCGTGGACGCGAACATGGGATGGGATATTGCCCAGGCGGTCCCGGCCTTGAAGGCACTGAGCGAGTACGACCTGCAATACGCGGAGCAACCAGTGCCTGGCATTACCGGGCTGGCAGAAGTCCGCGAGCAACTGCGCAACGCCGGCAACCCCTTGAAGATCGCCGCTGATGAAGCGGTGCGGAAGCACACCGACCCCTTGGAAGTCTCGCGGTTGGGCGCAGCAGATCTGATGGTCATCAAGGCCCAACCGCTGGGCGGCATCGGTGCGGTGCTGCAAATTGCCAAGCAAGCCGAACTGGATGTTGTCGTGTCCAGCGCCCTGGATACTTCGGTAGGGCTGGCCCAAGCCGCAGCCTTAGCCAGCGCGCTGCCAGAACTGCCCTATGCCTGCGGCCTTGCGACGGGCACCTTGTTCGCCGAAGACGTATGTGCCGAGCCGTTGCTGGCCACCGCTGGGTACTTGCCGGTGCGTCGCATTGAGCCGGATCACCAGAAATTGGATGGCTTGCGTCCGCAAGAGGCGCGCGTGCGCTGGTGGCTGCAACGCCTGGAGTCCTGTTATGCCGAGCTGACTAGGGGATAACCCCAGGCAAGAATCTATTTCCCCGGCGTTAACCTTTGCGTTGCATTTAGAACACTTCCAAGTGAAAACCTCAGTTCGAGTCATTCCCCTGACAATGAGCCACATACTGAGGAAGTGAGCGGATCATGAATCCAACCCGTACCCTTTTGCCAATGCTGGGCCACACCCGCGGCGGTCGTTCTGCAGCTACTTGCCACTTCAAGTGCGCCGACGCCTGCACCAAGCCAGATTGCAACACTTCGTCCAACGGCTACTTCAAGGACATTGCCGACAAATCGCTCTCCCGCCGCAGCATGCTGGGCCTGGGCGCCGTCGGTGCTTCAGCCCTGGTCATCGGCCCGCAGCTTTTCGGTGCAGCCGACGCTACCGCGGCACCACTGGTTCCAATGAAGCCAGGCAAGGGCGGGCACCTTTCATTCGATGCCATTGAGCCGGTGTCGCGTTCGGTGGATACTGTTTCCGTTCCAGAAGGCTATGACTGGAATGCCATCATCCGCTGGGGCGACCCGCTCTTCAAGAACACCGCGGAATTCGATGCTTCCAAGCAGTCCGCCCGCAAGCAGGCTGAACAGTTCGGCTACAACTGCGACTACCTGGACATCATTGTCGACAAGTACTCGGGACGCACCGGCGTGCTGGTTGCCAACCACGAATACACCAATGAAGACATGATGTTCGACTCGGCTTGGTTCGAAGCGAACCAGGAAGAAGCCCGCAAGATCGCGATGAACGCGCATGGCTTCTCAGTGGTTGAGGTCAAGCGCAAGAAGAATGACAAGAAGTGGAGCTACGTGCAGGGCGGCGAACGCAACCGCCGCATCACCGCTAGTACTGAATTCCGGGTCGATGGCCCAGCCGCAGGCAGCGACCTGCTCAAGACCGCCGCAGATCCAACCGGTACCAAGGTTCTTGGCACCTTGAACAACTGCGCCGGAGGCACCACCCCATGGGGCACCGTACTCTCCGGTGAAGAAAACTTCGACCAGTATTTCCGTGGTAAGGGCACCGCCGAGGAATCCCGCTACGGCATTGGCACCGCCGCGACCGACCGCGGCTGGGAAGAAAGCGACCCGCGCTTCGGCCTGCACAACGAAGGCTTCGAAAACGAAGCCAACCGTTTCGGCTGGGTAGTCGAAATCGATCCGCAGGACCCTTCGTCCACCCCGGTCAAGCACACCAACCTGGGCCGTTTCAAGCACGAGGGCGCCAACGTTCGCATTGCCAAGAACGGCAAGGTTGTTGCCTACTCCGGCGATGACTCGCGCTTCGAGTACCTGTACAAGTTCGTCTCGAAAAACACTTTCTCCAAGCACGATCGCAAGCACAATATGGGCTTGCTCTCCGAAGGCGACCTGTACGTTGCCAAGTTCGCCGGCAACTCTCCAGCTAGCGAGATCGACGGCAGCGGCGCAGTTCCGTCTGATGGTGCTTTCGACGGCATGGGAACCTGGCTGCCACTGGTGAAGAACGGCGAATCCAAGGTGGAGGGCATGGGCATCGACGAGGTGCTGGTCTACACCCGCCAAGCAGCTGACAAGGTCGGCGCCACCAAGCTGGACCGTCCCGAAGATGTTGAGCCAAGCCCGGTATCCGGCAAGGTCTATGTGGCACTGACCAACAACACCGACCGCGGCAAGGACGGCAAGGAAGGCGCAACCGAGGTCAGCCCACGGGTACGCAACCGCGACGGCCACGTCTTGGAAATCACCGAAGCCGGCAACGACGCCACCGCCGCGAAGTTCACCTGGAACATCTTGCTGGTTGCCGGCGATCCAAATGTGAACGGATCGACCTACTTCTCCGGCTACCCAACGGACAAGGTCTCGCCAATTTCCTGCCCGGATAACCTGGCATTCGATTCCAAGGGCAACCTGTGGATCTCCACCGACGGCGCCCCTGGCACCATCGGCTACTCCGATGCACTGCACAAGGTCACCCTGACCGGCAAGGATCGCGGCCGTGTCGAGCAGTTCCTGGCCGTGCCAACCGGTGCAGAGACCTGCGGCCCGCTGATCCATGACAGGGACAACTCGGTCTTCGTCGCGGTGCAGCACCCGGGTGAAGGCGGCAGTTTTGCCAGCCCTACCTCGCTGTTCCCGGACTTCGTGAAGAACGCAGGAGGAGCCGGCAAGGGCGAGTTCTACGGCCCGCGCCCATCGGTCGTCCAGGTCTTCAAGCAGGATGTGAAGCCGGGCAACGGCAAGGGCAAGGGACACGACAAAGGCAAGGGACACGACAAATAAGTCGGACTAGCCCGCAGTGCAAGGGCGTCGGCAGGATCCTCTCCGGGATCCGGTCGGCGCCCTTTGCCGTTCCAAGTCGGTTGACCGGCACGTCAAGGCATAGACTTGGATCATTGCCTTCAGCTTTGGAATCTAAGGAGTCATGCGGCGTGGGAATGCAGCAACCTGGCGAGCAACGCGCCATCACTACAGCTCGCCATGTGCTCTCCGCCCTGATCAGTGCCGGGATCAGGGATCTGGTGATTTCTCCTGGTTCGCGCAGCGCGCCCTTGGCCTATGCTGCAGCCGAGGCAGAAGCCGCGGGGATCCTGGATATCCATGTGCGCATCGACGAACGCTCCGCGGCCTTCATGGCACTGGGCCTCGCCCAAAGCACCATGCGGCCGGTAGCCCTCGCCGCCACCAGCGGCTCGGCCATCGGGCAGATGCTGCCTGCAGTAATGGAAGCCAACCACACCGCGACACCACTTCTGGTCCTTTCTGCCGACCGTCCCGATGAATTGCACGGCACCGGTGCCAGCCAGAGCACGCGCCAGAAAACCCTCTTTGGCGAGCACGTTCGTCTGGCCGCCAATGTCCCCGCTGGGGCAGATCCGCAACACGAGGTCCAACGCGCATTACTGGCCTTGGCCGGTGACCAGCACACTGCCGCAGGTCCGGTCCAATTGAATCTGCAGTTCCGGGATCCGCTCACCCCTGCACAGGACGAGAGGATCGAGAGCCAAAGCTGGACGGCAGTTGAGCCGGGGCAGTGGAAGGCACACGACCAGCTGGACAGAGCGAGCTTGCCGGTCCAGCAGCTGAAGCCACGCCGGAGCATTGTCGTCGCCGGGCATGGCGCCGGGCAGGAAGCGCAACGATTCGCCCATGGCCTGGGGCTGCCATTGTTTGCCGAGCCATCTTCCAACGCACGGTTCTCGGCCAACGCCATTGGCCACTACCGTCCCCTGATCACGGCGGGCATGGACCGCATTGAACGCGTGGTGCTCTTTGGCCGTCCGACGTTGAGCCGCCCGGTGGGCCAGCTTCTGGCCAACCCGGCGATCGAATCGGTGATTTGGCAGCCTCAGCCGGTGGCCTGGTATGAAGCGGGCCGGCGTCGCGAAACCCCGGTCAGCTCTTGGAGCGAATTGCAGGAGTTCGCCGGCACCGGTGCAAAGGGGTGGCTGGAAGCATGGCAGCAGCTCGATGCCCAGGCCTTGGCCGTGCGCCAGGGCCTCAGCCGCGAATCGGCGATTAACGGGGTAGATGTCGCCGACGCCATTTGGGAACACGCACCAGAAGTTCTCCTGCTTGGCTCATCGAATATAGTTCGCGACTTCGACTTGGCGGCCCGCCCCGCGCCCGGACGAACCATGACCGTGCATGCCAACCGCGGCCTTGCCGGAATTGATGGAACCATTGCCACCGCCTTGGGCCTGGCCCAGGGCGGCAAGCGGCGCACACTGGCGGTAATGGGAGATATCACCTTCGCCCATGACGCCAGTTCGCTGTCCTGGACCCCCGGCGAGGAGCAGCCAATGGTGGATATCGTGGTCTACAACGACGGGGGAGGAGCAATCTTCTCCACACTGGAGCACGGAGCCGTGGATGCCTCGGGCCGCTACGCCAATGCGGTGGAACGCCTCTTTGCCACGCCGCAGCAGCTGAGCCTGCCTGCGCTCGCCGAAGCCTATGGTTGGCAGTACGCCATGGCGGCAAGCAAGGAAGAGCTTAGCGCCATCTTGGCTGCAAGGCAGCCGGCGAACCTGCGCCTGATTGAAGTGCCGGCATCACGGAGCAGCCTGCGCGCGGAGAATCTTGAGTTGAACCGGAAGATCGGGCAGCTTTCCTGGCCAACGACCTAGGGCAAAAGAAATTCCCCTGCCTTGCCCGTCGGCAAAGACGGGCAACGCAGGGGAATTTTTGCAGTTGAACTCAGATATCCACGTGCGTGGGATCGAGCACGCGACGCAGGAAGTCCTGGGTACGTGGCTGCTGCGGATTGCCAATGACATCCACGGCCTTGCCTTCTTCCACCACGACGCCACCGTCCATGAAGAACACGCGGTCAGCAACTTCCTTGGCGAAAGCCATCTCGTGGGTAACCACCAGCATGGTCATGCCCGCTTGGGCCAGATTCTTCATAATGGACAGGACCTCGCCCACGGTCTCCGGATCCAATGCACTGGTTGGCTCATCGAAGAGCATCAGCGTTGGTTCCATGGATAGCGCTCGGGCAATGGCCACGCGCTGCTGCTGGCCACCGGAAAGCTGGTCAGGGTAGCGATCGCCGAAGTCGCCCAGGCCTACACGCTCCAGATTGCGCAACGCGACCTTCTGGGCTTCGGCCTTCTTGCGCTTGAGCACCTTGATGGGGGATATCGTGCAGTTCTCCAGCACGGTCAGGTGCGGGAACAGGTTGAACTGCTGGAAGACCATGCCTACCTGCTGGCGCATCTTGTCCAGGTTCACATCGGGATCGGTGACGTTGAAGCCACCGACCATAATGGTTCCTCCGTTTGGCTGCTCCAGCAAATTCACGCAACGAAGCAGGGTGGACTTGCCTGAACCGGATGGGCCGATGAGGCAGACAACCTCGCCCGGAGCAACATTCAAGTCAATGCCCTTGAGCACTTCGTTGCTACCGTAGGACTTGCGCAGTCCGGTGATTTCCACGCCCGAAGCATGGACTGAAAGTTCATTGGTGTCAGTCGACATTTTCAAGTCCTATCTATCGCTTGGTCTTGGCGGCGCGGGATTCAAACTTGCGGGCCACCAAGCTCAGCGGGATGGTGATCACCAAGTAGAACAGGCCGGCGACGACCAGCGGGGTGATGCCGGCATCGATTTGCGAGATGCCGTCACGGCCAAACTTGGTCATTTCGTACTGGGCCATCGACGCACCGAGGATGAATGCCAACGAGGTGTCCTTGGTCAGCAAGATGATTTCGTTGGTCATGGGCGGCAAGACGATCTTGAACGCCTGCGGAATCACGATGGTGACCATGGCACGCCACGCTGGCATGCCCAACGAACGGGCAGCTTCGGTCTGTCCCTTTGGCACCGCCTGCAGGCCTGCACGCAGGGTCTCAGCGATGTAGGCTGCCGAGACCAGGCCCAAGGCGCACATGACATTGACCGGCTGCGGCCACTGGGTTCCGAACGCCTGAGGCAAGCCGAAGCCGAAGGCCAATAGGACCAGGATGGCTGGAATACCGCGGAAGAATTCGATAAATGCAGTGGCGAACCAGCGATATGGCGCGAAGGACGCCATTTTCATCAGGGCCAGAAGCAGACCCAGGATGAGGCCGAAGGCGAAGGAGATGATCGTGTAGAAGATCGTGTTCTTCAGACCGACCAAGATCATGCCAGGGAACATCGGTCCCAATTTGTCGAAGGAGAAGAAGGCATAAATGGCCTTGTTCCAATCAACGGCCAAGACCAGTGCGATGATCGCGATGATGAAGATGGCGATTTGAATGGTCTTGCTCATGCGGGCGCGCTGACGTGTAGTCATTGCCATGCTTGATTACCTCTCATAAAGGAAGCGGAAGCTGGACTGCCAACCTGTGGGTGCAGTCCATGCCCCCGCTTGCCTTGGAATCAGTTGATGCTCGAGAATTACTTCTCGCCGAACCACTTCACAGTCAGTTCTTCCATGGTTCCTGCATCGGCCAGCCGCTTGAGGGTGCCATTGACCAGTTCCAAGGTCTTTGGCTGCTCCTGTGGAACTGCAATGCCCAGCTGCTCGCCGGTCTTGAAGTCGGCCACGACGCTGAAGCCGTCCTTATCCTTGATCGCGTAGCCCAATACCGACTGGTTGCCCAGCAATGCATCCACTTGGCCAGCCAGAAGTGCCTGGGTTTGCAAACCGGCATCCTCGAAGCCAACGATGTTGCTCAAGCCCTGTTCCTTGGCGTACTTCTCGCCGGTGGTGGCCTGCTGGACGCCGACCTTCTTGTCCTTGGCGGATTCAAGATCCTTGATTTCAGAACCGTCAGCCGAAATCAGCACCAGATCGTCATCCATATAAGGGGTGGAGAAGTCCATCTTGGCCGAACGCTCTTCGGTGATCGATACCGAGGAGATCGCGATATCGCACTGGGTGCTGAACAGGCCGGATTCAATGGAGTCGAAGCTGGCGTCGATGACGTTCAGATCCAGTTCTGCATCCTTGGCAATCTCGGCAGCGATATCCATATCGAAGCCGACGTTCTTGCCGTCCTTGACGAATTCGAATGGTTCGTAAGGAATGTCTGAGCAAATGGTGAGTTTGCCTTCGTTGAGCGGGAAGGAACCAGCTTCGGCTTCACCTTCGGAACTGGAACCGGAACCGCAGGCGGTGAGAGCCAGCAGTGCAACGGACGTGACGGCAACAGCGGAGGCGAACTTCTTCTTGAGACTACGCATAGGATCAGAACCTACTTTCGGGTTATGCGAGTGGATCAGTGCGTAGCCACAATCATAACCGGGGCAACACTAGGCTGAGATTCACCTCACACATGTCGCGTCGAGGCTAAGTATTATTTATGCTCAGTGCGATCCTAGCGGCCTTGATCCGCTGTGCAGCCTGCGCCTACTCGGCTCCGAGGGCTTGGCGCATGGGGCGCATCTTTGCCCATGATTCGGCTAGTTCATCCTCGGGCACCGAGCCCGGAACAATGCCGCAACCCGCGTACAGGCGCATCAGCTTTTCGTCTTCCAGGATTCCGCCACGCAGCGCGATGCCGAATTCGCCATCGCCACGGCTGTCAACCCAGCCCACGGGGCCGGCATACGGTCCGCGGTCCATGCCTTCCAGCTCGCGCAAGAGCACGCCAGCCTTCTTGGTCGGCGTGCCGCACACGGCAGCGGTCGGATGGAAAATCTCGGCAACATCCAGTGCGGTAGGCAGAACGCCGGCGGCATCGGCGCGCAGCTGGGCGCGTACGTCGCTGGCCAAATGCCAAACATTGGGAAGCTGCAGAATAAAAGGTTCTTCCGGCGCGCTCATGCCGTGCGAAATGGGATTCAGGGAAGCCGTGAGCGAATCTATGGCCAGCTGGTGCTCGTTGCGCTGCTTCGGATCTTCAAAGAGGTTGCGGTGCGCGAAACCGGGGTCCTCGGCGCCAGTGGCCGCGCGGTCCAGCGTGCCAGCTAATACGCGGGCCTCGGCCAAGCCGTCGGTAACGCGCACCAGCATCTCCGGGGTAGCGCCTACCAGGCCGTCCACTGAATAGGTCCAGCAATTGCCATAGTGCTCGGTCAGCGCATCGACCACGCGGGCAAGATTGATCGGGGTGGAACTATGCGCCAACACATCGCGGGCCAGCACCAGCTTGGAAATTCCGCGTTCCTCGAAACGGCCCAGCGCCTGATCCACGGCATCAAGGTAGGAACCGGCGGTCAGCTGCCCGCTGGTCAGTTCGATGCTGCCCGGTTCGCTCGCTGGCAACGACGCATCGGCCATCGCGGCTTCGGCGCGTGCCAAAGCCTGCTGGTAGGTCAGCCCGTCGAGTTCCTCTGCGCTGCCGGTGATGGTAATCCAGGACTTTTCCTCATCGCGTCCGATCACCAGCTGCGGGATCACCATGCGCGATTCGAAGACGCTGGTGAAGGAGAACGCAAAAGAACCGAAGGACACCAGGCCGCTGCCGGGGCGGGCGATCGGGTCAATGATCTGTGCCTGTTCGATGACCTGTGCAAGCCAGGCGCGGGCACGTGCAAAGCGCTCTTCGCCGTGGGTGTGCAAGCGGGCCGCAGTGCCAAAGCCAACCAGACCGTGGCCGTTGCGGGTCCAGACCAAGCTTCGGTGACGCAATGAGTCGGCAACCAGTGTTTCGGGGGCATCAAGGTATTCAAAGGTGATGCTGGTGAGAACAGGAGCCGACGGCTGATGAGCACTGGCGCTAAGAACGGGCGAATCTGCAGACATGATAAGGCTAAGCCTACCGCGCAATGCCGGGGGAAAAGGCTTGCGGGTGTCCGTGGTCACCCCTGTGAGATCGGCCGGGTCTGGTGAGAAGTGCCGGGGGAACCCGGTAAACTCTAAAACGACCTCCTAGGTCGCTGGTACCAGACCGGTATGCCCGGTCTGGCCATGCCAGCAATGTGCAGTGGAAAGCATCGGCTAGAGTGAAGAGATGTTTGCGTGCATCTTGCAGGCAGATTGCCTTCGCATACCGCGATGGCCAACCCGATGAAAGATAAGTAAGCCGTAGAACAGTGACTGATTCGAAGAGCAACTGGACCGCAGCCGGACACGACGTGTCCGACTCGATTGAGCTGAATCCTGAAACCGCTGCATTAGCTGCGGCCATCAATCTTCCCTCGGGCTTCGCTTTGCTGGCCGAGGACCCGGACTTCGGTCCGGCTATTTCCATCGGCATGGCAAAGGTGGAGAAGCTGCTGCGCGACGCGCTGGCCAACTCCGACCCCTTGATCGACGCATCCAGCCGCCACCTCGTTGAGGCCGGAGGCAAGCGAGTGCGTCCCCTGCTGGTGCTGCTGACTTCCCTGCTGGGCGACGGCGTGAATGACGATGTCATCAAGGCCGCTGCCGTAGTGGAACTCACCCACCTGGCAACCCTGTACCACGATGACGTCATGGACTCTGCTCCAATGCGCCGCGGTGCACCAACAGCTCACGAGGTGTGGGGCAACTCGGTGGCGATTCTCGCCGGCGACCTGATCTTCGCCCGTGCATCGGTCTTCGGATCCGAGCTGGGCCCAGAAGCAGTCATGTGGCAGTCGCGCACCTTCGAGCGCTTGTGCCTCGGACAGCTGCATGAATCCATCGGCCCGCGCGAGGGCGACGATGCCATCGAGCACCACATCCAGGTAATCAGCGACAAGACCGCGTCGCTGCTCTCCACCTCCGGAGCCTTCGGCGCCCGTTTCGGTGGCGCCCCGCAGTACATTGAGGTACTGCGCGAGTATGGCGAAAAAGTTGGTGTTGCCTTCCAGGTCGCCGATGACGTGATCGACTTGGCATCCACGGAAGCCGACTCGGGCAAGACTCCGGGCACCGATTTGCGTGAAGGCGTGCCGACCTTGCCAATTCTGCTGCTGCGCCAGGCAGCAGCCGAGGGCGACGCGCAAGCGCAGCAGGCTATCGAGCTGGTTGATGCGGATCTGGCCACCGATGAAGCACTGGCGGCCGCTGTGGAAGCTGTTACCGCGCACCAGGCAATCCATGATGCATGGAAGGCCGCACGCCAGTGGGCCGATGACGCGATTTCCGTCTTGGCTCCACTGCCCGAGGGCACCGTGAAGCAGGCGCTGATTTCCTTCGCGGATGCGGTTGTTACCCGCGAAGCCTAGGCAAGCTCGAACAAGCAAAACCCCGGAAGACTGCATAGGTCTTCCGGGGTTCTGTTTTGCCCACGGCTGCTGCCAGATCCCTGCTAGAGCTGGTCGTTGCAGTTCTGCCCGTCGTCGGTTGACGCTTTACTCCCAGGACGATTCTTGCTGGCGGTAAAGAACCTGACGGCGAGAATGACCAGGCCAATGGCCACGAGGGCCGGGATGATGTAGAAAATAATCAGTTCGTAGGTATTCGGGACCAGGGGATTCATGTTTACATCTTATGGAGATCCCGACAGATGCAGTACCACCTCAATGATGATATTCCTGTAAACCGGGAGCATGGCTCCAGTGCTAGGCAGAAAATGCCTGAGGTCTCCCATAAGTGGCAAGCAGGCCCCGGCAACGAATTCTCGTTCCCGGGGCCCGCGCGCGCCAGCGTCATGCCCTCGTGCTTATCGGACGATGTTCTCCGGGACCAGCGGCTGCGGATGCTCGGGGGAAAAGAGCGCTCGGCGCAGCTGCTGCGCTTTGCTGGCCCGATCCTGGATCGATACCCGGTGGCGCAGCTGCCGATAGAGCTCGTCATCGGCGTAGCGCGGGAAAACGTGCTGATGGTAATGCCAAACATGCTGATTGCCCGCAGGCTCATTGTGCTGCCGCGTGCTCGTGCCCTCGGGATTCCAGGCGAGCTTCATCGCCAGGGCAACGCGCTTGGTCTCCCGCATGATCGCGGCGCCGGTCTGCTCATCCAGATCGTAGAGCGCTTCCAGATGCGCGGTCGGAATGATCATCACGTGCCCGCCGTAATTACCGAACCCATCACAAGCCATGATTGCTGCCACCAGATCTGTCTGGTAGATCAGATCCGTGGGCGCGCACAAGTTGTCCTGGCTGAAAGGCTGGTCGTTGACCAGCTCGCAGAAGGGACACTGGTAGTTGGCTGGTTCATGGGAACGGTGGAGCACTAGTCCTCCAATTCGGCGGCCAGCTCTTCAAACACCCAGGTGTACATGTCCAGGGTGAATTCGCTGAAGGTGCCTTCCTCGCTGGTCCATTTTCCCTTGGCATTGCTGCGGCGGTAGACGATTGGATCCGGAACATCGAGCTGGGATGCCTTGAAGCCCCACACGAACTTCTCTTCCTCATCTTCCAGGAACAGGAGGTAGCCGTCTTCGATTTCCAGTTCTTCAGGGTCGAAGAAGTAGTGGTATGCCTCCATGAAATCCTCATTGTTGCCCAGAGCACGATAGAACTCTTCAAGGACAAATGGAATTGAAACCTCGGACTGCGCCAGCCCTTCGCGCAATTCTTCGGCGCTCAAGCCATCGGCTTCGTTCCACTGGTCTTCCAAGTACTTGGGAACCAGGGAACAGAACTTCTCTAGAAACATGTCTGCCATGTCTTTATCCTATCGAGATTAGCCCAGCTCAAGGGCACTCAACGCGATCCAGAGCTGGACTCGGTCGCTAGTCACATTAGGGTCGTAGCCAGAAAGATCGGAAATCTGCTGGATCCGGTAGCGCACCGTATTGCGGTGCAGGCCCAAGGACTCGGCCACTGCCCCCACCGAGCCATCGCGGTTGAGGTATTCACGCAAGGTCAGCAATAGGTCAGAATCGTGGGAGGCGTCGAATTCCTGCAACGGGCCCAGGGCTTCGATGGCCAAATCCTGCAGCGGAACATCGTGGGCGGCGAGCAAGAGCGAGGTGAGAGAAAGCTTGGTGGGTTCGTTGACCCGCTCTCCGTGGCGCAGGGACTCCAGGGCCTCGAAGTAGCTCCAGCGGATGCCGGTGGTATTCGAGTAGCGCCCGCCGTAGCCCACCCGAGCCGGAAGGCCGGCCGCGAGCAGATACTCATCGAGGTGCTTGATGGACAGCTGCAGCTTGCTGTGCGCGACAATGATCGCCAAGCGGCCATCTATGATGGCTGAGACCTGCGAGGACAGATCTGCGGGCAGTGGCAGAGTTTGCAAACGCTCGACCTGTGATGGAGCCTGCACCAGGATGACCGAGTGCTCACGCTGGGTATTCAAGCCAAGTGCCCCAAGGCGGCCAGCGGCATCGGCGCCAACCAGGGCGCCAGTGGCGAGGTCCTCGAGCACCTGGCCGTTGGCATGGCGCTGCGAGGCGCGCAGGCGGGATTTATTGGCCAGTTCCAGCCCGATCAGCGACTGCGCGTAATCGACTACTGGATGGTGGACATAGGGTTCTGCAATATGCAGGGTGCACTTATCACGCAGGCCCGTGGCCACTGGGCGCTCATTCCAGGAACGTGCAGGGTCATAGTCCCCGCTGATCACTTCGCCGTGCAGGGTCAGCGCTACCTGGGTGCCGAGCATTCGCTCGAGTTCCTCGAGCATGCTGTCCAGATCCGAGGAAAGCAGCGTCTGGGCCAGCTTCTGGTGGGATTTCAACAGACTTTCAACACGCTTGAGATGGTCGGAATTCAGTGCTTCGGCGATCAGCCGGGTAATTGCGGCAAAGGGTATCTGATAGGGCACCTCGAAGACAGGAAGCCCTACTTCGCGGGCGGCTTCAACCGTCGCTTGCGGTACTGAAGCGTGTTCCAGGCCTGTGCCGAAACCCAGAGCTACGGCATCGTTGGCCGCAAGGACCTTGACGAACTGCCGCTGTGCGGCCTTGGTCTTCTGGCGCACGCCGGTGGTCAACACAATTTCTCGCCCGGTGAGGAACTGCGACGGGTCAAGCAGCTCGGTCACCGCACCCCAGGTGATGACCATGCCATCGCGATGAGTGTGTTCAGTCAGCGGTCGAAGGTCGAGCTCGTCATGTTCCAGAAGACCGCGTAAACTAATTGCCATATAGCCATTCTAGATGGATCGCGAAAAGTTCCCGATTCAGCAAATTGCTCAAAATATGGACACGCGACCTCGAAAAATGACCACAATGTGAAAATTTTGCAGTAGCTTAGACACATGAGCACTCCATCTTCATCACAGGGCGCTCCACTCGCAACCGAGAAGCGTGAGACTTTCAGCTCCCGAAAGTTGTTCATCCTTTCAGCGATTGGTTCGGCCGTTGGTCTGGGAAACATCTGGCGTTTCCCTTACGTCGCCTACGAAAACGGCGGCGGCGCATTCTTGATCCCATACCTGGTCGCAATTCTCTGCGCCGGTATTCCGTTGCTGTTCCTCGACTACTCCATCGGCCACCGCTACCGCGGCTCTGCTCCGCTGGCGTACCGCCGGGCCAACCGCAAGGCCGAGGTCCTGGGCTGGTGGCAGGTACTGATCTGCTTCATCATCGCCATCTACTACGCGGCCATCATTGCGTGGGCGGCCATGTACTGCTGGTTCTCCATCACCAAGGCTTGGGACAAGAACGCCGACGGCGCCGCCGGGTTCTTCATGAACGACTTCCTCAAGGTCTCGGAAAACGTCAACGTCGGCTTCGACTTCGTCGGCAACATCTTCATCCCGATGTTCTTCGTTTGGCTGGTGACCATCGTGATCATGGTCGCCGGTGTGAACAAGGGTATTTCCCGGGCAAACGCCGTCTTCATGCCGCTGCTTATCGTCATGTTCCTGATTCTGGTAGTCCAGTCGGTCTTCCTGCCGGGAGCTATCGATGGCCTGAACGCATTCTTCACCCCTGACTTCGCGGCGCTGTCAAACCCTGCGGTGTGGGCTGCGGCCTTCGGGCACATCTTCTTCTCGCTGTCCGTGGCTTTCGGCATCATGGTGACGTACTCGTCGTACATGAAGCGCAAGAGCGATCTGACCGGTTCGGGCTACGTTGTTGCCTTTGCCAACTCAAGCTTCGAACTGCTTGCAGGTATCGGCGTGTTCGCGGCGCTTGGCTTCATGGCCTACAACGCCGGCAGCTCTGTGGACGAAGTTGCCACCTCCGGCATCGGCCTGGCCTTCATTGCCTTCCCGACCATCGTTTCCGAGGCGCCCCTGGGCGCGCTAATCGGTGTGCTGTTCTTCGGTTCGCTGGTCTTCGCTGGCCTGACATCGCTGATTTCCATCCTTGAAGTTATCGTGGCAGCTTTCCAGGACAAGCTGGGCTGGAAGCGTGTTCCGGCGACCCTGGTCGTGGGAATTCCTGTGGCCCTGGTTTCGCTGGTGCTGTTCCCGACCACCACGGGCCTGTATCTGCTGGACACCATGGACGCTTTCGTGAACCAATTCGGCATCCTGGCCTGTGCTTTGGTCATGGTGATCGTCTTCGGTGCAGGCCTGGGCATGCTGCCTAAGCTGGCCAAGCACCTGAACCGCCACAGTTCCATCAAGCTGGGTACCGGTTGGAAGGTCCTGGTTGGCGGCATCGGCCCAGCAGCTTTGGGCTACATGCTGATCAATGAAATCCAGAGCAAGATGGCTGAGTCCTACAGCGGTTACCCGGTTTGGTTCAACGGTGTCTTCGGTTGGGGCATGGCTGGAGCGCTGATTGTTGGCGCAGTCCTGCTGTCGCTGGTTCCATGGAGCAAGAACTCGAAGATCGATGATCCCGAATTCGACCAGCATCGTGCGAATGTCGAGGCGGAAGAAGTTCCTGAAGCTTCCGGAAAGGAATACTAGCCATGAGCGCTATCGCGATTGTCTTCATGATTATTTCTATGCTCACCATCTGGGGCGGCCTGGCGATCTCGTTGATCAGCCTGAACCGCCACCCTGAAAAGCACGACGACGATGTGATCGAGCCAGCTGGCTCGGCAGGCAACTAGAACCTGCAAGCAGCATCTGGATCGAAGGCCTCTTCGTTTCAAGCCCCGGCTTGGAATGAAGAGGCCTTTTCCTGTGCAGATGCACTATGCGACACGAAACGTGTTGTGCCGATCCGCGTAGTGGCCGGGCAGCCGGGAGAATACTCTCTAGTTATAGAGACAACAGGGCCAGTGAGCTCACGAATAAGTTATGGAAGGACAATCACATGGACGTTACCTACCGCATTGACCAGAAGCGCAAGATCAATGGTCCGTTCCCCGGCCCGAAGTCGCAGGAACTGACCGCACGTCGAGCCAAAGCAGTTGCTGCCGGCGTAGCTTCCAGCCTGCCGGTGTACGCGGCAGAGGTTGATGGCGGCATCATTGTCGATGTCGATGGCAACCAGCTGATTGACCTGGGCTCCGGCATCGCCGTAACGACCATTGGCGCCTCGAATCAGGCAGTAGCCAAAGCCGTCGCCGAACAGGCCGCGCGCTTCACCCACACCTGCTTCATGGTCGCTCCGTACGAGAACTACATCGAGCTAGCCGAGAAGCTGGCTGCCATCACTCCGGGCAACTTCGAGAAGCGTGCAGTCTTCTTCAACTCCGGTGCCGAAGCGGTAGAGAACGCCATCAAGGTAGCCCGCATTGCCACCGGCCGCCAGGCAGTAGTCGCCTTCGACCACGCCTACCATGGCCGCACCAACCTCACCATGGGCTTGACCGCCAAGGCCGCCCCATACAAGCGCGGCTTCGGCCCACTGGCACCGGAGATCTACCGCATGCCAATGAGCTACCCATACCGCGAAGAGAACCCGAACATCTCCGGCAAGGAAGCAGCCGAGCGCGCGATCCTGGCCATGGAAAAGCAGATCGGCGGCGACCAGATCGCTGCGATCATCATCGAGCCGATCCAGGGCGAGGGCGGCTTCATCGTTCCGGCCACCGGCTTCCTGCCGCGCATCGCCGAATGGGCCAAGGAAAACGGCATTGTCTTCGTTGCCGACGAAGTCCAGGCAGGCTTCGCACGCTCCGGTGCCTGGTTCGCCTCGGACATCGAAGGCATTGAGCCTGACATCATCACCCTGGCCAAGGGCATCGCCGGCGGCATGCCGCTGTCTGGCATTATCGGCCGTGCCGAACTGCTGGATTCGGTGCACGGTGGCGGCCTGGGCGGCACCTACGGCGGCAACCCGGTTGCTGTGGCTGCGGCTCTGGAATCCATCAAGTTCATGGAAGAGCAGGACTTGGCGGGCCGCGCCCGCGAGATCGAAGAGAAGTTCTTCACCCGCTTCGGTGCGCTGCAGAAGGACATCAAGGAACTGGGCGACATCCGTGGCCGTGGCGGCATGGTCGCAATGGAATTCGTCAAGGCTGGTGGCAAGGAGCCGGACGCCGAGCTGACCAAGGCCATCGCAGCCGAATGCCTGGCCCAGGGCGTCTTGATCCTCACCTGCGGCACCTACGGCAACGTGGTTCGCCTCTTGCCTCCGCTGGTGATCGGCGACGAGCTGCTCGAAGATGCATTCAACGTATTGGAAGATGCGATCCGCAAGGCTGTCGCCTAAGTAGCTCAAAACTGCTCCTAAACGGCGAATGCCTCGAACCTCCCACGGGAGATTCGAGGCATTCGCTGTATCGGCGGTGAGTGCAACCGGGCGTTCAGACCAACTTTTTCGGTTCCGGCATGGAGCCAATGCGTGGAGTTCGCATCATGTCCACGAGCACGAAGAGCACCGCAACCCATACCAAGGCGAAACCAACCCAGCGTTCGAATGGCATGTGCTCGCCAAAGACCAGCAGGCCCAGGATGAACTGCAAGAGCGGGGCGAGGAATTGCAATGAGCCCAAGGTGCTCAAAGGCAGGCGGCGAGCCGCGCCCCCGAAGAGCAAGAGCGGAACGGCGGTGATGATGCCGCTCGCTGCCAAAAGCGAGAGGCCAGGAACATCAGCCGAGAACAGCGCAGACTTCCCGTCAACGGCCAGCCAAACCAGATAGCCGATGGCCAACGGGGTCAGCCAGACGGTTTCAATGGTCAAGGACCCCAGCGCAGTTCCGCTTTGGCCCACTTTGTTCTTCACCAGGCCATAGAAGCCAAAGGAGAAAGCCAAGCCGAGGGAAATCCAAGGGACCTGTCCCAAGCCGATCGTCAAGACAAGTACAGCAACGGTGGCTATGGCAACAGCGATCCATTGCAGCCGACGCAATTTTTCTTTCAGGACGACGACACCCAGAAGGATTGCCACAATTGGGTTGATGAAGTAGCCCAGCGAGGCTTCCAGCACATGTCCGGTCATGACCGCCAGTGCATAGAGAGTCCAGTTAGCTGCAATCAGAACACTAGCCAGTCCCAACTGCCAGATGGTCTTGGAATCCTTGAACATCGCAAGGAACTGCTTGACCTGGCGCGTGAACGCCAGCAGCAGCAGGCAGAAAACCAGCGAGAAGATCACGCGAACGCCAACGAATTCGAAGGCCGAGATGTCAGGCAGCAATAGGAAGTAAGCCGGGAGCATGCCCCAAATCAGGTACGCGGCGGTGCCTTGGATCAGTCCGTAGCTATGTTCTGAACGGATCGGTTTAGCGGTACTTACGGACATGCAGGACGCACACTTTCAGAAACAAAATGGATCAAGGGAGCGGCCCACCGGGAATTAAGTTGTGGCACCGCATCTTAAAACTACAACGTTCCCGCCGTCTGGATATTCCCCGAGGCCGGCGGTGCCTGCCATTGCACGCGGCACTGTGATATTTTCACCGGAACATAAATGGAATTCCAGTCGTTGACTAGACTAGAGAACACCAACTTGGTTTGCTTCATTGAGGGAGTGCATCGCCGTGCATGGACATAACAACGGACTCAAAACCGCCTTTTTGATGGGCGGAATGTTTGCCCTGCTGCTGGCCATTGGCTCGCTGATATCTGCGGGCACCGGCCGTTCAATGTTCATTTGGATATTTGCCTTGATCGGCCTCGGAACTACTGCCTACAGCTATTGGAATAGCGACAAGCTGGCTCTGCGCTCGATGCACGCCTACCCGGTCAGCGAAGCGGAACAGCCGGGAATGTACCGAATCGTGCGTGAGCTGTCGATGAACGCGCAGCAACCGATGCCGCGACTGTACGTTTCGCCAACCACTTCGCCGAACGCCTTTGCCACCGGCCGCAACCCGCAGAATTCGGCGGTGTGCTGCACCGAAGGCATCCTGCAGTTGCTGAACGAACGCGAATTGCGCGGGGTGCTGGGCCACGAGCTGATGCATGTCTACAACCGGGACATCCTCACTTCTTCGGTCGCCGCCGCGGTTGCGGGCGTCATCACCTCCGTTGCCCAGTTCCTGATGTTCTTCGGCGGCGGCAACAGCAATGACAACCGCGGGGTGAATCCGATCGCCTTGATTGCCCTTTCCCTGCTGGCGCCACTGGCAGCGTCGATCATCCAGATGGCCGTGAGCCGCACCCGCGAATATGATGCAGACGAGGACGGAGCCAAGCTGACCAATGACCCGCTGGCGTTGGCGAGCGCGCTTCGGAAACTGGAATCGGGGATTACGCAGGCTCCGCTGGCTTCCAACGACCAGAAGCTGGTCAACAGCTCGCACCTGATGATCGCCAATCCATTCGGCTCGCGCCTCAAGCGCATGTTCTCCACCCACCCGCCAATGGAGGATCGCATCGCACGGCTTGAAGCGATGGCTGGCGGACGCGGATACTAAGTGCAAAGCAGCTCCTGGGCTAAAGGCCGCATCTCATATGGAGATGCGGCCTTTAGCTTGTTTTGGGCCTTTACCGTTGAACTAATAGTTACTTCCCCTCCTACTAAAGGATGAGGCGATAATCCTCGTCCCCCCTAGTCAACCCAGGATAGGCTGATCGTAGCGGCACCGAAAAGAAGACCCTCTGCCGTCTGATGATGGAGCAAGGAACAAGGATGCGAGACGACGACGCGGCACTTCTGCCCAGGCTTGGGGATGCCATAGCCGGTCAACTGGCCACCGGAACGGTCAAAGGATTGGCTTGCCTGCTTGCGGCCTGGATTTGCTCATCATGGATTGCCCTCCACACTGCTTTCGGCACATTCGCTATCGCGCTGGCGATCTCGTATCTCCTCTCGGAAATCCTCGGCGCCATCATCGTTCGACCGATTGTCCTGAAAGAACGCCGTCCCAACCCCGGGGGAGTGCTGTACGTCGTCCTTCCATTCGTGGTGTCCATCGTGGTCAGCTTTGCTGCGGCCTATGCAGTTACCAGCTCATTGCGTGATAGCAGTTTTGTGACAGTGCTCGTTGCCGCATGCAACGCCGCTGAGATCCTCTGGATCAAACCATGGGTGCCGGGACCTTCGCCGGAAGAGATGGCCGCGAAGTTCAATGAATTCAAAGCCATGACCCAGGACCACTTCGCTGATGATGTTGCTGATATCAAGCGGCGGGCCAGGGAAAGGACTCGTGAACAGTACTACGCGAAGAAGGCCCGCGAAGAAGCAAAGAGGCTGAAGAAGCAGAAGCGCGACGAGGATCAGCGCTGATCCTTCCCGGGTCCATGATCCAGTGGTGCGCAGAATGGCAGCGAGGGCTGTTTCCCATGGTGAATGGGAAACAGTCCTCGCTGTGTATCACGTGATTTCTAACGCTGGGTCAGTCCTAGCGGAAGTTCACGAACTGCAGATCCGCTTCTTCGAAGTCGCGCAGCAGAGCCATCGTGGCCTGCAGGTCATCGCGGGACTTGGAAGAGACGCGCAGCTCGTCACCCTGAATGGTTGACTTGATGCCCTTAGGCGCCTCATCGCGAATCAGCTTGTTGATCTTCTTGGCGACATCCTGGGCGATGCCCTCCTTGATGCTTGCTTCGATGCGGTATTCCTTGCCGGATGCAAATGGCTCGCCGGCATCCAATGACTTCAGGGAAATGCCGCGCTTGACCAGCTTGGACTGGAAAACATCCAGTACTGCGTTGACGCGCTCTTCCGAGTTGGCCTTCATCAGGATCTTCTCACCGCTGAAATCAACTTCAGCGCCAACGCCCTTGAAGTCGTAGCGCTGGGCAATTTCCTTCTGGGCCTGGTTCATCGCGTTGGCGACTTCCTGGCTATCAACCTTGCTTACGACGTCGAATGTGGAATCACTAGCCATGTGAATACTCCTAGTTGAAACGGGTCTGATTCGCTTCATAGCCTACCGGTTTTACCCCCTGGATTTGGGGTGTGATCAGGCTTACAGCAAAAATGCCCCTCTCGATTTCACAACATCGAAAAACTCCTGTAGAGTTATTTCTCGTTCCGACAAGAGCAAATGTTCTTGAAGCGAACGTACTCGGCAGATTACCCGAGTGGCCAAAGGGGGCTGACTGTAAATCAGCTGGCAACGCCTTCACTGGTTCGAATCCAGTATCTGCCACAAAATAACTCCCGGATCCCAGGATCCGGGAGTTTTTTGCATGCGGAAGGAATGCACGGCAACCCGGATCTTTCCTATTCCCGGTTCCGAACAAGATCACCTTTCTACGTATTTCAAATAAGGATCGGCTACCGTATAACCATGGCAACGAAAAATGTGAGCGAAGACGACTTCGCGAAGTTGATTGAAGACAACGACATCGTCCTCGTGGACTTCTGGGCTGACTGGTGCGGGCCGTGCAAGCAGTTTGCACCGGTTTACGACCAGACCTCGGACAAGTTCAGCGACGTCGTTTTTGCCAAGGTGGATACCGAAGCTGAGCAGGGCCTGGCACGTGCAGCTAACGTGACCTCGATTCCTACCATCATGGCGTTCCGCGAACAGGTCCTCGTGTTCTCGCAGGCTGGTGCGTTGAACCAGACCCAGCTCGAAGATCTCGTCACCGCGGTCAAGGGCATTGACATGAGCGAAGTGCACAAGCAGATCGCCGAGGAAGCCGCGCAGGCTGATTCCTAAGAACCATTAGAGGCTTCGGGCTCCTTACCTCCGCCGGTGATCCAGCGGTGCGTAACGGGGCCCGAAGCTTTGTTTTTTCTGCCCCGAAAGCACCAGCAAGCGCACTACGCGTTGACGGTGCGGGGCGTATGGCGCCAATAGCTCCAGCATCTGCCCATCGCTGATTCGGCAACCGGTAAGCACCTGGCCCACGAAATCAGCCAGATGGAAATCTCCCACCGAAATATGGTCACTGGATCCGTGGGAGCGCTGCAGGGTTTCGGCAATTGTCCAGGAACCAATGCCCGGCACCGAACCCAAGGCGGCTTCCAAGGTGCCCGGAGCCTTGGCGGTGGGCCGTGCATGGTCCATTGGCTTCTCTGCCCACCACTGCAAACTGCCGGCAACCTGCAGCAGGCGTGCCATGGTGTTAGCCCGCTGTCCTTCAACGCGCGCCTTTTGCCAGTCCCAGCGCCTCATCGAGGCTAGCTTTTGCGGTCCGGGGAAAATCATCAGGCCCTCGGGAGCCGGACCCGGAGCCCGCTGTCCCAGGTGGCGGATCAGCCAGCGCCAGGCATAATTCGCTTCAATCCCGGTCACCCGCTGTTCCAAGATCGCCCCGGCGGCGTGCTCAAAGATCCTGCCGGTGCTGGGAAGAACGAAGTCCGGATGCAACGAGCGGGTGCGCGCGATAATTTCGGGGAACTGCCCTTCTTTGATCCTCGCGTCGAAATCGCTCCAGTCATCGAGCGCCCCTAGAAGGTTCGGAGCTGAGCCGATGGCCCAGTGGGCTCCGGGACCCCATGCTCGAAACGTTGCCGGGGCGGTGGGCGCGGGCTTGCTGATTTGCAGCGTGGCATCTCCGAACGGTGTTCCAAAGGCCAGCCATGCTTCGCTCTGGGACAGGCGGATGGTCGGATCTCCCAGTCCCCGGCGCAGGATTCCCAAAGTCTTGAGCAAGGACACGGGGCGGTGCGGATCGTAATCGGCGCTCAACGGCTTCTCCATGAATCGCATCCTATAGCCTCGTGCCTGCAGTAGCTTGCGGCAGGCTTGCCTAGCACTGATGAAAAGTGCCCGTCCACTGCGTGACGTTTCGCTACGTGCCGGAACGACATGTATGACAACCGCCGGTAAAGTTCTTGACATGAAGTATGCGTCCACAGTCCTAGATCTGATCGGCAATACCCCTTTGGTGAAGCTCAATCGAGTCACCGAGGGGATCAAAGCCACTGTATTGGTGAAGCTTGAATACTTGAATCCGGGTGGTTCCATCAAGGACCGCATCGCATTGAAGATGGTCGAGCGCGCCGAAGAATCCGGCCAGCTCAAGCCCGGCGGAACCATCGTGGAACCAACCAGCGGCAACACCGGTGTCGGCTTGGCCATGGTGGGCCAGCTCAAGGGCTACAACACCATCTTCGTCACCCCGGATAAGGTCGGCGAGGAAAAGCGCGACGTACTGCGCGCCTACGGTGCCAAGGTAGTAGTCACCCCAACCGCGGTGGCCCCGGATTCCCCTCAGTCCTACTACGGCGTATCGGACCGCCTGGTTACCGAGATCGACGGCGCCTACAAGCCCGACCAGTTCTCCAACCCGGCAGCACCCGACAGCCACTTCGAAACCACCGGACCGGAAATCTGGAACGACACCGACGGCAAGCTGACCCATGCGGTCATCAGCGCAGGAACCGGCGGCACCATCACCGGCACCGGACGCTACCTCAAGCAGGTTTCCGCCGGCCGCGCCTCGGGCCCGGTCAAGATCATTGCCGCTGACCCGGATGGCTCGGTCTACTCCGGTGGCACCGGACGCCCATACTTCGTCGAGGGCGTCGGCGAAGACATGTGGCCAGGGAACTACGACCCATCCGTGCCGGATGCCGTGGAACCAGTCACCGACGCTGAGGCTTTTGAAATGACCCGCCGGTTGGCCAAGGAAGAAGGCCTGCTGCTGGGCGGTTCTTCGGGCATGGCAGTGGTCGCCGCACTGCGTGCAGCCAAGGACCTGGGCGAAGACGACATAGTTGTCGTGATCGCCCCGGATGGCGGCCGCGGCTACCTGGCCAAGATCTTCAACGACCAGTGGATGCTGGACCAGGGCTTCACCACCGATGAATACTCCGCCTTGGACTTCATCGGCGCGGCACTTGCCAAGCAGGGCACCACCACGGTGGCTTTGGATACCACCCTGGCCGAAGCGGCCAAGGCACTGCGCGAGCAGGGCGATGACGCACTGGTCGTGTCCACTTCGCCGCTGCCAGCGCGTATCGGCGAGATCCGCGGTGTCATTGGCGCGGGGGACATTACCGACGCACTGCTGGCTGGCGCAGAACCAACCAGTACGCTGGCAGACCTGGGCGACTTGGCCAAGCCATTCATCGGCACCGCAGACACCCCGGAACATGCACAGGAACTGCTCAAGAGCCACCCGGCCGTACTGCTGACCAAGGGCGGCGAAGTGATCGCCGCGGCTACCGCAGCCGATCTCTTGGCCTACTCCACCCGCTAGAGACAACACCTCAAAGGATTGATATCGATGACTGAAAACCACCAGGGAGCAAACACCCGCTTTGTCCATGCGGGCCAGGAATTCGAACCGGTCACCGGCGCGGTAGTTCCGCCGCTGCACTTCTCCTCGACCTACGCGCAGGACGGCATTGGCGGCCTGCGCAACGGCTACGAGTACGGCCGCGGCACCAACCCGACCCGCGACGCGTTGCAGGCGCAGCTGGCCGGCGCAGAATTCGGCACCCACGCCTTCTCCTTCAGCTCCGGCCTGGCCGCCGAGGATTCGCTGATCCGTGCGATCCTGCGTCCGGGCGATCACATTGTGCTGGGCAACGACGCCTACGGTGGAACCTTCCGCCTGATTGACCGCGTGCTGGGCGACTGGGGCATCGGCAACACCCCGGTGAACATGGCTGACGAAGCAGCGCTGGCTGCCGCTATCGAAAAGAACAAGGCCAAGCTCGTGTGGGTTGAAACCCCTTCGAACCCGATGATGACCATCACCGACATCGCCAAGGTCGCTGATATCGCCCATGCTGCCGGCGCATTGCTGGTCGTGGACAACACCTTCGCCAGCCCATTCCTGCAGCAGCCGCTGACCCTGGGTGCTGACATCGTGGTCCACTCGACCACCAAGTACATTGGCGGCCACTCCGATGTGGTGGGCGGTGCGGTGATCGTCAAGGATGCGCAGCTGGCAGAAAAGATCGGCTTCATCCAGTTCGCTGTGGGTGCCGTCTCGGGCCCGATGGACGCCTTCTTGACCACCCGCGGCCTGAAGACCCTGGGCGTTCGCATGCGCGCCCACTCGGAGAACGCCGCACAGGTTGCCGGGTGGCTGCGTGAGCGCAGCGAAGTCGAGCGCGTGCTCTACCCGGGCTTCGAAGACCACCCGGGCCATGAGATTGCCAAGAAGCAGATGTCCGGCTTCGGCGGCATGGTGTCCGTCCAGTTCACCGGCGGAGAATCAGCGGCCCGCAAGATTGCCGAGAGCACCAAGCTATTCACCCTGGCAGAATCCCTGGGCGGCATCGAATCGCTGATGAACTACCCGTCGGAGATGACCCACGCTTCAGTGAAGGGTACCGAGCTGGCGGTTCCGGTGAACCTGTTGCGCCTGTCCGTTGGCATCGAGGACCCTGCGGATTTGATTGAAGACCTGGATCAGGCCTTCGCCAACCTGTAAGAACCAAGCGCAAAGGACCTGGGTTCCGCTGCCCGCAAAGGGCAACGGAACCCAGGTCCTTGGTGCTTTGAACGAAGTTCCGGATCGGCTACCGGCGGCGCTTGGCCGGTTTGGGATCCACGATCTTGAAATACCTGTTGCTCGCTGGCATCCACATCAAGGCCACGCTGAACATGATGATGGCCGCCAACAGCGAATAGCGGCCGAATCGCAGCAACAGCGGCAGCGCGGTAATCAGGCCCAACCAGGACAGCTGGGCGCGCGCGGCCCGGTCCCCGGTGAATAAGCGGTAACCCAGCACACAGCAGGCAAGGCCGGCAGCGGCGAAAAAGATCATCAGCGCAATGGCTCCGAAATCCAGCGCGGAATCCTGGATATGCTCGTAAGCCAGGAAGCCTCCGAAGCCGAGAAAAAGCACTCCGGCTAGGAGCCATAGCATTTGGGCGATGAACAATCCGCCTGAGGTGGGCTCATCTGGACGTCGCGGAAAAAGTGGTTTCTTCACGTTCTCAACCCTACGTGCTTTGGTGCGGTGCCCGATCTCACACGCTCTCGACACTGACAATAGTGGCCTGTTCAAGCTAGCATTAAGTGTTCGCGAACATCAGGGTATCCCTCTCGCATCCAGCCCAATTTTTGAGGCCGGAGCCTTCTCGTGTTGTATTTTCCGCAAAGTGTGTGCGGGTCTTTATGTCATAGGGGAGCGCTTGATGAGCGTGACTTGTATCTGACTGTGCAGCCTATACGTCGTTTCTTTGGGGACGGCCAAGGCCTATCCCCTAACGAATGAGGTAATTCTTCGTGTCTTCTGACATGCCCGTAAACACCGACGACAACCAGACCCCGGAAGAGCCAACCGTGCTCTTCTCCGAACTTGGCCTGGATGCCCGCGTGCTTGCATCGCTTGCCGACCTTGGCTACGAAAAGCCATCGCCGATCCAGGCAGCGACCATTCCACTGCTTCTCGAAGGCCGCGACGTTGTCGGCCTGGCCCAGACCGGTACCGGCAAGACCGCTGCTTTCGCGCTTCCTGCCCTGTCCCGCATGGCAGAGCTGGCTGACACCAATGGTCCAGCCAAGACCCCGCAGATCCTGGTTCTGGCTCCAACCCGCGAGCTGGCCCTCCAGGTCGCCGAAGCCTTCACTTCCTACGCCAAGTACCTGCCGAACTTCACCGTTCTGCCAGTGTACGGCGGCTCGCCATACGGCCCGCAGCTCAACGGCTTGCGCCGTGGCGCCCAGGTAGTCGTTGGTACCCCAGGTCGCGTTATCGACCACATCAACAAGGGTTCCTTGGACCTGTCGAACCTGCAGTACGTTGTCCTTGATGAGGCCGACGAAATGCTGCGCATGGGCTTCGCCGAAGAGGTCGACAAGATCTTGGAAGCTACCCCGGAGGACAAGCAGGTTGCCCTGTTCTCGGCAACCATGCCACGCACCATCCGCCGCATCGCTTCGGAATACCTGCGCAACCCGCAGGAAGTTGCCGTGAAGTCCAAGCAGTCCACCGGCACCAACATCACCCAGCGCTACCTGCAGGTCATGGGCGCCCACAAGCTGGACGCCATGACCCGCATCCTGGAATCCGAGTCGTTCGAAGGCGTTATCACCTTCGTCCGCACCAAGATGGCTACCGAGGACCTGGCCGACAAGCTGAAGGCCCGCGGCTTCACCGCGGCTGCCATCAACGGCGACATCCCTCAGCAGCAGCGTGAGCGCACCGTGGAGAACCTGCGCTCGGGCAAGATCGACATCCTGGTTGCTACCGACGTGGCAGCTCGTGGCTTGGACGTTGAGCGTATTTCGCACGTTATCAACTTCGACATCCCGCATGACACCGAGTCCTACGTGCACCGCATTGGCCGTACCGGCCGTGCCGGCCGCTCGGGCGACGCGATCCTGTTCATGACCCCGCGCGAGAAGTACTTGCTGCGTGCCATCGAGAAGGCTACCCGCCAGCCGGTGACCCAGATGCAGCTGCCTTCGCTGGATTCGGTCAATGACCGTCGTATCCAGAAGTTCACCGATCGCATCGACAAGACCATCAGTGGCCAGGACCTGACCACCTTCCGCGAAATCGTGGAGAAGTTCGCTTCCGAGCACGAAGACCTGGACCAGCTGGAAATCGCAGCTGCACTGGCTCTGATGGCCCAGGGCGGCCGCCCGCTGCTGATGACCGAACCAGTCATGTCCCCTTCGAAGAAGGCACGCATGGATCGCCCAGAGCGCGGCGAGCGTAGCGAACGCGGTGACCGTGGCGATCGCGGTCCACGTGCCCGCAAGACCGCTGCCGAAGGCAACGCCATGTACCGTCTGGCCGTAGGCCGACGCAACCGCGTGCAGCCGGGCTCGATCGTTGGCGCACTGGCCAACGAGGGCGGCTTCGATTCTTCGGAAATCGGCGGCATCGAGATCCGTTCGGACCACACCCTGGTCGAGCTGCCAGCAGAGCTGAGCAAGGACCAGTGGCGTGCACTGTCCAAGACCCGCATCGGCGGCGAAGCCATCGAGCTCGAGCTCGACAATGGCCGCAGCCCGCGCCGTGACGACGAAGGCGACCGCGGTGGCTTCCGTGGCGGCCGTGGTGGTGGCTTCGGCGGCGGACGCAGTGGCGGCCGTGGCGGTTTCGGTGGCGGACGCGGCGGCGGACGTGGCGGCTTCGGCGGCGGCGGACGCGGCGGCAAGGATCGCTTCAGCGACTCGGGCCGCAGCGGTGGACGTCGCGACTACTAAGCCTGTCGCACGCAGCTGAACAGCATTGAATAACGCCCTTGGGGCAAGCCGAAAGCTTGCCCCAAGGGCGTTTTTTGTGCGCCGCAGGCTATTTACGGAGCAGGAGTTCCCACCGGGATCCCGTCCCCGAGATAGACCGTGCCGCCGCTTTCCAGGAACTGCTTGCTTTTCTGCGCCATCCCGGCCAATGCGGCTTGCGCCTCGGCCGAGCCGTACTCGTCGCGGATATCCTGGGAGATGCGCATGGAGCAGAACTTCGGCCCGCACATGGAGCAGAAGTGGGCGGTCTTGGCCGGCTCGGCCGGCAAGGTCTCATCATGGAATTCCTGCGCGGTGACCGGGTCAAGGGACAACGCGAACTGGTCATTCCAGCGGAATTCGAAGCGCGCCTTGCTCAGCGCATCATCCCGCGCTGTGGCACCCGGGTGGCCCTTGGCCAGATCGGCGGCGTGCGCAGCGATCTTGTAGGTGATCACCCCGGTCTTCACATCATCCCGGTTGGGCAGTCCCAGATGCTCCTTGGGGGTGACGTAGCAGAGCATCGCGGTCCCGTACCGTGCGATCTCCGTGGCGCCAATGGCGCTGGTGATGTGGTCGTAGCCCGGGGCGATGTCGGTGACCAGCGGGCCCAGGGTATAGAACGGCGCCCCGTCGCACAGCTGCTGCTGGCGTTCCACATTCTCGCGCACCAGATGGAACGGGATATGCCCCGGGCCTTCGACCATCACCTGCACATCGTACTTCCAGGCGCGCTTGGTCAGCTCGGCCAGGGTGTCCAGCTCGGCGAACTGGGCGGCGTCGTTCGCATCTGCGATGGAGCCCGGGCGCAGCCCGTCGCCCAGCGAGAAGGCCACGTCGTACTGCGCGAAGATCTCGCACAGCTGATCGAAGTGGGTGTACAGGAAATTCTCCTGGTGGTGCGCCAAGCACCAGCCGGCCATGATGGACCCGCCACGCGAGACCATGCCGGTGACCCGGTTGGCGGTCAGCGGGATGTAGCGCAGCAGCACCCCGGCGTGGATGGTCATGTAGTCCACGCCCTGCTCGCACTGCTCAATGACGGTGTCGCGGAAGATCTCCCAGGTCAGTTCGTTGGCTTCGCCGTTGACCTTCTCCAACGCCTGGTAGATCGGCACGGTGCCGATGGGGACCGGGGAGTTGCGGATGATCCACTCGCGGGTGGTGTGGATGTCATCTCCGGTGGACAGGTCCATTACCGTGTCCGCGCCCCATTTGGCCGCCCACTGGAGCTTGGAGACTTCTTCTGCGATGGAGCTGGTCACCGCCGAGTTGCCGATATTCGCATTGATCTTGACCAGGAACGCCTTGCCGATGATCATCGGCTCGGATTCCGGGTGGTTGATGTTCGCCGGGATGATGGCTCGCCCGGCCGCGAGCTCGCTGCGCACCAGCTCGACATCGCATTCCTCGCGCAGGGCCACATAGCGCATTTCCGGGGTGATGATCCCGGCACGCGCATAGTGCATCTGCGTCACGCGGGCTCCGCCAACGGCCCGCAGTGGCGGGGCTGAGCGTCCGGCCCATTCCGCGCTGGCCGTGCCGCGGCGGACCGCTGAGCGTCCGTCGTCGTGCAGGTTGCGTTCGCGGCCTGCATAGGTTTCCACGTCCCCGCGTTCCAGGATCCACCGCTCGCGGAAGGGTTGCAGGCCTTGGGTGGGCTCGCTTCCCGGTCCGCTGGTGCGATATACCGCCAGCGGCTCGTTGGGCTGTCCATTGGGGGAGTCTGCCAATTGGATCTGCGTGACGGGAACAGAAATTCCCGCAGATTCACGGTAGGCAAGGGTGTGGGCAGGGTGCTGTTCAATTTGTTCCACTGGGGAAACTCACTTCCTTCGCCGGCATTACCCGGACAGGTTCAACGGTCGCGGACGGCGATAGCCCGATCTCAGCCCTTGCCAGGGCACCCGTGTGGTCGCGAACAACTTAGCACGCTTGCGAGGAGAAAACGCAAACCCAGTGGTCAGGGCCTGACATCAAGGAAGTGGGAAGGGCCGGCTGTGGCGGGCCAGGATGCTTTTCATTGGCCGGAGACTCTTGCCGGGGGCACCTGGAATCCGGGGCGCAAGACGCGGCCGATAGCCGGTGCTGCAGCTTGGGGTGCGCCTTGGGCCATGCTCGCAGTGGCTACACGGCATCTGCGGGATAAACGAAAAGAGAGGCAATCTGGAACCAGATTGCCTCTCTTATTTCGAGCCCCCTGCCGGAATCGATCCGGCGACCTCGTTCTTACCAAGAACGCGCTCTACCACTGAGCTAAGGGGGCAACAGGTAAATACTTTACACAGGTTTTTGAGGTTTGCAAAATCCGTCGGGAATTTGTTGCTGAGGTCACAATATTCCTACTCAAGACCGGAATGGGCGGCAAGGAGCTGTTGCCTTCCTGGCGGTTTCCAGCGCCCCGGTTCACGGCCCGGGATCCAGCTGCCGGGCACCGGAGCCGTGCCTGGGCGCCTAGGTGGATCGGGTGTTGCCCAAGTGCCGCTCGGTCAGGGGTTCTGGAGTGGGAAAAGGTGTCAGCGTTCCGAAGTTCCAAGCGGGGTAATTCGATGCTTGGCCACCGGGGATGATCCGCGGGATCCTATCCTGCGCGTCATGGCAAATCCGCGATTGACCGCGAGGAGCACTCTCGTGAGCATCGTCACCAGGGCACTTTTTGTCCCACCCTTCGTCCCCGGGGTAGCGAGTAAGAGGATAAATAGTCATTGACTAGTGGTTTTACAGAATTCTCCGGGTCTTTTCCGGGGTGATCCGCCGATTTTTCTTTGCCGGGAAATCCGTGTAGAGTATTTACTCGTTGCCCCCTTAGCTCAGTGGTAGAGCGCGTTCTTGGTAAGAACGAGGTCGCCGGATCGATTCCGGCAGGGGGCTCTGAGTGAGAAGCATTCTTGGCTTCTACTGGATTGCTTCTCACTTGTGGCGGCGTAGCTCAGCTGGTTAGAGCGCACGACTCATAATCGTGAGGTCCCGGGATCGAGTCCCGGCGCCGCTACCAAATCAAAGATCCTCGGCCTCGGCCGAGGATCTTTTTTGGTTTCCGGCCCCGAAGCAGCATTGTCCTTCGAGGGCATGAACGGCTAGTGATCCAAGTCCTTCTCCTGGTTCCCGTCCTTGGCTTGCTGAGCCAGCGACAGCAGCCCCTGGATCGCTGTCGTATCGAAATCCGCCTCTTGGCTCGGTGCCTGATTGGCATCATGGCCGTGGACTTCGGTATGCAAGCGCTGCATCTGCATGTCGAGTTTCGTCGCCATGGCCGCCGCGTCGGCAAGCTCTTGCACTAGATGTTCTGGAACTTCGCCCTCGTACTTGTAGAAGATCTTATGTTCCAGGCTTGCCCAGAAATCCTGGGCAATGGTACGGATCTGCAGCTCCACCACGACATCGACCGGGCCATCGGATAAGTAGACCGGGATCTGCACGATCGCATGGACACTTTTATAGCCGTTGGGCTTCGGGTTCTTGATGTAGTCCTTGATTTGGAGGACCTTCAGGTCATTCTGCGAGGTTAGCGTGTTCAGAACCTTGTAGATGTCCTTGACGAAACTGCAGGTAATGCGCACGCCGGCAATGTCGCTGATGTTCTCGCGAATGGCAGGCAGGGACGGGGAGATGTTCCGGCGGGAGACCTTGCGCATGATGCTCTCCGGAGTTTTCACCCGGGAAGTGACGTGCTCAATTGGATTGTAATTGTGCAAATACAAGAACTCTTCACGCAAGATCGAGACCTTGGTCAGCACCTCGTCCACCGCAAACTGGTACTCCATCATGAAACGCTGGAAATCATGGCGGAAAGCCTGCGTCAATCGCTGCAGCTCGGCCGGCGAAGGGGCGGTCTCGGCAGCTGCGATGGCCACTGCACGAGTCTTGTCATCAAATGGGACAGAAATCCTGGATCACCTCAGCAGATTATGGCCCGGCCCGCGGTACGGTTCCGGTGCAGTTCCAGCCTAAGGGCTTCTCCTAGGAATTAGGCCAGAACGAATCGGGAATTCGTCCAGCAAACTTTCGGGCTGCAGGCGCCGGCCAACCTGCCTTGCAGGAGCTAGCCATGTCCGGTGAACTATCGTTGAAGAGGTAACTTCGAGGAAGGCATCGATGGAATTCGCCAGCGACCACCGGCAGCTCTGCCACGGCATCAGCTTCTCAGAGCATGAACGCGCCCCCATGCTCCGGCTTAGGCAAGCGGAAAAATGGAGCACCGAATACCTGGAAGCCAACCGTTCCCTAAGCTTGCGCATCGGCGAACTGAAATTCTGCCTGGGCTACATCACGATGAACAGCGATGGCTCTCGCAACACCTTGCCTTGCCCGAAGAACAAAGCGCTGCGTACCGGAACCCAGTGCGAACGCTGCCACCGGCTGGATCATTCGAAGTTCATGCATCATTTCCACAAGACCGGCGAAGCCCCGGAAGGCATGCGCAAGTACCTGGAGCAGCCGCACTTCTTGTATGTCGCAAGCTTCGCCCATGGGGCGACCAAAGTCGGTACCACCTCAACCCAGAGCAAATGGACTCGCTTGGCGCAGCAGGGAGCGGTCATTGCCCGCTATATTGCCCGCGCCGCTGATGGAGCCGCTATTCGAGTGCTCGAAGACCTTGTCACTGAACACGTGGGCCTGAGCCAGCAAGTCCGGCAGAAGTCCAAGATCAAGGGACTGGCCAGCTGGGAACTGGACTACGCCCAGCTGGACCAGATCAACTCCGAAGCGGCAAGCCGGGCCCGGTCCTTCCTTGGCGCCCAGCGGGGCTTGGAAACCTACGGCGTGCAGCTGCGCGACGAGCTGTGGGAACAACCGGCCTTCGCCCGCCCGGTAGTAGACGCCTGGGATACCCATGCGCTGCATGCCTGGAATACCGCGCTGGGCGGGAACACCGTGAATCTGCGCATCCGCGGCGTGCTGGGGCAAAGCATCCTCGCAGACAGCGGCGAAGGCACCACCGTGCGCCTGCTGGATGCCGCCGAGTTGAAGACCCGCGAGGTCGCCATCGTGGAGAACTGCGCAGATTTCAGGGAAGAGCAATCCGCCCTGTTCTGAATCAGGCCCAGCGTTGTCGGGGGAGTCACGGGGAAATGCCCCGGCCACAATGAGCGGACACAGCCGGAGCTGAACTAGACTTGAACCATGACCAACACTCCTTGGGAATCAGCCTCACCACGCTATAAGAAGCTCGTCTTCGCTGCCATGGGCATCATGGGCGCAGGCATCATCTTGGCCATCATCGGCGCCAACATTCCATCGCTGCCAACGGTCTACACAGCAATCGGCATCATGGTCATCGGCATGCTCTGCCACATCGCCGGACTGGTTGTCCGCGCCAGGGATGCGCGCCAGTGGCGCATTGCCAATGGCCTGGCGGCCCCTCGAGCCAAGAAGCGCCCGGCGGACGGGCAGGACTAGGGCTCCGCAAGAATTCCACCGTGTGACCGCTTGGCTGCGCCCGGGTCCCGTATCCGGCGGCAGCCTCGCCTGGCCACTTCCAACAACGTTCAGGAGAATCCATGGGCATCAACCCCGACCTGGTAGGGCGCATCTACCCTGCCGGCGAGTCCTACCAGGTAGGCCGCGAAAAGATCCGCGAATTCGCCAAGGCCACCAAGGCCGCCAACCAGGCGCACTACGATGTGCAGGCCGCTCGCGAGCTGGGCTATAGCGATGTCGTTGCCCCTCCGACCTTCGCGATCATCATCGCCCAGCGCGCTGACGCGCAGCTGATTGCCGACCCGGCCAGTGGCATCGACTTCTCCCGCGTGGTGCACGCCGACCAGCGCTTCACCCATCACCGTCCAATCGTTGCCGGCGATGAACTGCTTGCCGAGCTCTACGTGGACCAGGTCCGTGAAATGGGTGCCGGTGCCATGATCACCACCCGCGCGGAAATAACCACCGTGGCTGGCGAGAAGATCGCAACCACCGTTTCATCGCTACTGGTACGAGCTGAGGACTAAGCATGATTGAATTCGAAAGCCTCGAAAAGGGCCAGGTCATTGGATCGCACACGGTGCAGGTCAACCGCGCGGACCTCGTCCGCTATGCAGGTGCCTCGGGCGACTTCAACCCGATTCACTGGAATGAGCGCTTCGCCAAGGAAGTGGAACTGCCATCGGTGATTGCCCACGGCATGTTCACCATGGGATCGGTCATCGACCTGGTCTCCCAGTGGGTCGGCAACCCGGGGGCCATCATCGACTACCAGACCCGCTTCACCAAGCCGGTAGTCGTCGAAGATCCCGAAGGTACCACCATTTCGGTGGAGGGCAAGGTCGGCGCCTTGGACTCCGAAGCCCGCACCGCCCGCATCGATCTGGCAGTCTCGGCCCATGACAGCAAGGTACTGCTCAAGTGCCAAGCCGTGGTGCAGCTCTAGGCATGCAACTTCCCGGTGAAGCGCAGAGGCCTGTAACCCAGTGGCGCAACGCGCTGATGGCCGCCTACCTGGCCAGCGGCCTGCTGATCTCGGCCCTGGTTTCGCGCTTGCCCGCAGTGCGTGATGCCCTGCAGCTGGACCACGCCAGCGTTGGACTGCTGCTGCTGTGCATGAGTGCAGGATCCTTCCTGTCCGTCTCGGTCTCAGGACAACTGGTTCTGCGCCTTGGGGCCACCCGCGTCATGCGCATCGCCGCGACAATAGCCGGCTGTTCACTCATTCTTGTAGGCGTGGGCGCAGGAATCTTTGGCAGCGCCCTGATCTGCGGCATCTTCCTCTTCGCCCAGGGCCTGGGGACCGCATCATGGAATGTCGCCTCCAATGTCCAAGGCGCGGCCATGGAACGCGCCTTGGGCAAGAGCATCATGCCCGCCCTGCACGGTTTCTTCTCCATCGGCACCGTGATCGGTGCCGGCGCTGGTGCGCTAGGTGCCCGACTGCAGATCCCGTTGCAGTACCACTACGGCTTCATGGGCCTGGTTATCGTCTTCACCGTGCTCTACAGTGCCCGATTCTACGGAGAAGACTACAGCCGGACCCCGCGCACCAGCAGCGGGACCTCGCTGAAGAAGGCATGGACCGAACCGCAGACCGTCCTCTTGGGCGTTCTGGTTCTGGGCATGGCCCTGGCTGAAGGCGCAGCCGGCGACTGGGTGGCCATGGCACTGGTGGATGGATACCACACGAAGGAAGGCGTGGGAGCCATCGGCTACGGCGTCTTCGTTACCGCCATGACCCTGACCCGGCTGCTGTCCGGCGATCTGATCTTGCGCCTGGGCCGCGTCGTCATGATCCGGGCCAGCGCCATCAGCGCCCTGGTCGGGGTACTGCTCTTCGCCTTTGGCAACAACCTGCCGCTGGCCTTCGTGGCCTTGGCCATCTGGGGCATGGGAGTGGCCCTGACCTTCCCGCTGGCCATGAGCGCGGCATCGGATGATCCTGTTCATTCCGCGACCCGCGTCTCGGTAGTGTCCACCATCGGCTACGGCGCCTTCCTCGGTGGCCCGCCGCTTTTGGGACTGCTGGCTGAAGTCATCGGCCTGCTCCCTGCTTTGGGTTCCATTTCCATCCTGGTGGTCGTGGCCTTCTGCTTGTCCTCTAATGCCGCCGGAAACCGTACCGGCGGCGCAGGCAAAGCGTAGAACGCCGGCCGGCCGCACCTATTCGTTCCCATACGGAAAGTAAACTGAAGCAATGCTGAAGAATCTGACCACGACCCACGTTGGTGGGCCAGCCCAGCAATTGGTGACCGCTACCAGCGAAGCTGAACTGGCTCAAGCCGTTGCGGCAGCAGACACCGCAGGGCACGACGTTCTGCTCATTGGCGGGGGTTCCAACCTGGTGATCTCCGACGAGGGGTACCCGGGCGTCGCAGTGCAGATCGCCACCCGCGGACTGCACCTGGACGAGCAGCCTAATGGCAAGGTGCTGCTGCGCGCTGCCGCCGGCGAGAACTGGGACACGACCGTTGAATACAGCCTGGCTGAGGGCCTGAGCGGACTGGAAGCGCTCTCGGGCATCCCCGGGTGCACCGGTGCCACTCCGGTGCAGAACGTCGGGGCCTACGGGGCAGACATTTCCCAGACCCTGGCGTGGGTGCGTGCCTACGACCGCCAGAGCAACCAGGTACTCAAGCTGGATAACTCCGAGCTTGGTTTCGCCTACCGCGATTCGGTCATCAAGCGCACGAGCACCAACGGATCCCCACGCTACGTGGTCCTGGAAGTGGCCTTCCTGCTGACCCGTGAAAATGAATCGGCTCCTATCCGCTATGCAGAGCTGGCCCGCCGGCTCGGAGTCGAAGCTGGCGAACGCGCCGACGCACTCGAAGTGCGCCAGACCGTTCTGGACTTGCGTCGTTCCAAGGGCATGGTCTTTGATGCCAGGGATGCCGACTCGCACTCCACGGGTTCCTTCTTCACCAACCCCATCGTTGAATCCAGCGTCATGGGCAAGCTTCCCGAGAACGCTCCGAGCTACCCGGCGGAACAAGCTGGCTTCCTCAAGCTGTCCGCCGCGTGGCTCATCGACCAGGCCGGTTTCGGCAAGGGCTACGGCTTGGAGGGGACCGAGGGGTTCGCGCTCGCTGGCGGCCGAGCGTCCCTGTCCACCAAGCACACACTGGCCATCACCAACCGCGGGGAAGCCACCGCCCAGGACATTGTGGCCATTGCGCGGGCAGTTCGCGCCGGCGTGCAGCAGCGTTTTGGCATTGAACTGGTCAATGAGCCGTTGCTGATCGGCCTAGCTTTCTAAGCGAGCAGCATGCCAGCCATCGCCGGAACACGGGAGGAAAACAAGGGTGCACTTGTCATTTCGAAAGCTCGGGCTGGAGGATATCGACCTGCTGGAAGCGAACTTCCAATCCGTGCAGGGTGCCGGTGAAGCCCAGTGGTTCGGCTTCTGGGATACGAACAAGCTGCGCGCCCGTGTCGGCCAGGACCAGTTGATCGGCAACGCCGATGGCGCGCTGGTGGTCTGCTTGGGGGCAAATAATCGGCAAAGTCGATTGGTTCACCGTTTCGTCGTGGGGTCGGGCCAACACCTCGGCCTGCTGGGAAGTCGCCATCGGCATCTTTGCCCAGTACCGCGGCCAGGGCCATGGCACGGAGGGGCAGAAGATGCTCGTCGACTACTTGTTCACCCACTACCCCCGTCATCGGATCCAGGCTACGACAGCCGCAGAAAATGCGGCTGAGCAGAAGTGCCTGGAGAAGCTGGGGTTCACCCGCGAGGGTGTCATCCGCCAAGCGCAGTGGCGCGCCGGTGCGTGGCACGACCAGCTGATCTATTCAGTACTCCGGGATGAGTGGGCCCACTAGAGCTCATCCGCAGGGGAAATGGCCAAGCCCAGAACAGAAATTTCTGTTCTGGGCTTGGCCATGGCTTTGCCTCGGAGGTGCCTAGAGGCGGCCCTGGGCGATAGCGAGCATGCGGCGCAGCGGCTCGGCAGCGCCCCACAGCAGCTGGTCTCCAACGGTAAAGGCCGAGATGTACTCAGGACCCATTTCCAGCTTGCGGATACGGCCGACCGGGATATCCAAGGTACCGGACGCCGCGACCGGAGTCAGCTGGTCCATGGTGGCTTCCTTCTCGTTGGGAACGACCTTGGCCCACTGGTTGTCTGCTGAGAGCAGCGACTCGATTTCGGAGATCGGCAGGTCTTCCTTCAGCTTCAGCGTCAGTGCCTGCGAGTGCGAGCGCATGGCACCGATGCGGACGCACAGGCCGTCCATGATGATCTGCTTGTCGCCGGGGGTCTGCAGGATCTTGTTGGTCTCAACGCCTGCCTTCCACTCTTCGCGGGACTGGCCGTTGCCCAAATCAGCGTCGATCCATGGGATCAGCGAGCCGCCCAGTGGTACGCCGAATTGCGCGGCATCCAGGTTTCCGCGCTGGGTTTCCAGGACCTTGCGGTCGATTTCCAGGATGGCGCTGGCTGGATCAGCCAACTCGCTGCCCACCGACGCATTGATGTCGCCGAACTGGGTGAGCAGTTCGCGCATATGGCGTGCGCCGCCGCCGGAAGCGGCCTGGTAGGTCATCGCGGTGCCCCACTCGACCAAGTTGTTCTTGAATAGCCCGCCCAAGCCCATGAGCATGCACGAGACGGTGCAGTTGCCGCCGATGTAGTCCTTGACGCCAGAGGCCAGGGATTCATCGATCACGGCTCGGTTGACCGGGTCCAAAACGATGACCGAATCATCATTCATGCGCAGCGAGGACGCCGCATCGATCCACAGGCCGTCCCAGCCGGACTTGCGAAGCTCGGTGTGGACCTTGGTCGTGTAGTCCCCGCCCTGGGCAGTGACGATGATCGGCAACTTGGACAGCGTTTCAATATCGAACGCGTCCTGCAGCGGCCCAGCACCCTCAGCGAATGCCGGGGCGTTGCCGCCGGCATTGGAAGTCGAGAAAAATACCGGGTCAATCTGGGCGAAATCGCCCTCGTCGAGCATGCGCTGCATCAGCACGGAACCAACCATGCCTCGGTAACCTACAAAACCAACAGATGAAGTCATGTATCCATGGTAGGGGCGTTTATCCGGCAGAGCCCGGTTCGTTACACCAGTTAAAGCAGAATCACACCCAAGCCCCAGCAGGGTTCAGGTGTGACTCGGTGCAGCGAAAGTTTTACTTTTCCTCAAGTAGCAGCTTGCGGTTCTTGATCGCCCACATGGCGGAGAAGATAAAGATCTGCGTCGGGACCAGCAGCATGATCAGGCCGAATACCTTGTGGCCGCCGAGAACCATGAAGAAGCCGAGTACGGCCACCACCAAGGCCAGCAGCGGGAAGAGCATGTATCCGAGAATGAAGAGTGCTTCGGGGTGCTGCTTGAGCTCTCCGATGTATTTTTTCATGGTCGTTCTAATCCTTTTGGCGAAGCCAGGTTTCAAAGCGGTAGCGGGTACCGGTGGAGGAAGTGTGCCAGTGGGCAGCTTCCGAATCTAGGGACGGATCGGATGCGCCCAGAGCGAAGCCAGCGGTGAGCTTCGGTGCGGAGGTATCTCCAGCAGGGGAGGCATCGAGCTTGGTAATCACCGCGACGTCCAGCAGCGCCAGTGCCTGGGCATAGACCTTTCCGCCGCCAATGATCCATACTTCTTCGCCGCCGGCGCTGCGCTGTGCCAACGCGATGGCTTCTTCCAAGCTGGAGACGGGGAGTGCGCCATCCTTGCGCAGCTGCGCGTGGGCATCAGCCTGCGTGGTCAGCACGATGTTGGTGCGTCCTGGCAATGGACGGAACTTCGCCGGGAAGGAATTCCATGTGGCACGACCCATGATCACTGGATGGCCAGCGGTCGTGCGCTTGAAATGGGCCAGGTCCTCGGGAACGTGCCATGGCATGGCGCCGTCAGCGCCAATAATGCCGTTCTCGGCTTGGGCCCAAATGGCGCCAACCAGCGGTTCAACGTCGTGTGCGTGGCGAGGCTTGGGAGTCATACCGCTACGGCTCCCTTGATCGTCGGGTGGTGCTGGTAGTCGTTGATGCTGAAATCTTCCAGCGTGTAGTCGAAGATCGACTCGGGCTTGGAATTGAAGCTGAGCGTCGGGTATGGGTAAGGATCCCGGGAGAGCTGCTCCTTGACCTGTTCCAAGTGGTTGGTGTAGATGTGCACGTCGCCACCAGTCCAGATGAACTCGCCTGGCTCCAGATCGAGCTGGTGGGCAAGCATGCGCGTGAGCAGTGCGTAGGAAGCGATGTTGAACGGTACGCCCAGGAACATGTCTGCACTGCGCTGGTAGAGCTGGCAGGAGAGCTTGCCCTCGGCCACGTAGAACTGGAAGAACACGTGGCATGGAGGCAACGCCATATTCTGGATCTCTGCGACATTCCACGCCGAGACGATGTGGCGGCGGGAGTCCGGATTGTTCCGCAGCGAGTCGACCAGCTGGGAGATCTGGTCAATGTGGCCGCCATCGGGAGTTGGCCAGCTGCGCCACTGGACACCATAGACCGGTCCGAGTTCGCCGGCTTCGTCAGCCCATTCATTCCAGATACGCACGCCCTGGTCCTGCAGCCACTTCACATTGGATTCGCCGCGCAGGAACCACAAGAGTTCTGCTGCCACGGATTTGAAGTGCACGCGTTTGGTGGTGACCAGCGGGAAAGAATCCTTCAGATCGAAGCGGATCTGGCGGCCGAATACCGACAGCGTTCCAGTTCCGGTGCGGTCTTCCTTGGAGGCGCCGTTCTCCAGCACGTCTCGAAGCAGATCTTCATAAGGGGTTGCGATTGGAGTCGTCATCATACCTGTCGTGCTGGTGGTCGGCGCTGGCATATTCACACGTCCCAGTTTAGATCAAACGGAAAGTTCCTGGAACTAAGCGCATTGATGATGCTGCTCGCACTCGAGCCTAGCTCGCAGCCACCATGTCGTTATACTCCGGGTAGCGGCGCAGGTAGTCTTGGACGTAGCTGCACTCCGGAATGATCTTCAGCCCCTTGTCGCGGAACTTGTCCAGGACCAAGGTCACCAGCGCGCGAGCGTATCCACGACGGCCGAATTCCTCATTGACTATGGTGTGCTGGATGGTGGCGATGCCATCTTCTTCGTAGTAGCCGAGGAAACCGACAAAAGTGGAACCGTGCCACAGCGAATAGCGGCCGCGGCTGGCATCGTGATCCAAACGCAGTCCATGGTGCACAATCTTCTCGACTGGCTGGTTCGGTTGCTGGGCAGTCATGGCATTACCTCATTCTTGGCTGTGACGTGTCTCCTATTCATAGTCTTATCCCTAACCGGAGGCAGATGCAACGGCTGGTGCCACGCCCTGAGAGAACACTGAAGCCCGGCATGCAATGCCGGGCTTCATCCGCATCAGACTAGTCGTGATACGGCGTATGAATCTCAAAGGAGACGATTCGCGGGCTGCCGGATTGGACCTGCTGCGCAATGATCAGGGACCCCGGTTCCAAATAGGGATCCTGGTCCGGCAGGGCCTTGGCCAGTTCATCAGTGGAGTTCTGGGCAAGAACCTCCAGCACGAAGGGCAGCACCGGGCGATGGGTGCAAATCACCTGGGAACGGTACTTGTCGAAGAGTTTTTGCACGGCTTTGCGTGCCCGCTCCGGATTGCGTGTCGCCGCATGTTCGGTCAGGGCTTTAATGCTCTTGAGCTTCAAGGCGTGCAAGGCGGCATAGGGAGTGATCGTCTGGACGCACCGCATCCACGGGGAAGAGGCCACGTGCATCGGCTTCCATGCTTCGAGCATCCGGGAAACTGCCTGCGCCTGGCGTCGCCCCGTCGCCGCCAGCGGGCGGTCTCCTTCGGCACGAGTCCAGTTGCCACGAGGCTTGGCCTTGGCATGGCGGACAATGAGCACCGGGTGCGTATCGAGCACGCCGGCTTCATAGGCCAGGACCAGATCGGACAGCGGCTGGTTGTCCGTGGCAATGGACAGCATTTTGGCAGCCTTCTTGGGACTGGTCCAAAGAGCCTCGTCGCATTCCGCGCCATCAGGCTCAATTACCGTCTGCGCATCGGTCTTGGCTGCCCAATAGTAGACAACTTTGGTTTTCTGGCCCACGGAGTAGGCGGTGGCTGAAAGCGGGATGCCCAAGGTGATGCGCAACCCGATTTCCTCGCGGACCTCGCGCAGCGCACACTCGGCGATGGATTCACCCTGATCCAGTTTGCCCTTGGGCCAGGACCAGTCATCGTACTTTGGGCGGTGGATCAGGAGAACTTGGAGTTTGCCGTCCTTCACGCGCCAGGGGATTGCCCCGGCGGCCACGATGTCGTATTCGCCAAGGCGGATTTCCTCGGCATCTGCAGAACGGATGATGTCACGAGCCCTGGTGCGGGTATCGCGCAGCTCTGGTTCGGTCACTAGCTATTACGTCCACTGTTTCGTCGGCGGGCATGTTCTTCAACTAACCAGAATTGGACGTCCGAGAGCGCCTTGCCATCCTCGTCCTGGTAATGGCGAATCCAGTCGCCATCGGAGTTCAGGTGCCACGAAGCGGTTTTGTCGTCCATGTAGCGGGCCAGCAGGGTGATCATGCGATCAATGTCCTCCTGGTTGCGCAGCGAGACCAGGGCTTCCACGCGACGATCCAGGTTGCGGTGCATCATGTCGGCGGAGCCGATGTACACCAGTGGATCTCCGCCGTTTTCAAACATGAACACGCGGCTGTGCTCAAGGAACCGGCCCAAGATGGAACGTACTTCGATGTTCTCGCTCAGTCCCGGCACTCCCGGGCGCAGGGCGCAGATGCCGCGAACGATGACTTCCACCTTGACCCTTGCCTGGCTGGCCCGGTACAGCGCATCGATGATGGCTTCATCCACGATGGAATTGACCTTGATGACGACCTTTGCCGGCTTGCCGGCCGCGGCGTTGACTATCTCCTTCTCGATATGCGCCAGCAAGCCGGTGCGTACCGAGCGCGGAGCAACCAGCAGGCGGTTGTAGGTCGAGCGCGGGGCGTAGCCCGAAAGCTGGTTGAACAGCTTGGAGATATCCTCGCCAACTTCGTCGTCGCAGGTGAGCAGGCCGAAGTCTTCGTAATACCGCGCGGTGCGCGGGTGGTAGTTGCCGGTGCCGATGTGGCAATAGCGGCGCAGCTTGTCGCCTTCGCGGCGAACCACCAAGGAGAGCTTGGAGTGGGTTTTCAGGCCCACGATGCCGTAGACCACGTGCACGCCCGCCTGTTCCAGCTTGCGCGCCCAAGAGATGTTGGCCTGCTCGTCGAAGCGGGCCTTGATTTCTACCAGGGCCAGAACCTGCTTGCCAGCTTCGGCCGCATCAATCAGCGCATCGACGATGGGCGAGTCGCCGCTGGTGCGGTACAGGGTCTGCTTGATGGCCATGACCTTCGGATCAGCTGCGGCCTGTTCCAGGAAGGCCTGCACGCTGGTGGAGAAGGAATCATAGGGATGGTGAAGCAGGATGTCGCGGCGCCGAACGGCCGCGAACACATTGGCGGCTTTGGCAGTTTCTGACTCGTTCAGGTAGTTCGAGGTATGGCCAACATGCTTGGTGTAGTGAAGCTCTGAACGGTCCAGCGACGCGATAACGCCCAAACCGCGCAGGTCCAATGGGGTGGGAAGCTTGAAAACCTCGTCCTCTTCAACACCGAGCTCGCGGGTGAGCAGCTCCATGATTTCAGGGTTGATGTCATTGGCGACTTCCAGGCGAACGGGAGGACCGAAGCGGCGGCGCAGCAATTCCTTCTCCAGCGCCTGCAGCAGGTTCTCTGCATCGTCCTCTTCAACTTCCAGGTCCTCGTTGCGGGTGACACGGAAGAAGTGGTGCTCGACGATTTCCATCCCCGGGAACAACAGCTCCAAGTGCACCGCAATAAGTGCTTCGAGCGGGATGAACCGGGCCGTACGCAACGAAGAGTGCGCCGCGCGGGTGCCGTCGATGCTGATCAGGCGGGCGATGGTGTCTGGCACCTTCAAGCGGGCAAATAGTTCCTTGCCGGTCAGCGGGTTGCGGACCACCACAGCCAGATTCAGCGACAGCCCGGAGATGTACGGGAATGGGTGAGCAGGGTCAACCGCCAGCGGAGTGAGTACCGGGAATACCTGGGAAACGAACCACTTGGAAAGCAGGTCACGCTCGGATGCCGAGAGGTCTTCCCAGGTGGTGATGCGGATACCCTGCTCGGCCAAATCGGGGTATACCGAGTCGGCGAAGACTTTGGCATGGCGGGTCTGCAGCGCGTGGGCCGAGGATAGCAGCAACTCCAACTGGTCTACCGGGTTCATTCCGTTAGCCGCCGGCACCGCCAGTCCAGCGTGGATGCGGCGCTTCAGCCCGGCAACGCGAACCATGAAGAACTCATCAAGGTTCGAGGCGAAGATGGACAGGAAGTTCACCCGTTCAAGCAAGGGCAGATCGGTGTCTTCGGCCAGCTCCAGAACGCGGGCGTTGAAATGCAGCCAGCTGAGCTCACGGTCAAGGAAACGCTCATTTTTGAATCCGCCATCAGGATGCAGATCCGGTAGCGAATCTGCTGGCTCTATACGATCTTCATTGACCTTCGAGGAAGGAACATCACGTAGCTGAGTACCAGTTTCCTTGGGGTAGCTATTCATCGGCTGAACTCACTTCTTTCCTGCAAGTGGACGCTAAAGACACCGCTGGCGGCAGTCGCGATAAATCAGGGACTGCCGGTACCCCTAGTCTATCTTCTGCGGACCGTACATAATGTCCGCATCCCAAAGTGTGAAGCCCAGCGAGCGGTAGAGCTTAACTGCAGCTTCATTATCGGCATCCACGTACAAGATCACCGCATCGACGCCCAGTTCCAGCAGGTAGTTGATGCCGGTGGTGGTCAAGGACCGGCCCAGGCCTAGTCCCTGCGCTTCGGGAACGACGCCGACAACGTAAACCTCGCCGGTGGGGCGGACCGCGTCTGCGGTAGCAGGATGGATTTTGGTCCAGTGGTAGGCGAGCAGATTCTCCTCCGCGTCAAAGGCCAAGAAGAAGCCGGATGGGTCGAACCAGTCCTCGGACATGCGCGCTTCGAGGTCATTGAGGGTCAGCGAACCTTGCTCGGGATGATGCACGAAGGACTTGGCGTTAGCTTCCAGCCATTGCGGCTCGTCCTCGCCAACACGGAAGGTGCGGACCGTAATCCGGCGATCAATCGCAGGCTCTTCAAGGTAATCGGTGCCTTCGCGGCGCATCCGGAACAGCTCGCGTACGCGGTCCAGGCCCACACCTGCGGCCAGCTTCTTGGCTGCATCGTGGTCGCCGTGCGCCCACGCCTGGATCTTCGAGAGATCCAGCAGCTCACCGAGCTTGCCCAGCAGGGTCCGGCCAATGCCAGCGCGGCGATGCTCGGGGTGGACTACCAGTTCCAGGACCCAAGGCTGATCCGGGGATTCCCGAACCGCGATGGCAACGCCGGCCAACGTCGACTCCGCGCCTTCGCCGGCTTCAGCCAGCAGGGCAAGCAGATTCTGGCTAGGCTCATCGGCTGCCAATGCCACCAGGGTCTGGTCGCTCAACGGCGGGTTGCCATCGGCTTTCTGCGCATCGAGGGCTAGCTGGCGCACGTCGGATAGCGCCCGTTCATCAAGCTCACCGGGGACGTGCTGGATGGAAACAGTGTTCTGTGGCAGTTCGCTCATGCATTTCACGATAGTCGTAAAATGTGCGAAGTGGGTAGGAGTTATCTGAAAGTTATGATTCGGTGTGGAAGCGGTAGCCGACGTTGCGCACCGTTCCGATGAGCTGTTCATGATCGGTGCCGAGTTTCGCGCGCAAACGTCGCACATGCACGTCTACGGTACGGGTGCCTCCGTAGTAGTCGTATCCCCACACTTCATGCAGCAGCTGTTCGCGGGTGAAGACTCGGCCGGGGAACTGTGCCAGGTACTTGAGCAGTTCGAACTCTTTGTATGTCAGGTCCAGCATGCGGTTATCGATACGGGCGGTGTAGCTCAACTCATCGATGCGCAGGCCCGAAGTGCTTTCAGCGGCCACCGGTGCGGGGGCGGGAACCGTGGCTCCGGAGAGCATCAGGCGGATGCGTGCATCAAGCTCGGCAGGGATGGCGGAAGGCAACAGAAAATCAGTCGCAAACCAATCCGAGTTCAAAATGCCCAGTGCGCCTTCGCTGACAACCAGCAGCAAGGGCAGATTCAAATTGGCGTGCAATAACTGCGCCAGGGAGCGCGCCGGAATGAGATCTGTCCGGGCATCGAGGATGACCGCGTCGCACTCAGGGATTTGGCTCAGCGACTCCGTTGTTGCAGGGAAGAAAGAAATCTCGTGCAATAACAGTTCGAGTGCCGGAAGAACTTCAGCGGCATTTTCGGCATGATTACTTAATAGCAGTAGGTGAGCCAATCGGTCTTCCTCCTGCCAGATAGTTGCGAAAAAATCACTTTTACGTGTCACAGTATAAGGAATGAATCAGTTGAAGCACGCATGTGAACACGCAAGTGCGGATACATTACCGTCAGGAATCAGAATTTGAGAATCAAGGTTTTATTCAGTGGGCTCGTTGCAGCGGCACTGCTTGTCGTTGTTGCAAGTCTGGATTCGATGAGCTGGCTGATGGGTGTGCTCACCGCGGTCTTGCAGCTGATTTTCGCCTATACCTGGCCACGAATGGTCCGCTCCGATGCGCCATGGCCGATCACCATCATCTTGGCGTTGTGCTCTTTGGCGGCTACGGCTTCGACCATGTTCATGCCAGGCGGGTCGGTGATGTCACATAGTGTCGAAGCAATCGCCGTTGGCGTGCTTCTGGTATTTATCAGCCAGGTATTGCGCGGGGCAGAAGCCGAAGGCCGGCTGGCCGGTGTGGTTTCTGGCGTGACCGGCATAGTCCTGGGCGTGCTGGGTTCCGCCTGGGCCGCTAGTGCTTATGTGCCCTACGGCTTTGGGCTGGCCGTCACAACCGTGGTCGCTCTGCTTGGGGCTGGTGCGGTTGCCGTTACCCGCCTGCCAAACCGGATGACCATGATTCTGGCGCCTGTGGTAGCTGCCGCATTGGGCGCGGCCTCCAGCGCGCTGCCAATCGATATGCTCTGGTACCAAGGGGCGACCCTGGGACTGCTGACCGGCTTGCTGGTGGGTTCATTACGGGCATTGGCCTTGGTCAGCCGCAGCGTACGAAACATGAGTGGAATCCTTGGCCTTGCCTGCGCCATCTTGCTGATGAGCGGTGCGGTCAGCTGGTACGCGATGGAAGTGCTGGCTTTCATTTAGCGGTGAGCGGTTCAAATATGATGCTAGCTGCGTCACGCGTGTCGAAGTTCTCCTGCCTCCCGCGCTAAGATGAAGCCATGAATGAAAATTACCTTGCAATCGAAATTTTCTTCCAGGCACTTGTAGTGATCGCCGGTCTCGGAATGGCTGGGTTCGCAGGCTTGGTAGTGAAGCGCCTCTTCCAGGGCCAGAAGTAGAAACAGCGCACACAAGAACGTGTGCGCTGTTTTCATTTCATCACTAACTGACTTAGGAGCGAGTAGTCCATGGCTTTTGACCTACCTACGGACCTCACCCCGGAACTTGTACCTTTCGCATGGCTCATCGGCACCTGGGAAGGTGCTGGCCGTCTTGGCGAAGGCGAAGCCGAGGACGAGTTTTTCTGGCAGCAAGTCACCTTCCGTGACGTTGGCGGGCCGTACCTTGAATACCGCAGTGAAGCCTGGCTGACCGAAGCCGATGGCACGAAGCTGCGGATCCTAGCCGTTGAAACCGGCTTCTGGTCCTTGGACCGTGAACAGCAGGAAGCCGATGCCGGTCCTGGCATGGAGCCCGGTGACATCTTCCCGGTACTGCGTTCGGCCGACGATGTGCAGAAGCTGCATACCGAAGACGGCTTCAAGATCCAGGCGCAAATTGTCCGACCAGACGGCATCTCAGAGCTGTATTACGGCCTGATTAATGGACCACGCATTCAGCTGGCCACCGAGAGCTTGCTGCGCAGCAAGAACGCCCAAGCTTACGCGTCCTCAACCCGGATCTACGGTCTGGTCAATGGCGAGCTGTTCTGGCGCTGGGATGTTTCCAAGGGCAATATGGATCTTCAAGCGCACGCCTCGGCGGCGCTCAAGCGTGTCACCTCGGAAGGCACGGTGCACTAATCATGGCCACTGAATACCGTTCGGTCCTGCTGGACCGTGCTGCTGCAGTGGAAGCTGGCGGCGTAGATGCCGGCGTCGCAGCCCACTACGGCGCTCCTACCCGCGAAGCTCGCAAACTCGCTGAGGGCCAGGCAATTGCCGATCTGAGCCACTTCGATGTTGTGGAGATCCGCGGCGAAGACCGCCAGAGTTGGCTCGATACGCTCAGCAGCCAGCGCATTTCCAGCCTGAAGCCAGGAGACAGCACCCAGACGCTGCTGCTTTCGGTTCAAGGACGCATTGAGCACGAAATGAAGGTGCTGGCCACCGCAGATCGCTTGCTGCTGATCGTTGAACCTGGTGCCGGAGCAGCGTTGGCGCAGTTCCTGAACTCAATGCGCTTCATGCTGCGCGTTGAGGTCAATGATCTTTCCGAGAGCTACGGCGTATTGGCGGCTACCCGCAAGATTGGCACTGCCGGGAGCCTGGTCTGGGAGAACCCATGGCCCGGAATCACCGACGGTGGTTGGGCCTATTCCCGTGAGGATCACCCGGGCAAGGAACGTCCGTGGTTCTTGCATATCGTGGAGTTGGAGCAGCTTGCCGTCGCAGTAGCTGACGAAGAGCTGTCAGGCATGATGGCTGTCGAGGCCTTGCGTATCGCCGCGTGGGAGCCGCGCTTCGGTGCCGAGATAGACGACAAGACCATTCCCCACGAGTTGGATTGGCTGCGTACCGCGGTGCACATGGACAAGGGCTGCTATAAAGGCCAGGAAACAATTGCCCGGGTGCACAACATCGGCCACCCGCCTCGTCGCATGGTTTTCTTGGACCTCGACGGTTCCATGCACACGCTGCCTGCCACCGGCGCCGAAGTGAAGCTGGGGGAGCGCACGGTTGGCCGGATCACTTCCGCGACTTTGCACTATGAAGCCGGGCCAATCGCCTTGGCCGTGGTCAAGCGCAACGTTGACCCGGAAGCGGTTCTGTCCGTGGTGGACGCCGAAACGAGCTACCCGGCAACGCAGGAAGTCATTGTGGCGACCGACGCCGGCCAGGTCGCTGGGCGCTTTACCGGGTTCCTGAGAACCCCGCCGCAAGGCTAAAGGCCAAAGAGAAGGGCGTGGGTTGGAATGCTGTGAACAGCATTCCAACCCACGCCCTTGGTGTATCTCCAGGCCTAGCCGAAGAGCACGGCGGCCTCTTCGTAGCGTTCCATGGGGACACGCTTGAGGTTGTTCAGTGCGGCACGCAGCGGTACGCGCAGCACCTTGGTGCCGTGCAACGCCACCATGGTGCCCCACGCCTCGGCATGGATGGAATCCACCGCAGCCATTCCCAAACGGGTGGCCAGGACACGGTCAAAAGCGGTGGGGACGCCGCCGCGCTGAATATGTCCCAGCACGGTTGCACGCGTTTCGATGCCGGTACGTTCCTCAATGACCGGGGCGAGCATCTCCCCGATGCCGCCAAGGCGGGCGCGTCCGAAGGAATCGAGACCACGTACCGAGAACGCTTCTTCCATGCCTTCTGGCACAAAGCCTTCGGCCACAACCACCAACGGGGCGCGTCCGCGCTCATGGGCTTCGTTCACCCACTGGCAGATCTGCTCCATGGTGGTGGAAACCTCCGGGATGAGCACCGCGTGCGCACCGGATGCCATCCCCGCGTGCAGTGCAATCCAGCCTACGTGGCGGCCCATTACCTCGGCCACCATGCAGCGGTGGTGGGAATCGCCGGTGGTGCGCAGGCGGTCAATGGCTTCGACCGCAATCTGGTTAGCGGTATCGAAACCGAAGGTGTAATCCGTGGCGTCCAAGTCATTATCGATGGTCTTGGGAACGCCAACGATAGGAAGGCCGGCTTCGCATAGGCGCTGGGCGCCAGCTAAGGTGCCTTCCCCGCCGATGGCAATCAGCGCATCGATGCTATTGGATTTGAGAACCTTGGAAATGTTCTCCGCGCCACCAAGTTCCCCTTCAAACGCATTGGTGCGTGAGGTGCCCAAAATGGTGCCGCCTTGCTTGGCGATGCCACGCACAGCGGTTCGCGGAAGGTCGAAGAAGTCGCCTTCCTTGACGCCGCGCCAGCCGTCGCGGAAACCGACGAATTCGTCGTCGTAGCTTTTGATGCCATTCAGTACCGCACCGCGGATGACGGCGTTCAGACCGGGGCAGTCGCCGCCTGAGGTCATGATTCCAATGCGCATTGGCCCTCGCTTAGTAATGGGAAAGCCTTGTGCGACAGCTGGAGCGTGCAGGCCCCGTGATAACGCTGTAACAGCAAAGAGTTCCATTCGGATTTCAGTCAATATCCGCGCGCCATTGAGCATCTACTCTGCGAGCCATTGTACGTGCTTAAAGCCACTAGGGCGAGTCTCATGTCACGGAAGTGCACGAGCCTCGCCCTAGCCGGATAGCGATGCCAAGCATCGTTCCCGAGCAGGCCAGCCGGGAACGGTATTTAGAATTTGCGAAGCCAGTTCTGCAAGATGATGGTGTTGTCCTGCGCTGGGATCAGGATCCACGCCAGGATATATGCGGCAACACCCATTACCGGAAGCAAGAACGAAAGCAGTAGGGCGATACGCACCAAGGTGACATCCCACCCGAACTTGTCGGCGATGCCCCCGGCGACGCCACCGGCCAATCGGCCTGGCCCGCGACGAAGCGGCATGGAACGAAGCGAGTTGAAGAATGCGTCCATCAGAGAACTCCTAATTGTTGGAAAAGCTTGGAGGGCTTAGAGATTGGGGTCGGTGGGAACCGGTGGTTCGGCTTCGGATTTGCGGGCCTTGCCGGCCGATGCCAATCCGGAGAAGATCATGGCTACGCCGGCCAAGGCGACGATAGCGATGAAGAACAGCGGCATGTCAAAGCTCCACTGCAAGACCAGACGGCTGAGCGATGCCAGGGCGACAACGATCAGAATCAGGCCGAAGACCAAGGTTCCGGTAGGGAATTTCCTAGCGGGAGTAGAAGAAGTATTCATGGGGCTCAGTCCTTAGAAATCCGTGTTGCTGGGGTTCAGGATGCTGGGATCATCCACGGTCGTGGAGAACGAGGAAAAAACTCCGTCTACTTCAATGGTCAGCATTGGTGCATTTCCCGGCAAGGACCGCCGGTCCTGCGGCAGTTCCATATCCATTCCGGAAAGGAATGCGCCGTCGGTCTCGATCTTCACCGGAACATTCTCCGGCAGCAGCAGATCCATTCTGGAGAAGACCGAATCGATCTCCACCGTGGTGGGTTTGGTGATACTGCCCAGATGGGTCAGGTCAACCGTTGAGCTGCTGAAAACAGCGCTGTATTGGCTGTCGCTGCCGGTAGCCGATCGAACGAACCCGCGGGCAGATTCCTCGAAAGACGTAGCAGAGAAGATCACCGTCAGGACCAGCAATGGAATGGCCAAACCCAACAGGCCTCCACTGGTTCGCCCGGAGAGGGCCGCTAAGACAATGGTGATGCCAACAAGCAACAGGCCGCAAGCCAAAGCCACGGTCCAGCCCGAACCAGGCAAGGCCACGATATCCAGGTAGTCGGCCAGCATGACCACGGCGACCACCAGCACGGTAACGCCGAAGACGGTGGTGCCAAGCCAACCCGGAATCGGGCGGCTGATCGGCTTGCGATTCGCCTTGGCACTGTAGGCCTTCGTATATGCGGGATCCGGCGAATAGCTATTTTCGTATTGGCCCGCTGGGCCAGAATCACCTGAATTCATGGGGTGCTCCTTCATCGGCGCATCCGGGTAGTTCGTCCCGAACCCGCTAGCTACGCTCGCATTGAAACTCTGGGTGCCGTCCTCACGCCAAGGATGCTCCAACGCGGTGCTCTTCTCGGCAGCCCTTGGCGAGGCAGCAGAGCTGTCACCGGTCGCTGCCGGATTGCGAGCTTGGTCCGGACGCGCAAACCGGGTGTTCTTCCTGCTGAAGATAATGAATGCGATAGCCGCAACAATAGCCAGGGGCCACAGGACCGGTGCCAGCGAATCCAAGAACCAGGGAGCAGGGAAGATGCCCAGCGCAAAGATGATCACCGCGCCAGTCATGCCGCTGGTCCAGTTCCGGTTCACGGCACTTTCCAGATGCATTTTGCCTCCCGCATCAGGAAGCAACGCCCAAGCGAGTCCATAGAGCACCATGCCCAAGCCGCCTAGGACACCGAGCACCACGAAGATGCCGCGGATCAGCACTACATCGACCTTGAAATAATCGGCGACACCAGTTGCAACGCCACCGAGCCACTGCGAGTCCTGGCGAGTGATCGGTGATTTGCGCAGCTGGTCGTAAAAGCCGCGACGACGTTGAGAGCCTTCGTTGTTCATAGTCCAATGTTCTCGTGTGGCAGGGGTCCCGCGCTATGAGGGGATACCCTGAACTTCCCCTAGGGGTGCCCCTAGATCCGGTGATCAACCGGGAAGAAACGACAAGAACGTGCTTGACTTAGAACTATGGAAAGTCCTGAACGGCGTTTGATGGTGCGCAGCGAGAACCGGCTAATCGCCGGCGTCTGCGGCGGCCTCGCGGAGCACCTCGGCATCCCGCTGGGGTACGTGCGTATTGGGTTCCTGGGATTGTCCGCACTGGGCGGCATCGGCATTCTGCTCTACGCGTGGCTTTGGGTATTCGTCCCGAGCGCCGAAGAGGCGCACGCTGACGAGCTTCGCTCCTGGGGCACCAGATCACGCAGCCTTGCTGAAGAAATGAACCGGGTGCAGCAAGGCATCTTCCGTCCACGCGAAGGTTGGGAAAGGAACTCCACCTGGCGTGACACGCTGATCGGTGCGGGCCTGCTGGCGCTCGCCGTCATGGCTTATGGACAGTGGACCGGCTGGAATATCCGCTGGGATCTGATCTGGCCTACCTTGGGCGTGATTGCCGGTATTGTGCTGGCTTGGATCCAGTTCGATGAAGGTATCACCGAGCACAAGAAGCGCCCGTCATTGCCTTTCCTGCTGCGCCTGGCTTTTGGCCTGGTCCTGGTCATCGGCGGTCTGCTGGCCCTGCTGGGCAATACTGTCGGAGCCGCAGACCTGCTCGGCGGCTTGTGGGCGGCCTTGGCGATCATTGTCGGCGCACTCGTGGTCTTGCTTCCCTGGGGTACTCGGCTGTGGCGCGATTTCATCGCTGAACGGAGCTCGCGCCAGGCGGCGGCCCAACGTGCAGAGTTCGCGGCCCACCTGCACGACTCGGTCTTGCAGACCTTGGCAGTGATTCAAAAACGCAGTGAAGACCCAGCGGCGGTGAGAACCTTGGCACGTGTCCAAGAGCGTGAACTGCGCCAATGGCTGTACGGCAACCATGACCTTGATGATGAAGATGTAATCGTTGAGATCCAGCACGAGGCAAGCCACATCGAACAGCTGCTACTGCGTGATGTAGAAGTCATATCCGTAGGCAATGCTCAGGGCTTTGCCGGGCAGCAGGCACTGGTGGCCGCTAGCCGCGAGGCGATGATGAACGCAGCGAAGCATGCCGAGGGCAAGATTTCGGTATTCATCGAATGCTCGGCCGAACAAGTAGAAGTGTATGTGCGTGACCGCGGCACCGGTTTCGAAGTAGATGGAATACCGGCGGACCGGCACGGCGTCAGGGAATCAATCATTGGCCGCATGGAACGCGCAGGCGGCATGGCGCATATCCGGAGCGGTGAATCCGGAACTGAGGTGCAGCTGAGCATGCCACTGAACATGGAGGAAGAATAGAAACATGAACGCTGAGAACACCACCGAGAACTACCGTGTAGTGCTGGTGGATGACCACGCCATCTTCCGTTCCGGTTTACGTGCCGATTTGGCCCAGGACATCCAGATTGTCGGGGAAGCTGGCACCGTGGAGGGAGCCATCGAGGTGATCACCGAACAGCAACCGGATGTGGTGCTCCTGGATGTGCACCTGCCCGGTGGCCGCGGCGGGGGCGGGGCCGAAGTGCTTAAGGGGTGCACCGGGCTGCTGGGATCCACGCGTTTCCTGGCATTGAGCGTTTCCGACGCAGCACAGGACGTAGTGACGGTCATCCGTTCCGGTGCTCGCGGGTATGTCACCAAGAGCATTTCCGGGGCCGAAATTTCCGATGCAGTACGTCGCGTGGCCGGGGGAGATGCCGTGTTCTCGCCACGCTTGGCCGGGTTCGTCCTGGACGCCTTTGGCAGCAGCGGTCCGGTGGCAGAAATCGATGAGGAGCTGGATTTGCTCTCTGACCGCGAATTGCAAGTCATGCGTTTGATTGCCCGGGGATATAGCTATAAGGAAGTAGCCAAGGAACTGTTCATCTCGGTAAAGACCGTGGAATCGCATGTGTCCAATGTGCTGCGCAAGCTCCAGCTATCCAACCGCCACGAACTTACCCGTTGGGCTGTGGACCGCAAGATCCTCTAAACGGCACTGCGGCAAAAGCACAGAAGCCGGGCAGTCCATCATGGACTGCCCGGCTTCTTTGGCGGCGCTGTTTTTCTACTTGGCTTCGCCCAGCAGCTTGGCCATCCGTGCGACGCCTTCTTCGAGGTCAGCATCACCCAGTGCATATGACATGCGGATATAGCCGGAAGGGCCGAATGCTTCACCTGGAACGACGGCAACTTCTGCCTGTTCCAGGATGAAAGCAGCAAGTTCTGCACTGGTGTTGTTCACTACGCCGCGGATTTCGCGACCCAGCAGGCCTCGAACATCCGAATACGCGTAGAACGCGCCTTCCGGAGTAGGGCAGTGCAGGCCGTCAATCGCGTTCAGTGATTCGACGATGGCCAAGCGGCGACGGTTGAAGGCAACCTTCATGTCGTTCACGGCATCCAGCGGCCCGGCAACAGCAGCCAGGGCGGCTCGCTGCGATACGTTGGAAACGTTCGAGGTGGCGTGGGACTGCAGGTTGGTGGCGGCCTTGATGACATCCAGCGGACCTGCCATCCAACCCACGCGCCAGCCGGTCATTGCGTAGGTCTTTGCCACGCCGTTGAGGACGACAACTCGGTCTTCGAGCTCTGGGACCAAGGTCGCGATGGAGCTGAAAGTTGCATCGCCGTAGGTCAAGTGCTCGTAGATCTCATCGGTAACAACCCACAGCCCCTTGGAAGCAGCCCACTGGCCGATCTCGCGGACCTGCTCCGGGGTGTATACGGCACCGGTGGGGTTCGAAGGAGAAACGAACAGCAGCACCTTGGTGCGTTCGGTCAGTACGGATTCGAGCTGTTCGACGGTAACCTTGTAGCCCTGCTCCGGGCCGGCAAAGACCGATACGGCCTTGCCTCCGGCGAGCTGGATGGCTTCGGGATAGGTGGTCCAGTACGGAGCCGGAACGATGACCTCGTCACCTGGATCAAGCAGGGTTGCGAAGGTGTTGTACACCGCCTGCTTGCCGCCATTGGTGACCAGAACCTGATTGGCCTTGAGCTCGTAGCCCGAATCGCGCATGGTTTTGGCGGCGATTGCTTCGCGCAGCTCGGGAAGGCCGGCTGCAGGGGAGTAGCGGTGGTTCTTTGGATCCTGGGCCGCCTTGACTGCTGCTTCGACAATGTAGCCAGGGGTTGGGAAGTCGGGTTCACCGGCACCGAAACCGATTACTGGTCGACCTGCTGCTTTAAGAGCCTTCGCCTTGGCATCTACTGCGAGAGTCGCGGATTCGGAAATTGCGCCGATGCGGCGAGAAATGCGAGACATTGGGGATTCGTCCTGAAGTCTATGGGGACAGCTGTTACACCTCAGTTTAGTTCGCAACCTTGCACTTCAGCATCACAATTTTGAAAATGACACAATAAGGTGCGCAACGGGGCGCGTGAATGCGTTCTGCGCCACACTGGAGGTTGTCAGTTCGACATTTCCGATTTCGTTGCGTAAAGTTATTTCTCGTTGCCGAGACATCGCAACGGACGAAGCTGAATGTTTTATCCGCTAAGATGTTCTAGGTTGGAGCGGTAAAAAGCTCCGAAGGGTAGTGGCGCAATTGGTAGCGCAGCGGTCTCCAAAACCGCAGGTTGCAGGTTCGAGTCCTGTCTGCCCTGCGCAATAGCGATTTATCGCTTAGCGAATTATCTCATCACGGTGTGTTGCAGTCGAATAGACTATGGCACACCGTGATTGTTTCAACTGGCCAAATTTTTGAAACGAGGAAGAACATGACCGAATCTGCTCTCAGCTCCGGTAAGGGTGGACAGAAGTTGGGTTTCTTTGCCCGGATCTTCTTGTTTTTCCGCCAGGTAATCGCAGAACTTAAGAAGGTCGTCACCCCGACCCGCAGTGAACTAGTGAATTATTTCCTGGTTGTTGTCGGTTTCGTGGTCGTGGTGATGCTGATCGTGACGGCCCTGGACTTCGTCTTTGGGCAGGGTTCGATCCTCCTGTTCACCAACAAGGTCGAACAGTAATTTTGTTGCCTCGGAGGTATGATTACCCCGAGGCAATTTAGTGTCATTCAGTCAAAGAAAGCAGGAGCTGCAGTGTCCGACAAGGAACTCGAACCGCAGATTAATGACGAGGTCGAAAACGAGTTCGTTGAAGCCGCCGGCGATCAGGTTGAGCCAGCTGTAGAAGCTGACGTCGACCCAACCGAAGCACCAGCACAGGACGCTGAAGACGCTCAGGTAATCGAAGGCGCAGCTGAAGAAGCTGAAGGCGAAGACAACGAAGCTGAAGAAGCCGAGGGCGAAGACAACGTAGCCAAGCTCAAGGAAGAATTCCGCGCTAAGCTCCGTCGTCTTCCAGGTGACTGGTTTGTCATTCACACCTACGCTGGTTACGAAAACCGCGTGAAGGTCAATCTTGAGACCCGTATCCAGACCCAGGACATGGATGAGTTCATCTTCGATATCCAGGTTCCAATGGAAGAGGTCGTCGAGGTCAAGAACACTCAGCGCAAGATCGTTCGCCGCGTGCGCATCCCGGGCTATGTCCTGGTCCGCATGGAGCTGACTGACGCGTCGTGGGGTGTTGTTCGACACACTCCAGGTGTCACTGGATTCGTTGGCAACGCCCACGATCCAAACCCACTGAGCCTTGACGAAGTGTTCTCCATGCTGGAGCACACCATCGTTGATCCAGTAGAGCAGCCATCGGCGTCCAAGCCAGGCCGTGCTCCAATTACTGAGGTCACCGTGGACTTCGAAGTCGGCGAATCGGTTATCGTCAATGACGGACCGTTCGAAACGATGCCGGCAACCATCTCGGAGATCAAGCTGGATGCCGCACAGCTGGTTGTACTGGTTTCGATCTTCGAACGTGAAACCCCAGTGACCCTGAACTTCAACCAGGTCACCAAGATCCAGTAGTATTAAGTCTTCGTGCCCCGCATCGGTCGCTTATCGATGCGAGGGTACGCTTGGCTGTCGCGCCACGATAGCCAGATCCCCGTGCCACGCTCCTGTGCCACGGGAAACGCAAGAGTAAGAAGGACCCGACATGGCCCCAAAGAAAAAGGTCACCGGACTCATCAAGCTGCAGATCCAGGCAGGTGCTGCTAACCCAGCTCCTCCAATCGGTCCAGCCCTTGGTCAGCACGGCGTCAACATCATGGAATTCTGCAAGGCTTACAACGCAGCGACCGAGTCGCAGCGCGGTAACGTTGTTCCAGTTGAGATCACCGTATACGAAGACCGTTCGTTCACTTTCATCACCAAGACTCCTCCTGCAGCTGAGCTGATCAAGAAGGCAGCTGGCATTGCAAAGGGTTCGGGTGTTCCGCACACCGACAAGGTTGCTAACCTGACCCAGGCTCAGGTTGAGGAAATCGCCACCACCAAGATGGCTGACCTGAACGCAAATGACCTGGCTGCTGCAGCCAAGATCATCGCCGGCACCGCCCGCTCCATGGGCGTGACCGTAGAAGGCTAATCCCGCCTTCCGCTGTTCACACGCTGGATAGCACTCAAGAATTCAATCTAAGGCGAAACGGTCATCTGATCGATTCGCCCGTGGCAGGACCCCGCGCGGTCCATATGACCACGACTGCATAAGGAGAAAACGCAGATGGCAAAGCGCAGCAAAGCATACGTAGCCGCCGCGGCTAAGATCGATGCCGACAACAACGTCTACGCTCCAGCCGAGGCAATTGCCCTGGCTAAGGAGACCGCAGGCGATAAGACCAACTCGACCGTTGAGGTTGCTTTCCGCTTGGGTGTTGACCCACGTAAGGCTGACCAGATGGTTCGCGGTACCGTAAACCTTCCACACGGCACCGGCAAGACCGCCCGCGTGGTTGTTTTCGCTAACGGTGACAAGGCAGAAGCAGCTCGCGAAGCTGGCGCCGACTTCGTTGGCTCGGACGACCTGATCGAAAAGATCCAGGGCGGCTGGACCGACTTCGACGCAGCAGTTGCAACCCCTGACCTGATGGGCAAGGTTGGCCGCTTGGGTAAGGTACTGGGTCCTCGTAACCTGATGCCAAACCCTAAGACCGGCACCGTGACCATGGATGTGGCCAAGGCTGTAACCGACATCAAGGGCGGCAAGATCGACTTCCGCGTCGACAAGCACTCGAACCTGCACTTCATCATTGGCAAGGTTTCGTTCGACGCAAAGCAGCTGACCGAGAACTACGCAGCAGCTCTGGAAGAGGTTATGCGCCTGAAGCCTTCGGCTTCGAAGGGTCGCTACATCTCGAAGGCAACCATCGCTACCACCTTCGGTCCAGGTATTCCTGTTGACGCGAACGTAACCCGCGTTGAGGCCTAAGTCTAGTAGCTAACTAGCTTGAGGGAGCATGCCGATAATCGGCATGCTCCCTTCCTTTTTAAGCGAGGAATCTGCGCGATGGCCACGGCTGCTGGAAAGCGTATTCATGTTTCGTACCAGCCTGTAGCCGATGATAAGCTTTGACTACCGAGTATCTCGGTCATCCGCGTATGGATCCCCCAAGGCCCTACGCGGATGAGATACGAAAGTTTCCCCAAAACTTTTGTATCGGCGGGACTTACTACTAGCGTTCCCCAAGCGTTGGTAAATGAGTCCCGCCATTCTAATTTAATTCCCCTAGTGACCAGGATCATGAGATTGGCTCCGGCTTCGATTTGCTGTGGGCTGGAGTGCTCCTATAAACTAGAAATACCGAAGACCGTCGGTCGAGCATTTGGTTTCCAACTGCTCCTAAAGATCCGCAAGGATGACCAACGCAGGTTACATAGATTTTTTGACTTTGAATAAGTTGAAACGCCCTGTGCTCCTGCGCGGGGCTATTTTTATGGCCTCGCCGGTTTTGAAACGGTACCGAACAAATCCCCGGAAGGAGTGTTATGGCAACCCCAAGCAAGACTGCAGCGATTGAAGAAATCACCGCGGAATTCAATGATTCGTCGGCGGCTGTCTTGACCGAATACCGTGGGCTTACCGTTGCACAGCTCAAGGATCTGCGCCGCTCGCTTGGTCAGGAGACCAAGTACGCAGTCGTAAAGAACACCTTGACCGCAATCGCAGCGAAGAACGCTGGCATCGATGCTTTCGATGAACAGCTTTCTGGTCCAACCGCAATCGCCTTCATTAAGGGCGATGCAGTTGCTGCCGCTAAGAGCCTCACGGAATTCGCCAAGACTAACGAAAAGCTGGTCATCAAGACCGGTTGGTTCGAAGGTAAGGCACTGGACCAGAGCGGCATCGCTGCTTTGGCTGCGCTGGAATCCCGCGAAACTCAGCTCGCCCGCGTTGCAGCAGTGCTGCTGGCTCCAGCTTCCGCTGCTGCCCGCGCTGTCGAAGCTCTGCGTGCAAAGCTCGACGAGAACGGTGGCGAAGCTGCCGAGGAAGCTCCGGCAGAAGCCTAAGCTTTCGAGTTCTCTCGCAACGTAAACCCAAATTCATCGGCCCTCAAGGCCAAAAACCGAAAGGACGCCCACCATGGCGAAGCTCAGCAACGAAGAGCTGCTTTCCGCATTCAAGGAAATGACCATCATCGAACTGTCCGAGTTCGTTAAGGAATTCGAAGAGACCTTCGACGTAACCGCTGCTGCTGTTGCAGTTGCTGGTCCAGCTGCAGGCGGCGAAGCTGCTGCTGAAGAGCAGACCGAATTCGACGTAGTCCTCGAGTCGGCCGGCGACAAGAAGATCGCAGTTATCAAGGAAGTTCGCGCACTGACTTCCCTGGGCCTGAAGGAAGCTAAGGAGCTCGTTGACGCTGCTCCAAAGGCTCTGCTTGAGGGTGTTGCCAAGGACGCTGCCGAGAAGGCTAAGGAAGCTCTGGAAGCTGCCGGCGCTACCGTCACCGTTAAGTAAGTACAGCGGTCACTCGCAACTTATTGCCAAAGGTCCACAGACGAAAGTCTGTGGACCTTTGGTCGTTAAGCTGGGAAGTCCATAGCAATTGTTTTATAACGTTTCTATTAACAGCGTTTATTCAAGTTCATTGTTTACAGTGAAAATGTGTCAAAAACCGTAGCTACCCAGAACCAGAAACCAGCACCGCGGCTAGGGCTCCTAGACGCATTGAGGATTACAGCTGCGCTAATTGTCGTCCTGTACCACTACACCGCATGGGGACATGATCACTGGGGGAGGCAGGCCGCAGAGTTCTGGCCAGTACTCTCCGAATTCACCCGTTACGGACAGCTGGGTGTACAGCTATTCTTCCTCATCTCGGGCTTCGTTATCCTGATGTCCCTCCAGGGAAAGAACGTCATTGGTTTCATCGGCTCGCGTGTGGGCCGCCTCTACCCGGCCTACTGGCTCGCGGTACTCGCAGCAACAGTACTCTCGCTTGGGATCTGGCCTTCCGGCAACGAGGGACGCTCGGCCAGTGATATTCTGCCCAACCTGAGCATGATGCAGGCTGGATTCGGCGTCACCGATATGGACGGTGTCTATTGGACACTTTGGGTCGAGTTGCGTTTCTACGTGTTGCTCGCAGCGCTCTTGTCCATGGGCTTCGTGAAGAACAAGCACATCCTCTTGCTCTCTGCCATTTGGCCCGCTCTGGGCCTGTATCTGCATTTCACAAGCATGGACAAGCTGCAGGAATGGATTGCCGGGCAGTATGCGGCCCTGTTCGCAGCCGGCATGGTGCTCTTCTTGATCTATCAAAGCGGCCACAGCATTCTGCGGTGGTCCATGGTCGCAGGCAATACTGCCATCGCCGCATTTTTCACCGGCATCAAGGGGCGCAGTGACGCGGACTTGCTCTCCGGGATGGATATCCCGGCCTGGCATTTCCAGCTGCTGACCGTCCTGTGCGTAGCTCTGCTGGCGGTGTGCACCCTGACTCCGCTCAAGAACGTCCAGGGCAAATGGCTGGCTGTGGCCGGTTCATTGACTTACCCGCTGTACCTCGTGCACCAGTTGTGGGGTTGGTGGCTAATCAACCAGCTGCACGGTTTCGTGAACAAGTACGTGCTGCTGGCCGGTTTGCTGGTGCTGATGCTAGGAATTGCCTACCTGGTGGCACGCTTCGTCGAGCAGCCGCTTGGTCTGCCGCTGCGCAACGCGACGATCAAGGGATTGACCGAGTCGCAGGCCTGGGCCAAGAAGGCATTGGCTAAGCCAGGGCTGGTTATTCCGGAGTCGAAATATCAGCAATCGTGGCATCAAATCCGCTAACCAAATCCTTGGCGCGAACCAGCAGTCCATGGGCTCGGTCCCCGCTGCCCAGTCCTATCTGTTCCGATACGGGCTCTTCGAAGACGCTGGCATCGATGTAGACAGGCAGTACCGTGTGCGAGCCAAAAGGCGTAATGGTTCCGCTCTCGTAGTGCGTGACATCCCAAGCGATATCTGAAGATGGCAGGGAGAGCTTATTGACGCCCATGACTCCGCGCAGCTTCGCCCAGTCCAGTTTCCGCCCGCCGGGGATCAGCGCGAAGACAAAGGTGCCGTCTGTGCGTTTGATAACCAGCGTCTTGAGCAAGGCCGAGGCCGAGATTCCCAAGGCGTCCGCAGCCTCTTCCAGCGAGCGGACCTTGTCGCGCGGCACAATCTCGATTGGGATGTTCCGGCGCGAGGCGTCCAGGGTAACTCGGGTCAGTGCTTCATCTGACTGCAGCTTATTCACTTCGTCTCCTAACCGTGGATGTTTGCTCGATCATAGCTAGTGGCGAAAGAAGAAGCCACCGGACACACGAGGTCGCAAAGGCTTATATCTGCTGGGGGAGCGTGTAGCTTCAAGCCTCCCGGATACCCGGAAAAAAATCTCCAAGAACGTTCGCCATGCGGCTGAAGCGGAGAAAAATTGGGGTTTCTGATGCCTGCTGAGGAGAATGTGACAGAAAGCATAACGTTGCCTGATGCCCGGAATCCGGAGACTGCGTTCAGCGGGCCAAGACCTTTGGCAATTCGCAAGAATCCGCGAAAACAAGGGTATCAGTTGGGAAAATGCATGCACTTTTCGGTGCGCGGTACGACCGGGTTGCGCGCTGGCGCGGTGCTTGGAAACCTGAGTGGCAGCCCGCGCGAAAGTGGGGGCGAAAACTATAGCACGAATTTCTGCACCGAGTATCGACAACCGGATTTTCCTCCGGTAGAGTAGAAATTTGCGCCTTGCTGTTTGCGCGCGCGGCCTTCATATAGCGGTGGGTTCGTGCGGACGAAAAAAGAGGAACTGTCCTATGGCAGGAACCTTAGCACGGTAAGCGTTCGGAAACCTGACGGTCTTTGGAAGGATCCATCTTGGTCGCCTCGAGCAACCCTAACAACCAAACCGCTAGTTCGGCTCGCGATGCTGCATACGCTGGCCGACTTTCTTTTGCAAAGATTCACGAACCCCTTGAAGTGCCTAACCTGCTGGCATTGCAGACCGAGAGCTTTGACCGCCTCGTCGGCAACCAGAACTGGGTAGAGCGCCTGGCCAAGGCAGAAGCCGCTGGTGACTTCAGCGTGCCCAACACCTCGGGCCTGGCAGAAATCTTCGAGGAAATCTCCCCAATCGAGGACTTCCAGGACACCATGTCCTTGAGCTTCTCGGATCCGGAGTTCGCTGATCCTAAGTACTCGATCGCAGAGTGCAAGGACCGCGACGCCACCTACGCGGCACCGCTGTATGTCAAGGCCGAATTCATGAATAATGAAACCGGCGAAATCAAGCAGCAGACCGTGTTCATGGGCGATTTCCCGCTGATGAGCGAAAAGGGCACCTTCATCATCAACGGCACCGAGCGTGTCGTTGTGTCCCAGCTGGTTCGCTCCCCAGGTGCGTACTTCGAGTCCACGCCGGACAAGACCAGTGACAAGACGATCTTCTCGGCACGTATCATCCCATCGCGTGGTGCATGGTTCGAGCTGGAAATCGACAAGCGCGACCAGATCGGCGTACGCCTTGATCGCAAGCGCAAGCAGTCGGTCACCGTCTTGCTCAAGGCCCTTGGCTGGAGCGAAGAGCAGATCCTGTCCGAGTTCGGCCAGTACGATTCGATGCGCGCAACCTTGGAAAAGGACAGCATCAAGGATCAGAACGAAGCCTTGCTGGACATCTACCGCAAGCTGCGTCCAGGCGAGCCTCCTACGGTTGAGGCCGCCCAGGCACTGCTGAAGAACATGTACTTCGAGCCTAAGCGCTACGACCTGGCAAAGGTTGGCCGCTACAAGATCAACCGCAAGCTGGGCGTGGAGACTCCGGTCAACGCCGAGAACGCTTCGGTGCTCTCGCTGGACGACCTGGTAGCGATGATCCGCTACCTCGTTGCGCTGCACGCAGGCGAGAAGACTGTTCAGGGCACCCGCAAGGGCGAGATCGTTGACGTTCCTGTCAACGTCGACGACATCGACCACTTCGGCAACCGCCGCATCCGCGCCGTGGGCGAACTGATCGAGAACCAGGTCCGCACCGGCCTGTCCCGCATGGAGCGTGTTGTGCGCGAGCGCATGACCACCCAGGACGTCGAGGCGATCACCCCGCAGACCCTGATCAACATCCGCCCTGTTGTGGCTGCCATCAAGGAGTTCTTCGGAACCTCGCAGCTTTCGCAGTTCATGGACCAGAACAACCCGCTGGCCGGCCTGACCCACAAGCGCCGCTTGTCGGCTCTGGGCCCGGGCGGCCTGTCCCGTGACCGCGCAGGCATGGAAGTACGAGACGTCCACCCGTCCCACTACGGACGCATGTGCCCAATTGAAACCCCGGAAGGCCCGAACATCGGCCTGATCGGTTCGTTGGCTACCTACGGACGCATCAACTCCTTCGGCTTCATCGAAACCCCGTACCGCCGCGTCGCCAATGGCGTCGTGTCCAACGAGGTCGACTACCTGACCGCCGATGACGAGCTGCAGCACTACATCGCACAGGCCAACGCGCCTCTGGATGAGAACGGCCGCTTCGTTGAAGAGACCGTTCTGGTTCGCGAAAAGGGCGGTGGCGGCGAGCCTGTCATCGTCGATTCCGCTGAAGTGACCTTCATGGACGTTTCGCCGCGCCAGATGGTTTCGGTGGCAACCGCGCTGATTCCATTCCTCGAGCACGACGATGCCAACCGCGCACTGATGGGCGCCAACATGCAGCGCCAGGCTGTGCCGCTGCTGAAGTCCGAGCGTCCGCTGGTGGGTACCGGCATGGAGAAGTTCGCCGCGGTTGACGCCGGCGACTCCGTTGTCGCCGCCAAGCCAGGCGTGGTCACCGAGGTATCTGCTGACCTGGTTGTCGTCATGAACGATGACGGCACCGAGTCGATGTACCCGATCATGAAGTTCGCCCGCTCGAACCAGGGCAACGCCTACAACCAGCGCGTTCGCGTGTCCGAAGGCGACCGCCTGGAATACCAGTCGATCATCGCTGACGGTCCTTCGACCGACTCCGGCGAGCTGTCGCTGGGCAAGAACCTGCTCGTGGCATTCATGTCCTGGGAAGGCTACAACTACGAGGATGCGATCATCCTCTCCCAGCGCATGATCTTCGACGACGTACTCACCTCGATTCACATCGAAGAGCACGAAGTCGATGCCCGCGACACCAAGCTCGGTGCCGAGGAAATCACCCGCGACATCCCGAATGTCTCGGAAGACATCCTCTCCCAGCTCGATGACCGCGGCATCGTCTACATCGGTGCCGAGGTCGAGGCCGGCGACGTGCTGGTAGGCCGTGTCACCCCTAAGGGCGAGACCGAACTGACCCCGGAAGAGCGCCTGCTGCGTGCCATCTTCGGTGAGAAGTCGCGCGAAGTGCGCGACACCTCGCTGAAGGTTCCGCACGGCGAGTCCGGCACCGTCATTGGTGTTCGCATCTTCGACCGCGACAACGACGATGACCTTTCCCCTGGTGTCAACCAGCTGGTCCGCGTCTACGTTGCCCAGAAGCGCAAGATCTCGATCGGCGACAAGCTCGCAGGTCGCCACGGTAACAAGGGTGTCATCTCGCGCATCATGCCGCTGGAAGACATGCCATTCCTGGAAGACGGCACCCCGCTGGATGTCATCCTGAACCCGCTAGGTGTGCCAGGTCGTATGAACGTCGGCCAGGTTATGGAAATCCACCTGGGTTGGGCTGCCAAGCAGGGCTGGAAGATCGAAGGCGAGCCTGAATGGGTCCGCGATCTGCCGAACCTGCCACGCGAGTCCGGTTCCACCACCGTGGCAACCCCGGTCTTCGATGGCGCTTCCGAAGAGGAAATCCGCGGCATCCTGGATTCGACCAGCAAGACCCGTGACGGTGTGCGCCTGATTGGCAACTCCGGCAAGGCGAAGCTGTTCGACGGCCGCTCCGGCGACCCGCTGCCGGATCCGGTTTCCGTGGGCTACATGTACATCTTGAAGCTCCACCACCTGGTGGACGACAAGATCCACGCCCGTTCCACCGGTCCATACTCCATGATCACCCAGCAGCCACTGGGCGGTAAGGCCCAGTTCGGTGGCCAGCGCTTCGGCGAGATGGAAGTTTGGGCACTGGAAGCATACGGTGCCGCTTACACACTGCAGGAAATCCTGACCATCAAGTCGGATGATATCCACGGCCGCGTGAAGGTCTACGAAGCTATCGTCAAGGGCGAGAACGTTCCAGAGCCTGGTGTTCCAGAATCGTTCAAGGTGCTCATCAAGGAAATGCAGTCGCTGTGCTTGAACGTCGAGGTACTCGGTACCGACGGCAACACTATCGAAATGCGTGAGTCGGACGAGGAATCGTTCCGCGCCGCTGAAGAGCTGGGCATCGACCTTTCACGGTCGGAGCCGAACTCCGTAGAGGAAGTGTAATCTGGCGCCCTGCCTGCAGGACCTGCAGGCAGCGGCGGCAAATTCCCACCCTCATTCGTATCGACTTCAGACACCACAGAAGAGAGAAAAGGACCATATGTCCAGCGATTCCTCATTCGGCCTCATGCGAATCAACCTTGCCACCGCGGATGAAATCCGTGGATGGAGCTACGGCGAGGTCAAGAAGCCGGAAACCATTAACTACCGCACCCTGAAGCCGGAGAAGGACGGTCTTTTCTGCGAAAAGATCTTCGGCCCTTCCCGCGACTGGGAATGCTACTGCGGCAAGTACAAGCGCGTGCGCTTCAAGGGCATCATCTGCGAGCGTTGCGGCGTCGAGGTGACCCGCGCGAACGTACGCCGTGAGCGCATGGGCCACATCGAGCTGGCAGCTCCTGTGACCCACATCTGGTACTTCAAGGGCGTTCCATCGCGCTTGGGCTACCTGCTCGATCTGGCTCCGAAGGACCTCGAAAAGGTCATCTACTTCGCTGCCTACATGATCACCGGTGTCGACGAAGCACGCCGCCACGCCGAAATGCCTAACCTGCAGGCCCAGCACGACCTGGAACTGCGCAACCTTGCGAACAACTCGGAAGCTGACAAGAAGGCTGTTGCAGCCGACCTGGAAGCCGAGCTGGAGCGCATGGAAGCTGACGGCGCCAAGAATGCCGAGCTGAACAAGGCCCGCACCTTGGCCGAGAAGACTGTTCTGCAGATCGACAAGCGCGCCAAGGCCGAAGCCGAGCGCCTGCGTGCGGTCTGGGAGCGCTTCAAGAACCTGAAGGTCGCCGACCTCGAAGGCGACGAAGGCCTGTACCGCACCATGCGTGAGAAGTACGGACTGTTCTTCGAAGGCTCCATGGGTGCAGAAGCTATCCAGAAGCGCCTTGAGAACTTCGATCTGGCGGCTGAAGCTGAAGAGCTGAAGACCATCATCGAAAACGGCAAGGGCCAGAAGAAGGCTCGTGCGCTCAAGCGCCTGAAGGTCGTCAACGCGTTCCTTGTCAACGGCAACTCGCCTAAGGGCATGGTCCTTGACGCCGTTCCGGTGATCCCGCCAGAACTGCGCCCGATGGTCCAGCTCGACGGTGGCCGTTTCGCTACCTCGGATCTGAACGACCTGTACCGCCGCGTGATCAACCGCAACAACCGCCTCAAGCGCCTGCTTGATCTCGGTGCGCCAGAGATCATCGTGAACAACGAAAAGCGCATGATGCAGGAAGCTGTTGACTCGCTGTTCGATAACGGCCGTCGTGGCCGTCCGGTGACCGGGCCGGGCAACCGCCCGCTGAAGTCCCTGAGCGACATGCTCAAGGGCAAGCAGGGTCGTTTCCGCCAGAACCTGCTGGGCAAGCGCGTTGACTACTCGGGCCGTTCGGTCATCGTTGTCGGCCCGCAGCTGAAGCTGCACCAGTGCGGTCTGCCAAAGCAGATGGCCCTGGAGCTGTTCAAGCCTTTCGTGATGAAGCGCCTGGTTGACCTCAACCACGCACAGAACATCAAGTCGGCTAAGCGCATGGTCGAGCGTTACCGCCCGCAGGTTTGGGATGTTCTCGAAGAGATCATCACCGAGCACCCGGTACTGCTCAACCGTGCACCTACCCTGCACCGCTTGGGTATCCAGGCCTTCGAACCACAGCTGATCGAAGGCAAGGCCCTGCAGCTGCACCCATTGGTTTGCGGCGCGTTCAACGCTGACTTCGACGGTGACCAGATGGCAGTTCACCTGCCGCTGAGCCCAGAAGCACAGGCTGAAGCCCGTATCTTGATGCTGTCCTCGCACAACATCTTGAAGCCTTCCGATGGCCGCCCAGTGGCACAGCCTTCGCAGGATATGATCATCGGATTGCACCACTTGACCACCAAGCGTGCAACCGAAAAGGGCGCCGGCCGCGTGTTCGCTACCGTATCCGAGGCCATCATGGCCAAGGATCTGGGCGAACTGCACCTGAACGCACCGATCAAGGTCCGCGTGGAGAACTTCGTTCCTTCCGCAGACCAGCCAGCCCCTGAGGGCTGGGAGCCAGGTACCCCGGCATTGCTGGATACCTCGCTTGGCCAGGTGCTGTTCAACGACACCCTGCCTGCGGACTACCCATGGGTAGCCACCGTAGCGGGCAAGGATGCGCTCTCGGAGATCGTCAACGATCTGGCAGAGCGCTACCCGAAGATCATTGCCGCAGCTACCCTGGATAACCTGAAGGACGCCGGTTTCTACTGGTCGACCCGCTCGGGTGTCACCGTGGCGATCTCGGACATTACCTCGAACATGGATAAGGCAGCCATCTTGGCTCCTTACGAGGTAAAGGCCGCCAAGGTCCAGGCTTCCTACGACAAGGGCCTGATTGCAGATACCGAGCGCCGCCAGGACCTGATCGACATCTGGACCAAGGCTACCGACGAGGTTGCCGAGGCAATGAAGAACGGCATGGAAGAGCTGAACACCATTAACCGAATGGTGACTTCCAAGGCTCGTGGTAACTACCTGCAATTGCGTCAGATCGCGGGTATCCGTGGTCTGGTGTCCAACCCTAAGGGTGAAATTATTCCTCGCCCGATCAAGTCTTCCTACCGTGAAGGCCTGTCGGTTCTGGAGTACTTCATCGCGACCCACGGTGCCCGTAAGGGCCTGGCGGATACCGCGCTGAAGACCGCTAACTCGGGTTACCTGACCCGTCGTCTGGTGGACGTTTCGCAGGATGTTATCGTTCGCGAAGAGGACTGCGGCACCAAGCGCGGCTTGACCGTTGCCATTGCAGATAACTCTGCCGGCATCCGCGTCAAGCACGAGACCGTGGAGAACTCGGCGTACACCCGTACGCTGGCTACCGACGTCAAGAACGCTGAAGGCACCGTGCTGGCTACCGCCGGTTCGGATGTCGGCGACGTGCTGATCGACGAGCTGTACGCTGCAGGCGTGGATGAAATCCGCGTTCGCTCCGTGCTGACCTGCGACTCGGCTGTTGGAACCTGTGCTCTGTGCTACGGCCGTTCGCTGGCCAGCGGCAAGACCGTGGACATCGGCGAGGCTGTTGGCATTATCGCCGCGCAGTCCATCGGCGAGCCTGGTACCCAGCTGACCATGCGTACCTTCCACACCGGTGGTGTAGCGTCGGCTGACGATATCACCCAGGGTCTGCCTCGTATCCAGGAACTGTTCGAAGCCCGTACCCCTAAGGGTGTGGCTCCGATGTCCGAGGTTGCCGGTCGCGTGTCGATCGAAGACGACGAGAAGCAGCTGCGTGTTGTAGTTACTCCAGACAACGGCGACGAGAAGCAGGCCTACCCGGTTCTGCGCCGTGCTCGCCTGTTGGTTGAAGAGGGCGAAAGCATCGTTGCCGGTACCCAGCTCACCAGCGGTACCTTGGATCCGAAGCAGGTTCTTCGAGTCCTCGGCCCACGTGAGGCACAGAAGTTCCTGGTCCGCGAGGTCCAGGATGTGTACCAGTCCCAGGGTGTAGGCATCCACGATAAGCACGTGGAAGTCATCGTCCGCCAGATGCTGCGCCGCGTCACCGTCATCGAGTCCGGCGAGACCGACTTGCTGCCAGGCGAGTTGGCCGATCGTTCGCGCTTCACCGCTGCGAACCGCAAGGCCGTTTCGGAAGGCCAGCGTCCAGCTGCCGGCCGTGACGAGCTGATGGGCATCACCAAGGCATCGCTGGCCACCGATTCGTGGCTGTCGGCTGCTTCCTTCCAGGAAACCACTCGCGTCCTGACCCAGGCTGCGATGGAAGGCAAGGAAGATCCACTGCGCGGTCTGAAGGAAAACGTGATCATCGGTAAGCTGATCCCGGCCGGTACCGGTCTGGATCGCTACACCCAGGTCAACGTCGAGCCAACCGATGAAGCAAAGGCAACTTTGTTCACCGGCACCTCGGCCTTCTCTTCGGGCCTGTACGACGATGCGCTGGAAGGCGGGCTGTCGCCTGAATTCCGTGCCATCTCGATGGACGACTACGACCACGGCTCGGACTTCCGCTAAACCGGAAGCACTGTCACCGTAAGGTAGTTTGACCCAATGCCTGCCCGCACACTGTGCGGGCAGGCATTGGGCGTTTAACCGCCACAGTTCCCAGTGGTCTGCGTTCCGGGGCCTGCGCGCAACACGGGGTGAAAATAGTAGTCGATGAATCCACTGGGAGATTTAGGAACTAGTATTCGCCTTGATGCGGATCCGCTGGCAAGCCGGCAGCGGACATCCGCGGATTCAGGTGGTTTTCATCTGGCGGTCCCGTGGCGTTCAGCTGGGGTCGATAGCGTAGTCACTACCCAAACCGTCTCGATGGCGGCGGGGGCCAAGAGTGGCCTGGTCGGTGAGATAGCTTACTGTACATGGTGGCTCGGTGGATTAATGCTAGACTGAGATCAATTGTTTTATGTGTGGCAAAATGGACTCCGTCCGGGTTGCGGGTAGGTTGCGCAACGAATGCCACACTTTCGCACGCCTAGGGACTTTTGATTCTGAGTGCGCGGTAAAGCAAGCAGCTAGCTACATTGCGAAGCGCTAAAACTTTTCTAGGCTTAGGCGTTTTCGTCGTGTTGCCGAAGAACTTAGACAATGGAAGGACACGAAAGTGCCTACTATTCAGCAGCTGGTCCGCAAGGGCCGCTCGCCTAAGGTCGTCAAGACCAAGGCCCCTGCCCTTAAGGGCAACCCAATGCGCCGTGGCGTGTGCACCCGTGTGTACACCACCACCCCGAAGAAGCCAAACTCGGCTCTGCGTAAGGTCGCACGTGTGCGCCTTGCCGGTGGCGTCGAAGTGACCGCTTACATTCCAGGTGTCGGACACAATCTGCAGGAACACTCCATCGTGCTCGTTCGCGGTGGTCGTGTAAAGGACCTTCCAGGTGTTCGCTACAAGATTGTTCGTGGTGCTCTGGATACCCAGGGTGTGAAGGATCGTAAGCAGGCTCGTTCCCGCTACGGTGCAAAGAAGGATGGTAAGTAATGCCTCGTAAGGGTCCGGCGCCAAAGCGCCCACTAGTTTCTGATCCAGTCTTCGAATCCCCATTGGTCACCCAGCTGATCAACAAGGTTCTCGTAGACGGCAAGAAGTCCACTGCAGAGCGCATTGTTTACGGTGCACTCGAAGGTGCCGCAGCAAAGTCCGGCGCCGACGCTGTTTCGACCCTCAAGAAGGCTATGGACAACATCCGTCCAGCCCTCGAGGTTCGTTCCCGCCGCGTCGGTGGCGCTACCTACCAGGTTCCTGTTGAGGTCAAGCCAGGCCGTGCAACCGCACTGGCTCTGCGCTGGCTGGTTGGCTACTCGAAGGCTCGCCGCGAGAAGACCATGATCGAGCGTTTGATGAACGAGATCCTGGACGCATCGAACGGTCTGGGTGCCGCTGTGAAGCGTCGCGAAGACACTCACAAGATGGCCGAGTCCAACAAGGCCTTCGCACACTACCGCTGGTAAGAACCGCTCGGAAAAGCTGGGCATCAACCGATGCCCAGCAATTCCGGCCTCACCTTATAGGGAGACAACGTGGCACAGGACGTGCTTACTGACCTTAACAAGGTCCGCAATATCGGCATCATGGCTCACATCGATGCCGGTAAGACCACTACTACTGAGCGCATCCTTTTCTACACGGGTGTGAACCACAAGCTCGGTGAAACCCACGACGGTGCTTCGACCACCGACTGGATGGAACAGGAAAAAGAGCGCGGTATCACCATTACCTCCGCTGCTGTTACCTGCTTCTGGAACAAGAACCAGATCAACATCATCGACACCCCGGGCCACGTTGACTTCACCGTTGAGGTGGAGCGCTCGCTGCGCGTGCTCGATGGCGCCGTTGCCGTCTTCGATGGCAAGGAAGGCGTTGAGCCTCAGTCCGAGACCGTTTGGCGCCAGGCTGACAAGTACGACGTTCCACGTATCTGCTTCGTCAACAAGATGGACAAGCTGGGCGCTGACTTCTACTTCACCGTAGATACCATCATCCAGCGCCTTGGTGCCAAGCCGCTGGTTATGCAGCTGCCAATCGGCTCCGAGTCCGAGTTCACCGGTGTCGTTGACCTGCTGTCCATGAAAGCATTCGTTTGGGAAGGCGACTCCAAGGGTGACGTCACCATGGGCGCTGCTTACGAAACCCGCGAAATCCCTGCCGACTTGGTTGAGCGTGCTGAAGAGTACCGCGCCAAGCTGGTTGAAGATGTCGCTGAGGCATCCGAAGAGCTCATGGAGAAGTACCTCGAAGGTGAAGAAATCTCCGTTGAGGAACTCAAGGCTGGCATCCGCAAGCTGACCGTGAACTCGGAAGCTTACCCAGTATTCTGTGGTTCGGCCTTCAAGAACCGCGGCGTTCAGCCAATGCTGGATGCAGTCATCGACTTCCTGCCGAACCCACTGGACGTTGGCGCCACCATCGGTCACGATCCGAAGGACGAAGAAGTTGAGCTGACCCGCGAGCCTTCGGAGGACGCACCGTTCTCGGCACTTGCGTTCAAGATCGCCGCTCACCCGTTCTTCGGCCAGTTGAACTTCATCCGCGTTTACTCCGGCAAGGCAGAGTCCGGCGCACAGCTGCTGAACTCCACCAAGGGCAAGAAGGAACGCGTAGGCAAGCTCTTCCAGATGCACTCCAACAAGGAGAATCCGGTAGACGAGATCCACGCAGGTCACATCTACGCTGTGATCGGCCTGAAGGCCACCACCACCGGTGACACCCTATGTGATCCAGCCCACCCAATCGTTCTCGAATCGATGAGCTTCCCGGATCCCGTGATCTCTGTGGCCATTGAACCAAAGACCAAGGGTGACCAGGAAAAGCTGTCGACCGCTATCCAGAAGCTGTCGGCGGAAGATCCAACCTTCACCGTGTCCCTGAACGAAGACACCGGCCAGACCGTCATTGGCGGTATGGGCGAGCTTCACCTGGACATTCTGGTTGACCGCATGAAGCGCGAATTCCGTGTGGAAGCAAACGTTGGCAAGCCACAGGTTGCATACCGCGAAACCATCAAGAAGGCTGTGGAGAAGGTTGACTTCACCCACAAGAAGCAGACCGGTGGTTCGGGTCAGTTCGCAAAGGTCCAGGTCTCGTTCGAGCCTCTAGAAGTTGTTGACGGCGTCACCTACGAGTTCAAGAACGCCGTGACCGGTGGTCGTGTTCCTCGTGAGTACATCCCATCCGTTGACGCTGGTATCCAGGACGCAATGCAGTACGGTATCCTCGCAGGCTACCCACTGGTCGGTGTCAAGGCTACCCTCATCGATGGTGCTTACCACGATGTTGACTCCTCGGAAATGGCCTTCAAGATCGCTGGTTCGCAGGTATTCAAGGAAGGCGCACGCCGCGCTAACCCTGTTTTGCTTGAACCGCTGATGGCTGTTGAAGTCCGTACCCCGGAAGAGTACATGGGCGACGTTATCGGCGACCTGAACTCCCGTCGTGGTTCGATCAGCGAGATGTCCGACGCTGCTGGCGTCAAGGTCATCCGCGCTGGTGTGCCACTGTCGGAAATGTTCGGTTACATTGGTGACCTGCGTTCGAAGACCCAGGGTCGCGCAGTTTACTCGATGACCTTCGACAGCTACTCTGAGGTCCCGAAGGCAGTTGCCGACGAGATCATCCAGAAGTCCCGCGGCGAGTAATCGTCTCGGTATAAAAACCTGGCCGTGACCCCCTTAGCGGGGAAGTGGCCGATCGCGGGCCGGTTCTGTTGAAAAACGGAGCCGGCACCGCAAACGGCCAACGAGGGATTTGCATCACAATGCAGGCCCCGCAGAGGACCGGAATTTCCTAAATTATCCAAGCCCCCAGTAGACTATTTCTAGTTCGTTTGCGAACCGCGCAGACGAAGAATGTCTTCTGTAAATGTTTCTAGGAGGAACTTGTGGCAAAGGCAAAGTTCGAGCGCAACAAGCCGCACGTCAACATTGGTACCATCGGTCACGTTGACCACGGTAAGACCACTCTGACCGCGGCAATCTCCAAGGTTCTGGCTGACAAGTACCCAGACCTGAACGAACAGCGCGACTTCGCTAACATCGACTCGGCACCGGAAGAGCGCCAGCGCGGTATTACCATCAACATCTCGCACATCGAGTACCAGACCGAGAAGCGCCACTACGCACACGTAGACGCTCCAGGTCACGCTGACTATGTCAAGAACATGATCACCGGTGCTGCTCAGATGGACGGCGCAATCCTCGTTGTTGCCGCTACCGATGGCCCGATGGCTCAGACCCGCGAGCACGTTCTGCTGGCCCGCCAGGTTGGTGTTCCAACCCTGATGGTTGCACTGAACAAGTCGGACATGGTTGATGACGAAGAGCTGCTCGAGCTCGTGGAGATGGAAGTTCGCGAACTTCTGTCCTCGCAGGGCTTCGATGGCGATGACGCTCCAGTGATCCGCGTTTCGGGCCTGAAGGCTCTGGAAGGCGACGCAAAGTGGGTTGCAGCTATCGAGGAACTGATGGATGCAGCTGACAGCTTCATTCCAGACCCAGTTCGCGACCGCGACAAGCCATTCCTGATGCCAATTGAAGACGTCTTCACCATCACCGGCCGCGGTACCGTTGTTACCGGTCGCGCCGAGCGTGGCACCCTGGCTATCAACTCGGAAGTTGAGATTGTTGGCATCCGCCCAATCCAGAAGACTACCGTTACCGGTATCGAGATGTTCCACAAGCAGCTCGACGAAGCATGGGCTGGCGAGAACTGTGGTCTGCTGCTTCGCGGTCTGAAGCGCGACGATGTTGAGCGTGGCCAGGTCATCGTAGCCCCAGGCTCGATCACCCCACACACCAACTTCGAAGCTAACGTCTACATCCTGTCGAAGGACGAAGGCGGACGTCACAACCCGTTCTACTCGAACTACCGTCCGCAGTTCTACTTCCGCACCACCGACGTAACCGGCGTTATCACCCTCCCAGAGGGCACCGAAATGGTTATGCCTGGCGACAACACCGAAATGTCGGTTGAGCTGATCCAGCCAATCGCCATGGAAGAGGGCCTCGGCTTCGCAATTCGCGAAGGCGGCCGCACCGTTGGTTCGGGCAAGGTAACCACCATCACCAAGTAGTCTCTACTTGATGAGGTAGTTCCCTAGTGAACTGAAAAGAATCCCCCAGCACTTTTGTGCTGGGGGATTTTTTTCGTTAAATACGAGCCCCAGCTAGTGAATATATCTAGAAGGTGGTCTAATTGGAGGGCGCGACAATTCGCTAAGTGGGGGAGTGGCATCAATGATGGGCTGGATCATCGTTTCTATCATCTTGGTCCTATTGGCCTTCGGCCTCGGCCGGCGCCAGGGGAGTCGGGATAAATCACAAAGCCAGCAGCAGCTTGATGCGCTGGGCGAAGCGTGGCAGCAAGGCTACGACGAGGCAGTGAAGTACCTGGGGCAACCCGGGCCGCCGGGTGCCTCGGCACCGGCTGCTGCCCAAGCGCCGGGGGTCCCCGCACAGCCGCTCGAAGCGCAGCCTGCAAGCCGCAAAGATGCAGCGCCGGCCGCATCGATGGCACCTTCCAGCCAGCCATACCTCCAGCCAGCGGCGGCCGGTGCTGCCCGCGCGTACCGCGCGCCGCTCCCCACGGCCACCCTCCAGCCTGCTGCACCGGTTAAGCCAATCAAGGTGCTCACCAAACGCGAGCGCGAACTGCGCAACATCAACATCACGCTGTACGTCGCGGCCCTGATGATCGTTGCCGCCGGCGCACTCTTCCTGAGCTTCGCGCTTCCGCCACTGTCAAAGCTCATCGCCTTATTCCTGCTGTCTGCCGCTTTCTACGGCGGAGGCCTGGTCACCTTCGCAGTGAAACCGTCCTTGCGTCCGGCAGGAGCCGCCTTTGCCGGCACCGGGCTGGCTTTGTTGCCGCTGTGCGCCATCGCTACCTACAGCACGGTGAACATATCCGGCCCGGCGACCTGGCTGGTTTTCTCAGCCATCGGCACATTAGCCGTGGGCTACGCAACACTGACGTTCAAGTCCCGTGTTCTGGCGTGGGTTGCCGTGCTGATTCTGGTCAGCACCGCCATGGCCGGCGCGGCCGCGATGCAGCGTGGCGTCCTGTACTACATGCTGATCCTGCTGGTGCTCTCTATTGCGCTGATGCTCTTGGCGGTACGCAGCGAAAGGATCCGCCACTCAATCTTCTTCCGGGCCCTGCACGGCACCGCGCAGCTGCTGCCTGCGTTTGTCTTTGCGTTGTCGGTGATCCTCTTGGAGATGCTCGCCAGCCGGGATTTGTTCTGGATCTTCGCGTTGCTCACCGCCCAGTTGCTGCTCAGTGTCAGGCTGTTGCCCAACCTGCGGCTGCTGCGCACCTACGCTGCCCGCGCTGCTTTCATGGCGATGCTCGTGGCCGGCTGCAACTACCTCGGTTTCTCCGCAACGAGCAGCTGGCTGGTGCTCGCCTTCGCCTTCGGGCTCCAAGCCGTAGCGGTATTGCTCTGCTCCACCGGCTACCAGCAGAGGCTGGGATTGGCGCGCAGGCACCTGCAAAGTGAACGTGCGGTGCTGTGGTGCTTAGCGGTGGCTTCGGTGATCGGCGCGTTTCTCTACGCGCAGGGCTTCGAGACCTTCGTGCTCAGCTACATCGCGGTTCCGATCTTCATGGCGCTGGGCATTCCCGGCTTGCTGCGCAGCGCCAAGCTGGAAGTTGGAGTCATCGCGGTTCTTCCCCTGGTGGCGCTGGTAGATATGCAGAACCACAGTTGGCGCCCGCTGGTGGTATTCGCCCTGGCCCTGCTCGGGCTTTCGCTGGCTCAGCGCAACGCCCGGAACCTGCGCAGGGAAATGACGCTCCATGCGCGCTGGGTCGTTACCCTGGTTGGCGCAGGCGTGCTTGGTGCTGCGCTTGATGAGCTCACGGCTGGGGACTATGGAAATCCTGACGGCTCATCCCCGTTGATTGCGGTGCTCTTCGTGCTGTTCATCTTGTGGGCGGCGAATCTGGCGAGCCGTGCCGTGCTGGATTCCGGCATGGCGCAGGGGCACCGGCTGGGACGGGTGGGCGCTTCGGCTTTGCTTGGCGTGGTGCTGCTCTTCAGCCTGCGCCTGCTGACAACCGCTGGCGACTATTCCTACGCCAGCGAAAGCACCGTGGTGTTCCTGGGTATCGGCGGCCTGGCGTGGTTCATCACTGGCCTTGTGCTCGCAGTTGGCCTGGTCATTGCCTCGGGTTGGCGGCTTCGCGATGTTCCTGCACAGCGCCCCGAGCTGGAACAGCCGATCAATGTCATTGCGGCCTGCCTGCTGATCGGGCTTTATGCGCTCAGCTTCGGCAAGGAGATCTGGCCGCTGGCAATCCTCATCGGGGCGGCAACCTTGGGCTATTTCATCTGGAGCTTGCGCCGCAGCACCAATGCGCGGTGGAAGATCCTCTATGCAGCGTTGGCCCAAATGCTCTTCAGTTCCATGGTGTGGTGGATTGCCTACAGCATGGAATTCGACATCCACGGCCGGTTCTGCCTGCTGCTGGTTTCGATAGCCGTCCCGCAGCTGCTCCGCTTGCTGGCTAGCATCCGCGACGGCAAAGCACTGCGCCGGGAATTGCGCTGGATGGCAGTGGGACTGCTGGCTGGCATTCCAGTGGCGACGCTGGCCTACGGGCAGTTCGCGGGCGGCATGGATCGGGGAACGATCCTCTTGGCCTGCTTATTCTTCGGGCTGCACGGGCTGGCCGCGTTCAAGGCCGAGACCAGCTTGACGGTGGCCAAGCGACAGCTCTATCTATTTGCCCCGATCCTGGCACTGATCCTGCTGATCAGCATTCCGGCACTGGCCATGGAAGATGCGACCGGATGGGTCCGCTCTACGTGGTGGAGTTCCCAGGTTGCTTGCGCCATGCTGCTGGCCCTGAGCCTGGCGGCACTCGTGCTTGAATGGCGGTTGCGCGCCAACAAGTCGTACTCGATAGCCCTGGGCCTGGCCATCTTCCTTCCGGCGGCGTGGGCCGCCGCGTGGCAGGCGGGGTCGTGGTGGGCAGTGGGTGCGCACCTGCTGCTGGCCCTCGGCTTCATCCTGCTGGTGCACACGCGAAAGAGCGCCTGGTACGCGGCCGGAGCCGCCATCATGCTGTGCGTCGCTATCCTGCGTGCAGTCTTCGAGGTGCGGCAAGCCGGTGGGGCAGTGGTGCTAGCACCGATGGATGCCGCATGGGCGCTGGTTGGCGCGGGCCTCGCGCTGTACCTGCTGGCAATCTTCCACGGGCGAATGAAGGACCCAATTCCCGGCTATCCGGAATTCGGCTACCTCCATGCCGATCCGCCCGGCAGCGCCTCGCGCTTGTACTTCGCGGCAATGCTCCTGGCCCTGTTGCTGGCCGGTGGCATCGCCCATCTGGATGGCGGTGCGATTTGGCAGGTGGCCGGCGGAGCGCTGCTGGTCTTCGGCGTTACGGTGCTGGTGCGGCTCTTTGAACTTCCGCGGCGGCTGGTGCCCTACGCGGTGGACGGCTTCATCCTCGTGGGAGCGCTGCTGGCGCTGGGCAGCTATGCCCAGATCCTTGGCACACCGCGGGCCAGCAACCTGGCGGCCTACGCCTGCATTGTTGCAGTAGTGCTGGTCGCGTGGCGCAATATCAGGGCCAACGCGCGATTGGAGAGGACATACCTGCTGGCCGCCTCGGTGGCCGGCAGCCTGGCCTTGCTCGCCGCACTGGTCCAATCCAATGGTGTTGCGCAGGCGATCGGCCTGGTCTTCTTCGGTGGATTGGTGGCCTGGGGCTTGAAGCTGGGGGAGCGGCTGTTCATTTGGTGGGGTGCGGCGGCTATCACCTTGTCCGTCTTGTGGTTCCTGCGCGATTTGGCATTCCTCTGGCTGGTGGTCATTGGCTTGGGGCTGATTGCGGCCGCGGTCTTCAAGCTGGTGAAGGTCGACAAGCAGAATTCGCTGCCGGTGAGGCCGCAAAACCCTGTTGATCCACCGATCCCCGCGGGGCAGGAGCCGTCCGGGCAGGACGGGCCGCGCCAGGTGTGAGGTCAAGATCACGGGCGCGGATAGGCATAAAAGATTTGCGCGATCGTTGCCGACCTGTCAGACTAGATAAGTTGCTTCAATGCAACCCGGTCCCCATTTATGGGGTAACCGGTCTGGTTTGAACGACCGGGATCGACTCTCACGCAGGATAATGCCTGGGGTTCGGGATCGATACGACTGCTTCAAACTATAAGGCCCTTCGATAAAGTGAAAACTTTGTGGGAGTGTTGTGACTGAAAATTTCACGACACGCCCGAGCGCGGGGGTCGGAGCCTCCTGCGGGTGAGGAACCCGGATCTGATCCGGATTCAGCCGCAGAGCAAGGCGTGCCGGTCTGCAAGGACCCGTATATAGGCACAGAAACTTTAGATAGTGCTAACAGAAAGAGGCATGACGCCATGGCGGGACAGAAAATCCGCATCCGGCTGAAGTCGTATGACCACGAGGTCATTGACGTTTCGGCCCGGAAGATCGTTGAGACGGTCACGCGCGCAGGCGCAACCGTAGTCGGCCCAGTGCCGCTGCCAACGGAGAAGAACGTGTACTGCGTTATCCGTTCGCCACACAAGTACAAGGACAGCCGTGAGCACTTCGAAATGCGCACGCACAAGCGTCTGATCGACATCGTCGATCCGACCCCGAAGGCTGTTGATTCGCTGATGCGTCTCGACCTGCCAGCGGATGTCAACATCGAAATCAAGCTTTAAGGGGAGGTGGCGAGAAAACTATGACCGCAACCCGTAATTTCAAGGGCCTGCTGGGCACGAAGCTCGGCATGACCCAGGTTTGGGATTCGAACAACAACCTGATCCCTGTCACCGTCGTGCAGGCTGATAGCAACGTTGTCACCAAGCTCATCAACGAAGAGCGCGATGGCTACACCGCAGTTCAGATCGGCTACGGCCAGATCGATCCTCGCAAGGTCACCAAGCCACTGGCTGGTCACTTCGAGGCTGCTGGCGTCACCCCACGTCGCCACTTGGTAGAACTGCGCACTGCAGACGCTGCCGAGTACACCGCAGGCCAGGAACTTTCCGTAGAGGTCTTCGAAGCCGGCCAGAAGGTCGACGTCGTAGGCACCTCGAAGGGTAAGGGCTTCGCCGGCGTTATGAAGCGTCACAACTTCCACGGTGTTGGCGCATCGCACGGTGCTCACAAGAACCACCGTAAGCCAGGTTCCATCGGCGGCGCATCGACCCCAGGTCGCGTTTTCCGTGGACAGAAGATGGCTGGTCGCATGGGTGCTGAGCGTGTTACCACTCAGAACCTGACCATTCACGCTATCGACGCTGAGAAGAACCTCCTGCTGATCAAGGGTGCCGTTCCAGGCGCCCGCGGCCGCGTCGTTCTCGTACGCAACGCCGTGAAGGGAGCATAAGTAAATGACTAAGGCACTTAACGTCGAACTGCCTGCAGAGATCTTCGACGTACAGACCAACGTCCCGCTGCTGCACCAGGTTGTCGTTGCACAGCTTGCTGCTGCCCGCCAGGGTACCCACAAGACCAAGGACCGCTCCGAGGTTTCGGGTGCAGGTCGCAAGCCGTTCAAGCAGAAGGGTACCGGCCGCGCCCGTCAGGGTTCGATCCGTGCTCCGCACATGACCGGCGGTGGCATTGTCCACGGTCCAACCCCACGTGATTACTCGCAGCGTACCCCGAAGAAGATGAAGGCTGCTGCACTGCGCGGCGCCCTGTCTGATCGCGCACGCTTCGATCGCGTTCACGTGATTGAGAACTTGGTTGCTGGCGAAACGCCTTCGACCAAGGATGCTCTGGCTACCTTGCGTTCGCTCACCGAGCGCAAGAACCTGCTTGTCGTCATCGATCGCGCCAACGATGTTGCAGCCCTTTCGGTTCGCAACCTCGTCAATGTGCACGTTCTGTACGTCGACCAGCTGAACACCTACGATGTTCTGGTTTCGGATGACGTAGTCTTCACCAAGGCTGCCTTCGATGCCCTGGTCCAGAAGGAGGAAGCCAAGTGAGCGCGTTCTCAAAGGCTCCACACGACGTGGTCATCGCACCTGTCGTATCGGAAAAGAGCTACGGTCTGATCGATCAAGGTCAGTACACCTTCGAGGTGGCACCAAGCTCCAACAAGTCGGAAATCAAGTACGCCGTTGAAGCGATCTTCAACGTCAAGGTTGACTCCGTAAACACCATCAACCGAGCTGGTAAGCGCAAGCGCACCCGCTTCGGGTGGGGATCGCGCAAGAGCACCAAGCGCGCCATCATCACCTTGAAGGACGGCTCGATTGACATCTTCGGCGGTCCGCTTTCCTAAGCGGAGACCACTTTAACGAGGAATATTAATAATGGGAATTCGTAAGTACAAGCCGACTACCCCGGGCCTTCGCGGCTCGTCGGTAGCCGACTTCGCAGAAATCACCCGATCGACTCCGGAAAAGTCGTTGGTTCGTCCCCTGACCAAGTCAGGCGGCCGTAACAACACCGGTAAGATCACCACCCGTCACAAGGGTGGCGGACACAAGCGCGCCTACCGTGTTATCGACTTCCGTCGTCACGACAAGGACGGCGTTCCGGCAAAGGTCGCTCACATCGAGTACGACCCGAACCGTACCGCTCGTATCGCACTGCTCCACTACGTGGACGGCACCAAGCGCTACATCATCGCACCGAACAACCTCAAGCAGGGTGACCCAATTGAGGCCGGCGCAAGCGCCGACATCAAGCCAGGCAACAACCTGCCACTGCGTAACATCCCGGTTGGTACCGTGATTCACGCTGTTGAGCTTCGCCCAGGCGGCGGCGCTAAGATGGCTCGTTCCGCTGGTGCATCGATCCAGCTGGTAGCCCGTGAGGGCCGCTACGCCCAGCTGCGTTTGCCTTCGGGTGAAATCCGCAACGTTGATGTGCGCTGCCGCGCAACCATCGGCGAAGTTGGCAACGCTGAGCAGATCAACATCAACTGGGGCAAGGCCGGCCGTATGCGCTGGAAGGGCGTACGCCCAACCGTTCGCGGTGTTGTCATGAACCCAGTTGACCACCCACATGGTGGCGGTGAGGGCAAGACCTCCGGTGGTCGTCACCCGGTCAACCCTAACGGTAAGCGTGAGGGACGCACCCGTCGTCCAAACAAGGAAAGCGACAAGCTCATTGTGCGTCGCCGCAAGACCGGCAAGAACAAGCGATAGGAGCCTGGAAACATGCCACGCAGCCTGAAGAAAGGCCCCTTCGTCGATCAGCACCTGTTCCTAAAGGTCGTTGCTGAAAACGATAAGGGCACCAAGAACGTCATCAAGACGTGGTCCCGCCGTTCGATGATCATCCCGGACATGCTGGGACACACCATCGCCGTACACGACGGTCGCAAGCACATTCCTGTGTTCGTAACCGAATCGATGGTTGGACACAAGCTCGGAGAGTTTGCCCCAACCCGTACGTTCCGTGGCCACGTGAAGGACGACAAGAAGGGCAAGCGCCGCTAGGCCCCGCAAGGGTACTAGTATCGCTTAGCACTTCTTCGATAGACGAGAGAAGGATAGCAATGGAAGCCAAGGCAATTGCGCGTCACATCCGCGTAACGCCTATGAAGGCCCGGCGCGTCGTCAACCTTGTTCGTGGTCTGCAGACCAACGAAGCACTGGCCATCTTGAAGTTTGCCCCACAGGCAGCTTCGGAGCCGGTATACAAGGTTGTCGCATCGGCAGTGGCTAACGCCCGTGCCGCCGCGGACCGCGCAGGTGAAGCATTCAATGAGGACGAGCTGTTTATCAGCGAAGCGTTTGTTGACGAAGGTCCGACCATGAAGCGGTTCCAGCCGCGTGCACAGGGTCGCGCATTCCAGATCAAGAAGCGCACCAGCCACGTGACTGTGGTTGTTTCAACCACGCAGAAGGGTGGGGAGAACTAAATGGGACAGAAGATTAACCCGAACGGTTTCCGTCTCGGCATCACCACCGATCACGTTTCCCACTGGTTCGCTGATTCCAGCAAGCCAGGCCAGCGTTACGCTGACTACGTGAAGGAAGATGTCCAGATCCGCGCCCTGCTGTCTAACGGCATGGATCGCGCTGGCATCGCCCGCGTCGAGATCGAGCGTACCCGTGACCGCGTACGTGTGGATATCCACACTGCACGTCCAGGTATCGTCATTGGTCGTCGCGGCGCAGAAGCTGACCGTATTCGTGGCGAGCTGGAAAAGCTCACCAAGAAGCAGGTTCAGCTGAACATCCTCGAGGTCAAGAACCCTGACATGGAGGCCATGCTGGTCGCCCAGGGCATCGCCGAGCAGCTTGCTTCACGCGTGGCTTTCCGCCGTGCGATGAAGAAGGCAATGCAGTCGGCAATGCGCGCTGGTGCCAAGGGCATCCGCGTTCAGTGCTCCGGTCGACTTGGCGGCGCAGAAATGTCCCGCAAGGAGTTCTACCGCGAAGGCCGTGTGCCACTGCACACCCTGCGCGCGAACATCGACTTCGGCAAGTTCGAAGCCAAGACCACCTTCGGCCGTATCGGCGTGAAGGTCTGGATCTACAAGGGTGACGTAACCGCCAAGGAACTGGCTGCACAGCAAGCTGCTGCTCCAGCTCGTGGCGGCCGCGGTGGCGGCAACGACCGTCCACGTGGCGGCGAACGCCGTCGTCGTAACGATCGCAAGGGCGCTGCAGCTCCGGCTGCGGAAGGAGGACAGGCTTAAATGCTTATCCCACGTCGTGTGAAGTTCCGCAAGCAGCACCACCCAAAGCGTTCGGGTGCTGCCAAGGGCGGTACCACCGTTGCTTTCGGTGAGTACGGCATCCAGGCGTTGACCCCGGCTTACGTGACTAACCGTCAGATCGAAGCCGCTCGTATCGCCATGACCCGTTACATCAAGCGTGGCGGTAAGGTCTGGATCAACATCTACCCAGACCGTCCGCTTACCAAGAAGCCTGCCGAAACCCGCATGGGTTCCGGTAAGGGTTCGCCGGAGTGGTGGGTCGCCAACGTAAAGCCAGGACGAGTCATGTTTGAACTCGGTGGCGTCAGTGAAGAGGTAGCTAAAGAGGCATTGCGTCTTGCAATCCACAAGCTGCCAATGAAGGCACGCATCGTGCGTCGTGAAGGTGGTGAATAGGGATGTCTATCGGCTCGAAAGACCTTAGCATTGAGTCCCTGGACGGCTTCGATACCGCTCGTTTGAACGAGGAATTGAAGAAGGCCAAGGCAGAACTGTTCAACCTGCGTTTCCAGTCGGCTACCGGCCAGCTGGATTCCCACGGGAACCTGAAGACCATCAAGCGCGATATTGCACGCATTTACACTGTGCTGCGCGAGCGCGAGCTGGGCATTCGTCAGGATGTCGTTGTTCCGGTTGAAGAAACCAAGAAGGATTCCAAGTAATGAGCGAGAAGGAGAACGGTGTGGATAACGCTACCGAGCGTAACGACCGCAAGACCCTCCGTGGTTACGTGGTATCTGACAAGATGCAGAAGACCATCGTCGTAGACGTTGAGGACCGTGTTAAGCACGCCCTTTACGGCAAGGTCATGCGTCGCAACAAGAACGTGAAGGCTCACGACGAGAACAACGACGCCGGCATCGGCGACTTGGTTGTCATCGCTGAGACCCGCCCGCTGTCTGCTGACAAGCGCTGGCGTCTCGTTGAGATCGTGGAGAAGGCTAAGTAAGCTTTCGCTTCGATTTCACGGATCTCGTGATTGAAGAATGCCCCGAACACTTCGCAAGAAGAGTTCGGGGCATTTCTGTCTTAAAAAGCAGTGAATAAAATGCCACACTGGACTATGGAACAGATCAGGAAACTGCGTCCCGCTGGCCTTGTCAACTCCCCAGCTTTCAGCCACGTAGCCATCGTCCCGCCGGGTGCCACGACTATCTATGTTGGCGGGCAGAACGCCGTAGACGGCACAGGGCAGCTGATCGGAGCCGGGGATGCCGCAACGCAGGCGACCAAGGCACTGGGAAACGCCAAGCTCGCACTGGCGGCGGCCAGCGCGGGATTCCAGGATGTAGTGCAGTGGAACGTGCTGCTGGTGGAAGGAACCGACGTCAACAGCGTCTATGGAGCCTTAGGTGAACAGTTGGCAGCCACTGAACCACCCCTGGTGTCTGCAGCCTTCGTTGCGAAGCTCGGTGTGCCAGGTGCGCTGGTTGAAATCAGTGCCGTGGCGACGGTACTGCCAGACTAGCTCCGGCCCTTTCGATAGGTATCAGGGGAGTAGCCCAAGACTTTGCGGAAGTCTGCCGCTAGATGGGCTTGATCCGCATACCCCATTTCCGCTGCGATGCCAGCGATAGAAACTGCAGTGTCCGCGCGCAGCCGATGAGCTGCCTCTTGCAAACGGTACCGCCGAATCACCGCCAGCGGAGCCAGTCCCAAATACCTTTCCGAAATCCGTTGCAGACTGCGTGTACTGAGCGACAAGCGATGGGCCAGTTGGGAGACCCTTACGATTCCGCGCTCCGCTGCGACGGTGTCGAGCAGCTTATTAGCTTGGAGGCCAGAACTTGTGGCTGCTGGAAGGTGAGCGGTGAGCCACGAATCGAAGAGCTCGGCACAGGCCGAACCGGAGTTCCCGTGGCCGGGTTGAGTCTTCATCCTTGTTATCGAGGCCAGCAGCCCAGGTGCGCTGAACTGGATTTCCTGGTCCAGCAACTCTGCGGGGGACACATTGAGAGCCTGCGCAGCCGCTGGGCGCAACAAGGCGGAGACTGCCCAACTGCTCCCGGCCAGGTCGCGGTGCGAAGCGCCGCTGGCCGGGCCGGATAGCGTAATGCCTTCTGGCTCAATGACCAGATTCATTTGCGGAAAGGGCAGGAGTTCTTGCCGTGAGGTACGTCCGGGCGCGATGTTCCAATCCACCAGCCAAAACCAGGAGACCAATTCCTGCAGTCCTGGACCGGGGGAGAATCGCTCGATTGCCGGTAGCCGGGCAGGATAGAGAACGCCTCGCGGATCCGGTGCTGATTCCATGGCCTCTACCACCCGTGCAGGTTGTCGCATATCTACAAGAACCAGCGTGCCACACAGACTAGCCTAGGGACATGGAAAATCAAGATGAAGTCACGCAAGGTGTGACGGGAATGCATACAACTGCCGGTGTCCCTCATGGATTCACCAGTCTGACGCCATTCTTGGCTGTGCCCAACGCAAGGGCAGCGCTGGGGTTCTATGAAGAAGTATTCGGTGCGACAGTGGTAGATTCCACCGAAATGGGAGGCGTTGTCGTGCATGCAGAAATTGCATTCGGCAATGGCCGTTTGCAGATCGGGGAACCTTCGCCGGCCTACGGACTAGTCAGCCCGCCAGCTGCGCCGAATGCCTGCTATTCCTTGGGTTTCTACTGCGAAAACGCAGATGAGGTGGTGGCCAGGGCCGAGGCTGCCGGTTCCAGTATCCGAGAACCACTGGGCAACTTCGTCTCGGGTGACCGCTTCGCTTCGATTCTGGATCCCTTCGGTGTGCGCTGGTCCATCATGTCCAGGGTGGAAGACCTGTCGCTGGAAGAGAGCGCCCAGCGCGTCGCGCAGTGGGCCTCGCAGCAGTGATGAAGAAGCCAAGGGCAGTCGCAATCGCATCGAGCCGCTATCGTACCTAGGCGGAAGTGTCCTTGCCGGAATTGTCATCTGCTTCGAATAGGCTCGGATGATGATGACGATGACGCGTGCCCGAAAACCTTCCCTGGGATGGCCTATGGGTACGCTTCTTGTTGCTTCCCTAGCTATTGGCATACTCCCGTATCTGGGTTTCCCCGGTGCAGGATTGATTCCCAAGCTTCAGGCATTCCAGCCATATCTGTTGCTCTTCCCGGCAGTGGTTCTGGTTATCGGGCTACTGCGCAAGCAATGGCTCATCAGCGGGTTCGTGCTGGTGTTCCTGCTCTGCGGTACACTGCCCAACGTGCAATGGAGCTCTCCCGCTGGCCAGACCGGAAACGGCAGCTCCGAGCTGGTTCTCCTATCGTTCAATGCCCTGAAGGCAGGAGCGAATCCGGCGCAGCTCGCTGAACTGATCAGGGACACGGATCCGCAGATTCTCGTCCTTGTTGAAACCAGCGAACCAATGCACCAGCAACTCGCAGGGCTGGACGCGCTGGATGGATTTGGCTATCGGAGCCAAGAGGCACCCGCCGGGGGAGAACGGGATACCGTGATTTTCTCAAAGTACCCATTGCAGGAACGCTCCACCGATCTGGATTCAGCGGACACCGGTTGGTACTCCTTGCCGGTTGCCGATGTGCAGGCACCCGGTGGGATCGTGCGGGTGGCCGGCATCCATGTCTATCCGCCGGTTGGCGTTGCGCAACGATGGAGCCAGGGCTTGGAAGCAGTCATCGACTGGTCGAATCAGCAGCGTGATCATCCCGTTATCCTTGCTGGCGACTTCAACTCAGTTCGCTCCCATCCAGGATTCCGTGCCCTGGGGGACGGGTATGCGCAGGCTGATGGAATCTGGCCCCGCGCGACCTGGCCAGCCAGCCGGAGCTTCCCGCTATTGATCGGCATTGACCATATCGTGGCGAAGGGCCTGTCCATCACGGGCTCTTCTTCTCACATCATCGACGGCTCGGATCATCTTGCGGTGAGCGCCACGGTCGAATTCCGTCGCTGAGCAATGATTCCTGCCGGTGACGGCCGGATGCTGGAGCTGCCCAGGGCTGACCGAAAAATAATTTCACTTTTGGCGATTCAGCCGCTTTTTATCTTCTGTGGCGCATGGGCTACCTCGAATGACACTCTGATGCCACCGCAAGCGACCAGTTGCCCAGCTGGATGGCAGTACCAAAACCCCGAAATTCAGCGAATCTGCGGTGTCCTTGGTGTGACGAACGACGCTCGCTTTTCTCTTACCACACCATTTCGGATTCGCGCCACTCTAGGCTAGACTTAAGAATCTGTGCGCATCATGCCCGGGGACTATCCACCTTCGACATAATGCAGTGCGGTCCAAATCCGTTTGGCCGCGCAAGTGCAGCCTCGATATTTTACGCCTCGGCCCTGCCGGCATTTGGGATCAGCATTCGGTGCGCCCGCGCCAGTGGGGGTAAGCGATACGTATCGTGGAGACCATATCCGTTCCGCAAGGCTCATTCATGAGAACCAGCGAGACGACAGGAGTAAGAAGTGATTCAGCAGGAGTCGCGACTTAAGGTTGCCGATAACACTGGTGCTAAGGAAATCCTTACCATTCGTGTTCTTGGTGGCTCGAAGCGTCGCTACGCAAGCATTGGCGACACCATTGTCGCTACCGTCAAGGATGCAATTCCTGGCGGCAACGTAAAGAAGGGCGACGTCGTAAAGGCAGTCGTCGTTCGCACCAAGAAGGAAATCCGTCGTGCAGACGGTTCCTACATCAAGTTCGACGAGAACGCTGCAGTTATCCTCAAGGGTGACGCTGCCGATCCTCGTGGTACTCGTATTTTCGGCCCAGTGGGCCGCGAGCTTCGTGACAAGAAGTTCATGAAGATCGTTTCGCTGGCTCCGGAGGTGCTGTAACCATGGGCGCAAAGATCAAGAAGGGTGACCTGGTTCAGGTCATCGCTGGCAAGGAACGTGGCTTGCAGGGCAAGGTCCTGAAGGTCATTACCGAGTCCAACCGCGTGCTGGTCGAAGGCGTTAACCGCGTCACCAAGCACACCAAGGCAGGTCAGACCGAATCCGGTTCGACCACCGGCGGCATCGAGGTTGTCGAGGCTCCAGTGCACGTTTCCAACGTTGCAGTGGTTGACCCAGAGACCAAGAAGCCAACCCGCGTCGGCTTCCGCGAGGAAACCGTAGAAAAGAACGGCGTGTCCAAGACTGTACGCGTTCGTTACGCCAAGGCTTCCGGAAAGGATCTGTAATGACTGAAGCAGCCACCAAGATCCAGCCACGTCTGAAGGCTAAGTACGCAGCTGACATCCGCCCTGCCCTGCAGGAGCAGTTCAACTACGCCAACCCAATGCAGGTACCATCCCTGACCAAGGTTGTCGTGAACATGGGTGTTGGCGAAGCAGCCAAGGACTCGAAGCTCATTGAAGGCGCCGTACGCGACCTGACCGCAATTACCGGTCAGAAGCCAGTGGTTACCAAGGCCCGCAAGTCGATCGCACAGTTCAAGCTGCGCGAAGGCATGCCAATCGGTACCCACACCACCCTGCGTAACGATCGCATGTGGGAATTCGTCGACCGCCTGATCACCCTGGCACTGCCTCGTATCCGCGACTTCCGCGGCTTGAGCGACCGCCAGTTCGATGGCAATGGCAACTACACTTTCGGTCTGACCGAACAGTCGATGTTCCATGAAATCGATGTGGACAAGGTTGACCGCGTACGTGGTATGGACATCACTGTCGTTACCACCGCCAAGACTGATGACGAAGGCCGTGCCTTGCTTAAGGCTCTGGGCTTCCCATTCAAGACCAACAACTAATCTCACTACGTTACAGGTCCGCTAAGGAAACCGTAACGAGGAAGGGCTGAAGCCCACATGTCTATGACAGATCCAGTCGCAGATATGCTGACTCGTCTGCGCAACGCCAACTCGGCTTACCACGACACTGTGTCGATGCCGTCGAGCAAGCTGAAAGTGCGCATTGCTAACATCCTCAAGGAACAGGGCTACATCGCCTCGTTCGAGGAAGTAGCAGCAGAAGTCGGCAAGACTCTGACTATCACTTTGAAGTACGGCCCATCGCGCGAGCGTTCGATCGCTGGCGTACGCCGTATCTCCAAGCCAGGTCTTCGCGTTTACGCAAAGTCCACCAACCTGCCTCACGTGCTCGGTGGTCTTGGTATCGCTATCCTGTCCACCTCCTCCGGTCTGCTTACTGACCGTCAGGCTGCAAAGAAGGGCGTGGGTGGGGAAGTCCTCGCCTACGTCTGGTAACGGGAAAGGGGAAACATACAATGTCACGTATTGGACGTCTTCCGATTTCCGTACCTGCCAACGTTGAGTTGAACGTCGACGGCCAGCTGGTCGCCGTCAAGGGTCCTAAGGGTGAACTTTCGATCACCGTTAAGGCTCCAATCACCGTTGCCAAGGACGAGAACACTGTTACCGTCAGCCGCCCGAACGACTCCCGCGAGGCTCGTTCGCTGCACGGTCTGACCCGTACCTTGATCAGCAACATGATCACTGGTGTAACCGATGGTTACGAGAAGAAGCTCGAAATCCACGGTACCGGTTACCGCGTACAGGCTAAGGGTGCCGAGCTGGAGCTTGCTCTGGGCTACTCGCACCCAGTGAAGGTTGCTGCCGTTGAGGGCATCACCTTCTCGGTCGAGGGCAACAACAAGATCACCGTTGCCGGTATCGACAAGCAGCACGTCGGTGAAGTTGCCGCTAACATCCGCAAGCTGCGCAAGACCGAGCCTTACAAGGGCAAGGGCATTCGCTACGCTGGCGAGATCATCCGCCGCAAGGTCGGAAAGGCTGGTAAGTAATCATGGCTATCGGAATCAAGGGCAAGAGCAAGTCCGCTCAGCGCGGTCGTCGTCATCAGCGTTTGCGCAAGCACATCGTTGGTACCTCCGTTCGTCCACGCCTGGTTGTCAACCGCTCGGCTCGTCACATCTTCGTACAGATCGTAGACGACTCGCAGGGTATCACCCTGGCCAGCGCATCGACCATGGAAGCAGATCTTCGCGCAAGCGATGCCGACAAGACCGCAAAGTCCAAGCGCATTGGTGAGCTCGTTGCAGAGCGCGCCAAGGCTGCTGGCATCGAAGCAGTTGTCTTCGACCGCGGTGGCAACAAGTACCACGGTCGCGTGGCTGCTGTTGCTGACGGCGCACGTGAAGGTGGGCTGGCACTGTGAGCGAAGCAACTAACAAGAAGGAAACTCAGGTGTCTGAAGCTACTGAAGCAGTCGAGACTGCATCGGCTCCCGCTACCGAGAACGCAGGATCCCGTCGCGGCGAAGGCCGCGGTCGTGGTGAAGGCCGTGGACGTGGCGAAGGCCGCGGTCGTGGTCGTGACCAGAAGGATAGCCGCAACGAAGACAAGGACAAGTTCCTTGAGCGCGTTGTAGCTATCAACCGCGTCTCCAAGGTCGTCAAGGGTGGTCGTCGCTTCAGCTTCACCGCACTTGTGGTCGTTGGCGACGGCAACGGTATGGTCGGCGTTGGCTACGGTAAGGCCAAGGAAGTTCCTGCTGCTATCGCAAAGGGCGTAGAAGAGGCCAAGAAGTCCTTCTTCCGCGTTCCACGCGTTGGCACCACCATTCCACACCTGGTCAAGGGTGAGGCCGCCGCTGGCGTTGTCTTGCTCCGTCCAGCAGCTCCTGGTACCGGTGTTATCGCCGGTGGCCCAGTGCGCGCCGTGTTGGAATGCGCAGGCATCCACGACATCCTGTCGAAGTCGATGGGTTCGCAGAACCAGATCAACATCGTTCAGGGCACCATTGCTGCACTGAAGGCTCTGGAAGAGCCTGAAGCTGTTGCAGCTCGCCGCGGTCTTCCGCTGGACGAGGTTGCACCAGCAGCAATGCTGCGTCACATCCAGGCCCAGAAGGCAGGTGCTTAATCAATGGCTAAGAACATTGTTCCAAGCGATGCCAAGCTGGCAATCACCCAGGTCAAGTCCATCATTGGTGGAAACCAGAGCCAGCGCGACGTTGTTCGCTCGCTGGGTCTGAAGCGCATCGGTCACACCGTTGTTCGCACCGCCGATCCTGTGACTGTTGGCATGGTCAACAAGGTCCCACACCTGCTGAAGGTCGAGGAGGCGAAGTAGAGATGGCTGAAGAAAAAGCACTTAAGGTTCACCACCTGCGCCCAGCTGAGGGTGCCAAGACCGCTAAGACCCGCGTGGGTCGCGGTGAGGGCTCCAAGGGTAAGACCGCAGGTCGCGGTACCAAGGGTACCAAGGCTCGTTACCAGGTGAAGGCAGGCTTCGCAGGTGGTCAGCTTCCGCTGCACATGCGTCTGCCAAAGCTGCGCGGCTTCAAGAACCCATTCCGCGTCGAGTTCCAGGTTGTAAACCTGGACAAGATCTCGGAACTGTTCCCAGAAGGTGGCGAAGTCACCGTCGAGGCACTGGTTGCCAAGGGCGCCGTTCGCAAGAACCAGCCTGTCAAGGTGCTGGGCACCGGCGACATCACGGTTAAGGTTGACGTGAAGGTTAACGCCTTCTCGACTTCCGCTTCCGAGAAGATCGCTGCTGCTGGCGGCTCGGCAAACACCCTCTAATACAGGGTCAAGCCTTTGAATGGTCCCGGTTCGCGTTGAGCAATCAACGTGAACCGGGACTTTCTTTTTCTCTCGGCGAAACATTCTAAGATTTCTTATAATTGCTTGGCTGATTAGTCGGTTTAGGATCATTCCTGCAAACATTTGTGTGCATTTCGTGTGGCGCATTTGGCAGGATTGCCTAACAGACCGCTAGAATCGTTAGGTCTGGGAAGAATCTCTTCCTCAGGCTCAAGCACTTACTTCAGGAGGACGCTTGTTCAGCGCCATAGCCCGAGTTTTTCGGACGCCTGATCTGCGCAACAAGTTGCTGTTCACGCTTGGGATCATTGCGATCTATCGTGTCGGTGTATTCATTCCCGCTCCGGGCATTGATTACAGCAACGTTCAGCAGTGTCTGGCAATGGGTGAAACCACCGGTGGACTTTATTCATTCGTGAACCTGTTCAGCGGCGGCGCCCTGTTGCAGGTCTCGGTTTTCGCAATGGGAATCATGCCGTACATTACTGCGGCAATTATCGTCCAGTTGCTGCGTGTGGTGATCCCGCACTTCGAGGCCCTGCACAAGGAAGGCCAGGCCGGCCAGGCCAAGATGACGCAGTACACGCGTTACCTGACCATCGCCTTGGCACTGCTTCAGGGAACCACCTTGGTCACCCTGGCCCGTACCGGCAGCCTGTTCCCAAGCTGTACCCTTCCGCTGGTCCCGGATGACTCGTTGATTGTCATCCTGCTGATGATCATCACCCTTACCGCAGGCACCGGCCTGATCATGTGGATGGGCGAGTTGATCACCGAGCGCGGCATCGGCAACGGCATGTCCATCCTGATCTTCATCTCCATCGCTTCGGGTTTCCCATCCTCGATGGGCGCCATCTTCCAGGCGCAGGGCATCATGACCTTCATTGGCGTGCTGCTGGTGGGCTTGTTGATTGTTGCTCTGGTGGTCTTCGTCGAGCAGTCCCAGCGACGTGTTCCGGTGCAGTACGCCAAGCGCACCGTGGGACGCCGCACCGTGGGCGGCACCTCCACCTATATTCCTTTGAAGCTGAATATGGCGAACGTGATCCCAGTGATCTTCGCCAGCTCCATCCTGGCTTTGCCGCAGATGATCGTTCAGTTCAACCAGAACGATGATGGCACCTTGCCCCAGTGGGCGATGTGGCTGCAGGAGCACTCGGCGACTTCATCGCCGTGGTACATGCTGGTGTACACCTTGATGATCATCGGCTTCACCTACTTCTATGTTGCGATTACCTTCAACCCTGAAGAGGTCGCCGACAACATGAAGAAGTACGGCGGATTCATTCCGGGCATTCGTGCTGGTCGTCCGACCGCCGATTACCTGCAGTACGTGATTTCCCGTATTACCTTCCCGGGCGCGTTGTACCTTGCGTTCGTTGCGTTGATCCCGCTGATTGCCTTCGTGCTGTTCAACGCTGACCAAAGCTTCCCATTTGGCGGTACATCGATCCTGATTATGGTTGGTGTGGGTTTGGAAACCGTCAAGCAAATCAATGCTCAAATGCAGCAACGGAACTATGAAGGGCTTCTGCGATGAGTCGACTGCTTATTATTGGACCACCCGGTGCCGGCAAAGGCACCCAGGCCGTAAAGATCTCCGAGCGCTTGGACATTGTCGCCATCTCGACCGGCGACATCTTCCGTGCCAACGTCAAGGGCGGCACCCCGCTGGGTCTCGAAGCCAGCAAGTACATTGACAACGGAGACTTTGTACCTGATTCGGTCACCAACAACATGGTTGAAGACCGCCTGAACCAGGACGATGTCGCCAAGGGCTTCCTGCTCGATGGCTACCCGCGCACCAGTGCGCAGGTGGACGCGCTGGATGCGATGCTGGCCAACAAGGGCATTGCCCTGGACGCAGTGCTGCAGCTGACCGCTGATGACGACGAGCTGGTAGCCCGTCTGCTGAAGCGTGCGCAGATCGAAGGCCGCGCCGATGACACCGAAGAGGTCATCCGCCACCGCCTGGGCCTGTACAACGACGAGACTCGCGTCGTTGTGGAGCGCTACGAGGAACGCGGCATCGTGCGCAAGGTCGACGGCCTGGGCGCTATCGACGAAGTCACCGAGCGTGTTCTTGCAGCGTTGAACGTCAACGCCTAGACACAAGCGTTACAACGCGCAGGGACCGTGCAGCAACAATGGATGTTGCAGCCCGGTCCCTGCGCACTTTTTGCATTGATGGACCTTGCGGTTGCCGGCAGCGGCACGCGGCAAGGACATCACACTTTGAGGCAGGGGAATCACATTGGCTTTAGGACAGCCGAAAATCGAGTACAAATCCAACTCCGAGATCCTGAAGATGCGCCAGGCCGGATTGGTGCTGGCTGAAGCGCTGGACGAAGCCGTTGCGATGGCTCGGCCCGGGGTGCGGACCGAAGAGATCAACCAGGCCTTTGGCAAGGTGCTCGAACGCCACAACGCGACCAGCAACTTCCTTGGCTACCATGGCTTCCCAGCGAACATCTGCGCTTCGGTCAATCACGAGGTAGTCCACGGCTTCCCATCGGACTACGAGCTGAAGGACGGCGACGTGCTGAAGATCGATGGCGGCGCCATCATCGACGGCTGGCACTCCGACTCGGCACGCACCGTGCTGGTGGGCGAGAACATCGACCCAGCTGACCAGCGCCTGAGCGACATCACCGAGCAGGCCATGTGGGCCGGCATCGCCGCGGCGGCCAACGCACGCTTCATCGGCCAGATCGGCCAGGCCATCGATGACTTCGTCACCAGCCAGCCAGGCGACGAGCTGGGCATCCTCGAGGATTACTGCGGCCATGGCATCGGTTCGCAGATGCACATGGCACCGGATGTGCTGAACTACAACTCCGGGCACCGAGGCCCGCGCATCAAGCCGGGCATGTGCTTGGCCATCGAGCCAATGCTGGTTCGCGGTGGTATCGAAACCTCCGTGCTGGAAGACGACTGGACTGTTGTCACCAACGACAAGTCCAACGCCTCGCAGTGGGAGCACACCGTGGCATTCCACATGGGCGGCATCTGGGTATTGACCGCGCACGATGGGGGAGCGGCCGGGCTGGCCCCATTCGGCGTCACCCCATCGCCGATCCAGGGCTAGCACCAGCCTGGAAATCATCGGATCCAGTACGCCACATGGCTGTGGCGTGCTGGATCTAACATTTTAAATGTCAATGAACGATTGGCACTGTGTGGACTAATGCCGTATCGTTGTTTGTTGGTTCCTGATTTAATTGCGCCTAAAACCCTCGGGTTTTCGGTACAGGGATCAAGGACCAGAACCAATTACTTGTTGGTGGAAATTGCCAACAAAAAAAGTTAGCGGGGAAAATGGGCAAGAAGGAAGGCGTCATCCAGGTAGAGGGCACCGTCTCGGAAGCACTGCCGAACGCGATGTTCCGCGTGGAGCTGCCGAATGGACACGTAGTGCTCGCCACTATCTCGGGTAAGATGCGTCAGCACTACATTCGAATCCTCCCAGAGGACCGAGTGCAGGTTGAAATGAGCCCATACGACCTCAACCGAGGTCGCATCGTTTACCGCTACAAGTAAATCTGCAGAATCCAAGACTTTCCCAGCGTGCGAAGCGCAATCTTGTGCTACGGCCGCTGAAGGATGTTCTTGGACAAAGCTTTTTACTGCTCCACATTTAACTGCAACCGCAAAAGGACAAAGCCTTGAAGGTTAACCCTAGCGTGAAGCCGATCTGCGACAAGTGCAAGGTGATCCGTCGTAACGGCGTGGTCATGGTGATCTGCGAGAACCCACGCCACAAGCAGCGTCAGGGCTAATTCCGTTTTTACGGGATTCCCACGCGTAGTCAATTAGGCAGTATCAGCTAGGACGAAAGTCCTGGTGTACCCCCGGATTCGGAGGCCGGGGCCGTGAGCAATCACGGAAGGTACTGCTCCAGACCTCCGTTCGTTGAAAGGTAGCCACTTGGCTCGTTTAGCAGGCGTGGACATTCCACGCGAGAAGCGCGTAATTATCGCGCTGACTTACATCTACGGCGTGGGCAAGACCCGTGCAGAAGAGACCATCGCAGCGACCGGCATCAGCCCGGACACTCGCGTCAAGGATCTCACCGATGACCAGCTCGTGCAGCTGCGCGACTTCGTCGAAGGCACCTACAAGGTTGAAGGTGACCTGCGCCGTGAGGTTCAGGCTGACATTCGCCGCAAGGTTGAGATCGGATCCTACGAAGGTATTCGTCACCGTAAGGGCCTGCCGGTCCGCGGTCAGCGCACCAAGACCAACGCACGTACCCGTAAGGGCCCGAAGCGTACCGTCGCAGGTAAGAAGAAGACTCGCTAAATCTTAGCGATCTAGTTCAAATACTTTTTTCGTAGGAGAAGAAATGCCCCCAAAGACTCGTGGAGCGGTACGTAAGCCGCGTCGCAAGGACAAAAAGAATATTGCGCAGGGACAGGCGCATATCAAGAGCACCTTCAACAACACCATCGTATCGATCACCGATCCGACTGGCGCTGTTATCTCGTGGGCTTCGGCCGGCGAGGTAGGCATGAAGGGTTCGCGCAAGTCGACCCCATACGCTGCCCAGATGGCTGCTGAGTCCGCTGCAAAGCGCGCTCAAGAGCACGGCATGCGCAAGGTTGACGTTTTCGTCAAGGGCCCAGGCTCGGGACGCGAAACCGCGATCCGTTCGCTGCAGGCTGCTGGCCTTGAGGTTGGATCCATCCAGGATGTTTCCCCAAGCGCTCACAACGGTTGCCGCCCATCGAAGCGTCGCCGCGTCTAATTGATTCGCTAGGCTTAGCCTAAGAAGTCACCGAAGCATTCACTCGTGGGTGCTCCGGTGACTATCTTGGACTTATTAGCCTGCAAAAAGACGAACGGCCACCTCAGGCTACCGTCGTTTCCACCCCCGTGAGGCGTCATATAGCGGACGCTCGCTGAAAGGAAATGTAAGTGCTCATTACGCAGCGCCCAACCCTGACCGAAGAAGTAGTTGCCGAAAACCGCTCCCGGTTCGTTATCGAACCACTGGAGCCAGGCTTTGGCTACACCCTTGGTAACTCGCTCCGCCGTACTCTGCTCTCTTCGATTCCTGGTGCTTCTGTCACCAGTGTTCGAATTGACGGTGTACTGCACGAGTTCACCACCGTAGCCGGTGTCAAGGAAGATGTCACCGAACTGGTCTTGAACATCAAGAACCTGTCGGTATCTTCCGAGCACGACGAGCCAGTCGTTGCCTACCTGCGCAAGCAGGGCCCGGGCATCGTTACTGCAGCGGACATCACCCCTCCAGCAGGTGTGGAGTTCCACAACCCTGATCTGCACATCGCCACCCTCAACGCCAATGGCAAGTTCGACATGGAACTGACCATTGAGCGCGGCCGTGGCTATGTGTCTGCCGCTCAGAACAAGAACATTGATGGCGAGATCGGTCGAATCCCAGTTGATTCGATCTACTCCCCAGTGTTGAAGGTGACCTTCCGCGTGGAAGCAACCCGTGTCGAGCAGCGCACCGACTTCGATCGTTTGATCGTTGACGTGGAGACCAAGGAATCGATCACCCCGCGCGATGCAGTTGCATCCGCAGGTACCACCCTGGTTGAGCTGTTCGGTTTGTTCCGCGAACTGAACACTCAGGCTGAAGGTATCGAAATCGGTCCATCGCCAACCGATGCAGCTATGGCTGCTGACATGGCGCTGCCGATCGAGGATCTGGAACTCACCGTTCGTTCGTACAACTGCTTGAAGCGTGAGGGCATCCACTCTGTGGGTGAACTCGTAACCCGCTCCGAGGCCGACTTGATGGACATCCGCAACTTCGGTGCGAAGTCCATTGACGAAGTCAAGGCCAAGCTGGTTGAACTGGGTCTGGCCCTGAAGGATTCCCCTCCAGGCTTCGATCTGGCCGCTCGTAGCGCCATCGACGATGGCGACGAATACGACGAAGGTCTGTAAGACCCGCGTCTAGCGACACACTACTTCATCCGACTGAACGAAATATTCGTCCAGTACGGGTTATTCATCTAGGAGAACCACAATGCCTACCCCTACCAAGGGTCCGCGTCTCGGCGGCAGTGCAGCACATGAGCGATTGATTTTCGCTAACATGTCGGCACAGCTCTTCGAGAACAAGAAGATCACCACCACCCTGACCCGTGCCAAGCGTCTGCGTCCACACGCAGAGCGCCTGATCACCTTCGCTAAGCGCGGAGACCTGGCTTCGCGTCGCCGCGTCCAGGCCGTCATCGCTTCGCGTTCGCGCACCAACAAGTCGATCGTTCACGAACTGTTCGAGAACATCGCACCAGCAATGGCAAACCGCGAGGGTGGCTACACCCGCATCACCAAGATCGGTAACCGCAAGGGCGACAACGCTCCTATGGCTGTTATCGAGCTCGTGATGGAGCCAGTTTCGCCAAAGCAGGCTGTCGTCAAGGAAGCCACCAAGGCTGCCGAGAAGGCTGCTGAGACCGAAGAGGCCTAAGCCCCTTCGAGCTAATGCTCTCTGCCTGCAAAGCCGAAAAAGATTCCCGTTGGATCCGCAAGGAACCAACGGGAATCTTTTTTATGCCTGTTTGCGTGAAGACGCGGGTGATTTTGCCCGTCAGTTGGAGGGCAGGGGCATCCGCATCTTGGAATTGCCTAGCTGAACGAATCCATGTCCGGGCAAGCCGTATTCAGGTATTCGGTAGCCTCGGAAGCTTCAGTCGTATCCAGTTCGGCGATCTTCTGCGAAATTTCCATCATGTTGCTGCTGTTGCCCTCAGCCATCAGGCCAGCCATTTTCTTGGTCTGCTCCGATGCCGCATTCAAGGACGTGGCAAGCTTGTTGTCCTTCGTGTTCTCAGCGGCTTCGCCCAGGATGGAATCAAACTCGTTCATGATCTCGGCATAAGCCGATGTATCGCCAGCCAAGAGCTCAGCGCTGGAGTCCTCCGCCTTCTTCTGCAGTTCGCGTTCAGCCACCTGGTCGTTGATGTAAACGCAGGTTTCCTCGGTGGACATTTTGCCTGCACTGCAACCAGTGAGCATGACAGATGCAAGGGTGAGCGCAGCGGAAGATGCCGCGAACTTTTTCAACATGGAGATCCTTAGACGATGATGATCCGATGGCCCAGCACGTGAGGCACCGATAAGTACCTGTTTATTCTATAATCAGGAGTTATTGCAGGCAGTGTATGACATGAGCGGATCGGCAAGCAGCGGGTTCCTAAGAAGCGGACGGATCAGGTTCAGAAGCGGAAGCTGGGCACGTTTCACGCACATAGTCGGTGTATTGATCTTGCAGTCCGCCCTCGGTTGCCTCAACGTCTGACGCGAGCGTTGGATCGTCAAAGTAGCGATTGGCAATGAGGTCAATGAAGTCTTGGTAGTTTTCGATTTCGGACCGCAATGCAGTGCGCAAGTGCCTATTGCCAGTTTGCTCGGAGACTTCCCGGTGGATGCCGATGGCTGTTTCCATAGCCTCAATCGCAGGTTGTGAATTCTGCGCAAGAATTCCCATATATGCCAGGGCCCACTTTTCCTCGATGGAATGTTCTACGGCCAGTTCATTAATGAGGGCGCATGATTGCTTTGTACTCAGCTGTCCCGAACTGCAGCCGCTTAAGCAGAGCGGGACAGCAACTGATATCGCGACAAAGCTAACTGCATTCCTGAACATGGCGAGTCCTTAGAACGTTGCTAGTGAACCAGCCGCCTGCGCGGCAGGTCCGTGGAATGCACATAGGCTACTCCCGGCAGCAGCTCTCGTTTTGGCGCCTGTGGATAACGGCGTGAAGGCGGGCACTTGATTCGACGGTTGCGCGTCTGCTTACGCATAATTGAATACATGAGTACTCAGCCAGAAAGCATCGATCCAATGGGCACCACCGCATTGGGGGCCACTGCAGCACCAGCATGGATCCGCATGCGCATGGTGCTCGGATACGACGGTGCCGCCTATAGCGGTTGGGCTCGCCAGCCCAATGTCTTGGGCGTGCAGCAGCTGGTTGAAGAGGCCCTGGAAATGATGATCCGGCGCCGCGTGCGCGTGGTTGTTGCCGGACGCACCGATGCAGGTGTGCATGCCCGCCACCAGGTGGTGCACTTCGATTTGACCGAGGAAGAATACGCGGGACTGCCACGCAAGGCGCCCTTGGCTCCCGGTCCTGCGCTCGTACGCCGCATCAACGGCATCCTTGGCCGTCAAGATGGTGCCGTTTGGGTGCATGAAGCCGAACGCGCACCAGAAGGCTTCGATGCCCGCTTCTCTGCGCTGGCCCGCCGCTACTCCTACCGGATTGCCGATGGGCAGCAGCGCTGGGATCCACTGACCCGCCACCTGACCACGTGGCACCGTGAAGAGCTGGATGTCGAGGCGATGAATCGCGAGGCGCAAAGCGTGCTGGGCCGCCACGACTTCTTGACCTACTGCAAGCCCCGTCCGCATGCCACGACCATTCGTACCCTGCAGGAATTCACCTTCACCCGCGGAGCCGACGGCTTGGTGCTGGCCCATTTGAAGGCCGATGCCTTCTGCCACAACATGGTCCGTGCGCTAATCGGTGCCGCGATGATGGTGGGGGATGGGCGTGAGCAACCGGGGTTCCTGGCCCAGCGGCTGGAACAGATGGTCCGCGACTCCAAGACCAAGCTTTCGCACCCGCGGGCTCTGGTCCTCGAAGAGGTCTACTACCCAGAGGCTGAAGAACTGGCAGAACGAGCACTTCTGACCCGCGCACGGCGAACCGAAGCCGAAGTTGACGAAGCCTGCATGGAAAGCTGATTAACCGATAATCCCCGGGATCTTAAGGGTGTTGTTGCTCACGACGTACATGCTTTTTTGGCCGGAAACACTTTAATCCGCTAAACTTTTATGAGTTGTGTATGTCCACGTTCGACACTACACGCCCAAGCGTGACGGCTTAGTTGCATAGTCGCTGGTCTGCTGGGTGTGCGAACAATATATGGACGGCCGGTTATCATCAGTCCTCACCTGGCGTACTGGTCTAAACACAAGAACAACACGACAGTGCCTGTCACTGGGGGATCTCACCGCCTTCAGCCAAGCGACTGTTTGACCAGAAACGAATCAACGTAAGGCAATTACTGTGCGTACGTACACCCCAAAGCCGGCTGACCAGACTCGTCAGTGGTTTGTCATTGACGCCACCGACGTAGTACTCGGCCGTCTCGCCGTCCAGGCCGCAACCCTGCTGCGCGGCAAGCACAAGCCAACCTATGCTGCACACATGGACATGGGCGACCATGTCATCATCATCAATGCAGACAAGGTTGCACTGACCGGTAAGAAGCTGCTGAACAAGCGCGCTTACCGCCACTCCGGTTTCCCAGGTGGCCTGAAGAGCATCAACTACGCAGACTTGCTGGAAAAGAACCCAGTACTGGCTGTTGAGAAGGCCATCAAGGGCATGCTGCCTAAGAACAAGCTTTCCGATGCCCAGCTGTCGAAGCTGAAGGTCTACCGCGGCGCCGAGCACCCACACGCTGCTCAGTCGCCAAAGGCACTGGAAATCACCCAGGTCGCTCAGTAGTCCTGGCCCCGAGAAGAAATACTTAATAGGAGATTATCGTGGCTCAGAACGCTGAAGAAACCACTGAATTCGAAGGCGAGACCCCTTCGACTTACACCACCGAGACCTCTGCTTCGGCTGTAGTTGCCGAAACCGAGCGCGCTCCGCTGACCGTTCCAGGTGCAGCAGTTGGCCGTCGCAAGCAGGCTATCGCCCGCGTTCGCCTGGTACCAGGCACCGGCAAGTGGACCGTTAACGGTCGCACCCTGGAGAACTTCTTCCCTAACAAGCTGCACCAGCAGGACGTCAACGAGCCTTTCAAGATCCTTGGTCTTGAGGGTGCTTACGACGTTATCGCTCGTATCAACGGTGGCGGCATTTCCGGCCAGGCCGGTGCACTGCGTTTGGGTATCGCTCGCTCGCTGAACGAGATCGATCGCGATGCAAACCGCGCTACCCTGAAGAAGGCTGGCTACTTGACTCGTGACGCACGCGTCATCGAGCGCAAGAAGGCTGGTCTGAAGAAGGCACGTAAGGCTTCGCAGTTCTCGAAGCGCTAAACCTTGCTTCAAGGTCTTTCCAAAGGCCCTGGCATCCTGCAAAGGACACCGGGGCCTTTGGACTTTTAACGCCGAAGACTGCAAGATCCCATTAATCTTTTCTCATCTCACTGCCAATGCGGGACTTTAAGCCGTATAAATCAATGCAGAGGGCATATGATTGAAGGCGATGGCAAGGTTATTTGGGACCGATGGGGTCCGAGGAAAAGCAAACGAACTGTTAACTCCCGAGCTCGCGCTGGAACTGGCGCAGGCGGCATCGGTGGTGCTGGGCTTGAGCCAGCCAGAGGACGGCTACAAGCCGGTCGCTGTGGTTGCCAAGGACCCGCGCATCAGTGGTGACTTCCTGTCTGCCGCAATTGAGGCCGGCCTGGCCGCCTCCGGCGTAGACGTCATGGATGCCGGCACGCTGCCGACTCCTGCGGCGGCATTCCTGGTAGGGGACCTGAACGCCGATTTCGGTGTCATGATCTCCGCTTCGCACAACGCGGCTCCGGATAACGGTATTAAGTTCTTGGCCCGTGGCGGCAAAAAGCTGGACGATGCGCTGGAAGATGCCATCGAAGCCTGCTTGAAGATGCCAAAGCCACGTCCAACCGGCGGTGAGGTAGGTCGAGTCTCGCGTTTCGCCGACGCTGAGGACCGCTACATCATGCACCTGCTGCAGGCCCTGCCCAACCGGCTGGATGGCATGAAGGTAGTTCTGGACTGCGCCCACGGCGCTGCTTCGGGCTGCTCCCCAGAGGTGTTCAAGGCTGCCGGCGCAGAGATCGTCGTGATTGGCGCAGATCCAGACGGCATCAACATCAATGACGGCTACGGCTCCACCCACCTGGAGAAGCTGCAGGCCGCTGTGCTGGAGCACGGCGCGGACCTGGGCATCGCGCACGACGGCGACGCTGACCGCTGTCTCGCAGTAGACCATGAAGGCACCGTCGTCGACGGTGACCAGATCATGGCCGTCATGGCACTGGACATGAAGGACCGCGGCGAACTCAAGGACAACACCCTGGTTGCCACCGTGATGAGCAACCTCGGCCTGACCCTGGCCATGGAAGCAGCAGGCATCACTGTTAAGCAGACCGGCGTGGGGGACCGCTACGTGCTCGAAGGCATGCGCGAAGGCGATTACTCCCTGGGTGGCGAGCAATCCGGCCACGTGATCTTCTCCAAGCACGCCACCACCGGCGACGGCGTGCTGACCGGCCTGATGATCGCGGCCCGCGTGAAGGCTACCGGCAAGACCCTGAAGGAACTTGCTGCCGTGCTGACCGTCCTGCCACAGGTGCTGATCAACGTACGCGGCGTAGACAAGGCCAGCGTTCCAGAATGCGAACCGCTGCAGCGGGCAATTGCCGCTGCTGAGGCACGCTTGGGCACCACCGGCCGTGTGCTGCTGCGTCCATCGGGGACCGAGCCAGTAGTTCGCGTCATGGTCGAGGCAGCTACCCACGAGCAGGCCCAGGCCGAAGCCGAAGCTCTGGCAGGATCGGTCAAGGAGCATCTGGCCCTCTAGGCCCAGTAGCTTCCCAGCAACCAACACGTAAATATCAAGAAAACTCACACCCCCGCAGCGCGTTCCACGCCGGAACACGCTGCGGGGGTGTGGCATGCTAACTAATAGAAACTGATATCGGTTCGCGTTCTCGGAGAGAAGGACTTTCGTGACTTTACGCATCAGCGTGATCGGCACCGGCTACCTCGGTGCAACCCATGCCGCCTGCATGGCTGAACTGGGCTATGAAGTCATTGGACTGGACGTAGACAAAGCCAAGCTGGAAGCACTGGCCGCTGGCGTTCTGCCCTTCCACGAGCCAGGCCTGCCAGAACTGCTGCGCAAGCATGTGGCCTCCGGACGCCTGCGCTTCACCGACAGCTACGCAGAAGTCGCTGCCGGCGCGGATATCCACTTCATCACCGTGGGCACCCCGCAGCGCGCCGACTCGCAATCCGCAGACATGTCCTACGTAGACGGTGCTGTGGATTCGCTGCTGGAGCACATCACCGGCGAAGCGCTGATTGTCGGGAAGTCCACCGTGCCGGTAGGCACCGCACGCCGGCTGAGCGAGAAAATTGCCCAAGACGCCAAGAACGGAAGCAGCATCGCGCTGGCATGGAATCCGGAGTTCCTTCGAGAAGGCTTCGCCGTCCAGGATACCCTGCGCCCCGATCGCCTGGTCTACGGCCTGGAGCATGAACACGGACTGGAACTGCTGCGCAAAGTCTATGCACCGATCCTTGCCTTGGACACTCCGGAGATCGCCACGGACCTGGAGACTGCAGAACTGGTCAAGGTTGCAGCCAACGCCTTCCTGGCTACCAAGATTTCTTTCATCAACGCCTTTGCGGAGGTGACTGAAACCGTAGGCGGCGACATTAAGGTCCTTGCCGACGCCATTGGCCACGATAAGCGCATTGGACGCCGTTTCCTGAACGCTGGAGTGGGCTTCGGTGGCGGTTGCCTGCCCAAGGACATTCGAGCCCTCCAAGCACGCGTCAGCGAACTTGGCCTGAGCCAGACCATGGGCTTCTTGGCTGAAGTCGACCAGATCAATTTGCGACGCCGTGACCGCGTGGTCTCGCTGGCCTCGCACATGCTGGGCAATGAGCTGGCAGGCAAGCATGTCTGCGTACTCGGCGTGACTTTCAAGCCGAACAGCGATGATGTGCGGGACTCGCCAGCACTGGATATCGCCGTCCGCCTGTACAACGAGGGCGCTGAAGTCTCGGTCTACGACCCAGAAGGCAACGCCAACGCTGCCGGCCGTTTCCCGCGCTTGAACTACGTTGATTCCTTCAAGGAAGCGGCGAAGGATGCGGACCTGACCTTGGTGCTGACCGAATGGAATGAATTCCGCGAACTGAATCCGTCGGATCTGGCGGATCTAGTGGCCAACAAGCAGCTGATTGACGGGCGCAACGTCCTGGACCGCCCTGAATGGCGGAATCAGGGCTGGACTGTTACCGGTCCGGGTGAATACTTCGAGCTGGGCAACATGGCTCCGGCAACTACCTCGATTCCGGTACAGGCTTCCTGAAGCTAGCTGCGGTACGCGACCGCAACTGCAAGAGAGGGGGAGCCGCATGGCATACACTGTGGTCACCGGCGGTGGTCGTGGGTTAGGAGCCGCGATTGCGCTGCGTCTAGCCACCGACCGCAACTTGATCATCGGCTACAGGCAGGATGAGAAATCGGCGCAGGCAGTGGCAGATAAAGTCCGTGAGCTCGGCGCGATTTGCCATATCCTGCAGATCGACTGCGCCAATGAAGAATCAGTGGCAAGGTTCTTCGCCCGAGTGAAGGACATTGGGGAACTTGAAGGACTGGTAAACAACGCGGGATCAGCGACGGCCATCGGAAATCTGGCAGACAACGAGTTGACCGATATCGCCGCGGATCTGAACGTGAACCTTCTGGGCCCAATTACCTGCATTAAATATGCGCTAACCCTGCTCCGGTCACATGGCGGTGGTGCAATCGTGAACATTTCATCGGTGGCGGCTGAATCCGGAAGCCCCTTCACGTACGTGCATTACGCTGCAGCCAAGGCCGGAGTAGAAGCCTTGACAGTGGGACTGTCCAAGGAACTGGCTAAGGACGGCATCCGAGTGAATGCGGTTAGCCCGGGAACGCTTTGGACTGAATTCCATAAGGATCCACAGCGCCCTGCGCAAATCGCCGAGACGATCCCGATGGGACGCGCAGGCAAGCCGACAGAAGTAGCCGGTGCGGTGGCTTGGCTATTGTCTAGCGAAGCCGCCTACACCACCGGCAGCGTTCTCAAAGTTTCTGGCGGCCTCTAGAGGGACCCAGAGCCTAGAAGCCGAACTGCTTCATGACCTTAGGCAGGTTCTCGATCAGGCGCGAAGCATTGACAGTTCCCTCTGAAGCGGTCACCCGGCCCAGGTGGCCATGAATGTAAGCGGCACACGCGGTCAGTTCCATCATGCGGCGGTTAGGCACGGTTCGCAGGCCTTCGGTGCCCGTGAGCGAGCTGTCGGAGAGCATGTAGCCCAGGATGCCGGTCAGGACATCGCCGCTGCCTGCAGTGGCCAATTCTGGTGCCGAGTGGCTCACCATCAGGCTGTCGCCATTGGGGGCCACAATGTAGCTGGTTGGTCCCTTGAGCAGGACCACGGCGTTGTATGCCAGGGCGGCCCACCGGGTCCAGCGAATCGGGTCCTGGGAAATCTCATCGGGAGTGATCTTCACTCCAGCGCGGCTGAGCAGCATGCGCAGTTCCTTGGCATGAGGCGTCAGCACGCGAGGCTGCTCGCTTGGGCCGGCAGGAACGACTTCCAATCCGGACGCGTCAATGACGGCCGGCTGCGGGCTGGCAAAGACATCAGCGATGGCGCCAGTCGGGGGAGTGCGTCCATCCAAGCCCGGGCCAATGGCCCAAGCCTTGATCTTGGCGCCCTTGCCGTGAATCTGACGGCGGGAGGAAGACAGCGCTTCCTTGATCTGCTCATCATCCAGTGGCACGGACTCCGGCACGGCGACGGCCATGAGCGGCTGAATGGATTCTGGCACGTGGGTGCGAAGCAATCCGACGCCGCAGGCTACAGCGGCCTTGGCGGTCAGCTGAGCAGCTCCGGGATAAAGGCCGGAACCGGCGATGAGTCCCAGGACTCCACGCTGGTACTTGTGCCGTCCGGCATCCCGCCAAGAGCGGTGCTGGTCCAGCAGCTCGCGAGTGGCCACCTCGTCCACAAGCTGCGTTCCAGCTTGGACGGAAGAAAAGTCGAATTCGAGATCTGCCACGGTAATGTCACCGGTAACCAGCGGTCCGTCTACAGACAGAAGACCGGATTTCATGGCACCGAAAGTTACCGTGCGTTCTGCGCGAAGAACAGAGTCCTGCGCAACGCCCGTTTCAGGATCCAGGCCTGAAGGAATATCGCAGGCCAGCACCCGTGCGCCAGCAGGAAGCTTCGGCAAATCAGAGCCGGCACGGTATCCAAGGCCGTAGATGGCGTCAATAATGAGCGAGGCATTAGCTAATTCGCCTTGACCGTCGGAGAGGTCCAGCACGGTACCGCCGGCAGCTTGATATGCTGCAGCACCTTCGGCATGGATCTGTTCGTGGCACTGCAGAGCCAGAGTGGAAATCTTCTGCAGTTGGAGCTCTGCCAGTGCATACAAGCCATCTCCACCGTTGTTGCCCGGGCCGATAAGCGCCACCACGAAAGCCGGATCGGCGCTGGAATTCTCGGTCAGCATGGCGACTGCCGTTGAAGCCAAATGGGCGGCTGCTTGCTTCATTAAGCTGGTCTCGCCCCGCTTGGAGTTCTCCTGGGCTTCAACCGCACGAATTTGCGCAACACTGTAGACAGGAATCATAAGACAAACAATACTCAAGGCACCTGTGCGATGCCCTATTTAATGAGATGCGTGTCGTTATTCTTTCGTCGTGGCGTTGGTGCCTAGCGTTCTGCAACCACCATTGCGATAGCCATATCTCCATCGTGGGACATGGTCAGATGCCATGATTTGATGCCACGCAGCTCGCTGGCAGCGGCCACTGAACCAGTGTTGTGAACCTGGGGATCACCGGCTTCATCTTTGCGGATAGTGCAGTCCTGCCAGTTCATGCCCGCAGGAGCTCCCAGCGCCTTGGCGATGGCTTCCTTGGCCGCGAAGCGGGCCGCCAGGGATCGCAGGGGCAGGCCCCGCTCTTCTTCGGTGAAGAGCCGTTCACGCAAGCGTGGAGTCTTCTCGAGCTGGCGGCCAAAACGCGGCACATCAACGATGTCCACTCCAATTCCTGCAATCATGCCTATCAGTTTATCCAGTGCTTGCAGGGCATAAAAATTGCGGGCATTCCCGGAAAGGGAATGCCCGCAATTCTGGTGCTCGGTGGATTACTCCACGGTCACCGACTTGGCCAAGTTGCGTGGCTGGTCGACATCGAAGCCCTTGGCGGATGCCAGTTCGCAAGCGAAGATCTGCAGTGGCACGGTGGCCAGCAGAGGCATCAGCAGGGTTGGGGTTTCTGGCACGTAGAAGACCCACTCGGAGAAGTCCTTGACCGCAGCATCGCCATCTTCGGCAATAACCAGGGTCTTAGCGCCACGGGCGCGCACTTCCTGGATATTGGAGACAACCTTGGAGTGCAGCGAGTCGCGACCACGAGGGGAAGGAACTACGACGAACACTGGCTGGCCATCGTCGATCAGGGCGATAGGGCCGTGCTTCAGCTCGCCAGCGGCGAAGCCTTCAGCATGGATGTAGGCGATTTCCTTGAGCTTCAAGGCGCCTTCCATTGCTACCGGGTAGCCTACGTGGCGGCCCAGGAACAGCACGGAGTTGGCATCTGACATGTTGCGTGCCAGATCCTTGATCTCTTCCGCGCGGTCCAAGACGTCCTGGATCTTGGAAGGGATCTTGCCCAGGTCGGCAAGGATGTCCTTGATCTGGCCCTGGAACAGGTTGCCGCGCAGCTGCGCCAGATACAGGCCCAGCAGGTAGGTTGCGGTGATCTGTGCCAGGAATGCCTTGGTGGAAGCCACAGCAATTTCCGGACCAGCGTGGGTGTACAGCACCGCATCCGATTCGCGTGGGATGGTCGATCCGTTGGTGTTGCAGATCGACATGGTCTTGGCGCCCTGCTCCTTGGCGTAACGCACAGCCATCAAGGTGTCCATGGTTTCGCCGGACTGGGAGATCGAAACGATCAGGGTCTTTTCGTCCACGATTGGCTCGCGGTAGCGGAACTCGTGGGAGAGCTCAACTTCTACCGGGATACGGCACCAGGACTCGATAGCGTACTTGGCCACGGAGCCGGCATATGCCGAGGTGCCGCAAGCAAGAACAACAATCTTGGAGATTTCGGCCAGTTCCTCTGGAGCGATACGCAGTTCGTCCAGGGTCAGTCGGCCATCAGCGTCCGAGCGGCCCAGCAGGGTGTCGGCAACAGCTGCAGGCTGGTCGAAGATTTCCTTCTCCATGAAGGATGGGAAGCCGCCCTTTTCAGCGCTGGCTGCATCCCAGTCAACGGTGAATTCCTTGCCTTCGGCCGGGTTGCCGTCGAAGTCGGTGATGGAATGGTTATCCGGGGTGATGGTTACGATCTGGTCCTGGCCCAGTTCTACGGCACGACGGGTGAAGTCGATGAAGCCGGAGACATCCGAACCCAGGAAGTTTTCGCCATCGCCCAGACCGAGAACCAGAGGGGAGTTGCGGCGAGCCGCAACGACAACACCTGGGTGGTCCTGGTGAACTGCCAAGAGGGTGAAAGCACCTTCGAGCTGCTGAACAGCAAGCTGCATGGCGCGGGTCAAATCGCCTTCGGCCTCGGAGCTGTAGAGCTTACCCAGCAGAGCTGCGGCAACCTCGGTATCGGTATCCGAGAGGAATTCAACGCTCTCGGCTGCCAAGCCGGCCTTGATGCCGGCGAAGTTTTCAATAATTCCGTTGTGGATCATGGCAAGCTTGCCACCATCGGCCAGGTGTGGGTGAGCGTTCTGATCGCTCGGACCACCGTGGGTTGCCCAACGGGTATGCCCAATGCCGGTCATCGACTTAGGCAATGGGGACTCGGCAATTTCATTTTCCAGATTGACCAGCTTGCCGGCCTTCTTACGAGAATGAATGGCGCCATCGGCAACAACAGCGACACCAGCCGAGTCGTAGCCGCGGTATTCCAACCGACGCAAACCTTCAATTAGAACGTCGAGGGCGCCATGATCGGCGACCTGGCTCGAGGTTCCTGCATATCCAACAATTCCGCACATGGGAAAAATCCTACCGGTTCAATGCCCATCGATGGGAATAATCGTGTCGGAGCACTCAAAATTACCTATGTCTTAGATCACCAGTCGGCCGTTTTTTGACTAATCCAATTGCCTTGTTGATGTTGTTAATTGGGATGTGGAGCATATTCTTGGCAGAATTTACCCTCGTGGAACCACACGGAACACTTGAAACGCCTATCTCGCCTTTCGTTGAACTGGAGCGCGAGACATGGGCGCGCCTGTCCAATCAAATGGAACAGCCGCTGAACTACTCGGACATTGAGCGGCTACGCGGCCTCGGCGACCAGCTGGACTTGCAAGAGGTCCGGGACGTCTACCTGCCACTGAGCCGCCTGCTGTCGCTTTATGTCGAGGGTGCCGGCGCGACGCATCAGGCAACCACTACCTTCTTGGGCGAGCAGACCAGCCGCACGCCTTTTGTCATCGGCGTCGCCGGCTCGGTTGCCGTGGGGAAGTCCACAACTGCCCGTGTACTGCAGGAAATGCTGCGCCGCTGGCCGCATACGCCTGATGTCCAGCTCATAACCACTGATGGCTTCTTGTACCCGAATGCCGAGCTCGAGCGCCGCGGGATCATGCACCGCAAGGGGTTCCCCGAATCCTATGACCGGCGGGCGCTGCTGCGCTTTGTCTCGGCGGTAAAGTCCGGTGCCCCAGAAGTAAGCGCTCCGGTCTACTCGCACCTGACCTACGACATCATCCCGGGGGAGCGCAACGTAATCCGCTCACCGCAGGTATTGATTGTCGAGGGACTGAACGTATTGCAGCCTGCTCGAACCCGTTCCGATGGGACCGTGGGCCTGGCCCTGAGCGACTTCTTCGACTTCTCCGTCTACGTGGATGCGCGTACCGCGGATATCGAAGAGTGGTACATCAAGCGGTTCATGCGTCTGCGCTCCGGTGCCTTCTCCGACCCTGCCAGCTACTTCCACCGCTATGCCCAGCTCACTGATGTCGAGGCACGGGAAACTGCTCACGGTATCTGGAAGCGCATTAACGAGCCGAACCTCAGGGAAAACGTCTTGCCTACGCGTGGGCGGGCGCAATTAGTACTGCGCAAGGCGGCGGATCACTCGGTGCGCAGGATGCTATTGAGGAAAATCTAGGCTTCTTCAGCTGATATTTAAGCAAACGATTTCTGTGAGTTTGCCGAACTATTACAGATCGGAGCCCAAATTCGTAGTCGTGCTGTGATTTTCCTGTGTATGCTCTAACCATGCTAAAAGGTTTCCGCGATTTTATTATGAAGGGCAACGTTGTCGATCTGGCCGTTGCTGTTGTTATCGGCGCTGCCTTCGGCGCTGTAGTCACCGCCTTGGTCGATAATGTGCTGATGCCATTGATCGCCGCCCTGGTTGGATCTCCAAACTTCGACAGCTTCTTGTTGCTAACCATTGACGGCGTTGACATCAAGTTCGGTGTCTTCCTGACTGCACTGGTCAACTTCCTGCTGATTGCTGCAGCTGTCTACTTCGCGCTGGTTCTGCCAATGACCAAGCTCAACGAGCGACTGGCTGCACGCCGTGCTGCCGGTGCAGAAGAGCCAGAGGAAGAAGTAGATCCACAGCTGGAGCTGCTCGCCCAGATCCGCGACGAGCTGAAGACTCTGCGCTAAGCCCTGACAAACATCCGTCTCAAAGGGGCGGACCCAGCAACACAGTTGCTTGGGTCCGCCCCTTCCGACTTTAACTCGCACTATGTGCCGAACTGCGCACGGGTGAACAAGGCAAGCGGAACCGAAAAGTGCGAAGATGAATAGGTGAACTCTGAAGCGCTTGAAGAAAGCAACCTGACAAAGAGCACCAGCGGTGCACAGGCTATCGGATTTGAACGTCGTGCAGTCATTGACTTGTCGGCCATCCGCAACAACGTCAAGCAGATTTCTGATGTTGTAGCCCCAGCTGCAGTTATGGCCGTCGTCAAAGCAGACGCCTACGGCCATGGAGCTATCCCCGTAGCCAAGGCCGCCTTGGAGGGCGGCGCCCGCTGGATCGGGTGTGCCCATGCCACGGAAGCTCTCGCCCTGCGTGAAGCGGGCATCGATGCTCCCATGATGGCCTGGCTGCACACCGAGGACACCCCATTCGAGGCCGCCATTGATGCCGGTCTTGATCTGGGAGTCTCAGGCTGGGAGCTGGAATACGTTGCCGCCGCAGCACGTGCCGTGCAGACACCGGCACGTATCCACATCAAGGTGGACACAGGACTGGGCCGCAATGGCTCAACTATGGATGCCCTGCCTGATCTGTTGAACCGCGCCAGCGACTTCCAAGAAGAAGGACTGCTGCGCGTAGTTGGCATCTTCTCCCACCTCGCGGTCGCAGATGAGCCAGAGCGGCCCGAAACGGACGAGCAGCTGGAAATCTTCAACAAGGCCATAGAACTGGTAGAAGCAGCCGGCTTCGATCTTGAAGTGCGCCATATCGCCAATACGCCGGGTATCCTTTCGCGACCTGATTCGCACCACGACATGGTGCGCTTGGGGTTGGGCTTGTATGGCCTGAGCCCCTTTGAAACCGACTCGCCAGAAAGTTTCGGCCTGCGTCCAGCCATGACAGTGAAGACCCGCGTGGCTAACGTCAAGAAGGTCCATCCGGGGCAGGGCGTGTCCTACGGCCTGAATTACAAGACTGAAGCGGAGACCTACCTCGGGCTGATCCCCATGGGCTATGCAGACGGTTTGCCGCGCATCGCAACAGGTGCGCCGGTAACAGTTAACGGACGCACCTACCCGGTACGCGGACGCATCGCCATGGACCAGTGCGTCATTGATCTGGGCGCGGACATCAAGCCTGAGGACTTCCTCGGCGCCGAGGCGATTATCTTCGGTAAAGGCGGGCAGTCGGTGAACACTTGGGCCTATGCGGCGAACACCATCAACTACGAAGTGGTAACCCGCATTTCTCCGCGCGTGCCCCGCTACTACATCGAAGGCAGCTGGGGTGAAGCCGGTGAGTAACCCGGTGCGGGAATTCTCCTGCCAACTAGATGACCTCACTGTTACCGAAGCGCTGGGGGAAGCTCTTGGTGCCCAGCTCAAAGCCGGAGACTTGGTGATTCTTACCGGGGCCTTGGGCGCTGGTAAGACGACCCTGACTCAGTCACTGGGCGTGGGACTGAATGTACGCGAGGGAATCATCTCGCCTACATTCGTTTTGGCCCGCCAGCACCCGGCGCTAGGCGATGGCCCCGGACTGATCCACGTGGATGCCTACCGCTTGAAGGGCCACGACGACGTGGACACCCTGGATCTCGAATCAACGCTGGCTGATTCAGTCACCGTTGTGGAGTGGGGGCTGGGCAAGGTGGAACATCTCACGGACTCGCGTCTGGAAATCCAGCTGGACCGCGAAGCCCTGGCCGCACCGAGTGCCAACCCGTGGGAAGAATCGGAGGAAGAGCTGGACGAGCCGCGGTTGTTTAGCCTGAAGGGGATCGGCCCGCGCTGGGACGAGGACACCTTTGCCCAGTTGAAAGACACTTTGCTGTCTGCAGTAACTGCGCAGCACACGGAAGAGAAGCATGCCTAACTACTTAGCTATCGACACCTCCGCCAACGCATCGGTGGCACTGGTTGACAAAGCCACCGGTTTAGTTGTCGACCAGCGGGTTTCATCCAAGGGGAACGACCAGACCGAAACCCTGTCGGCATACGTCAAGGAACTCTTGGACGCTCATGGACAGAAAGGCCAAGACCTTGCTGGCATTATCGTTGGCGTAGGGCCGGGCCCGTTCACCGGCCTGCGCGTTGGCTTGGTTGCCGCGCGTACCTTCGGCTTCGTATGGCAGGTACCCGTGCATGGTGTGATGTCCTTGCATGCGCTCGCCGAACAGGTGCTGGATGCAGGCGAGGCTCCGGCACAGTTCATTGTGGCTTCCGATGCGCGCCGCAAAGAAGTGTACTGGGCTCGCTACGACCAGGACGGAGCCATGGTTGATGGCCCGCATGTTTCAGCTGCTTCAGCCCTTCCTGCATTCCCGGTCTACGGCATTGGCGCCGGAATCTATGCCGAGCAATTGGAAGAAGCCGGGGCCAAGCCCATGCCTGAGTCCTTTGAATGGATTGCAAACGCTGGCTACCTCGTCCGCCGAGGCATAAGCGATCTGGCTGCGGGCAAGGATCTGTCTGACACTTCGCCGCAGTACCTGCGTGAATCCGATGCACAGGTTCCGGCGTTCATGAAGCAGGCTAAGTGATGAACGAGGCGAACCAGGTCATCCTGCGTCCCATGGTTGCCGAGGATCTGCTGGCCGTCCACGAGCTGGAACAGCAGCTGTTTCCCGAGGATGCATGGCCACTGGCTGGTTTCGAATCCGAGCTAGCGCAGCGCGACACCCGCACCTACTGGGTCTATGAAGACTCTGGTCGAGTTATCGGCTATGCCGGCCTGTGCGTGGTCTTGCCGATTGCCGATGTGCAAACTATTGCCATGCACCCGGACTACCAAGGGCGAGGCTTGGGACGCAAGCTTTTGGCATTGCTCATCCAGACCGCAGGCGAGAAGAATGCATTGGATGTGATGCTCGAAGTTCGCTTTGATAACCCCGGTGCCATTGGTCTGTATGAATCCATGGGATTCACTACCATTCACCGTCGCAAGGGCTACTACAAGGGCGGGGTAGACGCGCTTATTATGAGACTGCCGCTGGATGTCCAGCAAGGACAAGAGGAAGAACGCAACGCATGAGCAACACAGAACCCGTAGTACTGGGCATCGAGTCTTCCTGCGATGAAACCGGCGTGGGCATCGTGCGCGGCAATAGGCTGCTTGCTAACGCTGTCTCCAGTTCCATGGATGAGCACGTACGCTTTGGAGGAGTGATTCCCGAGATCGCTGCGCGAGCTCATTTGGAAGCCTTTGTGCCCACCCTGCAGTCAGCTCTGGACACCGCGGAACTGACTCTTGATGACATTGACGCCATTGCCGTGACCAGCGGTCCAGGCCTGGCCGGTGCTCTGATGGTTGGAGTTTCGGCAGCCAAGGCTCTGGCGTTGGCTACAGGGAAGCCGTTGTACGGGATCAACCACTTGGTTGCTCACGTAGGTGTTGGCGTTCTCGAAGGAACCGTATTGCCGCCAACTTTCGGGGCACTGCTGGTCTCAGGGGGGCACACCGAAATCTTGAAGGTCACTTCGCTGACTAACGACGTGCAGCTGTTGGGCTCCACGATTGATGATGCAGCCGGTGAAGCCTATGACAAGACTGCTCGTTTGCTGGGTCTCGGGTATCCAGGTGGTCCGGCTATCGACAAGGCGGCTAAGGATGGAGACCGAAAGGCATTCCGATTCCCTCGCGGCTTGTCGCTGCCGAAGTTCGTGGGCAGTGCCGAGAATCCTGGCAAGCACCGCAACAACTTCTCGTTCTCAGGACTGAAGACTGCTGTAGCCCGTTGCGTCGAGCACTTCGAGGCCAACGGCGGAGAGATCCCAGTTGCTGACATTGCCGCTTCATTCCAGGAAGCTGTCGTAGACGTGATCACGTCGAAGGCAGTCCGGGCGATGCAGGAACAGGGACTGAAGACTCTGCTTCTGGGCGGGGGAGTGGCGGCGAATACTCGACTGCGTGAACTTCTGGCGGCCCGATGTGCTTCTGCGGGCATAGCCTTGGTGGTTCCTCCGTTTAGCTTGTGCACGGACAACGGCGGAATGGTTGCAGCTCTCGGCGCGCAGCTGGTTGCTGATGGCGTTTCTCCGTCTGGGCTGGAATTCGCAACCGACTCTTCGCAGCCGGTAACGAACATCGTTTTGAATTCTCGAAGCTAGACACCTGAGCAACCTCAGTTTGGGGCCACCACGTACAGGCGGTGGACCCCAAACTAATTTCTAGGGTTGTCCATCCTAATCGGCATTCGTAGTCAAGATCTGTCGGTCCAAGACTAAACAAAACTCCTAACGGGGTCATGAGCCACTGAGTGGAAAAGCGAACAGCAAGACCTCTTGCACCTATGTACGTCTATGTGTCTCAGGGTAATGATTCGTCATAGCATCACGTTGCGAAGGCTTCCTAGCCCGATCTTGCAAACCAGTCGCAAGAAGAAAATGAACTATCTCGTCCGGGGCATCCACCTCTAGCTAGGCATTGATTGCCTTTTGCGTCCTTCTCCCGAGGTGTAGGTGATCTTGTCAATAGTCTCGGGAAGACTTGGCGATGAACTGAAATCTATCGGTCCATTTGCAATCGCTTCACGTTGTAACTGCTCGTGTGGTTCGGCGTGCGCATGATCGATTCGACGGCATTGATTTGGTCGTCGTCGCTGATTCCGGTGTCTTCGAATAGCTCGTTGATCTGCTTAATCTGTCCGTCGAAAGTGCGTAGGGTCGTCTCCCGCACAACGCCCGAATCGGCTGCAGTCACCTCTCGATTCCCTTGCCTTGCCCACCCACTAGCTCCAGGTCCTGTGCTTCTTGCACCTCAGGGCATAGTGGGTGAGCGCCGCATCGGAAAGGTCCAAGCTGTTGCCGGCGGCTGTGGTCTGCAGTGCCTTGGCCAGTAGCTTCAGGTAGATCGCGAATTTCTCGATTCGGGTGCTGCCGTAGTCGATGACCTGCGAGAAGAAGTCGTAGGACTTGTTGAAGGCGCCCGCGGTTTTGCGGAATTCGACTGGTTGTTCCGGTTCCAGAGTGTTGTTATCCTGCGTGGCATTCCTGCGGCGGTCGTGGAATACGTCGATGGGAGGTTGCAGGTGTGAGTCCGAGCCCTTGTGGTTGTGTTGGGCTACCCACTTCGTGGCGACCTGGTCCACGTCCTTGTCGCTGTAGCTCCCCATCGAGTCCGGTTTCATGATCATGTCGAAGATGATGCCGGGTTGGATTCCTCGTGGATGGAGGCGTCTTCGTAGAAGGTCTGGAACGCTTTACAAATACGCCGGCCATGGTTTCCAGCTGTTCGATAATTTGCCGTTACCAGTTTCGCTGCGGTAAAAAAAGTCTGGGCAAGACGAAATCGCTCATTCGTCGGTCGGTTTCGTCTTGCTCAGAACTTGTCTTGGCTATGGAAGCGGCAGTGGCCCTTCGATCGGTTGTCCCTGAGTACCCATGTCGATACCCAGATCCTTGGCGAACACGGTGCGGGTTCCGGCGTAAACGCTGTTCTTGTTCTCGTCGAGTTCGAAGACCCGGGCGCCGCGTAGGTGATGGTTCTCGGTCCCACCGAGGCCGTAGGTGCCGAAACCGGTACCTGGACCGTAGCCGAGCTCGATGCCGTAGTAGTCACCCATGTAGGTGTTGATGTGGTCGTGGCCGCAGTACACGCCCCGGACATCTCCGCGTTCCTGCAGCGCGGCGAACATGCCGGAATTGAATGCGCCGGTGTAGACGCCCTCGTTCTTCACTCCGACGATAGAGTGCTTCTTGATGGCCTTCTCGTGGTCAGCGTCGTTCGAGGTGAACTGGGCGCCGTACCACATGTGGTTGTGCTCCCACAGTGGTATGTGGAAGAACATTAGCGACTGAACCTTGCCGTAGCGGTTTTCGGTGGCTACGGAAGCCTCGCGATACCAAGCGATCTGCTCGGGACGGATCCAGTCGTAGGACATGAGGCCCTCGAAGTCCTGGCCGCCAACAGTCTTTGGAGCGTAGCGGTTCGAATCAAGCAGCCAGATGCCAAAGACAGGTTTGGCGGTCTTCGAGGAAGCGATCAGCAACTGGGAATTCGATTCGCCAACAATCTTGTCATTCTTCGAGTTGGCATTGAACTCATAGCCTCGAATGAAGTTCAGGATCTTTGCCTCGTCCATGCCTGTGCCATTGGGCATTGAATCTTCATCGTGATTGCCGAAGGTAAGTGCCCAAGGGATACCGCGGGACTCCATCGGCTGCACGACGTTGTTGATAGCCTGCTTGACTTCGGTAACTGTTTGAGAGGAGCCATTGATTACATCGCCGTTGATCAGGGCGAAGCCGGGCTTCTCGGCATCCAGAACCTTCTCCATCAGCTCAATGGTGCGACGATCGGTGCGCGGTCCATCCTGGGTGTCATTGAACTGAACGATCTTGAACTTGCCATCTGCCGCGAATTTCAGTTTTGGCCTGGGAGCCGTTCCCGGATTCTCAGCCGGTGCTGGGGATGCAGTGGCGCTGTTGGCGGCGAAGAGTCCGGTGATAGCGGCTGCGGTGCCGGCAACCAATATCCCGCGACGTGGAACAGAAGACGATGTTTTCATGGAGACCTTTCAAAATGATTCTGTGATTCGCCGTGTAATTATCGTGGCGACAATGTTTAGATCGTAGGAATCCAGAGTGACGAAATGATGAAATTAAGTCATCGACAATAGGTGTGCAACATAAATAAACCCAATGCAGAAGTTGCGCATTTTTGACATTCCTTACTCAAACGAGAGCGGGGTGGGATGTCGTCGAATTCGACAACATCCCACCCCGCTTCGCCTAATAGTCAGCTATGAGTTCATGGCAGCTTTTGAATGACGCATGAACGGGTCACCATCTACCTGCTGATCATCTTTTTTGAGAGCGAAGAATCCGTAGATCCCAGCTAATAGCACAACTAGAGAAATCACGATGAAGGTCTGCTGGTAGCCCATACGGTCATGGAGCGCACCGAGGGGAGTGGACAGAATGACGTTGCCAATCTGTGCCGATACTTGGAACCCAACCATGTATAGGGTTGCCGACAGTGCCGGATTGAAGTGCAGCGTGAAGTAACGGAAGATCGGCAAGATGAATAGCGGTGTCTCAATGGCATGCAACATCTTGATTGCCGAGACCAGCACCGGATCGTCAACCAGAGCGCAGCCGATGATGCGGACAAACATGATGGCCACTCCCAGTAGCAATGCTGAACGAATGCCTATCCGGCGCATGACCAGGGGGATGATGCCAAGCATGGCCGCTTCAACGAACACCTGAACTGAGTTCAAGATTCCGTATACCCGCTGTCCGGTCTCGGGTGATTCAAATAGGCCGGTGTAGAACTCGGGGAACATCTGCTGGTCGAAGACGGTGTAGAACGTCCAAGATAGCATGACGAACAAGATGATCAGCCAGAGACTCGGCAGCCGGAATAGCCTGAACATTTCACGAATTGTCGGTGTAGTTGCGGGGGAAAGAATTTTCCTGCCGGAACCGGCGGCGATCACTGGCTGTCTATTGGTACGGCCCAGCACCAGCAGCAGGAGATGGGCCAGGCCCAGAACGGACCCGATCCAGAAGTTCAGCATGGGGTTGATAGTGAACAGGAAGCCGGCCGCCAATGCGACCAGAGCGTAGCCAAAGGACCCCCACATGCGGGCCTGCCCGTATTCAAAGTTGAAACGGCGACTGTAGCGTTCGGTCAAGGCTTCAAATAGCCCAACTCCGGCTAGGAAACCAGTTGACAAGACAATGGCGCCAATGAGCACGCCGGCCATGAACTGGGACTGCAATAGTGGCTGGTAGACCCACGTGCAGAATGGCCCGATCAGGGCGGTCACCGAGGCAAGAATGGTGGCCAGATGCTTTCTGTCGCCAAGCCGATCCTGAATGGCCCCGTAGGCAAACATCAGGATCAGCGTTGCCAGCGAGTTTACCGAGTAGAGCGTGCCGACCTGTGCCCCGGTGAGCCCTAGACCTGCTGATTCGCTGGTGAGCCAGATCTGGAAGAAGGACCACCAGATGCCCCACGATGCGAAGAACAGGAGCATCGAGAAGGAACTCTGGAGGTAAATAGGATTCTTGTAAGTAGTCGTAATGCCAGCCATCTTTGTCCTGGATTCTTTCGTGAACGCTGCGAAGCGTAGTTACTGAGCGATTGCGAGGGAGAAGTCTTTAATCCACGGGGGATTGGCTCCGGCTTGTGCCACTGTCAGTGCAGCTGAGGTTAAGGCCTGACGAAGTGCCTCTTCAACATCTTGAGACTTAGCCGTTGCGCCGTGACGAAGAGCTTGAGCGAATTCTGGATTAGCCAGCACTCCAAAGAGCAGCCCGGACATGAAGGCGTCCCCGGCACCTATGGTGTCCACAAGATTGGTGGGAGAGGCAGCGACATCAAATTGCCGTCCCGAGGAAAGCGCCACGCAACCATCGCCGCCCTGAGTCATCACCGCCAAGGCTGGGCCGAGGCTGGCTACGTGCTTCAGAACCTCCCATGGCTCTAGGCCTGGGTATAGCCACTGACCATCAACGTCGCTGAGCTTCACGATGTGGCTCAGGCCCATCAGCAGCTCAATGCGTTGCAAAGCCGAGTCCCTGTCCTCGACAAGATCCGGACGGAGGTTAGGGTCATAGCTTCGAAGTGAATCGTCTGATGCATTCTTGAAAGCATCGACAATGATTTGACCCGAGGGTTCAATCCAAGCAGCGATGGAACCGGTGTGCAGCAATTCGCTGGAATCATCAGCGGGGACAGCAGGAATCTGCTGGTGGATGTCGAAGGTGTAACGAGCATTGAAGTGCTCATCCATCACTACCTGGGCTACGGACGTGGGATGCCCAGTTACTGAGCCGGCGGCAACATGCACTCCCGCCTGATCCAGGTGCTCCGCAATTTGAATGCCGTAGGAATCCTGACCGAATTCCGTATAGAACTGAACATCATGTCCCAGCCGGGCAAGCCCGACGGCGACATTCAGCGGTGATCCGCCAGGATGCGCAGTTTCTTCAACAACGTCGACGAGGGATTCGCCCATTACGCTAATGCGGCTCATGCCTTGGGCTCCAGTGCGTTATCAGAGAGTTCTTGAACTTTGAAAGACGCATTCGCACCAGTTGCGACGCGCAAGGTCGCGTAGGCCAGCGCTGCCTCACCGGTGAGCTGATCCGTAAGGGAACGTCGACCACCAGCAGCTAGGATTTCGATAGATCCGTGATCCACGAGAACTTTCACATCTAGTTCATCCGAACCAGCGGGCAGAGGCATGCGCTGGTTGGAGGCGTAGAGCTCGTGGTCTACCTTGCCTGCTTCGCGGCGGTGCTGAATCAATGCGGATTCAACGGTGAGTTCGCTGATAAGAGTGTCATCGGCGCGGAATAAGGAAAGGACTGCTGGTTCGGTTGGGCTGGTAGCAAACGTCAGTTCAACCAGAGCGGGGGAGCCCAGCTCAATACGATTTTCGCCAGCGTTGGCCTTGCTTGATGCAACGTCGGCTTTTGGCAATCCGAGAATGCGCTGGCGAATGTCCAACTTGCCGTTGGAGTCTTTCACCAAATCCAGCCGGCGTGCGGCGCTCATGGATCCGCGCCATCCGTCGTGGGGGAGCTCGCGGGCGTAGTCCCAGTTGCTCATCCAGGCAATGAGAGTTTGCTCGTCTAGTGGCAAGCCGTGGAAGCTGACACCTGCATAGAAGTCGCGTCCCCAGTCCAGCCAGTCGCCCTGCTTCAAGGATTCGTATCCGAAGCTATCCCAAGTTTCCTGAGTCTCATCAGGAGTGAAGGTGGTGCCGTTGAATTCACCAATGAAGTACTGGGTACCTGAGCCGCCGGCCACGCCGCCTGGGTTCAGCGAAACAATTAGAACCCACTTCAGCTGGTCTGTGCCGGCAACTGGTAGCTGGAATAGATCTGGGCATTCCCAGATTCCGGCAACAGCAGCCTGGGGTCCGAAGCTGGAGAGCTCGGTCCAGTCCTTGAGGTTCTCAGAACGGTAGATCATCACTCGGCGATCAATGGCTTCAACAGCAACCATGACCCAGAAGGAACCCTGCTCGGATTCGTATCGGATGACCTTTGGGTCGCGGAAGTCCTTGGACCCTCGATCCAGAACTGGATTCTGCCCGTATTTGGTGAAAGTGATTCCACCATCCAGCGAGTAGGCGATGGCTTGGGACTGGTTGGTCTCATCCTTGGCTGCCGCGGTGTAGATGGCAACGACCGGCGCAACCGTGCCGTCGCCGAAGCCGCTGGTATTTTCGTGGTCCACCACGATGGAGCCGGAGAAGATATCAGCCATGTCGCCGTGCAGAATCGCGATAGGAAGTTCTTCCCAGTTCACCAGATCGGTGCTGACCGCGTGGCCCCAAGACATGAATCCGTGGCCTACGCCGTGAGGATTGTGCTGGAAGTACAGGTGGTATTGCTTTCCGTCAAAGAACAATCCATTGGGGTCATTGATCCAGTTTTTCTTCGCAGTGAAATGTAGCTGTGGTCGCTTCACCGCGACCTGTTGAGTTTCGGGCAACGCTGCCATCCTTCGATATGAGTTGGCTAAATGGATTTAGCACAAGACTCTAACAGCGTGGCCGAATCACTGCAATAGGCTAGGGTCGAATAATTGCATTCGAACTGTCTCAAGAGGGAAATGTGGAATCGCCTAAAGCCAAGCGGATAACAATTGCTGACGTTTCAGAAGCTTCGGGGATGTCCAAGGCTGCCGTCAGCATGATCCTGAACAATAAGCCGGGCACGCGACTGTCCGCCGAAGCCACGGAACGAGTGCGCGCGGCCGCCAAGAAACTGGGTTACCGGCCAAATGCGGCAGCCCAATCCTTGCGAAGCGGGAAGACGCGCACCCTGGGGTTCATCTCTGATCAAGTTACCGTGACTCGTTTTGCTTCCGAAATGATCACCGGCATCCTGCGCGCAGCGGAAGAGCGAGACCATACGGTGCTCATTGCTGAGACCTTCGGCAAGCCAGAACAAATGGCTGAAGCAATAACGCAGATGACCCACCGGGACGTTGACGGGCTGATTCTTGGGTTCATGGATTCTCGCCAACGTGATTTGAAGATCCCGAAAACTGGATTGCCCACCGTGCTGGTCAACGGCATTGACGACAGCCCTTGCGTCGCAGTGCTTCCCAATGAGATGGATTCGGGGGCTAAAGCCGTGCAGAGGGTTATCGAATCCGGGGCGAAGAGTGTTGCGGTCATCGGTGAACTTGAAAACGCCGAAAAGGATCCGCGAACCTATCCAAGTATCTCTCGCCGCTTCGGCTCCCTGCGCAGAGCCTTGGCGGAATCAAACCTCGAAGTACTGGGCCACTGGGTGCTCGACGACTGGAACCCCACCGACGGATATGAAGCAACAATCCGGATGCTAGCCGACGGGTACAACCCTGACGCCATCATTTGCGCCAATGACCGCGTGGCCATGGGTGTCTTCCAAGCGCTCGCCGAAAATGGCCTGAAGCCAGGAACGGACCTGTCCGTGCTGTCTTTCGATGACGAGATCATTGCCAGCTACCTTCGCCCGCAATTGACCTCTATTCGACTTCCATATGAGGGGATGGGTGCTCTGGCCGTTGAGCTTCTGCTCGATGGAAAGCTGGAGCCCGGGGAGCATCAGATCGACATGCCGCTCATCGAGCGCGAGTCCATGAAATCCCGCTGACTCGCGGGCGCAACCGAGCCGGCCGGTTCCGCGAACCTGATTTCCACGATTTCCTTTGTGTCTACCAGTGCCATTTCGGGGAATGGCTGCCATGCTTCGGGGTGCTGATTACGCCTCTGCCCTGTGGCATCGTGCCCCATTTGCCCTACTCAGCTGGATGAAGCAAGGGATTCCCATGTCTTGGATCCATGGCCTTGACGGTCAGGAATCGATCCTGTCAATGATTTTCACTGCCGCAAAACTTCTTCCTTGACAGCCGTAAGTGATGTAGGTTACCTTATTTCACAGCGTAGTAACGCGCGTTACTGAATCGTGTTAGCAAACCGTTGGCACGACGCGAAACGCACTGATCTCGAAGGGGAGGAGGGGCATGTCTCAGCAGTCAGTGACCATGGCCGACGTTGCCAAAGCAGCCGGGGTGAGCCGAACAACCGTCTCATTCGTACTCAACGGCCGGATGGAATCAAGCATCCCCGAAACCACAAGAGAACGAATCAACCAAACGGCGCGCGAACTGGGCTACCGCCCCAACGCAGCCGCACGAACCTTGGCCAGCAAACGCAGCTCCTGGTTCGGGCTGGTGACCGAAATTGCCACCTCGCCCTTTGCCACTGACGTGATCAAGGGAGCGCAGCAGGCAGCATGGAAAGACGGCAACTTCCTCCTTATCGCACCCAGCGACGATGATCCAGGCATGGACAACCTCGCCGTTGAGAAGCTGCTTGAACAGCAGGTTGGCGGATTGATCATCGCGACTTCCTGGCACCGCCAAATCACGGTGCCGGAAAATGCAAAATCAGTTCCCTGCGTACTGGTCAACTGCTTCGACGCCGGAGGCCAATTGCCATCAATTGTTCCGGATGAATTCGGCGGCGGATACGCTGCCGCTGAAATCCTGGCCAAGGCCGGGCACACCAGCATCGGGCACATCACTCTCAAAACAGGAATTCCTGCGCAAATCGGACGCCAAGCCGGTATGAAGCAGGCCCTGCGCGATCACGGAATTGAATTCGATGATTCCCGGATCGTGCCTGGTGATGGAACTGCCGACAGCGGGTACCACGGTACGCAAACGCTGCTAAGCCAACTGGATCCGCCTACCGCAATTTTTTGCGGAAATGACCGGATCGCCATGGGCGCCTATGACGCAATCAAGGAACGCGGATTGCAGGTGGGAAAAGACATTTCAATCGTCGGATTCGATGATCAGGAAATTCTGGCACCGCATATGCGGCCAAAGCTGACAACCATTGCCTTGCCCTTCGAAGAACTGGGCATGGCGGGGGTGTCCCTATTGAATCAAATGGTAGAGGGCTCGCCGATCGAGAATCGCCAAATTACCATCGGCTGCCCCCCACGCATTCGTTCGTCTGTGGCCATGCACGGCCGCAGATGAACTTCCCCTCCGCTACACATCACATGAATGGATGAGGAACTTCAATGATAATCAAATACTTACGTCGCGCGCACCTTGCCGTGGCCGCGACCGCTGTGGCCGGCACCCTCGCCTTGAGCGGATGCGTCGCATCGAATCCAGGCGGAACTGAAGGGGGCGACGGATCAGCCAACGCCGCGTTCCTGACCATTCCGCGCGAGGACATGGGAACCTTCTCAAAAAACTTCAACCCCTTCTCGCCCAATGCTGCGCCAATGACCGGGCAGTCCATTTACGAATCCATGCTGGTCTACAACCCGGCAGGCGGCGACACCGTGCCTTGGCTGGCCACGGAGTGGAGTGCAGGCAAAGACGGAAAGTCGCTGGCCTTCAATCTGCGTCCGGGCGTTAGATTCTCCGATGGCACCCCGCTGACGTCCAAGGACGTCAAGCTCTCAGTTGAACTGCAAAAGGAACTGCTCGGCGGCTATGACTACCTGAAGTCCATCAAGACTCTCGATGACTCGACCATCGAGTTCCACTTCAAGCAGGCATTCACCCCGGCCCTCTACGAACTGGGCCAGCAGGTGATTGTCCCGGCCCACATCTGGTCCAAGTTCGACAAGCCCGGAAATGAAGAGAACCCGAAACCGGTAGGCACCGGACCATACACCGAAGTAGCCAATTTCCAGGCGCAGTCCTTCGAATTGGGCAAGAACCCATACTATTGGCAACCCGAGAAGCAGAATATCGGCGGCATCCGCATGCTCGCTTTCGCCGGCAACGACGGAGCCAACCTCGCCGCCATCTCCGGCGATGTTGACTGGACGCAAACCTACATGCCGGATATCCAATCGACCTACGTGGACAAGGATCCGGAGCACCGTCATTTCTGGTTCCCGACCACTGGCGCCGAAATCAACTGGCAGCTGAACACTACCAAGAAAGAATTCTCGGATGTTCGCGTACGCAAGGCGTTGAGCATGGCCGTAGACCGCGAACAGGTTGTCAAGGTCGGCATGTCCGACTACGCCAAACCAGCGGACTGCACCGGACTGTCCGGCAACTATGACAAGTGGCGCGACACTGCGGTCGTCGAACAGTGCGACTGGACCACGCGGGATGTGGAAGGCGCAAAGAAGCTTCTTGATGAAGCAGGCTTCAAGGAGAATGCACAGGGGCAGCGCACCACCGCCGCTGGCAAGCCATTCACCTTCGATATCTCCGTGGGTTCAACCTCCTCGGATTGGCTTTCGGTAGCGAATATCATCGCCCAAAACCTCCAGGACGTGGGCATCAAGGCCACTGTTGATTCGCCGGATTGGGCCGCGGTGACCGCAAGCTACGAAACCGGTGAATTCGACACCGGAATCGTTTGGACCGCTAACGCTCCGACTCCTTACCAGTACTACCTCAACCTCATGGGCAGCCAGAACGTCAAGCCCGTGGGCAAGCAGACCTTTGACAACTACCACCGGTTCAGCGATAAAAAAGCAGATGAGCTGTTGAACAAGTTCGTGGCTGCCGGCGATGAGGGAGAACAGAAGCAGATCGTTAAAGACCTGCAGGCTCGCTACAGCGAACTGGCACCGGTAGTACCGCTATTCGCCGGCCCGGAATGGGGTGCCTACACCACTGAGAACTTCGTGGGTTGGCCAACCGAAGATAACCCGTATGCCACGTTGAGCAACCGGGCCCCGACCACCGTTCTGGTGCTCACCAGCCTGGAACCAGCGAACTAGCAACATTTTCCCTTCGCAGCGGGCGGATACCGTCCGCCCGCTGCGTTGCGATCCTTAGCCAAGGACACACAACATGAGTTTCCTCCTACGGCGCTTGGGCTTTTATCTCCTAGCCTTCTGGGCGTCAATCACCCTGAATTTCCTTCTACCGCGGCTGATGCCAGGCGATCCCGTCACCCGCATGCTGTCCCGCTCGCAGCAACGGCTTGAGCCACAACAAGTCGAAGCACTTCGAACCCTGATGGGAGTGGACGGCGGCCCCATCATCCCCGAATACTTTGGCTATCTTAGCCGTGTCTTGACCGGCGACTTTGGGATGTCGATTTCCCGTTTCCCCACTCCAGTCTCCGAGGTCATCGCCTCGCAGCTGCCGTGGACCTTGCTGCTGGGACTGACTTCATTGATTTTCGCCGTGATCCTCGGAAACCTCCTGGGCATCCTTGCCGCCTGGCGCCGTGGCGGCTTCTTGGACTCGGTTGCTCCACCGCTGCTGGTGTTCATCGGTTCTTTCCCGTATTTCTGGCTAGCCATGGGGGCCTTGTACATCTTCGGCATCAACATGGGCGTCGCCCCGATGCGCCATGCCTTCTCCGTAGGCCTGGTTCCCGGATTCAATCTCGAATTCATCCTGGACGTTGCAGCGCACCTGGTCCTGCCCGCGCTGACCATCGTGCTGGTTTCCCTGGGCGGCTGGATGCTGGGCATGCGCAACACCATGATTGCCACCAACTCCGAAGACTATATTTTGATGGCCGAGGCCAAGGGGCTGCGACCGCACCGCATCATGCTGAACTACGCGGCACGCAACGCGATGCTGCCATCGGTCACCAGCATGGGCATGAGCATCGGCTTCATCGTCGGCGGCGCACTGCTGACCGAAGTGGTATTCGCCTACCCAGGCGTCGGCTACCAGCTGCTCGGCGCTGTCCAAGGCCTTGACTACCCGCTGATGCAGGGCATGTTCCTGACCATTACTGCCGCGGTGCTGATAGCCAACTTCCTCGTAGACCTTGTCTACGTCCGACTCGACCCTCGCGTGCGGAAAGGCTGATCGCCATGACCCAGAATGCTACAGATCCACAGACTCTGGCTGCCTCGCAACCAGCGGAGGAAAGCGGCTCCGCGCGTGCCAGAGTCAGTGCTACCCGGTTGCTGCGGACTTTGCTCCGCAACGGCAAGGCCGTGGCTGGGCTCAGCATCCTGCTTGCCTTTATCATCCTGGCCTTGCTTGCCCCGGCGCTCTTCCCCGGGGATCCGTCGCGGATTACCTCGGCCGGTGCCAGCGCACCAAGCATGGAGCATTGGCTGGGTACCACCAGCAAGGGCCAAGACGTTTTGGGGCTGACCCTGTGGGGTGCCCGCTCGTCGCTCTTCGTCGGCTTCGCCGCCGGCATCCTCTCCACCATTGTCGGCGTGCTGGTCGGGTTGAGCGGGGCCTACTTCGGCCGCGGCCTGGACGAGGTGCTCTCCCTGGTTACCAACGTCTTCCTGCTGGTGCCCGGCCTGCCGTTGCTGGTGATCCTGGCGGCATTCATGCCGCCTGGTCTTGGCACGGTGATCGTGGTGCTGATGATTACCGGATGGGCAGGCAGCGCACGCGTCATGCGTTCCCAGGCCATGTCCATCCGCGGAAAAGACTATGTTGCCGCGGCTTTGGTATCGGGCGAGCGCCCGCTGCGCATCATGGTCCGCGAAATGCTCCCCAATATGGCCTCGGTCGTCATGACCACGCTGCTTGGCTGCATCATCGGCTCCATCGGCGCACAGGCTGGGCTTGAATTCCTGGGCTTGGGCGACGTGAACACCATCTCCTGGGGTACCAACCTGTTCTGGGCGACCAGCGACGGATCGCTGATGCTGGGCCAATGGTGGATTTTCGTGCCATCGGGCCTGGCCATCGCCTTGGTCGCCTTCGCCTTGGCCCTGTGCAACTACGCGGTGGATGAAATCACCAATCCGCGCCTGCGCCGCCCGAAGCATGCAACGAAAAGCACCGCGGCGACTACCGTGGTGCGAAAGGAAGAAAAATGAGCGTCCCGGTATTGGAAGTCCAGGACCTGACCGTCGAGTACGTCAGCGACGAGAGAGCTGTGCGCGGCGCTGACCGGGTCAGCTTCGCCATCCACTCCGGTGAAATCTTCGGTTTGGCGGGGGAGTCCGGCTGCGGCAAGTCCACCATTGCCAACTCGATCATGCGCTTGCTGAAAGATCCTGCGCGGATCACCCACGGCAAGATCCTCTTTGAAGGCCAAGATGTGCTGGGCATGGACGAAGCGGAACTGCGCGCCTGGCGCTGGAACAACGTCGCCATGGTATTCCAGTCGGCGATGAACTCATTGAACCCGGTCACCCGAATTGGCGAGCAGTTTGTCGACGTGATCCGCACGCACCGTGGCGGCACCCGTGCTGCCGCGGTGCAGCGCGCCGAAGAGCTGCTCACCATGGTGCGCATCGATCCGGCGCGATTGCGGGCCTATCCGCACCAGCTTTCAGGCGGACAGCGCCAGCGCATTGTCATTGCCATGGCCTGTGCGCTGAACCCGCGGTTGCTGATCCTGGATGAGCCCACCACGGCGCTGGACGTAGTGGTTCAGCAAGAAATCCTGGAGCAGATCAGGGAACTGCAAAGCGAACTCGGATTCGCCATCCTGTTCATCACCCATGACATGTCGCTGATGCTTGAGCTCTCCGATCGCATTGGCATCATGTACGGAGGGCGCATCGTGGAGCTGGCACCGGCGCCGTCGTTGCGCCATGGTTCGAAGCACCCCTATACGCAGGCGCTGCTCGGGGCGTTCCCGCCCCTGCACGGACCGAAAGTCAAGCTCACCGGCTTGGCCGAAGGCACCAGATTCACCAACATCAAGGACCTTAGGCAGGTAGGCGAAGGCCATTGGGTCGCCCCGACCCAAGCCCCGGTCCTCACTCAAGGAGAACTGCCATGACCTCGACAGCTGCCAAGCACGCCTCTATGGTGCCAGTGGTGCGTATCCGTTCGCTGAGCAAATCTTTCACCAGCACCGCACTGTTCCGTCGCACGAAGGTTCCGGCCCTGAGGGGTATCGACCTGGATCTGCACCGCGGTGAAATCGTGGCGCTGGTGGGCGAATCAGGTTCCGGTAAATCGACGTTGGCCCGCTGCTTGGCATTGCTTGAGGCACCGGATTCCGGGGAAATGCTGGTCAATGGAAAGGACATATCCGGGCTCAAGGGATCAGCGGCCCGGAACTACCGCAGCGAAGTGCAAATGGTGTTCCAAGACCCTTTCGGTTCGTTGAACCCGGCCTTCCGAGTGGAGCACATCCTGGAACGCGCCTTGGCGCTGCACCAACCAAGCATCAAGTCCAAGCGCGCAGAAATGGCCAAGCTGGTGTCCACCGTCGGGCTGAGCCCGGATGTGTTGTCCTCATTCCCGCACGAGCTCTCCGGCGGACAGCGCCAGCGCATTGCAATCGCCCGCGTGCTGGCAGCCAAGCCGAAAGTCATCCTGGCCGATGAGCCGACCTCCATGCTGGATGTCTCGGTGCGGATCGGCGTGCTGAATCTGCTGCACAAGCTGCGCGATGAGCATGGGATCTGCATCCTCTATGTCACCCACGACTTGGCATCCGCCCGCTATCTCTCGGACCGGATCGCGGTACTTAACGAGGGGCGAATAGTCGAGTCGGGCGAGTCCGTGCAGCTGCTGGACAATCCCCGGCATCCATACACCCGGCTGCTGGTGGGCGCGGTACCCGACCCGGACCGCGACAGCAGCCAGGATGCGTCGAAGCGCGCGGCCCTGCGTGAACAGATCCACCGCTGGTCGGCCAGCACCACCCTGAAAAAGCACATGATCGATGAATCACGCCAGCACTGGGTGCTGGCCGGCGAAAGCGAAATGAATTGAATCTGGATATGAATGCCGCCTACGGCAGCGCCTCCCGGAGAAATGTTGTCAAAACCCTGGCTGCAGCCACCGCTTTGGGGCTGGCCGGGGTTGGCCCAGATGCAGCCCATGCCGCTCCCGCAGGCAGCTCCAAGACCAAGAAGGGCGTTTCCCCGGCCATGAGCTACCGTCCCAGCTACCACTTCAGCGTCCCCGACAATTGGAAGAACGACCCGCAGCGTCCGGTGTATCTTGATGGCGAATACCTGTACTACTACCTCTACAACGAGGACTACATTCTCGGCGGCATTGGGACCAGCTGGCGCATGGCGAGTACCACTGACCACGTCAATTTCACTGACCGCGGCGTAGCTATCAGCAAGCATGAGAGCCCCAACGGGGACTGCTGGTCCGGATCAATTGTCATCGACCAGCAAAACACCGCAGGATACGGGAAGGGCACGTTGATTGCTTTGGTCACCCAAGCCCCCAATGGCGTGCAGGCCCAGTACCTCTGGTACTCCACCGACAAGGGACGCAGCTTCAAACCCGGAGGGACCGAACCGGTTCTGGCCAACCCGGGCACCGATGCCTTCCGCGACCCGAAGGTGATCTGGCATGAGCAGAGCTCTCAGTGGGTCCTGCTCAATGCCGAGGGAGACCGCATCGGAATCTATGCTTCGGCGGATCTGAAGCAGTGGACGAGAACCAGCGAATTCGTGCGCACCACTCTGGGCATTCTTGAATGCCCGGATCTCTTCCAGATCCAGGCTTCGGATGGCTCCAGGCATTGGGTGCTGGGAACCAGCGCTAACGGCAAGCCCCGCGATTTGCCCGCTACCTACGCCTACTGGATTGGCGACTTCGACGGAAAGGCCTTCACTGCTTCGCAAGCCGAGCCGCAATGGCTGGATTGGGGCTTCGACTTCTACGGCGCGGTGACCTATCCGGACCACCACGCCGATGGCAGCGAAAATCCCGGAATGCGCCGCGCCATTGGCTGGAACAACTTCTGGGATTATCCGCATAATGCTCCGAGCATGGCCACCGATGGCTACAACGGAGACGACATGATTGTGCGCGAGGTGCGGATGGTTGCCGGACCGAATGGCAATTACCTCGCTTCTGTTCCGGTGGCGCAGCTGGACAGGCTAGCCCGTGCAACCACCAAGTTCGGCAGCCCTGTGGTTTCGGGGGAGAAGATTCTCCCGTTCTCCAGCAGTGCTTATGTGCTGCAGTGCGAATTGCAGTGGGACCCGGCCAACCCGCCGGAAAACATCGGTTTCGAGCTGTGCCGGGCCGTATCCGGAACGCGCCATGTGGCAACCGGGCTCTATTTGGCCGGCGGGTTCGCCTATGTGAATCGCAAGCCGGGCTTCCATCCGGGGGATAAGGGCGAATCCAAGAGCCCATTGGAGGTACCGAGCGGGAAACTCGACGTGCGCATCCTGGTGGATCGCTCTAGCGTCGAGGTGTTCTTCGGCGACGGGCGGCTCGTCCACTCTCATCGCGTGTTCCCGCTGTCCACTGATGCCGGGATCAAGCTCTTTGTCTCCGGCGGGAAAGCGTCATACAAGAATCTCACGGCGCGCGAGCTGGGCTTCGCATAGGAGGCTGGCTGCTGCCAGGATCCAGGAAGCCCGAGGGTAGCTTGGGGTAAATCGGGTCGCGGGCCATCCTGCGGTGCTTGCCAAGTGCACGACGTAGCCGGAGTTCGGCCCCGAGCAGCAGTACTTGGCGGACAGAAGCGGGCACGCCGCGAGGTTCTGGTGCGCTGGATCACAGGATTCGCCGCGTGAAACATCAAACGTCTAATGTTTAAACGTGATCGACAACGCATCAGAATCCGCGGCCCCGCCTCCTGCCAGCAAAGCCGCCAAGCATCCCTGGCGGGCAAGCGCACTGGCAGTTGCGGCGGTGATCCTCGTCGGGCTGAACCTGCGCATGGGTATTGCCTCGGCATCTCCGCTCTTCCATGACCTGCAGGAGATGATGGGGTACGGCACGTTCATCGCTTCGCTGCTGCCGACGATCCCAGTTTTGTGCTTTGCCGTGGCTGGCGCGGCAACGAGCTTGGTGATCGGCAGGACCGGACTGGAACTGGGCATCGCCCTGTCCTTGCTGCTGCTCACCGCTGGGCTGGCCTTGCGCATTGTCGATTCAACTTGGGCCTTGCTGGCCGGCACCGTGGTAGGCATGTGCGGCTTGGCCATCTGCAATGTGGCCATGCCCTCATTTATTCGAGAGCACCACGGGAACCGCGCCGCGTCGATGACCGCGGCCTACACGACCACCATGTCCATCGGCGCGACGCTGGCCTCCGCAATCAGCGTCCCGCTGGCGGTGAAGGCGGGTTCGCCGACGACGGCATTGGCTTTGTGGGCGATTCCCGCCGGCCTGGCTTTGCTGGTCTTTGTGCCGCTGTCCATCTCCGGGAAGCGTTCCGCTGTTCAGAAGGGCACGCATGTTTCTCCATGGCCGCTACTGGCCACGCGCAAGGGCTTGCTGTTCACCACTGTTTTCGGCATCCAGTCGCTGCTGGTCTATACCGTGGTCAGCTGGTTGCCGCATATCCTCATTTCGCGCGGGCTGGAGCCAGTTGATGCCGGCTTGATGCTGGGCATCGTGCAGGGAGTCAGCATCCCGGCAGTCATGATCATGCTCTGGATGGCTTCGAAGCCGGCCCTGCTGCGCAGTGCCTTCGTGCTGACTACCAGCTGCTCGGTACTCGGTTTTATCGCTCTGCTGCTCTTGCCGGTAGAACTGTCCTTGATCAGCTCGGTCTTCATTGGCCTGGGCTTCGGGGTGTTCCCGCTGGTGATGCTCATGCTCAGCCGCAGTGGCGGCAGCGCAGAAGAAACGACAGCAATGTCCACGGTGGCCCAATCTGTCGGCTACCTGATTGCAGCCATTGGACCCTTCGCCCTGGGGCTCATGCAGGGCGCATTGGGATCTTGGACGGTTGGCTTGGTGATCATCCTCGCCTTCGCTGTGGTGCAGCTTCTGTTCTGCTACAAGCTGGGCGGCCTGCGTACCGAAGCCGATTCGCATCCGTTGATCGAAGTGGACGGCTCGGCTGAAGCGGAGCGGCCATGAGCAAGACCCCATTGCGTCCGCCCTTGTCCGAAGAGGTTGTGGCGAAGCTGCAGAGCGCCGTAGCGAAGGGCCGCTGGAAGGTGGGGGACCGCGTTCCGGCTGAACCCGAGCTGATGGCGGAAATGGGCGTCTCCCGCGGGACCTTGCGCGAAGCCATCAAGGCGCTGGCCAGCACGGGGATCTTCGAGGTCCGCCGTGGAGATGGCACCTACGTGCGCGCGACCAGCGAGATCAGCGGCACCGCCCAACGGGTGTACCGAGACCACTCCGACCAGGACGTGCTCCAGGTGCGATTCGCCCTGGATACCCAGTCGGCCCGGCTCGCTGCCAAAGCCGCTGATGCAAAAGTAGTCGAACAGTTGCGCGCGTTGCTGGGCCAGCGAAGCGAAGCATGGGGAAACCGGGATTATCCTGCGTGGGCGAAAGCCGACTGGAAATTCCATCTGGAAGTGGCGCGGGCTTCCCGTGTTCCGCTGATGCATGAGATCTATGAGAGCTTCGGGGATGTTTTCCACGGAACCAAGATGGTCCAGAGGCTTTCCGACGGATTCGATGGCTGCCTGCACGAGGGCCACGAATCACTGGTAGACGCAATCGAAGCAGGCGATCCCGAAGCAGCAGCTCGAACTGTTATCAAGAATCTTGATTACTGCATGAGCTGGATGCCTTAATTCCTGACTTCGAGGGCGCTGCCCGGACTAAACAGCCTTCATGCGCCGGACGTTTTCCTGCACCACTGCCTTGAAGTCCCCGCCCGAAGCCGCAAAGGTATTGCGCTGCAACTGGTATTCCGCCCCGCGTTCGATCAAACGGATTATGCCCTGCAGTTCCTCGGCGCATCCCAGCTGCTCGGCAATCGGTGCCAGGCGCTTGACCTCTGAGCGCAGGTGGTCGGTCACCAGCATCTCGTCGCCTTGGGCGTTGAGGATGATGATGGCATCCAGCCCGTAGCGGGCGGCGCGCCACTTGTTCTCCACTCGGAACCAGGCCGGCATAACAGGAATCTTGTAGCCGGCTTCGATGGATAGCGACATGTCGTGCACCAGGCACTGGGTCAGTGCGGTAAAAGCGGCAATGTCATCCAGAGAGCTCACGCCATCGCAGATGCGCATTTCCACGGTGCCCAAACGAGGTACCGGACGCACATCCCAGCGGATCTCGGAGACATCATCAATAACCCCGGTATGCAGCATGTCTGCAACGTGGGATTCGTATTCGGACCATGAATCGAAGTGGAAGGGGATCCCGGCAGCTGGCAGCTGCTGGAACATCAGCGAACGCTGCGAAGCGTAGCCGGTGTCTTCCCCGCCCCAGTACGGGGAGGAGGCGCTGAGTGCTTGGAAATGCGGCTGGTAGTTGATCAAACCGTCAGTGATTGGAAGCGCTTTTTCGCGATCGTCCAAGCCCACGTGCACGTGCACGCCGTAGATCACCATCTGGCGGCCCCACCACTGGGTGCGGTCAATCAGCTTGGCATAGCGGTCCTTGTCCGTCACCGGCTGCAAGGTCGGCGCGGCAAAAGGATGGGAGCCCGCGGAATACAGGTCCACGCCGTGGTTTCCGGCGACCTCGTTGAGCATGCGCACGTTGGTGCGCAGTTCCTCAGCCGCGTCTGCCACGTTGGTATGGACACCGGTGACCACCTCCACGGTATTCATCAACAATTCCGGCTTCACTGTCGGATGCTCATCTTCGCGGTCAAGACCGGCCTCATCCTTGAGCTGGTCAAGGATACTCTCGGCAACCGAGCACAAGTCCGCACTTTCGCGATTGACCAAGGCGATTTCCCATTCGACACCGATAGTGGATTGGGAAGAGTGGGCGAACTCGATTTTCTGCACGGCGCTCCTATTGATGACGTCTCGGACGGAATGCTCCGGAGCCGAACAAAGTGGATGGAGCGTCCACCGATTCCTCGATGTTTCTCCATACTCATTGTATGTATTGCGCCGCTCCTGCCGGGACAATGCTCCGGTGGGACCTGCGTCACCCCAGACTAGTGCGGGATGACCTCGAAAGCTACGCGTTTGTCGCCGAGGCGAGCCAGGATCAGCGTTGCCTTGTTCTTGGCGCTCTTGGGGGAGCCTGCCAGCAAAATGCGGCGCAATTCTTCGGGCGTGACGTCGACTCCGCGCTTCTTGATATCCAATGTGCCGATGCCGTTGGATTTCACCCAGCTGCGCAGCTTCTTCACGTTGTAGTCATGCACTGCCATGACTTTGTATCCGCGGGCAAACGGCGTGGAAATCTGCTGGTTATGGGTGAAGTAGGCGATGTGCTCATCGAGCAGGTGGCCGCCAGTGCGCTCCAGCAAGGTCGAGATCAGGTGGGAACGGATCACTGCGCCATCGGGTTCGTAGATGTGCGCTTCCAATTCGCCTACCGGGGCTGGCTGATCATTTGCCGCGGCAGCTGCACTGGCCAACTCGTGGGCGCCGTCCTTGTCGATGACCAGCGCGGCACGGGCGATGTCCTTGCGCTTGAGCTTGCCGAACCAGAGGCAGGCCTCGATGACCGAGCCGTGGTCCGAAATCCAGACAGCCTCGGCGTTCGCCGGAATCGCTTCATGGGGCAGGCCCGGACCGAGTTTCACTCCGACGTCCAGCCCGGAGTCCACCAGCTTCTCCACGAAAGACAGGGGCGGGGAAAACGCCTCGGGGTCGAAGAGCCGGCGGGTGCTTCCCTTCACGTCGGTACGCCGGGCTGGATCCAGCCAGACGCCGTCAATCCCGGTCAGATCGGTGTCCTCGGCGCTGCCGTGGATCACGGTGGCATTGTCGAAGGGCATCAGGTTCAAGGTTGTGGCTGCCGCGGTGGTTTCATCCAGCTCTACTGCGGTGACCTGCAGGCCAGCGCTGGCCAGCGCAATGGAGTCGGTGCCGATGCCGCATCCGAGGTCTGCGACGTGGGTGGAACCGGCATTGGTGTAGCGGCGGGCATGCAGCCCGGCGATGGTCAGGCGCGTGGCCTGCTCCAGTCCGGCCGGGGTCAAGATCAACGAGTCTGCAAAGGGGCCGAATTTCACCCTCGCCCGGAAACGCAGCTCGGCCTGCGCCATGACGGCGCGAACCACCTGGGCGTCGTGGCCTTCCTTGCGCAGCTTCTCATTCAGCGACCAAGCAGCATCCTTGGTGGCCACCATGGACGGGTCGATGGTGGAAAGCAGCTTCCAGCCGTCTTCCGAAAGCAGGGCGGCGAATTGTTCATTGAGCGTAGAGTCATTTGAAGCCTGGGCCATGATCCAAGACTATCGTTGATGCGTCTTGGAACAGACTGGCCCTCTCGGTGTGCCCAGCCCGCAGGGCCAGTGATCTATGTGACAAAAACGCGTCACATTCAGAATTCACAGAATCGCCAAGCGGGCTTCGCCAAGCTCCGGGATCCGGCCGCCCAGCAGTTGCGCCAAGAGCAGTTCGAAGCCGGGAGATGTGAAGCCCTGAAACGAAAAGACTAAGTATCGCTATCTCATAGGCATTGATTTCGTTAGAGAGAGTAATGCTTGTTGCTAATTGGATCATCTGGCTAACGAGTAGCCCTATCGCTGTTTTACAGTTCTCCGCCACTAGGAAGCGGTTCGCTGGACCAAGTCGCCCCGCTTGCTGCGAGCGGCTGCATGTCCTCCGCAAGACCTGAAGTGATCCACGTCGCATTCCCCTGTGGAACTGGTGTTGTATGGCACCTGTGATGAAACCTATGCAGCGAACGACAGTGACGTCGACAACCGGTCCAAAGGCCGTGGATCCCGCACCCCTGGTGCAGAACCAGCTCAAGCGCGGCATGAGCAGCCGCCACCTGCAGATGATCGCCATTGGCGGTTCCATCGGCACCGGGCTGTTCGTGGCCTCCGGCGGCACTATTGCCCAGGCGGGTCCCGGCGGCGCGCTGCTGGCCTACGCCGCGGTGGGTCTCATGGTGTACCTGCTCATGCAGTCCCTGGGCGAGATGACCGCGAAGATCCCGGTGGCCGGATCCTTCCAGACCTTCGCTACCCGCTTCGTTTCCCCCTCCTTCGGCTTCGCCATCGGCTGGAACTACTGGTTCAACTGGGCCATCACTGTTGCAGCGGAACTGGTGGCCGCTGGCATCGTGATGAGCTTCTGGTTGCCTGATGTCCCCGGTTGGGTCTGGGCCGGCTCTTTCCTGGTGGCCTTGACCGCCTTGAATGCTTTGTCCGCCAAGGCCTTCGGCGAAGGCGAGTTCTGGCTGGCCATGATCAAGGTGGTCACCGTCATCGCCTTCCTGGCCGCCGGCGTGCTGATGATCTTCGGGGTGCTCGGCGCGCACACCGATCCGCTGGCCAACTGGCGCGAAGGCAAGGATGTCTTCCATGGCGGCTGGCTGTCCATCGTCTCGGTCTTCATGATTGCCGGATTCTCCTTCCAGGGCACCGAGCTGGTGGGTGTCGCCGCAGGCGAAGCCAAGGATCCGCGCCGCGAAGTGCCCAAGGCCATCCGCCGGGTGTTCTGGCGCATCATGCTCTTCTACATCGGTGCCATCTTCATCATCGGCTGCCTGATTCCGTTCACCGACCCGAGCCTGCTGGCCAGCGGCGAAGCCGACGTGGCTTCCTCGCCCTTCACCCTGGTCTTCGAGCGGGCCGGCATCGCTTTTGCCGCTGCTGCCATGAACGCGGTCATTCTCACCGCCATCCTCTCGGCTGGCAACTCGGGGCTCTACGCCTCAACCCGCATGCTCTACTCCATGGCCCACGATGGCAAGGCTCCGAAGATCTTCGGGCGCACCAACTCCAGCGGCGTGCCGATCATGGCTCTGCTGGCCACCGCTGCGGTAGGCCTCTTCGGGTTCCTCACCGCCCTGGTGGGCCAGGGTGCGGCCTATACCTGGCTGCTGAATGTCTCGGGGCTGTGCGGGTTCATCGTCTGGGTGGGTATTGCCGTATCCCACTACCGCTTCCGCCGCGGTTATCTCGCCCAGGGCTACAGCGTGAAGGACCTGCCCTACTTGGCCCCGCTCTTCCCGCTAGGACCCATCGTGGCCTTCCTGATGCTGATTGCCGTGATCGTCGGTCAGAACTACCAAGCGGTGCTGGCCGGCCACGGGCTGGAAGTGCTCTCGGCCTATATCGGGCTGCCGCTGTTCCTCGGACTGTGGCTGGTGCACCGCATGGTGACCAAGTCCAAGATGGTCAAGCTCACCGAGATGGATCTGGACGCTCCGGAGGATATCGAAGAGTCCGCGGCTGTGCGCTCTGCGCGAACCGGTGTGAAGAAGTAGGGCAATGATTAGCACTCGCCTTGACCGAGTGCTAAAGCTCGTCCTAAAGTCATGTGTGGGTGTCACGATGGAAGTTGCATCTGCAGCTTGCAGCGTTACACACCGCCTGACTGGATACCACCAACTGGCACCGCGACGACGGTTGGTCCAATGCCATAGGGCGCACCCCTACAACCATTGGTTCATACACGAAAAGGAGAGACCATGTCTGTCTCCATCAAGCCGCTCGAAGACCGCATTGTCATCAAGCAGGTCGAAGCCGTAACCACCACCGCTTCGGGCCTGGTCATCCCAGACTCCGCTAAGGAAAAACCACAGGAAGGCGCCGTAGTCGCCGTAGGCCCAGGCCGCATCGATGACAACGGCAACCGCATTCCCCTGGACGTTGCAGAAGGCGACGTAGTCCTGTACTCGAAGTACGGCGGAACCGAGGTCAAGGTCGGCAACGAAGAGTACCTGGTGCTCTCGGCTCGCGACGTACTGGCAGTCGTCGTAAAGTAACGCCAACCTCTCTAAAGTTTCAGGAGAAAATGCATGGCTAAGCAGCTAGCATTCAACGAGGAAGCGCGACGCGCCCTCGAAGCGGGCATTGATAAGCTCGCAAACACGGTGAAGGTCACCCTCGGCCCACTCGGCCGCAATGTGGTGCTTGCCAAGACCTGGGGCGCCCCGACCATCACCAATGACGGTGTCACCATTGCGCGTGAGATCGATCTGGAAGATCCATACGAGAACCTTGGCGCGCAGCTGGCCAAGGAAGTAGCCACCAAGACCAATGACGTAGCAGGCGACGGCACCACCACCGCCACCGTGCTCGCTCAGGCCCTGGTCAAGGAAGGCCTGAAGAACGTCGCCGCAGGCGCCGCTCCGGGCGATGTCCGCAAGGGCATTGAACTGGCTGTGGAGATCGTTTCGGACGCATTGGCCGCTAACGCCGTTGCCGTAGAGGACAAGGTTGCTAACGTAGCCGCGATCTCCGCGCAGTCGGATGAAATCGGCGAATTGCTGGCCAAGGCCTTCAAGACCGTGGGCACCGATGGCGTGATCACCATCGAGGAGTCCTCGACTACCGCTACCGAGCTGGTCCTGACCGAAGGCATGCAGTTCGACAAGGGCTACCTCTCGCCACAGTTCATCACCGACCAGGAGCGCCAGGAAGTTGTCCTGGAAGACGCACTGATCCTGATCAACCCAGCCAAGATCTCCACCGTGGCAGAATTCCTGCCACTGCTGGAAAAGGTCCTGGAAGCGAAGAAGCCGCTGCTGATCATCGCCGAGGATGTCGAGGGCGAAGCCCTTTCCACCCTGGTGGTCAACAAGCTGCGCGGCCTGCTGAACGTGGTAGCCGTCAAGGCTCCAGGCTTCGGCGACCGCCGCAAGGCAATGATGCAGGATCTGGCTATCCTCACCGGTGCCCAGGTTGTCTCCCCGGAACTGGGCCTGTCCCTGGACCAGGTTGGCACCGAGGTACTCGGCTCGGCACGCCGCGTGACCATCACCAAGGATTCCACCACCATCGTTGATGGCGCTGGCACCGAGGAAGATGTCGCAGAGCGCGTAGCCCAGCTGAAGGCTGAGCTGAACCGCACCGATTCGGAGTGGGACCGCGAGAAGCTGTCCGAGCGCCTGGCCAAGCTGTCCGGCGGCATCGGCGTGATCAAGGTGGGCGCTTCCACCGAGGTCGAGCTGAAGGAACGCAAGCACCGCATCGAGGATGCTGTGTCCTCCACCCGTGCTGCCCTGGAAGAGGGCATCGTTGCCGGCGGTGGTACCGCCCTGGTCGACGCGCTGGCTTCGCTGGATACCGATGCCCGCATCGCAGCCACCGAAGGCGACGTAGCAGCAGGCGTTGCGATTGTCCGCCGCGCGCTGGTGCAGCCGCTCTTCTGGATCGCTACCAACGCCGGCTTCGACGGTGCGGTAGTTGCTTCCAAGGTGGCGGAGTCCCCAGCCAACGAAGGCTTCAACGCCAAGACCGGTGTCTACGAGAACCTGCTGCACGCAGGCGTCATCGACCCAGTCAAGGTAACCCGCTCGGCACTGCGCAACGCAGCATCGATCGCGGCCTTGGTTCTGACCACCGAGACCTTGGTGGCAGAGAAGGCTGAAGAAGCTGAAGAGGCGCACGGCCACTAGGGTTTAGCCCGTCACCGAAGCATTGCTTCGTGAGCGAAAGCCGCCGTTGGATCCAGGATTTATCTCCTGGATCCAGCGGCGGCTTTTTGTTCTCAGAAAACGATCCACCCGGGGTGACCCAGCTCATTGACACGATAAATGAGTGCGCTCATAATTGAACTCAGTCAAAGATTGATGCCCATTTCATATCCGTACAGGAGATCTTCCATGCACGCGTTCGTTCTCGAAAACTACAAGGGTGCCCTGGTGCAGGCCGAGGTCGCTGAACCTGAGTTGGGGGAGCGGGAGGTACTCATCGAGATTGCGGCCGCTGGCGTCAACCAGCTTGACGAGAAGATCCGCGCAGGCGAATTCAAGGCAATCCTGCCCTACAAGATGCCGCTGGTTCTCGGCCACGACGTCGCAGGGACCGTGATCGGGCTCGGCTCAGGAGTCCGCGGCTTTACGGTAGGGGACCAGATTTTTGCCCGCCCTCGAGATCATCGGATCGGAGCTTTCGCCCAGCGCATGGCCGTGAATGAAATGGATATTGCGAAGGCACCTGTCTCCATCGACCTGGTGCAAGCGGCCTCGCTGCCCCTGGTTGCACTGACTGCGTGGCAGGCACTAGTTGAGCGGGGAAATCTGCAGCCGGGGCAGCGAGTACTCATCCACGCTGGCGCTGGCGGCGTCGGAACCATCGCCATCCAGCTGGCCAAGCACCTGGGCGCTTACGTCGCGACAACAGCGTCGGCGACGAACGCCGAATTCTTGCAGGATCTCGGAGCCGATGAAGTCATCGACTACAAGACCGAGGATTTCCAGGTAAGTATCTCGGGCTATGACCTGGTGCTTGACAGCCTGGGCGGCGAAACGCTTGCCAAGTCGCTGGGAGTTCTGCGCCCTGGAGGGAAGGTCATCGGCATCTCGGGTCCGCCGACTCCGGCATTCGCCAAGGAAGCAGGGCTGAATCCGGTGATGGGCTTGGCGGTCCGCGCGCTAAGCCGGTCAGTTCTCAAGAAGGCCAAGAAGCTGGGTGTCGGGTACGAGTTCCTCTTCATGAAGCCCAGCGGCCAGCAGCTGCGAGGCATTGCCGAACTGGTGGACTCCGGGGTCCTGACGCCCGTGGTGGGCCAGGTCTTCGGTTTTGCGCAAACTGCAGAGGCCCTTGAATCGATGGAGGCTGGTGGCCGGCGCGGCAAGACCGTCATCACCATGCAGCAGAAGTAAAGCGAGCGCGTTCGCCTGGGCGGTGGGCGCGCTTTGCTCGTCAGTGGGGGAGGAATGCAGCAATCTGAGCGCGGATGCCCCGGGCGACTTCAGCTGTGGCCAGTGCCGGGTCCGCAGCAGTAGCCATCGCCAGGAACTGGATGGAAGTGATGGCCCGCGCAATCGTGGCTGCCTCCGGCGCCTCCAGATTCCTATGCGTGCCCAGGAGCTCGGCAATCGCCTGTTCGGTCAACGCCGCTATGCGCAGGGCTTCGGCATGATGCGGTTCCGCCGAATCGCCAAAAACCATTTCGCGCAGATAAAAGCGCCCGTTGTCGACATGCTTCCGATTGCAGTCGATGATCGGTACCAAAAGGGCCATGGTTGCCTCCAGCGCGGTCTTTGCTGATTTAGAGGCCTCGATGCCTTGCTCCAAGGAGCGTTCGTAGCGGTGGTTCTGCACCATGAGCAGCAGCTCGGATTTGGACTTGGCGTAGAGGAAAAGGGTTCCGGTTCCGATATCCGCCGCGTCGGCGATCTGCTGCGTGGTGACCTCATCGACACCGTGTGCCGCGAAGAGTTCGCTGGCCGCGGAGATGATCCGTTCAAGCTTCGCCTGCTTGTTGCGTTCGCGTCGTCCTGGCATAGGAGTTGAAGACGTCACCCGGGAGCCCCTCGGCTAGAACTGATCAGAGTTATTCATGAGTCTAATCAAGAAAGCTGTTGTTTCAGAATGCGCGGATTGACTTCGCTCACCTGGCCAAGCAACAATTTGCCGCCGTGCCGACGATAGCTGGGCGGCAAACCGCCGTGGAACTTTGCGCCAGTTCTCGAATTTCGACAGCTAATCCTGAGCAGGTCAGGCCAATACGGTCAATCTATATACGCTGCTTTACAGCGGCAGCAGCGTCAACTCGCACGGTGTGGCCATGGCGAATTGATAAGATGGTTGGTTGTCTGACGTGAATCAAGTAGAAAACGCCGAGGACAATTACCTGTCCCCGAAGAAAGCGCAGCCAGTGAGCCATACCTTGGATCAGTCTCGGACAAGCACCCAGCGTGCCGGTTTCCGAGTTGATTTGCAGGGACTTCGCGCCCTCGCAGTCCTGCTGGTGATGTGCTATCACATCTGGTTCTCCCGGGTCTCCGGCGGTGTGGACATCTTCTTGATGCTCTCCGCCTTCTTCCTCACTTCTTCCACCGCACGGCGCATCGCCCGCGGGCAGCGCCCGCCTCTGCTCGACGGCTGGCTGCATCGATTCTCGCGCCTGATACCGCAAGCGGCGGTAGTCATCATTGGCGTGGTCATCGCGGCATGGATCATCCTGCCTAGTACGCGCTGGCTGGAGCTGATCGACCAGTCCAATGCCGCGCTGTTCTACTGGCAGAACTGGTACCTCTCGGATCACCAGGTGGACTACTACGCCTTCAACACAGCCGCCGCCTCGCCGCTGCAGCACTTCTGGTCCCTGTCTGTCCAGGGACAGATCTTCATCATCTGGCCGCTGGTTCTTGCCGGCAGCGCACTGCTCTGGAAGAAGCTCTTCTCCCGGCACAGCTTCGCCGCCGTAGCAGGCGGCGCCTTCGGAGCCATCTTCCTCGGCTCGCTCGCGTATTCCATTCACATCACCGCCACCAACCAGCAGGTGGCCTACTTCCACACGGGCGCGCGCCTATGGGAATTCGCCCTCGGTTCGCTGCTCGCCTTGGCATTGCCGTGGCTCTCCAGCCTGCCCGAGAAGATCCGCCGCATCGGAGGCTGGGCCGGCCTGGCCACCGTCATAGGCAGTGGCGCCGTACTGGATGTGCAGGGGCAGTTCCCGGGCTTCATGGCTTTGGTGCCCACGGTCGCCGCCGCCTTGGTGATCTCGGCTCCGGCACCGCGCAGCTGGGCCAACCCGTCGGGCCTGCTTTCCTTGCCCCCGCTGGTAAAGCTGGGCGACCTGTCCTACGGCATGTACCTGTGGCACTGGCCGTTGCTGGTCTTCTACCTTGAGGTCTCCGGGAACGAGAAGGCCTCCTTCGCTGCCGGCAGTGTCTTGATTCTTGCCTCGATCCTCGCTTCATGGGCCACCACCAAGTTCGTCGAGAAACCGGCCATCGCCTGGCAAGCCAGTGCCAGCTTCTCGCGCCTGATTCCGCAAACCGGGTTCAAGCTCATTGCCCAGTTTGCCGTGGTCGCTGTGGGGCTTGGCGTAGCCAGCCTTCCGGTGATGGCCTGGGAGAACAACGTCGAGCACCGCAGGGCCATGGCCGCGGCGCAGACCGCCACCGACAACCCCGGGGCCAACGCCGAAGATGACTGGGATCCGTCACCTGCGGCTTTGACCCTGCCGCTGGCGACCGAACTGGATAGCGAATGGCAGACTCCCGGCGATGTCTGCGAAGGGGCGAACGCTCCAGATGACGAGCGCATCCACTTCTGCGAGCAGGGCGGCACTTTCGACGGGGGAGCGCCGGACCTGGTACTGCTGGGCGATTCGCACATACAGCACTGGTCCGCGGCGGCTTCGGCAATGATCGAGGAAGCTGGCGGCAGCTGGATCCTGGTGTACGAACCGGGTTGCCGCTACGGCTCCGATGCGGACCGCGTGGAAGAAGCCTGCTCCGGCTTCCAGGACGCGGCGCAGGAATATGTAGCGGACCTGGCTCCGCAGATGGTGCTGACCACGGCCAGCAAGACCGTAGCGGACCCTGATGACATGCTTCGCAGCCCGGGGGAGCAGGAGATCCTGGTGGACAACTACGCCGAGATGATCCAGCCGCTGCTCGATGCCGGAAGCCGGGTCATCGCGATGCGCGATACCCCGCGCTATACCTACTCCATTCCGGAATGCGTGGATTCGAACAAGGGACTTCCTGCCAACTGCGATGGTTCGGCCGGCTACGCCTTGAACAGCGTGAATCCAGTGGAGCAATTCCTGGATTCCAATGATTATGGCGACCAGGTTGTTTCCCTGGACATGACGGGGTTGCTCTGCCCCGAGGGGGTCTGCAAAGCTGTCATTGGCAACGTCTTGACGTACCTGGATGATTCGCACCTGTCCAAGACCTTCGTGCTCAGTGCCAAGCGCCAGTTCGCTTCTTCTTTCAAGGAAGCAACAAACTGGGAATAAATCACCCCTGATGCGGGATGGGGCATGAGGTTGAACACAGTGCGCCACGAAGGAATAACCGGAACGCCAAAAGAGCTCTACCATTTAATCAACCTCCGCTGTCGCCCCGAAAGGTTCCCCCGTGACTGAGTTCAACCCCTTTGCCTTTGAAGGACTCACCTACGACGACGTTCTGCTGTTGCCTGGCCCGACGGATGTGATTCCTTCGGAGGCGGACACCACCACCCGCTTCACCAAGCGCATCAACATCCAGGTGCCCATCAGCTCCGCTGCAATGGACACGGTGACCGAAGCACCCATGGCAATCGCGCTGGCACGCCAGGGCGGTATCGGCGTGATCCACCGCAACCTTTCCATTGAGTCCCAGGCCAAGCAGGTTGACCAGGTTAAGCGCAGCGAGTCGGGCATGATCACCGACCCAGTCACTGTGCACCCGGGTGCCACCTTGGCTGAATGGGATGAGCTGTGCGCTCAGTACCGCGTCTCCGGTCTGCCAGTGGTAGATGAGAACCGCAAGCTGTTGGGCATCATCACCAACCGCGACACCCGCTTTGTTCCTCGCGAACGCTACATGACCACCAAGGTCTACGAAGTGATGACCGGCATGCCGCTGGTGACCGCTCATGACGGTGTAGCTCCAGAGAAGGTAATCGAGCTCCTGTCCAAGAACCGCATCGAGAAGCTTCCACTCATCGATAACGACGGCAAGCTCACCGGCTTGATCACCGTCAAGGACTTCGACAAGGCCGAGCAGTATCCTCTGGCGACCAAGGACGACGAAGGCCGTCTGCGTGTTGCAGCTGCTGTTGGATTCTTCGGCGAAGGCTACGAGCGTGCCATGACCCTGATCGACGCCGGCGTTGACGCACTGGTTGTCGACACCGCCAATGGCCACTCGCAGGGCGTGCTGGAGATGATTGCACGCCTGAAGAAGGATCCAGCGGCTGCGCACGTGGATATCATCGGCGGCCAGGCAGCCACCTATGACGGTGCCAAGGCACTGATCGATGCTGGCGCTGACGCCATCAAGGTCGGCGTTGGCCCGGGCTCCATCTGCACCACCCGCATCGTTGCCGGCGTGGGCGTTCCCCAGGTTACCGCTATCTACGAAGCAGCCAAGGCAGCTATTCCAGCTGGCGTTCCATTGATCGCTGACGGCGGCCTGCAGCACTCGGGCGATATCGGCAAGGCCCTGGTGGCCGGCGCCGACTCGGTCATGCTCGGCTCCCTGCTGGCAGGTACCGCTGAGTCCCCAGGCGATCTGGTCTTCATGGGCGGCAAGCAGTTCAAGGCCTACCGCGGCATGGGCTCGCTGGGCGCAATGGAAACCCGTGGCAAGAACACCTCGTACTCCAAGGACCGCTACTTCCAGGCTGACGCGCCATCGAACGAGAAGCTGATCCCTGAAGGCATCGAAGGCCAGGTCCCTTACCGCGGCCCGCTGTCGGCTGTCACCCACCAGCTCGTGGGCGGCCTGCGCCAGACCATGTTCTACGTGGGCGGACGCACCGTTCCCGAGCTGAAGGCACGCGGCAAGTTCGTCCGCATCACCGCAGCAGGCCTGAAGGAATCGCACCCGCACGACATCATGATGACCGTTGAGGCACCGAACTACCGTTCGCGCTAAGACGCATTGAAAAGATCCTGGCGGAATCCACGCTCCAGAGCGGATTCCGCCAGGATCTTTTGCATGCCGGGAGCCAAAGGGGAACAAAGCCGCAGGCAATGCATCCATGCGGGGCTGTGGCGCAGGGGGCGTTATCAGCCCTCGGCGGATGGCCATTCTTCACGAGTTGCCACGTACTCGAATTCACCGTCCTGGGTTACCACGGTGACCGAGCGCAGGTCCTTGTCCCGTTCGCCGACTCGAAGCATCGTATTGCTGCCTACATATGCCAAATCGGAGTGGGCGTCGACTTCCCAATCATATGGTTCAAGGGTAATGAGCAATTCACCGTATTCCGGGGCTTCGAAGGGAAGCATGTGCCCGTGCGGATCAGTTGGGTACCACTTCAGGAAGTCCTTGGGCTCGTCGATGTCCATGACAACGTCCTCCCAGCCCTTGCTGATGTCGTCCATCCATTGCTGCATCTTTTCGTTGGCCCACTCTTGCAGTTCTTCATCCGAGTAATCCTTGCTTGCTTTCGGGGCCGGCTTTTCTGCCGGTGCTGGCAGTTCTGCTGGTTCCGGCTTTTCAGGAGCGAAAGCGGCTGCAGGCTCAGAAGGCAGGGGCTCCTCCGATCCGGATGAAGTGCAAGCTGCCAGTGGCACTACTGCGATGGCAATCAGGGGCAAGCAAGTTAGAAGTTTGCGCACGGGTGGCTTTCTCGAGAAGGGCGGCATGGTGATGCACCCGAGTCTATGGGAGCGCAGCGACGAATACTCGGCAAAGACGAGCGTTGACGCCTTTTCGTTATTCACCGGATCTTTACTGGGGACTTGTCCAGAAGCACAGTGCGCAAGGCTACCTGCACACACGGCCCCACGTAGAATGAAAACTAGGCAATACCTCTCGGTGCGCGGGAACCACCCGCTAGTGAGTGACCGTCAACGAAGGGCATCAATTTGGGCCAGCCAGCCAACCTGAAGAAGCAAACCCGCCAGCGTATGGAGCGCACGGGGGAGAGCTACACCACCGCGCGCAAGAACATCTTGGCCGGCAAGCCTGAAAGCCCTCGGGCCGCTCGCGCTGCCGCCGCCCGCGACTACGCCAAGGAAGCACGCGAAAAGGCCAAGGCGCAGGAGCAGAAAGGCAAGAACGCTCCGGCTGCTTCGCCAGCTGACGAACTGCCTGAGTACCCAGCACCAAAAGATGTCATCCAGTACGATGCTGCGCTCTGGCACCGAGTCCTAGTCCAAGCTGGCGTCACCAACAAGCACACCGGCGAACCGCTGAGCCAGGCATTGCTCGCTGGCCTTGCCGGCGGTATCGGCTTCATGGCTTTCACCCATGAAGGCGGCGAAGGGACTGCAGTAACGCTGGTGACCCGCCACAACCCGGAACCCTATACCCAGAACCTGCTGGCCCGTTGCGGTGCTACGGTGACCGAACGTACCACCGGGTCAGCCGAACGCGCCGTCGAATACATGGACGCTGCCCTGGACGCAGGCCGCACTGTGGTGGTTCGCGTGGCAATCAGCGCGCTGCCATGGATTGACGGCAACACGGTTGATGAGGCCGAGACCCTGGATCTCGTCGTCGTTGGCGAGCACAAGAAGGACCTGATGGTAGATGACGGTTCAGGTGCGTTGAACCTCATCAGCCCCAAGGAACTGGCCATCGCCCGTGCGATGCGCAAGAAGGAAAAGCATTGGCAGGCATGGATCCCGTCCTCGCGCTCGCCGAAGGCCGAGACTTTGGCCGCCAATGCTGTCGAGGCGATTGGGGAAACCACCGCTCGCCTGCTGGGCACCAGCGAGCTTTCCGGGGTTCCAGTGCACTTTGCCAAGAACTTCGGCATTACCGGCATGCGCACCTTGGCCACGCGACTGCGCGATAACGAGTCCAAGACCGGTTGGTCCCAGATCTTCGCAAGCCAGCAAGCACTGGCCAACGGCTTGGACCAGCTCGCAGGTTTCTTCTCCGACACGCGTTTCAGCGGCGAAGGGGCGTTGCGCGGCCTGTACGCGGAGTTCCTTTCGGAAGCGGCGGAACTTCCAGGCTTGGAGGCGCTGGCAGCTCACGTAGATGCTTACCAGCAGCTCTCCACCCAGTGGGATGCGTTCGCGGACCTGATTGATCCAGAGACCGAGTTCGCCAAGCGTGCTGAGCACTTCGCCGTATTGGCTGACGCGATTGAGCGCATTGCCGAAACTGAAGAGCAGGCCGCCACCTCCTTGGCCGCGACCGCCAAGAAGCTTGCATCCAAGGCAGCCAGGTAAACCTGGCTCAACATAGGCCCTGCCATCCGGTGATCTTACTCACCGGATGGCAGGGCGTTGTTGTCCCGGTGTGCCACTTGCGGCCCCATGCGCCAGAGCCAGCGCAGAAACATCGCCTAAAGCCAATGCGCTATCAAAAGCGGGATTATCCGGGAATCTTGATAACCTAGTTAGGTGAGTAACGAGATTGAGATCGGCCGCGGCAAGCGGGCAACTAAGGCATATTCCCTGGACGACGTAGCGATCGTACCGAATCGCCGTACCCGTGATCCGAAGGACGTATCGGTGTCCTGGCAGATCGACGCCTTCCAGTTCGACACCCCTATCCTGGGCGCACCAATGGATTCGGTGACCTCCCCGTCTACCGCAATCGCCTTGGGCAAGCTCGGCGGCCTGGGCGTGCTGAACCTCGAGGGCCTGTGGACCCGCTACGAGGACCCGGAAGCAGTGCTGGCTGAAATTGCCGGCCTGAAGTCCGAGGCGGCAACCCGCAACGACCCGAAGACCACCGCAAAGCTGCAGGAACTGTACTCGGCTCCCATCCAGCCTGAGCTGATCACCTCGCGCATCTCCGAGATCCGCGACTCCGGAGTTGTCGTTGCCGGCTCGCTGACCCCGCAGCGCACCCAGGAGCACTACAAGACCGTTGTTGCTGCCGGCGTGGACATCTTCGTCATCCGCGGCACCACTGTTTCGGCCGAGCACGTCTCGAAGACCACCGAACCGCTGAACCTCAAGCAGTTCATCTACGAACTCGATGTCCCAGTGATCGTGGGCGGCGCAGCCGGATACACCCCGGCCATGCACCTGATGCGCACCGGTGCAGCCGGCGTGCTCGTTGGCTTCGGTGGCGGCGCATCCTCCACCACCCGCCGCACCCTGGGCATCCACGCGCCGATGGCTACCGCCATTGCCGACGTTGCAGCCGCACGCCGCGACTACATCGAAGAGTCCGGCGGACGCTATGTCCACGTCATCGCCGATGGCGGCATGGGGAACTCCGGCGACATCGTCAAGGCCATCGCCATGGGCGCCGACGCAGTGATGCTCGGTACCGCACTGGCCCGCGCCGATGAAGCACCAGGCGCCGGCTACCACTGGGGCATGGAAGCAGTTCACGAGGCCAGCCCACGTGGCGACCGCGCCAAGGTCGGCACTGTCGGCTCGCTGGAGAAGGTCCTGCACGGCCCATCGCACGAGACCAACGGCACCTCGAACCTGGTTGGCGCACTGCGCCGCTCGATGGCCACCACCGGCTACTCGACCCTCAAGGAATTCCAGCGCGTCGACGTCGTGCTGTCCCCGTACGAATCCGATCGCTTCTAGCTGATCCTGATCTGGCCCTGCTCTTCTTTCGAAGGGTGGGGCCAGTGTCGTTTAACCGCTTGGTCTCAACGAATGAATAAGCAAGTTGGTTCCACCAGCGGAAAATAAGGCAACAGGGCTAATCTCACGCCATCGCATTTCGAGTTCTACGCCAAATAGAAGTACCGTTAGAGTGTGCTTAAAACCGCTCTGAAGCCCAAATGGATCGGCGCCCTCTTTGCCGCGCTAGCTCTCGCCACCGGATTCGTTCTCTTGTCCGGATGGCAGTTCGGCGCCTCCGAAACCGAGCCGCCGGTCAAGATCGACAAGACCGAGAAGCCGGTCGCGCTGATCGAGCATCAGGAAGTCGGCAAGGAGCTGCTGGGCATCAAGGCAGACCAGATCGTCACCATGGAGGGCGAATTCGTCCCCGGCACCGATCAGCTGATTGCGCCTCGGCTGAATGGCGATCAGCGCGGTGTCTGGGTCATCACCCAATTCAAGGTCGAGGGCGCGGCCCAGGACGCCGGTATTGCGGTGGTACGCGGCTGGCAGCCTGAAGCAACCAAGCCAGCTCCGGCACCTGAAGGCGAACTGGAGATCACCGGGCGCCTGCTGCCTAGCGAAGGCCCGGAATTCCGCGAAGACCTGCGCAGCGCAACGCTGCCGACTCTCGCCTCGGCACAGCTGGCGAACATCTGGGATTCGGTCCTCTTTGAAGGATTCGTCACGGCCCACGAAATCACCACTGCCAAGGGCGAGGCCGTAGCGCAGCCGGGCCTGGAAATTGTCGACGTCGGTCCGCAGCCCCAGGAAGCGCAGATCAACTGGCTGAACGTTTTCTACGGCTTGGAATGGGTCCTCTTCGCAGGGTTCGCCATCTTCCTCTGGTACCGCATGGTGCGCGATGATTACCAGCGGGATCTTGACGAGATTGCTGAGCTCGCTGCCGAAACACATATTAAGGGCGGCAACGCCACCCAAGCTGGAAACAGCAACGAATAGCATTTCACGCACACCGCACTTCTTACCGAAATCGGAAGGAATCACTAACGATGTCCAGCACCACCCCGGCACCGAAGCCCCGGAAATTCGGCGGCACCCCTAAGCAGATCCGTGCAGCCGCAACCTTCTACAAGGTCTTCGCCTACATCACCGGCGTGATGCTGCTGCTGCTCGTGCTGGAAATGATTTTCAAGTACTTCTGGTCCCTGGAACTCTTCGTGGGTGGCACTTTGGTAGATGGCACCTCCAACGCCGTCGGCATGTACAACCGCGCCGAGGTGGCCGGGGGACTGAACCTCTCGCTGGGCATCCTGATCGCCCACGGCTGGCTATACGTGGTGTACCTCTTTGCCGACTTCCGCCTGTGGACCTTGATGCGCTGGCCATTCATGCGCTTCATTACGATCGCGCTCGGCGGCGTCGTTCCGTTCCTTTCCTTCTGGACCGAAGCCAAGGTGCACGCAGAAGTAGACCGCGAGCTGGCCGCGCATCCAAAGGCCGCCAAGCGCTACTGACACGTGGCCGCATTCATTGCCAAAGGGCAGATCCGTTCATCGAAAATGAACAGATCTGCCCTTTGCCTTTGCCAAAAATCCACTAGGTGACGCTGATGACATCACCTTGGCTGTTTCGCGCGCAGTGAACCGCGTAGACTGTAACGGTGACTACTGCTCCCCTCAATCCAGAACATAAGCCGGTTCTGGTCGTCGACTACGGGGCCCAATACGCGCAGCTTATCGCTCGCCGCGTACGCGAGGCCCGTGTGTACTCGGAGATCGTTCCGCACACCCTGTCCACCGAAGCCATCCTGGCCAAGAACCCTGCAGCGATCATCCTCTCCGGTGGTCCTTCCAGCGTTTACGCCGATGGCGCCCCTTCCGTCGGGGCTGACCTGTTTGAAGCCGGCGTGCCGGTCTTGGGCATCTGCTACGGCTTCCAGGCCATGGCTAACGCCTTGGGCGGTACCGTGGCCGAAACCGGCCTGCGCGAGTACGGCCGCACCGCAACCAACTTTGAGGGCGATGCCCGCTCCATCCTGGCAGGCGCCGCTCAGGCCCCTACCGTCTGGATGAGCCACGGCGACTCCGTCTCCAAGGCCCCAGAAGGCTTCGAAGTGCTGGCCACCACCGCTGGTGCTCCGGTTGCCGCTTTCGCAAATGAAGCAAAGCGCCTGTACGGCGTGCAGTGGCACCCAGAGGTGAAGCACTGCGAGTTCGGCCAGGATGTCCTGGAGAACTTCCTGTACAACGGTGCTGGCCTGAAGGGCGACTGGACCGCTGACAACATCGCTGACGAGCAGATCGAGCGCATCCGCGCCCAGGTCGGCACCGGCAAGGCCATCTGCGGCCTGTCCGGCGGCGTGGACTCCGCTGTTGCAGCTGCCCTGGTGCAGCGCGCCATTGGCGACCAGCTCACCTGCGTGTTCGTCAACCACGGCCTGCTGCGCGAAGGCGAAGCCGAGCAGGTTGAGAAGGACTTCGTAGCTTCCACCGGCGCCAAGCTGTACATTGCCGACGAGCGCGAGCGCTTCCTGACTGCTTTGGACGGTGTCACCGACCCGGAGACCAAGCGCAAGATCATTGGCCGCGAATTCATTCGCGCCTTCGAAGCGGCAGAAGCGGCGATCATCGCCGAGGCCGCTTCCGAGGGCGAGCCAGTGAAGTTCCTGGTCCAGGGCACCTTGTACCCGGACATCGTCGAATCCGGCGGTGGCGAAGGCACCTCGAACATCAAGAGCCACCACAACGTGGGCGGCTTGCCAGAGGACCTGGACTTCGAGCTGGTTGAACCACTGCGCACCCTGTTCAAGGACGAGGTCCGTGCAGTGGGCCGCGAGCTCGGCTTGCCAGAGGAAATCGTTGGCCGCCAGCCATTCCCTGGCCCAGGCCTGGGTATCCGCATCATCGGTGCCGTCAACGAAGAGCGCCTGTCCATCCTGCGCAAGGCTGACGCGATCGCTCGCGCCGAGCTGACTGCTGCAGGACTGGATGACGAAGTTTGGCAGATGCCAGTAGTGCTGCTCGCTGACGTACGCTCGGTAGGCGTACAGGGCGATCACCGCACCTACGGCCACCCAATCGTGCTGCGTCCGGTTTCCTCCGAGGATGCCATGACCGCCGACTGGTCGCACCTGCCATACGATCTGCTCTCGAAGATCTCCAACCGCATCACCAACGAGGTAGATGGGGTGAACCGCGTGGTGCTGGACGTTACGTCCAAGCCACCTGGAACCATCGAGTGGGAGTAAATCCCCAAGACTGCTAATTCACTGCGCTTTGGCGGGTGAATGGGAAGCGGATCCGGTACGCCGGTTCCGCTTCCCGCAGTTAAAACGTGTTTCGCGCACCGGTTCTGCACGGTGCGTGCACTACGTTAGAAAGAGGCGTATCTGCACCTGTGGTGCGCCCGAATGTGGTCGGTTCAGTGAAGGGAATGACTGTCGTGACTAGTGGACAGAATGCTGCCGCCGAGCGTGTAGCTGCCTGGGTGAAATCCCTGGGACAGAGTGCCGGGGCGGATACCACCCTGCGATTTGCTCCGTCGACCTCCAATAGCATCGACATAACCCATGCCAATCCATCGGGATTGGCCCAGTTCCTTGCCGGACGGCGTACCCGCCTGTCCACGCTGCTGCACGATGCGGACCAGTACGCTACCGCGCGCCGCACCGCCCGTGCGCTCTCGGCCAAGATTAATGAACTGTGGGAAGAACGCGGCATCGACGTCGGCTACCTGGCCGCCGGTGTCGCCAACTGGCGTGCGGTCCACGATGGCAAGAGCGAGCCTGTCTCGGCTCCCATCATGCTCGGCCGCATCACCTTGACCAAGCACGTTGATGCTGACGACTACGACCTGCAGCTGGTCGGCCGCGCCACCGTATCCCCGGCCTTCGTGCGCCAATTCGAAGCCGACCACAACGCCAAGGTAGACGTCGCCGCGGTGGACGCCGAAGCGTACTCCATCGCCCGTTTCGACCCGGTCCGCGGAATGGATGCCCTGCGCCACCAGATGTCCGAGGTTCCCGGCGTAGTGGTAGGCCACCGCCTGCTGCTCTCCACCTTCTCCGAGCTGATGGACCCAGCTGACCCGGCCAAGCTCAATGGGTCCCACCCGGTCATCGAGGCGCTAATTCGTCACGACTCCGCGGAAAAGCAGGCTGGGAACAGCCAAAGCAGCAAGACCTCCGAAGCGCTGGCCAACCTGGTCGCTTCCAAGCCGGGCGCTTCCAAAACCGAGGGCTCAAAGCCTGAAGAAGCCAAGGACGAGTCTGCCGCTGAAAAGAAGCAGGACGAAGAGCAGCCTGAAGCGCAGGCCGCCGATGCCAAGGGCCATGAAGCTGCCGGCTCCCGCCTGAGCCGCGTGAAGAACATTCTCAAGGAAACCGCGCGCTCGCGTAAGCAGAGCCTTGCCTCCGAAGAATCTTCTGCCCGCAAGGTCCACACCGGAACCACCACCATTGCCAAGTCTTCTGATGACCGTGATCCTGAAGATGAACTGTTCTTGCTGGACGCGGACGAGTCCCAGTCCAAGATGCTTGACTACATCGCTGCCGGCGAATCGGTGGCCATCAACGCCGCTGCCGGTACCGGTGCTACACAGACCGCGCTGAACGCAGCCGCGCTGCTGGCCGCCCAGGGCAAGCGCGTACTGGTGGTTGCGGAACAGCGTTCTGCCGCCGAAGAATTCGTGACCCGCTTCAACGAGCACCTGGATGCAGGCAGCATGCTGCTGGAACCCAACGAGGATCCAGAAGCGCTGCGCGCGATGATGACCAAGGCAATTCTGCGCAACGAACGCGCTGCCGAGCCGCAGCTGGGCTCCATGTTCAAGCGCCTGCGCGAATCCCGCCACGCACTGCACGAGCATGTGAAGTCGCTGCACTCGGTGCGCAGCCGTTGGGGTTGCTCGCCATACCAGGCAATGCAGGAACTGGCACGGCTCTCCGCACTGGAACCAGCGCCATCCACCACCGTGCGCCTGAAGCGTTCGGTGCTGGACTCCATGGGCCAGCGCGGACATGTTGCCGCGCAGCTCAAGCGCGCAGCACAGCTTGGCGCTTTCTCCAAGATGCACACCACCAGCCCATGGCATGGTGCACCGCTGCGCAACACCGAAGCCACCGAAAAGGCCTTGAACCTGGCCAGCGGGCTGGGCCGCGACCTGCCCATCCTGCATGAGCACATGCTGCAGATCGCCGAGCGTTCGCAGATCCGCCTGGAAGAAAGCTACGACAAGTGGGGAGACCAGCTGCAGTTGCTGGTCGCCGTCCGCGGATCGCTGGACAAGTTCGAGGCCGACATCTTCGAGGGCGACATCGATGATTTGATCGCCGCTACCGCAACCAGCGCATGGCGCCGCGAGCACGGCGTGGAGATGGGCTCCATTGTCCGTTCCCGGCTGCGCAAGATTGCCAAGGAATACGTCCGCCCGGGCATGCACGTAGCTGACCTGCAGTCCGCTTTGCAGGCGGTGGCGGTCCAGCGCGATGCCTGGCGAGCCATTGCCACCAGCCAGCGCAACCCGCAGGTCCCGGGCGGCCTGCTGGATGTTGAAGCCGGATACCACGACGCCGGTGCCCGCATCGACAAGCTGGCCGAAATGCTGCCGTCTTCCCTGGGCTCGCGCCTGCGCGAAATGCCCATCAAGGAGCTGCTCTCGGTGATTGCAGCGCTGGTCGAGCGCCGCGAGGACCTGGGCGAGCTGCCCGAGCGCACGTTGATCTCCGAGCAGCTGGCCGAAGCCGGGCTGGGCGACCTGCTTGATGACTTCGCCGAACGCGAGATCGACGCCGACCAGGTAGACAGCGAATTGGAGCTTGCCTGGTGGCAGTCCGTGCTGGATGCCATGATCTCCGGTGACGACTTCCTGGCCATGAATGACGGCTCCAAGCTGGAGAAGATCGAGGCTGACTACCGTCTGGCTGACGGCGCGCACATCGCTGCCGGCCCGCAGCGCATCCGCTGGGCGCTGACTCGCAACTGGAAGGCAGCGCTGGCTGACCACCGAGCCGGTTCCCGCGCGCTGCGCGAGATGCTCAAGGGCGGAACCCCGAGCATTGCCGGGCTGCTGGATCTTGGAGCACCGCTGGCCAATTCGCTGACCCCGGTCATCGTCTCGGCTCCGTTGCTGCTGGGCAGCGCCCTGCCGGAGGACACGAAGTTCGATGCGGTCATCCTGCTGGAAGCCAACTACCTCACCCTGCGTGAAGTCCTGGATGCGATCCGCCGCTCCGGCCAGGTCATTGCCATTGGCGATGAAATGCTGGGCGGTCCGAAGCGCTTCGAGGTCTCCGTAGACCCGACCGCACGAGTTCGCGAGCAGAGCGTGGACCGTTCCGCGCTGGAAGCCCTGAACAAGGTCCTGGTGACCGGTTCGCTGTCCACCGTGTACCGCGGCATCGACGAAGGCCTGGTGGAACAGCTGTCCGCCACCTACTACGATTCGGCGCTCTCGCGCCTGCCAATGGCGGTGAACCTCACCGGCGACTCCTCGCTGCTGCGCGGCGAATACGTGCCAGATGCCACCGGCTCGCTGTCCAGCAGCGAAGACGGCGTGCAGACCACCGCAGCAGAAGTGGCGCGCGTGGTGGATCTGGTCTTCGCCCACTTCAAGAACCACGGGGGCGAATCGCTGGCAGTCATTGCCTCGAACCGCAGCCATGCCTCGGCCATCGCCGAAGCGATCCGTGTGCAGCTGCCAAACCACAAGTACGCGATGGAGCACCTGCGCTCCAAGCGCGAACCATTCGTGGTGACCACCATGGACCGGCTGATCGGCCTGCGCCGGGACTCGGTCATCTTCGCTTGGGGCTACGGACGTACTCCGCACGGCAAGACCCTGCACGAATTCGGTGCACTGTCCCGCGAGGGCGGCGAACAGCTGTTCGTCGCCGCCATGACCCGATCGCGGACCCGCATGACCTTGGTGTCCAGCCTGTTGCCCGAAGACGTGGACCTGAACCGCGTCTACCGTGGTGCCCGCCAGTTCTTCGAACTGTTCGGACGCGTGCAGGCAGGGGATTCCGGAGTCAGCTCGATGCGCAATCCGCGCTTCGATCCATTGGTCTCCGATCTGGCCCGCCGCCTGCGCGAAAGCGGTGCCATCGTTTCCGAGGACTACCGCGGTGTGCTGGACCTGTCGGCTCACGCCTACGACTCTGCGCACAGCGGCATCCGCCCATTGGCTGTGGTCTACGACGGCACCGAGCACTATGCCGGACTGACCGTGCGTGAACGCAGCCGACTGCGCCCGGAATTCTTCGAGAAGCACGGCTGGCGCTATGTTCCGCTGTGGACCATTGACGTCTTCACCGATCCGGGTGCTGTCACCGATCGCCTGGCCCATGCACTGGGGTTGAAAAAGCCTGCGGCCCCAGCCCAGGCTTCGACCCGTACCGGTGTGGCCGCCGCTCGGCCGGTGTCTGCCCGTGAAGTCACCACCGAGGCGGAAACGCCGAAGGAAAAGTCCAATCTGCTCAAGTCCGCCAAGGCGCGACTGGAACCAAAGGCCGAGACCAAGCAGGAAGCGCCAGCTGCTGAAAGCGGTGCCAAAGCTGAAGCTGGCGACGCACCTGCAAAGGACAGCGCGGATAAGCCGCTGACTCCAGCCCCTGTCCCGGCTACCAGCAAGAACGAGGATCCGGAGCCAAAGAAGTAATGACTTCTGAGCAAGAACCAACGCGCGGCCGCCGCAAGCGGCCGCGCGTTGTCGCACCCCCGCAGCATCTGACTGCTCGCGTTGAACTCACCGGCAGCTACGCGCCAGTGCCGCATTCAGACTCCGTGAACCGGGCACTAGCCGGCCACCAGCCCGCCGAGACTTCTGCTGCGGCGATGGCGTCCCGCGCCAAACAGCCGGCCGCCGATCCGCTGTCCGAGTTGCTGGCCAAAGACCAGGACCCGAGAAACTGGAGCGACGCCAAGGAAGACCTGGCTGAAATGATGAAGCGCGAGAAGCCGCCGCACTGGGGCTGATCTCCTAATTCACCAAGACGGCTGAAACCTTGCCGCGCGATACTGCCCCGGCCAGATCATCCGAGAGGCTGCTGGCAGCCGCGACCACCACAATTCCTTCACCGGTCGGAGCCGCGCCGCTGAGCATGCCGAATTCGGAGCTGCTGGCATTATCCGGAACCCAGAGCACCGGCACCGCCTTGGCGATGGTCTGCGAGCTGATGTCCTTTTCAAAGCCATCTCCGGTGGTCAATACGATATCCACCAGTTGCCCTGGATGGAGCAGCGTCACGGTGGCAGGATCGCTCAAGCGCAAGGGAACGGCCACGGTGCCTTCCGGCGAACCGGTCAAAAGTTGTGGCCCCACCAAGGAATAGTTGCGCAGCACCGTTCCGGCAGTCAGTGCCACGGCTGCCCGTTGCCCCGAGATGGCATCGATGCTTTCAAAGACTTCGGCATCTTCCGGGGCAAGCCGCACCGTTTGCACCGTCAGCTGGTTGGCGGATATGCGGGACCCGGCAGGAATGTCGCTCAGCGCCACCACGACCTCGCGCTGCGCTAATTGCCCGGAGGAAAACACATTGAGCACGCCCGCCAAGGCCAGCAGCGCGCAGGCGATGGCCAAAGGCTTCCGGTAGCGGCGCAACAACTCATTGCGGTTGCGCACGGGACGGATCTTCGGCTTGGGAATCACCGGGGGCCGGGAGGCAGCATGCGGTCTGGAGAAGAAGCTCATAACCCCATGCAACCTTCAGGTCCAGCGGCACACTGCGAGCTGCCCGCGAGCTGTGTGTAAATCAGATGATCTGATGCACCTGCTGCGGAGTGAACACCAAGTCCACGGGTTGGTCATGCTCATCGATCTGGAAGGAACCGGCCGGAACATACTCGTGCTCATAAACCACGGCCGCCACACGGACCGGCGCATCGTCGATCAAGGGCAGGAAGCGATCGTAGTAGCCACCGCCTTGGCCTAAACGCAGCCCGTTCGAATCGATGGACAGCGCAGGCATGATCAGCGTATTGATCTCGTCAAAGAGCTCTGTGCCCATCCGCTTGCCCACCGGCTCCATCACCGGGGCCAAGGTACTTGGCTGGAATTCCATGCCGGGGGAGTACTCAACCCACGAGAGCGCGTACTCCGGTTCGCACACCGGCAGGTAGACTTCAATGCCTTCCTTGGCCAAAGCATCCAAGAGCGCCTCGGTGGACGGTTCATCCGGACCCGAGCAATAGGCCGCGACCTTCTGGACGACACCGGTGCTCTGGCTCAGATAGCCAATCACCGTGTGCGCCAGATCCAGTCCGAACTGCTCACGCTTGCTCGGATCAAGTGCCCTGCGCCAAGTGCGCACAGCGGCACGCGCGGCCTTCTTGCCGGCGCCAGAATTCAGATCAGCGGTGGGATTCATGCCTACAGCTTACGTGCAAGAAACGAAACGCTGCCTGCTAGCGCTGTTGCCAGCTGCAAGCATGACGAAGTAATACGATGTGCACATGTTCTTCTCTCGTCGAGCAAAGCGCCTGGTTCCGGATCTGGCCTCGGAACGGCTGTTGTTGCGCCAACTGACTGCCAGTGACGAAGCCGAGTGGATCAATCTGCGCTACGCCAATTCCAAATGGCTCAAGCCATGGGATCCCACCAGTCCCTTGGGCCCGCCAGAAGCCATGACTTTTCGCGAGATGCTCAGGGCCAAGGATGAATCAGCAGTTGACGGCAGCGGATTCACCTGGGCCTTGGCTCTTCCCCAGCTGCACAAGGGGCGCCCGCCATTAATCGGGCAGGTTTCCGTGGCGTCGGTGCAATATGGTGCCGCGCGCACAGCGTCCATCGGCTACTGGCTGGATCGCAACCATGCCGGCTTCGGCCTGATGCCCGAAGCCTGCGCCTTGGTCATAGACCATTGCTTCGAGCAACTGCAGCTGCACCGCCTGGAAATCAACATCCGTCCGGAGAATTCGGCCAGCCTGCGGGTGGTGGACAAGCTCGGGTTCCGCGATGAAGGGCTGCGCAAAGGCTATCTGCACATCGATGGGCAGTGGCGGGATCACCGCACCTTTGCGTTGACCCGTGAAGAGGTGGAAACGACGCTGCTCGAACGCATCTACGAATACTGAGGCGGATTTCGTGCTATTTCGTTCAATCGAGCTCTGATATGAGAGAACTGCATTGAAAACATGCAGACACGCCAAGGGATGTGCATGAGCGCGCACCCAAGGTTGCATAGTGTTGATTCGAAGGAACCATATTTAGTTCCACGAGGATTTGACCGACTCAATCGGTGATGGAGGACCCACATGGCTGGCACGTCACAGAGCGCTTCGCAGGAAAGTGCTGCGACCAAACTCAAGATTCGTGTGCGCTATGGCCGGTTGTCCGTCGCGCTCGTCGGTGCCTTGGCAGTCCTCGCGACCGTCTTCGGTCTCATTCTGGCTCCTTTCACTGCTCTGACCTTCGGCACCGTAGGCCTGTTCGCGCTGATTGCTGTAGCATCCTTCGCCACCCTGCGCGGGCTGGCTGTCCGCGACCGCAACCGCAAGCTGCTCGAGCACCTCGAAGCCACCCGGCAGCAGGCGCTGCGGACTCCCGCTTTTGACGACGCGGCTAACCAGGTCATCTCGCGCAAGCATGAGGATGACGAGGTCTTCGACGCTCGCCCGGGTTCGTCCCGCCGCGCTCCAGCGATTACCGCTGAAGAGCTGCGCGCCGAAGCGCTGCGAGTTGCTCACGGCTATGGCGGCGTAAAGCAGCCAGGTACTTGGGAACCAACGCACGTGCCCAAGCCAACTTACGTGGAAGCCAGCGAGCGCATCGCCAAGACCGCGGAGCTGGCAGCTGAACAGGGTGCCAAGCGGACCCACAAGGCAGCACTGCCGGTGGAAGAACCGCTGCGTCCGAGCAAACAGATCAGCCTGAAGGCATCGGAAGATGCAAAGCGCCTGGCCACCGAAGTTTCGGCCGAAGAGCGCGCAGCGGTCGCTTCGGTAGTTGCCAAGCGTACCGAGAGCGCACCAGCTGCCAAGGAAACCGTTGCAGCGCCATCCCCCGCACCGGAAGCCGCACCCGTGGCTGCCGCGGGTACCAAGCCTCGCCTGAACCTGGACGCGGTCATGCAGCGCCGCCGCGCATAAGCATTCCAAGCACAAAGACTTGTGGCCCGGACCTCGCGAGGTCCAGGCCACAAGTCGCTTAAGCGCTGCTAGCTGATCATGTCATCGAATGGCAGCGGGCCGCGGTTGCCGCGGTGGTGCGCGAAGACCAAGGTGGTTTCGGTATGGCCCACCGACTCGTCGGTGGCGAGGTTGTCCAGCACCCAGTCACGCAGTGCATCGGTGGAACCGACCGCGATATGCAGCAGGTAATCGGTGCCGCCGGAAACATGGAACATGGACAGCACCTCGGGCAGCTGCGGGATGCGTGCCACGAAAGCGTCAATCTTCTCGCGGTCGTGGGCGCGCAGCTTGACCGAGATCAGTGCCTGCACGGTACGGCCTACAGCGCCCAGCGATACCTCGGCGTGGTAGCCGGTGAGGATGCCGCGCTCGACCAGCGAACGGGTGCGCAACAGTGCGGTGGATGGAGCGATGCCCGCACGCTGTGCGAGGGTCGCATTGGAGATACGTGCATTAGCGACCAATTCGTCGATGATGATTCGATCGATTTCGTCCAGATCGACGTTTGATGAAAGCTCTGATTGCTGGGCCATAAGAATATTTCATCATATTCGCGAGATATCAGTGGGATCTTTGGCAGAAAAATCGGTGTATGCCGTCCGCGTACGAGTAAATAATCGGTGAACAAACGGATATATTGGGGATATGACACGTCGTTCTGAGCACACCGGTGAATCCTTTGATACCAGGCTGGCGGCCTATTGCTTGGTGGAACACGAAGGAAAGGTACTGCTTACGCTCTGGGATATGCGTCATCGCGATCCACGCTTCACCCCGCGCTGGTCCCTTCCCGGCGGCGGCATCGACTTGGGGGAGCCTATCGAAGAAGGCGCGCGCCGTGAAGTCTATGAAGAGACCGGCTACGCGGTGGGCGAGCTGGGGCTCCTGGATGTCAGCACGGGAGTTATTCCCGGTTCCAAGCGCTACTCGGGCGAAGGCCATGCCATGCAAACGGTGGCGGTCACCTATCGGGCCAAACTGACCGGTGGAGAACTGCGCCATGAAGTCAACGGTTCTACCAGCCAGGCCGCCTGGTTTACCCGCGAGGAGATCGCCAAGCTGAACTGCATTGAACGCGTTGAGAGCATCTTGCGACTGACCGCACCCGGCAAGTAGCGGCGGATCGCCGCTGGCCTGCCCTAGAATCAATAGGGACATGAACTTGCGAAATACCATCACCGTTGGCGCACTCAGCGCAACCCTGCTGCTAACCCTGTCTGCTTGCACCGAAGAGGCAACGCCGACGGCCGAGCCAAGCAAGGCCATCACCTTGCAGATTGCTGCCGGTTCTCAACCTGCAGACCAGGCCTTGGTCCATGTCTATGCCAATGCGCTGAAAGCCGAAGGCTATAAGGTGTCGTTGAACAAGCCCAGTGCTGATCCTTACCAGCAGGTGGTCGACGGAAAAGCCGATTTGGCGGTGGACCAAGCGGCCAAGGCGCTGCCCCTGGTTGCTGACCCGGCGGCCATCACTGGTGAAGATCAATTGCTGAGCGTCGAGGAATCCAAGAACCTGCGCAGCGCCATCAATGACGCTGAGGGGGAGCTCTCTGCCTTGGAACTCAGCCCAGCTGATGCGGGAAAGGTCTTGGTCATGAGCCAGGCCCAGGCAACCTTGCACAAGGTCGATTCGGTGGAAACCCTGATTGCGGCTTGCACAGATCTGACGATCATTAGCGATGAAGCCAACGCCGCATCCTTGAAGGCATCATTGGAGGACGCTGGCTGCGGGAAGCCGAAGGTCGTGGCTGAGGAGCCGGCGAAACTGGCCAGCAAGCTGCGTGCCTCGGTGGACAGCGCAGTGGCGCTCGGGTCGGGAGATGCCGTCATGTCAGATGAAGGCTTCTACAGTATTCCGGGAAGCGCCGCCTTCTTCAACGCCGAGCAGTACATGGTGCTGGCCAACGGCGACGTGGATGACAAGGCCCGGGCAGAACTGGACAAGGTCACCGGCGAATTCTCGCAGCAGTCCCTCGTGGACCTGAACCGGATGGTCAGCCAGGCCGACGGACTGAGCCCAGAGCAAGCGGCCACCCGTTGGGAATGGATCATCGAAGAGTAGGCCCCAGCCAGCTCTCCCAGGATTTCGACCGCTGACCATAGCGGTCGAGTAACAAGGTGTGTCGATCGCACCTGACGTGAGAAAGTGTAACCATGGCAGAATTCAAACAATCAACGAAACTGCACAACGTCCTCTACGACATCCGCGGCCCGCTGCTTGAGCACGCCACGCGCATGGAGTCCGAAGGACATCGCATCCTGAAGCTGAACATCGGCAATCCCGCGCCGTTCGGCTTCGAGGCGCCCGACGCGGTGCTCGTTGACATGATTCGCAACCTGCCTAACGCCCAAGGATACTCGGACTCCCGCGGCATTCTCTCGGCACGTACCGCCGTCTCGCAGTACTACCAGACCCGTGGCATCCAGACCATTGGCGTGGATGACGTCTACCTGGGCAACGGTGTCTCCGAGCTGATTACCCTCTCGTTGAATGCGCTGCTGAATAACGGCGACGAGATCCTGATTCCCGCCCCTGACTACCCGCTGTGGACCGCTTCGGTTTCGCTGGCTGGCGGCACCCCGGTGCATTACATGAATACCGAGGAAGAGGGCTGGCTTCCTGATCTTCAGGACATGGAAGCGAAGATCACCGATCGCACCAAGGGCATCGTGATCATCAACCCCAATAACCCGACCGGTGCGGTGTACCCCAAGGAAACCCTGGAGGGAATCCTCGAGCTGGCGCGCAAGCACAACCTGATTGTGTTCTCGGACGAGATCTACGAAAAGATCCTCTACGAAGACGCCGTGCATATCAACACCGCTTCGTTGGCAGATGACGTGCTGATACTGACCTTCTCCGGCCTGTCCAAGGCCTACCGCGTGTGCGGCTTCCGTGCTGGGTGGATGGCCATTTCCGGTCCCAAGCACCAGGCCGGCGACTACATCGAGGGCATCAACCTGCTGACCAACATGCGCCTGTGCGCCAATGTGCCGGCGCAGCACGCAATCCAGACCGCCTTGGGCGGGTACCAGTCGATCAATGACTTGATCCTGCCTGGCGGACGGCTGCTTGAACAGCGCGATGCGGCCTACAACCTGCTCAGCGCGATTCCTGGCGTGAGCGTCCAGAAGGCCAAGGGCGCGCTCTACATGTTCCCGAAGCTGGATCCCGAGGTCTACCCGATCCACAATGATGAGACCTTCGCCCTTGAACTGCTCAAGGCGCAGAAGATCCTGATCTCCCAGGGCACCGCCTTCAACTGGATCCGTCCGGACCACTTCCGTTTGGTCACCTTGCCCAACGTGCGCGACCTGACTGATGCGGTTGGACGCATCGGACAGTTCCTGGAGGACTGGCGCGCTCGCGCATAGGCTGCCCGGATGCGCAACCGGCCCAGAATCACCCACGTGATTCTGGGCCGGTTGTGCGTTAACGCGGCCACCGGGGAATGCGGTCCCGGGAACTTCAGGGGTATCGCCTGCCAGCGACTGCGATCGGAGAATTTGGTGTCCTGCAGCCGAAGAATTGCGTTTTCGCGGGGCTCAGCGATCCTGAGCATCGAGCCGTGATGGGTGCTTCGCCGTTGACGAATACCGCTTCTCACGGCGCCTGCAGTGGCAGTAGGCTGGCAACAACGAATCGCATCACTTCGACACACGCGTGAGGACTTAATGATGAGCGCCTACCCTGCCAACCTGTTAGAAGCACTACGTGCAGAACCGGGCGTGAAGCTTTCAGAGCGCGCAACCAAGGATGCTGATTGGTGGCCCGGGGACGCCCCGCAGGATAAGAAGGCCGCCGAGAAGCGCATGGTGCAGCTGGCTGAACTGCTCTCGGATCTGCAAGAGAGGCTCTTCGCCGCCTCGGTAGCTGGCGGACAAGGCCCAGCAGTCCTGCTCATTTTGCAGGGAATGGATACGTCCGGCAAGGGAGGGACTGTTCGCCACGTCCTTGGCATGCTGGATCCGCAGGGCGTCAAGCACCATGCCTTCAAGGCGCCAACCGAGGAAGAAGCAGCCCATGACTTCCTCTGGCGCATCACCAGGCAATTGCCCGCCGGGGGACTAGTGGGAGTCTTTGACCGTTCCCACTATGAAGACGTTCTGGTCGCCAAAGTGAAGGGCTTCGCCACCCCGGATGCGGTCGAGTCCCGCTACGGGAAAATAGTCGACTTCGAGAAGCAGCTGATCGAGCAGGGCATCCACCCGATCAAGGTGATGCTGCATATCAGCCGAGAAGAACAATTCGAGCGCCTCTCGGCACGCCTGGAGCGTGCCGACAAGCATTGGAAGTATTCGCCGGGCGATGTCGATGATCGCCTGCTGTGGGATGACTTCCAGTCCGCCTACGAGGTGGCGATTAACCGCACCGATAACCAGGGCGCACCATGGCATATCGTTCCCGCTGACCAGAAGTGGAAGGCCCGCTTGTGCGTCGCTGAGCTGCTGCTGGCTACCCTGGAGCGTGTCGCTCCGGACTGGCCCGTTGCCACCTTCGATGTGGAGCAGGAGAAGGCCCGGCTGGCGGCCGCGAAGTAGGTCCGGGTGAGGACAGGCTATTCGCCGGCGGCCTGCTCGTGCTTGGCGCGAGCCTGCTCCAGACGCTGAGAGACACCGTTGAGCCAGTTCTCGCAGTGGGCTGCCAGTGCTTCGCCACGCTCCCACAATGCCAGCGAGGCTTCCAGCGCAACTCCGCCGGTCTCGAGCTGGTTGACCACGGCCAGCAGTTCTTCGCGAGCCTGCTCGTAGGAAAGCTTGGCAATGTCGTCAGGGATTTGTGCAGTCATGATTACTCCAAATTGGTATTCGTGGTGATTAGCTTGCGTTGTCGCCGGCAGGGAGGGATTCAAGGGTTCGTGCAACCAGCTGCCCGGAAGCCACCCGGATGAGCACCTTGCTGTCTGCTGGCGCCTGGGCTGCCTCGCGCACGATGCTTCCGTCCTCCAGCTGGGTGACCGAATAGCCGCGGTCCAGGGTCTGCTGCGGAGACAGGGCACGCATCTGGTTCTTCAGATGGTTGATCTCGTCGTTGGCGCGCATCACGCGGTGGCGCAGCAGATCCGTCGAGCGCTGCTTCCAGCGCTCCAGGTCTTCGGCACGGGAGGTGACCATCACCTGCGGGTTGGCCAGCACCGGGCGTTCGCGCACCGAGGCCAGCAGCTGGGCTTCGCGCTGGAGAAGATTGTTGATGGAACGGTCCAAGCGATTGCGGGCGATTTCCAAGCCGGCGAATTCTTCTTGCAGATCCGGGACAATGCGCTTGGCTGCATCGGTGGGGGTCGACGCGCGAAGATCGGCCACATCGTCCAGGATCGGGCGGTCCGCTTCGTGGCCGATGGCCGAAACCACCGGCGTCTGGGCGGCGAAGACCGCACGCACCAGATCCTCATTGGAGAAGGGCAAGAGGTCTTCCAGGGCCCCGCCGCCACGGGCGATGACGATGACATCGATGTCCGGGTCCGCATCCAGCTGCTGCAGGGCTGCGATGACCTGGTTGGCGGCATCCATTCCCTGCACGGCGGTATTGATGACCTTGAATTGCACGGATGGCCAGCGCAGGCTGGCATTGCGCAGCACGTCCTTCTCCGCATCCGAATCACGCCCGGTAATCAGGCCGATGCGGTGGGGAAGAACCGGCAGCGGGCGCTTGTGCTCAGGGGAGAAGAGGCCTTCTGCTCCCAGCGCCTGGCGCAATCGTTCCAGGCGCACCAGCAGCTCGCCCAAGCCAACTGGGCGCAGGTCCGTGGCATTCAAGGAAAGCCGGCCGGTCTTGGCGTAGAAGCTCGGTTTCACCTGGGCCACCACGCGGGAGCCCACCTGCGGGGTGGCATCCAGCTTGCGCATCGTCGAGGCCCAAATGGTCACCGAGAAAGAGAAGTCCGCATCGACATCGCGCAGGGTGAGGTAGGCGTGGCCGTTGCGCACATTGGCTTCCAGCAACTGGCCTTCAACCCAAACCACCGGAGAGTTCTCGATATGGATTTTCAGCTTCTCCGAGAGCAGCCGCAGCGGCCAAGGATTGTCCGCGGTGGTCTGCCCGGCGGTCGCCGGCAAACTGGCGGGGGCTTGGGGATCCATCGGTGCCGCTCCTTGGAAAGTCGAATCTCTGGTGCATCTGTGAGACTACCGCATGGCACCGACGGCTGGCCGGATCCCCGGGGGGCTGGGGCTAGGCCGCGGTAGGTGGAGCGCAGGTATCGCAATGGGCGATTTTCATACCCGATTGGCCCCGCAAGACCCGGGGAAACGGGGTTTTCCAACAATTGGGACAAGCCTGCCTGCGGGCATTGCGAGGGGCAATGTGCGGGTGGACACTATTGAGCATTGGGGAAGCACTCGAGAAGGATGCAGGGCCATGCGTGGGGCATTGGGGAATAAGAATATTGCGCGTTCGGGGTGGACTTGGGTGGCAGCGCTCAGCTTGCTGGCCGGTTCCATTCCGCTCTCCGCCGCGGCCTCGATGCCCGCGCTGGCGGCTGCGGCAGTGCCGGCCGCAACGGTGCACGTTGCCAGTGCCATATCCATCGACTTGCCGGTCCGGGTGCGCACCACGGCGGATCTGAATATGCGCACCGGCGCCTCGACCAGTTACCGGATCCTGGTGCAGATACCCACGGGGACCTCGGTTCCGGTATCCGGGCGTGCCTCCAACGGCTGGTACAAGGTCAGCTACAACGGGTACACCGGGTACGTCAGCGGCTACTACGTGGTCGCCGCTTCGGTGCGCACGCTCGATGACCTGAATCTGCGCACCGGCACATCCACCAGCTACCGGGTCCTGCTGAGTATCCCGAAAGGGAAGACGGTGCCCGCGTACGCCCGCGCCTCCAACGGATGGTACAAGGCCAGTTACGGAGGGTACACCGGCTGGGTCAGCGGCAGCTACGTGACCACCTATCCGAAGCCGCCCTCCGCACCGCAGTCCACCGGTCCCAACCGGACATCGAGGGTGGTGCTCACCTTCGATGACTGCCCGCGCACGCTGAGCGCCTTCACCTCGGTGATGGATTACGCCGCCAGCAGCAACATCGGCCTGGTGATCGCTCCCACCGGCGATTGCCTCGGCTCGTTCAAGTCGCGCTACGGCGTGGACCTGGCCGCGCTGGCCCGGGCCAAGGGCCAATGGGTGATCAACCATTCGATCAGCCACCCGGATCTGCGCCCGCTGTCCTGCCAGCAGGCCGGTGCGCAACTGGGCGGCTCCGGAGTGCACACGAATTTCGGGCGCCCGCCTTTCGGAGCCATCGACGCTTCGGTGCGTTGCGGCTACGACAGCCGCGGGATGGCCATCTGGACCTGGTCCCGCGACACCCGCGACTGGGACGTGAAATCCAAGTCGATCACCATCTCGCGGGCCTCGGCCGCGGTGCCCGGGGACACCGTGCTGATGCACATGCAGTGGTATGGCTTCTCGCCCGATGCGCTGCGCCAGATCAAGGCGAACCTCGGCGCCCGCTCGGTGGGCGTGTGCCGGGCCTACCGCGGGTCCGATGGCACCGGCGCGGTGGTGCGCACCCCGGTGCTGCTGCCCAGTTCGCTGCCCTGCTGAACCGGCATGCACCCTTCGGAGGCAGATCTCACAGTCCCCGGAGGGTGGCGCGCATCATATGAGCATGGGCTAACTTGCATGCACTTCGTAGACTAGAGGTATGGCTACTTCCACTTCCACTACGGTCTCGCTGTCAATGCCTCGGATCCCGCGGGTGCGCCGCACCCCGGCCGAGATTGCAGCTGCCTCCCCAACGGTCACCGAGCGCAAGGTCCTGCTGGCCGCTCCTCGCGGCTACTGCGCAGGCGTGGACCGGGCAGTGGTTGCCGTTGAAAAGGCGCTGGAGCACTACGGCCCGCCGGTGTACGTGCGCAAGCAGATCGTGCACAACCTGCACGTGGTCTCCGAGCTGGAATCCCGCGGCGCGATTTTCGTCGAGGAGAACGAGGAAGTGCCCGAGGGCGCCCTGGTGGTCTTCTCCGCCCACGGCGTCTCCCCGGCCGTGGTGCAGTCCGCGGCGGACCGCAACCTGCAGACCATCGATGCCACCTGCCCGCTGGTCACCAAGGTGCACCGCGAAGCCGTGCGCTTCGCCAAGAACGACTACGCGATCCTGCTGATCGGCCACGAAGGCCATGAAGAGGTCGAGGGCACCTACGGCGAAGCCCCGGAGGTCACCACCATCGTGAACAACCCCGAGGAAGCCGACACCGTCCAGGTGAAGAACCCGGACAAGCTGATCTGGCTCTCGCAGACCACCCTGAGCGTGGACGAGACCATGGAAACCGTGCGCCGGCTGCGCGAGCGCTTCCCGAACCTGCAGGATCCACCCAGCGATGACATCTGCTACGCAACCACCAACCGCCAGGCCGCGATCAAGAACATTGCGCCGCAGTCGGATCTGGTGATCGTGGTCGGTTCGGCGAACTCCTCGAACTCGGTGCGCCTGGTCGAGGTGGCACTGGACCACGGGGCAAAGGCTTCCTACCGCGTGGACTTCGCCAACGAAGTGGACGAGGCCTGGTTCGAGGGCGTCTCCACCGTCGGCGTGACCTCCGGTGCCTCGGTGCCAGAGGTGCTGGTCCGCGAAGTCGTGGCGCTGCTGGCAGAGTACGGCTTCACCGACGTTTCCGAGGTCACCACCGCGCAGGAAGACATCATCTTCTCGCTGCCCAAGGAAATCCGCGGAAAGCTCAAGGAAGCCGGGGACGAGGAACGTGCCCTGGGCGGACACGCCCGCCCGCAGGCCTGATTTCTCCATAAGAATTCAAGCGCCAGTACACCATTGCGCGCTCATCACTAGTAAAAGGTAGAATTTCCTCCCGTGGCTCTTACTATCGGAATCGTCGGACTGCCAAACGTCGGCAAGTCCACCATGTTCAACGCGCTGACCCGTGCCCAGGTGCTGGCAGCCAACTACCCGTTCGCAACCATCGAACCCAATGTGGGTGTCGTGCCGTTGCCTGACTCGCGGCTGAAGGTGCTCGCCGGAATCTTCAATTCCGAGCGCATCCTGCCTGCGACCGTCTCCTTCGTGGATATCGCCGGCATCGTCAAGGGCGCTTCGGAAGGCGAAGGCCTGGGCAATAAGTTCCTGGCGACCATCCGCGAAGCTGATGCGATCTGCCAGGTCACCCGCGCATTCGTGAATGACGACGTGATCCATGTGAACGGCAAGGTGGACCCGGCCTCGGATATCGAGACCATCGCTACCGAGCTGATCCTCGCGGACCTGCAGACCATCGAGAACCAGCTGCCTCGCCTGGAAAAGGAACTGCGCACCAAGAAGATCGAGAAGTCGTTCCTGGACGCAGTGCTCAACGCGCAGAAGGTGCTCGAAGAAGGCATCACCTTGTTCGCCGCCGCGAAGACCAAGGGCGTGGACCTTGAAGAGCTCGCGCCGATGCAGCTGATGACCACCAAGCCATTCATCTACGTGTTCAACACCGATGAGGCTGGCCTGGCCGATACCGAGATGCAGGCCAAGCTCTCCGAGCTGGTTGCCCCTGCCGAGGCGATCTTCCTGGATGCCCAGTTCGAATCCGAACTGGCTGAACTGGAAGAAGACGAAGCGGCCGAAATGATGGAAGATGCCGGCATCGTCGAGTCCGGCCTGGGCAAGCTGGCCCGCGTCGGCTTCGACACCCTGGGCCTGCAGACCTACCTGACCGCTGGCCCGAAGGAAACCCGCGCATGGACCATCGCCAAGGGCGCCACCGCGCCTGAGGCAGCCGGTGTCATCCACACCGACTTCCAGCGCGGCTTCATCAAGGCCGAGGTCATCGGCTTCGAAGACCTCGTTGCCGCTGGTTCGGTGGCTAATGCCAAGTCTGCGGGCAAGGCCCGCATCGAAGGCAAGGAATACATCATGAAGGACGGCGACGTCGTGGAGTTCCGCTTCAACGTGTAGTCGCGTTCCGCTTCAGTGTCCCGCTCGAGTGCCCGGATCTCCCTGTGGAGATCCGGGCACTTGATCTATGTGCGACCAGCAGGCGAGTCGCCGTGCCTGGGACTAGCGAAATGTTCGGCTGATCGCGCTGCCGGTCTGGAACAGGGTGATCCACACCAGGAACTTCTGGACTGGACGCAGCGGCCATGCGACAAGTCCTCGCCACCCTTGGCGTCGCGACCAGGACCTGCTGATCCGCAGCTGTGTGCCACCGGTCGCGTTCGCCAAGGTGAATTCAGTCAGAATCGAATTACCCTGCGCGACGTCGGGATAGCCAAAGCTCCATGCGATCCTGTCCGGTTGGTGAATTGCGATGAGCTCAACACTGCGTCGACGAAACTGAGGCTTGATCTTCACAGGTTTGCCGTCTGGATAGATTGCGGGTGCCGTGCCCTCCCAGACCGTACCCGGCATCGCTTCTTGAGCGGTCTGGTCGAGGGTGCCGATGCTCGGTTCCCAGTCGGGGATACGTGCGGGATCTGTGAGGTACGCCCACACTTCGTCCAGTGGTGCGGATACGAAAGTCTCAATCGTTCCCGTGGTCCGTCCCTTCACTTTCGCTGCGAGGGGCATGGACTTCATAGAGGGCGAGACGGCCCGATCGAGGCGTTCGATGAGCGCATCGGATGTCGTGCCAAGGCGGCCGAGGATATCCGTGATCAGGCCGCTGGGCTCTGCGACGAGTTCCCGGAGAACGGCGGCAGCGTCGCCCGACTTGCCTTTGCTGCTGGATTTCGCGATGAGGTCCCGAGCGCGACGAGTCCACTCGTACCCATCCGTCTCATGGAACACGATGCGCCCGGCCTCGGGGAACGACGCCTCGATGCCGAGTGAAGTCAGCTGTGCATCACGTTGGTCCTCGACGGCGAGACGGGCGCTGTCAATGTCGATACCCAGCTCGCGCAGTGCGCAGCCGGCAGACTGGTCGTTGATGACCAATGCGAGGAACAGGTGGTCGATGTCGGCTTCGCGGAGCCCGAGCCGGGATGCTTCCTCCATGGCGGCCAGGGAAAGCGATTGGCTGGTCTGAGCGGCGCGGACGAGTTTGTTCATTTGTTCCTCCTGGGTGTCGAGATCGCGGGGTCAATTCTTTTGGAGTGCTTCTTGTGGGCAGCTTGTCGCGTCACTCCGAGCGCGTCGGCGATCTCCTGCCAACTCATGCCCGAACGCAACGCGGCCTCGACCTGCCGGAGTTCCAAGGTGTCAGCGAGCACGCGCAAGGACGCTACGGCCCGCAATCCTGCTTTCGGGTCGCTGGTATCGGCTGCTACTGCTGCGATCCGCGGAGACTCCATGTCGTCAACCTATGTTGCTAAGTGGCCGGATGTCAACCTGGGTTGCCTAATTGCTCGGCGAGTTTGGTGTTCGCTGGGCCAGGAGAGGGTCGACGCTTCGGGGATTCGCCGGGTACTGAGAGGTTGGTAAGGACGGCGACGTGGTTGAGTTCCGCTTCAACGTGTAGTTGCGCGCAATCCCGCGCTTTTTGAGGGCAGTTTGACACAAAATAAATGTGTCAAACTGCCCTTTGCGCCATGTCTGTGCCAAAGATCGGCGTTGATCGCTGGCTGAAGGCGTCAGAGGAAGTAGTCGTTAGCGTCCGGCCAGTTTTCTTCCCAGTCCTTATTCTTGGGTTGACTCGATAGCCACTGTCGTATGTTGACCAGAACTTCATTTACGAATCGGAGCAGATCCGCCTACTTCCGAACTAGAGTGCGGTCAGTCACGTTCTTGCGTAGCGCGTGCGCCGGTTTCTGGCGAGCCGACCTCACCAACTTGCGAGGCGTGACAGCCCGCTCCGTTTGTTCCGGAGTCACATGATTCATGGTCATGAGTTCTTGAAGACGTCCAATAGTCCCGAATGGATGCTGGCTCGTGTCGTTTTTCCCTGGAACGCCCGCTGCATCGAAAGCCGAATGTCTGAGATTCTCCGACAGTGCTTTGCCTAGCAGGCGAATGAAGTGATCCCACTCTCGCTGGTCTGATCTCAGAGTCCAACGCGTATCGTCGGGTAAATCGGAAGTCGAGAACAAAGGCTGCCCCAAATCTAGGGGATTCAAACGCACGGTGTGGTCTGCCGTACAACAAGCTGTACCATCGTGAGCATGAGTAGACGTTCGGTCAAAAAGGCAGTCGGGTACGTCGTCCACGACGGAAACCTGCTCGTGTTCACACACGACGATTACCCGGTGGAAGTCACTGGTGTGCAGGTGCCCGCTGGGTCAATCGCCGAGGGCGAGTCGCCTGCGCATGCCGTCGTGCGCGAGGTGGGGGAAGAGACCGGCCTCGCAGCCAGGATCGTTCGCTCGCTGGGCGTCGAGTCGTACGACATGTGGCCTGCGAAGCCTGAGGTGCACGAACGGCACTTCTTTCAACTTGAGCTGGTGGACTCGGACGTTCAAGTTAGGTGGAAGTGCGGTGAGAACGATGCATCTGACGGCGGGCAACCGGTCAGCTGGACGTGCTGGTGGATGAAGCTGAGCGATGCCCACGTTCTCTGTGCTGGCTTTGGCGCGCGACTTGGCAGCATCGGTATCGATGGCGATCTCTAAGGTTACTTCGTGCCAGAACTCGGTGGAGTTCCGCTTCAACGTGTAATTCTCATGTCTCAATCGCCCTCGGTTTCTCTTGGAGCCGGGGGCGATTTTTTGCATCGTGCCCTTGATTCATCACGAAGTGGCGCCGGAAGGAAAGCTCCTCCACATTAGCGATGCCGTTCAAGGTGCATGGGCCATTTCCCTTATGGGGCAACGCCGCAAGCAGGCTAAGGCACCAGGCCCCGCGTTACGGCGATCTAACCGACTGTCTGGGAGCCGGATCCGCGAGGCATTCCGGTCGGACTCCGCCGTGCGCTCTAGAGCTCTTACTTGGGTGGAGCCCCGAGGCGCGATTAGGGACCTGTTGAGTTCATGGGCACTCAAGTATCGGCCTGAGCTCCCTGCGGCCACTGCCCGCGGCGCGCAAGGAGCTGCCCTGCCGATCATGCCCCGCAGAGGACGGGATTCTCCGGCACCTTGTGCGTGCGGAAGTCAGGCGTGATCCATCGCGTCGATGTATCGCGTCAGCGCGTCGCGGTTCTGCTGGAGCAGGACGATGCGCTCGGCCAGCTTGTCGCGCTGATCGACGAGCATCGCGCGCAGTTCAGGATCGGGATCGGCAACGATCGTGCTGCCAATGTCGTTCAGGCACGGCAGCATGTCGCGGATGATCCGGGTGGGGACCCCTGAGTCGAGCAGCCTGCGGATCTTCAGCACGCGCTCCACGAGATACTCGTCGTAGTCGCGGTACCCGTTCTCCAGCGCAGCGGCGTGATGAGTCCCTGCTCCTCGTAGTACCGGAGCATGCGCGTGGGCACCCCAGTTCGATTGGCCAGCTCGCCGATCCGCATTCCCGTTCTCCTTCACATCCATGTCAAGGATACGGGTCGGAACTGCCTCCCGGCCACGGCAGCCCTCATCGAATCCGCCCGCAGGCTGCGCGCAATCGGCCATGGTGCCAGAGTCCGCGGGCCTGCAGGCAAGGTAATTTGACCTTTACATGGATGTCAATGTTCGATGATGGTTCCATGGACAAGGAACAACGCAAGATGATTCTCGGCTTGGCGCTGACTGACGGCTACGGCACCCTGCCCGGTGCCTGGCGGGCACCGCACGTCGACCCTGGAAACTACTCGAAGGTCGAGGCGAACATTCGCTACGCCCAAGCCGCCGAGCGCGGTGGCTTCTCGTTCGTATTCACGCCCGACTTCCCGGCCGTGCGGGGCAGCCTGGAGCATTCGACCGTCAGCAACATCATGGATCCGCTCATGGAGGCGGCCGCGATCTCGCAAGCGACGAACAACATCGGTTTCGTGCTCACGGGGTCCACAACGTTCCAGGAACCGTTCAACACGGCCCGGCAGTTCAAGACGCTGGACATCATGAGCCGTGGCCGCGCCGGTTGGAACGCCGTCACGACGAGCGACCAGCTCGTCGCGTCGAACTACGGCAAGCCCGTCGCGGACCGGGCCGAGCGATACCAGCGCGCCCATGAATCGATCCAGATCGTGCAGTCGCTCTGGGGCAGCTGGGAGATGGATGCCTGGATCAAGGACCAGGAATCGGGCCGCTTCATCGACCCCGCGAAGCTGCAGCCGATCAACCTCAGCGGCGAGTACGTCGCATCCCGTGGGCCGCTCGCGTTGCCGCCGTCGGAGCAAGGGCAGCCCGTCGTCTTCACCTCGGGAGGACCGAGCCCGCATCTGCTCGAGCTGGCGGGGCGCTATGCGAGCGGCTTCATCACGGAGGTGTGGACGATCGACGAGGCTCGCGCTGCGCGCAGGGCGCTGCGCCGGGCCGCCGAGGAAGCTGGCCGCAACCCCGACGACGTGAAGTTCATCGTCGGTATCATGACCACAGTGTCCCCAACGGTGCGCGAAGGGCTCGACCGGCGCCTGTCGATGTCAGGCGAGGTCATGGAGGCGCGCCTGCCGCACCTCAGCGCGATGATCGGTGTGCCGATCCTGTCCGAGCGCATCGACAAGCCGCTCACGCCCGAACAGCTGGCCAGCGCTCACGCCTCGCCGCAGGACCCGCGCTCCGGGATCGCGCTCAAGGTGGCGCGCGAGGGGTGGTCGCCGCGCGACATCCTCGCGCACGGCGTGATCGACTACCATCCCGTGACCGTGGGGCCGGGAACGGTGCACGCCGATCACCTGCAGGAATGGTTCGAGGCCGGTGCTGCCGACGGCTTCTGGCTGTCGCCCGATGTCTATGAGGACGGCGTTGACGCGTTCGTCGACGAGGTCGTGCCGATCCTGCGCGAACGCGGCCTCTATCCCGAGGACTACGTGGGCTCCACGTTGCGCGAGAACCTCGGCGTCCCCGGCCAGTACGGACTCGGCGACTGGCTGAAGTGATCACGCCTGATCGGATGCCTGCGAACTCGCTCGTGCGGGTGCCGCTGGTCGCGCCGCTCGTCTGATTGCGGGTCGCGAGAGCAGAGGTTGGCCTGTGCCGGAACCTCGTGGAGTCCAGGGATAATGTATAGTCGCGTTTCACGTTGACTACTGGATGAGCTGCGCCAGACAGAGGGCAGGATCCGCGCATTGGTGCGGGATACTGGCAAGGGAAATATGGCAGGAGACAGTAATCCATATCCCACGCATACCCCTGATACTTGAAGCAGTTACCGGAATCCAAAAGGAGGCCTGTCGTTGACGCGAGCAGACGATTCGAGCGAAGCCACGATACTTGAAACTGCGCTGGAGATTGTTGCGCACGCAGAACTGGCAGAGCAAGATGCCGCGGAGCTTCGCAGACTGTTCGATGCCGAGTACCTGCGGGATGCCGGCATCTGGGATCCGGATCTGCCATATGGCTATGCCCCGCATGATTTCCACATCATGGCCCGGTGCAAAGGCGAGGTTGTCGGCCATGTCGGGTGGGCGCGACGCACGATCGGTGTGGGAGGCCGCGACCTTGTCGTTGCAGGTGTGGGTGGAGTGTTGGTTTCCGAGCGCGCGCGGGGCCGCGGCCTAGGCGGAATCCTGATGAATCTCGTGGCTTCATCGATGGTTGATGCCGGCGGTATTGCGTTCGGCTATCTCGGTTGCCGCGAGGAGGTGGCCGCTTTCTACAGCTCGTGTGGATGGACTCGGATTTCCGCTGCCGAGCGTTCGATTAGCCGTGGAGGACAAGCACTTTACGACCCGGCGGGCCAACCCCTGCTCATTTTGCCCATCGAGTCCCAGCTTGCTTCCTGGCCACAAGGGGAAGTCGACCTTCGCGGGCGGGCGTGGTGACGCCCAAGCGATATCCTACGCAGGATATGACCGGGCTTGGCGATAGCCCGGGCTATTTTTCACGGTCGATGTTGTATATCCCCACAGCTCAACATACCGTTGGAAGAAAAAGGATCGAGCGCTAGGGAAGTGGAGGCAGATCGAATGAGGAAACTTCCCAAGGTAGCCTGGCTACGAGTCTCGGTGTACCTTGGCATCTCGATTTTGGGGCTGGCCTTGTTCCTTGCGTGCTATTGCATGATTTCCGGCCGGTCGCTCGCCGAGGCTCTTGGCAGCTTCTGGATCGCGATAGCAATTGCTCTTGCTACATCCGCTATCACTGCGGTACGCGACCAACGGCAAGACACTGGAACCGAGTACTCCGAGCCGGAACTATAGCCCCTGCCTTTCGGCTGGTTCAGTTGGAAGGCTTAGTTGCGATGCCGTCGAGCCACAGAACATCTGATTCGTCATTGTGCTTGCCTCCGGATCCAACGTGCTTGCTGGAGATATTCGGTCCCTTTTGAATGACATGGACCATCGCCATGCCGTGGCCCCGGCCCAGCTGGTAGTCCTCCTTGAGCCATGCCAGGATCTCTGCTGCTTTGACCCCTTCTTGGCCAAGGCCTTTCTCACGGGCGATCTCGATCAGCTGGCGAGCAGTGAGCCCGGTCTTCATTTCTATGGTGTCCAGATAGGCTTGAAATGACATGGAGAAACCTCTCGAAGGCATGAATAGGTGCCTCGAATACTAGACCGAATCCCACGCCGCGCATAGAAGTAGTAGCCGGAGGATGCCACGCGGCCAGCGCACGAGAACCACGGTGTGCTCCACGACTGGCATCCTTGCGGCCTTCCGCGTCTAATCGCCACCAGTGATGGCGCCCTGATCGGCAGCAACCAGGCTGGTTGAAATGACCCGCAGGCAAGTAAAGACGCATGCCTCGGGACAGTGGAGAACAGCTGCCCGCAAGTGCTGAAGCCTAGTTCCGTTCGCTGAATTCCAACGTGTAATTCTCCGCCGTTGGCAGGTGCCCGGGATCGTCTTCAAACGGCATGTAATCGACTGAATGCAGGTATCCGGCAACAACCCAGAGATCCAGATGCCCCAGCTCCTTGCCATCTTTTGAAACGAGAACAGTGGAGAATGGGCCACCACCATGCCGGACGCTTTGGCAATCGAGTTTGCTTGTGAAGGAAATCGAGAAGCACTCGCATTCTTTGAACTGGTAGCCGCCCCAACGCGCAAACTTCAGTTGCTGTCGAGCCTTTGCTGATTCAGCATCTGTGCCGCTGCAGAGCAAGGCCAGCAGCTCTAGTTCAGCAGGTCGAAGTTCTCCGCCTGGGACTCGCTTAGGTCGGTTATCCATGGGGACAGCCTATATTGCCCTGTGACTAGGAATTGCATCGCTACGTTCCTAGAGCAGCAGCATCGAAGAAGCTACCTCGGAGATCGCCGAAGACGGAATGGCAGTTGAAGCGTTTTCAAGGACGAGCAAGGAAGCGTTCGGGATTTCTTCGGCTAGCACTATACCGTTGCCGACGGGGAAAACGGATCCTTTGCACCGTGAACCACCAAGGTGGGGATATCGAGCTCGGACAGCCGCTCGCGCCAGCGCGGAGTGCAGTCCAGCTTGGAAAAGACGATCCCGATCTGGTTTGCCAGATGGGCTTCGGGCTCTGCGCTGGCCGTACGGTCCCAGATGCGGGAGGCCAAGTCCATGGCAACTTCTGGATCATTGCCTAGAATTTGCGAACCCTCGGCGGAGAATTGGGCAACGGCCGCGCGGTCTGCCCAATCCGGCATAGGGCGGGAAAACAGCTTGCCCATGGTTGCCTGGTCATGATCTGGCAAATCTTTGTCTACCGGACCGGGAGCTACTGGTCGTGTGCCTATCAGCGTCAGGGCGCCAAATGATTTGGGATGATCCAGCGCCGCAATCTGCGCGATCATGCCGCTGACTCCGATACCGGCTACATGCGCTGGACGGTTATCCAGTAATCTGGCCAGCGCTGCGGCATCCGAGGCCAGATCGCGCAGGTTGTAATCGGGTTTCATCGGGTTCCCGGCCGTTGATTCACCGCAATCCCGCAGGTCGTAGCGAACCACATGGCGCCCGCCAGCGGCCAGAGCCTGGCACAGGGTATCTGGCCAAGCAAGCATAGTGGTTCCGCCGATGAGGAGAACCAATGGATCACTTTTGCTGCCGAAGGATTCGGCACCGAGCTCCACACCGTTGGCTTCAACCGTTCCCATGCGCGACCTGCCTTTGCTATCAGAATCCAAGGATGGCTTGCCTGCCGTCCTGGGGTCAATAGGAATCGGAGTTCTAGAAGAGCGGCCAGGGCACGGCGGGCATCTGCCCCCTATGAGCAGGGAAGTGCCCTTCGCTGCGCAGGGTAGCGCAGCGCTCGGCGAGCGCCGCGATTTCTTCATCGTCTAGCAGGTTGGTCAGTTCTTGGCCAAGTTCTGCGTCCAGGGCATCGCTGACTGTTCGGAGGCCGGCCAGTTCTTCTTCACCCAGCGGTTGGCCAACCCAACCCCAAAGCACGGTGCGCAGCTTGTGCTCTGCGTTGAAGCAGAGCCCATGATCGACTCCGTAGCGGTGGCCACCGGGCATGGCTAGAACGTGGTCGCCCTTGCGGTCTGCGTTGTTGACCAGTGCATCGAAGACCGCCATGCGCCGCAGCGCAGGTGTATCCTCGTGGATCAAGGTCATCTGCCGCCCCGATTCATCCTGCCCATGCAGAATGGTCTTCCAACCGCCAGCTGGCACCATGTCCGCGGCTACGATGTCCACTGGGTGCTGTCCTCGATCAACTTCTTGCCATAGCTGCACCATGCCTTCGCCAAACTGCCCTTCGCGCAGCCAAGTGCGCGGGACGAGGTTCCAGCCCAGGGCTTCAGATACGAGGAAGGCGGCAACTTCGCGGTATGCGAGGGTGCCATGGGGAAAATCCCAGAGGGGTTTCTCGCCAGCAATGGGCTTGTAGACCACGCTGTTCTCGCCGATGCTGCCCAGGAAAGTTGCGTTGGAGGCGGTGGTGATGCGGCCGGTGAGTTCCAGCTGCGCGGTCAGCAGATCGGGAGAGCTCATTCGCCATTCTCATCTTTGCAAGTGTGCCCATCCGGATCAATCGGATAACCGCAGTTGGCGCACATAGGCCGCCCAGCAGCCACGATCTCATGGGTGCGCATGGCGAAAGCGCGTGCAGTGCCTACGGGCATGCGCACGCGCAGGAGCGCGCCCGGTCCATCTGGATCAAAGTCGGCTTCATCTTCTTCGTTCAAGGAGAAGGCTTCCAGAACTACCTGCGCTACGGTGGCATCCCATCCGAGATTCATGGAACCCACCCGGAAGGACTCGTTGACTTCTTCCAGCGGATCGTTGTCAACCAGTTCCACCGGAGTATGTTCGGGAACGCTGAAGGGGTTGCCCTTGACGGTAGAGAGCTGATCGAGAATCTCGTCAATCATCTCGGCAACCACCGCGGCTTGCTGTTTTTCCAAGGCGATGCTGGACAGTTCCTTGCCGGCTCTTGCCTGGAGGTAGAAGGTGCGGGACCCGGGCTCGCCGATGGTGCCAATGACAATGCGGTCTGGCCAATTGAATTCGTTGACTGTTGCCGTCATTTCGCTCTCCTTAGTGTCCTGCTCCGCCGCCGACTGGGGCGTCGGTTGTCTTGATTCCTGGGGCTAGCCAGGAGAGGTCTCCGGCGTCGGTGTTGATGGAATACACGCGAGGCGCACCGGTCCCGTAGTGCACAATTGATGCGGAAGCCGGGCCCACATTCAGTCGCTGGAACAGATCCAAATGCATTCCCAGCGCGTCAGCCAGTATCGATTTGATGATATCGCCATGGCTGAAGGCTGCCCATACTGCTCCGGCACCATGTTCGGCCTCGATGGCCGCGTCATGGCGCCTGATGGCTGCTACTGCCCGGGATTGCATCCCGGCCATGGATTCGCCATCCGGGAAGGTCACCGAGGACGGAGCTGACTGCACTGCTTTCCAGAGGTCTTCGGCGGCCAAGTCCTGCAGCGTGCGGCCTTGCCACTGGCCGTAGTCGCATTCCGAGAGTTCGGGTTCAATCAGCAAATGCGCCGCTGGGCTTTGCCGTTGCATGGCGAACTCCGCCGTCTGCACACAGCGTTCCAGCGGGCTTGAGACAACGCCAGCCAAGGGGAGCGCTGCTAGGCGTTCGGCGGTACGAATCGCCTGTTCTTCGCCGGTTTGGTCGAGGAATACTGAGGGGGTGCGTCCGGCCAGTACGCCGGTGGCGTTGGCGGTAGTGCGTCCGTGCCGCACAAGGATTACTGTGGCCATGAACCCAGCCTAGTCATGGAGATGGTGGCAAGCGACTCCTGGGCTGAAAACAGGTCCGGGGCTTCGAAGAGCCCGGCAGGTTCTGGAGGTGCGGTACCTTCACCCGTTGCACCCTTGCTGCAACGCGAGGGCCAGGGCTGTTCATCGGTTCGCCGAGCGAACGCTATGGCTCGATGAGCGCCGGGCGAGGTGTGAGTTCAGTCCTCATAACAGCGCCTTTGCTCGTACCGGCTCACGGCATCGGGGTACCATGAAAGTTGGCCAATTCGGGGGCGGCAGCTCCCGGAAGTCCCTTGCAAATGACTCGTCGAAAGCGGCGACGCCATGATCCACCACTGGATGTGGCCTTATAAACGGAGTGATAATTCTTGTCCGGAGTCCTCCAGCAGCCAGCGTCAGAACAGCAGTCTGATTCCAAGACACGCACCATCCTTGTCGACGGTGGGCATGCTGGCCGGCGGATCGAGAAGTTCCTCCGGGTCCAGCTCAAGACGGTGCCCGCCGGGCAGCTTTTCCGGCTGATGCGCAAAGGGCAACTGCGTGTCAACGGCAGGAAAGTCCAGGAAGGCTACCGGCTAGCCGTAAACGACCAGATCACGCTGCCGGCGCTATATGCAGAACAGGGCGTGGCACCAGCCTTCGATGTCCCGGCACCCTTGCTCAAGCGGCTACGCAACTGCGTCCTGCACGAAGACCAAGACGTCCTGGTGATTGACAAACCTGCCGGCGTCGCCGTGCACCGGGGAACCGATATTCCTGCGGGGGTTATCGAAGCTTTCCGCCAGTTGCGCCCCGAGCTGCCGGACCTGGAATTGAGCCACCGGCTGGATCGCGATACTTCCGGGCTGCTGGTGTTGGCGAAGACCCCGAGCATGCTGCGCTACCTGCATGAGATGCTTCGGGAGAGCGAAGAGGAGATAGAACGCCACTACCTTGCGCTCGTTGCAGGGCATTGGAGCGAAAAGACCGAATCGATCCACTCGCCGCTGCTGCGCCGTGCCGACAAGGTCGTGGTTGATCCGAACGGGCAGCGAGCCGAAACACATGTCACCGTGAAGCAGCGCGTAGGCCAGCGCGCCACCATTCTGGATGTGCAACTGATGACCGGGCGCAAGCACCAGATCCGGGTCCACCTGCAAAGCGAAGGCCATCCGATTGCAGGAGACGACCGGTATGGCTTCGCGAAGTTCAACCGCCGCGTCGAACAGCTTGGGGGTCGCGGGCTGTTCCTGCATGCGACTAAGCTGGTGATTCCCAAGCCCGATGGCCAGGAACTGGTGATCGAGGCACCCATGCCGCAGCGCTGGAAGCAGTTGCTGAAGGCGGGGCTATAGCCCAAGCAAGGCTGGCACGAGGGGAAAAGATGGCTGAAGGACCCTGGAAGCACGTTGCCGAGGGAGTATTCCAGCGCAGATATGATCCGTTGGATATTACCGTGGGCGCGGTGCTCGGCGGGCAAGGCGTGGCGATCATCGATACCCGCAACAACGCACCCGAAGCACAAGAAATCCTTGACGAAGCCACAACGCAATTCGGACTGCCAATCGTTGCCGTGATCAACACCCACGCGCATTATGACCACACCTTCGGCAACCAGCTCTTTGCCCAGCGGGGAATCCCGATTTACGGCCATCACCGGATCCCCGCGCACTTCGAGCAGTTCGAGAAGCCCCGGCTTGAAATGGTGCAGCGCTCGACGGAACTCGAACCTGAAATGAATTGGAGCGGTGTAACGCTGACGCCGCCTAGCCACTTGCTGGCCGAACCCTGCACGGCAAATCTAGGCGGACGGGAAGTTGAACTGATCCCGCTGGGTGCCGGGCATACCGACACCGACCTTGCGATCCATATTCCTGATGCCAAGGCGTGGTTCCTTGGCGACGTCATCGAGCAGTCTGGTCCACCGATGTTCGGCTCGGGCGCCTATCCGATGAAGTGGCCTGTGGTGCTCCAATCCCTGCTAGCGCGCATCCAGCCGGGAGACGTGATTGTTCCAGGCCATGGAGAGCCCGTCGACCGGGAATTCGTCGTTCGGCAAATGCACTGCTTCGAGCTGCTCGCCACGACCCTGGGTTCGGCTCATGAGAAGGGTGCGGCAATCAAGGACATTGCGTTCCCTGCAGAGCTGCAAGAACTGTGGCCTGCCGATTTCCTTCTCGAAGCTGCCAAAGATGCCTACGCGCAGCTGCCGGGTAACGCGAAGGAACCAGGAAAGCGCGGCGCATGAAGCCAGAGCACGAAATGACCTCATGGCCGGCACTCGACTGAGGGCAGCGGCGGAATGGGCGAAATGTCAGTATTCGTTCTTGATCACGAAGTACGAGCCGCGGATGGTCCCTGCAAGCTTGGACTTCTGGCGAGCGAACTTGAACTTCCCTTCCAGCTCGCTGGGCACAGCCATGCCATCGGAAAGCTTGAAGCCCACGGCGCGCTTCTCGCCGGGATCCAGGCCGTAGAGAACATTGATGGACAAGCCGGACGCGTAGAAGACGTAGGCGCGCTTGGCGCCATCCGCCTCGAACACAGCTGCCTGCAATGGCTTCGATGCGATGTGCAAGTCGCGTTCCTGCGCCAGAATCGTGTGCACCCAAGCTATGGCTTCCCTTGCGTCGTCTGCTTGCTCCACGGCAAAGTCGTGGTTGAACTTGTTCTTCAGATAGCGCGCTTCGTTGGCGCGCAAGCCTGCCAGCGCGTCAGCAACAGGCGAAGTCTCAAGACCCTGGGTGGATACGTCTTTGAAATCAACAAGGTATGGCATGGACGTCCCTTCGGGCGTTGGCCCCGTGGATTCGGTAATTCGTTGTTATCGTACTCCGCGAAACTAGCCGAAGGCACTGAATCCGGTCAGGTCCCTGCCGAGGATCAATGCCTGCACAGACTCGGTTCCCTCATAGGTATGCAAGGCTTCGATATCGCCGAAATGGCGAATCACGTGATTTTCCAGCAAGATTCCATTGCCGCCGAGCAGGTCGCGGGCGGTGGCTGCCACCCGGCGGGCAGCCCGGGTGTTGTGGTACTTCAGCAGCGAAGCTTGCGTGTCTTTCAACCGGCCGGCAGCCTGGGCGCCGGCCACGGCCACGCACTGCAACTGCATATTGGTGATTTCGGCGAGCATTTGCGCCAGCCGTTCCTGCACCATCTGGTGCGCGCCCAGGGGTTTGCCGAACTGCGTGCGCTGCTTGGCGTACTGCAGGGCCGCTTCGAAGACGAACTGGGCATGGCCTAGCGCCGACCAACCAACATTCACCCGGGTTTCAACCAGTGCCCGCGAGACATCCTTGAATGCGCCGGCCCCGGTGAGCCTGGCGGATTCAGGAACGCGAACGTCCGTGAGCCGGATCTCTGCCTGTTCGATCGCGCGAAGCACGCCCTTGCCGCGCACCGGGGAAGCCTCGTAGCCAGGGGCCTGCTGGTCGAGAATGAACCCCTTGACCCGGGAGTCGGCGACGTCGCGTGCCCACACAATGGTGATGCCTCCGGCGGCTCCATTGCCGATCCATTTCTTATGGCCATTGATGATCCAGTGATCCCCGTCGCGCCGGGCACTGGAATCCAGGCCAACAGAGTCCGAGCCATGATGCGGCTCGCTGAGGGCGAAACCACCGAGCAGCTCACCGGAGGCCACGGGTTCCAGATACTTCTCCTGCTGTTCGGGGCTGCCGAAGAATTTCAGGCTGCGCAGCACCAGGCCGCCCTGCACCGCGGCGGCCGCGGCCATCGAACCGTCTGCGCGCGAAAGCTCCATGGCCACTAGGCCCGCGGCCAGCGGGGAGAAGTGGGCGTGGCCTGGAATCTCAAGACCGTCGGTGAACAAATCGAGTTCGCCCATGCGGCGAACCAGATCCAGCGGGTAATGCGCGTTCTCCCAATGCTGGTTGATGCTGGGCAGGATCTCTACTCCGTAGTGCCGGGCGCGGGCCCAATGCTTGCGATCCTCGTCGGTGGCAGCATCGAAAGCGGATAGATAATCGATGTCCAAAGCCGAGGCCAGGTCGTAGGGTGCCCATGGGTCCCGGGTCAATGGGTGCCGCCCGAAGTCTTGTTGCGTTCGGCACGCAGCTGGCGCTTGAGCAATTTGCCCGATTGGTTGCGGGGCAGCTGTGCGGCAAAGTCCACCCGCTTGGGAACCTTGTAGTGCGCCAGCTTGGACTTGACGTGCTCGCGCACCTCTACGGCGGTGAGCGTGGCGCCGGCCTTGAGCACAATGACCGCGGTCACCGCCTCGATCCAGCGTTCATCATCGATGCCCACCACCGCGACTTCCGCAATTTCGGGCAATTCGTAGATGCAGTCCTCCACTTCGCGCGGGGCTACCAGCACCCCACCGGTATTGATGACGTCCTTGATGCGATCCACCACCTGGATGTAGCCGCCCTGGTCCTTGACCACTTGGTCCCCGGAGCGGAACCAGCCGTCGGCAAATGCCTGCTCGGTTTCCGCCGGCTTGTTCCAGTAGCCGCTCATGACCTGTGCAGAACGGTATTGGATCTCTCCGGGCTCACCGGCATCGGCGAGCTTCCCCTCGGCGGTCATCACGCGCGCTTCGATGAAGAACACCGGGCGGCCGCAGGACGCGGGGCGTGCATCGTGCTCCTCGGGGCGCAGCACCGTGCACAACGGGCCGAGCTCGGACTGGCCAAAGCAGTTGTAGAACCCGATCTGCGGATAGCGGTCGCGCAAGCGGGCCAGCACGGTTACCGGCATGATCGAGGCACCGTACTGCGCCTTGGCCAGCGAGCCCAGGTCGCGGGTGTCCAGATCCGGGTGATTGCTCAGAGGCACCCAGACGGTGGGGGCCAAGAACAGCGAGCCGATGCGTTCGGATTCGACGCGTTCCAGGATTTCGCCGATATCGGGTTTGGCGAGCAAGCGGATGCTGGCACCCAATGACAGATAGGGAAGCAGGAACACGTGCATGGCCGCCGAGTGGTAGAGCGGCATCGCGATCAGGGGCCGGTCCGTGCCCTCCAGATCCAGGGCGATAATGGCTGAGACGTACTGGGCCACCAGCGCCGAATGGGTCATCATTGCGCCCTTGGGTGCCGAGGTGGTTCCGGAGGTATAGAGCAGCTGGGCCAGATCCGTGCCGGCCACCGCAGCTCCAGGCGGCGCGGCCTCCACGCTTTCATCCATCGCCGTTTCCAGCACGCTGGTGCTGTTTCCGGTTCCGGGCAGCAGCGGCCAAACATCCTTGACTGCCTGCAGGCCGCCGGCATCGCGCAGTTCCTGGACCAGTTCGAGGCGTGACTCATCGGCGATGACCAGTGCGGCCCCGGAATCGTGCAGCAGGTAGCGCAACTCGTCGCCCCTGAGCGCGAAGTTCACCGGCACGTGGACCAACCCGGCACTGGCGCAGGCGAGGAACAAGATGGCATAGGCGTCGCTGTTCGCTGCATAGGCAGCAACTCGCGAACCGGCCGGCAGGCCTGCCTGCCGCAACCGGGCAGTCACCCGATTCACCCCGTCGGCCAGCTGGCTGTAGGTCCAGTTCCGTTCCCCGAAGGCCAGAGCATTGTCCGCGGGGCAGCGGGCCACCGAGCGGCGCAGCAGCGCGCCAATGGTGTTCTGGTCATCGGAATTCATCGCCGAGGTGGCTCGCAATGCACTCATGGTAGTTTCCTTTGCGGCGGGTGCGGGTAGCTAGAGGCGTTCGATGATGGTGACGTTGGCTTGGCCGCCGCCCTCGCACATGGTCTGCAGGCCGAAGCGGGTATCGCTGCGTTCCAGCTCATGGAGCAAGGAGGTCATCAGCCGTGCACCGGTGGCACCGATGGGGTGGCCCAGGGCGATGGCGCCGCCATTGACGTTGACCTTGGACATGTCGGCGCCGGTTTCCTGCTGCCAGGCAAGCACTACCGCGGCGAAGGCCTCATTGATTTCAATGCGGTCCATGTCTTCGATGCCCATCCCGGCGCGTGCCAGGGCATGCTTGGTGGCGCGGATCGGGGCCGAAAGCATCATGACCGGGTCATCGCCTCGGGCCGAGATGTGGTGGATGCGGGCGCGGGGTTTCAGCCCATAGCGTTTGACCGCGGCCTCGGAAGCAATGAGCAGCATCGCGGCGCCGTCAGACATCTGCGATGCTGTGGCTGCCGTATGCGCACCGCCTTCGGCAATCGGTGCCAATGACTGCATCTTGGCGCGGACCACGGGGCGTGGCCCCTCATCTGCAGCCAGGGAATCCAAAGCGAGGATCTCGCGGTCGAAGTAGCCTTGCGCCTGGGCGTTCAATGCCCGCTGATGGGAGGCCACAGCAAAATCCTCCAGCTGGGTGCGGGTGAGGCTCCAGCGTTCTGCCATCATCTCTGCGCCGCGAAACTGCGAGATTTCCTGCTTGCCGTAGCGGGACGCCCACAGCGTGGAGCCGGTGTAGGGATCGGGGAAGCCGAAGTCCTTGGCGGCGGAGTTGGAATAGGACAGCGGAATGCTCGACATGGACTGGACGCCACCGGCAACCACGAGGTCGCTGCTTCCGCTCATGACCGCTTGGGCCGCGTAGGAGATCGCCTGCTGCCCGGAGCCGCACTGGCGTTCTACCGTTGTCCCGGGGACATGTTCGGAAAGGCCGGCGGCCAACCATGCGTTGCGGGCGATGTCCATTGCCTGGGGTCCCAGCTGGTCGATGCAACCGAGGATGACCTCATCGTATTGCTCGGAATCAATGTTGTTGCGGTTCACCAGTTCGGCCAGCGGCGCGGCGGCGAGGTCCAGCGGATGCATATGCGCCAGAGACTTTCCCCGGCGTCCGACAGGTGTACGCAGCGCATCGATGATGTAGGCCTCGGGCATGGGCTCCTCCAGGAAGTTTTTGACAGGAAACGTCTGCTGAACCAACAATGCCCAATTCATCAACGGTTGTCTAGGTCACAATTGCCACGCTTGGCTTGGGAAAATGCCACTAGCTCCAAATTCGCTACCGATAGGCGCGGCTTGGCTGGGGAATATGCTCCAGAACGGAAAACGGATGCGCGGGCGAAGCGAGCCGGGAAATTGCCTGCGACCGGAATAGCGCCCAGTCCAGGTTCAGCGACCCCAACCCGGACCTGCTAAACGTCGCCGAGTCACGGGCACAAGACCGTCTGATCGTTTTTGCTTCGGGAAGCCTGCAACCATTGCCGGGACTCATCCGGCCTCCGCTGGACCTGCGGTGCCCAAGGCCGCGGTCAACTCGTGGCGTGATTCCGGGTGCTGCCAGGTGGAGACAGGGCATGGAAGGCAACCAATTCGGTTCCGCGCTTTGCCAAGGCTGGAGTCCTGGAAGGTCAAAGCAGGAGCGCGGTGCCCTCGGTGTTGGCGCGAGTACTCGGCGTGGTGTCCGGCGAATTGAACACGCCTGATGGAAGTACTTGCCAATGGGCGGGCTGCATCTAGGCAATGCAAGAATTGATGGAGCACACTGCACCTCGACGGAAATTTTGAGAACGGAATAGGCCCAAGTGAGCTTCGCTGACTACGATCCACGAATCATTGCGCTCTACGATACGGATAATCCCGACGGACCGGATCATGACTATTACCGTGCCTTAGCGGCTGAAACCAAAGCGCACCGGATTCTGGATCTAGGCTGCGGCACCGGCCTTTTGACGGTTACGCTTGCCATTGCGCAAAGAACTGTCGTTGGAGTTGACCGCTCACCGGTAATGATGGACTACGCCAGGCAACGGCCCAACGCTGAGCGAGTCACATGGATTGACGGCGACGCTTCGGCAATCGACGGCGGGCCCTTTGACCTGATGATGATGACCGGCAACGTAGCCCAGCACATCCCGGATCCGCAGTGGGCGCAAACCCTGAAACAACTCCGCGCTGCCGCGGCGACCGGGGCCGTGCTGGCCTTTGAAAGCAGGAACCCATCGACTCGCGCCTGGGAGACATGGAATGACGAAGAAGCAGTAACCCGGGACACGCAATTCGGTCCGCTGACCGAATGGTGCGATGCGGAAGAAACCAGCGTGGGACTCGTGCGCTTGACGTCCTATGTCAAGATTGAGCACTCGCAGGAAGTACTGGTCGAAAAGCTGGACCTGGCTTTCCGCAGCGCCGAGCAGATCAGTGCAGATCTAGTTGCCGCAGGGTTCAATATTCGCGCAATTTGGGGTGACTGGCAGAAGAACCGCTTCAACGGAGAGCAACCACTGATGATCTTCGAAGCTGAAGCGATCAGGGGAGTGGACGGGGAAACTGCTCATGGATAGGCAACCTTCCAAGTTGCCGGTTACCCTGCTTTCCATCAAGCATTCAGCGTGCCTGCAACGGCTGATGGAAAGCAACCCGGGATATTCCCAACGTGTCACCGGCGCCGGCCCCGCATCCGACGCCGCAGTTCAGGCATTGAGCGCCCTGCCACCGAAGGCGCAATCCGAGCAGAAAATTGATCTTGGCCTATGGGAAGGCGAAGAACTGGCCGGATTCGCGGATCTGATCGTCGGCTGGCCCAGACCAGATACGGTCCACATCGGATTGCTCATGGTCGATGGTGCCAGGCACGGACGGGGCCTGGGGAAGCAGATCCATGAAGCGGTGCTCGATGTGATCCAGGATCATCCGTTGATCACCGCCTGCCGGATTTCGATAGTCGATGCAAATGCTGCTGAAGTTGAACCGTTCTGGAAGAGCCTTGGTTATGCGCCGACCGGAGAAATCAGCACCTACGCGGTGGGGGACAAGCAGTCATGGGCGCGCACGTGGTCGCGCCAGATCACCAGCATGAGGAAGGAGAACCTTGATGAGTAGGTCCCCGGACAACATTTTGCTGCACCTTCCAGCAGAGCAGGAGCAGCAAGTGCAGGAGGTCTTTGCCCAGTTGGAGATGCGCGGCTTCCCCGCGCAACACCAGACTCCGCATATCACCATTACCTTTTCGCCCAGCATGAGCGAGGTCGTGACGCAGCGGGCGGCAGAATTACTGCCTGCGCTCATCCCCGCGAGCTTCCAACGGGTGGGCACTATTGTCTTTGGCACAAAGCGCAAGCAGACGGTTGCGTGGCTGCTGGAAACCACGGATGCCTTGGAAATGGCAGCCCGGGAAATCAGCGCGCTGAATCCCGATGGGCGGGGACCGCGGTGGACCCCGCACCTGACCATGGGGTTGCGGCTGCCACGCGAAATTGTTCCCGACTATATCCGGGCACTTGAAGAGCTGGCCTCAACGCAGCTCAGGGAACTGACTGCCTGCCGGGCAGCCTTGTGGAAGCCGCGAATACCCGAACTGACGCTCCTGGCCGGAGCAATGCAGCAGGAAAACCGCGACTAGCTGGCCGATGCAGCTTGCTCTTTGGCAGAAGCACGCATGATGCGCAGATAGCCGAACCCGACAAATAAATGCAGCACCGTACCGGCAGTCAAAATGGCTACGCCCGGTGTTGCCAGCACCGAAAAATCGGGGATCCTGCCACACGCCACGCAGGCCAGCCCCAGCATCATGATGGCGGTGCGGATCTTTCCCAGCCACGTGGAAGCTGGCGGGGAGCCCAGGCGCAAGAAGAAATAGGTGCACAGCAGGATCAGGTCGGTGATGAAAATGGCCAGGCCAACCCATAAGGGGATCGCCCCATTGGCCACCAGGGCGATCGCGATAGCCACGATGCCCAAACGATCAGCTATGGGATCCAGCAGGACGCCCAGATGCGAAACCTGATTGAACTTGCGGGCAATAAACCCGTCAACCCAGTCGCTCAGGCCGAAGGCGAGAAGCAGAACCGCTGTCAGTGCCGGTTCGGTATCGGCCAGCAAATAGCCGACGATGGGAACCACCAGGAGAAAGCGAATAATCGTGATGGCGTTCGGAATCGTCGCCCACTCATGCTTGCGTACCGCGCGCGTTTCCACTGCTTTCCCCTTTCCCTTAGTTGAACGATGACGCACTGCGTCGCAATATACAAGGGTGCGGGGCATCTGGCCTGCAAATATGATCCGTCCAGCGTACCGGTGCAGGGAGATTGTTAACGAACTGCGGGGCCGTCCCGAAGGACGACCCCCGCAGCCAAAGCTAAAGGGCAGGGTGCAGAATTAGCCCTGCTCAAGGAGCTGGAAGCTTACGCCACCCTGCTCATCCACCGCCGCGTCGAGTACTTTGCCCTCCAAAGCGTCGGCAATCGCTTCATCCACGTAGACTGGGCTGCCTTCGGAAGCCACGACGCCGTCGGTGCTTTCGGGAGCGGGGACAATCTGCAGGCCGAAAGCGGCATCTTCCGGGTGGGTGCTGTCTGCCTGCATGATGCGCAGACCAGCGGTTTCTTCCTCGGCCTGGTTGGTGACGATCGCGGTCACGATCGATGCTGCTTGGTCGGTCAGTGCGAGCACGAGGCTCTCCTTCCGGTTGAGGACATACCAAGTTCAGGGCATGTGGGTGCCACGATTCCAAAAAACGCAACGAATCTCAACACCGCTTAACAGCTGCGCAACATGCTTGGACTTGAACCCCGCCAGCCCGATAGGGTCCGCCCCAACACATAGACTGGCGTTGCCCTGCAAAGGAGAAATAATGCGCGATGCTCAGGCAGCCAGCGGCAGGAATACCGCTGGGCACGGAATACGCTTGGCTGATTTTCAACCGCAGGACTTGCCTGCAATCCATGCCTTTGCCGCTGACCCAGTGGTGTGCCAGTACTCGACATGGGGACCCAACCAACTGGCCGACACCCGGGAATTTCTCGCCGATGCACTGCTCGAGCAACCGCATAGGGTCCTGCAGGCGGTCATGCTCGGTGATGTTCTCATCGGTTCGGCTTCGGTGTGGGTCACCGACCGGAAAGCCAAGGCAGGGGAGATCGGCTACACCCTGAATCGAGAATACTGGGGAAACGGATACGCCACCGAAACTGCTGGACTCCTGCTCCGTCGGGGATTCGAGGATCTTGGTTTGGAACGGATCAGTGCAACCTGCGATGCGAGAAACGCAGCTTCCATCCGAGTCCTTGAAAAGACCGGATTCAAGCCGGAAGGACGCCGGGTTGAAGATCCAGACAGCGACGCCGCACGGGCTGAAACCCTGATCTTCAATATTGGCCGAACCTAGCCCTGGGCAGTCTCCTTGCAGGTATATTGGCAGCAACAGCGACGAGGAGGGACCAGATGAGACTCCATCACGTTCAGTTGCCGATGCCACGCGGCCAGGAAGCTGAAGCCCGCCGGTTCTACGGTGAAGCCCTGGGGCTAATCGAAGTCCCCAAGCCGCCTTCCCTTGCCGGCAGGGGAGGTTGCTGGTTCCGCGCTTTCAAAGCAGATGCCGTTGTGGCGGAAATCCATCTGGGCATAGACGATCCATTCATTCCAGCCAAGAAAGCGCATCCTGGAATGGTCTGCGACTCGGTAGAGGAGTGGGAAACCCTCGCTGGCCGTATCGATTCCATGGGCTATGAACTGTCTTGGGCAGAGCGCGAAACCTTTGAAGGATATCTGCGGTTCCATGCCCGCGACGGGTTCGGGAATCGTCTGGAAATCATGACCCCATCTAGCTAGCGCAAGTACTATCCGGTCAGGAGCCATCGTGGAACAATCCAGCTTTGCAGCAACCAGGGACCATCCCGTGCCAGACGACGTTGCGCGGTTGCTTGCCACCGTTCCTGAATGGTTTGGCCAACCTGAATCAAACGCAGAGTACATCCAGTCCGCGCGGACCAAGGAAACCTGGACCGTTCGCAATGCCCAAGGCGCAGTGCTCGGTGTGCTCTTGGCAGAACGGCACTACCACCACTCCGTTGAGATCCATCTGATGGTGGTCGACCGTGGATACCACGGCGGTGGAATCGGTTCGGCTTTGTGCGCAGCCATTGAAGCCGAGGCGCTCGCCGGCGGAGTGCAGCTCTTGCAGGTCAAGACCCTGGGTCCTTCGCACCCGGATGCCGGCTACGCGAAAACTCGGCGATTCTATGAAAAGCAGGGCTTCCTTCCCCTGGAGGAAACTAGCCTCTGGGGAGCTGGGACGCCCTGCTTGACCATGGTTAAACCGCTACCTGGCAAGTAGCAATAGGATTGAAATGATGCCTGGTTCCAGCGCTCATGCCGAATCCTGGGAGTTCATCTTCCAGTTGTTTCCATCGTGGACTCCGAGCCGTAGACTGGGTGGATTCCGTCACGACTCTAGGAGATATCCTTGACTGAAATTTCAGCTCTCGCCCAGAACCTCGCCAAGCAGCACGCCTCAGGTGAACTGCTGGTCATGCCAACCGTGTGGGATGCCTTCAGCGCCAACATCGCGGCATCCGCTGGCTTCGCCTCGCTGACTGTCGGAAGCCACCCCGTCGCCGATGCCTTGGGCAGTGAAGATGGCGAGAAGATGGACTTCGCAGACTATCTGGCCGCGGTTCAGCGAATCACCAGCAGTGTCGATGTGCCGGTCAGCGCTGACGTTGAATCCGGCTACGGCCGGGATCCGAAGGAACTCTTCGAACGCGTTGCGGCAGCGGGCGCTGTCGGCGTGAATATCGAAGATGTTCTCCACAGTGAAGGCGGCCGTGTCCGTGAACGCCGTGAGCATGCGGACTACATTAACGGCGTCCGCCAAGCAGCAGATGCAGCAGGCATCGAATTCGTGATCAACGGACGCACCGATGCAGTGAAGCTGGCCGATAAGTTCGCAGACCCGCTGGGCGAGGCAATCGAGCGCATCAAGCTGATGGAGCAGGCTGGTGCGCGTAGCGTGTATCCGGTGGCCCTGGCCAATGACGATCAGGTTGCTCAGGTCGTGCAAGCAGTCAGCATTCCGGTGAACGTGACGGCCCACCCAGTCAACGCGCACCCGGCCGGTGACCTCGCAGCCTTGCGTGAGCTAGGGGTTCGTCGCGTGAGCTTCGGACCGCTGTGGCAAATGTGGTTGGCGGAGATGTCCGGCAAGCAGCTCGGAGCTTGGCTCTAGGCCTTCCCCGGATCAGGCAGTGCGCGCCAGGCGGGCGACGGCCGCACGCTGGTTGCAACGAGGAACGGCAACCCGGGCACAGTCCGGCACCTCCCAGGACATTTCAGTTCTGTGAATACTTGGAAAATCTGCCGTCAGGGTATTTCGCCTTGGCGGCAGGCTCCGGCATTGCCGGGACTGGCCCGCACCAAACGGGCGTCAGGGGCCCCTGGCTTTCCGCAGCCGAATTAGTTGCTGATGCCGTAGGCCTTGCTGATGCTCTGGTTGCTTTGAAGTGTTTCGAGCATGAACGCGGCAAGATCATCACGCGTGATGCTTCCACCCAGCCGGCCTGGTTCACCAACTTGCAGTGCGGTCCACTTGCCGAGGGCAGGCTTGCTGCCCAATCCGGTGGGGCGCACAATGCTCCAATCCAAGCCAGAATCTTCCACTAGCTTTTCCTGCTCGGTGTGGTCGGCCAAAGGCTTGGCCAATAGCATTTTGGAGATGAGACCGATGACGCCGGGAAGTTGCGAACCGGAGTTTCCGGCGCCCAGGGAAGACTGGATCAGCAGGCGCTGGGGACCGTTCGCCTGCATCGCGTGGATAACACTGCGTGTCACGCTGGTGCGGGCATTTTTCTTTCCCTTGCTGCCACCCACGGTGATAGCTACGGCGTCGGCGCCGGCAATCGCCTGCACCGCGAATTCAGGATCAGAGGCATCGCCGTTGAGCTGATTTATTTGCCCATGCGCGGTGCGGGAACCGCTTCGCGAGACGACGGTAACTTCATGGGATGCCTGGCGAGCGAGTTTAGCCAGCGCAGCGCCGGTTCCGCTGTTGCCACCGATAATAACGAGTTTCATGAGTTCTTTCCTTGAAGCGTGAAGGCATCAGGTGCCCCGCACTATTCTCCCGCAATACGGTTGAGAGTTTTCATCAGTTTCTTGAAGGTGCGCTGGCCACTCTCCGACAGGCACACGAGGGTGATGCCGTAGCGGTCTTTGCGTTCCTTTGACAGGTGGATTAGTTCACGATTTTCCAGATCCTTGAGGATCTTTGAAAGGTCGGCGGTGGACAGCCCCGTGGCTGCTTGGAGTCCAGCGAAATCCGCCTGTTCTACTTGGCTCAGATGCGCCAGCGTAACGAATCTTTTGGGCGCCAGAAGCAAGGGATCAAGTTCTTGGTAATTCATGGAGCTCAGCGCCGAATTAACAGGAAGAGATAGTAGCCAAGCCACAGCATCGGTGCGAAGCCTCCCAGCAGCAGCGCTTCAGGCCAAGGTGCGGTTTCATGATGGACGATGCTTCGCCAAATAGGCAGGAGCAACCAGGTGGCAAAAATGGCCAGGATCGTGCGGGCACCGGGATAACGCGGTTCATTGATGCGGCGCTGCCGCGCAGCGAACCAGTGATTCGCTGACAAAAAGGCAATAATTGCTGGCGCTATGGAGATCCAACCGTATCCGGACAGTGCCAGTAGTCCTGCCGCCAATGATGCGGCAACAACCAAGATCGCTATCGCGTGATCGACGGCCTTGAATTCGCGGCGGGGGCGGTGGGGGACCGAGCCCAGCAGTTGCTGCGCCTTGCCGGGCGATAGCGGGGTGGATGAACTGGAATCTTGGCTCATGCCTCAATCTTTGCAACTAGTTGCAATATTTGCAAGTAGTATTTTGTTTCAATTCCGTATCTGTTCATGCTTTTTATGATCGGACGGTTGAGGAACTGCTATTCTCGGACGGAGCCAGCTAAACCACCCACGGCACCGAGGCACGTCAACATGAATGCTTTTTCTGCTCGATCTGAAACAGCCATGGATCACCGTCGGAGTGCATTCGCGTGGCGACCTGAAGCCGATACGCTCATTGCCTTGGCCACGTTGCTGGCGTTTTCCCTGTGCTACTACGCGGGGACCGCGATTGATAGCCTTTTTCTCTGGCTCGGCATTTTGGTCTTCGGAACCTTTGTCCCTCTCTGGACGGTGCTGCACCGGCGCCGAGAGACTCTTGCAGGGGTGGGGATCACGAGAAAACTCCTGCTGGCATCCCTCGCTATTTCCCTGGTGCTGGGTGCCGGGTCCGCCTACCAGCTGGTCACCTTGGCCAACGCCAGTGGCGCCGATATCGCAAGCCATCTGGCGGCGAACTTCTTGGTCTTGTGGGAACCGTTCTTTGTCTTTGGATGGTTGTATCTGCGGTGGGAACGCGCTTTCGGATGGTTGCCAGCTATTGCGCTGACTGGCCTCGGCTTCATGGTTCAGCACCTCGGTTCGGTTCCGGTGGCAGCTGCAGCAGGATTCGGTGTTTTCGCGATCTTGTTCGCGATTGCCTTTGCCATGATGCGCAACCTCGCGGTGTTGTGGCCGCTGTTCTACCCACTAGCCAGTGGAATCGGGACCTTGCAGGCTGGGTATTCGATGGGATGGGGCGATGCCGGCATCTCGGCTATCGTACTGGTGCTCCAGCTGGTGATCTTCTGGTGGATCGCCAAGAGGGCCAAAAGCCTGCCTGCAGCCTAGCCCAAGGCGCCAGCGGCATAGGCAGCCTGCCCGACATGGACCGAGGCGTCGTCAATGATCGATACCAAGCGCACCCCACGGGTAACCGCCGGGTCCCAGCTTCGATCAATGATTTCGTCGAGTTCGTCCTCGCGCAGTCTTGAGGCGTAGCCGCCGAGCGCGGAAAAGCACGCCTCCAAATAGTCCAGGAGCAGCTGCTGGTCGTTGACGATGATCGAGCGAGCCTGCTCGGCGCTGTGCCCGAAGCCCATCGAATCGCCGAGCTCGCCCAAATTGAAGCGGTCCCGGAACTGCTCCCAGAGTTCAGGCTGACCGCTCAGCGCCGAGAGCTGGATATCTGCTTCGCGCCCTGAATGCCATAGAAGCCATGCAATGGAGTTGGGGTGGTTGCCCGGGTGCGCGTTGAGCTGTTCATTGCCCAGCTTCGGTAGCGCGCGTGCCGCGTCAATTGTCCGCTGGGCCAAGTCTGACAGGAGCTCGGAGACTTTCATGATTCCTCGTTCTTCCCGCGATGCCAGTCGCAGGATTCGTTATCGGCAATGAATTCGGCGGCGAGATAGGTGGCAACGGCGGCAGTGTTGTCGCTGGCAGTGCATACCAAGGCGCTGGATGCTCCCATGGATCGCAGTTCTGCAGCGGCCGCCAGGCTGATCGCCGTGCCGTACCCCTGGCCGCGGGATGCCGGATGCACCGCGATGGGCTCCAGCAGCCCTGGCCGTCCGGGACCAGCAGACCAGACCGCTGCGACAGCCAGCGGGTTCATGTCGCTGTCATAGGCGGTCAGGCATTGCCCCTGGGCATAGATGGGAGTACTGGCCATGGTATGCCAGCGCTGCACCGCACGCGCCAAGTCTTCTGCTGAGAAATCGGCGCCGCGAAAGGCATTGAGGTGGACTTCCATCCATTGGCTGGCTTGGGCGGAATCGACCCGCCGAAAGGTAAGCTCCGGCAGATGCACCGGAGTGTCCAGCGAACGGCGCAAGGGAGTCCATGCTTCGCCCGGAACCCACCCGTTGGCCTGCAGGACCTGGCCCAAGGCCGTCGCGCCGCGGGCTTCGATGCTGGCGGATGAGGAAGGGAAGATCCGCTGTTGCGGCGAGAGGAGGTCGGTGTGGATCTGCTCGGCCAGCGGCTGGATGCCGACGTAGTCCGGATGCAGGGCCATTCGCATGAGATCCGGGCCATCGAGCAGGCCAATGGCATAAATCGATTCGCGATCCGCCCAGACCCGCAGGCTTTGCGCAGTGATTTCCAGACCCCGCATTGCGTACCAGCCCACATCCCCGGGATGCAGCTGCAGGGGCAGGCCATCGCGTTGCCAGCTGGCGAGCTCATCGACGAGGTCGGCAACCTGCGCCGCGGCGGGGGTAAGCATTCTAAGGCCCATTGCCCCATTCAAGCACTGGGCCTGCCATGGGACAAGGGTTCGCGACAGGCAGCGGGCCAGCAGCATCCGCCGGATGCTGCTGGCCCGCTGCCTATGGGCGTGCAAGTTGCATCGGACTACAGGTCGGCGGTGGCCTTCCACGCCGAATGCACGGCACCGTGGATGTAGTTGACCGCACTGGCATCGCCGATGACATCGACGCTGAATCCGGCACCGCGCAGCTGATCGGCTACCGGCGCGGCACTGGTGGTGCCATCGGCGTAGATGACCATGTCGGCCGGGGCGCTGAACTGCTCTTCGCCTTCGGTCCATTCCACGGTCTTCTCGGTGATGCGGGTGACCGAGACATTGCGGTGGATCTTGACGCCATGCGCGAGAGTCTCCTTGACGGCGGTCCAGCGGCGCGGCATGGCCAGCGGCAAGCCCAGCTGCCGGCTCTCATGGACCAGAGTGACGTTGCGGCCGCGCTCGGCCAGGAACTCGGCCAGTTCCAGTCCCACCAGCGAGCCGCCGATGACTACAACGTCCTTGCCCATCGGCAGCCAGAACTTGGTGAACTGGCGGACGAATTCCGGGGACTTGGTCAAGCCCGAGAGCCGTCCGAGCTTGCCCATGGTGCTCAGCACCAGTCCGGCTTCCTCGGCTGTAGCGGTACCCAGCATCATGGCGCGCAGGGTGTCGCCGGTCTGCACGTTGGGCAGGTCGCCGCCTGGCATGTCCGGCTTCGGGCGCACGGCGCCGGTAGCGACAATGACGTGGTCGGGGTTCAGCCCGCGGATGGTTTCCGCGGTGGCTGGGGTATTGAGCTTCACCGCAACCCGCAGGCGCTTGAGCTCGGATTTCAACCAGCGCAGCAGGCGCTCGTTATCCGGGGTGGTCATGGTGGAGAACCACATGGTTCCGCCCAAGCGGTCGGCCTTGTCGACGATGGTCACCCGGTGCCCGCGCTCGGTGAGCACGCGTGCGCTCTCCATGCCCGCAGGGCCCGCGCCAACGACAACCACATGCTTCGAGGCGCTTGCCGGCTTCAACGGCAGCAGCTTCTCGTTACCCAGTGCCGGGTTCACTGCGCAGAACGGGGTGTCATCGAAGAAGTTCTCCGCCACGCACAGGTAGCAATTGATGCATGGGCGCACCTGGTCAAGCTTTCCGTCGCGCAGCTTGTTGGGAAGCTCCGGGTCGGCCAGCAGCTGGCGTCCCATGGCAGCGAAGTCCACCTTGTTCTGGGCGATCGCCTTCTCGGAAATGTCCGGGAGCATGCGGCCCACGGCGATCACCGGAATGGAAACATGCTTCTTGATCTCTGCGGCATTCTCCAGGTAGGCCCCGACCTTGTTCGGCAGCGGCCCGTCGGTGAAGTTGTCGAAGGGGTTGCGTCCCCAACCGGTCACGTGGATGCCGTCAGCGCCTGCGGCTTCGAACATCTTGGACGCCTCGATGGATTCGGCAAGGTTCAACGCGCCTTCCTGGCCGTATTCCTCTCCGGCTACGCGCACCAGGATCGCCAAGGAATCTCCCACACGTTCCTTGACGGCGGCGATGACCTGGCAGGCCAGGCGGGCACGGTTCTCCAGCGAGCCGCCGTACTGGTCGGTGCGCAGATTATCGCGCTGGTTCAAGAAGACGCCAAGGATGTATCCGTGCGCCGCGTGGATCTCGATGGCGTCTGCTCCGCCCTTGGCTACGCGTTCTGCCGCGTCGGCCCATGCGGCGATCAGCCAGTCGATGTCCTCTTGGGCCATCTCGTGGTAGCTGGCTTGCTTGCCCTTGGTGGCAGCACCCATCTTCGCGAGTTCCTCGGGGGTGCAGTCGGCCAGCGCGCTCATGGAGTAGCTGTAGTCCGGCTTGTTCGGCGCCATGACTGGACGTCCGTTGGCGGTGTCTACGCGCGCTACCTTGCCATGGTGGGTGGACTGGATGCACAGCTTGGAGCCTGCAGCGTGGATGGCGTCGGCCAGTGCCTTGATGCCCGGGATGTATTTGTCCTCTGACAGTCCCGGTTCTTTCATCGAGGCCGCTCCGTAAGGGAAGGCGATAGCGCATGCGCCGGTGATGACAAGTCCGGCTCCGCCGGCGGCACGCGCGACATAGTGGTCGATTTCCGACTGCTCTATTTCACCGCCTTCGGAAACGTTCATGTCCATAGCGGGAAGGACAATGCGGTTGGCGGTGCTCATAGGCCCGATCCGGCCTTCTGACATCAGGTGGGGAAAATCCGTGTTGCTGATGGCAACATAATACCGGCGGAAAATGCTCCAATTTCCGCCAGGAGAATCTTGGAATTGGAATTAATGGCACTAAGATAAACAACTTGCTCAAATTCAAGCATGTCATCATGGTGTTAGAAATTAGCATTGCAACTAATTCTTATGGAAATCCTGCGAAAAGAATTCTTGTTTCCATTGCCTAAGTCAACGATAATCAATTTCCATATGTGGATATTATTGGCCGGTTCAACGAATGCGCGAAGTGACCGGAATCACCCCAGCGGTAAGCTGGAAGCATGTACTGGGAAAATATCGTCTTCGATGCCGAAAGCCCGAAACAGCAAGGGGAATTCTGGGAGGTCCTGCTCAAGTGCCAGATGCTGACCGATAACGCCGACGGCTATGAAACCCGACTGCAGCTGGCCGGACCGCGATACCTGGATTTGTGCTTCCCCGCTGTCCGGAACCCGGACCGTGCTCAACAGCGCGTGCACCTGATCCTCGGATCCGGCACCCATTTCAGCGAACGCCTTGGCGATCGGCACCGGGATGCCATGGAGTCCAGGCTCGATGCCGCAGGCAACGAATTTCTGCTCCGTGCCCACGACCAGGACGCAAGCGGCTTGGTGCTTGAAGCCCTGCAACTGGCCTGCGTTGACCCGGCCGGAGATGCAGAATTCTGGAAGCAGCTGCTGGGATGGGACATCGTTGCGCGGTCTCCAGTGGTTCTGGCTCATCCATCAGGCGCGGGCCCGCGGCTGGTCCTTGTCCGGGAAGCTTCACCCAAGACTGCGGGGAAGAATGCGATCCATCTGGACCTGCGTCTCGAACAGGCCGAGAGCATGGAGGACGCGTTGGGAATCATCTGCGCATTGGGCGGCAAGGAACTGGACCGTCCGTGGGGTACGCTGCCATGGCGGGTATTCCAGGACCGCTCGGGCAATGAATTCTGCGTCCTGGCCCCGTCGGCTTCCAACCGGTGACGGATCCGGCAACGCCCCGAGGCCGCTAAACGCAATTATCGGCACTACCCAAGGAAGAAAGTGCAACCACACCTAGGCAATGAGCACACCGTTGCGGTGATCCCGGGGCAGTCACGCCGCGGGATCGCGGCTCTGGCGCTCCTGCTCGCAACTGCCACCCATTTGCTGGCACAACTGTTCTGGCCTTCGGGGTTGCTGGCGGACGCCACGCAGATCCTGCTGATGCCGCTGTTGGCAGGAACGGTTCTCGCCCTCACCACCTCGCCGCGTGGCACACTGATCCGGCTGGTGCTCATAGCCCTTTTCTTCTCCTGGGTCGGTGACACCTTGCCCCGGTTCATGGACGGCGATTCTGCATTCCTGGCCATGGTTAGCGCATTCCTGGTTGCGCAGTTCTTCTACATCGCCGCTCTGGCAAGATACTGGAAATCTTCGATACTGCGCCATTGGTGGATGCCGCTTCCTTATCTTGCCGCATTTGCCCTGCTGCTGGTCCTCTGCTTACCCGGTGCGGGAGTGCTGCTCGCCCCGGTGATCATCTATGGCTTGGCATTGATGATGATGGCCATCCTCAGTACCGGGCTGGGTCCGATCGCAGGCTTCGGCGGCGCAATATTCTTCCTCTCCGATTCCTTGATCGCACTGCGCTCATTTGCGGATATCGATGTCCCCGGAATGGGATTCTGGATTATGCTCACCTACGTAGCTGGCCAATGGATGATCAGCTACGCTGCGAGCCAGCGCGAGGCACAGGAGAAGAGCACGGTGAAATGCGAGTAGCGCCAAAGAGCAGGATCCCGTTGTTCATGGTGCATGGCAACGGGGTAGACCACCGTATCCTCAAGCCGCTGGAAGCAGAGCTGGCCAACGCGCAGATCTTCGACTTGCACTACGTCGACTTGCCCGGCTTCGGAACCTGTCCACCGCTAGGGAACCCCGGGGGACTGCCAGAACTTGCAAACTGGTTGGAGGAACTGATCAGGCAAACCGCGGGAGAGGGGCCGTTCGCACTGCTGGGCAACTCTCTTGGCGCCTTGCTCTGCCAGGAGATGGCCGACAGGTTTCCCGGCCAGACCCAAGGACTATTCCTCCTGGCCCCAGTGGTCTTTCCCGATGCCTCGCGGCGCACTGTGCCCGAAGCGCAGGTAGTCGTAGAGGATCCCGGGCTGTTGGCCCGGATAGATCCCCGCCAAGCACAGCAATTCTCCGATATTGCCGTGGTGCAATCGCAGCAGGCGTGGCAGAGCTTCGCGCAGTGGGTGCTGCCCGGGCTGGACTGCGCGAACTTGCGCTCTATGGCCAAGCTATCCAAGCGCTACTTCCTGGATCCTCTGCCCGTGGAGCGTAAACGCCAGCTGGATATTCCGGTAACCATCCTGTGCGGGAAACAAGACCACATCACCGGATACCGGGATCCCGAGCAGCTATCGCGCCGGTACCCCTCGATGAGGATCCGCGTGCTTGATTCTGCAGGGCATAACGTGCACCTTGAGCAGCCCGAGCAGGCCGCGGCCGAATTGCGGGACTGGGCCCACCGCACGGGCCGCATGAACGAGCCGGCTTAAGCCGGGGAAAAACCGCATGCTGGTGTGCCGCAACGATCCATGAAAACTTGAGGAATCGCTGGCACCCGGCTACATTTCGAATCAGCAAGTACGGATTCGCTTGAGCATGAAGGAATATGGCATGGAAGAGACTCTCCTGCTGCGCGAGCTGTCGAGCGTGGATGAAGTGCCTGACCTGCTCGACATTTGGCGCAGTTCGGTGGAACGCCGGGGAGACTTCCTCTCGGCTGCTGATATTGATGCGGTGGCCGTCGCCCTGGAAGCTGTCTATAGCCAATCGGTCTCAGTCAGGATTGCCCAGCATGGTCGACGCATTGTTGGCTTTGCGGCATGGAGCAGTACACGCATCGAACTGCTCTGGGTGAGGCACACTGATCGCCAGAAGGGTGTGGGCCGCATACTGCTGGATGAAATCATCGCCAGCATTCCCGGGATCAGCGTTCATCTCGATTGCCAGCGCCAGCCTGCCATTGCGTTCTTTGGCGACTGCGGATTCGTGCCTGTGCCCGGGGAAACTGCATCGTCGCCGCAACGAGTCGTATTGCGCCACGTGTAGTCTTCAGCCTGGATCGTGGCACGATAGTTTCATGAGTGAAAATAGCCGTGAGATCCGTGAAGTCAGCATCGAACGCGTCGAGGCACGCAAGTACAAGGCCACCAGCCTCGAATCGGGAGCCAGCCTAGAATTCGGCCAGGGCGAAGGGTTGCTAACCCCGGTGGAGTTGCTGCTTGCTGCCATCGCAGGGTGTTCCGCAATTGATGTTGATGTGGCGACCACCAGGAGAAGCGAGCCTGAGAAATTCGAAGTCAAAGCGGGCGGCTACAAGGTCTCTGAGAACTCGGCGAGCCGGATGGAGGACATTCATCTTGGTTTCGATTTGAAGTTCCCCGACACCGAGGAAGGCCGCAAGGCAGCCAGCATGGTGGAGCGCATCGTCAAGCTTTCGCATGACAAATACTGCACCGTCTCCCGCACCGTTGAACTGGGTGCTTCCGTGCGGAGCGAAGTCATCAACTAGGTAGCGGGACTTCCGGTAATTGCCGGATTGATAAAGATCAATGGCTGAATCCGCAATAGCTTCCATGGCAATTCACGGGTTTGGACGCAGCCGCGAACTTTCTAATATTGCGTGGATCGGTTGTCGGTAGGGCCTTATTGTTCGGAATTCGTTGAATCCATCGGGATATAGTCAGCTTTTCGCAATTCGAGCTGTGAAAGTCCAATGATTCAAGCTGGGAGCATGGGTCTTTGCCCTAGTCAGCGGAGAACCTTCATCGTAGGGTCGGATTGTCCCTACGTTGAAGGAGCAGCAATGCAGTCTGAGAACGTTTTAGGCAATATCGACTGGGCGTCGATGCTACAAAAGGTTGGCATCGCGCTAATCATCCTCATCATTACGTGGCTAGTTGCACGCATAGTTCGTTGGGCTGCCGCCAAACTGGTGAACAGGGTGAAGTTCCTGCAAAGGCAGGGCAATGACGGAGAACAAATAGGCCAATCCCTGGGCAAGGTCGCGGGGTTGATTGTCTGGCTCTTCGGCCTCGTGGCAATCCTGCAAGTCTTCGCTCTATCCGAAGTGCTATCGCCGGTGCAGGGCATGCTCGGCGGCGTCATGGCCTTCATCCCCAACCTCATCGGTGCGGGCTTCATCTTCTTCATTGGCTACGTCATCGCGAATATTGTTCGCCAGCTGCTGAGGACCGGTTTGGGAACTGTCGATTTTAGCGGACTGGTCCGCAAGGTCACCCCAGGCAACGAACCAGTAGATGAAGTTCAGTCTCGCGAATCCCAAGCGAAGATCGTTGACATCATTGCCAACATCGTCTTCGCCTTGATCCTGCTAGTCGTCGCAATATCAGCCCTACAGGTTCTGGGCATCGCGGCAATTTCGGTACCTGCTCAGCAGATGCTGCAGCTGGTCTTCACCGCAATCCCGCAGGTCATCATGGCCTTGGTGCTCTTGGCCGTGGGTATCCTGATTGCCAAGTTCGTCGGGCAGCTACTTGAATCCTCCCTCCACGGCGTGGGTACCGACACTGTTGTTGCCCAGTGGGGCGTAGTTCCCGAGGGCAAGAGCGCTTCGGGAATCATCGCTGGCATCGTCAAGATTGCTATCGTGCTGTTCTTCGGTGTGATGGCGGCCCAGATGCTGAACTTCCCAGCGATCACCAATATCCTCAATGAGATCCTGGCCTTGGGCGGCAAGATCCTCTTCGGCGCAGCAATTATCGCCGCAGGTTTCGTCATCGCCAACGTCATTGGCCGCTTCTTGGGTGACACTACTGCTTCGAAGATCATCCGCTACACGGCAATTGCGCTGTTCGTGGCGATGGGCCTGAAGTACATGGGTATCGCCGATTCGATCATCAACATGGCCTTCGGCGCAATCGTCATTGGCGCAGCATTGGCAGCGGCTCTGGCCTTTGGCCTCGGCGGTCGTGATGCTGCGGCCCGCACGCTGAAAAAGATGGAGGCCCAACAGACCACCAATGGCCCGGACTCGACGCCACCGGCATCGAGCCCAGGCATCTAACCACGCATCACAAAACCTGAGGGACAGATAAGAAGTCGCGGAATCCAAGACCGGATTCCGCGACTTTTTTGATGCCCGCCAAGCTACTGCTGCGTGCCCCACGGCAAGGGCATGACCGCAGAGCCGCCATCGGTACGCAACCGTGCGTAGGTGTGCACATCGATGCGTTCTCCGGCAACCAGGAATTTGCCCCGTTCGACACCTTCGTGCAGGAAGGCGTTGCTTTCTGCCACATGCTTCGACCCGGGATTATTTGCCCGCAAGCCCAGCTCCAAGCGGTACAGTCCCAGCTCGTCGAACAGGTAATCCACTAAGGTTGCCACGGCGCGGGTGGCCAGCGACCGGCCCCGGTAATTCTGGTTCATCCAATACCAAATCCACGCGTTCCGATTGGCCGGGTCTACCGTACCGCACACCAGTCCCACCAGCCGATCCCGATATGCGACGGCCAACGCCTGCTGGCGTTCCCCGGCCTCCAGCAGTGCGCGCACATACGACTCAGCCTTTTGCGGGGAATCGGCGTCGCCTTGGCGCAACATGTCGGGGTTCGAGGAAAATGCCTCGTAGACCGCTTCGGCATCCGAAAGGCGCAGCCGGCGCACCGAGAATTCACCGTCGGCATGCACGGCTTCCTCCGGTCCTGCGGATGGCTGCGGATGAGCGGCGGCCGTGCCCTGGTGGAAGAGCAGCTGCCAGCGGCCCTGCTCATGGATCCACAGTGAACTGCGTTCGCTGGGGGAACCGGCGAGCAGCTTCCAGCGCAGCAGCACCAGCTGGTCTGAAAGCTGGAGAGCCACCGGGCTTTCGACTTTCAACGCCCCGGCATCCCGTGCCGGCTCCCGGGCCAGCTGGGCAATGATGGCCTCGCGATCATAGACTCGCCCGCTGGCTCCCACCTCGGCGAACCGAGGATGCAAGCGCCGCTGCAATTGCTCCTGGCTATGGCGTTGGCTGGATTCCAAGAGTTCTTGCTCCAACGAGATGATGGTGCTGGATAGCGCAGAACCTTGGGGAAGCACGATAGGGAAGTCATGGAATGCCATGTCAGCAAGTACATCACAGAAGATGACGGAACTGCGTTCAATGAAGTTCGACTTTATGAGCTGCATCATGCTTATAATCGCTGTAATCCGCGGGAGCCTGAATCGACCAGGCTGAGAGGGCACCGAGCCGACCGCTACACCTGATGCGGGTCATGCCGCCGTAGGAAGGAAGCGTGCCCTTGTGCATGTCAACATTGTTGGCGCCGGGATAATCGGCCTGGCCGTCGCGTTCGAGCTGGAATCACGCGCACACACCGTCACCCTCATCGATCCGGCACCCGGCCAAGGTGCAAGCTACGCGGCAGCAGGAATGCTGGCCCCGGCAGCTGAAACGGTCTGGGGCAATGGCCCGCTGCACCAGCTGCTTGCCGCCTCGAATGCCGCCTATCCGCAGTTCATCGAGCGCATCGAATCGGCCACCGGGCAACGCCCGGACTACTTGCAGAACTCCACGCTCGTTGTCGCCGCAGAGCCTGCGGACCGCGAAGCCCTGCACGAGCTGGCCGAACTGCAGATATCCCTCGGCCTGTCAGCGCAAAAGCTGCTGCCCAGCCAAGCCCGCAAGCTCGAACCAGCCTTGGCCGCCAATATTGCCGGCGCGGTCCTGTGCCAAGATGACCACCAGGTCGACCCTCGATCCATCGTCAAGATCCTGTTGGAGCATCTGCGTCCGCACCTGGTCGAGGAACGGGCGCAGGCACTGGTGACCGACGGGAAGCGGACCACCGCTGTGCGGACCGCATCGGGCCGAATCCTCGAAGCGGAGCAGACCATCGTGGCCACCGGTCTTGGCACCCTCGATGGCTTGAACGAACTTCCGCTGCGCCCGGTCTACGGGGACATCCTCCGGATCCAGGGACCAGCAGGCCCGCCGCTCATCACCCGCACCATCCGCGGCATCGTGCACCGGGAACAGGTGTATCTGGTGCCGAGAAGGGACGGCAGCCTCGTCCTTGGCGCCAGCGTCCGTGAAGACCGGCAACAAGCGGTGAACATTGGCGCGATGCACCTGCTGCTGGACAACGCGAGAAAGCTGGTCCCCGGCATCAGCGACTGCACGCTGAACGAGGCAACGGCCCGGGCACGTCCCGCCACGCCAGATGACCGGCCGCTGCTTGGACGCCTTGATCCAGGGCTGCTGCTCTGCACCGGGTACTCCCGGCACGGCGTGCTGCTGGCTCCGCTGGGCGCAACGCTCACTGCGGATCTCGCCCACGGCCACCAATCCCACCCCTTGCACCAGGCTGTGGATCCCCACCGCTTTGCCAACGCAACCTAGACCGCTCACCGAACGGAGCAGCAACCATGACAAGCATCGGCATCAATTTCAATTCACGGCAACTGAACCTGGACGAAGGAACCACCCTTCGCGAATTCATCAGCACGCAAATCGGCAAGGAACTGGACGCCAACTCGGTGGCCGCTGACGGCAGCAAGCTCGGAGTTGCCGCCGCCGTCAATGGCGCTGTCGTTCCACGCAGCGCCTGGAATAGCTACCTGCTGGCCGAAGGGCACAGCATTGAACTCGTTACCGCGGCCCAGGGAGGCTAGGCATGGAAACGCGCAACATCACCGAGCTGGACATCCACAGCGACCCATTCCAAATCGCCGGACGCACCTTGTCCTCGCGCTTGATCCTCGGCACCGGGGGAGCGAGTTCGCTGACCACCCTGGAAAGCGCCCTGCGGGCCTCCGGAACGGAACTGACCACCGTGGCCATCCGCCACTTTTCGGCGGCCGGCGCAGGCAACGTGTATGAACTGCTGCAGCGCAACAACGTGATTGCGCTGCCCAACACTGCTGGATGCTTCACCGCCCGCGATGCGATCCTCACCGCGCACCTGGCCCGTGAAGCTCTGGAAACCAATTGGATCAAGCTCGAAGTAATTGCCGATGAGCACACGCTGCTGCCGGACCCGCTGGAACTGCATGCGGCCACCGAGCAACTAGTGGCCGACGGGTTCCAGGTCTTCGCCTACACCAATGATGATCCGGCACTTGCCCAACGCCTGCAAGACGCCGGGGTTGCGGCAATCATGCCGGCCGGAGCGCCGATCGGCTCGGGCCTGGGGATCCTGAATCCGCACAATATTTCCACCATCGCCTCCCGCGCGCAGGTACCGGTGATCCTTGACGCCGGGGTGGGCACCGCCTCGGATGCGGCCCTGGCCATGGAGCTCGGCTGCGACGCGGTGCTGCTGGCCAGTGCGGTGACCCGGGCGCACAACGCGCCGCTCATGGCCAGGGCCATGAAGGATGCTGTGCGTGCCGGGCGCGCCGCGCGGCTCGCTGGCCGGATCCCGCGCCGCGATACCGCACTGGCCTCATCGCCGGCCGAAGGCATGATGCAAACCCTGGTCGGTGACTTCTCGTGAGCCGGGAAGCCCTGGTCGCACCCGGCGCGGAGCTGGAACCGGAAGAGCTGGCGCGCTACTCCCGGCACTTGTCCCTGCCCGGGGTGGGAGAAGAAGGGCAACGCCGCATCGCCAACGCCAAGGTGCTGGTTATCGGAGCCGGGGGCCTGGGCAGTCCCATTGCCAGCTACCTGGTCGCTGCGGGAATCGGCACCCTCGGGGTCATCGACGATGACACCGTCGAGCTGTCCAATCTGCAACGACAAACCATGCACCGGCAACAGGATGCAGGGCGCTTGAAAGTGGATTCGGTGCGGCGGATGGCCCACGAGCAGAACCGGAACGTCCAGATCATCACCGTGGATGAAAAGCTGGATGAATCCAACGCCGTGGCACTTTTCAGTGAATATGACTTGGTCATCGACGGCAGCGACAACTTTGCCACGCGGTACCTGTCCAATGATGCCGCGGAAATCACCGGCACCCCGCTGGTGTGGGGAACCCTCTTCCAGTTCTCCGGGCAGGTGTCCGTCTTCGATCCGCGCACCGGCCCGATGCTGCGTGATCTTTTTCCGGAAATCCCCGACGCGGACTCCGTGCCCAGCTGCGCCGAAGGAGGAGTCTTCGGCGCACTGTGCGGCGTTATCGGTTCGGTGATGTGCGCCGAAGCCCTGAAGCTCATTACCGGAATCGGGACCACCCTGAGCGGCAAGCTCTGGCTCTATGATGCGCTGGAAGCCACTGTGCGGACCCTCGAATTCGCCAGGGATCCGCAACGTGAGCCGGTGACCGGGCTGGGGGAGTACCAGCCGGTTTCCTGCGCTGCCGAAGGGCATGTCCCGGAGCTCACGGTTCAGCAGCTAGCGGAGCTGGAAACGGAAGAACCGGTATTGCTGGTGGATGTGCGCGAATCCTGGGAACGCGACATCATAGCGATCCCGCACAGCCAGCACCTTCCGCTCGCGCAGCTCAAAGAACGGGGACTGGGAAAGCTCGCGCACAGCGCTTCGGCGGTCGTATTCGTGTGCAAAACCGGTGCCCGTTCGCAGCAGGCAGCGCGGATCACCATGTCCGGTCGGGATGCAGGCATTGCCGTCTACAGCCTCAGCGGCGGAACCGTGGAATGGGCCAGGCAAGTGCGGGGCCAGCAGGTGGCCTACTAGGGCTCAGGCGCATCTTTGGCGCGCAATTCACCGGTGGGAAGTGGAGGCGCTCTGGCATACTGGCGCTATGACGTTGGGAAAGACGCTGGAGATCCGTGAATTGGAAAGCCAGGACGAACAGCAGGCAATCGACGCCCACCACTTGATGCTTCGCGAAGACTTCGAGTTCTTGCCGACTTGGTCTGCAGCCGAGGACTGGGAGGACTATATCTACCGGATGAAGGCAGGGCGCCGAGGCGAGCACATTCCAGAAGGCTGGGTTCGCTCGGCGCTGTTCGCCGCCTTTGACGAGGGGGACCTGGTGGGCCGGGTTTCCGTCAGATATGAAATCAACGAGAGCCTTTTTCAGGTCGGCGGACATATCGGCTATGGTGTAGTTCCCGAGTATCGTCGCCGTGGTGTGGCACAGGAACTGTGCAAATTCGGGTTGCAGGAACTTCGCGAATCAGGAATTGAACATGCGCTGGTTACCTGTGATTCCGATAACATCGGTTCAAAATCCACCATAGAAAAATGCGGCGGCTTGCTAGACGCTGAACTCCCGGAAATTGAAGTCAACTTTGGGCCTAGCAAGCTGCGTTTTTGGATGCCAACGCGGTTAATCCGCTGAATTCTTTGCGACAGATACATGAAATTCCTGTATGTTCTGACACAGATCAACAGACTATGAGTCTCGAGCGCGTAAACTGGATTGTTGGGTCGACTTTGGCCCCGACTCCACAGACCCAAATTTTCGAGCGGAAGTGAGCCTTCACGCATGTCAGCAAACACCATTACTCGCGATGAACTTCGCAATGTAGCCATCGTTGCGCACGTTGACCACGGCAAGACCACCCTCGTCAACGCCATGCTCCAGCAGACTGGCGCATTCGACAGCCATGGTGAAACCGAAGATCGCGTGATGGACTCAGGTGAGCTGGAACGCGAGAAGGGCATCACCATTCTTGCTAAGAACACCACCGTGTTCTACAACGGCCCAGCAGCCGAGGGCAAGAAGATGACCATCAACGTCATTGACACCCCAGGCCACGCCGACTTCGGTGGCGAGGTGGAACGCGGCCTGTCCATGGTTGACGGCGTGGTTCTGCTCGTTGACGCATCCGAGGGCCCGCTCCCGCAGACCCGCTTCGTGCTGCGCAAGGCATTGAGCGCCAACCTGCCAGTGATCATCGTGGTCAACAAGACCGACCGTCCCGACTCCCGCATCGATGGCGTCATCTCCGACTCCATGGACCTGCTGCTGGGCTTGGCTTCGGACTTGGCTGACGAAGCTCCGGATCTGGATCTGGACGCAATCTTGAACGTTCCTGTCGTCTTCGCCTCGGGCAAGGCCGGCTACGCTTCGATGAACCAGCCTGGCGATGGCACCCTGCCGGACAACGAAGATCTTGAGCCACTGTTCGAGACCATCATCAAGCACGTTCCTGCACCGACCTACACCGAAGGTGAAGTCCTGCAGGCCCACGTCACCAACCTTGACGCTTCGCCATTCCTTGGCCGCCTGGCGCTGCTGCGCATGATCAACGGCACCTTGCGCAAGGGCCAGCAGGTTAACTGGGCCCGCCAGGATGGCACCATGAAGCAGGTCAAGATCACCGAACTGCTGGCCACCCAGGGCCTGACCCGCGTTCCAGCTGACGAAGCTGGTCCAGGCGAGATCGTTGCAGTTGCCGGTATCGAAGACATCATGATCGGCGAGACCCTCACCGACCTTGAGAACCCTAAGCCGCTGCCACTGATCACCGTTGATCCACCTGCGATCTCGATGACCATCGGTATCAACACCTCGCCACTGGCTGGCAAGGTCAAGGGCGCCAAGGTCACCGCACGACAGGTCAAGGATCGCCTGGACAAGGAACTGATCGGCAACGTTTCGCTGAACATCCTGCCTACCGAGCGTCCAGATGCTTGGGAAGTCCAGGGCCGTGGCGAATTGGCACTGGCCATCCTCGTTGAGCAGATGCGCCGTGAAGGCTTCGAGCTGACCGTTGGCAAGCCACAGGTTGTTACCAAGATGGTTGACGGCAAGGTTCACGAGCCAATGGAACGCATGACCATCGACGTACCTGAAGAGTACCTGGGTGCTATCACCCAGCTGATGGCATCGCGCAAGGGCCGCATGACCGACATGGCTAACCACGGCACCGGCTGGGTTCGCATGGAATTCATGGTTCCAGCACGTGGCCTGATCGGCTTCCGTACCCGCTTCATGACCGAAACCCGCGGCGCCGGCATTGCTGCTTCGCTGGCTGAAGGCTACGAGCCATGGGCAGGCCCAATCGAATACCGCATCAACGGTTCGATCGTTGCCGACCGTTCAGGCGTTGTGACTCCATTCGCGATGATCAACCTGCAGGAGCGCATGAACTTCTTCGTGAAGCCAACCGAAGAGGTTTACGAGGGCATGATCGTCGGCGAGAACTCCCGCGCCGACGACATGGACGTGAACATCACCAAGGAAAAGAAGCTCACCAACATGCGTGCTGCTTCCTCGGACTCGTTCGAGAACCTGACCCCACCACGTAACTTGACCTTGGAAGAGTCGCTCGAATTCGCTCGCGAAGACGAGTGCGTTGAGGTTACCCCGGAAGCCATCCGCATCCGCAAGGTTCTGCTGAACGCCAACGACCGTGCCAAGGCTACCCGTGCACGCGCTCGCTCCTAATAAGCGCAAATCCCTCGGCAGCAACTTCTCCGCGCTCTGGCGCGGTGTTGTTGCCGCCGTGGCAGCAGGATTATTCGGGACCGCAATCCACGCCTCCATCAGCTATGTCGGAAACGACATCCCGCTGGTTTGGGGTGTGGGTCTGGCCTGGCTCCTGCTCGGGGTTCTGGTGTACTGGGCTGCGGTTTCTTCATCGAAGCTGTGGGCCGGTGCGCTGGGGTTCATCGGTTGCTATGTGACCGTTGGCCTGATTTCCTATGTGGGCGATGACCAGCTGATCTTGGGCATGGAGTACTACAAGTACCTGCCCGGGCCAACGCTGGCCTCGGCCTTGTGGATGTATGGAATGGTTATTCCATCGGTGATTGCCCTGCTGTGCTCCTTGCGAGTGCTGCGAAAGCAACAACGCCAGAACTGAAAACAGAAGGAGCTCTTCCCAACGGGAAGAGCTCCTTCTGTGTTTAATTAGGCGAAAAGCAGGCTACTGGTCTTTGCGCGCATTGCCGGTGATATCCAGGTGGTGGGCCAAGAACAACGAGGTGGCAACGCCATCTGGATCCGGATCTCGCATCGCGTAGTCCTCGATCACAGCGCGCAGCCGGCTCATGAGATCCTTCTGGCTTTCTTCATTGAGCTTCAGGCCCAAGCGGATTACCTGTATCTCCTGGGGATCAAGTCCCTCGATTTCCTGCAGGAAGGTGTCCACCAGCATGGGGGCCGCGTCGGGAATGCGCGTGCCCCAGGACTGCTTGGTGCTGCGGTAGGGCACTTCTTTGGCGCCACGGTTGCCTCGGCGCGATTCTTCTGCCGCGAGGTAACCGTTGCTGACCAGGGTTCGCACGTGATGCAAGGAGGTGGCGGGATTCAAATCGAGAATGTCCGCAATTTCCTTGTTCGTTCGTGACTCATGCAGGCACAAGCGCAAGATGCGAAGCCTCAGCGGGGAGCTGAGGGCTCGTGCTCGCGATTGGACAAGTTTATCGGAGGGCATGGAAACAGCATACGCGAAAAGCGCTGAGTGATTGGCAGTTTCAAATCACATGTCGTCCCAAGCGGTATGGGTGTGCCCGCGGCAGCAACCCATGGAAGCAGGAAAATTGCGCGGCTTGCAGGCTGCTACTCGGCGCGAGGGGCACGGGGCCTGCGGCGCGCCGGAGCCGGCGGTACCCGCTTGGCGTGAGTGATCGCCGCGCGGGGGATGCATACCAGTTCAGCCCGGGTTTGGATGCTCACCGATTCCTCCGTCACTTCCTGCAACTCGCCCAGTGCATCGGAAAAATGCCCACCGGCCCGGCCGTCGGCCAAGCGGTAGCGGACAACAAGCCGTTCACCGGGCGTCACATCACTGAAATTAAGCATTTGGAAACGTCATCTTTTCGTAAGAAGAATTCATCTGGACCCCGGGAAGCTGAAATGTGAATGGTCGATTACGTCACAGCGAGCCAATGGGCGGTCCGATGCATGGGTATCAGGACTAGACTGTAGTTTGAGCTGGTAAAGGATTCAAAGAGCATCTGAGGAAGACCACTAGCTCCTGTTGAAACCACCCAGTGCAAGGAAAGGTCTCGGCCCTCGTGACTTACATCATCGCTCAGCCGTGCGTCGACGTTAAAGACAAGGCGTGCGTCGAAGAGTGCCCGGTAGATTGTATCTATGAAGGTGAGCGCTCGCTCTACATTCACCCGGATGAATGCGTTGACTGCGGCGCCTGCGAACCTGTCTGCCCCGTTGAAGCCATCTACTACGAAGATGACGTGCCGGATGAATGGGCCGACTATTACAAGGCAAACGTCGACTTTTTCGATGAACTTGGATCCCCGGGCGGCGCCGCTAAAATTGGTAACACCGGCACTGACCACCCACTGATCAGCGCCTTGCCACCACAGAACCAAGGCTAGGTTTTCACTTTTATGCTTGAGCTCCCCGATTACCCCTGGAACCAGCTTGCCCCATACCGCGAGCAAGCATCCACGCATCCGGGGGGAGTCGTGGACCTGTCGATCGGCACGCCGATCGATGGCACGCCGCAACTGATCCAGCAGGCGCTGGCCGAGGCGGCGAACTCGCACGGATACCCGACCACGCACGGCACCATTGAAGTTCGCGAGGCCATCGTCGACTGGTTCGCCCGTCGCCGCAATGTCACCGGTTTGAGCACCGATGATGTCATGCCAACGGTCGGTTCCAAGGAAATGGTGGCATGGCTGCCGCTGTTCCTGGGCCTGGGTGCCGGCGACATCGTGGTACGTCCAGAGATCGCCTACCCCACCTATGACATCGGCGCCCAGCTGGTTGGCGCGACCCCCATCGCCACCGACGACCTTTCGGATTTGACTGCTGAGCAGCGTGAACGCGTGAAGCTCATCTGGGTCAACTCGCCAGGCAACCCGACCGGCAAGGTCCGTGCTACCGCCGAGCTGGCAAGCATCGTGGCCCAGGCGCGTGAGATGGGTGCCGTAGTGGCCTCCGATGAGTGCTACGCCGAACTGGGATGGGATGAATACGAGGGCCAGGTGCCAAGCATCCTGGACCCGGCGGTCAACGGAGGAAACCTCGATGACCTGTTCGCCCTGTACTCGCTGTCCAAGCAGTCGAACCTCGCCGGATACCGCGCCGCTTTCGTTGCCGGCGCCCCGAACCTGATGCCAACTCTGGTCAACAGTCGAAAGCATGCGGGCATGATCGTGCCCGGTCCAATCCAGCACGCCATGGTGGTGGCATTGAATGACGACGAGCATGTTGCGGCGCAGCGCGAGCTGTACCGGGCACGCCGGGCCATGCTGCGGCCAGCGCTGGAGAACTTCGGCTTGGCCATCGATGATTCGGTGGCAGGACTGTACCTGTGGTGCACCGCTGGGCGGCCAAGCTTCGAAACCATCGGGGCGCTGGCGGAACTGGGCATCGTTGCCGGTCCTGGCGTTTTCTACGGCACCGCGGGGGAACGCCATGTACGCGTGGCCTTGACCGCCTCCGATGAGCGGATCGCGGCTGCCGTTGAACGGTTGAATTCTTCCGCCAACCGGTGAAGATGACACCCTAATTAGCTTGAATGGGTCAAATCGCGGTATGTTCTACGGTGACGACTGACCTTTCGGAACTACACGCTTTCCGGTTAGGAGATGCAATGACAGATACCACATCTGCACAGCTACACTTTGGAGAATCCAACCTCGAGCTGCCAGTAATTCAGGCAGCAGAGGGCAATGACGGATTTGGCGTAGCCCCACTTTTGAAGACTACCGGGAACGTGACCTACGATCCCGGCTTCATGAACACCGCGGCTACCAAGTCCGCGATTACCTACATCGACGGCGACGCGGGCATCCTGCGCTACCGCGGTTACCCAATCGAGCAGCTGGCCGAGAAGTCCAGCTTCATCGAGGTAACCTACCTGCTGATCTACGGCGAACTGCCGACTGCTGATCAGCTGGCCGAGTTCGACAATTCGCTGCGCCGCCATACCCTGCTGCACGAAGAGCTCAAGGGCTTCTTCGGCGGCTTCCCGCGCGACGCGCACCCGATGCCGGTATTGTCCTCGGCTGTTTCGGCCCTGTCGACCTGGTACCAGGATTCGCTGGATCCGAAGGATGACGCACAGGTTGAGCGTTCGACCCTGCGCCTGCTGGCAAAGCTGCCGGTATTGGCTGCGTACGCGCACAAGAAGTCCATCGGCCAGGCATTGCTGTACCCGGACAACTCGATGAACATGGTCGAGAACTTCCTGCGCCTGTGCTTCGGCACCGCTGCCGAGCCTTACCTTGCGGATCCGGATGTGGTCAAGGCCCTCGACTTGCTGCTGATCCTGCACGCTGACCACGAGCAGAACTGCTCCACCTCCACCGTGCGCCTGGTCGGTTCCTCCGAAGCCAACATGTTCGCTTCGGTTTCTGCAGGTATCCATGCACTGTCCGGCCCAGCCCATGGCGGCGCCAACGAAGCCGTGCTGAAGATGCTGCGCGAGATCCAGTCCTCCGGCATCTCCCCAGAAGACTTCATGCAGAAGGTCAAGAACAAGGAAGACGGCGTACGCCTGATGGGCTTCGGCCACCGTGTGTACAAGAACTACGATCCACGCGCCAAGATCATCAAGAAGACCGCTCACGACCTGCTGGCAAAGCAGGGCAAGAACGAGCTGCTTGAGATCGCGATGAAGCTGGAAGAAACTGCGCTGAATGATGAGTACTTCATCTCGCGCAAGCTCTACCCGAACGTGGACTTCTACACCGGCTTGATCTACACCGCCATGGGCTTCCCGGAAAAGATGTTCACCGTGCTGTTCGCCATCGGCCGTCTGCCAGGCTGGATCGCACAGTGGCGCGAAATGATCAAGGACCCAGAGCTGAAGATCGGCCGCCCACGCCAGCTGTACATGGGTGAAACCGCTCGCGACTATCCCGGCTACCAGGCCTAGGGCGAGTTTCCGGATCCCGGCGGCAGGACCTGTCTTCCCACACAAGTGGGGCGACAGGTCCTTCCCTGTTTTAAGCGGTACTTCGGGAGTATCCTATGAGGCAGAGGGAACGACAAGTGTGCCGAAGAGTCAGGTGGTATGCATGTACCAACGTCGTGGAAATAATTGGTCGCTAGCCATAAATACCAATCAGAATATGCTGATGGCGTTGTACCTGCGCGAACTGTCAGGCGTCCACCCCGCGGAGGCCGGACCCAATAGCCGGCTGGCTTCCAATATCAAGAACCGCAACAAGATCGACGACTCGCATGGACAGCTCAAGCAGGAATGGAGCTCCTGGTGGGATTCGCTGACCGCAATAGCGCCGGCCAAGGAGCCGGCGGCCAGCGATGCACTGATTGAACGGCTTCAAGACGACGGCTACCCGGCCCTGGCCCGGCTGGCCCGCGCGCACTACGGCCAGGCCACGGTTTTTGCCCAGCAGCATGCCCAGGACTTTGCAGAAAACAGTGGCAAGTACGTGCCGCACCGCATGGATGAGCTGGAAAGAATCCTCATCGACCACGGGGTGGAGCACGGCATGCAATCCACCCGCCAGGAAATCCAGCTCATTGACGTGCCCCTGGACGAGCCCAGGGCATGGCTGACCGGCACGGCTACCATCGTTGCCAGTACGTCGCTGCTACGCGACTCCAAGGCCTTCCACGGCTTCATCCAGCCGATGGTGACCATCATCTTCCCCGGCGGATAGCCGAGCAATAAAAAACTGGCAGATCACTTCCGTGATCTGCCAGTTGGATTGCAGGGCAAGAACTAGTTGGCGTGCAGTGCGCTGTTCAGCTCTACGGTCTGGCCGGCGCGCGGCAATGCCTCAACGGCGCCGGTGATCGAATTGCGGCGGAAGAGCAGGTTCGGCACGCCGGAAAGCTCCAGCGCCTTGACCTGCTTCTCGCCCAGAACCACTCGGGTGCCGGCAGTCACGTACAGGCCAGCTTCCACTACCGAGTCGTCACCGATGGAAATGCCTACACCGGCGTTGGCGCCCAGCAGTACGCGTTCGCCAATGACAATGCGCTCCTTGCCGCCACCGGAGAGGGTGCCCATGATCGAGGCGCCGCCACCGACATCCGAACCATCGCCGACAACGACCGAAGCGGACACGCGGCCTTCCACCATCGAAGTGCCCAAGGTGCCGGCGTTGAAATTGACGAATCCTTCATGCATGACGGTGGTGCCTTCGGCCAGGTGTGCGCCGAGGCGCACGCGGCCAGCGTCGGCAATGCGTACGCCGGCTGGGACCACGTAGTCGACCATGCGCGGGAACTTGTCCACGCCGTACACGGTGACCGCTCCACGGGCGCGCAGCTTCAAGCGCGTCACCTCGAAGCCCTCTACCTGGCAAGGCCCGAAGTTGGTCCACACGACATTGGCGAGGTGGCCGAAGATGCCGTCGAGGTTGATGCTGTTCGGCTGGACCAGACGGTGCGAGAGCAGGTGCAGGCGCAGCCACACATCGGCGGTGTCAGCTGGTGCTACATCAAGATTAATGGTCAGTGAAACGACCTTCTGGGTGGTGCCGCGGGCTGCATCGTCCTGCGCGGCGGCAGCGAGTTCACCGGAGAGCCCTTCAGCCTTGGCGAGTTCGCCCAAGACTGGAGCCGGGTACCAAACATCAAGGATCGTTCCATCGGATGCGACCGTTGCCAGGCCATGGGCTGAGGCTAAACGGACAGATGATTCGCTGGATGTCACAGATTCTGAAGTCATACACTGATCGTATCTTTGTTGCCCGGGGTAACGTTGATAAATGACAAAAAAGTGAAGCTAGAGACTCAGGACGTAGCCAGCCGTGAACGAATTGGACCTGCAGCAAGACGTTGCCCTGCTTACCGAGCAGATCATGAACATTGAATCCGTTTCCGGCAACGAGCAAGAGCTGGCCGACAAGGTGCACCAGGCGCTGCGGAAGCAGGCGCACCTTGATGTGCACCGGGACCAGGACGCCATCGTAGCGCGCACCAACTTCGGCCGCGAACGCCGCGTCGTGCTGGCCGGGCACCTCGATACCGTGCCTTTGCCGCGCACCGAGGGCGCCAAGGGCACCGTGCCCGCAGAAGTCATCGACGGGGTGCTCTATGGCCGTGGTGCCACGGACATGAAAGGCGGGGTCGCCGTGCAGCTTGCGCTGGCTGCAGAACTGACCGAGGCCAAATACGATATCACCTACGTCTTCTACGACCACGAGGAAGTAGAAGCAGCCAAATCCGGTCTGGGCCGCCTGGCCAAGAACAGCCCGGAACTCTTGGAGGCCGACTTCGCGATCCTGCTGGAACCGACCGACGGCACCGTCGAAGGCGGCTGCAACGGAACCAGCCGCTTCGTCATCCGCACCCGCGGCAAGGCAGCCCACTCGGGACGTGCATGGATGGGGCATAACGCGATCCACGATGCGGGGGAGATCCTGCAGCGCTTGGCTGCCTACCAGCCCCGGACCATCACCGTTGAGGGCTTGGACTACCGTGAAGGCATGAACGCGGTCCGTGTTGCCGGCGGCATTGCCGGCAACGTGATTCCCGATTACTGCGAGGTGGAAGTGAACTACCGCTTCGCTCCGGACAAGACACTGGCCCAAGCTGAAGCCGTGGTCCTTGAGCTTTTCGACGGCTTCGACATTGAACGCACCGATGGCGCTGATGGCGCCAAACCCGGTTTGGACCAGGAGATCGCCGCAGACCTGATCAAGGTACTGGGCCAGGAACCGAAGCCGAAGTACGGATGGACCGATGTTTCCCGCTTCTCCGCCCTGGGCATCTCTGCCGTGAACTTCGGCCCGGGCGATGCGCTGCTGGCGCACAGCGATGATGAGCATGTGCCGCAGCAGGCCATCCGCGATTGCCTGCAGACCCTGCGTACTTGGTTGGGCTAGCGAGGCTGGGATGATCAGCCTTTGAAGAGACAAAAAATCTCCGTACCGCGCGAATCATGCGGTACGGAGATTTTTTTGTTTCAGCTGCTAGGCCTTGGGATCGGAAGGATCCTGTGGCGCTGGCACGTCGAGGCCGGCTGGGGCGCCGACTATGGCTGCGGCCGGGCCGGCCGGGGCATTCTTCTCCTTCTTCACCCGGCTGCTCAGCCGGCGCGAGACAATCACGGCAATCTTGCTCAAGGTGAAGTTGATGATGATGAAGATGGCTGCCGCCACAATCAGCGCCTGCAGGACGTTGCCGTTAGGCGAGGAGTAGGTGCGGGCGAAGAACAGCAACTCGTTGAAGCTGATGATGTAGCCCAAAGCCGAGTCCTTCAAGATCACAACGAACTGGCCGATCAACGCCGGCAGCATGGCGACCAGCGCCTGCGGAATCTCGATGTGGCGCAGCGACATGCCACGGGTCAGGCCGATCGCTATGCCTGCCTCGCGCTGTCCCTTGGGCAGATTGTGAACGCCGGAACGGACCAGCTCCGCAACGACCGAGCCGTTGTAGAAGATCAGCGCCGCGACCACGGCCCACATCGCCGTATCACCTGACAGCTGCAGGGAACGGGAGAAGAAGACGTTGAAGAACACGATCATCAGCAGCACTGGTACCGCGCGGAAGAATTCGACAATCACGGTGGAGATTCCGTTGATCAGCTTATTCTGCGCCAAGCGGCCGACACCGAAGATCAGGCCGAAGATCACCGAGCCGATGATGCCCAGGACTGCTGCCTTGGTGGTGTTCCACAAGCCCGGAAGCAGGTAGTTCTTCCAGGTGCTGCCTTCGATGAAGTCATCCCATTGCGAAGGCTGCATCTGGTCCTTGGCGGCCAGGCCGAGGACGATCCACGCCACGATGCCCAAGGCAATCAAGGCGCCGACTATGTTTACCGCCAAGATGCGGCGGCGGGCCTTTGGCCCGGGAGTATCAAAAAGAATCGACGCGCTCATCGTGCCACCGCCAGTTTCTTAGAAGCCCAAGTAGTCAACAGGCCCACCGGAATGACGATGATCACGAAGCCCACTGCGAAGGTCAAGAAGATCGGGATCACGATATCTGCGCGGAACTCAATCATGGTCTTCATGACCGAGGAGGATTCCGTGGCAACCGAACCGACCGCTGCGACGGTGGAGTTCTTGATCAAGGCGATCAAGGTGTTGCCCAAGGGGACAATCGCGCCGCGGAAGGCCTGCGGCAGAATCACCAAGCGCGCTGCGGGCAAGAAGCTCAGGCCGATGGCACGAGCAGCTTCTGCCTGTCCCAGGGGAACCGTGTTCACGCCCGAGCGGATCGCTTCGCACACGAACGCCGCGTGGTAAACCGCAAGGCCAAGGACGGCGAGGCGGAAGAAGTTTCCCTGGAAATCGCTGCTGAGCACGAATCCGAGCTGGCCGTAGAGGGCCAGCACGCAGAACAGGATGATGATGGTCAGCGGGGTATTGCGAATCAGGTTAACGTAGCTGGTGCCCAGGGCCTGGAAGCTCCCCACGGGGGAGATGCGCAGCAAGGCCAAGATGGTGCCCAGCACGAGGGCGCCAATGGCAGCCCAGAAAGTTAGTTGGATATTGACCCAGAAAGCTCCGGGAATGTCGTACTCAGTGAATATGGATAAGTAATTCTCCACTGCAAGCCTCTGTCTCGATGGCCGGAAAACCGGCCAAGCGGCTATGGGTCCGGTACCTGCATTAGCTGGTACCTGGGAAACGCAGATTGCAGATGGGGGCCAAACACGCTGCGTTTGGCCCCCATCGCATCAGATGCTGCTAGGCGCAGGAATCCGAAAGGGTTGGCGGGTTGGTTTCAGCGTTCGGCTTGTAACCGGTGCCTTCGGTGTTCTTGTCCAGGGCCTTCTGCCACTCGCCGGACTCGATCATCTTGGTGATTGCCGCATTGATGTCGCCGCACTTGTCGGTGCCATCAGGCAGGCCCACGCCGTAGTTCTCTTCGGTGAATGGCGCGCCGACAACCTTGAACTTGCCCTTGTAGGCAGGCTGCGCAGCCAGGCCGGCAAGGATGATGTCATCGGTGGTAACCGCGTCAATGGTGCCGCCACTCATCTGGGTGGTGCACTCTGCATAGCCCGGAAGTTCCTGCAGGTTGGTGTTCTGGGCGTAGTTGTCCTTGACCTTCTGGGCCGAGGTGGAACCGGTGACCGAGCACAGGTTCTTGCCATCGAGGTCTTCTGGGCCGGCGATATCCGAGTCGGATGGAACCAGCAGGTCCTGGCCGGCGACAAAGTATGGACCAGCGAAGTCGACAACCTTGTTGCGCTCATCGGTGATCGAGTAGGTTGCGAAGATCATGTCAACCTGGTTGTTCTGCAGCATGGTCTCGCGGTTGGCCGACGGTGCCGAAATGAATTCGATCTTGTCCTCGGTGTAGCCCAGTTCGCTGGCTACGTACTTGGCGACGTCAACGTCGAAACCGGTGTAGTTATCGCCGTCCTTGAAGCCGAGTCCCGGCTGGTCGTACTTGATGCCGATGCGGATCTTGTCGCCGTCGGCTTCGCTGTCGCCGGAGCCGCCACATGAAGTCAGGGCCAGGGCTGCGACGGCGGCCATTGCGGCTACAGTGCCGAAACGAGTCTTGCGCATTGTTCCTCCTATTGGATGCGTGATGATGAAATTAGTGGTTGGTGATCAACTTGCCAAGGAAATCCTTGGCACGGTCGGATTTGGGATTGGTGAAGAATTCCTCAGGAGTGGCCTGCTCGACGATCTGGCCGTCGGCCATGAAGATCACGCGGTCCGCCGCCTTGCGGGCGAAGCCCATCTCGTGGGTGACCACGAGCATGGTCATGCCTTCCTTGGCAAGACCCACCATGGTGTCCAGGACCTCGTTGATCATTTCCGGGTCCAGGGCACTGGTTGGCTCGTCGAAAAGCATCACCTTCGGCTTCATGGCCAGTGCGCGGGCGATCGCCACACGCTGCTGCTGGCCGCCAGAAAGCTGTGCGGGCAGTTTGCCGGCCTGATTGGCCACGCCCACACGCTCCAGCAGCTGCATCGCCAATTTCTTGGCCTCATCCTTCTTCATGCCCTTGACCTTCATCGGACCGAGGGTCACGTTCTCCAAGATCGACTTGTGGGCAAAGAGGTTGAAGGACTGGAAGACCATGCCGACATCGGCCCGGAGATTGGCCAGTGCCTTGCCCTCTTCGGGAAGGGTCTTGCCATCAATCTTGATGGTGCCTTCGTCGATGGTTTCCAGTCGGTTGATGGCGCGGCACAGCGTGGACTTGCCCGAGCCCGACGGGCCGAGGATCACAACGACCTCGCCCTTGGTCACTTCGAGATTGATGCCGTTGAGCACATGCAGCGCACCGTAGTGCTTATTGACCCCAGTCAGCTGGACGATAGGGCCTTCAGAAGAAGCTTGAGCCTGATGATCGCTTTTCATGTTGTAGACATTACTTGATGTGACGGCGACTACGCGACCCGTCGACCATGTCACACCTAGTTGTTATCAAACTGTTCTCCAATCCGCGGTAGGTCACATCCGAAGATGCGCAGGAGTAACCGATAGAGTGAAGCTATGGTTCATCAGCGTAAGAGTGAAGAAAATGCCCGGGTCGGGCAAAAGCGCCACATCGAAGCGAGCTGGCCAGGAAAGCAACCGGAAGATCAGCTTGACCACCATCTTCTGGAAAGCCCGCAGGTCGATGTCACGCATAGCGACGTGTGGCGCGTGTTGCGAATCCAATCGGAATTCGTCTCCGGCTTTGGAAATATGGCCGGCACCGGTCCTGCCATCGCGGTTTTCGGTTCCGCGCGCACGGATCCAGGCAGCCCGTACTATGCGATGGCCCAGCGTGTCGGCAGCCGCTTGGCCGAGGAAGGCATCACTACCATCACCGGTGGCGGCCCCGGCGCCATGGAAGCGGCCAACAAGGGAGCTGCTGACAAGGACGGCGTTTCCGTAGGCCTGGGCATTGAGCTGCCTTTTGAAACCGGACTGAATGCCTGGGTCAACAAGGGCCTGAACTTCCGCTACTTCTTCGTGCGCAAGACGATGTTCGTGAAGTACTCGCAGGGCTTCATCGTGCTCCCCGGGGGTTTTGGCACCCTGGACGAACTGTTCGAAGCATTGACCTTGGTCCAGACCAAGAAGATCACCAGCTTCCCGATTGTGCTTGTGGGCACCGAATACTGGGGCGGCCTGGTGGACTGGATGACCAAGACGCTCGTTGCTGAAGGCACCATTTCGCCCGGTGATCTGGACTTGTTCACTATCACCGATGATCCTGATGAAGCGGTGGATCTGGTGCTGCGTGCGCATAAAGAAAACCTGAAGGTCGGCGACCTGGCGAAGGGGCAGTAGGCGATGCCGTTCCTCCTTGTTGCCATCGCAGTATTGCTGGTGGGTGCTGTTGCGCTGCTGCTGTCCAGCCAGCGGAAGAATGTACCGGCAGGTCGCCACTTCGAATCCACTGGGGAGCCCATCACGGGATTGGTAGAGCACCAGGCTTCGTTGCCGCCGGTGCTGCTGGCCAAGAATCCGCGCGCTGAAGATGTGGAGAAAGTTCGCTTCTCCTTGGGCTTGCGCGGTTACCGCTGCGACCAGGTGGATGAGGTGCTCGATGTCCTCGCGGCAGAAATTACCGAGCTGGAGAATACGGTTCGTGACCTTGAGTCACGGCGTGTGATTAGCGACACGGGCGAAAATTAGTAATAATAAAAGATAAGTGTCCCAACTCAGCAGGGAATCCTTGCTGAGGATGGACTAGGCATTCGGTTGTATGCACGGCAAGCGCCAGTGCATGCGTTAGCCACAGACGAAGGGAACAGCTTAATGGCTGCTATGAAGCCACGCACCGGTGATGGACCAATGGAAGTCGCTAAGGAAGGCCGCAGCCTCATCTTGCGCCTGCCAATCGACGGAGGCGGACGACTGGTAGTCGAGTTGAACAACGACGAGGCAACCGAATTGCGTGAGTGCCTGCTCAAGGTAACTGAGTAAGCTTGCCCAAGTTCTAGCTTTGGCCGCACGGGTTGCTGGTGCGGCAATCGAGGACCGACAGAAATGTCGGTCCTTTGTTTTTCCCGAAATCAGCCGCTAGAGGCGGGTCGCGGCCTTGGCGGGAAGGACAGTGGCCACAAACAGGCCCTGCTCGGTAGGGAACAGGTGGGTCTGCAAGCGCGGGTCCTCGCGCAGCATGCGCAGCGCATCTCGGGTCGTGACGGTGGAGGGGCGGCGAACCGCGGGCTTGGCTAGGCGGTGCTCGTCGTAGGCGTTGTTCACTATGATCACTCCGCCGGTTCCGACCAGCCGCTTGGCCTCGGCCACGTACTCGAGCAGCAGCTCAGCGCCGGCGTCGATGAGTACCAGGTCGTAGGCGTGGTCGGCCAAGCGCGAGAGCACGTTCTCTGCGCGCTCGTTGATAATGCGGGCGCGGGCCGTCGGGATGCCTGAATCGCGCAGGCCCTGGCGCATCGCGTTGGCGTGCTCCAGATCCGATTCAATCGCGGTCAACGTCATGGCGTTGCCCATGACCTCGAGCATCGCCAGCGATGCGACACCCACACCGGATCCGATCTCCACGATATTGCGCGGCTGGCGCAGGGTGCAGAGCATCTGCAGCATCGAGCGGCCGGCCTGATCGATGCAACGCACGCCCAGGTCTTCCGCACGTTCGCGAACCGGGGCGACATGCTCTGGTTCGTTGACGTGGTTCTGGGTATAGGTCCAGCTCGCGAAGAGTTCTGGATTCATCGATGGCATCGGCGGAGGTCCTCAAGGGTTGAATTGGCGGGGCCAGTTCCCATCGTACCTACGTCGTTACCTGAAGTTGTTGAACTTGGAGGTTCTCGCGCAGGGTATTCTTAGCTTCAGCTCAGCTTCCCATTTCATACTTGGAGTGTGAACAATGCACGAAGTGAAACAGTTTCTTCTACGGTGACTGCCGAAACCACGACTCCGACATGGGATCAGATGGTCCAAGAACATGGGCAACGGGTCTTCCGTTTGTCCTACCGTTTGACTGGTAACCGTCAAGATGCCGAGGACCTCTCGCAGGAGGCATTCGTTCGCGCATTCAAAGCCTTGGAAAATTACACCCCCGGAACCATGGGCGGGTGGCTGCACCGCATTACCACCAACCTGTTCCTGGACCAGGCTCGGCGCAAGAGCAAGATCCGCTTCGACCGTTTCGCCGAGGGATCCGAAGACCGGATGCCCGGTACCGCGGTAACCCCGGAACGCTATTTCGAATTCAACAACTTGGATGTCGACGTGCAAGAAGCCCTGCGTGCGTTGTCGCCGGAGTTCCGTGCCGCTATTGTCCTGTGCGATATGGAAGGCTTCTCCTACGAGGAAGTCTCACGCATCCTGGATGTCAAGCTCGGGACCGTGCGTTCTCGCATCCACCGTGGCCGCGCCATGCTTCGTGATGCGCTCGCTCACCGCAATCCAGCCAACCGCCCTGCAAAGACCATGTCGTTGCCGCGCATCCCGCGAGGCTTGCGCGCCGCCAGCTAACCCCGTTCATCGCGTGTTCACCGTTGGCGTGGCGCGGTGACTTCGTTAGTGGCACTGGAACAAGGTAATCTTCTTACGTGGATCTTTTTGGTATTAATGGTGGCGAGTTTATCGTTCTCGCCGTGCTGGCGGTCGTTATTCTGGGCCCCGAAAAGCTTCCTGAGTACGCCAAAAAGCTAGCGAACCTGGTCAAGGAAGTGCGGCGCATGGCCAATGGCGCCAAGGAGCAGCTGCGCGAGGAAGTAGGCGACGAGGTTGCCGACATCGACTGGAAGAAGCTGGACCCGCGCCAGTATGATCCACGTCGAATCATCAAGGAGGCGCTTGTCGATGAATTCGACGACGCCGTGAATGCCGCAAAGGGTTCTCCAGCCAAGACCGTGGCCCCAGCACCGGTGCGCACCGCGGTCCCTTCGGCTACCGCGCAGCAGCTGCAGCTGGGCGCCAACGAATCGGCCCCCTTCGACTCAGAAGCCACCTAGGCCCAGAAGTCCTCAGAAAGACATCGGCAGCGATCGCCCGGCAAGCCCGCGCGGTCGCTGTTCCAATTTCCCGGCCAATTCACGCATCGCTGCCGCGGCCGGTGCCCCCGGGGTGCTGAGCACTACCGGCTGGCCCTGATCCGAACCCACGCGTACGGACTCTTCCAGCGGAATCTGGGCCAGCATCCCAACAGGGTAGCCCAGCTGCTGGCTCAGCGATTCGCTGAGCTTGGCACCGCCACCGGAACCGAAGACCTCCATGCGCGACCCGTCGGGCAGCTGCAGGAAGCTCATGTTCTCAACCACCCCGATCACCTTCTGATGGGTCTGCAAGGCGATGGTGCCGGCGCGTTCGGCAACCTCGGTAGCCGTGGACTGCGGAGTCGTGACCACCAGCAGCTCGCTATTGGGCAGCAGCTGGGACACGGAGATGGCCATGTCCCCGGTGCCTGGCGGCAGGTCCAGCAACAAGTAGTCCAGGTCCCCGAAGTAGACATCCGAGAGGAACTGCTCCAGGGCCCGGTGCAGCATCGGGCCGCGCCAGATCACCGGCTGGTTGGAATCCAGGAACATGCCAATGGAAATGACCTTCACTCCGTGCGCCACCGGCGGCAGGATCATGTCATCAACCCGGGTGGGGTTCTGCGAAATACCCATCAGCGAGGGAATGGAGAAACCATGGACATCGGCGTCGATCAGGCCGACCTTCAAGCCCTGGGAGGCTAGCTGGCAGGCCAGATTCGCGGTAATCGACGACTTGCCCACGCCGCCCTTGCCGCTGGCCACAGCGATCACCCGGGTCAGGGAAGCAGGATCGGAGAACGGGGTGCGGCGGCTGGCCAGTGACTCGCGCAGCTCCGCGCGCTGCTGCGGATCCATGACGCCCAGGCTCACCTCAACGCGCTGCACCGCTGCTACGGTCAGCAGGGCCGCGGTGGCCTCTTCCTCGATGGTGGAGCGCATCGGGCAACCGGCGATGGTCAGCAAGATCTTGACCTTGGCGGTGCCATCGGCCAGGACAGCTGATTCCACCATGCCCAATTCGGTGATCGGCCGGCGAAGCTCCGGGTCGTTGACCTTTGCGAGGGCGGCTAGGAGTTCTGGCGTGGTGCTCAATGCTTATTTGCTCTTCCGGTGCTGGCCCTGCTGGGGCTTGACGGTTTCGATCATCCCGGTTTGCGGGTGTGAATTCTTATTGCCGCCCTTTTTCTTCGCGCGCAGGTGCAGCTCTTCGCCATCAGAGGTTTCCAGCAGCTCTTCAAGCACATTGCGCAGTTCGGAACGCACGTAGTCGCGGGTGGCAACATCGCGCAGTGCCAAGCGCAGGGAAGCCAGCTCGCGGGTCAGGTACTCGGTGTCGTACAGATTGCGTTCAGCACGGGCGCGGTCCTCGGTCAGCGAGACGCGGTCGCGGTCATCCTGGCGGTTCTGCGCCAGCAGGAGCAGCGGAGCCGCGTAGGAGGCCTGCAAGGAGAGCATCAAGGTCAGCGCGGTGAAGCCGATGGTGGCATCGTCAAAACGCCAATTGATCGGGGCGACCGAGTTCCAGATCAGCCAGAAGGCGCAGAACACCGTCATGTACAGCAGGAAGGTCGGGGTGCCCATGAAGCGGGCGAACTTCTCCGTGGCCGAACCAAAGAGGTCGGGGTTCGGGGAGAACCGGGGCCAGAAGCGTTGTCGTGCTGCAAGCGGGGTATCCAGGCCGTTACTCTTGCGCTGCTCAGCCATAGCTGGAACTCCTTTGCTGCTGATGGGTGGGTGGGGCGTTGGCTAGTCTTGGGAACGCCAGTCATCCGGGAGGATGTGGTCCAGCACGTCATCCACGGTGATGGCCCCTACAAGCCGGCCTTCCTTGTTGGTCACGCCTACGCTGGTGAGGTTGTAGGTGGCCAAATGGCGAACCACTTCGGTGATATTGGCCAGATCCGACATGGGCTCCAGCTCCGTATCAAGGATATCGCCCAGCGGCTCCGGGGGAGCGGCACGCAGCAGCGCCTGGATGTGGACTTGGCCCAGGTAGCGTCCCGTGGGCGTCTCCAGCGGCGGGCGCACCACATATACGGTCGAAGCAAGCGCCGGGCTCAATTCCTCCAGGCGCACCGAAGCCAGGGCTTCAGCGACCGTGGATTCAGGGGTGAGAATCACCGGAACCGGGGTCATGATCGACCCGGCGGTACCTTCCGGGTAGGCGAGCAAGCGGCGGACATCCTTGGCCTCTTCCTCGTTCATCAGATCCAGCAGCTGGTGCTTGGTCTCTTCGCTGACTTCAGCCAGAAGGTCGGCCGCGTCATCCGGGTCCATTTCCTCAAGCACGTCCGCGGCACGTTCCAGGCCCAGGGCGGAAAGGATCTCCACCTGCTCGCGGTCCGGAAGTTCCTGGAGCACGTCGGCCAGGCGCTCATCTTGCAGATGGGCCGCGATTTCCAGGCGGCGCTTCTCATTCATTTCATGCAGGGCGTCAGCAAAGTCGGCAGGCTTCATCTCATCGTGGGCGGCCACGAAGGTGTCAGCGGACTGCGGTTCATTCTTCGAACCGTGGCTGACCTCGTCCCAGGAGACCAGCACCTTGTTGCGGCGGCGCGAACGCAGTCCCAGCAAATTGGCCGTCGGTTCTCCACGCTGGACATAGTATTCGTTGATTTCCCAGTCCCCGCGACGGGTCTGCGCCAAACCGATGTCCTCGATGACACCGCGACCGGAACCATCAACGAAGGTGATGGTGCGGTCGAACATTTCGGCGACAACCAGAATTTCCTGGCCGCGCTGCTGGAAGCGGCGCATGTTCACCAGGCCGTTGCAGATCACCTGGTTGGCTTCCATAGACTGGATGCGGGTCATCGGAACGAACACCCGCCGTTTGCCGGGGACCTCGACGACCAAGCCCACGCAGGCGGCGGGTTTCTTGGGGCCGCGGGAGACCACCACGACATCGCGCAAGCGGCCTAAGCGGTCGCCCAAGGGGTCAAAGACATCAAGCCCGAGCAGCCGGGCGACGAAGATTTTAGACACTTGTGCGCTCACCCTCCTAGACTATCGCGTTTCAGCCCCGTTCCCGGTGTGCAAAGCCACAGGGCCAGTGCTGTTTCTTTCACCCTCAGCGATAGTTGCTTCACAACTAGGCAGGCTCACAGTAAACCTGTGCACAATATAGTTATGACCTCGCCTCATGGAGTAAATTCGATTAGCACCAGCGGCCTGCCGCGCGGAGAACTGCTTGGACGTTACACCAGCTATCTCGACGCGCAGAAGCTCGTGGATTACCTGGCCGATAATGATTTCCCGGTCGCCGCGGTAAGCATCGTCGGCAATGACGTACGCACCGTGGAGCGAGTCACCGCGAAACTTTCCTACCCGCGCGTGGCGCTGGCTGGCGCGGCCCAGGGCGGCATGATGGGCCTGTTTGTCGGCCTGCTCCTGACCCTCTTCGGCGGTGGCGGCAACGGGCTGTACCAGATTCTCTCCGCCATCGGCCTGGGCATGGCTATTTGGATGATCGCCGGCGTGATCAGCTATTCGACGCGTCGCGGCAAGCGCGATTTCGCGTCCTCCAGCCAGTTCGTGGCCACCAGCTTTGACGTGGTGGTGGATTTCGAGCATGCGCAGTCGGCCCGCATCCTGGCCTCCAAGCTGCCCATGCGTCCGCAGCAGGCACCTGCGCAACCAGTTGCCCAAGCCCCGCAGCAGCAGCCTGCCGCAGCTGCCGCACCGTCGGCCCAGGCAGCCGCCGCAGTACCGGCCACGCCTGCGCAGCCGGCCTCCGAGGAAGAGCGCAGCTCGCAGTTCCCCGACCTGCCCGATGGGCGTCCCCGCTATGGCGTGCGCGTCAACGAAGCCAAGCCAGCTGCGCCAGTTGCGCCGGTCGAGCAGCCAGCCAAGGACGAAGCGCAAGCACCGGCCGCCGAGGCCAAGGACACGCAGGACCTGTCGCAGGTAGAGCCGCGAGTGGATACTTCGCAGCAGCCTCAGGCCCCGGTCCAGGAACCAGCGCCTCGCAAGGATCCTGAAGCATAGGGACCAGCTAGGCCAAAGAAAGGCATGGGCGCAGTTACCTCGGTAACTGCGCCCATGCCTTTCGCTGGTTAACGCTGCGGGACGAATTAGCCGCGCAATTTAGCCATCCACGCTTCAACTTCCTCAGGCTTGCGTGGCAGGGCAACGCTCAAGTTCTCGGCGCCATCGGCGGTGACCAGGATGTCATCCTCGATGCGCACGCCCAGGCCGCGGTACTCCTCGGGGATCGCCAGATCCTCGTCCTTGAAGTAGAGTCCGGGCTCGATGGTGAAGACCATGCCCTCCTCCAGCTCGGCATCCAGGTACAGCTCGGCGCGTGCCTGGGCGCAGTCGTGCACGTCCAGACCGAGATGGTGGCTGGTGCCATGCGGCATCCAGCGGCGGTGATGCTGCCCCTCTGGATCCATGGCTTCTTCCACAGATACCGGCAAGATGCCCCACTCGGAGAGCCGCTCAGCCAAAACGCGGGTAGCCACCAGATGCAGGTCGCGGAACTTCAGGCCCGGCTTGGCCGCAGCGAAGGCGGCATCGGCGGCATCCAGCACGGCCTGGTAGACCTTGCGCTGCACCTCGGTGTACTTGCCGGACACCGGCAGCGAGCGGGTGATGTCTGCGGTGTACAGGGATTCGGCCTCGACACCTGCATCCAGCAGCAGCACCTCGCCCTGCTTGACGGTTCCGGTGTTGCGGATCCAGTGCAAGATGGTGGCGTTGTTGCCCGAGGCGGCGATGGTGTCGTAGCCCAGCTCGTTGCCTTCAAGCCGGGCGCGGGCGAAGAACGCGCCTTCGACAACGCGTTCGCCGCGTTCGTGCGCGACGGCCTTGTCCAGGTTGCGCACCACGTCTTCGAAGCCGTTGATGGTCGCGGCAACCGACTTGCGCAGTTCGGCGATTTCGTACGCGTCCTTGACCAGGCGAAGCTCGGAAACGAACTCGGCCAGCTCGGTATCCAGGGCATCGCTGGCTTCCAGGTCCTGGCCGGTGTTGATGCGCGAGGTATCCACCAGCGCCTCGATGTTCAGATCCACCTCGCGCACCAGACGGATGCGGATGCCGCCCAGGGCCTGCGGGCCGGAATTCTTGGTGATCGCGATTTCCAGCTGTTCCAACGAATCGGTGGGCATCCCGGTGCGCGCCGACAGCGAGGACAGGGTTGGGCGCGGGCCCACCCAGAATTCGCCGGAACGCGAATTCAAATAGAAATCGGTGGTGTCGCGGCCGGCCATCGGCGCGAAATGCAGGGTGGAAACGTGGTTGGAGCCGTGCTCGCCCACGCCGTCATCGGTCGGTTCCATGACCAGTACGGCGTCGGGCTCGTGGTCGACGCCCAGGCCGGTCAGGTGGGCGAACGCCGAATGCGGGCGGAAACGGTAGTCCGTATCGTTGGAGCGGACCTTGAGCGGGCCTGCCGGAATGACGATGCGCTCACCGGGGAAATTCTCCGAGAGCTTGGCACGGCGAGCGGCTGCGTAGCTGGCAGCGGCATCTTGTTCTGGCAGATCAGAAGTGTCTTGCGCCCACGAGGAGGCCATGAAGTCCTGGAATGCCTTGGACGTTGGACGCTGGGAACGGTTGTTCACGCGGTCTTCCAACGGCTGATCAGTGCTTGGTGCAGATGAATCTTGATTGGTCATGTTCCAAGTGTGTCACCATCAGCTGTATCCCAGCAAAGAATCAGCGCAGGGGATAACCTAGGCATATGCGAATCGACCTGCACACCCACTCCAATGTGTCCGACGGAACTGAAACTCCGGCCGAGCTCATGCGCGCCGCTTCGGTTGCGGGCCTGGATGTCGTGGCGTTGACAGATCATGACCAGACCACCGGTTGGGCCGAAGCCGCGGCGCAAGCCGGGAAGCTGGGACTGGGATTCATACCGGGCATGGAGATCACCTGCCAGGATACCCACGGCATCAGCGTGCATCTGCTCAGCTACCTGCATGACCCCACCTACCAGCCGCTGCTCGATGAGCTGGATATTGCGCTGAACTCGCGGATCGTTCGTGCCCGCCGCATTGTCGACCTGCTGGCCGAGGACTATCCGATCAGCTGGGATCTGGTGGGGGAGCATTGCCTGCCGGGTTCAACCGTGGGCCGCCCGCATATTGCCGATGCGCTGGTGACCGCGGGGGTGGTGGATAACCGCAATGAAGCGTTCGCCAACATCCTCTCCTCGCGTTCGCGCTACTACGTTTCGCATCCAGCGGTGAATCCTGCCACTGCGGTGCAATTGGTGCGGGAAGCCGGTGGCGTTCCGGTGTTCGCGCATCCCAAGGCCTCTGCACGCGGACGGGTAGTTCCCGATTCCACCTTCTACGAGATGATCGATGCCGGGCTAGCGGGGGTCGAAGTGCACCACCGGGACAATACCGCCGAGGGAAAGGCCTGGTTGCTCCAGCTGGCCGCAGATCGCGATCTGATTGTCACCGGATCCTCCGACTACCACGGCACCGGAAAGCTGAACCGGCTCGGCGAGAATCTCACCGAGCCGGAAATGCTGCATAGGATTATTGCCCAGGGGAACGGAACTCAGGCCTCGATATAGCTGGTGCTTCCAGGCAAACGAGCCTTCATCACCTCGATGGCCTCGGGGTTCTGGTCAATCAGCACATACTGGCGTCCCAGCTTCGCGGACACCGCACCGGTGGTGCCTGAGCCGGCAAAGAAGTCCAGCACCCAATCGCCGGGGCGCGACGACGCGGCCACAATCCGGCGCAGCACGCCTTCGGGCTTCTGCGTCGGGTAGCCGGTCTTTTCCTTGCCGGTCGGCGAGACGATGGTGTGCCACCAGACATCGGTCGGCAACTTGCCCAGGGCGCGCTTCTCCGGGGTGACCAGGCCGGGAGCCATATACGGCTCGCGGTCCACCTCGGCCGAATCGAAGTGGTACTTCTTCGGATCCTTCACGTAGACCAGGATGGTGTCGTGCTTGGCCGGCCAGCGGCTCTTGGCGCGGGCACCATAGTCGTAGGCCCAGATCAGTTCGTTCAGGAAGCAGTCCCGGCCGAAAATCCCATCGAGCAGCACCTTCACGTAGTGCACCTCGCGGTAATCGAGGTGCACATAGAGCGTGCCGTCCTCGGCCAGCAGGCGGTGGGCCTCGCGTAGCCGCGGCTCGATGAAGCTGAGGTAGTCGTCGAAGGTATCGTGATACGAACGGGCGATCCCCAGCTCGGTGTTGTACTCGCGTCCCTTGAATCCGGTGCGGTCGCCTTCGCCTTCGGCAGCGCGAACCATGGTGCGCTGGGCACGGGTCTGCTTGCGCCCGGTGTTGAACGGCGGGTCCACATAGATCAAGGTGAAGCTTTGATCGGGCAGGGTGCCAAGGATGGAGAGGTTATCACCGTGATACACGGTATTACCCGAGGCTGGAACGACGGACGCCGGGGCATCCTGCGTTCCAGCGTCGGGCAAAGCTGGTTCTTCGGGTAGAGCGAGCACCGCTGGTGTGGGTTCCTTTCGGAAAAGTTGGCTGACCGGTTGGACTGGGGATTAGTCCTGGCCGCCTGCTTCGGTGCTGCGGGTGCGACGGCGCGGACGGCGTCGGCGGGCAGCGGATGCGCCCTCGGTCGCCTCCTGCTCCCCGCCGGAAGCATGGGTTTCGCGGTGGCGCTCGTTTTCGCGTGCCGGACGGTCCTGTTTGCCCTTGGAGTGGCCGTGGCGTGCGCCCTCCTGTTCGGCGCCGGAGTCCTGCGCACCGCGCTGCTGGGTCTGCTCGCCGTTCACGGTGCGGGTGCGGGTACGCGAATTGCTGCGGCGGCGCGGGGTGCGCGCCGAATCCTCGCGGCGTGGCGAGCCATCGCCCTCAGCTGCCGCGGTCTTCTTGGCACGCTGCAAGCGGCCCTTGGTGCCCTTGGGGATTCCCAAGTCGGCGAAGAAATGCGGCGAGGACGAGTAGGTCTCTACCGGCTCGGGAACGTTCAGGCCCAGCGCCTTGTTGATCAGCGACCAGCGGGGCACCGAATCCCAATCCACGAAGGTGACCGCAATACCGGTGTTGCCGGCACGACCGGTACGGCCTACGCGGTGCAGATAGGTGTTCTCATCATCCGGGCACTGCAGGTTGACCACGTGGGTGACGTCATCCACGTCGATGCCGCGGGCCGCGACATCGGTAGCTACCAGGATGTCGACCTTGCCGGCGCGGAAGGCCTTCAAGGCCTGCTCGCGGGCGCCCTGGCCCAGATCGCCGTGCAGCGAACCGGCGTTGAAGCCGCGGTCCACCAGCTCATCGGACAGCTTGGCAGCCGAGCGCTTGGTCTGGGTGAAGATGATGGTTTTGCCGCGGCCTTCTGCCTGCAGCAGGCGGGCCACCATCTCGTCCTTGTCCATGTTGTGCGCGCGGTAGACCAGCTGGCGGATGTTGCGCTTGGTCAGCGAGTCATCATCACCGGGATCCTGGGCGCGGATGTGGGTGGGACGGGTCATGTAGCGGCGGGCCATGGTGATCACGGCGCCGGGCATGGTGGCCGAGAACAGCATCGCCTGGCGTACCGGCGGCAAGGCGGCCAGAATGCGCTCGACATCGGGCAGGAAGCCCAGGTCCAGCATCTCGTCGGCCTCGTCCAGTACCACGGTGCGAACCTGCTTGAGGTTCAGCACGCGCTGGCGGTTCAGGTCGATCAAGCGGCCCGGGGTGCCGACAATCACGTCGGTGCCGGCCTTCAGGGCATTGATCTGCTCTTCGTAGGGACGGCCGCCGTAGATGGTGGTGATCGAGATGTTCGAGTGCTTCGATGCCTGGGCCAGGTCGGCGCCGACCTGGATGGCCAGCTCGCGGGTCGGGGCCACGATCAGTGCCTGCGGGGCACCGGGGAATTCAAGATCCCCGTAGCCCTTGTCGCCTTCGCGGATCACGCGCTGCAGGGCAGGGATGCCAAAGCCCAGGGTCTTGCCGGTGCCGGTCTTGGCCTGGCCGATGATGTCGTTGCCGCCCAGGGCAACTGGCAGGGTCAGGGCCTGGATGGGGAACGGGTACTCGATCCCGGCTTCCGAAAGCGAAGCAACGATGTCTTCGCGAACCTTCAAATCGGCAAAGCTCTGCTTGATCGGCTCTGCGATGGTTGGCTCATTGTCTTGTGGTTCGGCCACTGGGGCCGAAAGCGTCGTGTCAGTCACGATGTCTTTGTTCTCGTTTCATGTGGGCACGGTACCTGCTCCATTCCGGCTTGCAACAAGCCAGGAGCATGCGGATACCGCACGAATCCAGCGGAGCCGATCGCTACTTTCACGTTAGGTGGCTTGGTCAAGCACCTGCGGGATGGCGGCCGCTGGGAAGACGCCATAAAACTGTTTCATCTATCAGCCCATTGCGATCGGGCATCCTATTTACTAATAGGCCAAGCATAGCCGGTTTTGCCCGGAAACCCGGGTTTAGGAGTCTCAGGCCACGATTTCGAAGCTGATCTTGCGGGCCACGGGATCAGCTTGGACCAGCTTTACGCGCACCAAGGCGCCCGGCTGGGCGGAACCGGAAAACTCTCCGGTGACCGGTTCATCGGCCAGCTGCAGCACTCCGGGACGAATCTTTCCATCTTCCTTTTGCTCGGCTGACTTCAGCACGATGGCTTGGAATTCTCCCCCGACACGTGTTTTGAGCACATAGGCTTCGAGCAGGTCGACGGCAGCATTGTTCACCCGGTTGGCGGCAATGCTGCTGGTACGCATCAGCCCGGGCAGCTCTTCCAGGGCCGAGGCGAGCTGCTCGGGGATCGGTTGGCCGGTGGAAAGCAGGTGGCAGGTGAGCAGCACGAAGCGGTCCACGAGCCGGCGCAGCGGCGCGGTGGTGTGCGCGTAGGGTGCCGCCAGTGCCGCTTGGATCAGTTCCTCTTCGGGCTGCCCGGCTATGACCCGATAGTCCGCACCGCGGAACAGCGCAGCGGCACGATGCATGATCACCAGTTGCTTCGGGTCGCTGACATCCAATGCATGCAGGTACTGCCCATAGCTTTGCGTTGCGTCCCACGGCGTGCCCAGCAACTGGGTCTGGGTGCGGAATTCCTGCTGGTCCGCTTCATCCGGTGCGGGCATGGTGCGCAGGATGCCCACACCGGCCTCGAGCATGATGCGGGCTGCGGCTATGCCGGTGAGCAGGGAAATCTGCGCGTTGTGCCCTTCCAGGGGCAGCGGGGTGCGGCTGACCAGCTTGTAGCCGTCGCCTGCTTCTTCAATTTCCTGGTCCGGCAGGTTCAATGAGGCGCCGCCGCGCAGTTGCTCCTGCAGCAGGCGCGCAGCACCGATTTCGGCGAGCAATTCCAGCTGCTCATCGGGTTCCCCCGAATCCAGCCGGGCCTGGGCGGAGGCGTAGTCGAGCTGGGCGCGGGAACGGATGCGCGCGCGGTTCAGCTGGACCTCGCCCAGGGCGCCATCGGCATCCAGGGAAATTTTCCAGTGGAAGGCCGGCCGGTCCTGGTCTGGCAGCAGCGAGCCCTGGTCTTCGGAAATCAGGGGCGGGTGCAAGGTGATCTTGCGGTGCGGCAGGTAATAGGTCTGACCGCGTTGGCGGGCCACCTGGTCCAGCTGGCTGCCCAAGGTCACGAACGCGGGAACGTCCGCGATCGCATAGTGCACGGTATAGCCCTGGCCGTTTCGTTCAAGGAACATCGCCTGGTCGAGATCGGTGGCGCCGAGCGGGTCAATGGTGAAGAACGGGATGCCGGTGGCGTCTTCTTCGGGGTGCTGGACCTGGGCTACCGCCAGTTCCGCGGCTTTCAGGGTTTGCTCGTCGAAGGGTGCCGGTACCTCGAACTCTGCTTCAAGGCCGAGCAGTAGCTGGGCCAGCGAGTTGGCGGGAACCGGGCGGGGGCTGCGGATTCTTCGTTCAGTCACCCCTTAGCAATACCATGACTCGGTGAGTCAAATCACCATTTGGGCGAAGAAATAGCCGGTTTCGCTTCTAAGCGAAACCGGCCACCAGCTGCCAAGGCGATGCCTCGGCGCGCAACAAGCTCTACTGTGCGAAGCCGACGCGGCGGACTTCTTCCGGGCCAACCTCAACGTAAGCGATGCCAGCAGCAGGCACCAGGACCTCGCGGCCCTTTGGATCCTTCAGTGCCAGAACGGTGCCGTCGGCGATCGCCTTCGAGACCAGCTCATTGACTTCGGCGTTGCTGAGCTCGGATTCAAGTACAACTTCGCGGGCTACATTCTGAATGCCAATGCGGATTTCCATGATTGTCGCAGATCCTCTCGAACGAAATAGGTGTCCCGTATGGGGCCTCTGAACACTAATTTAGCTAGTTTTCTTTCGGGAACTGCGAAATTCCGCGCCAAGCTAAACGGGAGATGAGATCCACGGCGGCATTCTGGTCCACCGAGGAGCTGCTGGTGGCCCAGTAACGCGCCGAAACCTGGGAGAGGCCTGCCAGGGCACGGCCTGCCAGCAGGCCTTCCTCCTCGCTCATGTCGGTATCTTCGACCACGACGCGGGCGATGGAGGAAGCCAGCGAACTGTTGAACTGCTCGATGCGATGGGCGATCAGCGGGTCCGAGAGCACATCGGATTCGAAGATCAGGCGGTACGCCTGGGATTCGCCCTTGATGTAGCTGTAGTAGGTGTTGATGGTGGCGAAGACGCGCTCGCGATTGTCGCTGGTGGAGCGGATCGCTTCATCCAGCTGACGGCTGAAGTCGGCCAGGTGCGAATCCAGCAAGGCGAGGTAGAGTTCGCGTTTGCCGGGGAAATGCTGGTAGAGCACCGGTTTGGAAACCAGGGCGACTTCAGCGATTTCGTCCATGGACGCACCATGGTACCCATGGGCCACGAAAACCTGGTGCGCTGCCTGCAGCAGCTGGCGACGACGCGCTTCACGGGGCATCCGTTGCGGGCGGGTGCCTTTGATATTTTCGAGTTCCGTCATGTCGAATGGGGCCTTTCCAGCTGCAGAGTGATCAGCTCCCAAGTCATCAAAGGAATTCTCGGGTGGATAATCTACTTGGAAGTAGTATTCCATGCTTCTGTGCGGAAAGTGGAAATATGCTGGGGGAAATCAGGTTTTCTACGCTGATTTGGCTTCCGGGGCGGCTGGACAGTTGCCCAGGGCCTGCGTAGTCTCCGATTTCCCGGGCTCCGGCTGCGAGAGCTCCAAGCCGTAGAGGGTTTCCAGGGCCGAGACGTATTCGCCGGTGCGGCCTTCGCCTGCCAGTTCGCGGGCACGCACGGTAGGCACATGCAAAAGCTGGCGCACCATGCGGCGCATGGCCAGCTCGACTTCCTCGGCTGCGGCGCTGCAGCCGTGCTGGGCACGGACCTTCGCGATCTCGGCATCCAGAACGGCTTTGGTGTGCTGGCGCAGCGCGACAATCGCGAAGTCGGCCTCGCGTTCACGCTGAGCGGCGGCAAATTCTGCGGTGGCGTTCTTGACGATGCGGCTAGCCGCGTGAACGGCCGTGGCCTGCTCGGTCGGGGCGGCCATGCGCACCGATTCCAAGGTAATCAGTTCAACATCGGGCAGTTCGACCATGGTCGGATCGAAGTCGTGGGTGAGCGCCATGTCGATGGCGATCAGCGGGTGCTTCTTCACGCGCAGCGCTTCAAGCTCTGCACGGGCCAACTGGTGACCGCCGCCGGAGCAGCCGACGATGATGTCAGCTTCGCGCAGGGCCTGCGGCAGCAATTCGTCGCTGAGCGGGAAGCCGCCGCGCTTCGCGGTGAAATCTGCGGCGCGCCCGGAATGGGAGTAAACCGAAATGCGCTGGACGCCGCGTTCCTTGAGCAACGCCATGGTGGCGCCAGCGTAGGAACCGGTGCCAAAGAGCACAACATCCTGCTCGGACCAGTCGCGGTCTTCAGTGGCCAGTTCTTCGGCCAGATCGAGGGCCACCGAAACCACGGACTTGCCCTGGGTGCCAAGGTCTGTATTCGAACCGACATCCTTGGCCGCGCGGGTGGCGTTCTGGAACAGGCGGGTGAGGTTGCTGGTTGTGGTCTTCTCTTGCTGCGCCTGGGTCAGTGCTCGACGCACCTGGCCAGCGATTTCGCGTTCGCCGACAACGGCCGAGTCCAGTCCGGCGCCTACGGAGAAGAGGTGCTCAACTACCGGGTCGCCTTCCAGCGTGGTGAGGCGGCGGGCCAGGAATTCGGGGGAGAGGTCGGTGCTTGCTGCCAGCTCGTTGACCAGATGTTCTGCTGCGTCCTCCACGTGGTCCACGTCTGCGTAGACTTCGAAGCGGTTGCAGGTGGCCAGCACGACGGCGCCATTGATAGCCGCCGAACCGTTAACGGAGGCAGCTGCCAGCCCGTCGGCCGAAGCACTGATTTGTGCGACGGTCTCCAGATCGAGCTGGGAATGCGATGCGACAAGAGATAAGAAAACCACAGTGACCCCAGAATAGGCCGGAAAATACCGGCAGACAACGCAGGTGTGCCTAAATCCGCATGGTTCCAAGGGGTTAGTTTGCTCACCTTCCCCTGCGGGCGAACGCAGTAAATGGGCTTTTAATCTGAAGAGTTGGCAGAATTGGGGCATGACCCTGTCGCAGAACCATCCGTTGATTGATGGACGTACCCAAGATTCCGCTTTGATCCACGCTTTGACCGGCAAGAAGCCGTCGCATCACCCGGTGTGGTTCATGCGCCAGGCTGGCCGCTCGCTGCCTGAATACCTGAAGCTGCGTGAAGGAGTGAGCATGCTCGACTCCTGCCTTGACCCTGCCATGGCCAGCGAGATCACCTTGCAGCCGGTGCGCCGCCACAAGGTGGACGCCGGCATCTTCTTCTCGGACATCGTCATCCCGCTGCGCCTTGCAGGCATTGGCGTGGACATCGTGCCAGGCGTTGGCCCGGTGCTGGACACCCCGATTCGCACCAGGGAGCAGGTAGCTGCCCTTCCGGAGCTGACGGACGAGTCGCTGGAACCCATCCGCGAAGCCGTGCGCTTGACCGTGGCCGAGCTGGGCAAGACCCCGCTGATCGGTTTCGCCGGTGCGCCATTCACCGTGGCCGCCTACATGGTCGAGGGCAAGCCAAGCCGAGACCACCTGGGACCGCGCACCATGATGCACACCGACCCGGACGTCTGGGACGGACTGATGACCTGGGCTGCCGACGCCTCGGGCAAGTTCCTGCGGGCGCAGGTTGAAGCCGGCGCCTCGGCCGCGCAGCTCTTCGACTCCTGGGCTGGTTCGCTCTCGCTTCCGGACTACCAGAAGCACGTCGCCCCGTACTCGGTGAAGTCCCTGGACTACGTCCGCGACCTGGGCGTGCCGTTGATCCACTTCGGCACCGGCACCGGCGAACTGCTCACCGCCATGCGCGATGCTGGCGTGGATACCGTGGGCGTGGATTACCGCATCCCGCTGGAAACCGCGATTGAACGCTTGGGCCAGGACGTTTCGGTCCAGGGCAACATCGACCCGGCGTTGCTCGATGCCCCGTGGGAAGTTCTCGAGGCGCACGTGCGCGAAGTGGTTGCAGCAGGCAAGAAGGCCCGCGGACATGTGGTGAACCTGGGCCATGGCGTTCCGCCAACCACCGACCCAACCGTGTTGACCCGTGTGGTGGAGCTCATTCACTCGCTGTAATTCAACAGGTCTAAGCTAGGTTTAACGCTGTGTTCCAACTGGCCCCCGAGGCCATGGGCAGGGAACAGGGCATCGGCATATTGTGAAGGTAGAAGGTGCTAGGCACGTGAGCAAGGAACAGCGCAATCTGCGCGCAGGGGATTCAGCTGAAGCCACCGGGGCGTCCAAACCGCGACGCGATATTGCCAACGATGCCGCAGCGCATGCCTTGCGCCTGCTGGAAAAGGTGCGCAGCGCCAGCGAAGCACGCCTAGCGAAGAGCGAATCGGCCGATCAGGCCCAGAAGCCATTGGCCCCGCATGCGGTGGTGATCGGTGGCGGCATCGCCGGCCTGGTCGCTGCCCGTGAACTTCGCCAGACCGGATACGAAGTGACCGTGCTGGAAGCAACCGCGAACTTCGGTGGCTGCGTGCGCACCACCGAAGTTGCCGGCATGGAGATTGATGCTGGCGCGGAATCCTTCGCCCTGCGTGGCGGCATTGTTTCCTCCTACCTCGACGAGCTGGATCTAGGCGGGCAGATCGCCAGGACCTCCGGAGAGCGGGCCTGGCTCATCCAGGGGGAAGAGCAGGAAATTCATGCTCACCAGATGCCTGCCACCGCAATGCTGGGCATCCCGGGCAATGTGCGCACCGACGAGGTGCGCGGCATCATTGGCCGACCGGCCACCGTGCGTGCCGCAGCGGATCTGATCACGCCAATGAACAAGAAGTGGGCCACGGAGAACCTGACCATCGCTGAAGTGGTCCGTTCCCGCATGGGACAGGCGGTACTGGACCAGCTGGTGGCCCCGGTCATCAACGGCGTCTATTCCACCGACCCTGCCAAGATTTCCATTGACGCCGCCGCGCCTGGACTGCGCCAAGCCATGCAGGAGACCGGTTCGCTGGCCCGCGCCGTCACCCGGCTGCAGGCTTCGGCTCCGGCTGGTTCCCGTGTGGCTGGCCTCAACGGCGGCATGTACACCATGGTCGAAGCCCTGGTGTCCCAGCTGGAGCAGGCTGGCGTTGCGCTGGTGCGCAATTCGCCGGTGACCTCCTTGCGCCACGATGCGCAGTCGCCAACTCCGTATGCAGTCACGACCTTGGGCCATGAACTGCTCGCTGACCGGGTAGTTCTCGCGACGCCGGCCGAGCCGGCACTGGACCTGCTGAACCCCCTGCTGGCACCAGAAGAGCGGATCGCCGGCGAAAGCGGTGCCAATGCCATTGCCTTGGCGATCTTGGTGGTCGATAAGCCGGAACTCGATGATGCCCCGCGCGGATCGGGTGTGCTGGTCTCCAGGAACGCCCCGCTGACGGCCAAGGCGCTGACCCATTCCACGGCCAAGTGGCCCTGGCTCGCCGCAGAGGCCGGCCCTGGCACCCACATACTGCGCCTGTCCTTTGGACGAATCGGCGAACATGAGCAACTTGTCGAATCCGGAGATGATTCAGCTCTCATCGACCAGGCAATCAAAGATGCTTCAAAGATTCTCGGTGTTCAATTGCATCTTGATGATGTCTTGGGCAGCACCGTTTCACGCTTCAGCGACATGGTTCCGCTGCAGGGCCAGGCCGCTACCGCGCGCCGCGCGCAACTGCAGCGCAGCCTGTCGGGCTTCGAAGGGCTCGATGTGGTTGGCGCATGGATTGCCGGCACCGGACTGGCGCGAGTTATCGCCCAAGCCCGCAGTGCCGTCGCGATCAGCGCCCGCTAACCGCACCCGGGCCAACTATCCTGGACTTTTGTCCGAAACCAGATCAAGGAGAATATCAAGTGAGCAACGCACCGGAGCATAATTCCCCAGTAATTCGTGAACGCGAAAATGCAGGAGAAAACCCGACGTTCTTCTACACTCTCTGGACCATTTTCAAGCGTTCGGAAATTGTCGAGCGTTCCGAGGCTGCTGCCGCTGAATTCGATGCGCTGGTCGCCGAGCTGGCCGCCGAAGGCGCCACCGTGCGCGGCATCTACGACGTTTCGGCCATGCGCGAGGACGCTGACGTGATGTTCTGGGTGCACGGGCCATCGGCCCAGCTGCTGCAGGCATCGATGCGCAAGATCCGCCGTTCGGCCCTGCTGGCCGGCACCGAAATCGTTTACTCCACCATGGCCGTGCACCGTGAAGCGGAATTCGCCAAGGACCACTCGCCAGCGTTCGCGCGCGGCCTGGATCCGAAGGAATGGATGACCGTTTACCCATTCGTCCGCTCCACCGAGTGGTACACCCTGGATCCGGCGGCCCGCGGCAAGATGCTGCGCGACCACGGCATCCTGGGCCGCGAATTCCCGAACGTGCTGGCCAACACCGTAGCGGCCTTCTCCTTCGGCGACTACGAATGGCAGATCTGCCTCGAAGCCGACGACATGATCGATCTCGTCGACATGATGCGCCACCTGCGCTACACCGAAGCCCGCCACCATGTGCGTGAGGAGACTCCGTTCTACACCGGCCGCCGCATCTCGGCAGCTGAAGCGCTAGAGGTACTGAAGTGAGCCAGGCCTTTGACCCCCGCGAGGGATATGACCGCAACGGCCAGATGATTCCCAAGTCCTACGATGCCATCTTGCTGGCATCCTTCGGCGGACCGGAAGGGCAGGATGATGTCATCCCGTTCCTGCGCAAGGTCACCGAGGGCCGCGGCATCCCTGACGAGCGCCTGGAAGAAGTTGCGGTGCACTACCGCAAGAACGGCGGCGTCTCGCCAATCAACGCGCAGAACCGTGCACTGAAGGCCGCGCTGGAGGCAGAGCTGGCTACCCGCGGCATCCACCTGCCCATCTACTGGGGCAACCGCAACTGGCACCCGTTTATCGACGACACCCTCAAGCAGCTGGCTGCCGACGGCCACCGCAAGGTGCTGCTTATGGGCACCGGCGCCTACTCCGGCTACTCGGCCTGCCGCCAGTACCGCGAGGATGCGGGCATGGGCCTAGTCAACACCGGGCTGGACGGTGTGGTGGAAGTGGACAAGCTGCGCCAGTTCTTCGACACTCCTGCCTTCGTGACGCCCTTTGCGCAGTCCTTGCGTTCCTCGCTGGCCAATGTGCGTGCGCAGCTGGCCGAAGCGGGCAAGGAAGACGGGGCGATCAAGATCGTCTTCGTCACACACTCCATTCCGATGGCCGACGCCGAGGCCGCAGGACCCGAAGGTATCCGGGCCGCAGGCTACGGGAATCTCTACACCAGCCAGCACCAGGCGGTGGCCAACTACATCCTGTCCCAGGTGGAGGAGGCCAAGGGCCTGGACCACAGCCTGGTCTACCAGTCCCGCTCCGGGGCACCGCATGTGCCATGGCTGGAACCGGATATCAACGACGCGCTGGAAGAGGATGCCGCAGCCGGTGTCGCCGGCGTCGTGGTCGTGCCCATCGGCTTCATCTCGGACCACATGGAAGTCATGTGGGATCTGGATACCGAAGCCAAGGACAGCTGCGCCCAACTGGGCCTGGCCTTTGACCGCGTCGCCACCCCGGGCACCCACCAGGCGTTCATCTCCGGACTGGTGGACTTGGTCGAAGAACGCCTGGCCGGCCCCGATGGCAAGGCCCTGCGCGCCGGCCGCACCTCGGTTCTCGAATGCGGCCCATGGTTTGATGTCTGCCGTCCGGGCTGCTGCGAGAAGCGCGCCCTGGACGGAACCTTGCGCCCGACCATCGGCGCAGTCGATTCAGAAGTTGGTGTACCCCAGCCATGACCGAAGCATTTCGCGTAGGAACGCGCGGCAGCGCGCTGGCGACCACCCAGACCGGATGGGCCGCGCAGAAGCTGGCCGGGATTTCCGGGTTGGCCGCGCAGACCGTGCTGGTCAAGACCGAAGGCGATGTGGTGACCGGCTCGCTGGCCACCCTCGGAGGCACCGGCGTCTTCGCCGCCGCGCTGCGCCAGCACCTGCTCGATTCCGGCTGCGACCTGGCCGTGCACTCGCTCAAGGACCTGCCCACTGCGCAGCCCGAGGGCCTGGTCCTGGCCTCGATCCCGCCGCGCGAGGATGTCCGCGATGCCCTGTGCTCGCGCGACTCGCTGGGCTTGGACCAGCTGCCCCAGGGTGCGAAGATCGGTACCGGTTCGCCGCGCCGTGCAGCCCAGCTGCTGGCCTACCGCAGCGACTTCGAGATTGTCGATATCCGCGGCAACGTCCCCACCCGCTTGGGCCGGGTCAAGGGTGTCGGGAAGACGCTGGATGATGGCAGCGTGGGCCGCGGCACCCAGGGTGACCTGGACGCGGTGATCCTGGCAGCTGCCGGGATGCGCCGCCTGGGCTTGGACAAGCACATCACCGAGTACCTGGATCCCTCCATCATGCTGCCCGCCCCGGGCCAGGGCGCCTTGGCGCTGGAAACCCGTACCGCGGGCACCGGCCACGGCGCATTGGATGCGGCTCTGGCGCAGTTCGATGATGCCGCTACCCGCATGCAGGTGGAGGCCGAACGTGCGCTGCTCTCCGAATTGGAAGCCGGCTGTGCTGCCCCGATTGGCGCCTTGGCCCATATCGAGGGCGATGAGCTGGTCCTCGATGCGGTCGCCTGCAACCCCGATGGCTCGCAGACCATGCGCCGCAGTGCGCGGATCTCCTGCAGCACGGCGGATGCAGCACAGCAGCTGGGCCGTTCGCTGGCGCAGTCGATGATCGCTGATGGCGCTGCCGTAGTTGCCGGGCTGGCCTAGTTCCGGACCATGGCTTATCAAGTACTGATCCTGCGCAACCCGGCACGTGCCGCGGCCACCGTGCAGGAATTCGATCGGCTGGGCATCACCTCGTGGTGCGCCCAGCTGATCGAAACTGTTTGGCCCGCCGACCGCAGCGCATTGCAGCGCATGGCCAGCGATCTGGTCGCCGGAGACTACTCCTGGCTGGTCTTCACCTCGGTGAATACCGTCAAGGTGGTGCAGCAGGTGCTGGCTGGAGCGCTCCTGCCGGAGCAGCTGCGTCTGGCCTCGGTTGGAGAGAAGACCACCGAGGCCATCAAGCGGCACTTGGGCCGCAGCGTGGACTTCGAAGCTGAAGAGCAATCGGCTGCCGGCATGCTTGCGGCATGGATCCCTGAGCCGGGTGCCAGGATCTGCTATCCGCACGGCGATCTGGCCAGCTCCACGCTGGCTGATGGGCTGGGCAAATACCCGGTGCAGGTCAACGAATTCATTGCCTATGAAACCGTGGATGCCCCGGCGCCCGGCACCCCGGTCTCTGAGCCGGAAGCGGCAGCCGGACTCAACGTCCTACCGGCGAACCGGATCGGTGACAGACTGGAAGAACAGGATTTGGTGGTCTTCTCGGCGCCCAGCGTGGTCCGCCGCTTCGTGCAGCTGGCAGGGACGCAGCTGCCCGGGAAGCTGCAGACCATCGCGATTGGCCATCCAACGGCCCGGGCTATGGAGCGTGCCGGGCTGCCGGTGCATGCCGTGGCCTCCGCTCCCACCCCGCAGGGCCTGGCCCGTGCGGCCCAAGATTTGCTCCGGCACCGGTAACTCCGGGACCGGAAGTGTGCACAACGGAATAAGAAGTTATGAGAACTGGAGAAAGAGGAGCCATGGGTTTCCCTCAGCATCGCCCGCGCCGGTTGCGGCAGAATCCTGCCATCCGCCGCCTGGTGGCAGAAAATGAGCTTTCGGCACGCCAACTGATCTTGCCTGCCTTCGTGCGCGAGGGACTGGTCGAACCCAACGAGATCACCTCCATGCCGGGGGTCTACCAGCACACCATGGACTCGCTGAAGGCTGCCGCGGCGTACGCGGCCGAGCTGGGGCTGGGTGGCATCATGCTCTTTGGCATCCCGGAAGTACGCGACGAGAACGGCTCGGCCGGTCTGGACCCGCAGGGCATCTTGAACCGCGGCATTGCCGCGGTGCGCGCCGAGGTAGGCGATGAACTGGTAGTCATGTCCGATGTCTGCCTGGATGAATTCACCTCGCACGGCCATTGCGGCGTGCTCGATGCCCAGGGCAACGTGGATAACGATGCCACCTTGGAAATCTACGGCCAGATGGCAGTGGCCCAGGCCGAGGCCGGCGCCCACATGCTGGGCCCGTCGGGCATGATGGACGGCCAGATCGGCGTCATCCGCCAGGCACTGGATGCTGCCGGGCGCCAGGATGTCTCCATCCTCGCCTACAGCGCCAAGTACGCCAGCGCCTTCTACGGCCCGTTCCGCGAGGCAGTGGACTCCCAGCTGGTGGGGGACCGCCGCACCTACCAGATGGATTCGGCCAACCGCAGCGAAGCGGTGCTGGAAGCTGAACTGGATATTGCCGAAGGCGCGGACATGATCATGGTCAAGCCGGCCATGAGCTACCTGGATATCGTGCGCGATATTGCCGATATTTCCCCAGTTCCAGTCTCCGCCTACCAGATTTCCGGCGAGTACTCGATGATCGAGGCCGCCGCCGCCAACGGCTGGATTGACCGCAAGGCGTCCGTGCTTGAATCGCTGCTGTCGATCAAGCGCTCCGGTGCCCAGCAGATCCTCACCTACTATGCAGCCGAAGTTGCCGGCTGGCTCAAGGAAGGCAAGTAATAACATGTCGAACTCTGAAAAGCTTTTCGCCGAAGCCCGCGAAGTCATGCCAGGTGGCGTGAACTCCCCGGTGCGCGCCTTCGGTTCGGTCGGCGGTGTTCCTCCATTCATGGTCGGTGCCAAGGGCGCATACCTGACCGACGCCGACGGCAAGGAGTATGTCGACCTGGTGTGCTCATGGGGTCCGGCACTGCTGGGCCACGCCCACCCGGAGATCCAGGCTGCCGTGCACGCGGCCGTGGACCGCGGTTTGTCCTTCGGCGCATCCACTCCGGATGAGGCCAAGCTCGGCGCGCTGATCAAGTCCCGCATGGGCGGGGTGGAACGCGTGCGCATGGTCTCCACCGGCACCGAAGCCACCATGACCGCCGTCCGCCTGGCCCGCGGCTACACCGGCCGTGACCTTGTCATCAAGTTCTCCGGCTGCTACCACGGCCACCTCGATGGCCTGCTGGCCGACGCCGGCTCGGGTGTTGCCACCCTGGCCTTGCCAGGTTCCGCCGGCGTGACCGCTGCCACGGCAGCAGAGACCTTGGTGCTGCCCTATAACGACCGCGCCGCCATCGAGGCGGCCTTCGCCGAGCACGGTGCGAATATCGCTGCGGTGATTACCGAATCTGCTCCGTGCAACATGGGTGTCGTAGTTCCAGAGGACGGATTCAACAAGTTCCTGAAGGAAACTACCGCCAAGCACGGCGCGCTGCTGATCCTCGACGAGGTCCTCACCGGCTTCCGCGCTTCCTCATCGGGCTACTGGGGCCTGACCGGCAAGGAAGAGGGCTGGAACGCAGACCTCTACACCTTCGGCAAGGTCATCGGCGGCGGTTTGCCCACCGCGGCCCTGGGCGGACGCGCTGAGGTCATGGACTACCTGGCACCATTGGGTCCGGTCTACCAGGCAGGCACGCTGTCGGGCAACCCGGTAGCGATGGCTGCCGGCATCGCCCAGCTGACCCACGCGACCGAGGACGTCTACGCGCACCTGGCCAAGCAGTCCGAGGCGCTGCAGGGTGCCATCACCGAATCCTTCAATGCTGCTGGCCTGGACCACTCGATCCAGCGCGCCGGTACCTTGTTCTCGGTAGCATTCGGCACCTCCGAAAGGGGAGTGCGCAACTACGCTGACGCGCAGGGGCAGGAAGCCTTCCGCTATGCACCGTTCTTCCACTCGATGCTGGACTCCGGGGTGTACCTGCCGCCAAGCGTCTTCGAAGCATGGTTCGTCTCGGCGGCCCATGATGATGCCGCAATGGAGAAGATCTTCGCGGCCCTCCCAGCAGCTGCCCGGGCCGCTGCGGCCGCCACGGCCTAATTGCAGGCTCCCGAGGGCAACAGCCAGGGCCAGGCAGGCACCGTGAGGTGCTTGCCTGGCCCTGGCTCATTTAAGCCTGGAAAGACGGTGGGAAACGGAACTGCCCGAGTTCCGTATACGGAACTCGGGCAGTCAAGGTTCAAGCGTTCGGGAATGCCCCGTGGCTGGAAACCGGATTAGAAAGCGGCGATAACGCTGCCGTCGGTCCAGGTCTTCTCGATGTAATCGCGGACCTCATCGGAGTGCAACAGCTCTTCAAGCTTCGCAACAGCCGGGGTCTCTTCGCCGTCGCGCCAGGTCAGGAAGTTGGCGTTGGGGTTGTTCGCGCCCGACTCCTGGGCAAGCATCTCTGCTTTGTCCAGCTTGGCCTGGACGATGTAGTTGCCGTTGATGACCGCCAAGCCGATGGAATCATCGGACTTGTAGTACTGGACGACCTGCTCGGCGTTGGCGTCAGTGATTTCGAGGTTCAGCGGGTTCTTGTCCGCGTTGCCGTTGACGGTCAGCAGGGAATCATCATCGCTGAGGTTCTGCAGCAGCCCTGCTTCTTCCAGGACGCGCATGCCGCGGATCTGATTCACCGGGTCGTTGTTCAGCAGTACCTTGGTGCCTTCTGCGACGTCCTTGGCGTCCTTGAACTTCTTCGAGAAGACGGTCATTGGCTCCACATGAACGCCAGCGCCGTGCGCGAACTCGTAGCCCTTTTCCTTCATCTCGGTAGCCAGGTAGGCCTCGGTCTGGAAGTAGTTGGCATCCAGCGAGCCGTCGGCAAGTCCGGTGTTCGGGGTGACGTAGTCATCGATCTCCATGACTTCCAAGTCGATGCCGGCTTCCTTCGCCAAGTTCTCATCGATGAAGTTCAGGATGTCTGCCTGTGGGACCGGGCTGGCGCCTACCTTGATAACCGTAGGGTTTGCCGGATCCAGGGTCGCTGCAGCATCAGCAGTTGGTTCGCTGCTGCCGCAAGCAGTCAGGGCGAATGCGGTGGCAACACCGGTGATGGCGAGTGCGAGTTTCTTGCGCATAACTTGTCTTTCCTTAGGTAGAGCCGTGAGGCACGATGCGAGTGGATTTGCCGTGTCCTCAGCGGTTCCACGGCTCCGCCGGATAGACCGGCGGAAGTTTTGACTAGCGGTGATCGACCTTGCGGGCGATCGCATCACCGATGACCTGCACCAGCTGGACCATGATCACGATAATCACGATGGTCGCAAGCATGATGGGCATGTTGTAGCGGACGTAGCCGTAGTTGTAGGCCAGACGACCCAAACCGCCACCGCCTACCAAGCCAGCCATCGCGGAGTAGCCGATCAAGGTCACCAGAGTGGTGGTGACGGCCGAAATGATGCCGGGCATGGCTTCAGGCACCAGGACCTTGCGAATGGTTTGCAGCTTGGTGGAACCCATCACCAGCGCGGCATCGACCTTGCCAGCGGAAACATCGCGCAAGGCGGTTTCCACCAGGCGGGCGAAAAATGGGACCGTGCCGATGGTCAAAGAGACCGAGGCAGCGATCGGGCCCAGCGCGGTGCCGATGAGCATCGCGGCGAACGGAATCAGGGCGACCATTAAGATGGCGAACGGGACGGAACGGGTGATGTTCACGATCACCGTGGAGAGAATCGCGTTTAGCCAGCGGACCGGCGCCAGTCCGCCTTTGCCAGTGACATGCAGCAAGATACCCAGCAGCAGTCCGATGATCACGGTGATCACACCTGAGATCAAGACCATCTGCAGGGTTTCGACGGTCGCTTGGCCTACGGCCTTGAGTACGGTGGGGGTGAAGAAATCCATTGCTTACTTGGCTCCCTTCACGGTTACGGCGATGCCGGTGGACTTCAGGTGGTTCACGATTGCATCCAGATCCGCGTCGGGAGCCAGCTGCAGGCGCAAGTGCGCGTACTGCTGGTTGCCAAGCTGCTCGACCGAACCAGCCAAGACATTGACATCGGTATTGAACAAGCGGGCAATGGAAGAGATGACAGGCTGGGTCGCCTGGCCGCCGGTGTAGAGCAGGTCCAGGATCGGTCCTTCGCCCTCGATGCGTGGTGCGTCGCCCGGAAGCGGGAGCAACGTGGAAGCCAAAGTGCCTTCGGCGTTGGTGATGACCTGTTCGATATTGCCGTGCTCCACGATCTTGCCGCCTTCCAGCAGCGAAACGGAATCGCAGGCTTGCTTCACGACGTGCATTTCGTGGGTAATGATCAGCACGGTGATGTTCAACCGATCGCGCAGCTTCTTGACCAAATCGAGGATTTCATCGGTGGTCTTCGGATCCAAGGCACTGGTCGGCTCATCACAGAGCAGGACATCCGGATCGGTGGCCAGCGCCCGGGCGATACCAACGCGCTGGCGCTGGCCACCGGAAAGCTGGGATGGGTACCCTTTGGCGAACCTGGTCAGGCCCACGAGCTCCAGGAGTTCAGCGACCTTGGCATCAATTTCGGCTTTGGGCATGCCACCAAGCTCCAGCGGGTATGCCACATTCTGCTCGGTGGTGCGCGAGTCGAAGAGGTTCGCGTGCTGGAAAACCATGCCAATTCGACGTCGCGCATTCCGTAACTCGTCGGTGCTGACGTTGGTCAGCTCCTTGCCGTTAACGGCAACGGTTCCGGATGTGGGCTGGTCGAGCAAGGTCAAGCAACGGACGAGAGTGGATTTACCCGCTCCGGAATGTCCGACGATGCCATGAATTTTCCCGGTAGGGACTTCAAGGCTGACACCATCAAGGGCAACAACATCCTTGCCGTCTTGCTGGTAGACCTTGCGCAGGTCACTGACTGTGATCACTAGGCGTGTTCCTTCAGATTCTCAAAGGGTGTAGAGAGTACCCTCCATTGAATCATCATCGAACAAAATCGCCCGAATCAAGGGGAAATTACAGTCAAGATTCTTAGTATGAGGCCTTAATGGGGGAGCCTTCGAATATAATTTGTTGATTTGTGACAGAAAATGAACGATTGGCTTCCGCATGGTGGTCGCGAGGCCTGTTGACCCCATGTGAAACGGGGCACAAGAAGCTGATTATTTCAATCTTTACGACTCGGTGATAGGCCAAGCGCCGTCGACAACAGCTTCAGGCTTCGTCTTGCGCAAGTATTTCTGGAAACTTTCTGCCTGTTCTTTCGCCCAACCGATCTGCCAGCCGTGCAGCACCATCGGATCTACTTGCAACTGCGGATAGCGTTCGCCCAGCTGGCGAGCGACCTCGACGCAGGCAACTGCATCGGCCAACGAGGTGTGCGCATTTTCGAGGACTACACCGTAGAACTCGCAAGCCGCCGCAAGGGTGCGCTTCCCCTTGCGGAACTTGTCAACCTGCTTGTCGATGATGAACGGATCGATCACATTGCCCGGGAAAAACGGCTCAAGGTCGTAGCGAACGGCTTCGCTGTAGAGCACTGAGAAATCGTACGAAGCATTAAAAGCAACGATTGGCGCTTGCTCCGAGGCGAACTTCAGCAAATTCAAGATCTCCTGAACGGACTGTTTCGCCGGGGCACCGTCGGCGCGGGCTTTCTCGGTGGAGATTCCGTGAACTGCGGCCGCGGCCTCTGGAATCTCGACCCCGGGGTTTACCAGCCACTCGCGGTTGTTCACCACTTTGCCATCGGCATCCAGCAAGACAACCGATGCCGTAACGATGCGTGCAGTATTGGTATCAACACCAGTGGTTTCCAAATCAAAGCCAATTGCCAGGCCCTTGTGCCATTCAGTCATGGATATAACGCTACAGCCAAGGCGGGACAGGACGGCCCTGCGAATTGCGTGTTGTGGAGTCCTGCAAGCTAATTGGCAGAATAGGGCTATGACATCTGACGCAGCCGAAAAGCCCCTGGACTATTCAGAGGCGGTGCATCGCCTCGCAGCACTCGTCCCGGCAGGGGCGGTGCTCAGCTACAAGGACGTGGCAGAACTTCTCGGAAGCGGGGGAGCACGCCAAACGGGCAAGGCGATGGCAAGCGCGCCGGAAGGGACACCATGGTGGCGGATTATCCGCTCCAACGGTTCCATGGCCGATGCGCTTGCCGAAGCAGCAGAACGGCACTGGATCGCAGAAGAACTGGCAGCACCTGGCCGTCACGTGAACATGAATAGATACCGCTGGAACCCCAACGACTGGGCGTGGGAAAAAATTGACGCGCTGCGTACGGCGCTGGGCAACCCCAAAATGTCCGAGATGGATGATCAACTATGAGTATGGAAGAGACCCGAAGCCAGCCCCGCGAAGAAGCCACCTCGGTCCTTGGCCACTTGCATTCGGTGGAAAGCCCGGTCCTGGTCACTGGGGCTCCGGGTACCGGCAAGACCCATCTGCTCATCGACACCGCGGTGGCGCACCTTGACGCCGGGCTCGATCCGCAGGCCCTCTTGATCATCGGGCCAACTCGACTGACCGCTGCCTCGATCCGTGATGAGCTCAGCCGCCGAGCAGAACGGACTTTCACCGAACCGGTGGTTCGCACCTGGTCGGCTTATGCCTTTGACTTGATCCGCCGTGCCCGCGTTGAAGGACTCTTGCCCCAGCTCGAACGCATTCCCCGCTTGCTCTCCGGTCCGGAACAGGACACCCTCATCGGCCACCTGCTGGAAGGCCATGCCGAAGGCCTCACCGAAGGACCGCAGTGGCCAAGCGAACTGGCGCTGGCAGTAGGGACTCGCGGCTTCCGCAAGGAAATCCGCGAGTTCTTCGACCGTGTTTCAGAGCTGGGATTGGAACCTGCAGACATCGCTGACCTCGGCCAGCAAGCCAACCGCCCCGAATGGCACGCTGCTGCGCTGTTCTACCAGGAATACCGCGACCTGCTGGACTTGGGCAGCGCCGAAGCCTTCGACCCGGCAGGGCTGATTACCCGGGCGGCACAAATTCTGGAAGACAATGAAGCGTTCCTGCACGCAGAACAGGACCGGTTGGCCCTGATCCTCGTGGATGACCTGCAAGAAGCCACCCTGTCGCAGCACCGCCTCCTGGCTCTGCTCGGCAAGGACCGCGCCATGGTCGCTTTCGCTGCACCCGACAGCGTAGTTCAGGGATTCCGCGGTGCCCGCACCGATGAATTGCATCGTTTCGCACAGAATTACGCGAGTGCTGGCGAAGCGACCTGCCTCGAACTGACCCACGGCTATCGAATGTCTGGACAGATCACCGAGGCATGGAAACGGATCGTCAGCCGCGTGCCGCTGGCTGCAGGCTTGCGCGGACGAGCTATTGAGCCGTTGAACGTGCCGGAACACGAACTGTGCCAGGCACTGGTATTCGAGAATTCCACCTTGGAAGAACGTTTCATTGCCCAGCGGATAGTGCATCTGAACCTCTACGAGAACCGCAGCCTCGCTGAAATTGCGATTGTGGTGCGCAACGGTTCACAGGTGCGCTCCTTCAGCCGTTTTCTTGAAGGCCAGGGAATCGGCGTGCAGGTGCCGCCGGCCGAAATTCCATTGAAGGATGAAGGTGCGGTCCGTCCGCTGCTTGACCTGTTGAACTTGGCGTTCAGCGATTCTGTCACCGATGACCCGCTCCTGATGCAGAACCTGCTGCTGTCGCGTTATGGGATGAGCACTGCCTTGGAAATCCGCCGGATCCGCCAGCTCTTGCGCCAGCAGGAAGCCGCAGCCGGCGGACGCCGCTCCAGCCAGGAGTTGCTTGAATCCTGCCTGCGTGAACCGGCAATGGCCGAGAAATTGGGCAAGCCGGGTTACGGATTGAACCGGCTGCTGAAGATGTACTCCGCGCTGCAAGACGAACTGGCCAGCGGAACCGCTACACCGGAAACAGCGCTCTGGGTGATGTGGGAGGCCTCGGGCCGGGCAAAGGCCTGGCGCGAAGAGGCCCTGGGCACCGGCACTGCCGCCCGCCGCGCAGATCATGACCTGGATGCTGTCCTGTCGCTTTTCCAAGCCGCAGAACGTTTTGTGGATCAGCTTCCCGGCGCCAGCGTCCAGCAGTTCATCGAGCACATCTTGCAGCAGGAATTGCCCATGGACTCCTTGGCAACCCGTGCTGCCGGTGGGCAAACCGTCACGGTTCTCACTACCGCTGCCGCTGCCGGAAAGCAATGGCCAGTGGTCTTTATCCCCGGGCTGCAAGAAGGCTCCTGGCCCAACCTCCGGCTCCGTGGCGAGCTGCTCGGTTCCAATGCGCTCGCCGACGCCGCGGAGCATGGCATTGAATTCCTGGCCACCCGAACGCCAACGCATCTGGTACGCCAAATCCGCAACGACGAATTGCGCAGCTTCAGCAATGCCGTCTCCCGTGCTGGAGACCAGCTGATTTGCACGGCGGTCGATAACGAAGACAGCCAGCCTTCCTCTTTCCTGGATCTGGTCGAGCCACCGGGGCCAGAAGGCAGGGAACCAACCGCGGTTCCGCGCATCCGTTCGCTTCCAACCTTGGTGGCAGAGCTGCGCAGCACCGCCGAGAGAGCCAGGGCCGCCGGCCTTGGGGCAGCGCCAGCGCCGGACGATGTGGAAGCAGCTAACCTGTACCAGGACGCCACCCACGTGCTTGGACGCCTGGCTCAGGCAGAGCGCCCGGTGCGAGGAGCGCATCCAAGTTCCTGGTGGGGGTTGCGCGAACTGACTACCCATGAACCGGTTATCCCGGAAGACCAGCCTCGGCGGGTGTCACCGTCGAAGGTGGAAACCCTGGTGAAATCGCCGCTGAACTGGTTTGTGCAAAGCGCTGGTGGAACCGCTGCCCGCGATTTCGCGGCCTCCTTGGGTACGCTGATCCACTCCATCGCCGAAGAGCATCCCGATGCAAGCGGAAGCGAATACCAGCAGATCCTGGAGCAACGCTGGCCAGAGCTGGAAAAACTGGAGAACTGGGAAGGTCAAAGGGACTTCGACCGTGCCAATAGCATGCTCAAGAAGTTCGCCGCCTACTGCGTCACCATGCGCCAAGAAGGACGCGAACTGGTGGCTCGCGAGATGCCGTTCCAGATCGAGGTCCCGGCCCCTGACGGCACGCATATCCAGCTTCGCGGAATTATCGACCGCGTCGAAGCTGACGCCAACGGCAAGGTGAGGGTCGTTGACCTGAAAACCGGTTCCACTGCGCCATCCAAGGACGCAACCTTGGAACACCCGCAGCTAGGCGTCTACCAAACCGCAATCCAGCTCGGCGCGTTGCAAGATCACGAGGAAACTGCAGGACTCCCGGATGAGCCAGCCGGCGCATCCTTGGTCTACGTCGGTACCAGCACCAAGGGCGCCTCGGTCCGTGAACAACCATCAATTGGTGAAGGGGACTGGGCCCGCGCGCTCATCTTCGAAGCTGCCTCGCTGATGGGAAACAGTGAATTCATCACCCGGCACGTTTCGGGAGCCGCAGGGATCCTCGGCAACTGCACGCTGCCTGAAATCTGCCCTTTGTGCGCCCAAGGACGACAGGTCACCGAACCATGAGCAATATCAGATTCACTCCAGAAGAACTCTCCGCAGCCCTGGGCGAGCAGTTTCCGCCCACCGCGCAGCAGGCTGAGATAGTCGCTGCGCCATTGGAACCGATGCTGGTCATCGCCGGCGCCGGCTCGGGCAAGACCAAAACCATGGCGGATAAAGTCGTCTGGCTGGTAGCCAACCAGCTGGTCCGGCCGGAAGAGATTCTCGGGGTGACCTTTACCCGCAAGGCAGCGGGAGAGCTTTCCGTGCGTATCCGTGCCAAGATCGCGCAGCTTGTGGCCACCGGTCTGCTCAGCCCAGAAGAAACCCGGGACTTCCTTGACCCTGCGGTATCCACCTACCACTCCTACGCCAACACCCTGGTCCAAGACCATGGGCTGCGGCTTGGCCTTGAAGAAGACAGTGCCTTGTTGGGCGCGGCCCAATCATGGCAGGTGGCCCACTCGGTGCTGGAAAGATACACCGGCAACTACGAGCACCTGAACAGTGCCACCAGCACACTGATTGATGCCATCGTTTCCTTCAGTTCGGAAGCATCCGAGCACTTGGTCACCGCACCTGAGGCCCATCAGTGGATTGATGACCTGGTGGCACGCCTGCGCACCTTGCCGATGGACGCAGAGAAGCCCAAGAAAACTACCCAAGCAGCCCTCAAGCTCATCGACAAGCTGGCTTCACGTGCCACCATCGCTGAGTTGGCTGAAGAGTACGCCCGGGAAAAGAAGCGCCTCGGGGTGATGGACTACGGCGACTTGGTGGCCCACGCAGCGCGTATCGCCCAGGAGGTGCCGGCAGCTGCGCTCGCCGAACGGGCTAGCCACAAGGTGGTGCTGCTGGATGAATTCCAGGACACCTCGCACGCGCAGATGGTGCTCTTCTCTCAACTCTATGGCGAAGGCCATCCGGTCACCGCGGTGGGTGACCCTAACCAATCCATCTACGGATTCCGCGGGGCTAGTGCCGGTCAGCTGTTCCGATTCCCAGAAGTCTTCCCGATTGTTCGGGACACAGGCCGGGACGTCGCCCACGTGAAGCACCTGACCATCGCATGGCGCAATACCGTCAACGTGCTCGCGGCAGCGAATAGCATCACTGCCGGCGGGCCGCAGCATCAAGGCCCGGTCTCGGTCAAGCCCTTGGATTCCTCGGCGCATGCCAAGCCAGGTCGTGTGGTGCTCAACCGTTGCGCAACGGTTCGCGACGAGGCAGACGCCATAGCCGACATGATTGTTGCCGAGAATAGGGCATCTTCCGAGCCGAAGACCAGTGCGGTGCTCTCGCGAAATCGTACCCAGTTGAGCATCATGGGCGAGGTGCTCGCTGAGCGGGGCATCAAATACCAGCTCGTGGGACTATCCGGATTGCTGAGCACCCCTGAGCTCACCGACCTGGTCTCGTACCTGCACGTGCTGGTTGACCCGCTGCGCTCCGACAAGCTCATGCGCTTATTGGCTGGAGCGCGCTGGCGGCTGGGTGCCGCAGACCTGATGGCCTTCGCCGATTGGTCCCGCCAGCTGGAACGGCGGCGAGCCCGCGGGCTGCAGCCAGACCCGGCAGAAAGCGAAGAGGCGCAGAGCCCCGAAGAAGCAGTGACCGAGGCGGCCCGCGCCGAACTCAATGATGCGGCCAGCCTCGTCGAAGCACTGGACTTCCTGCCCAGGGAAGGGTGGACCAGCAATGACGGCAGGACCATTAGCGCAGCGGGCTACGAGCGCTTGGCGGCCCTGCGCGATGAACTCGCCGGCCTGCGGCTGCTGGCCAATGACGACCTTGAAACGCTGATTCGCGAGACCGAACGCGCCATGAACCTGGACATCGAGGTGGCTGCCCGTCCGTGGATATCTCGAGACAAGGCGCGAGCCAACCTCGATGCCTTCGCCGATGTGGTACGCGAATACTGCCGCAATGCGCCACGCGTTGAACTGTCCGGCTTCTTGATGTGGCTGGAACAGGCCGCCGAAAAGGAAAAGGGACTACCGCTGCCAAGCGAAGATGCTGACCCCGCGGCAGTCCAATTGCTGACGGTTCACGCGTCCAAGGGATTGGAATGGGACATCGTGGCGGTGATGACCTTGAACGACGGGGTGTTCCCGGGTTCCAAATCCGACCGGTGGACCAGCGGTGACAAAGCGCTGCCCTGGGAAATCCGTGGCGACGCCCGCGACCTGCCCCAATGGGACACCGAACAGCCGGCCTTGAAGGAACTGCTGGAAGCCGAATCGGTCTTCAAGGACCAGGTAGAGGACCACCACATTGCCGAAGAGCGTCGCCTGGCCTATGTTGCGGTGACCCGCGCCAAGTCATTGCTGATTTGCAGTAGCAGCGTCTGGACGAGCACCCGTACCAAGCCAACCGAGCCATCAGAATTCTTCACCTGTTTGCTTCCGCTGGCCGAAGGCGAGGAACCCCAGGCGGAGATCGGGGTCTGGGTGAAGGACGAAGAAGCGCCGGAACAAAACCCGAGCACTTTGACGCCCCTTGAAGCGCTGTGGCCGTACGATCCATTGGAAGGCCCCGTCGTCACGGGGGGAGTGCAAAAGACTCCATACCCGTATTCACGGCGCAATGTCATTGCGGAAGTGGCGAAGGATCTCGAATCCGTTCCAACAGATCATGAGCCGCTGACCAGCTTCGGGAGGCAGTGGGCTGAAGAAGCCGAGAAACTTCTAGGCCAGCGCGAGTTCTTGGCTGGCCGTGAGCGCAGCATCGAGGCACCAGAGCATGTGCGTGCTTCATTGTTTGTCGAGCTGGCCGAGGACCCGGTTGGGGTACTGGAAAACCTTCGACGCCCGGTGCCGCGTCGACCGGGGCTCGCTGCACGGCGCGGTACCGCGTTCCATGCCTGGATTGAAGAGTTCTACGAGAAGACGTCAATGCTTGATCTGGGAGACCTGCAGGATCCGGCAGATGGCTATCTTGATGAGGCGCTGGACCTTGAATCCATGAAGGAAGCGTTCCTATGCAGCGAATGGTCCAAGCTGCAGCCGGCCTATGTCGAGGTTCCATTGGAGACCCGTGTGGGTCCGGTGGCTGTGCGTGGCCGCATTGATGCCGTCTTCCGGATGGACGACGGTACGTGGCTGATGCTGGACTGGAAAACCGGTCGAGTTCCTAGCGGCAAGGATCTGAAGAGCAAGCTGGTCCAGCTCGCGGTGTATCGTCTGGGCTGGTCACGCCTGCACGGAATCCCGCTAGAGGAGATCAAGGCCGCCTTCTACTATGTGGCGGCGGGCATTACGATCCACGCGGAGTATCTCTCCGATGAGCAAGAACTGGAACAGATGATCAGCAGCGCGTTTGAACAGCTCGAAGGCTAGCCGCTCAGGACGCTGGGAAGTCTTTACTTCTCGGCGTCCTCAACAGGCTTGTTGTTCTTTTCAGCAGGCTCAGCCGTGCTCATTGGCCGTGCGGCAGCTGACTCGGCCTCCGCTGCATCACTATCGTGTTCGGCGGCCTTGGAGGCGGGTTCATCCTTCGCAGGCGAACTGTTCTTGGCATCAGCCTGAACAGCATCAGATTTTGGCTGGTCACCAGACTCCTCTGGCGCGGCCTGGACATTGGACGCTGTGCTTCGGGGTGTTGCGGAGTTCGGCGATTCCGCTGCCAGGGGAGTGACCTTGTCGGTGTTAATGCTTGGCGCGGCGACGGCGGCCGGCTTTTCCGGAGCCTTCTGGGCCGGTGCTTCTGGCTGGGGAGCCAAAGGGCGCGGAGCTTCCACGACCGACAATGGCTGGCCACCGTACTCCGCGATGTTCTGGTCCAATTCGCGTAGCATCTCTTCGGCCTCGGCGATGCGCTCGTAGTCCTTGGAATCCAAAGACTTCACCAGCCACTGCGCCAGCGCGAATTCGGCGGCCAGCGCGGCGCGACGCATGATGTGCGGATCCGCAGCCTTGCCGCGGGCTTCGACATAGGCGGTGAAAACGCGCTCGCTGAAGCTCTGGTCTTCTATGGCCGAAAGCCAAGCGAAGTCATCAGCGGGATCACCGACGTGCAAATCTGTCCAGCCCTTGACTGCAGTGATGCTGGAATGGGAAATCTGCAGCTGCTCTTCATCGAAGTCGCCGTGAACTACGGCAGCGTTGAAACGCCACAGCGCCACGTCCTCCATGGCGTGTTCCCAACGGCGCAGTAAACCGCTTGGCACCTTGCCCGTAGCCGCGGCCGTATCCAGTTCGTTGAGTTTGCGCTGTCGAATCTCGTCGGCAGTGTAGGTCGGCAGGCCTGCCACTTCAACAGCTTCATCTGGGATCTGGTGGATGGCAGCCATGCATTGGCCCAGCGACTTGGCCAGGTTGCTGCCGACATCAACCAATTCATCGAGGGTCGGAACGTGTCCGGGCATATCCTTGTAGACAAAGGTGCGCAGTGGGCCCTGGCGCACGGTGCCGGCTACGGCAGGCAAGGAAAACGGCAGTGAAGCGCGGACCTTGGCGGAGAAAGCGCGCAAGGCCGAAAGCTCTGCTTCCAGACGCATGCTTGCCTCGTCATGCCGAGGTGAACGAACGCGCCAGCGATGCTTGAGTGCGTCGACGATCAATGCTGAGTCAAAATCTTCTGCATCGTCGGACAGCGCCGCGAAGCCTACCGGAGTCAATCCGGGGACGGCGGCGGTGGCAATTGCGGCGAGTTCCATGGCAGTGCGTTTCACAAGTTCCACCGTATGCGAGATTCCCTTTTCTATCGTTGAATGACGCACGGAATATGGCGGGATTCACCGGCAACATTCAGAGTTGCGACGAATCTCATTGATCAACAGCTATCCACATTGAGCAAGCATCAAGATTCTGGAGCGCTATGTGCATTAGGTTAGAGGTATGGCTCTGGCAGAAACTTATCGAACCCCACTTACCGGACTTCACTTCGGACAGTCTCTGATTGAGCGCCCACTGACCGAAAAGCAAGACCCGATGCTTTTGCCTGGCCTATTTAAGCAGCGCAGCACCAAGGTGCTGCTGATCAGTGGTGGTGGCGCGGCAACTATCGGCTCTGATCTCTTCTTTCTCAACGGCACGGACTACCTCGCAAAAGACTCCGAGCGCCAGGTGTACCTGGGGCGTGCATCAGGCACGGAATACGTTCTGGCTCTCGTTGATGCCGAGGACTATGCCTCCAGCGGCATCGAGCGCTGGACGACGCTACGTGAAGGCTTCAACCTGCTCAATGAACTGCATGCAGAACTCTTCGTTGAAGCGCAGGCGATCGCCAATTGGATCCGTTCAGAGAAATTCTGCCCACGCTGCGGTTCACCCGTTAGGGCTGCCACCTTCGGGTGGGGCCAGCGTTGCGTGAACAATGACCACGAGCTTTTTCCACGTACCGACCCGGCAATCATTGCCTCGGTGATCGACAGCCAAGATCGATTGCTGCTCGGATACAACGCCACCTTCAAGCACCGGATGTACTCGGTGCTTGCAGGATTCGTCGAAGCAGGGGAGTCCCTAGAGTCTGCTGTGCGCCGCGAGATCTTTGAAGAATCCGGTGTGCGTATTGGAGAGGTCGCCTACCGCGGTTCCCAGCCCTGGCCAATGCCGCGATCGCTGATGCTCGGTTTCGCTGCTGAAGCCTTGAGCGAAGAGCTGGTTCCGGATGGTGCAGAAATCATGGACCTTCGCTGGTTCACACGAGCCGAACTGCGTGAAGCTCTGGAATCAGGAACAATAGATATACCGCGCGGAGTCTCGATAGCCCACGCATTGATCCGTACCTGGTACGGCGAACCCCTTCCGGAGGCCCTGAGCAAGTGACCGAATACGACAATCCGCCAGCAGACAATTTGCTGGCGGGACTGGATGCTGAACAGCGGCAAGCAGCTGAAACCCTCAGCGGTCCACTGTGTATTCTGGCGGGCGCAGGAACCGGCAAGACCAGAGCAATTACCCACCGGATCGCCCACGGCGTGCATACTGGCATCTACAACCCGACCAGTGTTCTCGCGCTGACTTTCACCACGCGTGCAGCTGCGGAGATGCGTACCCGCTTGCGTCAGCTCGGCGCACCCGGCGTGCAGACGCGTACCTTCCACGCAGCTGCCTTGCGCCAGCTGCAGTACTTCTGGCCGCAGGCCGTTGGCGGTACCCTGCCGAACTTGGTAGAACACAAGGCCCCGCTCATTGCGGAGGCGGCGCGTCGCCTGCGCATTTCCAGCGACCGCGCCATGGTCCGTGATCTGGCTGCGGAAATCGAATGGGCCAAGGTCTCCATGCATACCCCGGAAAGCTACGCCAAGATTGCGTCTTCCCGAGAACTGCCCAACGGTCTCGAAGCAGTGAGCATGGCCCGCATCTTCCAAACCTACGAAGAGCTCAAAGATGACCGCGGAGTTATCGACTTTGAAGACGTACTGCTGCTGACCATTGCAATTCTTGAAGACAATGAAAAAGTCGCAGCCAGTGTACGCCAGCAGTACCGCCACTTCGTCGTCGACGAGTACCAGGACGTTTCGCCGTTGCAGCAACGGCTCCTGGATCTCTGGCTTGGCCAGCGCAACGAACTGTGCGTGGTGGGCGATGCCTCCCAGACCATCTATTCTTTCACCGGTGCACGCCCAGACTTCTTGCTGAACTTCGGCACACGGTTTCCGGAAGCAAAGGTCGTGAAGCTGGTACGCGATTACCGCTCCACTCCTGAAGTCGTGAACCTGGCGAATAAGGTGCTTGCTAATCGGCGCATTGAATCCCAAGTCCCTGACCGTAACGTGACCTGGCCCGAACCACTGGAACTCATCGCGCAACGCGATCACGGTCCGGCCCCTGAATTCTTTGAAGCGACGGATGACGAAAATGAAGCCGAGGAAGTCGCCCAGCGCATCAAGCAGCTGCTCAAAAACGGCCAGGACATCTCCGAGATTGCCATCTTGTACCGCACTAACGGGCAGTCCCAGGCTTTTGAGCAAGCACTGACGGCGTATTCCATCCCCTACGTAATGCGTGGTGCCGAGCGGTTCTTCTCCCGTCGCGAAGTCAAGGAAGGGATGCTGGCCTTGCGGGCCGGCTTGAGCGTCGCCGCAGATACTCCGGTTGCGCAGATGGTGCGCGATGTGCTCTCCTCGCACGGCTACTCGGCGAATGCCCCAAGCGGCGGCACTGGTGCGGTGCGCCAGCGTTGGGAATCGATGTCGGCACTGGTTCGCCTGGCCGACGAAGTCGTTGCGCTTAAAAAAGAACAAGACATTGATGCCACATTGCACGATGTGGTCAAGGAATTGGAAGACCGCGCAGCGATCCAGCACGCGCCAACTCTGGATGGCGTCACCTTGGCATCATTCCACGCAGCCAAGGGGCTGGAATGGGATGCTGTATTCCTGGTTGGATTGAACGAAGGCCTGGTCCCGATCTCCTATGCCAAGGACCAAGCGGGCTTCGATGAAGAACGGCGGCTGCTGTACGTGGGTATTACCCGCGCACGGAAGCACCTGTACCTGTCCTGGTCGCTGGCAAGGACCCCGGGCGGACGCGCGCACCGATACCCATCACGATTCCTCGATGGAATTAAATCGGTACGCCAAGCCAGCAGCAGGCAGCAGACCACCTACCGCAAACGCGAACAGAAAATCACGCCCGCAGTCTGCATGACCTGTGGATCCTTCTTGACCAGTGCAAAAGAGCGAAAGCTCAAACGTTGCGCCTCGTGCCCTGCTGCCTATGATGAAGCGTTGTTTGAGACTTTGCGTGAATGGCGATCGGAGGTTGCCCAATCCAACGCGGTCCCGGCATTCGTCATATTCACCGATGCAACCCTCATGTCCATCGCGGAGCACCAGCCGGATTCAATCCAGGGATTGTCGAAGATTCCCGGGGTGGGACGTAGCAAGCTTGAACGATATGGCGAGGCGGTGCTTGCGGTCGTTGACGAGCGCCGCGCATAGGGTTCTCCACAAGTTGGCGAATTGGTCCGAAGCTGTTCAGGCTAGGACGTAGCTTAGAGATCACGTAGTGAGCGGACAGGAAGGTCCCCGGCCGCTGCCATAGATGAGGAAAGAGGCGCAATGCAATGCCAGCTTTTCCAAACACCGTCGACTTCGTCGCGCCGGATGAGATTCCAGTGCGGGTTCTCCGCTCGGCCAAGCGCAAGAAGACCATTTCCTCCCAGTGGCGCGATAACCGGCTGATTATCCAAGTCCCTGCAGCGCTGGACGAAAAAACGGAACGCGCTTTCGTTGATGAGATGATCTCGAAGTATCGCAAGGGACGCCAAGCGCGTACCGCGGGTCATACCGATGATGCGCTGGAGCGCCGAGCGGCATCTCTTGACCAGCAGTACTTCGCCGGCGAAGCCGCGCCGCAATCCGTGCGTTGGGTAGCCAACCAAAATAAGCGTTGGGGTTCGGCTTCATATCGGCAGCGCAGCATCCGCTTATCGGTCACGTTGCAGCATATGCCCAGCTGGGTGCAGGACTATGTTCTAGTCCACGAGCTTGCGCATCTGGTGGTCCCGCGGGCCGGCCACGGACCTAGGTTCCAGGCTTTGCTGAACCGGTTCGAACGCCGAGCGCAGGCGGATATTTTCTTGGAGGCATTCCACGCAGGCTACAACGCTCACGCCAAGGAATTGGGCCGGGCCCAGGATGAACTTTCGGGTTTCGGCCATGACGAGGAACAGTAGCTCAATGCACGAAGGAGGGATGTGCACTCGTGCACATCCCTCCTTCGAGGTTTCGATCTAATCAGTTCTTCGGATCCTCTGGATTCCCTGAACCGTCATCGCCTTCGGCTTCGGGTTCAGCGTTGTCGAAGCCGCCGTCCAGAAGCTTACCCAGTGCTGCGTCAAAGTCGTCGAACTCGGTCGCGGCAACTTCACGGCGATGCGTGAAGCCCTTGGGATCGGTGAGGTCTTCCGCGGTAGGCATCAGATCTGGGTGATCCCATACGGCATCACGGCCCTCGATTCCACGTTCGTCGTACAAGTGCTCCCACAGGGCAGCCGCTTCGCGCAGCTTGCGTGGGCGCAATTCAAGGCCAACCAGAGATGCGAAGGCAGTCTCAGCTGGGCCACCCGAAGCTCGGCGGCGACGCATCGTCTCGCGCAGGTGACCAGCAAATGGAAGGTTCTGGGCGGCCAAGGAGACCACATGATCAACCCAGCCCTCGATCAATGCCAACGTCAGTTCTAGGTTTTCTAGAGCCTTCTCCTGAGCGGGGGTGCGCTGCGGGGTGAACAATCCTTCACCCAGCATCGACTGCAGCGCTTCAGGGTTGGACGGATCGATACCGCGTACTGCTTCTTCAATGCGCGACATGTCGATATGGATGCCCCGAGCATAGGATTCCACGGCACCAATCAACTTGGAGCTTAGCCAAGGGACCCGGTTGAACAATCGTGCGTGTGCGTTCTCCCGCAGAATCACATACAGCAGGACTTCCTGCTCTGGGATTTCAAGGCCATCGCCGAACTTGCTGACGTTGGCCGCGATAATGCCTGGAGTGGTTCCTGCCAAAGGCAGGCCGATATCGGTGCCGCCAAGCACATCGGTTGCCAAGCCGCCCAGTGCAGTGCCCAGCTGCATGCCGAACATGCTGGCTCCGAGATTGCGGAACATGCCATCGGAATTGCCGAGCATGCCCTTCATCTCTTCGGGGATCTGATCCTTCATCGCGGTGGTGATTGCGTTAGCTACCGACTCGGCAACAGGCTCGGTGACCTGCTTCCAGGTGGCCAGGGTCTTGTCATACCATCGTTTACGAGTCCATGCCTCGGTCGAGCGGCCGTTCGACTCGAACACCGTAGCGTTGTTCAGCCACAGTTCAGAAAGGTTTGACGCATCGCTGATGGCGTTGTTGCGCGCGTCCGATACCGCCGGATCATCGCTGGCATATGCCTGCAAAGCGGTGTCGGATGCAAGCTTCCAGTTCACCGGACCGGAAGACGCGTTATTGCTCATCATCGCGGACATCATGGCCTGGGCCTGCTGCATCATTTTCTGCATCGCAGCCGGATCGCCTTGAGCACCAAGGGCATCACGAAGCTGCGGCGGGAGGTCATTCGGGTCGAATCCGCCACCGAAGAGCTGACCAAACATTGCAGAAAATGGGTCCTGCGGATTGTTTTCGTCGTCATCGCCGTTAGGGCGGTTATTCGGGGGGTTCTGTGCCATGCCTTTAAAACTACCGCGAGTAGCTGATAGTTCCCATGAATCTGGGCTTCAGTTCGCTTTCGGCACATCGAATACGCCTTGATGCTGATGCTTTTAAACCCAGGGCTTCAGTAGGCTAAGGGTGGGGATGTCTGCAAGGACGGATCCGCGTATTTTTTGACAGTTGGCGGGAGCAGGATCAGTGCACGTACAGGAACCACAAGACTCGACTTTGGAGCCAGGCGATTCCAGCCGCACTCCGCGAGGTTCCAAAACCATGAAACGCACCAGCTCCGGCGTCGTTGCGCTCCTCCTGATCGGCGTCATGATGTTTCTCCCGACGAATTTCATGATCCGGTCGCCTGGCCCAGTGTTTAACACTCTTGGCGAGGACAACGGGCACGATGTGGTCTCCATCAAGGGAGCCCAGTCATACCCTTCGGAGAGCGTCTTGGATCTGTTGACCATTTACGTCCAGGGTGGCGGGCAGAACCGAATCACCATACCTGTCGTACTTGAAGCATTGGTCAATCCGGCCAAGGATCTAGTTCCTGAAGAAACCATCATTTCTCGTGGTGTCTCTTCAGAAGAGAAGAATGAACAAAATGATTTCATGATGACTTCATCGCAGGACTCGGCTGTGGCAGCGGCTTTGGCCGAGCTGGATCAGGGCTTTACCGAGTGGCTTACGGTCGCTGAGTTCTCCACCGGCACGAATGAAAAAGTGCTTGAGCCCAAGGATCGCCTTCTGAAATTCGAAGGAGAGAAGATCACTTCGCTGGAACAGCTGAAGGAAGAACTGAATTCCCGCGGTGCAGAACCAGCAATCTTGACCGTTGGCAGACCGGATAAGCATGGCGTCTACAGCGACGTAGATGTCACTGTGAACACCAAGGAAGCCGAGAATGGCGAACGCCAGTTGGGTGTCTTCCTGGGCAACGAATACGAGTTCCCTATCGATGTGAGCTTCGGGTTGGAAAATGTTGGCGGTCCCAGCGCCGGCATGATGTTTGCCTTGGCGATCATTGACCGCCTGACGGAAGGCTCATTGGCGGGAGACCACCACATCGCAGGTACCGGTGAGATTTCAGCCGATGGCAAGGTCGGTCCAATCGGTGGAATCGCCCAGAAGATGGTGGCGGCGAAGAATGCCGGAGCAACCGTCTTCTTGGCCCCAGCCGACAACTGCGCTGAAGCCATAGGGCGTATTCCTGCCGGACTGGATGTCATCAAGGTTGCAACCCTGTCAGAAGCTCGCCAGGCATTGGAGAAGATCGCCGCAGGTGAAGACCCGGCGACTTTCACGACATGCGAATAGATTTAGCCGGGCATCAAGGGAAGAATGTGATGCAAGGAAACCAGTCTCGTACACAACGCCCGTACAAGAATTAGGTACACGAGTTCTCTTGTTGGGAACAACGGGAAGAACCCAAAGTAAGGAATAGATAGTGTCTTTCGGATCGGATAGTCCGTTCGGGGGTCCGCCGCGGCCCCAAGAACCACAACGACCTTCCAACCCTTCGGGCAAGAAAGCCTCGCCGTTGACCCTGACCATCTTCGCGGTGGTCATTCTCGTCGCAGTCTTCGTTTTCTTGTCGAATTTCTACGCTGATATCCTCTGGTTCAACCAGCTGGGTTTCTCCGAGGTCTACTGGACTGAGCGGATCTCCAAAATAGTGATCTTCCTGATCGCTTTGGTGCTGATGGCGGTTCCAATGTGGTTCTCGATGCGCAGTGCCTACAAGCACCGCCCTGTCTATGCGCCAAACTCGACCCGACCTGATTCCATGTCGCGCTACCAGGCCCAGCTGGAACCAGTCCGCCGATTCCTGATGGTTGGCATTCCATTGGTGATCGGCATTTTCGCTGCCGTTGCCGTGGCCGGACAGTGGCAGACCATCTTGCTGTTCTTCAACCAGGTCGGTTTCGGTAGCACTGACCCCCAGTTCAACATGGATCTGGGCTTCTTCGTTTTCTCCCTTCCATTCATCGCACTGGTCAACGGCTTCCTGATCTCGGTCGTGCTGCTCAGCGGCGTGGCTGGTCTGCTGACCCACTACCTCTACGGCGGAATCCGCGTTGAAGAGCGTGGCGGCATAACCGTTGGCAAGGCCGCCCGGGTGCACACCGCAGTTGTTGTCGGAGTCTTCTTGATCTTCCAGGCTGTGAACTTCTGGATCGGCCAGTACGAGACCCTCACCGACCAGTCCGGCCGTGTCGCCGGTGCACTGTACAAGGATGTCCACGCTGTCATCCCTGCACAGATGATTCTGGCCATTGTGGCAGTCCTTATCGCCATCACCTTCGTGATTGCGGCAATCAACGGTCGCTGGCGTTTGCCATTGATCGGCACCGCCATGCTGGTAGCAACGATGATCGTTGCCAGCGGCGTCTACCCGTTCCTGATCCAGCAGTACAAGGTGGTCCCTTCCCAAAGGGCGTTGGAGAGCGACTATATTGAGCGCAACATCGAAATGACGCGCTTGGCTTTCGGTCTCGACGATGTCGAAGTTACTGACTACGATGCGAAGATCTCGACTGAGAAGAATGCGCTGGCCGAGGAAACCTCAACCACCGCGAATATCCGCCTGCTGGATCCAAACCTGGTTTCGGCTGCTTTCGCGCAGCTGCAGCAGTTCCGCGGCTACTACACCTTCGCCGAGACCCTTAACGTCGACCGTTACGAGATCGACGGCAAGGTGGAAGATACCGTTATTGCCGCCCGTGAAGTGAACGTGGACCCAACCGACACGTGGGTGAACCAGCACATCAACTACACCCATGGCTACGGCCTGGTGGCTGCCTACGGTAACCGCGTGGCTGCCGGTGGTCGTCCGGACTTCATGCTCGGTGGCATCCCGACCTCCGGTGATTTGATTACCGACGAGGATTACGAGCCGCGGATCTACTTCGGTGAGAATTCTCCGTCCTACTCCATTGTCGGCGGGCCGGATGAGGGATGGACCGACCAGGAACTTGACCGTCCAGGTACCGGTGGCGAGAACCAAGACACCCGCTATACCTTCCAGGGCGATGGCGGTCCGAACGTTGGCAACATGTTCAACCGCTTGGTCTACGCACTGAAGTTCGCCTCCACTGACCTCTTGCTCTCACAGAACGTCAATAGCGAATCGCAGATCCTCTACGATCGTGATCCTCGCGATCGCGTGAGCAAGGTTGCTCCGTACCTGACGCTGGATTCCCAGGCGTACCCTGCCATCATTGATGGCCGCGTGCAGTGGATCATCGATGGCTACACCACCTCCAACGACTTCCCGTATTCGCAGCAGCAGCAATTGGACTCGGCAGTGACCGACTCGCTGACTAATGCGCAGGACCTGTCTTTGACCGGCCGCGTGAACTACCTGCGCAACTCGGTGAAGGCCACCGTCGACGCCTATGACGGAACGGTCAAGCTTTACGCCTGGGACACCGAAGACCCGATCCTGCAGTCCTGGCAGAAGGTCTTCCCTACGGCATTGAACCCGTTGGATGACATGTCGGCTGAGTTGATGGAGCACGTACGTTACCCTGAGGACATGTTCAAGGTGCAGCGCGAAGTGCTAACCACCTACCACGTGGACAACCCGGACGCGTTCTACGAGTCCAACGACGCGTGGGCTGTGCCGGATGATCCGACCTCATCCGCCGCTGGCGTGAAGCAGCCGCCATACTTCATGTCCTTGAAGATGCCGACCCAGGATGAAGCGTCGTTCTCGCTGACCTCGACGTTTATCCCTGCTGCCGCGGCCAACGGCCAGCAGCGCAACGTGCTCTTCGGCTTCCTTTCGGCCAACGCCGATGCCGGCTCCGAACCTGGGGCGAAGGCCGAAGACTACGGCAAGCTGCGCCTGCTCGAGCTGCCACGAGATACTGCGGTTCCTGGCCCAGGCCAAGCACAGCAGAACTTCGATACCAACACACGCGTGACCACTGAATTGAACCTGCTGCGTCAGGGTGCTTCGGAGGTCAAGAACGGCAACCTGCTGTCGCTGCCAGTTGGCGGCGGTATCCTCTACGTTCAGCCGGTCTACGTTCAGTCCTCGGGACAGACCAGCTACCCGACCTTGCGTAAGGTCCTGGTTTCCTTCGGCGACAAGGTTGGCTTCGCCGATACCTTGGCTGAAGCACTGGATGAGGTCTTCGGCGGTGAGTCCGGTGCAGTGACTGGTGAGACCGAAGGCGTTACGCCAGAGGATGATCCAAAGGGCGAGAAGGAACCAACCAAGACTGATACCCAGAAGCTCTCCGAAGCTCTGGCTGATGCGAATGAAGCCATCAAGAATGGCCAGGAAGCGCTGGCCAAGAGTGACTTCGGAGCCTACGGCGAATCGCAGAAGCAGTTGGAGGATGCCTTGACCCGCGCGATGGACGCAGATGCGGCCATCAACGGCACCGAGGTTGACGGGGATGTGAAACTGGACGACGGACAAAATCAGGACGCAGCCCAATCGCCAGCACCCCAGGACGGTGCTGAAGGCTAAGCACTAGCATCAGCTGACCGATTTGCTTTCACTCCGCGATGATGCAAGAATTGTCTAGTCATCGCGGGGTGGAGCAGTTCGGTAGCTCGCCGGGCTCATAACCCGGAGGTCGCAAGTTCAAATCTTGCCCCCGCCACGAATGGCAAAATGGAGATCCTAACGGATCTCCATTTTGCGTTAATCTGCAAGTTGCCCGTTGCCGGATCAGTACCCGTGAATTGATGCGGGAACTGCCGTCAACCCATGTACGGGAAGGGGGCGGTCGCCGGCATATGTGTAAGTTGGGGCCGAAGGCTGACGCAGTTCCAGGCCTACCGCAGGGCCCCGGGCGCTGGAAGGCCCGAGAATCTTCCCCTGAGCGGGCTAGGGTGATCGCAGCAGACTCTCAGGCACCTTGTGGCGACGGGCTACCCGCCGGAGTGTGCAATCATGCGGCGGAAGACCCCTGGGGTCTTTGAAACCCGGGTAACGCCGGGCCGAGGCATCTGGATATAACCAAAGGATAATTCGGATCAGGTCGGACATTTAGGCGTAGTGCGATTAAGGACACTCTTTTCGATTCGCTATTGAGTTCACCAGTTGGTAATGTTGTATTTACCGACGCGGGGTGGAGCAGTTCGGTAGCTCGCCGGGCTCATAACCCGGAGGTCAGAGGTTCAAATCCTCTCCCCGCCACGAACGTGGAAACGGAGATCCGGAAGGGTCTCCGTTTTTGGTTTAACCGGACTTCTCAGGCCTGCGCCAATGGGCGACCGTGGCGTTTATTCTTATTCAAGCTCGCCGGATGGGTCTGAAAAGCTTTCCCTTCATCCGGGGGAGAGCCTGTGCAGAGTTGGGCGGTTGCCCCCGCTTCGCGAGCCGGGGGTGTCCTGGTGATGCAATGCACTATCCCAGGATTGGCCAAGTCATTCACTGATTGGTAATGTTGTATTTACCGACGCGGGGTGGAGCAGTTCGGTAGCTCGCCGGGCTCATAACCCGGAGGTCAGAGGTTCAAATCCTCTCCCCGCCACGAAAGTGGAAACGGAGATCCGGAAGGGTCTCCGTTTTTGGTTTAATTGGATTTCTCAGGACGGCGCCAACGGGTGAGCGTGGCCAAGCGCCAGTAGGCACATGATCGACTTCCCGATGGGGGAGCAACTAATATGTCCGCATTCACTGGGCCGAGGCGGACAGGCAGCGGACCCATGGCGTTGATTTTGTTTCGAGCCCGCCGGATGGTCCTGAAAAGCTTTCCCTTGACCCTGTGGAGATGCCGTGGGGAGTGGGGCGATTTCCCCGCTTCATGAGCCAGGGGTCTCTTGGTGACGCAATGCACTATCCCAGGATTGGCCAAGTCATTCACTGATTGGTAATGTTGTATTTACCGACGCGGGGTGGAGCAGTTCGGTAGCTCGCCGGGCTCATAACCCGGAGGTCAGAGGTTCAAATCCTCTCCCCGCCACGAATGTGGAGAGTCGAGACATCGTTTACAGATGAGTTGCGACATGCTTTACAAATTATTATCAGTTTCCCCCGGCCACCGCCCGGGGGATTTCTGTTTATCGGGCCAATAGGATTTGCCGGGGTCGATGGAGTGGCGACTAAGCACCTCTGAAGTTTCTACGTCCATCACCGTGACTTCTTCAGTGTCGATGAGCATCACGACTTTCTTTCTACGGTGTATTTTCCGCACCCCTAAGTGACGTAGTTTTCCCTCGTGTCTCAGGGTTACTTTTCCATCCTTGTCGATCCGGTCATGTCGGATGCGGAACTCGCGGTCCCGCGTGACGTTCTTGAGGTTCGGCCGGGCCTTGAGTGTTCGGTGGTACCACTGGCTCGGTGTTTCCCGATTCAGTGCACGGTGTGGACGTTCATGGTTGTAAACCTTCTGGAACTCATCCAGGATCTCTTGCAGTTCGGTGATCGATTCAGCGCGTGGTCGCGCGTTGACCCAGAGGTGTTCTGTGTGGTGGAAACGCTCGATCTTTCCTTGAGTTTGCGGGTGATAAGGTTTCCCGTTTTTCTGGCGTATCCCTAGGGCGATCAGTAGTTTTTCGAACTTGTTCAGGCCTTTGAGCAGCCGTGTTGTGTAAACCAGTCCATTTTCGGTCAGGGTGCTTTGCGGTGGGCCGTAGTGGTTGATGCACCAGGTGAAACTGTCGATGACGATTTGTGTGGTGATCTCTTCGTGCACGGAGCAGTGCAGTAGGTATCGCGAGTGGTCATCGAGCCAGTGCAGGATTTCGACGGTGTGCCCGTTGGCTAGTCTCGCTTCGGTGAAGTCCGATTGCCAGGTTTCGTTGGGTTGCTCGGATTGGAATCGGTGCAGGCTGCTCTTCGGGCGTTTTTTCGGTTCTGGGGTGATCAGGCCGTGGGCGTGAAGGATTCTGCGGATGGTGGCCGTGGAAGGCACGTGCAAGTGCTCTTTGCCTAGGTGGTATTGGATGGTCATGGGGCCTGCGTCGAGGCCGTTGGCGGTGAGCGTGCGGCGTAATTCGAGGATGCGTGCTGTGAGTTCGGGGCTGGTGGCGCGCGGGTTGGTGTGTGGTTTTTTGCTGGCAGGTTCCAGCGCGGCATCGCCGCCGTGGTCGTAGGCGCGTAGTAGCTGGTAGATGCGTTGGCGAGAGATCTTGTAGTGGCGGGAGGCTTCGGTGACGCTCATGCCGGCGTCGCGGATCTGGTGGACGATGACGTGGTTTCTAGACATGTAATAGTGTCAAGGATGACGCGACTCATCGGTCAAGATGCGAGTGTCTAGGATGTCCCGACTCATGTGTCTAATATGTCGTGAATCTACACACTCTCCCCGCCACGAAAGTGGAAGCGGAGATCCGGAAGGGTCTCCGCTTTTGGTTTAAGCATTAAAGAAGTTGGCTGGCAATGCTTTCGCACTGCCAGCCAATTGACACAGTTCAGAGAGCAGAAAGTTTAGCTCTCCAAAGCATCGGTTTGTTTGGCCTTCAGAGCGGCCAGACGGGCTTCCACCTCGGTCTGCTCACCCAGATCTTCCAGAGACTCGAACTGGGAGTCCAGGCTTGATGCCTGCAATTCTGCAGCACCGCGAACGCGGGCTTCTTCGCGACGAACCTTTTCTTCGAAGCGACCAATTTCGCTGGACGGATCCATGATGTTCACGGACTTGATGGCTTCATTGACCTGGTTTTGAGCGTGTGCCGACTTGGAACGGGCGACCAGCTCGTCGCGCTTGCTTGCCAGTTCGGTACGCTTTTCCTTCATCATGTTCAAGCCGCTTTTGAGCTTGTCCACGATCTCGCGTTGCGAGGCGATCGTCGGCTCGGCGGTCTTCATCTCGGACTCTGCCTGCATCTGGCGCTGGATGGCGACCTTAGCCAAGTTGTCGAACTTCGAGGCATCATCGGCATTGCCTGCAACTCGGAACTCTTCTGCCTTGTTGGATGCTGCCAGAGCCTTGTTGCCCCACTCGGAAGCTGCCTGCTCGTCTTCCCGGAAGTCGTCTTCCAGCATGCGCAAGTTGCCGATGGTCTGGGCAATCGCCTGCTCTGCTTCAGCAATATTGTCGTTGTAGTCGCGCACCATCTGATCCATCATTTTCTGGGGATCTTCAGCTGAGTCGAGCATTGCATTGATATTGGCCTTGGCCAACTGTGAAATGCGTCCGAAGATTGACTGCTTGATCATGGTTGGACCTTTCTGTCCGTCAAGAAAACACTATGAACTTGAAACCTTCTGGTGAAACTGGTCCGGCAAGCTAGAAGTTGCCGCCTCCTCCGCCTCCGAAGTCACCTCCTCCAAAGCCGCCTCCGCCGCCGCCGAAGCCACCGAAGCCGCCCCCGCCAAAGAAACCTCCACCGTCGCCGCCATCGGAATGACCGCCATGGCCTCCGCCGCCGAGGATGGTATTGATCAGGATGCCTCCGAGCATCGCGCCACCGATGCCATCAAACATCCCGCCCCCGCGGCCACGGCCGTAGTTCCCGTAACCGCGCGAGTCGCCGAAGCCGTCGAATCCGCTGACGTCGCTTTCGGCCATCTGCGCAGCTTGGTCAGCTAGCTGAATGGCACGCTGTGCGGAACCTACAGCACGCAGCGGATCGCTGCCAGAAAGCGAGCGCGCCTCATCGAAGGTGCGCTGGGCCTCAGCAAGGCGGGTTCGAGCTGAAGAGCGGACGCCGCCGCGACGGGCACGGATGTAATCGTCGGTACCGCTGATGCGCGACGCTGCGGTGTGCAGCAACGAATCCAGTTGTGCACGGGCTGATTGTTCCTGCTGAGCCTGGTTACGCGTACTTGAAAGAGCTTCTGAAAGCGGGCGAACGGACTCATCGAGCTGGGTGATCAAAGCCAGCGGGTTGTATTTGCCGCTGCTCAGTGCTTGCTTGGTATTCGCCAGAGTGCTTTCGACACCGGCCGCGGCGCTAGAAAGGCGGGGATTTGCTCCGTTGCCCACGAAGGCGTTCGCTTGAGCCACGTCGCGTTCGGCCAGCGCGATTGCGGACTTCAAGTCTTGCTGGGCCTGCCCCAAGGCTTCGCCAGCCTTGTTGATGGCCTTGAGCAGCACATCGGCCTGGTCGTGGGCTTCTTCCGCATTCTGGATCAAGATCGCGGCATTGGATCGGTCAGTGGCCAGTTTCTCTGATGCCTGCTTCAAGGCGGAAGAAGCAAAGGTCAGGCGCTCGGCGGCCTGGTCGGCGTTGTCCTTGATCTGCGATACTGCGCTGGCGTCATATTGGCCGGCAAGGCGTTCCAAGTCTGCCACGCGGGCCGACAGCCTCTGGTTGAGCGGTTCCTGGTTCGCCGATACCTCAGTAATGCGATCCTCGGCATTCTGCTCCAGCTGGCGCAATTGCTTGAACTCGTCGGCATGGGCCTGCAGGGAACTGTTGACCTTCTTGCAACGGTCGATGATTTCATTCAACCATGAACGCTGATCTTGCTCGGTATCGGGGATATCGTCATCCAACTGCTGCTGCAGGCGGAAAGATTCAGTCAGGTGGTTCTTCGCTTGTTCAATATCCTCCACATAGACCTGGACAGCCTGCTTGCCGTATTGTGCTTCGGCGAAGCCCAATTCTTGCTGCGAAGAACGGATCGAGTCATCTGCAGCCACCAGCAATTGGTCTGCCTGCAAACGGAGCTTGTCCAGGGGGACCAGCTGCTGCTGCGGAGCAGGGGCGCCGTACTGTCCTGGGTGTTGGCCTTGGCTCTGGCCGAGCTGCGCGGTCTTCTTCTTGCTGCGCCGTGAAAGGAAAAGGAACCCAACCACAGCAACGGCACCAATGGCCAGGACGACGGTTAGGAAACCTCCGCCAGAGGATGAACCATCTGGGCTGTCCCCACCTTCAACGCTGCGCATGCCAGCGATGGCCCCCTCGACTGCACCGGCCCAGTTTTTCTCACTGAGTGCCGGGCTGATTTGGCTGCTGTAGATTTCAGTATCGGCTTTGGCAATCGGACCGCCTTCGGCGCCAGCAAAATATGCTTGGCGGGTCTCGGTTGCCACCACCAGGATGGAGTCAGCGCTGCCCAAACCCTTTTGGTTGGCAACTTCGGCGGCCCATTGATCAGCCTGGCCTGGGTTGGAGAACTCGTCGACGAATATCGCAAACAGGTTTAGTCCGGTATTGCTGCGAAGTTCCTTAATTTCGGATTCCAAACGCGCTTCGTCGGAGCCGAGCACGCCTGAAGAATCGACGACGAAGTCGCCAGGTGGAATCGTTACAGGCGATTCAGCCATCGCAGGTGCCGATAAGCCGAAAGAGGCTACCGTTGCCAATACTGCTCCAGCAATGAGCCGTCGAGCTTTCATACGCATGTCTTGTTCCCCACCTGAAATGCATCAGTCAATCTAAAATCGGGAGAATCCCGATCTGGTGATCCCCGAGATTGGGTTCACACTTATGATTGATTCTATTTGCCCTAATGAACAACGTCTACGACATTCAGCTGGCAGAATAGTTAACTCACAGCCGGTGCTCAGACACCACAATTCGATGCCACAGACCAGAGTTGGATAATAGAACTCAAGAGATTCGACAGTTCGAAAGAGGCAAGCCATGAGCCAGACACCGAATGAGCCACGTGGGAACGATGCGGGCGATTCAGCAGAGCCAATTAACGACACCAATAACGACCCAATTGCTTCGGCCGAACCTACGGTGCGCTACCCGCGAGTGAATCAGGCTCCAAGCGCCAGCGAGAATCCAACCAGCGTTTACCCCGCGCCGTCCGTTGACAGAACGCAGAACGCGGCCCACTCCCACGGACAGCATTCCGACGCCCAGCAAGTCCAGAACGGCTCTCCCTACGGTTCCCCTTACGGCCCTCCGTCCAACGAGCCTGCGAATTACCCGATCCCGCCCGAGAAGCCTTCCAAGGACAAGAAGTCCTTCTCTGGCAGCACGCTCATCGCCGGAATGATTGCCGCGGCCTTGGTAGGTGGCGTCACTGCCGCTGGCACGACCTACCTGATGAATGACGACGCGGGGTCTTCCTCGGTGAGCAGTTCGCCGCGTGAGGGCGTGGTGATCAACAACCCGGACAAGGTCACCGAAGTCACCGCCGCTGCCGCCAAGGCAAGCCCAAGCGTGGTGACCATCGAGGTTTCCGGCAACGGTTCTGGCGGTTCCGGATCGGGCATCGTCATGGACGACAAGGGCAATATTCTGACCAACACCCACGTGGTTACCCTGGGTGGCGAAGTTGCCAATCCCAAAATTTCGGTCCAGATGAACGACGGTTCGGTGCATAGTGCCACCGTGGTAGGCACAGATCCTCTATCGGACCTGGCAGTCATCAATATCCAGGCCGACGGCCTGGTGCCTGCCGCCGTGGGTTCCTCGGCCGAGCTGAATGTCGGGGATACCGCTGTCGCCATCGGCGCACCGCTGGGTCTAAGCGGCACCGTCACCGACGGCATCATTTCCACCTTGAACCGCACCATCTCCATCGCTTCTTCGGCCGTTCCGAAGGAAAGCGACCAGAGCGAGGGCGGGGATGGCAACCAATTCAACTTCCAATTCCCGGGACAGGAACAAGAGCAGCAGCGTTCAAGCGGTTCGATCTACGTAAACGTCATCCAGACTGACGCGGCGATCAACCACGGCAATTCCGGCGGCGCATTGGTCAACGCCAATGGTGAAATCATTGGTGTCAACGTTGCTATTGCCTCGGCAGGCAACAGTGAAGAAGGCGGATCGATTGGCGTTGGCTTCGCGATCCCTATCGACTACGCAAAGCGTGTTGCCCAGGAACTGATCGATAACGGCGTGGCTACCCACGGTCTGCTCGGAGCCACGGTGACCCCGCAGGGCGCAGCTGGATCGAACCAGCAGAACGCTTCGGCGTTCTCGGTGGGTGCCCGCGTTGTTGAAATTAGCCCTGACTCGGCAGCTGATAAGGCCGGTCTGAAGTCCGGTGACGTGATCACCGGCGTCAACGGCCGTGCAGTCCAGGACTCGCAGACCGTGACCGCGGCCATCCGCGAGATTCCAGCCGGGGGAGAAGTGGAAATCAGCTACCTTCGCAATGGCAAGGAACAGACCGCAACAGCAACTGTCGGAGCGCTGTCAAATAACTAAACAAATCGTCATGATGACGCTGTGAAACAAGTAACGCGGGCTGGTGATCGACTAGCCCGCGTCACTTGTTGATCTGAGAGCGATAAACACCCAGTGAACTGCATTGTGTCGATACGATAGACACTGAAGGAATTAGCCTGCCCCGGTGCCCCGCACCGGTGCGGGCATCGAAGCTCGTAGGAAGGCGCGAATGAGCGAGGAAAGCACCACTCCACTGAAAATAGTGGTCCTGGTCAAACACGTCCCAGATGTTCAATTTGACCGTCATATCGATTCGGGAACGCTGCGCCTTGACCGTGCAGAATCAGTACTCTCCGAACTTGACGAATACGCCGTGGAAGCTGCTGTTTCCATCGTGGAAGCCAACGGCGGATTCGCCGCCGGGCATGAAGTCATCGCCGCGACCATGGGCGGCAAGGGATCGGGCAACTCCGTCAAGAAGGCCCTGCAGATGGGTGCCAGCTCAGGGCTGCATCTGAACGATGACGCCTTGGCCGGTTCCGACACCATTGCCACGTCGAAAGCGCTTGCGGCGCTGGTTGAGCATGCCGGCAACGTGGACCTGGTTATTACCGGGATGTCCTCGACCGACGCTGAAACCTCGGTTGTTCCAGCCCAGCTCGCAGAACGGCTGGGCTTTGCGCAGCTGACTCACGCGCTGGCCGTTGAGTTCGATGCCGCACAGCGTGAACTGGCCATTAAGCGCGATCACCTGGACCGCACTTTGACCCTGAAGGCGAACCTGCCGGCAGTGCTCTCGGTCACCGACCAGGCCAACGAGCCGCGCTACCCGAATTTCAAGGCAATCATGGCTGCCAAGAAGAAGACTGTCACCGAGCTGGACCTGGCCGCTATCGGCCTGGATGCAGCCGCGGTCGGCGCCCTCGGCTCGAACACCGAAGTTATCGCAGCTGAAGCCCGCCCTGCGCGCCAAGCCGGAACGGTCATCAACGACAGCGGCCAGGCAGGTATCGCCTTGGTTGATTTCTTGGCCGAACAGAAGCTGATCTAAGGAATATTGAACATGCCTTCAGCACTAGTATTTTTCACTGAGCTTTCCGCGGCTCCCTCCAAAGGCCAGCGCGAACTGCTGACCCTGGTCTCTGGTTTCGAGAACCCGGCCGTGGCCGTTGCCAACCAAGTCAGCGACGAAGCCCAGCAGGTTCTCGCTTCCTATGGCGTGGTGAAGCTATTCACCGCTTCCGGCGATGCCCCAGTTTTCGGCCAGCACGAAATTTCCGTGCTTGACGCAGCCGTGCAGGCTACTGCCGCCAAATTGGTCTTGCTTGCTAATGACAATTTCAGCCGTGAGCTCGGTGCCCGTTTGGCTGTGCGCCGCAACGGTGCGATTATCACCGACGTCATTGGCATCAGCGGGGATCTTGTAGCTACCAAGGATGAACTGGCAGGAAGCTACAGCGTTCAGGCCAGGGCAACCAACGGCACCCTGTTTGCCACCTTGAAGCCGAACAGCATCGAAGACGCGCCAGCGGCCTCCAGCACCGCCTTGGCAGTTGAGGAATTGGCTTTGGAGAACTCCAACGATGCCAAGGTCCGGATTGCTGCGGCGGAGGCGAAAGTCGCAAGTGATCGACCTGCCCTGACCGAAGCGCGCGTCGTGGTTGCTGGTGGTCGTGGTGTCAACGGAGACTTTGGCCCGGTTGAAGACCTTGCCGATGCCCTGGGAGCTGCCGTGGGCGCTTCTCGTGCAGCTACCGATGCCGGCTGGATCTCGCACGATGCGCAGATCGGCCAGACCGGTGCCACCGTCGCACCGCAGCTGTACATCTCTGCCGGCATCTCGGGAGCGATACAGCAGAAGGCCGGAATGCAGACCAGCAAGTTCATCATCGCGATCAACAAGGATGTCGACGCCCCGGTGTTCGAGATCGCAGACCTGGGTATCGTTGGTGACCTGGCCAAGGTCCTGCCGCAGGCCGCCGAAGAGATTCGACGTCGCAAGGCATGATCGATACAGCGCAATTCATTGGTGCAGGCGCCCAACGGGTCCTGGCTTTCGGCGCCCATCCCGATGATCTGGACTTTGGGGCAGCCGGGACGGTAGCGGCCCTGACCGCGGCGGGGGCAGAGGTTCAGTATTGCATCATGACTGACGGCGACGCCGGCGGTTTTGATGACCGGGATCCTGAGGAAACGGCTAAGCTGCGCCACGAAGAGCAGAAACAGGCCGCCGCCAAGGTGGGTGTGAAAACGGTCCACTTCCTTGGCGAACGCGATGGCTTCCTGGAAGCCAACCACGATGTCATGCGCAAGGTGGTCCGGCTGATGCGCCAGGTGAAGCCAACCATCGTGATTGCAATGCACCCGGAGCGCAAGTGGGATCGGATACAGGCCTCGCACCCAGACCATCTGGCCTGCGGTGAAGCGGTCACCCGTGCGATCTACCCGGCGGTGGAGAATCCGTTCTCCTACCCGGAGCTGCTGCATGGCGAAGGACTGGAAGCCTACAAGGTGCCTTGGCTCTGGTTGTGCGGGGCTCCGCAGGAACGCGAGAACGCCTATGTGGACATCACCGAATTCTTCGAGAAGAAGATGGACGCCTTGCGTTCGCACTTCACCCAGCACCCGGATGTTGCCGCCATGGAAAACTACGTTTTGCAGCAGTGCGAGGAAAACGCCGAGCGTGGCCAGCTGGGAAAGGGCAAGCTTGCCGAAGCATTCCACGCAGTTGCCGTGAACGCCCGCGACACGATAGCCGGGTTCTGAGTATCCAGGCAAAGCAGACCGGAAAAAGTTCGGGGCGAAGATCAAGAATTGATCTTCGCCCCGAACTTTTTGGCTGGCCAGAGGTGAGCTGCTAGCTCTCGTCTTCCGTTGCCTTGTCTTGAGCCAGTGGCAGGTCGACCGATGCTTCAGCATCTTCAGATGGAGCGTCAGGGATCTTGGATCCCTCAATGGTGATGTGGAGGGCAATCACGTCTTCAGCTGGAGACAGCCCAGCCGCGGCATCTTCACCGGTGCTGGAAACGATCACGGAGACGCTGCCGGACTCATGCACGGCCCATGCAACGTACTGTTCCGAACCGTCCAGGGCAGGCAGCTCGGAGAGCTCGACACCCACAGCGCTTTCGGACTTCGACGAGCTGAGCACCGCTTGGCCTCCGCTCTTCAATTCGACGGTCTCGGTGACTGCATCATCGGCCTTGGATGCTTTGGACGCCTTGGTGCCTCCATTGAGCAGGGAGAAAATGACCACCGCTAGGACAACGATGATGGCAAGTCCCGTGACAGCGAAGATCCAGCGCTTAGGCTTTTTCTTGGCTGCACGTGAACTGCTGGCCACTTGGCTCACCAGATCTAGACCCAGGTTCTCGTCCTGGGGCTCGTCGCGGTGCTGAGAATGGCTACCGTTCATTGTCTTGGATTCTCCCGAAATGTAGTCGGCACAGTTCAATACCCGAAAACTGCGGGTACAGACTCGAGCCTACTTTATAAAGATTAGGTAAAGCTGTATGCGTGGCGCGGGCTGGCTGGTACTTTATGCGCCAGCGAAGCCGTGCTGGCGCCAAGCTTCGAAGGCTACCACCGAAGCGGTATTGGCCAGATTCATCGATCGGCGGCCTGGAAGCATCGGCAAGCGGACCAGGTCGTTGATGCGCGGATGCTTCTTGTCTTCTGCGCTCAAGCCAACCGATTCACGGCCGAAGAGCAGGATGTCGCTGGCCTCGTAGCTGATATCCGAATAGACAGTAGTTCCTTCGGATGTGAAGGCAAAGACCCGGCCTTCTCCCAGTGCTTCAAAGGCTGCGTCAAGATTTTCATGCACCGTGACGTAAGCCAGGTCGTGGTAGTCCAATCCTGCGCGACGCAGGTTGGCATCCTCGAAGTTGAAGCCTAATGGCTTGACCAAATGCAGTTCTGCGCCGGTGATGGCGGCTAGTCGGATAGCGTTGCCGGAATTACCCGGGATCTCTGGGGCATTGAAAACGATACGAAACACTCAACCAGTTTAAGCTCTCACCAACAAGAAATAGGCCATTGACCTTAGTACATCGCTTCACGTAACTGCGCCAGGGCTAGGCGATCGACGACATTCGGCGATGGGCCAGAGCCCAAGAAGAGTTTCAACTCGCGAATCAATCCCGCTGCATTGAGCACATTCGGAGTCGATGCAAGTGTTGGATCGGCATTGCGCCGGTACTCAATGACCGGTTCGTGGTGATTGCCGTTGGCAGAAAGCACCAAGGTGAACGCAACTACGTTCATCTGCATGAATTGCCGTTGCAAACCGGAGATGGAGAACTGCGGAGGCTGCGTCAGCTTATTGCCGTGGCGCAAGACATTGCCATCAAATGAATAGTAGCCATCGGGCAGAGTCATCGTATTGATCACCGCCATGCGGTAACCGGCAATCAGCACATGATCGTAGTGCCCCGACGCGGGCGAACGCAGGCCGTTGACCAAACGGGCAGCTGGCAAGATATTCAGGACGTTCTTGGAAAGCAGGTTGATGGTCTGCGCCTCGCGGATCAGCCGTGCACGGTTGGAGAACAGACCGCGTTTTCGGGGTTCTCCATGAACGCGCTGCTCACAGACTTTTCTGTCCAGCAATGTAGGAGACGTATCCGAGAACGGTGGAACATATTCGGTGGGCAACTGCGCCTTGGGCTGCTGAGGGCTCTTGCGCAGGCGCTCGTCAAAAGGACGGGCGCTGAACCCGGCGCGTGGAGCGTTGCCCGGAGACTGGAAGGTCTGCTCATAACCCAGCGGAGACGCCATCTCGCTGAGCTGCTGGAAAGCGCGCTGTACTTCTTTGAACTTTTCTTCGCTGCCACCGAGATCGGGATGGGTCGCGCGAGCGGCCCTTCGGTAAGCGACCTTGATATCTTCCATGCTCGCAGTAGGCGCGACACCAAGAATTTCGTATGGGCTTGGTGTACTCATTGAACGGAGGAATCCTCTCGGTGAAAAAGACCGGATGGCCAGTGTTCCCCAGTTTAGCGAATCCAACCCAGCAAATTCTTTGTAGAAGCGTCAAGTTGCTGGGTAATCTCTATGGTCATGAGCTCGTTTGGTCGCACCGCAGAAATCCGCATCATCTTCCACCCCGCCTCAGGCCGAGGCCGGGGGATGCGCCTTGCCCAGCAGCTTGCCCACGCGCTTGGCAAGCTCGGGCTGGAACATGGGCTAGTTGATACTTCAAGGACGAGCGTGGAACTGGTGGGGGACCAGCTCAGAGCTTCGCGGGCGATCGTCATCATTGGCGGAGATGGGCTGATCCACCACTGCATCCAGCACGTTGCGGGAACTTCGATTCCCATCGGTGTCATCCCCGCAGGCAGCGGCAACGACTTCTGGCGCATGACAGGGGACGCGAATGCAGAAGAATCCTTGGCCAAGGTGATTGCGTTTTGCAAGCAGCCGGGAGCAACTATGCCCATTGACGTGCTGGAGCTGCGGTTTGACCAGGCCGGCAGAACACCGCGCTATGCACTGGGTGCCGTGTCCTGGGGATTTGAAGCCACCGTCAACGCGAAAGCCAACGCGTTGCCGCGGCAGCTGGGAGCACTGCGGTATATCGCCGGTTTGATCCTGTGCCTTCCCCAGCTGCGCGGATGCCCCAGTGGGGTGAGGGCCGACGGGCTGCGATTCAGCGGAAGCGTCCTGGCCGCCAGCGTCGCGAATATCAAGTCCCTTGGTGGCGGCATCAAGCTCTTCCCGCATGCTGATTTCACCGACGGTACCGCGGAATTGGCTATCGTACGCGGACCGAATATTCTGCGGGTCCTTCCGTATCTGGCAAGGATCCTCACCGGAGCGCCGCATCCATGGAAGGTCAGCGCAAACCTCACGCGGGCCCGCATCGAGACATCCCGGGACAGCTATGCTGACGGGGAATGCATGGGGGCCGGGTCCTTTGAGCTAGCTGTTATTCCCGCGGGGATCCAGCTGATTTCCTAAGTCGATAGTCGCAGAAGAGCATGCTGTCCTCTTCAAACAAGGAATGCAGCTCGAAGGCGTGGAACCCCTGCCGATCGTGAACCGCTATTCTCATGCCATCACCTGCCACAAGGACAGGAGAGTAGCTGATGCAAACCGAATCCACCGCGCCAGCCGAGGCGAACTGCCCAAAAACGTGAGGACCGCCTTCAGCGTGGATGAAGCCGTATCCCTTGGAATGCAGATATGCGATGATTTCGGTCGGATCACACCCGCCCTCGGTTTCGGAAACCTGCACGAGAGTGGCATTGGGTCCAAAGGACCGACGCTGTTCGTCGGTGACCTGAACGCTGGTGAAAAGCAGAACCGGAACCGGGGATTGGGCAAACACCGGGGCCGTTGGCTCCAGATGCAATCCTCGTGAGATGAGCGCCAGCACGGGCTGTGGCGGCAGGCCATGTTCGATACGCCACGCCATGTCCTCCGCGGACAGGAGCTGGCCTTCGTAGCCCTCGGCACGAACCGTTCCAGCACCCACCATGATCACGTCGGCAAGCCGGCGCAAGAGTGCGAAAACCCTCTGATCGCCAGGAGAGCCCAATGCTTTGGAGAGCCCATCAACCTGGGCACTTCCGTCGATGCTGCTGACGAAGTTGAAACGCACGAATGGGCGATGCTCGCTGGAATAGCGCTCAAGCAGGAACTGGTCATCAACCTGATCTGCTGGTTGGGGAAGCAGGGCACGCATCTGGGAAAATCCTTACTTGCTGACTTCGGGTTCTGGGTGAGCAGGAGGATTGACATCCCCCATGTTGTGTATCTGGTAAGCAGGCTCCCGCCACCCTTGTGCTGCTTCGAGCAGGCGTACTGTCTGCACCGATTCAGGAATATTGTGCATCCGCAATATGCGGGCACCGTTCATGGCACAGATCGTTGCTGCCACCATAGAACCAACCATGCGCTCAGCCTTCGGCAAGTCCAAGGTTTCACCGATGAAGTCCTTGTTCGAGACCGCTGCCAAGGCCGGATAGCCCAAATCGGCAAAGGCCTGGAACCCAGCGGTCAAATCCAGAGTGTGGCGGGTGTTCTTGTTCAGGTCGTGCCCTGGATCAACAATGATCTTTGCCGGAGAAACACCAGCGTCCAACGCAATCTGGATTTTCTCCAGCAGATACTGGCGGATCTCGGCCACCACATCGTCGTAGCTAGGGCGTGGGTAAACGGTGCGGGGCTTGGCTAGCGAATGGGTGATCACCACATGCACGTTGTTCTTGGCTACCACCCGGGCCAAACCGGGATAGGAAAAGCCTGTGGTGTCATTGATGACATCAGCGCCGGCATCAATGGCAGCCTGCGCCACCTGTGGATGGAATGTGTCTGCAGAAATAATCACCGAACTGCGGCTACGCACTTGATGGATAACCGGCACAATTCGCTCTGCTTCCTCCTGCCACGGGAGCTCCGGGCCCGGAGAGAAGGGGACTCCGCCGATATCCACCCAGTCAGCACCTGCCTCGACCGCACGCATGGCAGCGGCCACAGCATCATCCAAGCCAAAGGTCGACCCGGCATCGTAGAAAGAATCCGGAGTGCGGTTGATCACTGCCATCACCGCGATCCGCTGTGAGAAATCCAAGGAGCGCTGGGAGAAATCATGGACTGGAACCAAGAAATCAGGCTTGAACATGCAGGAAGGCTCCCTTAGCTGGAATCGACACGTCATCAGTTGTTCCTCTATTCATACCACCGACCACGGTTCGGAGGAGGAATCCGCCCGCTGCTCTCGCTAGGCTTGGACCATGCAGTTTTCACACCTCTCCGCAGCCCACGGGCAATGGATCGCCGCAGCTTGTGCATCAGCCGACCCCAGCACGGTAGTAGCCCAGATCCCGCATGGCTACGAACGCTACGTCCGCATCCTTCACCCAGCACTGGATGAAGATGACCAGTTGGTGCGCTGGGAGACGGTGGCACAGAGCCGCAAGCACATCATCACCGCCGCGGATCTTTTTGAAACCGTGGCCGGACTGGACGCGCAAGGCAATCCTGCGACCGAAGACGCCTGGGTAGATACCGACCTGCCGCTGGACCAGCTCCCGGAATCACAATGGCAAGCACTAGCCGCCGAAATGGTCCGGGTTTCTGCCAAAGACCAGAAGTTCGTGGTGGGCTTGTGGGCCGGTTACGCATTTATCGCGGGCGGGGAACGCATACAGATTGAGCGCGAGCCGGATCCTGCATTGAGCGATGACGAGAACCAGCGGGTGTACGAGTTGGCGCTCGCCGAGGCGCAGAAACCTGCCTTTGGTCCCGAGATCATCCAGGCAGAACCGTTCGACCTGGGTGGCGGATACCGGAACTACCACCTGTTCGAAGCGGACGCGGAGTTCCTGGCGCAGCCCGAATGGGCCAGAACTGCCGACGGCGCCCAACGCCAGCGCCCGGCGCTGGCGTTTGCGGCGGACCATTCCTGGATGCTGTCGACAGAACCGTTTGATGATTGCACCATCCTGGGTGGTCCTGCTTCATTGATTGAGGCGGTCTTGAACAATCCGGCGCTGGAGGCCATTGAGGTTGGCCAATTCACACGGATCGGCCATTCAAACTAGGGCGCCCCACCCCGTACCATTGAAGTGTTATGAAAACTTCCGCCGTATACCTGGATCACGCGGCAACCACCGATCTGAATCCAGCAGCTCTGGCTGCCATCACCGAACAGTATTCCCGCACCGGAAACCCGTCTTCTTTGCATGGGGCCGGACGTCGCGCCAACCGTGCGGTGGATGATGCCCGCCAAGCTATCGCCATGGCCGCCGGGGCGCACTCCAGCGAATTGATCTTCACATCTGGTGGGACTGAATCGGATAACTTGGCGCTGAAGGGACTGTTCTGGAACCGCGTGGCGGCCAATGAGCAGGCGCGTGCCATCGTGCTCACCGGCATTGAGCACCATGCGGTCCTGGATACGGCTACCTGGCTGCAGGACCATGAGAATGCCACCTTGCTGTGGCTCGCCGTGGATGAAGACGGTGTCGTTGATCTGCAGGCGGCCGAAAAGCTATTTGAAGAGCAGCACGAGCAGATCGCTTTGGCCACCTTGATGTGGGCCAACAATGAAGTCGGCACCGTTCAGCCGATCCGTGAATTTGCTGCCCTAGCTGGCAAGTACGGGGTCCCGGTGCATTCGGATGCGGTGCAGGCCTTTGGTGCGCTCGCGGTCGACTTCGGCTCCTCGAATCTGGCCACCATGGCGATTAGCGCGCATAAGATCGGTGGCCCGGTAGGCATCGGCGGGCTACTGGTTCGCCGCGATATTGTGCTCACCCCGGTCCAGCACGGCGGTGGACACGAACGCAAGCTGCGATCGGGGACTTTGAATGCTGCCCACGCGGCCGGCTTTGCCGCCGCGGCTACCGCGGTGCGTTCTGGATTGCGGCAGGAAGCTGCGCGGCTGAGCGAACTGCGTGAATATGCGATTGAGAAGATCACCGGCTTGATTCCGGAAGCGGTGCTGAACGGACCACGGGATCAGGGCAATGAGGGCCAGCGCCTCCCGGGCAATCTGCACTTCACCTTCCCGGAATGCGAGGGGGACTCCTTGCTATTCGGCTTGGACATGGTTGGCATCGCATCATCCACCGGTTCGGCGTGCACCGCTGGTGTTCCGCAGCCTTCGCATGTTTTGCTGGCTATGGGACGCGATGCGCGCACCTCGCGCAGTGTGCAACGCTTCACATTGGGGCATACATCCACACGCGCCGACGTTGACGCATTATTAGAGGCTTTGCCCCAAGCGTATGCTCAGGCAAAGAAGGCTGGCATGGCAGCCGATGAAAGCAGCATCCACACGGCAGGAACAGGTTTTACACGATGAAAGTACTAGCAGCGATGTCCGGAGGCGTGGACTCGGCGGTAGCCGCGGCCCGCGCAGTTGAAGCCGGCCATGATGTGGTCGGCGTGCACCTGGCCCTGTCTCGCATGCCGGGGACCCTTCGCACCGGTTCGCGCGGTTGCTGCACCTTGGAAGACTCCAATGATGCATGGCGTGCCTGCGACAAGCTGGGCATCCCATACTACGTCTGGGACTTCTCGGACCGCTTCGCAGAAGACGTGGTGCAGGACTTCGTGGATGAATACGAAGCTGGCCGCACCCCGAATCCCTGCATGCGATGCAATGAGAAGATCAAGTTCGCTGCCTTGCTGGAAAAGGCATTGGCCCTGGGCTTCGACGCGGTATGCACCGGGCACTACGCCAAGGTGCTGCGCGATTCCGAGGGCAACCCGGAGCTGCACCGAGCCGCAGACTGGGCCAAGGACCAGTCCTACGTTTTGGGCGTGCTGACCCACGAACAGCTGGAACACTGCATGTTCCCGCTAGCCGAGACTCCCTCCAAGGCGGAAGTTCGCGCCGAAGCCGCAGCGCGCGGACTGACCGTGGCGAACAAGCCAGATAGCTATGACATCTGCTTCATTCCCGATGGCGATACCCGCGGTTGGCTGGCTGAACGCATCGAGATGAAACCAGGCGAGATCGTTGACCACGAGGGCAACCAGCTCGGTGAGCACGAAGGCGCCCAAGCCTTCACGGTTGGCCAGCGCAAGGGTCTTCGACTGGGTCGTCCGGCCGCCGACGGCAAACCGCGCTTCGTCTTGGAAATCCGTCCGAAGGACAACAAGGTCATCGTCGGTCCAGAGGCCCTGCTGGCTGTGGACCAGCTGCGCGGCATCCGCATTTCCTGGGCTGGCCTGCCGATCGCTGAAGTTTTCAGCGGAGACAAGTTCGACTGCATGGTGCAGGTGCGCGCGCACGGCGATCCGGTCGCCGCGGTAGCCCACATGGAGCGCTCGGAAGAAGGCCGCGACGAGTTGGTTGTCAACCTTCCCGAAGGCATGCGTGGAGTCGCGCCGGGCCAGACCATGGTCGTCTACCAGGACAGCCGCGTGCTGGGCCAAGCGACCATCGATTCTGCTCGTTCCAGCGAATGGGACTCCAGCATGGTCAATTAATTAGCCATCCAAAGAAACCCTTGGTCCAGTTCAAGATAATGAACTGGACCAAGGGTTTCTTCGCGTCGTGATTCAAGTTAGACGAACGGCTGGTTGCAACGGAGCTCGGCGGCCATCCGCTTCGGCCGTGGGCGTCCGGCACGTATTCGCCCGGCATTGCCGGCGATTACCGGTGGTGTGTGGGATTCGGCCTGTCTTCAAGGGCCGCTTGGGGCTTGCTGGCTCACTGCATTGGTTCGACCCTCTAGGTTTCGCTATTGAATTGGGCTGCCGACCCTGTTGCGCCACCGGATGCCCTGGCTTCCAATGCGCTCGCTGCGATGTTCTCGAGAATGCTCACCAGCGGTAGCTGGGCGGATAGGGGCGCATCGTCCAGAACAACGGATCATTCCAGTCGGCAGAACCAATTCGTACCAATCCGGAAGGCCTCCACGAGCTAGATGCCCGAGGGGCTCGGGCAGCAGTACTCAAGGCCTTCGCAAGATCCAGCCGACGGCCGGTGCATGGAACCTGCACTGGATGATGCTGGACTCTGTCCGGTTGCCCGCTGCATGCATTCCCGTGGCGGAAAGGACGCCCAGGGGGATGAACCGAGTGAAGAGCACGAGCTTGCGCGACAGCGAAGGGTGCCGGACCAATATCGGTCCGGCACCCTTCGCCATTGTGTTGTATTCAGCTTTTAGCCTTCATCGACAATGCCGAACATATGAGCGGAAATATCTTGGTACTCCACCCGGGTCTTGCCCTTTTCCAGCTTTGGAAGCTGCGCCGGGGAGTGGGTGTGGCAGTGAACGAAATCGAAGGCAGGCCACCACTTCTTGGGGCGTTCGTATTCGCTGAAGCCGCAGACTTCGCAGACCAGATGAATCCACACGGGGCGTTTGCCGGTGCGGTTGGCGCGCGACTGCTCCAACCAAGCTGGTGGATTGGTGTTCAGCTCACGGAATTCTGCTTCGCTCATTTTGGAAGGAATGCCGTGGCGCTTGGCCATTTCTACTGGGATATCCAACGCGATTGCCGCGTCTCTACGAGTCATCATTGACATCTAGCTTATGCCACCTGGCCAACGAGCCGGAAGGAATCCCAACCCATCTCACCATTGAGTTAGAAAGGCTATGGGCTGAAGCACAAAAAGTGGGCGTCGAGACCACGTTTTTGCCAATTTCCGCCGGTTCCATTCGTATTTTGTGCCCTGCATCACTTAGGCTATGTGAAGCATGTGTTAATCATCACAGCCCATGCATGTACCTAGACGAAGGATGACTCATGACTCGCAAGAAGAACGGGCTGCGACTCGCAGCAGCCGTTGTGGGTATCTCTGCCCTGGCTCTGACCGGCTGCACCCAAGCTGCAGACAGTGGCAATGAAGAGGGCGGCAGCGGCGATGCCAGCGCTCCAATCACCCTGGGCACCACCGACAAAGTGACCTCCCTGGACCCTGCTGGATCTTACGACAACGGTTCGTTCATGGTCATGAACCAGATCTACCCATTCCTGCTCAACTCCGAGCCGGGCAGCCCGGACCCATCGATGAGCCTTGCCGAGTCCGCAGAGTTCACCACCCCGACTGAATACACGGTCAAGCTGAAGCCGGGCTTGAAGTGGGCCAATGACCACGACCTTGATTCCAAGGACGTCAAGTTCACCTTCGACCGCCAGCTGAAGATCGCGGACCCTAACGGCCCATCCTCGCTGCTGGGCAACGTTGAGTCCATCGAGGCGCCTGACGCCACTACCGTAGTCTTCAAGCTGAAGGTCGGCAATGACCAGACCTTCCCGCAGGTGCTGACTTCCCCGGTCGGCCCGATCGTCGATGACGAAGTCTTCCCCGCAGACGCAGTCATGGACGACCAGAAGATCGTTGAGGCCAAGGCCTTCGGAGGCCAATACGTTATTGATTCGTACAACAAGAACAACCTGATCTCCTTCAGCGCTAACGAGTCCTACCAGGGCGTTCTGGGCCCTGCAGCCAACGACAAGGCAGCGATCAAGTACTACGCGGACGCCAATAACCTGAAGCTCGAAGTCCAAGAAGGCAAGATCGACGTCGCATGGCGTTCGCTGACCCCAACCGACATCGAAGACCTGGGCAAGGATGAGAATCTGGCGGTCCACAAGGGACCGGGTGGCGAGCTGCGCTACATCGTCTTCAACTTCGATTCCATGCCATACGGTGCCAAGACCGATGATGCTGATGAAGCGAAGTCACTGGCCGTACGCCAGGCAGCGGCGCACCTTGTGGACCGCGAAGCCATCGCGAAGAACGTCTATAAGGACACCTACACCCCGGCTTACTCGTACGTGCCGCAAGGCTTCACCGGCGCCACCGAGCCGCTGAAGGACATGTACGGCACCGACGGCAAGCCGGATGCAGCCAAGGCCAAGAAGGTTCTGGAAGATGCCGGAGTGAAGACCCCGGTCAAGCTCGCGCTGCAGTACAACCCGGATCACTATGGCCCGAACTCCGGTGACGAATACGCACTGGTTGAAAAGCAGCTGGAGGCCGATGGCCTGTTCGAAGTGGATTTGAAGTCCACCGAATGGGTGACCTACCAGAAGCAGCGCGTCACGGATTACCCGGCCTACCAGCTGGGCTGGTTCCCGGACTACTCGGATGCGGACAACTACCTCTCGCCGTTCTTTGCCAAGGAGAACTTCCTTTCGAACAACTACGACAACCCCGAGGTTGACAAGCTGATCTCCGATCAGCGAGGAATGGTCGACGCTGCGGAGCGCACCAAGGCCATCGAAGAACTGCAGACGATGGTGGCTGAGGACTTGTCCACGCTTCCACTGCTGCAGGGTGCCCAGGTGGCCATTGCAGGCAAGGACGTCAAGGACGTTGACAAGACCTTGGACGCATCGTTCAAGTTCCGTCTCGGTGTGCTGAGCAAGTAATTCGGCTCTCGCCTCGCAGACACCAAACCTGAGGGGATCTGCCACGCGCCAACCCTTGGTGCGCGCGGTGGATCCCCTTGGCATGCGCCGTCATTGACCGCTCAAGGCGGCGCATTGCCACGCATCCTGAACCATAAGGACAGACGATGACCATCACGTCGCCACCGGGCCAAGAAGCAAGCCCGCTAGCAACACCCAAACCAGCAAAGCAAAAAGGCGGAGGATTCCTCCGCTACCTGATTACCCGATTCTTGCTGATCATTCCCACTGTCTTCATCCTCATCACAGTGGTGTTCTTCCTGATGCGCGTGACCGGCGACCCGATCACCGCAGCCTTGGGCGGACGGCTCACCCCGGACCAGCTGGCCCAGCGCATCCATGAAGCCGGATACGACCGGCCGATCCTGATCCAGTACTTCGAGTACCTGGGCCAGATCTTCACCGGCGATCTGGGCCGCACCATGAGCGATAACCGGGCGGTCACCGAGGTGCTGGCCACCTACGGCGCGGCAACTTTGGAACTGGCCATCAACGCGGTCCTCGTCGCACTGCTGGTCGGCATCCCGCTGGGCCTGGTTGCCGCGAAGTTCCGCGACCGCTACCCGGATGCCGTGTTGCGCATCCTTGCAATCCTTTCCTACGCTACCCCGGTGTTCTTCGCCGGCCTGCTGCTCAAGCTGGTCTTCGGCGTATGGCTAGGCTGGCTGCCGATCAGCGGCCGTGCCGACTGGCAGACCGAGCTTGAACTGACCGGCCTGCAGAGCCCATCGGGCATCTACTGGCTCGATGCGCTGCGCAGCGGCAATAGCGCTGCCTTCTGGAATGTCACCGAGCATGCGATCCTGCCAGCCCTGGCACTAGGCCTGCTCACCGGCGGCGTGTTCCTGCGCCTGGTGCGCACCAACGCAATTGGCACGCTGGGCCGCGAATACGTGGAAGCCGGCCGTTCGCGCGGCGTCAGCGAATTCCGCCTCACCACCAAGCACGCATACCGTCCGGCGCTGATCCCGATCATCACCGTCATGGGCCTGCAGATTGCCATGCTGCTCGGTGGAGCAGTGCTGACCGAGACCACCTTCGAATGGTCCGGCTTGGGCTTCAAGCTCGCCGAATACCTCACCGCCCGCGACTTCGTGGCTGTGCAGGGCATCGTGGTGCTGCTGGCCATTATCGTCGCCGTCACCAACTTCATCGTTGACGTGCTGGCCGCCTTGATCGACCCGAGAGTCAGGTACTAATCATGAGTACAGCTACCTTGCCGGCTTCGAACAAGTCCTGGCTGGACCGGCTCCCGGTCATCTCCCACCTGCGCATGTCCTCGGGCCTGCAGCGGGGCATGCTGGTTGCCGGTCTGGCGCTCTCCGGCCTGTTCATCGTTACCGCCCTGTTCGCGCCGCTGATTGCGCCTTTCGATTTCGCGCAGTCCTCGGATGCATCCGGGGACTTCCCGCGCCAGGCGGCTCCGGACAGCAAATTCATCTGGGGCACCACCGCCACCGGCTATGACGTGTTCTCGCGGACCCTCTTCGGTGCGCAGACGGCCATCTGGGTGATCCTGGCGGCCGTGGTCATGTCCCTGTTCCTGGGCGTATTGCTGGGCTTGATCTCCGGCTACCTCGGCGGCTGGTTCGACCGCATCGCCGTGGTGTTGGCCGATGCGATCTACGCGTTCCCATCCCTGCTGCTGGCCATCGTGATGTCCATCGTGATTTCCCAGGGCCAGTCTTCGCTCTTCGGCGGCGTGATGGCAGCGGCCATCTCCATCACCGTGGTATTCATCCCGCAGTACTTCCGCGTGGTCCGCGCCGAAGTGATGCGGCTGAAGGCGGAACCCTTCGTAGAATCCGCACAGGTGATCGGCGCCAGCCCATGGCGAGTGATGTTCGCGCACCTGCTGCGCAACGCCACCCGCACCTTGCCGCTGATCTTCACGCTGAATGCCACCGAGGCATTGCTGACCCTGGCGGGCCTGGGCTTCCTGGGCTTCGGCATCGAACCGACCAGTGCTTCGGAATGGGGCTACGACCTGAACCGAGCGATGTCAGATGCCACTAGCGGAATCTGGTGGACCGGCCTGTTCCCGGGCTTGGCCATCGTGCTCACCGTGATGGGCTTGACCCTGGTTGGCGAGTCCATGAATGACCTCAATGACCCGCGCCTGCGCCGCTTCAGCCGCAAGAAGGCCAAGCGCATCACCCAGTCCGGACAGGTAGGAGCAAACAAATGACCAACAGTCCTCTCCTCGACTCCGAGGCCAACGTCGGCACACCCGCTGTCTTGCGCATCGAAGACCTGAACATTGATTTCGTCACGGACGCCGGCGCAGTGCCGGCAGTGCGCGGCGTTGATTTGCAAGTCAGGGCCGGCGAGATCCTGGCCATCGTGGGCGAATCCGGATCCGGCAAGTCCGTCACGGCACGCACTGCTCTGGGCATCCTGGCCGAGAACGGTGCCTCGCACGGCGGGGTCTACCTCAAAGGCAAGAACATGCTCACCCTGCGCGGCCGCGAGCTGCGCGCGGCTCGCGGCCGGGATGTGGCCATGGTCTTCCAGGAACCATCCACGGCACTGAACCCGGTGTACACCGTGGGGTGGCAGATCATGGAGGGCATCCGCGCGCACAACAGGATTTCCAAGAAGGAGGCCAGGACGCGCGCCATCGAGGCGATGCGCCAGGTCGGCATCCCGGATCCAGAGCAGCGCGTGGACTACTACCCGCACCAGTTCTCCGGTGGCCAGAAGCAGCGCGTGGTCATCGCCGCGGCGCTGGCCCTGAAGCCGGAACTGATTGTGGCAGATGAGCCAACCACCGCATTGGATGTCACGGTGCAGGCTGAAATTCTCCAGCTGCTGCGCGACCTGCGTGATCAGCTGGGTACCGCGATCGTCATCATCACCCACAATATGGGGGTGGTGGCCGATATCGCCGACCGCGTGATCGTGATGAACCAGGGGCAGATCGTTGAGCAAGCACCATCGATCCAGCTCTTCGAAGCACCGCAAGAGGACTACACCAAGTCCCTGCTGGCTGCCGTGCCGCACCTGGGGCGCGAAAGCGCCTCGGAGGGACTAGTCGAACGTCCGAACCAGGATGCTGAATTGCTGGTGGAAGCCAAGGGCCTGAAGGTGCATTTCCCGGGACGCCTCGGGGCCCCGGGCTTCACCGCGGTCGATGAGGTGGATCTGAAGATCCACGCCGGCGAGGTCTACGGACTGGTGGGCGAGTCCGGTTCGGGGAAAACCACCATCGGACGCAGCATCGCGGGATTGAACCGCATCACCGGTGGCTCGCTGAAGGTGCTGGGCTACGAGATGGCCCACTTCAAGGAACGCACCTTCAAGCCGCTGCGTGAGCAGATCGGCTTCGTGTTCCAGGATCCAGCGGCAAGCTTCAATCCGCACTTGACCGTAGGCGAATGCGTGGCCGAGCCACTGGCCGTGCACCGTGATCTGAACCCGCTGCAGACCCGCAACAAGGTGGCCGAACTGCTTGAGGCCGTGCAGCTTCCAGCCGGTTTTGCCAACCGCTACCCGCACGAACTCTCCGGCGGCCAGCGCCAGCGCGCGTCGCTGGCCCGCGCACTGGCCTTGGAGCCGAAGCTGCTGATTGCCGATGAGCCAACCAGCGCACTGGACGTTTCGGTGCAGGCCAAGGTGCTGGAGCTGTTCCGCGAATTGCAGACCGAACTGGGCTTCGCAGCCCTGTTCGTCTCGCATGATCTGGCAGTGGTGGACCAGCTGGCTACCTGGGTGGGCGTCCTGTTCCGGGGCACCTTGCTGGAAGAAGGCTTGGGCTCCAAGGTCCTGGCCAACCCGCAGCATGAATACACCCAGCGCCTGATCGCCTCGCTTCCGGTTCCGGACCCGCGCGAACAGGCGCAGCGACGCAAACTGATTGAACAGCTGAACGCCTCCTGAGCAGCTGGCAATCAAGGAACAACGGGCATGCCCCGGGCACGGTCAGGCACCGTGTCCGGGGCATGTCACCTTGTGGGTAATCCGTCATGCGAACCCGTAAACTGGTGATCATGAACGAGCCGAAGAACACTGAGACCACCCAGTCATTCGACCCGCACGCCAGCTCGTTGCAGGGCGAGGTCCAGAATGAAGTCCTCGAAGAGCTGTACGCCATCCGCGGCAGCATCGACAACTTCGATGCGCAGCTGGTTTTCCTGTTGGCTGAACGCTTCAAGGCGACCCAGCGCGTAGGGGTCCTGAAGGCCGAGCACCAGTTGCCGCCGAGCGACCCTAGCCGCGAGAAGGCGCAGATCGAGCGCCTGCGCGCCCTGGCCCACGAAGCGCATCTTGATCCAGAATTCGCCGAAAAATTCCTGAATTTCGTGATCTCTGAAGTCATCCGCCACCACCAGAACATTTCTGACTCGCACAACAATGACTGAGCAGGAACACGAGGCCGCTGAACGCCGCGATGTTCACGCCACCGCTTTCTGCCAGTTCCCGGGCAGCGACCCGTCGGCCATCCACGAAGTGGTGCGCGGGGAATTGGGAGAACCCAACCTCGCGGTCTTCCCGCAGCTGCCGGATCGTGGCGTCGGCGCCGATGCGGTAGGGCGCAGCGCCACCTTGCTGGCAGACCTCGGCTTCGATCTGCAGCCGCACGGCTGGAGGATCGGTGCCAAGGACGGTATCGATGCCCGTCGTGCCCGCAGCATCCTGCGCAGTGACGAGAATCTGCTAGCTGATGTACTCGGCGCGGAAGCGAAACCTGCCCAGCGCCTCAAGCTCACCTTGCTCGGTCCGTGGACCTTGGCCGCCAGCCTGTACCTGTCGAACGGGGAGCGGGTGATCAGCGATCATGGGGCGCGCCGCGACATCATCGAGTCCTACGCCCACGGAGCACGCGAGCATCTGGACCGACTGGCCCGCATTACCTCGCTGGCGGACTTCACTATCCAGATTGATGAGCCGCTGCTGGGCGACGCGCTCGACGGCACAATCAGTACCGCCAGCGGATACCGGACCCTGCGCTCGATCCCACGCGCCGAAGTGCGAAGCGCCTATGCGCAGTTCTTCAAGGTGCTCGCTGGCGAGGCCGAAGGCCAACGGGTCACCTCGCTGCTGAATCTGCCTACCCAGGATGAACACTGGATTGAACGGGTGGATCTGCTGCACCAAGCCGGTGCCGGCGCGCTGGTCATCGACCCTGGAGGCTTGACGCACCGCAAGTGGGAGCGGGTAGCGGGACTTGTCGAAGGCGGGGGCCGCGTCTTCTTGCAGGTGCTCGCCCCCGGAACCCGGGCACCAGGTGTTGTAGAAGGGGTGAACTCCATTCTTCGTCCTTGGCGTCAGCTGGGCTTGGGCTTGGGGCAGCTAGGTGCACTAACCCTGATGCCGCGTGGAGACTTCTCGCGCAGCAGCTCGGCGCAGGCCATCGAGAACCTGCGACGGCTGGCCAGTTACGCCCAAGCGTTGGAGCAGACACGCGTCGATGCGTAGCTAACTGCCTGATTCCTGCCGGTCACAGCCCGAAAAGGGCGGTTGATCATGTATCTTAGGAATAGTGGGGTAGCGGATCTACCCGGTTTGGCCAGTTGGCTGAAACCTCAAACCTACGGTTTTAGGGGGACATGGGATGAAGGCACGGATTTTAGTCGTTGACGATGACGAAGCGTTGTCGGAAATGATTGGCATTGTCCTGCAAAATGACGGCTTCGATGCCTCATTCTGCTACGACGGTTCCGGTGCTCTGGAAGCATTCCGTGAAGCGAACCCCGACCTGGTGCTCCTTGACCTGATGCTGCCTGGCATTGACGGCATCGAGGTATGCAAGCAGATCCGCGCGGAATCCGACGTTCCCGTCGTGATGCTCACCGCCAAGTCGGACACTGCCGACGTTGTCCGCGGGCTGGAATCCGGTGCCGATGACTACGTGCCCAAGCCTTTCAAGCCAGCCGAGCTGGTGGCCCGCGTGCGAGCCCGTTTGCGTCCAAGCGAAACCCACGCCGCGGAGACTTTGCAAGTTGGCGAAGTGACCATCGACGTGGCCGGGCACCGAGTGACCCGCGGAACCGATGTCGTGTCGCTGACCCCGCTGGAATTCGACCTCCTGGTCACCATGGCCCGCAAGCCATGGCAGGTCTTCAGCCGCGAGCAGCTGCTGGAAGCCGTCTGGGGCTACCGGCACGCTGCAGATACCCGCTTGGTCAACGTGCACGTGCAGCGCCTGCGCTCGAAGATTGAAATTGACCCGGAGAAGCCGCAGATTATCGAGACCGTTCGCGGTGTCGGATACAAGGCTGGTTCGGCAAGTTGAGTTCGCACACGTCGACCGGTGCAGAGTTGGTTCCGGTCGATGTGCATGCCCAGTCGCAGTCCAAACCCGCCCGGTGGAGCAAAATCGAGCAGTGGATCAAGCGTCCCTGGCACACCGCCAAGCTGCGTTGGCAACGCCACCTGCTGTTCCGCACCGTCATTTCGACGCTGCTTTTCACTGCGCTGGCTTTGGTTGCCGCCGGCGCCTTCCTTTCCAACCAGATCGCCTCCACGCTTTTCGAAGAGCGCGTGAACCAGATATCCAAGGAATCGGAACGCGGCCTGGTCCAGGCCCGCTCCATTCTCGAATCGGCTTCCACCACCGATCGCGCCTCCACCCAGGCCCTGGTGAATTCGACCTTGGCTTCCCTGGAAGGCGATGGCGCAACCGTAGTCCGCGATTTCGTGCTGATGCCCATTGCCGGTGACCAAAGCCTTTATGTTGGGCCAATGGCTTCCGGTTCCCTGACCACCCGCGTGATCCCTGGCGATCTCGCGGAGCGGGTTGCAGGGGAGCAAGGCATCTATTGGCGTTCCATCGAGCTGGGTGCCGATACCGCAACCAAGCCCGGTCTCATTGTCGGCACCAAGGTACTGATTCCGCCTGGACGCGAGTACGGACTGTATCTGGTCTACGACCTGTCCAGCGTGCAGGATACCCTCGAATTCATCAATCGTGCGATGGCTTTCACCGGGCTGATTCTGCTGGCAGTGGTTGGCTTCGTTGCGTGGTCGGTCGCCCGTACCGTGGTCCGCCCGGTGGCCGATGCCGCGTATGTTTCGGAGAGGATTGCTTCCGGTGACCTCGACCGCCGAATGAAGGTCGCCGGCAAGGACGAGGTGGCCCGATTGGGGACGGCCTTCAACCACATGGCCCATTCATTGCAAGAGCAGATCACCGCATTGAATAATCTCTCGGCCATGCAGCAACGCTTCGTTTCCGATGTCTCGCACGAATTGCGCACCCCGCTGACCACCGTGCGCATGGCTGCCGAAGTGATCCACGATGCCCGCGAGGACTTCGATCCGCTTACCGCGCGGTCCGCCGAACTGATGTACAACCAGATCGAGCGTTTCCAGCACCTGCTCAATGACCTGCTGGAAGTGTCCCGCTTCGATGCCGGCGTCGCGGTGCTTGACCGTGAGTCAACGGACTTGAACGTCATAGCCCGCAAGGTTATCGATACCGCCACCCCGGTGGCTGATGAATACGGTTCGCTCATCCGCCTGAACGCGCCCAGCGACGGTTGCGTCGCAGAAGTGGATCCGCGCCGCGTCGAGCGTGTGATCCGCAATCTGGTGCTCAACGCGGTGGAGCACGGTGAAAGCAAGCCAATCGATATCACCATCGGCGCCAACCAGAGCGCGGTGGCGATCACCGTGCGCGACTACGGCATCGGCATGTCCGAAGAGGCGTGCAACCACGTCTTCGACCGATTCTGGCGCGCTGATCCGGCCCGTGCACGGACCACCGGAGGTTCCGGCCTGGGCTTGTCGATCTCGATGGAGGACACCAGGTTGCACGATGGCCGATTGGAAGCGTGGGGCAAGCCGGGGGTCGGCTCGGTCTTCCGCCTGACCTTGCCACGCAGCGAGGACCTGGAGATCGCTTCGTCGCCGCTTCCACTGGAACCGCCAGTTCCTGAAAGCCTGGCTACGGTGATTTTGGGAGACAGCTTCCCGCTGACCGGTGAAGTGCCAAAGATCGGATACACGCCGCTGGTTCTTGATCCGGATTTGGATGCGGATTCGCCAGATGACGATGTCACCAATCCGAACCTCGGCAGCAACGAGCAGAAGAAGGAAGGGGAGAGCTGATGCGGAAGAAATTCTTTTCCAGCCTCGCGATCATCCTTGCTGCTGCGCTTGCGATCTCTGGCTGCGCCTCGATTCCTAGAACTTCCACCGTCCAGCAGATTGAAGCCGGAACCGACACCAGCGGGGCTGAAAGCTACAGCTATGCGGCCGATGGACCGGCAGCAGGTGCTGATGCCAGGGCCATCGTCGAGGGGTTCGTCGAGGCTGGGCGTTCGGTATCCGAAGATTATGCTGTCTCCCGCGAATTCATGGACGCGCAGCTGAGCAACACCTGGCGCGGTGATACGCAGACGCTGATCTACGATGCCTTCAATGTGGTCAACGGGGCCGATGCGAACAAGTACACCATCCAGCTCGAAATCACCGGTGAAGTCGACGCGCATGGCGTGCGCACCGACTACCCGGATCACTCGACCCGTGCAGTGGATATCGAAGTCGCCAAGGTAGACGACGAATGGCGCATTACCAAAGCCCCGGACGGCACGATGCTCGAAGCCTCGACGTTCACCAAGATCTTTGCCGCGCAGACCCTGTACTTCTACGATGCGAGCTTCGCCTATTTGGTTCCCGACATACGGTGGTTCACCTCGGGTTCGGGCACCACCACGTCGATGGTGGAAGCCTTGTTGGCAGGACCAGCCCCGTACCTGCAAAATGCTGTCGTCTCCGCTTTCTCGACGGCCAGCGGACTGGTGCGTTCAGCGGTGCCGGTGCGCGATGGCGAAGCGACCATCGATTTGAACTCCAATACCTTCGCAGATGCTACCGACCGGAGCATCTTGCTGATGAAGCAGCAGATGGAAGCCACGCTGACCAGCCTAGCTCCGGTGGACTCGGTAAAGCTGCTGCGGGAGGAAAACGAAGTCAACCTTTCGACCGAAGACACTAACTTCGAGCCGGCTACGTCCAACCCCAGCACGCAGGATACGCTGATCGGCATTTCGGACCAGTACTTGGTCTACGTCAAGGGACTCTCGATCATTCCGGTGGGCGGCGTCCCGGATATTTCCGGATACAACCCACGGGACCCGGCCATGTCTCCGGTCGGCAATCGCTATGCCTTCCTCAACGGCCGCCGCACCCAGCTGTGGGGGATTGACGACAAGGGCAGCCTGCGCCTTTCGCTGGAGGGCGAGGAGCTCATCCAGCCGTCCATGGATCTGGCCGGCTGGACCTGGACCGCGGATAACGGGGCAGCTACCCCGATCAGGGCGGTCCCTGCCGACACCGAAATGAAGGGTGAAGCCCGTCCAATCGATGTGGCCTGGCTGGAAGATGCCCAGATCGATTCCTTGCGGATTTCCCGCGACGGCGCGCGGGCGCTGATCGTGGCAACCATCGGCAAGACCACGTCGGTTTACGTCGCCGGCGTGATCCGCGATGCTGAAGGTGTGCCCCGCGGACTCACGGATTCGCCAATGAAGATCTATCCAGAAGTTCCGGTGAATACCGCGCTATGGGATTCGGACAGATCCATTATTGTTGCCGAGCTCGGTGATGACCAAGCTGTTGAAGCGGCCCAGATCACCTTCGAAGGCGGCAGCGAGCACCTGCAGCTGCTGTTGGGCATGGTCGGCATCGCTACCGGTGTCGGCAGCCGCCGCGAAGTGTATGCCGAGACCAACGAGAAGCTGTATACCCGCGTGGGCAATTCCTGGCACGAGCTTGAGGATTTTGCCCAGGACGTCGCCTATCCCGGCTAAGCAGGACCTTGCTCCACAGCTCGTTGGCGACCAGACCGATCGACGCGGTTCATCGGCCAGTCTGGCCGTATGGAAATTCCCGAGGAGTGGCTGCGGTGCGTCGATGAGCTGTCCCGCAGCAGGCCCATGCGCTGGCTGGGATTCGGCACCAGGGAAATCGCGAACTTCCTGCTTCCGGCCTGTTGCGCGGTCTGCGCCCGGGCAGATTTTCGGCTTTGCCCCGAATGCCGCAGTGAAATCCAACGCCAACTGAGCCTGCCGCCCCTGCCGGACACGCATCATCTCTATGTCGAGCTTCCCGCGCTCGGCCAGCAGCTTGCCGTTAGTTCCTGCGGCGCTTACGGCAAGGAGCTGGCTCGGGCTTTGCTGGCATTCAAGAACAAGCAGCGCTACTTCCTCGTCTCGCTCTTCGCCCCTTATCTTGCTGCCGCGCTGAACGCCGGATGCATCCCGCAGCGCGCGAATCTTCCTACCCTGGTGGTGCCGGTGCCCAGTTCGCTCAAGGCAACAGCGCAGCGTGGCTACTCTCCGGTGAAGACGATGCTCGACCACGGCTTCGCTCGCGGGCTGCTGTCGGCAGATCTAGAGTGCCGCACGCTGCTGCACTACCGCCTCGGTTCCGCCTTGGGCGGGGCGCAGAAAACCAAGAGCGGTTCAGACCGGCGCGGCGGCCGGACCCATTTCGTTGCCGAGCGTGCCAGCGCTAATGGCCAGCCGGTCATCCTGGTCGACGACGTCCTAACCACCGGTTCGACGTTGCGGCACGCGGCCATGGCCTGCCATGAGGCAGGATATGACGTCACCAGCGCTGTGGTACTGGCTTTGACGAGACCGCCAAATAATGCACCTGAACAGTAATTACGCTTACCGCGATCGGAAATTGTGAGCCCGGATACTTGAATCTTGGCCACGGTGGCATAAGGTGAAGTATGGGATGCATCACAGATGCAGCTAAAAGCCCATCTTCAGTCCGAAAGGATGGAACTTTCGGACTGTTGTGTCACCCGACTCCCTATTGGAGGACACCATGGAGCTGAACTACAGCGGACGCAACATCACCATTTCGGATCGTTTCCGTGAGTATGTTGACGAGAAAATCACCAAGGTTGACCAGCTGGCCACCAAAATACAGCGCATCGACGTCAAGGTCCTCAAAGAAGCACACGCTCGTGATCAGAGCACTGCACTGTCCGTTGAATTGACCGTTGTTGGCCGTGGCCCAGCAATTCGAGCCGAGGCTCGCGGCGCTGACAAGTTCGCGGCTTTCGACATCGCGTTCGCAAAACTGCTTGAACGCCTGCGCAAGGCCCGCGACAAGCGCAAGGTGCATCGCGGCAACCACACCCCGCTGGCTGTCCACCAGGCAACTGGCGGCCTGCCTACCGCATCGAGCGGCAAGTCGTTGGTTGAAGAAACCATCGAAGCCCAGAAAGCCGCGGAAGCTGCCGAAGTCGAGGCCAACGCCGAGTACTCGCCAGTGGTCATCCGCCGCAAGTCCTTCCCTGCAGAAGTGATGAGCGTTGATGACGCAGTGGACCGCATGGAACTGGTCGGCCATCCGTTCTACCTTTTCATCGATGAAGCCACCGGCGAGCACGCCGTGGTCTATGGCCGCACCCAGTACCAGTACGGTGTCATCTCCTTGGATCCATCACTGAACTCCAATGAAGAAGCCACCAGGGAAACTCGCGGCTACCGTGACAAAGCCTTGGCAACAGAAGGCTAGTCATCGGAACCACAACTAGCGTGGGCGGCCAACGCATTCTCAGCCTCAAGCAGGCACGAAGAATCGCGTTGGCCGCCCAAGGCCTGTCCAAGGGCAGGAAAGAACAACCCGTCACCGCGCGGAGAATCGTCAGCGCTATCGGCAGTATCGCGCAATTGCAGATTGACTCGGTGAACGTCGTTCGCAGGGCCCATTACATGCCGATGTTCGCCCGGCTCGGCGCCTATGACACCAAGGTGCTGGACCAGCTTCTGGCCAAACCGCTCAGCCCTATCACCGAATATTGGGCCCATGAGGCCTCGGTGGTCAGCTCCGAACTCATTCAAGACCTGCGGGTATGGCAGCGCCGAACCTGGATCGATAAATCAGATGGGTTCTCCGCCGAACAGCATGACCTCTCGGATCGCGTCCTTGAATACCTGTCCAATAATCCAGGCTCCAGCGCCCGGCAAATCAGCCAGGCTTTGGACGTCGCCCCGGTCGGGGAGAAAAAGCATTGGGGGTGGAATTGGAATGACACCAAGTTCGTCACCGAGTCCCTTTTCGCCCAAGCCAAGATCTTGACGCTGGGACGCAACTCCCAGTTTGAACGCCGTTACGCACTAGCCGCGGATGTGGTGGGCACGCAACAGGAACTCGATGCGGCGCAGCGGCACGAGGCCCTCGCCCGGCTGGTTGTCCGGGCCATGGATGCCCTTGGCATCGCCACCGCTCACTGCGTCGCAGAGTATTTCCGTCTTCCGGTGCGCGCGGCGAAAGAAGAGCTCGCCCAGCAGGCACGTGCTGGTCTCATCGAAGAAGTACAGGTTGCCGGCATTGCCGAGCCTTGCTATTTGCAGGCCGGCACCGAGATTCCGCGCAGGATCGATCCTGACCTGCGTTTGCTGTCACCTTTTGATTCGATGGTTTTCAATCGCCGCCGGCTGGAGAAGTTCTTCGGGTTCGAATACCGCATCGAAATCTACGTGCCGGAAAATCAGCGCCGCTACGGCTACTACGTTTTCCCGATGCTTTTCGGCGAAGAGTTCGTGGGCCGAGTGGATCTGAAAGCTGACCGGGCCAGGTCGGTGCTGCACGCAAAGCAGGTGCATTACGAGCAGGGTGTCGACGCCAGTGTCGAGGCTGGATTGCGAGCCGAGCTGGATCGCATGGCGCGCTGGCTGGAACTTGAACGAGTGGAAATCGGGCTGTGAAGGGCCTGTTGATCAAATCGCTGTTCGCTATAAGAACAGCGCAAATGGGATTGAAATAGCCAGATGTGCTGTTTTCCTCACGTAGACTGAAGACGCCAGAAATTACTGTGCTTGAGATATTGGGAGCTACCACGTGGCATCATTGCTAGAACGTATTTTGCGTACCGGCGACAAGAAGATTCTGAAGACTCTTCGTAAGTACGCCGACACGATCAATACGTTGGAAGTCGAAATTCGCGAACTTTCGGACGAAGAGCTCAAGGGTGAAACCGACAAGTTCCGCGAACGTTTGGCTAACGGTGAGACGTTGGATGACTTGCTCCCAGAAGCTTTTGCGGTGGTCCGCGAAGCCTCGGACCGGGTCCTTGGCATGCGCCACTTCGATGTCCAGCTCATGGGCGGTGCTGCCCTGCATCTGGGAAACATCGCTGAAATGCGTACCGGTGAAGGCAAGACCCTGGTCGCTACCGCACCGGCTTACCTGAACGCGTTGACCGGTGACGGCGTGCACGTGGTGACAACCAACGACTTCCTCGCCCAGTACCAGTCGGATCTGATGGGTCGCGTCTTCCGCTTCCTCGGTCTGACCTGCGGCTGCATTCTCTCCAGCCAGAAGCCTGCCGAGCGGCGCAAGCAGTATGAAGCCGATATCACCTACGGCACGAACAACGAGTTCGGATTCGACTACCTGCGCGACAACATGGCGTGGAGCAAGGACGAGCTGGTCCAGCGCGGACACAACTTCGTCATCGTCGATGAGGTCGACTCGATCCTGATCGATGAGGCGCGTACCCCGCTGATCATTTCCGGACAGGCTTCGGGAGATGTGAACCGCTGGTACACCGAATTCTCCAAGATCGTCTCGCGACTGAAGCGTGAAGACGATTACGAGGTCGACGAAAAGAAGCGCACCATCGGCGTGCTGGAGTCGGGCATCGAAAAGGTCGAGGACTACCTGGGCATCGATAACCTCTACGAAGCGAACAACACCCCGCTGATCGGCTTCCTGAACAGCGCCATTAAGGCCAAGGAACTGTTCAAGAAGGACAAGGACTACGTCGTTGTCAACGGCGAAGTCATGATCGTTGACGAGCATACCGGCCGTGCACTGGCTGGCCGCCGCTACTCCGAGGGCATGCACCAGGCCATCGAGGCCAAGGAAAACGTTGAGATCAAGGCCGAGAACCAGACTCTGGCCACCGTGACCTTGCAGAACTACTTCCGCATGTACGCCAAGATCTCGGGCATGACCGGTACGGCGCAGACCGAGGCCGCGGAATTCATGGGTACCTACAAGCTGGGCGTGGTGGAGATTCCCACCAATAAGCCAGCAATCCGCATGGACCAGTCGGACTACATCTACAAGAATGAAGTCGCCAAGTTCAATGCTGTGGTTGAGGACATTGCCGAGCGCCATGCGACGGGACAGCCGATCCTGGTGGGCACCACCAGCGTGGAAAAGAGCGAATACCTCTCCCGGCTGCTCTCCAAGAAGGGCATCCGCCACGAGGTGCTCAACGCCAAGCAGCACGCTCGCGAAGCTGCCGTGGTCGCGATGGCCGGCCGCAAGAACGCGGTGACCGTTTCTACCAACATGGCCGGCCGCGGTACCGACATCATGCTCGGCGGCAACGCTGAGTTCCTGGCCGTGGCCGAGATGGAGCGCCGTGGCCTGGATGCGGAGAACAACCCGGAAGAGTACAACACGGTCTGGGACGAAGTCTTTGACAAGGCGAAGGAAACCGTCGCCAACGAATCGAAGGAAGTTGCGGCGCTCGGCGGCCTGTACGTGCTGGGCACCGAACGGCACGAATCACGCCGCATCGATAACCAGCTGCGTGGTCGCTCCGGCCGCCAGGGCGACCCGGGCGAATCGCGTTTCTACCTGTCGATGACCGATGACCTGATGCGCCGGTTCAACTCCGGGATGGCCGAGCGCATCATGAACAACCCGTCGATGCCAGATGACGTGGCGCTGGAATCCAAGATGGTTTCGCGCGCCATTGAGTCCGCCCAGGCACAGGTGGAAGGCGTCAACGCCGAGCAGCGCAAGAATGTGCTGAAATACGATGACGTGATGAACCGCCAGCGTGAAGCGATCTACGCTGACCGCCGTTCCATCCTGGAAGGCGACGACCTCGAAGAAAAGGTCGGCCACTTCCTGGAAGATGTCGTCAAGGCAATGGTCCTGGAAGCGACCCAGGTCGGCGACCCGGACGATTGGGAGCTCAAGTCGTTGTGGACCAACCTCAAGCAGCTGTACCCGATCGGCATCACCATCGATGAAGTTCTCGAAGAGGCCGGCGGAGTGGGGCACCTCTCCGCGCAGTTCCTGGAACGCGAAATCCTCTCGGATGCCCAGTACCAGTACGAAGAGCGGGAAAAGCTTGTTGGTTCTTCCACCATGCGCGATCTGGAGCGCCGTGTAGTGCTCTCGACCATCGGTCGCAAGTGGCAGGAGCACCTGTACGAGATGGATTACCTCAAGGAAGGAATCGGACTGCGTGCCATGGCCCAGCGCGACCCGCTGGTGGAATATCAGCGTGAAGGCTACACCATGTTCCAGACCATGATGGAAGGCATCCGCGAGGAAAGCATCGGAACCCTCTTCAACTTGGAGATCCCCACCGGAGCTGAAGCAGCTGCCGCGCCAGTGGTTGACGAATCGGCGAAGCCGAAGAACCTGCAGTTCACCGGCCCGGATGAAGATGGCGAAGCCAGCACCACTCGCGCCCAGGCAACGTCGAGCAAGAAGAAGAACAAGAAGGCCAAGCGCAGCTAGATTAGCTCCACATCGGTCACCTGCCACCGTCCGTGCCAGGGCTCAATTTGCGGAACATGTCGTAAACCCTGTTCTGAAATCCTGGCCTGACATGGGGAAACCCTCCTAGATTAGTTTCTAGGAGGGTTTTCGTGTCACTTTACGCCCAAGTCTTTTCTCATATTGTTTGTCACCTTGGTCAGGTGGCTGTCGTAGATATGCGCCTTCTCTGGATCCTGCCTCAAGTTGAAAACCTGTACCAGTTCCCGTAGTGCGACGTTTATTGAGTCGGGAGCCAATAATTTCATGTGAGAATTCAGGGCGAAATAGTTGTCTATAAAGTCGTTTTGTACCTCGCTTGACTTGCCCGCGATAGGGTCATGGGTTCGACTCTGTATGAAAATTGCCTGTAAATCAGAGTATGCCTTGAGCTTCTGATCTTTGAGCCATTTCTTATGTTCATTCTTAGAGTCTCGCCACTTTGTAAATAAAGTTACAGCGCTAGTGAGCAGCGCCCCGCCAAAGGCGCTGGCGATAATCGTCCAGAACAGATCCGGTGAAGAATTCGCCGCTTGTTCGGCTGTTGGTGTAGTTACATCCACAGCTTTGAAGAAAAGTTGAATCATACTCTAAGCATAATTTAGACCCTTTGCCACTGGGGCAGGGGCCTAAGCGTTACAAGGGGTTCACGTCACTTAACGGCTAAGTCTTCACGCATGGATTTTTGGAGCTTGTGGAGCTTCTCGTCATAAGTTGCCCTAGGCTCCGTGGCCCGGTCGAAATATGAATGGACTACGGCGGTTGCGTTGTTGTGTACTTCAATAGGAGCCAGCAGGGCTAGCTGTGTGTTGGCCTTGAGGACTTCGTCTCTACGTTCATTCAATTTGTCCGTGGCGATCCAGTCCACGTCTGTTTGCTGTCTTACGCCGACAAATATCTGAAGTGCTTCTGAGTAAAATTCGATCTTCTTGTCTCTGAGCCAGCGCGTGTGGCTATTCCGTTCTTCCCCGACCTTGATTCTCCAGTTAACGAATGCTGTGATGATCGATGCGCCAACGGCACCGCCTAAAACGGAAGTGATAATAGTCCAGTCCATAGACTCAGCTTAGGCTAGTCGGCTTTGGGTCTACGATTCCACCAGTGACGGAATCCGAGATCACGCTGGGCTTGGTCACGGAGTCGACTTAGAATGGGCGAGTGCACTTCTCTATGGCGCTCAGAAGTCCATAGGTGGTTGGCATCAGTCGTTATCTCCGTTGCGCATAGTGACATATTCGCGCTAAATTTCCCCAATTCGTTGCTGAATCTACTACTGGCTACTAGGTCAACTGCTCCTACCGAGTGGTTAAATCTCTCGAGAGACGTCCTGCATTGAGACAAATGTGCTTCTCTCGTTGCTTCGCTATTTCCGCCAAACTTGATCAACATATTTATATCTGTGTAGATTTTTGAAGTAGAGGCTAAACACTCCTTATAACTCTCCATTACTTGTTGCCGCTTCCATTTCTTGCCACTGTCGATGGAATGAATGACATTAACTAGGACCTGAGACACTAGAGCAATGCCAATACCAATGAGCGCCGCGAAGAGTTCGTTGGACAGTTCAAAATTCTGCATAGCCCTAGCATAAGTTAGACCCCCCACCACTGGGGCAAGGGGTCTAAGGGTTACGCGGCTGTGCCCGGTAAGGTGGTTGGCCATGGATCATCGGTACGCCAAGTTACTGCCAGCGAAATTTGAGTACTCGCTTGAACGTTGGGAACCATGAAAGTTCCAGAACTTGTAACTCGTGCTGTTCCATCTGTATCTGTAGACCAGTACTTTGCGGCGGATTCCAGAACAACATATCTCGGCCTGAAACCAACTGGGATGAAGTTTGAAAGTGAGACTGTTCCTGTTCCGAAGAATTTCAGAGCGACGATATTTAAAGTGACTAGGTTTCCCTGTCGCGAAATATCTAGCGATCCACCTGCAAAAGCTGGATCGGTCATGCGGCGTTCTCCAGTGTCGCCATAAATCAGTTGCTCACGCTGGTTCAAATAATCCCACGCCTTGACCGTGCGCCCTGCGGTTTGATTGAAGACTAGCCCGGTGCGAACTGTCATGACCTTTAGTCCAGACGTTGCGATAGCTGTCTGCCCTGCTGTGTTCATGTGAATGTTGTCGCTACTGATGTACTGCGCTAGCAAACCGCCAGCGTCGTTTGCGGTTACAGGTGACGCGATGTCCTGCCAATCTCGGATTGGATCGGGTTTCGACTTGATCCAATTGTTGTATTGCACGCGCACCGTGTTATTGATTCCTGATGCACGCGATTTTATAACTGCGGCGTGTTTGTTCTTGCTAATTTTCTCGTCGGAAATTGCCCACTCGGCACGCGCCCAATCCTGCAATTGGGCTAGCGTCACGCCGCCCTCAGTGCTGGGAATATCGTTAGCGCCGTTTGCGTGCACAACCATATCCGGACGATCAAGATGGTTCCATCGGTTCCATTTGTAGTGATCTACGGTTTGCGCCTGTGACGTCCCGTCACCGCTATGCCCGTAGAGCACAGGAAAGAATCCCATGTTGCGGCAATAGATAGACATCCATGCATCATGAATGGGAATGGTGGTATTCACGCCAACACTGTTGGAGTCGCCCACCAGTCCGATTGCCGGGGTGTTTGCCGGTACTTCTACCTCTAGCCATAGTTCGAATGGCATTTCAGTGCGTCGGGTACCGTTTAGTTTGCCACCGCCGATAATATAACGGGGCTGTTGCGGGGCAACGTAGTCGAACTTCAGATTGCCGAAATCACCTTCGAACCAACGGCTGTATGTAATCGCTCCCGTTGAGTCGGTAGCCATACTGGTAAGTTTCTGCACACCGCCAAAGCTGATATTAGATAGTGCGATGCGTTGCGCGGTGAACGTTCCCCAACGGGGGTTACCGTCGCGAATTGCTAAGCGGTAACGAGACACGTGGATCGCCGGGGATAGGTTCACGTCGTATTCCACGTTTGCAGATAATGGGGCTAATGCTTCACCGCCGCCACGCCCAGCCGTGAGGATTAGAGGTAAAGTCTTGAATCCGCTGGCTTTGTTCGCGCTGTCCTGTGCCTCGTTAGTTTCGCCGTTATCCCATTTAATTTTGTTCCAGCGGCTCCATCCGTCGCCCGTACTTGGGGCCGAGGTACATACCCAACGGTTTGTTGACCAAACGCTGTAATCGGTAAGGGTAATTGTGGTGCCATTGCCTAGAGTTTCCGCTACTGCGGTAAAACCGACTGGATTAGCGACCAACTCGGCCGGTAGTCCTGTCATAGTGGCTGTGCTTGAACCTAGTAAAGACGTGTATTGACCGTCTTTCCCATACATATATTCGCGGATGTCCACGCCGTTAGGGATGGTGCCCTTTTTCCAACGGGCGTTAGCTATGCCCTCAGCGGCGGCTCTAGCATTTTGACTAATCGCGTTGTCGCCAGCGCTAATGAAGTCTGTTCCTACGGGTAATGCAAAACCCATGTTTGATACTGTGCTATCTTCAATAGCCATTATGCTTGATTCCATTCTCGAGTTTCATCGTTCCAAACCTTGGTTGCGCTGTCCCACGCCCTCGGCTGAACGGTTGGTGATACGTTCCCTGTGGCCACTGCATGTGGCACTAATGAGAGTTCGAATTCCCATGAGTCAGGGGTAATAATTTCTTTGATTCCCTCGGCAAAGTGAACGCCTTGAAGTGACTTAGGCCAGTCGCCTGAGAGGGATACGGATTCGCTAACTTCCATCTCCAGGATTTGCTTAGCGATCTTTTTGGAGTAGGGGCTACCGTCTTTGAGAAGTAGCAACATGTCGATTTTCACGGTCGGCAGGGTGTATAGCCTTGAGCTTGAACCGAATACGCGTGCATACGCTTCGCGAACTAACTGATTCTGAACGTCTTCTACCTGCAAGTAGGACCAATCAATTGATACGGTTTCTCGTAGTTCACCGGTGGGGTTAGCCACCTCTGCTACGCGGGTCGCCGTACCTCCAGACTCGTTTTTGATCGTGTACTCCACTCTCACAGCGGGGCGTTCACTGTGTTGCGAGTAGTTGCCGGGAGCTATGGCCTGATTGCGCATAAGCGGGTATTCGGTGACTACTCGGCTTGCGGCGGTGTCTATACGCCACGGGATCCCAAGAGCCTTAGTAGAACCGTCTCGGTATTCCTGAAGAGTGATCCCGATATCTGTCGCGTATTTACCTAGGCCGTCTTTGAAGAGCATCTGCTCACCTGCCGCGAACTGATGGATATTCACAGCGCCTAGATTGGTGGAAAAATCCACGCCTCGGATAGGTTCATTAGCTTTCGTAGCGTCCGCTAGAATCGATCCCAGGTTTTGCCCAGCGTTCGGCGTAAATGAAGCGACTGAGTAGTTCATCTGTGTTAGGTGGCTGGAGCCAGCGACAGAGGTATAAAACTTGTCGCCGCCCAGATCCTCGATATCGATCGTGGCTAGCCGTCCGGTAAACCTGCGGATGATCTTCTCTGGATCGGCACCGATATGTGTTGCTAGCCTCTGCGCCACACTCTCGCGGAGGGACAGGCGCATAAGGTTTCCAGTTAGGAAATTGTCGCGTCTGCCAGTAAAGGTGACTTCGCACGTATTCGGATTGTGCCCAACATTGCGATCACTTACTCCTCGGTTGATCGAGATGCTAGTGATCGTGTCGTCGTACTCGACGAATGATGCGGCGCTGAAAGCGAATTGCCATTGATCGCCGGTAATTGGGCTAAGCGTGCGTTTTAAGCGTTGTGGGGTAAAAGTGGCCATTAGGCACCAGCTCCTGTAAGTAGGTCAGCGTCTTGAAGTACCTTTCGGATCTCGCGTGCTGTGCCTACGCGGTCGGTCACTAAGCCCTTGAATTCGACCGTGACGTTAGTGTTATGAATTTCGGTTTTGTTGCCACCTCTGGAGAGCGCACCGAGTGCGAAACCTCCACCAGTAACGCCAGTGCCGAAATCGCCAGCAGGTAACAGGCTCATGGTTCCGGTGAAGTCCGAGCCGGTCATGCCACCGCCAAAGACTGAAGACATCCAGCCGGGCATTTCGAATGAGAAGAGATCTCGTACCCAGCTAATGGCTCCCTGTACTGCGCCAGAGATATTGTTGATCAGGCCGATCACGCCGTTTATCGCGCCCTCGGCTACGGAACGCATGAAATTGAATCCGGATTCAAAGAGTGAACGCGCTCCAGAGATCACGCTGTCTACGGTGCTCTTGACAGTTTCGATAGTTGATCGAACTACGGCGATTGCGGCGGCTATCAGCGTTTGAACGGCGGTTGTGAATCCGACCCATGCACCACGGATACCGGCTACCATTCCGGTGAAGAATGAACTAACTTTCTGCCATGCGGCCACGATGAACGCGGTAGCTACGGCGATAGCGGTTTGCACGAATGAAGTCATTGCCGCCCAGATTGTCTGGAAGAACTGCGTCTGCGTAGCGAGATAGATAATCCCTGCGACCAGTGCCAGAACGGCCACGATGATTAGCGTCATCGGGTTAGCTAGCTGTGCGGCATTCAATCCGATTTGTGCGGCGGTGGCTAAGGTAAGGCCAGCTCGGTAAGCGGCCATTGCTGTTGTCACGCCGATTTGAACGGTTTTCACGACGGCCATAACTGCTGTGTATGCCGCGAGTACACCACGGATTAGGGAGATTGCGGCCATGGCTCCCAGTACGGCTGAGGCCAGCGTCATGAATAGAGTGCTGTTCTGTCCGATCCAGATCGCCAGTTGCGAGACAATGCCCAGCACGACGGTGATAATCGGAGCCAGTGAGCCAAAGAGACTGACAACTGAGCTGATTAGCGGTGTCAATCCGGAGAGGCCAGGGGCTAGACCAGAAATGACGGCGGCTGAAAGTTCGGCGGCTGTAGTCATCACTTGGGCTATAACTGGAGCCAGTGCTACGAATAGATCACCGAGTGGAGCCAGCACGGTTCCGAGGGTTCCCATTGCGTCATGCGCGCCCTCAAAGACGGTAGTTAGTGCGCCTTGGAATGGCTCGGCATTCATCACATCGGCCACTCGTTGTAGACCTGATGCCAGTTCAGCGATGCCAGCGCCTCCGGCGGATTGTGCGGCGGTGCCGATAGCGGAGAGGATGCCGCCTAAGCCCAGCAGAATGCCGCCTAGGTTTTGCAATGCTGTGATGCCTTGCTCTGTCCAGCGTTGGAGTGATCCATCTTCAGCGGCTTGCTGTGCCCATGCTCCAAAGCGTGTGGATAGGTCAGTGAATGCCTGTGCCAGTGGTGCCAGATATTCCAGCCCGGTTCCGCCAACTGCCTTAAGGCCGTCAACTAGTGGCTGTAGCCCTTGAGATGCGATATCGATTGACTCGGCGGTCTTCTCGAAGAGGTTTTGTAGTGATGTGTTGCTAGCGGCTTTCTCGATGGAGGCGGCTAGTTCGCCTGTCCACTTGCCTAGGGAATCTCCGACCTTTGACAGTCCGGATTCCAATGCGGGAAGTGTGCTTGTGATAAGACTTCGTATTGGCTTTTCTGCTGATGCCCAGAACGCCGTAGATATTGAATCTTGGAGAGAACCAAACTTATTGGCCAGATCTCCTAGTACCTTGGGTGCGTCTTTCAGTGCGGCGACCATGGCCACAAGACCAACTGCGAACGCCCCAACTATTCCGGGTAAAGCGAGTGCCGCTCCCGCAACTGCACTGAGTGAAGCTGTGAGAGCGGCGACGTTAGAAGCTGATGCCGTCGCCATTGCGCCCAGAGTTGTTAGGGCTGTTGTGGTTGCGGCTATACGCGAAGTCTTACCTACGGCTTTGTTGAACTTTGAAATCGTGCTCTCGGCTTGCTTCATTCCTGTTCTGAAGCGCTTGGAGTCCGAGACGATGCGAACGCTAAGGATCGCGGTTTTGTTCGCCATTAGGTGACCTTACTTTTTGTTGGATTGCTTGATTTCCTCTTGAAGTAAATGGAGATATCCGGCAAAGATGGGCGGCGGCAGGTCTGCCAAGTCTTGGAACGGAATGCCCGTTTTGTATGACAGACCAATGACCGCCTGAGTCTCGTTAGTCAGATTCTGAAACTGGAAATTCGGCTTCTGCCTCGTCCTCTACCGGTTCGATAGCCTCGATCTTCTCTAGGAATTTATCGACCTCGATTCCTTGCACCTTGCCAGTGCGGATCATTGCCGCGTAAGTGACGATGCCCATGAAGAGGAATTCTGATTCCTCGCGCTTCGGGAAGTTCTTGCGTGCGCGTAGAACGTCGTACTTCACTAGGTCGGAATAGTTGATGGAGATTTCCTGAGCCTCTGCATCTGCGAGGGTTACTACTAATTTCATGGTCTGCGTGGAAGACATGTTTTAGATTCCTTTTACTTTTGATAGTTCTTTGTTGAGTTTCGACCAGTACAGGTTCACCCATGTGTGTTCGGTGAGCTGTGCGGCCTCGTTGATGAAGTGTGTTGCTTCGCGGTTATGGGCTGGCCAGCCGTAGTTAGCAACGCCGCCATAGGGGAGACGTTTCGAACCTGCTCGGACTACGCCAGCGCGTGTAGTTGCGTAGGGTCTGATGGAGCGCTTGAGCTTGCCACTATCGACGGGAGCGAGTGGCTTGGATGCGTCTGCGACGATTCCAGCGGCTTCACGATTCAGCGCCTTGAGGTCTTTCATATTGCCCCCGGCTTGTTTGAATGTTCTGCGTAGCCTCGCGCCCCCGACGATGTAGAGCTGAGCCATGATTACGGCGTGATAGCGCTGATGGTTGGCTCTCCAACTAGGGAGAATTCAACTTCCGAGGTGCTAGTAGCTCCAGCCTCGCCACCGAGTGAAGCGGCTTCTACGGTAAGGGAGCCGTTAATCTGCTTGCCCTTGGAGTTGTTTGGTGTAAAGGTGAACGGCATCACGGATGAACGATTCTCGAAGAGGTATTCCCATACGGAGGTGGTCTCTCCGAGGTCGGTTAGGAACGTTACTGAGAGCGTCCAGTTTTCGGTACGGTCACCATTGACTGACTCGCCAGATAGAACGCGAATTGGATCGCCTCGATCCACCTCGGGAGCTAGTTCTACTTCGGTAACCTGTGAGGCAAGCTGGATGATATCGGTTGAAGCGCCGATAGTTAGGGTGCCAGCTCCTAGGGTTTGTGCATTTACTGCCATGTTGTTAATCCTTTGAAACGTTAAGATTTAGGGTGATTGCCAGACCCGGTAACGGGATACTTCCGGCACTTCCGAGGGGAAACGAGATTGGTTCCGCCTCGGGAATTGGGAACGCTGTGGATAGCTGTTCCAAGAGATCTTGAAGATGATTCAGTGCGTCCAGCGAATTGTTTCCGGGAGCCAAGAGGTATACGTCCACTTCCGCGGAATAGTCTTCTGAGCCTGAAAGACGGTCGAAGCGTAGGACTCCTGGCACTAGTAGGGCGCACGGAGCCATAGCCTTTTCAGCATCGATAAAGCAGAGAATTCCTGCGGCCTCGATTTGGGTCTGGACTTCTGCCAGTGCGTCGCCGTATTTCATCCGATCACCGGCTTGAGGTGGTCTCCGAGATTCAGAGCGCGGGAGATATCGGCATCGAAGCGTGACACGTAAACGGTGTCATTACCGAGTGAAACAATCCCATCGGGTGAATTCTTACGGCGATAGAGCTTGTTCGCTAAGAGGAGTGCCCCGTAAGTGGTGTTCGGTTGCCAAGCGCCGAATTCGTCTTTATCGACGCTTGGCAACTGATCCACATAGTGGTTTACGAAATCCACGACAAGGGTTAGATCCTCGTCATCGGTCAAGATTCTTAGATCAGCCCAGCTAATAACTTGGGCTGTCGTAAGCATGATTAGGCCGCTGGCTCTACTGGAGCTGGGGCTACTGCATCGGTTACGCCTGAGAACTTCAGGATTGAACCGGCATCGGTGATCTTGGTTGCGTTGAACTTGATAAGGCTAATATCGATTCCGCCCTTGGCGATATCAGCGGCACGGTAACGGAAATCTCGGGTTTCGCGGTAGTCGATTGCACGTACATCGCCAAGCACAATTGACCCGGCTGGAAGTGAAACATCTGAAGAGATGACCAGACCTGAGGCGGTGATCTTCTGACCGGCAACGTCAACCGTTGACTGACCGGCTAACCAGAATGGCGCGTCTGCACCCTTGAGGTTGATTAGCTTGCTGTAAAGCTCTGGGGACAGGGTGATGAAATCCATGCGTGCGCCGATTCCGTTTAGAACCTCGGCACCCTTGGAAACTGCGTCAAGCACATTGGTGATACCAGCAACCGGAGTAGCGGCGGCATTTACAGCGGCCTTTAGTTCGGCTTCGGTCTGCTCGATGTAGGAATCTACAGCCTGTTCGTAAAGGTCTGAAATAACGTCTGCATCGCCGAACTCCAATAGTTCAATCGCGATGTCGACCGCGACGCCCTTACTTTTCGCGTTCCAATATTCGCGTTCGGTGGTGAACTTGCCTGTTGGTAGTTCTACCTTGTTACCTGCCCAATCAGCCACGGCAAAAGTGCGGTTCTTTCGGTGTCCGGTTAGTACGATTCCGGTTAGGTTTTTTACTCCGACCTTGTTAACGAATGGGCGTTCAGTCTTGCGTGCTTCCCAAAGTTCGCCCACTTCCTGATCCTTGATGTAGACCTTGCCAGCGTCGTCTGTGGTGAGCTGATCGGCTAGTGCGGCTTCTAGGTTCTGGCCATTGCGTAGAGCCTCGAAAGTAACCTTGCCTAGCTCTACCTTGTCTGAGTGAGCGGCGGTTAGTGGTGCGCCCTGCTCTACTAGTGGAGTTTCGTTTTCCATTTGTTTTGAATCCTGTTCTGATGCGCCGAAATCCTCGGCAATAAGTTGTGCGTTTTCGAAAGCGGGTCTGACCACTAAGCCAGCTCCTGTGATGCGACCGGCGATAATCTGGCCGCTTTTGATGATCGGGGAATCGATCTCGATGGAGATTCCGGTACGTAGACCCTCGCGAGCTTCTAGAAGTGCGTCGTTGCCTCGGGATGTTTCCGAGATTCGGACTGTGGCAATGATGCCGTTTTCGTCATCCGTGAGGGCGGTGAATTTGCCTACGGGTTTCTTGTAGTCGTGCTCAAGATTGAGCTGTAGCGATTCCAGATTTTCTGGGAAGTCCAAAGCGCCATGTGATGCCTTGACCTTGCCAAGATTGGTGAAACCGTCTTCTCCGTAGGGGAGTAGCTGATAGGTCAGTTCGCGGGAGTCCTGATCCTCGGAGGCCAGTAGTTGGCCGTAAAGATTAAGCTTGTTCATTTGGTTGTTCCTGTGGTTCTGGGAGCGGTTCTAGATGCTCCTTTTGGCGTGCCTCGTTGGGCGTGAGAACGCCAGCGTTAATAGCTGTTGCGTATGCCTGATAGCGGGAGCCGGGTTCCTCCAGCAGGAGGCCTGAAGCGTCGAAGCGTGCGGACTGCCCGTTAGGTAGGAATAGGGAAAGATGCTCTTCTACGGCGACCTGATACGGTGCCACCGCGTCTAAGAGTTCCGAATTTCTAGCGGAGCGGTTGATGTAATTCATCGATGCGCCCGGAACTGAAACATCCAATGCTGAGGCCGGTAGGCCAAAGATTCTGGCTACCTGTAGAGCAACCTGATTTCTGCCCTCGATCAAGAGCTGTTCCTGAATGTGTGCGCCCATCTCTTCCACCTCAAGCGAACTATTGATGTAAGCGACTGAGCCACCGCGTTTGCGTCGTGCGGCATTCCAAGAGGCTAGAAGCTCCTGAACTTCAGCGGGGCCGAGTTCGCCCTTTTGATTCTTGAGAATCAGCGATGGAATCGGATTGAGGCTTGCCTCGCGTGCGGCGCGTTCCAGATCCTGGGCTTCGCGTAAGACCTCGCGGCCATAGCTCAGGATGCCTGAGTGGTTCGCGTCGATCCTGATGAAGTCGGTAGGCTTCACTGGCTTGTCGAACGCCTTGATCAGTTGGCCGTGCTCGTCGTGCTCCTGTGCATCCTTGGGGATGAATCGGGCATGAAGCGGATAGCCTCGCTTGTCGCGTTCAGTGATCAGCAGGTATGACCTGCCGTAGAAAATCAGATCGTCGATGACGGCTGATAAAAGAATGTAATTCGGTGTGCCCTGCGTTATCTGCTTGAGAAACGTCGGCTGTGTTTTGAGGGGAGTTCCCGATTTATCGGTAGCAATAAGTGGCTGTCTGGCAATGATGGATTTCAAAATTTGCGTAGCCTTGGCAACACTGGCTATCTGCATTGCGCTAGATCTTGTCAGCGGTGCGTTATCCGCTGAAGTGTTCGGATAAAGCGCATCCCATGTGATTTGTTCCAGATGTGAACTGTCAGACCATGGGCTGAGATATTGCTCGGCAATTAGTGTGGAATCGTTATCCAGAGTTGCCAGTAAACCTGATTGTTTCGGCGCTCCCCATAGATTGAAAAATCCCATGAGTGCCTTTGAAGTTGTTTTAAATGGAGGTGCCCTGCTGAGAGATACCCAGCAGGGCAAACCGTGTGATAACCATTTAGAAAGAGGAAAAACGTAAGAAAAGAACTTACATATCTATTATACCACAATCGAATGGACTAAATGCGATAGTCGTAGTGATTGCCTCGCGTGGAGTGCATTCTCCAGCTATCAGACTTCCCATGATTGATATGACGATGCAAGCGCATTTCCGTAATGGCATTCGTACGGTCTGAGAGCACGTAAATTCTTCTCACGTTGCACTTATCGCACATCCAGAGAATGGATTCATCGGAGACATCGATAGTGATTGTTGCGCGTTCCATGGTCATAGAATCACGCTCATTGGCTTGGCCTGTGGTCGGTTCTCGTGAAGTAGCTGAATGGCGGTCATTGCCGCCAAGACTTCAGGTTCCGAGTTGTGGGAGAGCACCCAGCCCTCGCCCATCTTTCTTGAGGTTGCCGTGCGAACTGCGCTCACCAGTGCGTCGTGCCCGTTGTGGTGGAGCTTTCCATCTTCGGTGTAGTTCTTCAGTAAGATTGCACCTGTCTTGGCCTGCTCTGGAGTCAGTAGGTGGTGCTCTTCTGAGAATGCCGTATCCAGCTCTTCCACTTCTCTGAGCATGGCCAGATTCTGCGGGTATCGGTCAGCGCCTAGCGCCAGTGGCCTTGCATCGTTGATTTCCACCAGTACCTCTGGGAGCCAGCTAGAGGGGTTAGAACCGTTGCGTAATAGCTTGAGTGAGACCTTGCCCTGATCTCTCCAAGCGGCCACTACTGCGGCTCTGCTACGGTCTGCGTTGACTTCCCACCCAATGGCGATATCGCGGCGTTCTGGCTTGCTCTGCTGAGCGGTGGCCTTGGCGAAAGATTCCCAGTCGAAGAGCGGGTTTTCATTGGCCGTGATGACGTTCGCATATGCGCGGATGAATTCGCCTGGACTCAGTGTTTCGCGTGCCTGTTGGATATCCGCGATCTGGATCAGCCCACCCTGTAGGCCGGGATGAAAACCAAACGATTCATCATCCTTGGGGTCTAAGCCGTCTTCCATTGACCATTCGAAATAGGCCATGGTGGATTCTGGATCGTTGACTGATTCCCTGCCCTTACGGACAAGTTCATTCATGAAGATGCTTTCAGAGGTTCCCATGGTCGAAAGCCAGAGGAACTGGGAATCCGGCACCGTAGCCATGGCCGGTGTAAGCGCACCTAGCAAGCCGTTGCCCTGCTCTTCGGTGAATGAGAATACTTCGTCTGCCGCCGCGCAATGGATTAGATAACCATGGAGTGATTCCGGCGTAGGTGGGAATGCCTGATAGCGGGAATTGTTCGGGAGTTCGATTCTCGGTGAATCAGCCGCTCTGCGTACCTTGGCTTTGCCGCCAAGTGGTGAGGCGGTGACCTTGTCGGCCAGATCAAAAAGCCTCTCGCGTGCGTCCTTACCGGTTTGGGCTGTGAGCCATGAGCGGCGCTGAGGTTTGCGGATGCAACGGGCTAACTGGATCAATCCGATGATGGTTGTCTTGCCAGCTCTGCGGGGAACGGTGAGACCTACGAATGGATAGCGGTAAGCTCCGGTATCCGGATAATACTGAGTTGCGACTGAAACGAATAGTCGTTGCCATGGGAGAAGTTCGATTCTCAGAACCTTGGCGAGTGCTTCCACTGAAGCGAGTTCATTGGGAAGACTTGGATCTTGCTTTGTTGCGTATTTCGGTTGGGCACTTCCGAGAGTGCCCAGATCAAACATTCGCTATGGACTCCCAAACGTCTTGGGTGTCATTTTGTGCGGTTGGGGTTTCTTCCGTTGGGGGAGTCGGCAAGGCCTTGAGGCACTCGCGAATCTCCTTGGAGAGTGCCGCTTGCTGTGTGCTCGTGGTGGCTAGCTGGTAATCCTTGGCCAATTGCTTGACCAGAGCGACGTAACCGGCGTGCCTGTCTTCTAGCAACTCCTGTTGCTTGAGGATGCGAAGAGTTTTGTTTATTCCTGTGAGTAGGGGATTAGATGCCATGTGATGCCTTTGATTAGTACTTTATTCATACATCCATTATAGCATACTTTTGTACTAATTAAACGCTAGTCAGCTCGATATTCATGAAAAATTCAGAGAGGGAGAGATCACCGGGCGCGGGATGATCTGGGCTTAGGTTTGCTTTCAAAACATCCCACCTCGTCAACTAAGCGGCCAATCCGATGAACCAGTTCACCTGATCAGTGTTCAGCGATTGATATTCTTCGATGCTTCGATCTTGTCGCGAATAATTACAAGCTCGATGACTTGACCTGAGATTGCTCAGCTCATTGCTCCCACCTTGAGCGCGTGGCACAACGTGATCGATTGAGTAGTCTTCCAATCCAGCAATGCTCTTGCCGCACAGATGACAGTGCATTCCCCATTGGGCAATGACCATGGGCCTAAGCCTCTTCGCTTGGGCTGTTGTCCAGCTCATCCCCGGTCACCTCCTCCCCGGTTAGGTAGGGGGTAGGGTCTACGCGCCCCATATAGCCGTTATCTAGGGCTAGGGGCACTTCTAGCACTCCCCAGTGGAGATGGTCACCTGAGACCGCCCCGGTGGCTCCAGAGAGTGCGATTATCTCCCTGTCTACCTCCTGGCCCTCTTCTACGTAGATCTTGCTGAGGTGCGCGTACTCGGTCAGTATTTGTCCCTCGTGTTCGATTAGCAAGCATAGGCCGGCACTTGCTCCCATGATGGGAGATCCAACTCCGTCGCCGGCGAACCTGACGATTCCTGGAGCCGATGACAGGACTGCCGTTCCTGCCACAATGCCGATATCAAGCCCGTTGTGAGCCGATAATCCGAATCGTTGGTATACCCTCGGATTAGCTCCGTAGGGCTGTGTAATAGGCGCTCTGAGGTTGTAGAGCGGCCACTGTAGTTTCTGCATGTGTTTCCATTCTTGGATAGCCCAAAGGGCTGAACGATTATTCGCCCAGCCCCTCGGTTTCTTTTTCCTGCTCTTGATCCTCTTCATCATCCGGGCAACGCTTATCCAGATATGACTTCCACGCTTGCCAGCCTAGATAAGCCAGACCGAGACCAAAGAGCATCCAAGGATCAAGAGTAGATAGGAGATTGTAGATTTCCATATTGATCCTTTCCTATCTATTATCCCATTAGCAGGAATAGCCCCCGGTTTGGAACTTGGAACTTTTTTCTGACTATAAGCTCACTATTAATATAAATGCATATATAGTGTTGCCTAGACCACTGTTTTACCATTATTTACTATTCTTCTTATTTATTATATATTTACTTCCAAAGTTCCAAAGTTATATATTTAGTGGTAGTTAGTAGTATTAGATCCTTGAATTCTAGGGGTCTTTGAGGATCTGAAGCTCTGGAAGATTCTCTGGAAGATCCGGATTCCTCGGAAGATATTTTTTCCAATTCTCCGAAGTGAACAATGTGTGATGATAAGAGCGATTTACGTGACTTCTCTGGATAGCCGCTGTGGAACCTTTTTAGCCGAAGATTTCTTCCAGAAACTTCCAGAGCTGAGCACCTCGGATGAAGTGCCCAGCTCGGGTTATTTAGTTGAATCGGAGTCCGGAGAAGCGGATGCCGTTAGATTTGGATCTGACGTACCCCATGCGCTCGATAGAGGCCGTGAAGAGATTCCTCGGGGGGATATCTGCCTTATCGACGTTGTGGCCTCTTAGTTGGTCAACAAACACGGTGTACAGTGCCGATACCTGCGCACAGTTGTTAGTTCTAGCTTCTGGGTCAATCGTCAAGCGTCCAGTAACTTCCATGTCTTTGAAGAACTGGAGCACTAGGTCATCTTCCATGCGCTCGGCCTCTAGCTCACGTTGCATACTCTCCGGGCGGTCGATGCCCTGCTGATGCCTGAGGATGAACGCATTCACCAAACGGGCAATGATGCCGGGTGCCTGTTCGCGGAGCTTCTGGGGGAGCTGTCGATCCATGGTGTGCTCTGGGTCAAGCTCGCTGAACGTCTGCGGAAAGGTGACCTTAGCCAGACGTGTTGCCATGGCGGGATCTGACTTATCCAGATTCAGCGGCACGTTGGAAGCAATAAATAGGGTTCCCTGTGGTGCGTAGGATCCTGACTCTTTGAACTTCTGTTCAGCCGTGAACTTGTCGATGGTGGAATAGCCCAGCAGGAAATCGCTGTCCAGCTTGGAACGAACTTCCGAGAACAGGGTAAAGCGGGAATAGCGCATATCGTAGCGTGCGTTGGCTACTGCCTTGGCGCTATGCCCTGCGGTAATCGCGGCGTGCTGAGGGGTCGCTGAGTACATGGGGAAGATATCGCCCATAACATCCAGAATCGTTGACTTGCCAGAACGCGGGGCACCTTGAAGCGAAATGATGCGTCGGGTGTCACGTTCACCGAATAGTGCACAGCCCAGCGATTTTTCTAGGTAGATGACTTCCTCGGTATCTGGGATCGACTCGTGGAGGAAATTCACCCAGTCCGGGGCGGTGGCCTCTAGGTCTAGATCGAAGTCCACCATACGGGAGCACAGGCGAACATCGGAATGTTCCTTGAGGGTTGCCTTGCCGGTATCGATGACCTGTTGAACGTCCAGCACGCCATTGCGGAATACCAAGTAATTCTTGTCATCCTCCAGAGCCTGGGCATTGTTCAGCGGGGCGATTCCCTGCAATAGCTCCAGTGCCGCTTTCAGTCCTGCTGAGGTCTGCATACGGAGAACCAGCGGCTTACGCGGCTTAACGTGGATGTCCTGAATCTCTTTGATTGCTTTGGCGACCTCGGCCTTAGGCTCGCCAGCGGCTCCACGGGTGCGGATTTCGGTTTGTGCGCGAGTGCCAACGTAATCTAGGCCTCGGTGAATGGATTGGGCCAGCTTGCCCAGTAGACGGATGATCACGTCTTTGTCGGTCACTGCCCAGATATAGCCGTTGAACACGTGCCATTCTCGCGTGGCTCCGTTGTAGCTGATCGGTAGCTTCATGGCCGCTTGCTCGGCAAACTCGATTTCGGTTTGCGGCGTGCGATCTGCCCATTCCTGCGCGAAGCGGTTGAACGATGAGGTTTGGTGGTCGGCCACGGTGTAGTAGTCGGATACTTGAATTTGCTTGTCTGAGTTCCAGACGCTGCGGATTAAATCAGTATTTTGTTCTCTCATTAGGGGTTTTTCCTGTCTTGTAAATTTTCATATGGTTTGCTCTCCTAGCGCGGTTGGTTATCTTTCAATGGTCTTGCATCTGGGTCTGAGGCGTGTTATTAATAGAGAGGGTTGATTTCCCCTCACGTTTCGTTGCCCAAAATGAGACACTGGGCCAGATTACGCTATATAGCCTTGTGCTGTCAACTTTTTGACTCGTAGCCTGTGTGCCACGTTCGCCACGGCAAGGCATCCAAGGCCGGTCAGAATGGTTACCACTGGGCACCTGCCTTGAATTCGAAATAGATGACCGGGAACTCGTACGCTTCGCCACCGTCGAAAGCTACGTTTTCATGCTTCTCGATGGAGTAGTGAATCTGGTAGTTGGCGCTCACTAGGTCATCTAGGGTCAAGTCCACATCATCCAGCCAGCCACTCAAGCCGCCTGCGGGGATGAAGTTCCAGCCCATGTAGACGGTCTCGCTGTCCTGCTCGTCGATGTAGCTGTGCTGGAAAGTCGTTACCGGGGAAGTGCTCTTGCTGATGATCTGGGTGATTTCTAGTGTGGGGTCGTTGACCCAATCTTTTTGAACGTACATGTGTACTCCTAAATAGTTACTGGTCATAAGCTTTTTGCTTATAATCCATTATCCCATGGATTTGAGTAACACATGTTTGGGGGTTGTGTGCGCGTTAAATGCGAACCGACCCAGAATCCTTGCAAATAAAGGGATGTAGGCCGGTGTCAACACTTTGGGATGTTAGTAACTACTTCTTTTCGGAGGTGCCAAGAATGGTTCTAATGTCCTCGTTGATTTCGTCAACCGTGGGAAGTGGTGAGTCCAGTCCAGCCTTGAGCACTGAGCGGAGTTTGAATTCATTGCCGGTGAATGGTGCGATATCGGGGCGTGGTTCCAGAACGATCGACGTTGGGTCGAAACCTGTCTTGCCTCGCGGTGAGGGGTAGATAGTGATCGACTCCCAGACGGTTTTTACGAACATGCGGCGCTTCTCCAAAGGAATCGAGTTCCACATCTCGGCGCGGTCTGCATCGGATTTCGTGATGACTGACAACCAACTGAAATCCTCGCCAAAGACCGATGACTGTTCGGCGGCTTGGATTTGTAATAGGAGTTCAGATTCTCGTTGCTCGTGCTTGGCTCGCGGTGCTCGATACTCCGATGGGCGAAGTCCTTCGTCCGATGCCTCTTTTAGCCACTCGTCCCACTCTGCCATTTCCTTATATAGGTCTGCTCGGAGCTGATCGAGTTTGCCGGTCTCTACGCCCAATGAGTTCAGCACCTCGGGAACGGATAGAACCATAAGGGTTTCATCCCTCACGTAGTCGTCGGCATAGTCAGCTCGTTTGGTGTTGTGCTTCTCGGTACTGCATCGGTACGTAGCAATGGTTTCGGTGCTGGTGGTGTACTGGGATTGACCAACGGTTTTGTGAGGCTTGCCAGAGTCCAGGCACGTGCCGCACTGGGCAATGGAAGATAGTAGATTCTCCCGCTTCAGGCCTCTGCGTGTGCGCGTCTTGGTTCTGAGCTTGAGCTGTAGGGCTTCAAATGTCGCCACGCTGATGATTGGTTCCCAGTTAGCGGGGAACTCGCCTGTAATGAATTCGCCCTTTCTTTCGGGGGCTGGATCTGGGTACTCGTATACACGGATTGCGCATATCCGTTTGTTCCGGAGGATCGCGCCAAGGCTGGAGATAGACCATTCAGCCGTGCGGTTGCCGCCCTTGACCGGGGTTAGGCCTTTGCTGTTTAGATCTCGGCAAGCATCGGCAATGGAAGCGCCCTGCATGATCCGATTGATGACGTGTTTCAGGCCGTCCGATTCCTCTTTATTAAGGGAGCCGTCTAACTCATGGCCGAATGGTCGGTTTCCCTTGTTCCAGTAGTGCTCACCAGCCTTGGCTGATTGCTTGTTTCGGGAGCGCTGACGTTCGGCCTTTCGTTTAACCTCTGCTGTTGCCCATGCAACGATCGTTCGGGCAAGCGCTTCGCCTGTGGGAGTAGTGAGGTTCAAGTCATTAGCTTTAACTTGATATACCGTCTTCTCGGTGTTGAGAACCTTTTCAAGATCGCTAGACATGCGAACTAACCGGTCTAGGTGCCAGACAACAAGGTTAGGGCATTCGTGTTTCAGTACCTTATTAAAGGCAGGGCGAGTTTTTCCGCTTGTTGCACTGATGTCATTGTCTTGGAAGACCTCTAGGATATTGTGGCCGTTGGCTTCAGCCCATTCCCGGATCTCTGTCTCCTGACGCTTCACGCCCAGCATCTCGCCTTGAGCGTCCAGAGAAATACGTGTGTACGCGATCATGTCCATGCCAAAAATTCTAGCATTACAGGGTTTAATTAATGCCCTGATTTCAGAGCCACGGCACGGACGCGGTATTTAAAGCCCAAGATGACGGTGCATTCCCAAGAACCTGATATGCACCGGTCCAGGTGCAATGAGATGATCTGCCCGTGTGCCGTGCCCGGCAGCGGCTCGAGCGTGTAGCACTGGGTCTCCAGGAGGGCCCGGCGCCGGAGCTTGGCAATGCAAGAGGGCTCCATCACGAATGCCAGCTGATTCACGGTGCGGTACCCAGCCACGATTTCGAAGACCGCGCGGGCTACTGCATGCGAAATCTCAACGATGGCCCGGTGCTCGCTGCGGTAGACAGCAGAGCGATGGAAGATATTGTCCATTGCCCGACGCAGGTGAGCCGGAGCCTGGCAAGGCTCGGCGGCCGAGGTGGCGCCAGCCGGGTTCGGGTCTGGGAGGTTGGCTGCGTAGATGTCCGGTTGATAGTAGCCGGTGTTGGCGCTACGGGGGCTGATGGCGATGGTGCTCATGATGACTCCTAGTTGGGCGTGGGGAAGTTCTTGAATGCGCTTAGCCGGCTGGCGGTAGTTCAAGTACCGTTCCAACTCGCAGCAGGTCCGGGTCGGTGCCGATGGACTTCTTGTTGCGTTGATAGATCTTTGGCCAATAGGCAGAAATTTCTTCCACGGTGGCCTGGGCACCTAGATGTTCTGCCGCTATGGTCCACAGATTCTGCCCTTCAGCGACGACAACTTCTGTGCGTTGCACCGAACGTTGGCCTGGATTCCTGGCCCCGGGGGATACCAGTGGGCTCAGGGGAACGCTCATGGATTCGGGGAACCATTGCGGGCTCGGTACGGAGTTTTGCTGCGGGCCTGCATAGCTGGCTAGTTCTTGGCTGGCGTTTTCCGCCGGGACCTGTGCCAGGGAAACTGCCAGTGGTTCACCCGCGTAGGCTGCAGCGACTGAAGAGAGGGCAATCGAGGTTCCAAGCATTGAGCCTAGAATTCTTCTGCTCAGTGCGGGGGCGATTCGTTCGAAGAACCGCGCTAGCTTCGGCTTGCGGTGGGTGAACGCCCAGCGGATCATCTGGGCCAAGGCCACGCGCAGCAAGTACAGCGTAAGTAACGCCAGGAACGAAAGGCTGACGAGAAGCCTTATGTGGTCCGCTGTGGCGAGCCCATCGACTGGGGACCGGAAGTAATCAGATATCCACTGGATTCCCACATAGATAATGACCAATGACGCTGCCGAAAAGAGCAGCAGCACGAATATTTGCCGTTGGCGAGACACCCGAATCACTTCCTTGAATGAATTTTGATGTCATTTGATGTTGTTTGATGTTCATAGTGACACTTAGAGATCGTTTTGTGAATAGGGTTACGCAAAAATGTTTATTCTCGTACAGTGGGCGCATGCGGTGGGATTCACTCTTCGACGACTTGGAGGCTCAGCTAGCAGAACAGAGCCGGGCGCAGCTGCGTGAAGAAATTGCCGAAAACATCAGGGTTGAACGGGCAACTGCCGAACTGCTGCCTACTCTGATGCGGTTCTACGGACACGAATTGAGCCTCCGGCTGGCCGGGGGAAGCGAACTCCGCGCGAAGCTCGGCCCTTGCGCGACCGATTACATCTGCCTGGAAACAGAGCAGGCCCAATGGGTGATCCGCAGTGGAGCGATTGAATCCTTTGCCCTTCCGCCGAGGCGCGCACCTGCGGTGGAACGGCGGGCGCCGGGCCGCTCGGTGAAGTTTTCCTCGGTTCTGCGGGGATTGCTCCGGGACCGCGCACGATGCCATGTTTTTGGCCGTGCGGGCAGCTCCATGGCTGAAGGAACTCTGACTCAGGTAGCCAAGGATTTTTTGATTATTCTGGTGCATCCTCGCGATGAATTCGCCAGAGCCCAGCAGGCCTCAACGCAACTGCTGATTCCACTGGATGCTATCGGATGGGTCGAAGCGATCACTCTTTCGTGATCCACAAGTGCACGCAAGGTCTTTCCAGCAGGACCAAGTTGTCGTAGGCTCACCATCCATAAGCACCTATGCTGGCGGAAGGTCAAAGCCTTGATCACAGAACAGATCGCCCAGGACGCGCGGACAACCTCGGCCTCGCGTGTGCGACGGCCTAGTTGGAAGGACCCACGCCTGGCTCTCGGCGCGGTGCTCGTAGTCGCTTCGGTCGCGGGAACCGTGTACCTGGTCGGCGAATTGCATCAGACGTCCACGGTGTATGTCGCCAGCACCAATATCACCCTCGGAGAAAAGCTGACCAGCGAGAACATGAAAACTCAAGAAGTCCAGCTTGGCGAAACTCTCGAGAACTACCTGCACACAGATGCGCAGCTCGGCCAGGACGCCCGAGCGAACACCTTTATCAGCGAAGGGCAGCTGATTCCAGTCACCTCGATAATGCACAGTGAAGTGGGATCGCGCAGGCCGGTCAATGTCGATCTTCCGGCAGACCTTTCTTCGTCGATTACCCCCGGTAGCTTTGTTGACGTATGGATTGCCAAACGCGAAACCAGCGGCAGCACCTACGGAGTCCCGGAAAAGCTCTCCTCCATGGTCGAAGTCGCCGCACGCGTTGAAAGCGGCGGGGGACTGGTGGGAACCCAAGGCACCAACCTGGAACTGCTGGTGGAACCGAATCAGCTTGAACCGCTGCTTCAAGCGCTGGCAAACGAATCGAGAATTATCGTCGTCTACAACCCGGCCGGGACCGAACAATGAGTATTTCGGTCGTAGTGCTCGGCGACCAGGAGAAAATCGTCCGGCAAATCGAAGGGTACCGCGGGGAACTGATGGTCACCCGCGTCTGCTCCGGCATAGCCGAAGCCATTGCCGCTTGCGATACCGGAATGGCTGATGTGCTGATCGTTGCCGACGCCCAGCTGGTGCCGCCCATGGAACAACTTGATGCGTTGCTGATGCGCCAGACAGCGGTTGTCCTGTTCTTTGACCGGCCCGAAGACTGGAAGCCATTGCCTGATGTCCTTCATCTGCCTGCGGATTCCGGCATGGCCGAGCTGGAAGGACGCATCAGGGGCGTAGTTCAGTCATTGAATCATTCTGGAACCGACGGAACGCTCGCGGTTCCCGAACCGGAGGACGACTCTACGGGCCGGAACGGAAGAATCGTCAGCTTCTGGAGCGCCCCTGGATCTCCCGGGCGCAGTACCGTCGCGCTGAATTATGCGGTGGAAACGGCGGCAGCAGGAAAAACCGTGGTGCTTCTGGACGCAGATACCTACGCCGCCAGCATCGCCATTCAATTGGGGCTCATGGACGAATCGGCATCCATCGCGCAGTTGTGCCGTGCCATCGACGCCGGCTCGATGGATGTTGCCCGACTCAACGCTGCATGTTCCTTGGTCCAGGTCGGGGAGGCGACCATGCGCGTGGCGACCGGAATCCCGCGTGCTAGCCGGTGGCCCGAGGTCCGGGCCTCGGCGCTGCGGCGAGCGGCCATGCTGCTCAAAGTTCACTACGACCTGGTCGTATTGGATTTGGCTCCGTACATTGAATTGGACGAACAGCTCAGTTTCGATACCCAAGCACCACAGCGAAACGCTGTCACCGTCGAGATGCTCCAGTGCTCCGATGAGCTTTTCATGATCGTGCGTGCCGACAGCTTGGGAATTCCGCGTGCACTTCGCGCCATCGACGAATTGGAGGATGCACTGCCCGGGCTGAATCCGAAAATCGTCTTCAACCGCGTGGGAGCCAGCAGTACCGGGCGCAGCCCGAAGCGCAGGTTGATTGAAGCGTGGGACCGGTTTGGGCCGACGCACCAAATCGCAGGGTATCTGCCCGAGGACAGCGCCGCGTGCAACGCGGCAGTGCTGGGAGGAAGCCCATTGCTCGAAATCGCACCTCGGTGCCTATTGCGTATGGAAATACGGTCTTTGGCCGGCATAAATTCCACGGATTCACCCAAGAAATGGAATAGTCGTCGATTTCACTCCGAAGCTTGAACCCCAGAGGTGAAAACCGAGTAATGTGGGTAAAACTAGAGATCCGCAAAGGCGCGGGTTGATCGAACTTTGTTCTTGGAGGCGTTCTTTTGAACTCGTCGGAATCCAGCATGTCAGAATCATTCATGGATGAGACACTCACCTCGAAATTGGTGAGCGAGTACTATGGCCAAATTGCGACCGAAGACGTGGCGGCCTACCGGCCAGACGAACTCGAAGCTCGCGTGGCAGCACATCTGGAAATCGGGTATCAGCGTGATGCTGAAAACGCTAATGTCGCCATTACCCGCAACAACGGAATTTCAGTGGTCCACATCGTCACCGATGACATGCCATTCCTTGTTGATTCGGTAACTGCCGCACTAGTGCAGCTGAATTCACCAATTCAGCTGGTAGTGCATCCGACGTTCGTTGTCTCCCGCAAGACCGAGACCGGCGAAATTTCAAAGATCAGCCATGCTGGTCTGCAGCATGTTGCCAGCGGTGACACCGCTGCGCTCTCGGATTTGAGCACCCTGATTTCGGCCGGTGCAGAAACCCGCATCGAATCGTGGATTTCAGTCGAGCTCGCTCGCGAGCTCAGCGATGAGCAGGCCAAGGAATTTGTTGAGCGCCTCTATAGCGTTCTGGCAGATGTGCGTGTTGCAGTGAAGGACTGGCCGGCCATGCTGGACCGGGCCAAGGATATTGCGCAGAGCCTTCCGCAGACTCCGAAGGCTGAGGAAATCGCCGAGGTGCAGCAGGCATCGGAGCTGCTGGACTGGTTAGCTGACGGAAAGTTCACGTTCCTGGGCTACCGCGACTACTCGCTGGAAACCATCAACGGCGAAGACGTCCTGGTCGCCCGCCCAGGCAGCGGCTTGGGACTGATGCGCGATCTGGCGGACCAAGGTCCACAGCACCTGACCAAGCGCGGCCGCATCACCGCTCGCGACAAGCGTGCGCTGATCGTGACCAAGGCGAACTCCCGTTCCACCGTTCACCGTGGCGTGTACCTGGACTATGTCGGAGTCAAGAGCTTCGATGCCAATGGCGAAGTCAACGGCGAACGCCGTTTCATCGGCCTCTTCTCCTCCAGTGTTTACACCTCGAGCGTGAAGACCGTCCCGCTGGTACGCGAAAAGGTTGAAGCGGTGCTGAAGCGCACCGGCTTCGCGCCTGATTCCCACTCGGGCAAGGACATCACCACCATTCTGGAAAGCTACCCACGCGATGAGATGTTCCAGATCTCTGTCGACGAGTTGACCAAGATTGCCCTCGGTATCCTGCGCCTGCAGGAACGCCGCCGCACCTCGGTCTTCCTTCGCAAGGACGACTACGGCCGCTTCGTCACTGCCATGGTGTTCCTGCCACGTGATCGTTTCTCCACCGCAGTGCGCCTGCGGGTGGAGCAGGAGCTGCAGCGCAGCTTCAACGCAGAATCCGTTGAATATGAAGCGCAGCTGGGTGCCGGCGCGCTCGTTCGCTTGTTCTACCGGCTGCGCCTGCAACGCCACGGACTGGCCCCCGTGGTTGACCGCAAGGCACTGGAGGATCGTATTGCCAAGGCCGTGCGCTCCTGGTCTGACGCCATCGTTGACACCGCCCGCGCGCGCCTGGAACTGGGCGATGCCAACACGCTGTCCAATGCTTGGGCCGAAGCTTTCCCGGCTTCCTACAAGGTGCAGTTCGAAATCGAAGATGCGCTGAAGGATATTGACCTGCTCACCGAGTTGAGCAGTCCAGAAGTCGATGGCCCGGTTGTCTCCTTCTACGATGACGAGAAGCAGGATGAGGATTCTGCTGTTTCCAAGCGCATGAAGATCTATGTGACCAAGCCGCTGCTGCTCTCGCGCATACTGCCAGTTCTGCAGCATCTGGGTCTGGAAGTCGTCGATGAACGCCCCTACGAGCTGAATCCAGAAGGAATCGGCGAACGCTACATCTACGACATGGGCCTGAAGATCGATGAGGAGATCAACTTCCAGGCCGTGGAAGCCAAGCTGGCTGAGGCCTACTGCGCAGTGGTCCGCAACCTCGCCGAATCCGACAGCCTTAACGCACTGGTGCTGCACGAGGGACTCACGTGGGAGGAAGTCTCGATGCTTCGTGCCTACGCCCACTACCTGCTGCAGCTCGGGGTTCCGAACTCCACTGGCTTCATCGCCAGCACCCTGGTTGGCAACCCGTCAGTCACCCACGCCATTGTGGAGCTGTTCCAGGCCACCTTCGACCCGCAGCTGAGCTCCGTGGCTTCGGAAGCTGCTCGGCAGAAGGCGCACGCAAAGGTCGCCGAAGCGCTGGAATCCGTGCCAACGTTGGATGCCGACACCTTGCTGCGCCGTTTCGTGAAGGTGATCGAAGCGACCAAACGCACCAACTACTTCACCACCCACAAGGCACTGGCATTCAAGCTGGCCCCGGAAGAGATCGATTTCGCGCCATTCCCGCGTCCGAAGCACGAACTGTGGGTCTACTCGCCGCGTGTTGAGGGTACCCACTTCCGCTTCGGCGCCGTGGCCCGCGGTGGCCTGCGCTGGTCCGATCGCCGAGAAGATTTCCGTACGGAAGTGCTAGGTCTGGTCAAGGCCCAGATGGTCAAGAACTCCGTCATCGTGCCAACTGGTGCCAAGGGCGGTTTCTACGCCAAGCAGCTTCCCAATCCAGCTCTCGACCGCGGTGCATGGATGGAAGAAGGCAAGGGCGCGTACAAGGTCTTCATCCGCACCCTGCTGGAGCTGACCGACAACATGGTTACCGACGAAAACGGTGAGCACATCGAAGCCCCTGCCAACGTGGTTCGTCGCGATGGCGATGATTCCTACCTGGTGGTCGCTGCCGACAAGGGCACCGCGAGCTTCTCCGATATCGCCAACTCGATCTCGGCCGACAAGGGCCACTGGCTGGGCGATGCCTTTGCTTCGGGCGGCTCGGTGGGCTACGACCACAAGGGCATGGGCATCACCGCACGCGGCGCCTGGGAATCGGTGAAGCGCCACTTCTTCGAGTTGGGCATCGACACCCAGAAGGACGAATTCACCGCCGTCGGCGTGGGCGATATGTCCGGAGACGTGTTCGGCAACGGTTTGCGCCGTACCCCCACCGTGAAGCTGGTGGCGGCCTTCGACCACCGTGATATCTTCCTGGATCCGAACCCGAATCCCCAGGTCGCCTTTGACGAGCGCCAGCGCCTGTATGATCTGCCACGCTCCAGCTGGGCAGACTACAACAAGGAGCTGCTCTCGGCCGGAGGCGGCGTGTACTCGCGCAGCCTCAAGTCCGTGCCGGTTAGCGCCGAGGTCCGCGAGGTCCTGGGATTGGACGCCGGCACCACCAAGCTGAGCCCTAACGAACTGCTCAAGGCCATCCTCTCAGCGCCAGTGGACCTGCTCTACAACGGCGGTATTGGTACCTACGTGAAGTCAGCGGCTGAAACCCACGGCCAGGTCGGCGACCGAGCCAACGACGCCATCCGCGTCGACGGCGCAGATCTGCGCGTGAAAGTTGTTGGCGAAGGCGGCAACTTGGGCATGACCCAGCTGGGCCGTATTGAGGCAGCCCGCAAGGGCGTCCTGCTGAACACCGATGCCATTGACAACTCTGCTGGCGTGGACACTTCTGACCGCGAAGTGAACATCAAGATCTTCGTGGACCGCCAGATCAAGGCGGGCAATCTCACCGAGGCTGAACGCACGGAGTTCCTGCTCTCGATGACCGATAACATCGGTGATCTGGTGCTGACGACCAACTTCGAACAGAACGTGTTGTTGCTCAATGAGAAGCATGCGGCACTGACCTGGACACCAGCGTACGAGCGCCTGATGCAGTGGCTGGAAGCCCATGCTGACTTGAACCGTGGCTTGGAGTTCTTGCCAAACGCGGATCAGCTGGAAGAGCGCCGCGCCGCTGGCGAGGCGATGACCACCCCAGAGCTCTCGGTGCTGGCCGCATACGCGAAGATCCAGCTGGCGAACGCGCTGACCGAATCCGATCTCGCCGATGATCCGTACTTCACCCGGACCCTGCGCCGCTACTTCCCAACCAAGTTGGTAGAGCGTTTCGGGGATCAGCTCGAAAGCCATCCGTTGCGCCGAGAAATCATCGCGACCGTGATCGCCAACGACATCGTGAACATGGGCGGCATCACCTACGTCTTCCGTGCCATGGAAGAAACCAGTGCCAGCGAAGTCCAGATTGCCAAGGTCTTCTGCGCGCTGCGTGAGATCTACGGATTCGACCGCCAGTTCGATGCGATCAATGCACAGCCTGCCGGAACCGATCTGGAACACTGGGGCCGCCAGCACCACGACATGCGCCGCCTGCTGGACCGTGCCACCCGCTGGTTCATCAACCGCGTCGATCAGGAACTGCTGGTCACCGAAGCGGTCAAACGCTACGAAGCGACGGTTACCGAACTGCGTGAGGCCCTGCCAACCTTGGTTCGGGGCACTGACCTCCAGAGATTCCAGGAGTGGCGTGAAGAGGCCATGGACCAGGGGATCCCGGAGCGTCGTGCCAGCATGTGGGCGACTCAGTTCGAATCCTACGCGCTGCTGGACGTGGCAGAATATGTGCACCGCACCGGGACCGCTCCGGTCAAGGTTGCAGAAACATACTACGTGCTCTACGACTTGTTCGATGTGGACAGCCTGCTGAATCGCATCACCAACCTTCCTCGCTCGGATCGTTGGCAGGCGCTGGCTCGTGCCGCAATGCGCGATGACCTGTACACCACGATCATCGACCTGACCGGCAACATCCTGGATGCCCACGGCGATATTGCTGACCCGGCAGAGCGTGTTGCTGCATGGGAAGAGGCAAACGCGGCTAACCTTGATCGTGCGAAGACTATGTTCGCGGAAGTGAACAGCCTGGAACGAGACGACATGGCTTCACTTTCCGTGGCACTTCGCCTCTTGCGTTCCATCGTCCGAAGGTAAATACCGCCAATGGCCCTCATCACCGAAGAATTACGTCAACGTGCTGCACTAGCGCCCGGTGATGAGGATTGGCTCCACCTCCTGGTGGGGGACTGGCAACTGGTCTCGGATCTAGCATTCGCAGACCTGGTGCTCTGGTTCCCCACCGGGGACGGTTCCTATACGGCTTTGGCACACGTGCGCCCTTCCACCTCGCATACCGCCTTCCATAGCGACTTCGTGGGAGAACGGATCCGCAAGGATCTGCGCATCATGGTGGACCGCGCTTGGGAAACCAAGCAAGTGCAACGCTCGGCCGAACAAGCCGGCAAAGATATCATCATGGGGTTGACCACGGTGCAGGCGATTCCGCTAGTGCGCCAGAACCAACCGGTTGCGGTCATCACTTCCCACTTCGATCCGAACCAGTCCCGCACACCCAGCAATCTGGAATTGGTCTACCGGCAAAGCGCTGATGACCTGTTGCAGATGGGTACCCAAGGGCTGTGGCCGGACTTCGCCAGCCCTACCGGCTCCCGCCGTGGCGCGCCGCGCGTCGGTGATGGTTTCATCCGGCTCAACGTTGATGGAGCCGTCGAATTCGCCAGCCCGAACGCTGTTTCAGCTTTCCGCCGATTAGGCGCAGCTGATGTCCTCCAGGGCCAGCCACTGGCTGATCTGACGATGGCACTGGTCAGCGACCGTCGTGTAGTCGACGAAACTCTTCCGCTGGTGCTCCAGGGCAAGATGCCATGGCGTACCGAGGTGGAACATCGCGGAGTCACCCTCTCCCTGCGTGCCATTCCGCTGCGCAACGAATCAAAGCGCTGGGGCGCACTGGTGCTGTGCCGCGATGTGTCCGAACTGCGCCGTCGCGAAAAAGAACTGGTCACCAAGGACGCTACGATCCGTGAAATCCATCATCGCGTGAAGAACAACTTGCAGACTGTCGCGGCGCTGTTGCGCATGCAATCGCGCAGGATGAGCTCAGAGGACGGCAAGCAGGGCCTGGAGCAGGCAATGCGACGAGTCTCCACTATCGCTTCGGTCCACGACTTCCTGTCCAAGGGCCTGAACGAAACCGTCAAATTTGATGATCTGATGGATCGCCAGTTCCGTCTGATCGTGGAAATCGCTTCTCCGGAGCAAAGGGTATCCACGCGTCGTGAAGGCGAATTCGGCATGCTTGACGCTGATTTGGCGACACCGTTGTCACTGGTGATCAATGAGCTGGTGACTAATGCCGTGGAACATGGACTAGCGCATCGCAACGGTGAAGTCGCGCTGGTTGCCGAACGCTACAAGGGTGCCGATAGCAAGGATTGGCTACGGGTTGTCATTGAAGATGACGGCCACGGGTTGCCAGAAGAGCCACGCCGCGAGGGACTTGGGCTGCAAATTGTCCGCACTCTGGTTACCAGCGAACTATCGGGTGAAATCCGTTGGGTACAGAGCGAGAAGGGCGGGACCAAGGTGGTAATCGACATGCCATTGGATCTTGACCACCGTACAGGCTAGGAGCAGCCTGATCAGCTGCAACAAAAAAAGAGGCACTTCCAACACACCGTGTTGGAAGCGCCTCTCCTTTTGGCTATTTAGCGGTAATTCTTCATGTGAGCCTTGATGCTGGCTACATAATGCTTGGTGTCTTCGTACATGCCGTTGTTACGAACACCGGCCAGGCCCTGGTAGTACGATGCGATTGCGTTGTCCAGGTTGTCGGTGTTGTCCAAATTGTAGGCAATTACTGCGACACCAGCGACAACGTTATCCCGTGGGTTCAGGACGTTCAGGTCCTGGCCAATGACCGATGCGATCCAGTCACCGGTGCTTGGCAGTACCTGCATGGCGCCAACGGCGTTAGCAGGGGAGACCGCACGCATGTTGAAGCCAGACTCCTGGTACGCGTGAGCCAACGCCAGAGCCGGGTCAACGCCCATGCTCTTTGCAGTGGAACGGATCAGGTCCTGCATCTCGCCGCGGCTCGGGACACTGATCGAGTCAAGGTAGTCCTTGTTCGAGTTAGCATCTCGCACAACGTGATCTGCGTAGGTACGACCAGCGAAGCTATTGCCGATCTTCTGCTTCTTGACCTGACCCGACGGTGCAACCGAGGAGCCCGAAACCTTCAGCTTGGCGCCGATCTTCAATGGCGTGCTCGAGCTGTACTCGGGGTTCAAATCCAGCAAGGTGGCCAGCTTCATGTCGTGGCTGGTCGCGATGCCACTGAGAGTATCGCCGGACTTCACGGAGTAGGTCGACGTCTTGGCCTTGGCCTTGGGCGCAGCAGTGCTCTTCGGCGAGGAGCTCGAAGACGACGTGCCACCCGAGACCTTGATCTTGCTGCCTGGGAAGATCGGCTTGCTGGCAGAGATGTCATTGGTCTTCAACAGATCGGACAAGCTCATGCCGTGCTTGGCCGCAATGCCGCTGAGCGTGTCACCGGACTTGACGGTGTAGCTTGAAGAACCGGAGGAGGAGGACTTCTTCTGGGAGGACTTCGACGAAGAGCCAGAGGACGAAGAACCCTTGACCTTGATCTTGTCGCCAGGGAAGATCACCTTGCTGGCCGAGATATCGTTCTTGCTAAGGAGCGAAGACAAGCTCATATTGTGCTTGATGGCGATGCTTCCGAGGGTGTCACCGTTCTTCACAGTGTAGGTTGAAGAACCCGACGAAGAAGAAGTTTTCTTCGTCTGCGTCGTATTGCTGGAGCTCGACGCCGAACCCTTGACCTTCAGCTTATTGCCGGGGAAGATTACCTTGCTTGCAGAGATGTCATTCTTCTTCAACAGATCAGACAAGCTCATGTCGTGCTTGCTCGCAATGCCGCTGAGGGTGTCACCGTTCTTGACGGTGTAAGTGGCGGTACTTGAAGATGACGAGCTCGAAGACTTGCCCTTGGGGCTGTTTTTCGAAGCATGACCGGAGACCTTGAGTGTCTTGCCGGCGACGATTGAATCATTCTTAAGATTATTGAGCTTCTTCAGCTCTGACACGGTTGTGTCATATTCCCGAGCGATGCTCCATAGGGACGCACCTGCCGGGATCTTGATTTCGGAAACATCTCGTTTAGCTGGTAATCCCAGCGTAGATACTCGCGAAGCGATCAGGTGGGCCTTGATCTGGTCTTCAGCGACCTTGATGGTCTCCGGAGTTACCGACTTGGCAAAGCTTCCTGAGGTGTTGGGAACAGTCATCGGTGCTGCCTGCGCTGCGGGAGCTAAGGCGAGGCTGCCAATGACCGCAGCGGGAATGGCCGCGCCTGCTACAACGCCTAACGCATGCTTGGAAGCATGTTTGGATTCGTGGGGCATGGAGTCAATCCTCATTTATACGGTGAAAATAACGGGCTTTGCTCCGCAGGTAACAGAGGGGAAGTGGTACCCCATGTTGACTGTGATGCAATTGTTATCAAAGTGATACAAGAAAATTTACACTACTCCTGTGACTCATGGGAACTGCTGAGGTGAGTTTCATCCAAATTTCTGCGCGGATCAGGAATTTGTGGGAACCTTAAGGGGTGAAGGAAACCGTAGATCTCGTCGGCCAGTGGCTGACCCTGCCCGATGTGGCTGAAGAATTAGATGTAGATATTCGCCGCGTGCACCGACTGCTGGATGAGCGTGCCATTGTTTCGTTGAGAATTGGCGCTCGCAATGTCCGTTCGATCCCTGCAGATTTTCTCCAAGACGGAGTAGTGGTGGAAAGCCTGAAGGGCACTCTTTCGGTACTCTTGGATGCCGGCTTCTCCGATGAGGAATCGGTTATTTGGCTGTTCACCGAGGATGAATCGCTGCCCGGCACTCCAATGAATGCTCTGCGCACCGGACGTAAAACTGAAATCCGTCGGCGGGCGCAGGCCATGGGCTGGTAATGGCCCGGACGAACTAGCCTCAGTAATAACAAAAGGTCTCAACCGTATTCCATATCGCATGGATGGTTGAGACCTTTCGTTATGTCTTAGTAACGAATCGCTATTTACTTCTCTTTGTCACTGCATCACTGAGCTGCTGCATTCCCGCTAAGGCGAGGGGCGTGACGTGCAATGCGTTCAGGGCGAGATCTGATTGGGTGGTCAACTCACTAATGCTCTGCTCGGTGGCCGCCAGGGCGCCGCTATCGCGCAGAATACCGCTTAGTCTCAACACTTCTTCTTCGCTGAGATCCACTGCGCCGAGGCGACTCTGAATGAAGTCCTGTTCGTCAGAAGTTGATAGCAAGAGGGCGTGGGCAATCAATTCCGTGCGCTTGCCTTCTTGCAAATCGCCGCCGGTCGGCTTCCCTGTGACTGCTGGATCGCCAAACACGCCCAGAACATCGTCACGTAGCTGGAATGCCTCACCCAGCGGAAGCGCGAATGCGGAGTAGCGCTCCATAAGAGCCTCGCTGGCGCCGGCCAACGCGCCGCCAAGCAAGAATGGGTTTTCAGTGGAGTATTTGGCTGACTTGAAGCGCACGATAGTGCGAGCTCGCTTGACCGCTTCCTTCGGATCGTAGGCGGGGCCCGCAGACTCTTCTAGAACATCAAGATACTGCCCGGCCATCACCTGGGTGCGCATCTGATTGAAGATGGTACGCGCCCGAGCGTTGAGGGAAGCAATACCTGAGAAGACTTCCTCGCTCAACGACAGGCATAGGTCGCCGGTAAGGATTGCGCTGGCCATGCCGTAGCTCGTTGCGCTCCCCGCAAGCCCAAGTTCTCGGTGCTGGGCCTCGAAGCGCTTGTGAACGCTCGGCTGACCGCGTCGTGTATCGGAATTGTCGATGATGTCGTCATGAATCAGCGCGGCTCCTTGGAAGAGTTCCAAGGCCACCCCGAGTTGGACGATGTCGCGTTCATCGGGCCGACCACCTGCACCGAGGTAACCCCAGAAAGCGAACAGGGCGCGAAGCCGCTTGCCGCCACGGGTCAGTGACGTGATCGCATTGACGATTTCGACGGCGCTGCTAGTAATCTGACCAACTTCAACGCTTTTCGCAGCCAGGAATTCTTCCAATAACTGAGCAACGTCAGAAGTGTAGGTACGGCTCAAGCTCTGGGCTTCAGTGTTGAGGTCCGGCACAGAATCAGGCATCGACATGCAAAATCATTTCTACGGGTAAACAACTAGTGGTTAGCAACAACTCTACCGGTGATTCCCGCCCGGCGAAGAAGGCACCCAAAGTACGCGGGGTGGGAACGGAATCCGAATATACATTCGAGTAAGCTGGTGGTGCAGCCGAACGAGGGGAGAGGAATTGAAATGGTGGATCGTGCAATCCTCCATGTCGATATGGACGCCTTCTTTGTTTCAGTGGAACTGCGGGACCGCCCTGACCTAGTAGGCAAGCCAGTTATTGTAGGCCACCGTTCAGGCCGGAGCGTGGTGCTCTCTGCGTCTTATGACTGCCGAGCTCGCGGGATCCATTCGGCTATGCCGATGAGCCAAGCCATCCCGCTGCTACCGCAAGCTACCGTGATCGAGCCGAGCCATCACAAGTACACGCAAGCCTCGGCCCAGATCATGGCGTACTTCCGCACATTGACGCCTCTGGTTGAGCAAGTCAGTGTCGACGAAGCGTTCCTAGACGTTACTGGAAGCATGCGCATGCTTGGCGGGCCAGTGCAGATCGCTCAGCAGATCCGCGAATATATACGCAAAGAAATGGGACTGCCGGCCAGCGTGGGCATTGCAAGGAATAAATTCGTTGCGAAACTCGCTTCGACGTACGCCAAGCCTGACGGCATGGCGGTAGTTGCGCCCGAGCGAACCGAAGAATTCCTGCACGAATTACCCGTGTCGAAAATGTGGGGCGTGGGAAAACGAACCGCTAGTCAGCTTCACTCCTTGGGGATTGAGACCGTGGGGCAACTCGCTGGCGAGCCAGAAGCAAGATTGATTAGCCGGTTGGGGGAACACGGCCGCGCCCTTTATTTGCTCTCGCGGGGGATCGATAACCGTCCGGTGGAGGTTAGCCGGGATGAGAAGAGCATTTCATCGGAACATACCTTTGCGGTGGATATCACCGATCCCCAGGTGCTTGAGGGCGAACTTTTGCGGCTGAGCCATAAGGTCGGTCAACGGCTGCGGCAGCACGGCAAATCAGCCAACGGTGTTGGGCTCAAGATCAAGTACAAGGACTTTTCTGGAATTACGCGTTCGAAGGCGCTCGCAGCTGCGACAGATTCTTCAACGAAAATTAGCGAGTCCGCGCTGGCCCTTCTGCGAAAATTGACCCCTATGCCGCAACCGGTCCGGCTGATCGGGGTGAAAGCTGAACGGTTGCAAGATTACGAGTTGGGTCTGCAATTTAGCTTGGACCCCCGCGAAGAGAAAGCCCGAGAAGCGGAACGCATCGCTGACCAGATCGGACAGAGATTCCCGCAGTCCATCGTGACCCCAGCACGTTTTCTGCGCCCCAAGGAATAAACACATTCTGTGTAGAACGTATGGATATCTGGACAGTGGGGAAGATCAACTAGCAGGGCGGGTGCAAAAGAGACTATCCTTGAATTAAGTTCGATCGAATCCAGGGAACTTTTCCCTTCGACCCGACGTTGAACTTGAAGACGGTGGACGACCGTCGAGATTGCCTTTGGAAGGAGAAGACGATGCCGCTATCGGAACACGAGCAGCGTTTGTTGGAGCAGTTGGAAAAGCAGCTGCATGAAGACCGTCGCTTCGCTTCGAGCATGAAAGGCCCATCGGGCACGGGACGTTTGTCGACCCGCAATATTGCTCTGGGTATCTTGCTGGTAATCGTCGGCCTAGCGGGACTCATCTTTGGAATCTCGCAGCACATCATCATCGTAGGCGTTCTCGGCTTTGCGGTGATGTTCGCGGGTGTACTGCTTGCCCTGACTAAATCGGCTACTGGAAAAATTGGTCCGTCCAACGGAACGGGATCAAAATCTGCAGCCAAGAACAATTCGCAGTTCCTTTCCGGCCTGGAAGAAAAATGGAACCAGCGAAAGCGTGATCAGTCCGATAGCTGATCTGCATTGATATTGAGGTGTGACCCCTAGGGTTGCACCTCTTTTCTGTTTAAGCCCCGCTTCTCACATCCCTACGGTCACCGTGCACCTCATGCCGGGGCGCATGGGTTTCATTCAATTCGGGAAGTTGGATGTCCTGGATATTCGGTGCGCCTATCTGAAGGCCGCGCGACTTTGCAAGTGATCTTGAATTCTCTGCAGATTCCAAGGTTCACGTCCACCTCGCCGGTCAGGCAGGCCCCCACTTCCCTCCCCAGGTTCCTCCACTTCCCACCACCGCGCCTAAAAATAGCAATATTCCGCGGATTTGCGTGTGGAATCTCTGAAAAATACTGGATCATGCAGCTGGACGATTCCCATCCCTCCACCTGAACATAGGCTGAGCATCCGCTAGATTCAGGTGTTTTTTAAGTCCAGACCCTCGCGAAACCACTGAAATTGCATTGACAGTGGAGGGTTGTGGAGTAAAGTGGAGGCAAGTAGAGAAGAATGGGGCTTCTGGCCACTTCACGGGAAAGGTGGTGTGCATGTTCCTTGGAACTTACACACCGCGTCTTGATGAAAAAGGTCGGTTGATTCTTCCAGCTAAATATCGAGATGAGCTGTCCTATGGGCTGGTTCTCACTCGCGGCCAAGAGCGTTGCATATACGTTTTCAGCCAGCGGGAATTTGAGAAGCAGCACGAGCAGCTGGCGCAGGCATCCTTGACCTCCCGGCGAGCACGCGACTATGCGCGTGTGTTCCTCTCAGGGGCCTCGGATGAAGTTCCAGATAAGCAGGGGCGCGTAACGATTCCGCAAGTGCTGCGCACTTATGGAGGCCTTGATCGGGAGGTCACAGTTATCGGTGCGGGCAACCGTATTGAAATCTGGGATTCGACCGCATGGCAGCAGTACTTGGATGAACAAGAAGACGTGTTCTCCGATACTGACGAAGATTAGGGCTTTGTGCCCTACACCGACAAAACACCACGTTTGTTGAGATGAGATCTCCAGCCACCTTGGGGTAGAAAATCGTCTGGCTTCACTTCCCCGGAGCCAGAAGGTTGGATCGCCACTTGGTTGGAGGGGGATCTGATCTCAACAGCAGATCGAAAGCGAAAGGGGGCGCAGTGCCAAATCAGGATTCCCAGCGACCAGCATCCGAACGCCACGTTCCAGTACTTCTGGACCGATGCGTTAATTTGCTAGCTCCAGGTATTGAGCGAGCCAATGCTGAAGGCCGTCGGGCAATTGTGGTTGACTGCACCCTCGGGATGGGTGGGCACTCCGAAGCCATCCTCAAGCGGTTCGACAACTTGCACCTGATCGGTCTAGACCGTGACGAGCAGGCTCACGAACTTGCCGGTGCACGACTCGCCCCGTTCCAGGACCGCATCGACCTCGTGCACGCGGTGTATGACGAAATTGCGGATGTCGTGGAAGATCTTGGGTTCCCGGGGGTCGACGGCGTTCTGTTCGACCTTGGCGTTTCCTCGCTGCAGCTCGATGAGCGTGAACGGGGTTTCGCCTATTCGTATGATGCACCGCTGGATATGCGCATGGACACCTCTGTTGGCCCAACTGCCGAGGACCTGGTCAACGACTTGGAACGCGACGAACTGCTTCGAATTATTCGACAGTGGGGCGAAGAGAAGTTTGCTGGACGCATCTCGACGGCAATCGTCGAGGCACGCGCCAAGAGCCGCATCACTACCACTGCTGAACTAGTTGAAGTGATCCGCAGCGTTGTGCCCGCGGCGGCTGCTCGAAACCATGGACACCCGGCCAAGAGGACCTTCCAAGCATTGCGTATTGCAGTGAATGAGGAACTTGACGTCTTGGAACGTGCGATCCCGGCGGCAATGGGAGCTTTGAACGTCGGCGGAAGAGTCGTCGTGATGAGTTACCACTCCTTGGAAGACAAAATCACCAAGCGGCACTTCGTCCATGGATCTACCTCGTCGGCCCCTCCGGGATTCCCGGTGGAGCTGGACGAACACAAAGCTGAATACAAGGTGCTCACCAAGGGCACCGAGAAGCCAAGCGACCACGAAATAGCAGAAAATTCACGTGCAGCCTCAGCCCGCTTGCGAGCTGTGGAACGAGTGTTGAAGAGGAGCTAGCATGAGCCAACGAGCCCAGCGCCGCGTGCAGAAGACCGCAGCCGTGAACAACCAGCCTGTTGTCGACGGTAATACTGCGCGTGCAATGCGACCCGAGCCCGTCCCAGCTAGCAACCTGCCTAAAGGCGATTCGCGTCAGCGCGTAACTCTTTCGTTGGTTCCTAAGATGAACGAAACCAGCAAGCGCTCCATGTTCACCATGTCTGCGGTGCTCGTTGTCTTGGCATTCAGCGTGATTGTTACGCTGGTGCTGCTCAATACTTCTGTAGCTCAGCGGCAGTACGACATCGTGAACTTGCGTTCGCAAGAGCGTGCGCTTTCCCAAGAGAATCAGGCACTGCTGAAGGAGGCCCAGTCGTTGGCGGCGCCACAGGCACTGGCCGCCAAGGCAAAGGACCTCGGTTTGGTTTCGCCAGGTGCTCCAGGGCTGATCAGCCTGTCTGAGGGCAAGGTTGCCCAAGACGCTGAGAAGGCGGTCAAGGCAAAGAACAGCAAGCAGGAATACGGAACTATTCCGCTGCCGGGCGACAGCATCCGCAAGGGTGAAAGCAAAACTGAAGCCAACGCATCAAACACGCCGAAGACCACTGTGGGTAAAGCCTCAGCAGATTCACAGAAGGAGTCCGGTGCCACTGAAGGTTCCAAGGAACCAGAGGTGAAGCCGGAGAAAGCTGAACGTGAAGTTGCCAGTGATGGCCGCCCAGTGTTCAATGACGCTGAGCTTAACGGGGGCACGATCCCTGCACCAAGCATCAAATCCCCAGCAGAGTAGTTAGCCCTTTCTAAGCTAGATACAGGTGGCCTACGCTGCTGGAAAACCACGCTGAGGGAAAGTTAGGTTCTTTTGTGAGCTCGACGGCAATCGACACTGCGAAAAAGCGAATGCGCTTTGTGCTGCTCCTCTCCGTGGTTTTGCTGCTGGTGATCCTGGGCCGGCTGGTCTGGGTCCAGGGCATCAACTCGGCAACCATTGCCAACGCTGCACAGGAAAACCGCGAACGCGTTGAAAACATTGCGCCAAATCGAGGATCCATCGAAGACCGCAATGGCACCACCCTCGCCGTCTCAGTAGACCGCTATGATCTGGTCATCGACCAGCGCGAGCAGGGTGAGAACATTCGCCGTGCGAAGCGGGATGGAACCAATGGCCAGGAACGCATCACGTGGGACCAAGCCATTGACGAACTAGCCGATACCCTTGACCAGGACCGTGAGGAACTTGCCACGAAGGTTCGCCCGCAGGGCGATGCCAAGCCCAAAGGGTACGTCATGCTCGCCAAGAGCGTGACCCCGGAAGTACGCAACGAAGTCCTCGAAATCGGTATTCCGCGACTTGCCTCATTGCTGCGCAGCGAACGCCAGTACCCGCAAGGCGTAATTGCAGGACCACTGCTGGGGTTCGTGCGCAACTCCGAAGACCAAACAGCCGTGGTGGGAGCCGAAGGCCTGGAACTGAGCCAGGAGGAACACCTGGCCGGCACGGCCGGCAGCCGCAAGTTCGAGATCAGCGCCGATGGCGTGCGCATTCCCGTCACCGAGGTCGAAGAAACCCCTGCAGTCGATGGCCAGGACGTCATCCTGACCATCGACTCCGACATCAACTACGTTGCCCAGCGTGCAGCAGAAAAGAAGCAAGCTCAGTTCAACGCTGAGTGGGTTTCCGTGGTCGTCATGAAAGCGGATACCGGCAAGATCCTCGCCATCGGCGACTCCGCTGAATTGGACCCGAATGATCCAGGCGCTACCAAGCCGGAGTTCCGCCGCTCCACCTCCATCACCCGTGCTTTCGAGCCAGGTTCCACCGGCAAGGCCGCGATCTTCGCGGCGGCCATCGACCAGGGCGGAGTGGATCCGCTGACCGAGATGCGTGTGCCGAATAAGAAGACGTTCACCAAGGAAACCATCAATGACTCGTTGGAACACCCAACGTACGACATGACGGTCTCGGGCATCTTCGCCCGTTCCTACAACACCGGCACCGTGATGGTCGGAAATACCATGAGCAAGCAGACCCGTTACGACTACATGCGTGCCTTCGGATTGGGTTCGCCCATCCGCGTCGGCTTGAATGGCGCTAGCGCTGGCCAATTGGCGCATCCCGATAATTGGGACCGCCGCCAGCAGTACACCACCATGTTCGGCCAGGGCTATTCGCAGACCGTGCTGCACACCGCTTCAATTTTCCAGTCCTTGGCCAACGGCGGCGTTCGCCTTTCGCCAAGCCTGATTGAGGGCTACCGCAACGAAGACGGTACCATCACCAAGATCCCCGCACCGGAAAAGAAGCGCGTGGTCAAGAAAAGCACCGCTGACGAAATGCTCAAGCTCATGGAATCGGTCGTTGACGACGGTACCGGCTACAAGGAGCGCATTCCCGGGTACCGCGTGGGCGGCAAGACCGGTACAGGCCAGGCGGCAAGCGCCAAGGGCTATGACGGATATACTTATTCCTTTGCAGGTGTCGCTCCCTTGGAAGATCCGCAGTTCGTCGTCGTGGCAACCATGTACAGGCCAAAGGGCAACTGGAAAGACTTCTCGGTAGCTGACACGTTTACCGATGTTATGAGCCATACTCTCAACACATTCAATGTGCCACCGAGCACGACAAAGTCAGAGGCGTATGACGTCTTTGTAGGTGAGGATCAGAAGAAATCTTGGTAGTCCAGAACCCCGACACTCCGCGTGAGCTAGAACGGTACCTACGCCCAGAGAGCATCGCCGGTCTTGGCTTCGACCAGCTCTGCGGCACAGCTGGCGCGGTGCGAACTGGAGCGCTGCTCAATGCCGCTCCGCAAATCCTCGGCGTCAGCCTCAACCCGCAGATCGTACAGAGCGGTGACGTCTTCCTGGGTATTTCCGGCGCCAAGCGCCACGGTGCCGAATTCGTGGAAACCGCCATCGGCAACGGTGCTGTCGCACTGATCACCGATACTGCAGGACTCGAATTCCTCAGCGATGACCTCTCGATCCCGGTGGCCGTCGTTGCAGATGTACGCAAATCCGCAGCCGTGATCGCGCAGAGCGTCTACGGAACCGACCAGCGCAGCCCGAAGCTGTTCGCTGTCACCGGCACCAACGGCAAGACCACCACAACCTTCATGATCCGCGCGATCCTGGATGCGCTGGGTGAAGAAACCGGCCTGATCGGCACGATTGAGATGTCCGCCCGCGGGCAGATCATCCCCAGCGTGCTGACCACCCCGGAGTCCACCCAGCTGCACGGCGTGCTCTCGCGCATGGCGCAGCAGGAAGTCACGTCGGTGGCCATGGAGGTATCCAGCCACTCGCTGAGCTATGGCCGCGTTGATGCCCTGCGCTTTGCCGTTTCCGGTTACACCAACCTGACCCAGGACCACTTGGACCTGCACGGCACGATGGACGAGTACTTCGAAACCAAGGCCGAACTATTCACCGCGGAACGCTCCGAGCGCGCAGTGGTCATGGTAGACGATGAATACGGCCAGCGCCTGGCCGAGCGCGCCCTGGTGCCTACCGAGACCCTGAGCCTCGACGGCGAACACCCTTCGGCGCACTGGAGGGTTGCCGAACTGGCGCACTGCGGATTGGGCCACAGTTTCACCCTGGTGCACCGGGATGGACGCCAGCTGCGGACCCGGACCCTGCTTCCAGGCATGTTCAACGTCGCCAACGGAGCACTGGCGGCCTTGATGGTGCTGGCCGGCGGTGCGGACCTCGAAGCCCTGCAGCAGGCCTTGGACTCCAAGGATCCGCTGTCGGTCGCCGTTCCAGGGCGGATGCAGGTCGTAGCCGAATCTCCGGTAGCCGTAGTCGATTTCGCCCATAATTCGGATGCACTGGCAAAGGCTTTGGATTCCATCCGTCCGGGGGAGCAGGGACGCCGGATCGTCGTCTTCGGCGCCACCGGAGAGCGCGATAAGACCAAGCGCCCGGATATGGGAGCGGTGGCAGCCCGCCACGCGGATATCGTCATTGTGACCGACGACGACCCGCACAGCGAAGACCCGGCTCCGATCCGCGCCCAGGTTGCCGCCGGAGCACAGCAAGTTCTCGATTCCGAGCGTCCGCAGGTGCAGCTTCACAACATCGCGCCACGCGCCAAAGCCGTAGAGTTCGCTGTGAGTTTGGCCGAAGCCAACGACGCGATTCTCGTGGCCGGGCGGGGACATGAAGTCAGCCAAGACGTCGCGGGAATTGACGTGGAACTGGATGATCGAGTGGAACTAGCGAAAGCACTGAATCTTCATGGATTTGTGACCAATTCCTAGAACGTACAAGTCCACTATCGCCACCGCTCAAGTGTAAAGTCCTTATTGCCATGATTGAACTGTCTCTGACCGACCTGCTGGAAATCACCGGCGGAAAAGCGACTGCTACAGCCGCCTCCGACACGGTGATCACTTCCGTGACCACTGACTCGCGCGAAGTCGTCCCGGGTGCCTTATTCGTCGCCAAGCCCGGAGAACTCTCCGACGGGCACGCCTTTATCGACCGTGCACGCGCCGCCGGCGCAGTGCTGGCCCTAGCTGAACGCATTACCCACGATGAAGACCGCAGGGAACACCCGGCGATCATCATTGAAGACGCGGTAGAAGCAATGGGCAAAATTGCCGCGCACATCGTTGCGCTTCTCAAGGAAAAGAACGACGCCAAGGTCGTGGGAATCACCGGTTCGGCCGGCAAGACCACCACCAAGGACCTGCTCGCCGGTATTCTGTCGCAAGTGGCGCCGACCGTGTCGCCAATCGGCTCGTACAATGGCGAAGTCGGCGTCCCGCTGACGGTATTCAGCGCCACCGAAGAGACCAAGTACTTTGTCATCGAGATGGGGGCCACCGGCATTGGCCACCTGACGTACCTGACAGATATGGTGCACCCGCAGGTCGGTGTCGTGTTGTGCGTCGGTACCGCCCATGCCGGCGAATTCGGCGGGGTGGAGAACATCGAGAAGGCCAAGGGCGAACTCGTTGAAGCCCTGCCAGCCGATGGCACGGCCATCTTGAATGCTGAAGACCCCCGCGTGGCACGCATGGACTTGCGTTCCGGGGGAGCCGTGCGCTTCTTCGGCACCGGAAAGAACAAGCCGGAAAACGCTGGGGTCTGGGCCACCGACGTTGTTGTGAATTCCCACGGGCAGCCAGAACTCACTCTTGAATTCCCTGGCGGCTACAGCAAGCGCATCACCTCGGGCCTCCTGGGACGCCATCACGTCTCGAATATCCTCGCCGCGGCCAACGCTGCACTGGCCCTGGATATCGCCCCGGAATTGATCGCCGCAGGCCTGGAAGGCCGCGCTGCCGGCAGCCGCTGGCGCATGGAGCGCATCGAGCGCGCTGACGGCGTGAGCATCATCAACGACGCGTACAACGCGAACCCTGAATCAATGCGCGCTGCGCTGGTGACCCTGGCCGAATTGGGCCTGGGCGCCGACGGCGCACCGGGCCGACGCACTTGGGCAGTCCTGGGCGAAATGCTGGAACTGGGCGATGACAGCATCCACCAGCACGACCTGCTGGGCCGCATGGCAGTTCGCATGAACATCAAGAAACTTGTAGTGGTAGGCCGTGGCGCAAAGCCCGCCTACAACTCCGCTGTGCTCGAAGGCAGCTGGGGCGACGAGGCCTTCTACGTTGAAGACGTAGATGAGGCTCGCGCGCTGCTGCAAGAGCAGCTTCAGCCAGGCGACATCGCCTTGTTCAAGTCCTCTAACGGGGCCGGTCTACGCTTCCTCGGCGACGACATTGCAGCATTCGCGAAGGAAGGCGACAACGCATGATCGCATTGATTCTGGGGGCCGGCATTGCCCTCGTGCTGACCATGGTGGCCATGCCGCTGTACATCCGCCTGCTCACCAAGAAGCAATACGGGCAGGTCGTGCGCGACGACGGGCCGAACTCGCACGCCATCAAGTCCGGCACCCCGACCATGGGCGGAGTGGTCTTCGTCCTGGCCGTGTTCGTGGCGTACTTCGCCACCCATGGCATCCTTTCGCTCATGGGACGCACTTCTTCGGGAATTACCGCCAGCGGAATGCTGGTCCTGATGCTCTTCGGCGGCATGGGACTGGTCGGCTTCCTCGATGACTTCATCAAGATCTTCAAGAAGCGCTCATTGGGCTTGCGCGCCTGGCAGAAGATTGTCCTGCAGGCATTCTTCGGCATCAGCTTCGCCGTGCTGGCCTTGCAGTTCCCCAATGACCAGGGCCTGACTCCGGGCTCTACCGCGATCTCCTTCCTGCGCGACACCAACATCGACCTGGCCTTCGCAGGCCCGATGCTGGGCATGATCCTGTTCGTGCTCTGGGCGAACTTCATCGTTACCGGTGCTACCAACGGCGTGAACTTGACCGATGGCCTGGACGGACTGGCTACCGGTGCCTCGATCATGGTCTTCGGCGCCTACACCCTGATGGGCATCTGGCAGCAGAACCAGGCCTGCAGCAACATGGACTCGCTGGACGTCTGCTACTCGGTACGCGACCCGCAGGACCTGGCCCTGCTGGGGGCCACCCTCTCCGGTGCGCTGATCGCCTTCCTCTGGTTCAACGCCAAGCCGGCGAAGATCTTCATGGGCGACACCGGATCGCTGGCCATCGGCGGCGCCGTGGCTGCCTTCGCGATCCTCTCGCGCACCCAGCTGCTGCTGGTGGTAATTGCCGGCCTGTTCGTGATCATCTCCCTGTCGGTGATCATCCAGGTGGGCTACTTCAAGCTCTCGGGCGGCAAGCGCGTGTTCAAGATGGCGCCGCTGCAGCACCACTTCGAGCTTTCGGGCTGGTCCGAAGAAAACGTTGTTATCCGATTCTGGATCCTTGCCGGCCTGTTCGTGGCCGCGGGCCTGGGTCTCTTCTACTCTGAATGGGTTGTCGCACTGTGAGCGTAGACGCTGGCAAATCTCTTGACTCGCTAACCAGCTGGGATGCTGATTGGAAAGGCCTGCGCGTAGTCGTCGCCGGACTGGGACTCTCCGGATTCTCTGCGGCCGACACCCTCATCGAGCTGGGTGCCATCGTCACCGTCATCGACGGCCGCGATGACCAGCTGAACCAGCAACGTGCCGAGACGCTGAAGATCGTCGGGGCCCATGAGGTGCTGCTGGGCGACGGGAACGTACAAGCCCTGCCGTTGGTCGATGGCAAGCTGGCCCAGCTGGTCATGGTTTCCCCAGGCTGGAATCCCCGTAATCCGGTCATCGCAGAGGCCGAGTCCGAGGGCATCGAGATCTGGAGCGATATCGAGCTGGCTTGGCGCGTGCAGAACCGTGCCGGCCACACAGCACCACAGTGGCTGGCGATTACCGGCACCAACGGCAAGACCACCACTGTGGGCATGACCGAGGCGATCCTGCGCGCCGATGGGCTGAAGGCCATCGCCGTCGGCAACGTCGGCACCCCGATCCTGGATGCCGTACGCGAACCGGTGGACTATGACGTATTCGCCGTCGAGCTCTCCAGCTTCCAGCTGCACTACACGCATAGCATTTCTCCGCTTGCCTCGGTGGTCTTGAACCTGGCCGAAGACCACGTGGACTGGCATGGCGGCTTCGACAACTACAAGGCCGCCAAGGCCAAGATCTACGAACGCACCCAGGTAGCAGCGATCTTCAACGCCGCCGATGAGCGCACCATCACCATGGTGGAAAACGCTGAAGTCATCGAAGGCTGCCGTGCTATCGGCTTCACCACCGATACCCCAGCAGTATCGATGGTGGGTGTTGTCGAAGGCCTGCTGGTGGACCGCGCCTTCATCGAAGAGCGCAAGACCAGTGCCGTGGAACTGATCGCCCTGAAGGACATCGGCGAGATTGTTCCGCGCCACACCGCCGCGAACGCGGCTGCCGCGGCGGCGCTGACCCGCGCGTACGGAGTGAATGCAGAAGCTGTCGCTGCGGGTTTGGCGAACTTCGACTCCGGCGATCACCGGATCCAGGCCGTCGCCCGCAAGAACGACATCCTGTGGATCAATGATTCCAAGGCCACTAATCCGCATGCGGCCGATGCTTCGTTGGCTGCATTCACCCGTGTGGTCTGGATTGCCGGTGGCTTGTCCAAGGGCGTGGAATACGGCGACTTGATCGCCAAGCACGCGCAGCGCCTGGCCAAGGTCTTGCTCATCGGCACCGACACCGCCGGTTTGCGCCAAGCACTCGCTGCCCACGCGCCAGAGGTTGAAGTCATCGACATCACTGGGGCAGCGCAGGGCGGTGACGGTTCGGTTCCAAGCGGCGCCCAGGTCATGACGCGTGCGGTCTCCAAGGCTGCCGAAGTAGCCGAAGCAGGGGATACCGTGCTCATGGCTCCCGCCGCGGCCTCGATGGACCAATTCAGTTCCTACGCCCAGCGTGGCAACGCATTTATCGCTGCCGTCAGTGATCTGATGGATAAAACTGGCGAAGACCAGTAATCGAAAGCTGACCGAATAAACGACACCGAGGCAGGAGGCACCGATGGCGATGAAAATGAACAAGAAGCCAGCAGGTTCCAAAGCCGAACTCCCTTGGTACGCGAGATTCGGCAGGATGCTCGGAACCGTCGAGAACTCCAGCGGCCGCATGGCCTCCACGGACTACTGGCTGGTGCTCGTGGGCTCCATCGTGCTGGCCGTTTTCGGTGTGGTCATGGTCCAGTCATCGGCGTCGGTTGAAGCGATCGCGAAGGGCAGGGACGGTTTCACCGTGGCGCTGTCCCAGGGTGGCTTTGCCGCCTTGGGTATTCTCTGCATGCTGGTCATGCAGCGGATCAAGCCGGAAACGCTGAAGCGGCTGGCCTGGCCTTCCGTTATTGCGGCAGTGGTCCTGTTGTTCCTCGTGGCGTTCACGCCATTGGGCCATACGGTGCTCGGCAACCGAAACTGGATCCGCATCGGCGGCTTCGGCCTGCAGCCCAGCGAGTTCGCCAAACTGGCGTTGTCTGTTTTTGCCGCGTTCATGCTGGAAAAGAAGCAGCATCTGCTGCACGACATCAAGCATTTGGTCGTCCCAGTGGTTGCCCCGGTGGGGGTCTTCATTGTTGGCCTCATCGTGGTCGGCAAGGACGTAGGTACAGCGCTGGTCTTGTTGATGATCATTGCCTCGGCGATGTTCTTGGGCGGCATCCGGATGAAGTGGCTGGCGGCGTTTTCGGTGGTCGGTGTCCTGGGCCTGTCCGTGGCGATCTTCGCTTCCTCCAACCGCCGCCAGCGCATCGTCGCTTGGCTTGATACCGATTGCGGCCCGAGCAGCGACCTTTGCTACCAGGCCAGCATGGGCCTTCACGCCTTCGCCTCCGGCGGCTGGTTCGGTGTGGGCGCAGGCCAGTCCCGCATGAAGTGGTCCTATGTGCCTGAGGCGCAGAACGACTTCATCTTCTCCATCCTGGGTGAAGAGTTCGGCCTGATCGGCGTGCTGTTCGTCCTGGTCATGTTCATGCTGCTGGCCTTGGCGATGTATCGCATTGCAGCACGCGCCAAGGACTTGTACACCAAGGTGCTCATGGGTTGCCTGATGTCCTGGGTCATCGGCCAGACCTTCGTGAATCTGGGTACCGTCACCGGCGTACTTCCCGTGATCGGTGTTCCGCTGCCGTTCATTTCCTCCGGCGGCTCGGCGATGCTCGCCATCATGCTGGCAATGGGCTATGTCCTCTCCTCGGCCCGGGCGCAAAAACTTGAATTCGAAGCAACGCTGGAAAAGAAACCGGCAAAGAGCAAGAAAACCAAATAGTGCGCCGCTAGCGGCCGCTATCAGAAGCAGAGGCCCATCGCTGAATCTGCGGTGGACGTTGATCCTGCCCATTGGCAGGACGAAGGAGTACAGCAACAGATGAGCGAAGCACTTCGTCTAGTCGTCGCCGGCGGCGGAACTGCCGGCCATATCTCGCCCATGCTGGCCATAGCTGATGCCGTGAAGGCCGAGCATCCCGAAGCAATGGTCACAGCACTGGGTTCTCCCGGTGGCCTGGAAACCAAGCTGGTGCCGGAAGCCGGCTACCCGCTCGAACTCATCCCCAAGGCCCCGATGCCACGCAGCATCAACGTGGATCTGCTCAAGTTCCCTTTCCGTTTCATCAAGGCCATTAACAACGCCAAGAACGTTCTGCGCACTACCAAGGCCGAGGCCGTCCTGGGCGTCGGCGGTTATGTCTGCACCCCGGCATATCTTGCCGCGAAGCAGCTGAAGCTGCCGATCTTCGTGCATGAGGCCAACTCCGTTGCCGGCATGGCCAACAAGCTCGGGGCAAAGAACGCGGCATTCGTCGGAACCACTTTCGCCAACACCGGGCTGCCCGGTGAGATGCAGGTGGGCATGCCGATGCGCTCCAACGTTGCCACCATGGACAAAGCCGCGCTGCGAGGCGAAGCACGCGGGTACTTCGGTATCACCGGGCAGAAGCCGGTACTTCTGGTCACCGGTGGATCCTCCGGAGCGCAGAGCATCAATACCGCCATCGAGCAGTCCCTGGACGAGCTGAACGCAGCTGGCATCCACACTATCCACATCACCGGACGCGGAAAGCAGATTCTGGACGCCTCGGGCAATCTGCTGTCCCATGAAGGCTACAGCCAGACCGAATACGTGGACCGCATGGACTACGCCTACGCCGTCGCGGATTTGATGATCTGCCGCTCCGGCGCGGGCACCGTCTGCGAACTGGCCGTAGCTGGCACGGCCTCGGTACTGGTTCCGCTGCCCATCGGCAACGGCGAGCAAAAGCTCAACGCCCGTGAACTGGTCGCTGCCGGGGGAGCCGTCCTGGTTTCCGACGCGGAGTTCACAAAGTCCTATATCAGCGAAAATGTCATCAATCTGCTGACCGATCAGCATAAAATTGAAAAGATGTCTCAAGCCGCTGCCTCATTGGGGCAGCGCGACGCCGCGCAGATCATGGCGCGACGGATTATTGATGAAGTTTCAACCCGCCGCCGTGCGGGTCAGGAAGGCTAGAACCATGGCACTGCGAGCCGACGAACTGAACGCCGATCTGGGCAAGGTACACCTGATGGGTGTAGGCGGGGTTGGCGTATCAGCGGTTGCACGGCTGCTGCTCGACTACGGCCTGGCTGTCTCCGGCACCGATGCCAAGGATCTCCCGGTGCTCGATGGCTTGCGTGAGCGCGGCGCGCGAATCCACGTAGGCTACGACCCAGCGAACCTCGGCGACGCCGACACCGTGGTGATCTCCTCGATCATCAAGGCCGGAAACCCGGAATATGACGAAGCCCTGCGCCGCGGACTGCGAATCTTGCACCGCTCCGAAGGCCTGGAAGCTACCATGCGCGGCCACGAGAAGATCGTGGCCATCGCCGGTACTCACGGCAAGACCACCACCACTTCGCTGACCGCCCATATGCTCAAGACCATTGGCGCGCGTCCGAGCTTCGCCGTGGGAGCGAATATTCCAAGCCTGGGCACCAACGCCGAGCTCGGGGCCGGATCCTACTTCGTGGCCGAAGCGGACGAATCCGACGCTTCCTTCCTCAACTACCGGCCGGATGCCATCATCGTGACCAACGTCGAAGCCGACCACCTGGATCACTACGGTACCGCTGAAGCAGTGCACCAGGCCTTCGTGGACTTCGCCAGGCTATTGCCGGCAGACGGCTTGCTGATCTGCTGTGCAGATGATGAGGGTTCCAACGATCTGGCGCACAAGATGCGCGCAGAGCGTCCGGAAATCCGCGTGCAGACCTACGGCTTCAGCGATCACGCCGACCGCCGCCTTTCCGATGCCCGCGCCACCGAAGACGGCCGCTTCACCGCAACCATCGAATGGGGCAGCGGACAAAGCCGCATCCTGGATCTGGCAGTGCCCGGCCAGCACAACCTGCTTAATGCTGCCGCCGCATTGTCTGTCGGCATTGATGCAGGTGTGGACGTTGACGAAGCGCTGCAGGCGCTCTCCAGTTTCTCCGGGGCAGCTCGCCGATTCGAATTCAAGGGTGAAGCCGCAGAGGTCCGTGTCTACGACGACTACGCGCACCACCCGACCGAGGTGCAGGCAGCGCTGACCGCCGGCCGTACGGTGGCCGGCAACGGCCGGCTGCACATTGTCTTCCAGCCGCACCTGTTCAGCCGTACCCAAGAGTTCTTCCGCCAATTCGCCCAGGCCTTGTCCCTGGCCGATTCGGTGGCCGTGCTGGATATCTACCCGGCACGTGAAGAACCTATCGATGGCGTGGACAGCGAACTGATCGCATCGCGCATCGAGGTTCCTGCCCAGGTACTTTCGCCGGCAGCCGCTGTAGCGCACGTGGTTGAGCAGTCCGAGCCGGGCGATGTCATCATGACCATTGGCGCCGGCGATGTCACAGCGCTAGGCCCAGACATCGTCAAGTCGCTGAGCTGACGAATTCCGTCCCGAGTCCGAGGCCATCGCAGTTGGTCCACTTCCGTCTACCAAGGTGATCCATGGGTGAAGCAGCAAAAGTCGTAGAACTTCCGGAGAGCCCGGAGAAAAAACGGCGCAAGATCCTGATTATTCTCACGGCATGCATCGTCGTGCTCAGCCTCGCTGCGGTTTTGATCTTGAGCTTCTCACCGGTGATCGCTGCCAAGAAGATCGAAGTAACCGGCACCAAGCTGGTCAATTCCGAGAAGCTGGGGAAGTCCCTGGAACCATTGAAGGGCGTTCCGCTGCCGCGGATCTCTGAATCGAGGGTCCAGGAGCTGATCGGCGAGCAGCCGGCCATCGACGAAATCGTGGTCAAGGCCCAGATGCCCAACACCTTGGTCGTTGAGGTAATCGAAGCTGTGCCGGTGGCCATCTTGCTGGAGGGCAAGAAGCAGTACCTGGTCTCCGAGACCGGCAAGAAGCTTCGCACCGTCGGCAAGAATGACAAGGACCAGTTGCCCAAGATCAAGGCCACCGACGTCACTGCTGATCCGGAGCAGTTCAAGCTGCTGACCGGAATCTTGAGCACCGTTGACAAGAAAGTGCTCAAGGAAGTCTCAACGGCATCCTTGTCCAAGGCAGGGTTCGCCGAACTGGCGTTGCCGAAGAACCGCACTTTGATTTGGGGAGACGCCAAGAAAGCGGCCCTGAAAAATGAAGTGGCGACGATCTTCTTGAAAGAGCTTGAGAAAAAGCACGCGGCCAAGACGACCATCGACGTCACCAACCCAGAAAATCCCGTGGTCTATTAAGTCGCGGTGCTCTGGGCGCGGGAAGACCAATAAGCCAAGAAATTCTGGAAAGATAGTTTTGAATAAGCGACACGCCTAGGCGGTCGTTGCAGAAAGACCACACGACTCATAGCGTTTCTAATAACGACAGCTTGACAGAATCTTAACCTTAAGGCTAAAGGTGAAGGTCTTTAGCTGGAGTCGTGAAATATGTAGCACATCTAACAAGGGAAGCGGGACGTGGCAGCTCCACAGAATTACCTCGCGGTCATTAAAGTCGTCGGAATCGGCGGTGGCGGTGTAAACGCAGTCAATCGAATGATCGAAGTCGGTCTCAAGGGCGTAGAGTTCATCGCCATTAACACCGATGCCCAGGCTCTGCTTATGAGTGATGCCGACGTCAAACTCGACGTAGGACGCGAACTGACTCGTGGCCTGGGCGCTGGCGCCAACCCTGATGTGGGACGCCAGGCAGCGGAAGATCATGTAGAAGAAATCGAAGACGTCCTGCGCGGCGCGGACATGGTCTTCGTGACCGCTGGCGAAGGCGGCGGTACTGGTACCGGCGGCGCGCCGGTCGTGGCCCGCATTGCCCGCTCGCTTGGCGCGCTGACCATCGGCGTGGTCACCCGTCCATTCACCTTCGAGGGTCGCCGCCGCGCTAACTCCGCCGAGTCGGGCATCGAAGCCCTGCGCGACGAAGTGGATACCCTCATTGTGATCCCGAACGATCGACTGCTGTCGATCTCGGATCGCAACGTATCGGTGCTCGATGCATTCCGCCAGGCAGACCAGGTTCTGCTCTCCGGCGTGCAGGGCATTACCGACCTGATCACTACCTCGGGCCTGATCAACCTCGACTTCGCCGACGTGAAGTCCGTTATGCAGGGCGCAGGCTCGGCATTGATGGGCATCGGTTCGGCGCGGGGCGAAGACCGTGCAGTGAAGGCAGCGGAGCTGGCTATTGCCTCGCCACTGCTCGAAGCTTCTATCGATGGCGCCCACGGCGTCCTGCTCTCCATCCAGGGCGGCTCCGACCTCGGCTTGTTCGAAATCAACGAAGCTGCACGCCTCGTGCAGGAAGTTGCCCACCCGGAAGCCAACATCATCTTCGGTGCCGTCATTGACGACGCCTTGGGCGACGAAGCACGTGTCACCGTGATTGCAGCCGGCTTCGACGAGCCAGATGTCACCAGCAAGCCAATGGCACCGGTCGCAGCAAAGCCAGCTGTCTCCGCGCGCCCGGCTGAGCAAGTGCCAGCGAGCATTCCAGAAACACCAGCACCTGCTGCAACCGAAGCTGCGAAGCCAGCCCAGGTTGCTCATGAGAAGCCAGCTGCCGCAGAGCAGGCTAGCTCCTTCCAGGACCTTCCAGATGTTGTCGACTCGGACCTGAATGGTTCGAACGACGACCTGGATGTCCCGGACTTCCTGAAGTAAAAACAGCAAGAAGCTGAGCAGTGCTACATTTCGCGTCGAACCTCGATCCGAGCATCCAACTGGCATTCACATCGCAGGCTGAGGGAAACCTCGCCCTGCACGTGAATGACGATCCCCGCCTTGTGGCGGAGAATCGAGCCAAATTGGAGGACTTGATCGGGGTTCGACGCTTCTCGCTTAACTTCATGAACCAGGTGCACTCCGCCGATGTATATGAGGTCACGCCGGTGCGGCGCACCTCGTGGCTAGAGCCGGCAGCGCCAACCTGCGATGGATTGCTGGACCCAACTGGCACCCAGCCCCTGGCAGTGATGGTCGCCGACTGCCTTCCGGTGCTCTTTGTCGGAAGAAACACGCGCGATGGGCAAACCCTGAGTGCCGCAACCCACGCCGGCCGGCGCGGGCTGCTCGACGGGATCCTGGCAAAAACGGTCGAGGGCCTGAAGGCTCATGGTGCCGACACAGTGGAAGCCGTGATCGGCCCTTCGATCTGCGGCCGATGCTATGAAGTTCCAGAAAGCATGGCCCAGGAATCCGAAGAGTTGCGCACCGGGATTCGCACCACGACTCGCTGGGGGACCCATGGGCTGGACCTTCCGGCCTCAGCCGAACAAGAACTGCGCGGCCTCGGGGTGGACGTGCGGCAATCCGGTGTCTGCACCTTGGAAGACGAAAGTTACTATTCCTACCGGCGTTCAAGCCGTGCAGGACGACTTGCCGGACTCATCTGGACCGCCGCGTAGGCGTGCGCGACACACCGCCAAGAATTGATCGAATGAACGATGCCTGCATTATTTTGTGCGGTAGCGTCGAAGTAGCGGAAGCGTGCAATGGGGTTGCATGCATGGGATAAACGAGGAGAAACATCGTGGCTGACGGACTGCGTAAGGCAATGGTATATCTCGGCTTGGCGGACGCCGTCGAGCAGGAAGAGACCCAGACACAACACGCTGAGCCCAAAACCCAGGTTCGGGTAGTCGAGGACACAGCTCCAAAGCGACCTGCCGAAGCCCCACGCCCACAGCCTGTTGCAAGGCAGGCTGCGCCGCAAACACAAGCTAGAGAACCAGAGACGGAATACCGTGCTCCGGTCACCCCTATTAAGCGTGCCCCTTCAGTACGGGATGAGGATTCCGAATTGCGTCAGATTACTACCGTCCACCCTCGTTCTTATAACGATGCCAAGATCATCGGTGAGAACTTCCGTGACGGCATCCCGGTGATTATGAATGTCACCGACATGGGTGAAACCGATGCCAAGCGCCTCGTCGACTTCTCGGCCGGTCTTGTTTTCGCCCTGCACGGCTCCATTGAGCGAGTCACGAACAAGGTCTTCTTGCTCTCACCAGCGACCGTTGAGGTCCTCGGTGAAGATCGCAAGCAGTCCGAAGCGCAAGCAACCTTCTTTAATCAGAGCTAAGACACCAGGAGCACAAGCACAAAATGGTGTTCGGGATCATCTATCTCGCCTTAGCCATCCTCCAGATTCTGCTCTTAATGAGAATTGTGTTGGATGTAACGGAAAGCTTTGCTCGCCACTGGCGACCCAAAGGCATCGCATTGATTGTCGCAAGTGCAATCGTGTCGATTACCGATCCTCCGCTGCGCTGGTTGCGCCGGAAGATCAAACCCCTGGATCTCGGCGGAATCCGTCTTGACCTGTCCTTTCTTGTGTTGTTCATCGTCGTAATCATTCTTAAAGCGGTGGTAGCCAACCTGGGTCTCAGGACAGGGATCTGATTAGGGCATTTCCGTGCTTCACGGGGATTGTCCTGAGCAGTCAAAAGCTGTAGATTCAAAGAATAAGAGACTCGCGCGTAAGCTCGATTTCGTAATAATTGTCCAAATCGTTATATCCTTTAGGAAATGGTGCTCCGACTTCACCGGTCGCGACACTGACAAAAACGGTAAGTGTTTCGCAAGGCAAGACAATGGTCGTGCGGAAATGATCCCAGTATTGAGGTGACCCAATGGCTCTGACGCCAGAAGACGTAGTCAATAAGCGGTTTCAGCCGACCAAGTTCCGTGAAGGCTACGACCAAGACGAGGTAGATGACTTCCTCGACGAAATCGTTGTGGAGCTGCGTCGCCTAACCGGTGAGAACGAGGCTCTGCGCAGCCGCCTTGCCGAACTTGGCGAAGATGCGGGTTCGGTATCGAAGGAGCAGGCTGTTCCTGCACCTGTTTCGGCCGCTCCAGTTACTCCTGCTGCTCCAGCTGCTAAGCCAGCTGAAGAGAAGAAGGCAGAAGCTAAGCCTGCAGAGCCAGCGAAGGCAGAAACCCCAGCTGCCAAGCCAGCTGAGGAAAAGAAGGCAGAAGCTAAGCCAGCTGCCGCTGAGAAGGCACCTGCAGCTCCGGCCGCAGCAGCAGCGCCAGCTGCAACTCCTCGCTCCGAATCCGCAGAGTCGGCAGCCAACGTGCTGTCCATGGCTCAGCGTCTGCACGACGAGTACGTCGCTGCCGGTGTCGAGCAGCGCGACAAGATCATCTCCGAAGCGAAGACCGAAGCTAACACCTTGGTCACCACCGCTGAAGAGAAGAGCCGCAAGACCTTGTCGGCCTTGGAGCAGCAGAAGTCGGTTCTGGAGCGCAAGCTCGAGCAGTTGCGTGGCTTCGAACGCGATTACCGTGCTCGCCTGAAGACCTACATCGAAGGACAGCTGCGTGACCTTGAGTCCCAGGGTTCGATCGATGCTGGTGCGGCAGGCAAGACCAGCTAGTCGCTGACAGTTCATAACTTGATCTAGCTATCAAGTAAGATCAACGGTGGTGAACGGATACATTCCGATCACCACCGTTGACGTTTAAGAGGAAATAATGGGTACCACTGTGGACGCAGTTCAATCCGGAAACGCGGGCGCGAAGGCGAAGAAATACGTTGGCCTTGGCCTCGTGATCGCTCTGATCGCGCTGGTACTGGACCAAACCGTCAAAATTGCCGTTGAACAGAACATGCGGCTTGGCCAATCGATTGAAGTGATTCCCGGATTCTTCAACATCCACTACATCCTGAACCCTGGTGCCGCCTTCTCCATCGGCGAAGACTTCACCATAGTCTTCGCGATCCTGCAATCGGCAGTCGCGGTCTACGTCATTTACCTGTTTTTCCGCAAGGTGCTGTCCAGAAGCTGGGCCATAGCCCTGGGCTGCCTGCTCGGCGGTGTCCTGGGCAATGTCGTGGACCGGCTGTTCCGTGAACCGGGCTTCGGATTCGGCCATGTGGTAGACATGTTTTCCGTCACCCACTTCGCTATCTTCAACGTCGCCGACTCGTTCATCGTCTGTTCCATGATCGCGGTGGCGTACATGCTCATCCGCGGGCGCAACCTCGATGGCAGCATTGGCGATCCTCCAAAGAAAGACAAGTCCAACAAGGACGAAGCAGAACCAAACGCATGATCTCGAACGAAACCACCATTCACGAACTGCTGGTTGACCCAGCCGATGCCGGCGCACGCCTTGACGCCTATATCTCCCGGTCCCTGCAGATCCCGCGCACCTTGGCTTCGAGCCTTTGCAAGGATTCGCAGATCCAGGTCAACGGACGAACCATTGCCAAATCTCTGAAGATCAAGGCGGGGGACCAGCTGGTAGTCACCATCCCGCCGCAGGCAGACCCATTAGAAATTAAGGTTGAGAAAGTGGAAGAGCTGAAGATTATCGCGGACGACGATGACTATGTGGTCATCGACAAGCCCGTGGGTGTCGCAGCCCATCCATCCCCGGGGTGGGTGGGCCCGACAGTTGTCGGCGCACTCATGGCCGAGGGCTACAACATCACCACTTCCGGTGCCGCCGAACGCCAAGGCATAGTGCACCGCTTGGACGTGGGCACCAGCGGCCTGATGGTCGTGGCGAAAACCGAACGCGCCTACACCGAACTGAAGCGCGCCTTCAAGGAACGCACCCCCAAGAAGATCTACCATGCGGTGGTGCAGGGCCTGCCTGACCCGCTGGAAGGCACCATCGACGCGCCGATCGGGCGCCACCCGGGCCACGACTGGAAGTTCGCTGTCCTGGATGGCGGGCGGGACTCGGTCACCCACTACAAGGTGATCGAGGCCTTCGGCCGCGCCTCGCTGGTCGAGGTGCAACTGGAAACCGGGCGCACCCACCAGATCCGCGTCCACTTCTCAGCCTTCGGGCACCCTTGTGCCGGAGACCAGACCTACGGAGCGGATCCCAAGCTGGGTGCCGCTCTGGGCCTGACCCGGCAGTGGCTGCATGCAAAACGTCTTGGATTCTCCCATCCGGTCTCCGGCCAGTGGATGGAATACGAAAGCGAATATCCTGCGGATCTGGCAGGCGCCGTCGAGCTGCTGCGCGAAGGCGGATACTGAGTTCCAAGGTGCTGTTGGCCACTGGCCGGCAGCACCTTGTGTCGTGCTAGCCACAGCACCGCGCCGGGGTGGGCCCAAGTCCGGGTTTGATCGCTAGACTGGTTGGGTGAGTGCTACACGTGACGGATTTGTCCATCTTCATACCCACACCGAATACTCCATGCTGGACGGTGCGGCGCGCCTAGGCGAACTCTTCGCCGAAGCTAACCGGCAGGGCATGGAAGCCATGGCGATTACCGACCATGGCTACCTGTTCGGTGCCTTCGATTTCTGGCGCCAAGCCACCGGAGCTGGCGTTAAGCCGATCATCGGCGTAGAAGCCTATGTCACCCCGGGCACCGCGCGCGACGACAAGACCCGCGTGAAATGGCGTACCGACGAATCGCAAAAGGGCGATGACGTTTCCGGTGGCGGCCTGTACAACCACATGACCCTGCTCTCGTACAACAACAAGGGCATGGACAACCTTTTCAAGGGTTCGTCCCGCGCCTCGCTGGACTCCGTGTTCGGCAAATACCCGCGCTGGGACCGCGAGCTGCTCAACGAGCACCACGAAGGCCTCATTGCCACGACCGGCTGCCCTTCGGGTGAAGTCCAGACCAAGCTTCGCCTGGGCCAGTACGATGCGGCGAAGGCGGCCGCGGCTGAACTGCAGGATTTATTCGGCAAGGAAAACTACTTCTGCGAGATCATGGACCACGGTCTGGAGATCGAACGCCGCATCACCAAGGACCTGCTGCGCCTGGCCAAGGAACTGGGCATTCCGCTGGTGGCTACCAACGACCTGCACTACACCCATGAATCCGATGCCAAGGCCCACGAGGCGCTGCTGGCCATCAACTCCGGCTCCACGCTCGACGAGCCCACCTATGACCAGGGCGGCAGCCGCTTCGCTTTTTCCGGCACCGGCTACTACCTGAAATCGGCGCGCGAAATGCGCGATTTGTTCAAGGAATTTCCTGAAGCCTGCGACAACACCCTGGCGATCGCCGACCGGGTCGAGGTCTCCTTCGACACGAACGCCAACTACATGCCGAAATTCCCTTGCCCGCCGGGGGAGGACGAAACCAGCTGGCTGATCAAGGAAGTCGACAAGGGACTGCACTACCGCTACCCGAACGGCATCCCAGAAGCTTCGCGCAAGCAGGCAGACTACGAGCTGGACGTCATCATCAAGATGGGCTTCCCGGGATACTTCCTGGTGGTGGCCGACTTCATCAACTGGTCCAAGGACCACGGCATCCGTGTTGGCCCGGGGCGTGGTTCGGGTGCAGGCTCCATGGTCGCCTACGCCATGCGGATCACGGACCTCGATCCGCTGGTGCACGGCCTGATCTTCGAGCGTTTCCTGAACCCGGAACGTGTTTCCATGCCCGACTTCGATGTCGACTTCGATGATCGCCGCCGTTCCGAGGTCATCAAGTACGTGACCGAGAAGTACGGTGATGAGCGCGTATCGATGATCGTGACCTACGGTTCAATCAAGACCAAGCAGGCGCTGAAGGACTCATCGCGCGTGCTCGGCTACCCGTTCAGCATGGGCGAGACCCTGACCAAGGCGCTGCCGCCGGCGGTGATGGCCAAGGACATCCCGCTGAACGACATCGAGAACCCGCAATCCAAGCGCTATTCGGAGGCGGGGGACTTCCGCAACCTGGTGGCCAATGACCCGGAGGCGGCCCGCGTCTTCGAGACGGCCAAGGGCCTGGAAGGCCTGAAGCGCCAGTGGGGCGTGCACGCCGCCGGCGTGATCATGAGCTCGGACCCGATCATCGACGTCATCCCCATCATGCGGCGCATCCAGGATGGACAGGTCATTACCCAGTTCGACTACCCGACCTGTGAAGGCCTGGGGCTGATCAAGATGGACTTCCTGGGGTTGCGCAACCTCACGATCATTTCCGATGCCCTGGAGAACATCGAGTACAACACCGGCACCAAAATCGACCTCGAGACCCTGAGTATCGAGGACCCCGAGGCCTACAACCTGCTGGCCCGCGGCGACACCCTGGGCGTGTTCCAGCTCGATGGCGGTCCCATGCGCTCGCTGCTGAAGATGATGCGCCCCGATAACTTCGAAGACATCTCCGCAGTGATCGCGCTGTACCGTCCGGGCCCGATGGGCGCCAACTCCCACACCAACTACGCCCTGCGCAAGACCGGGTTGCAGGAAGTCACCCCAATCCACCCGGAGCTCGCTGAACCGCTGGCAGAGATCCTCGGCGGCACCTACGGCCTGATCGTGTATCAGGAGCAGGTTATGGCTATTGCGCAGAAGCTGGCCGGCTACTCGCTGGGCCAGGCCGATATCTTGCGCCGTGCCATGGGCAAGAAGAAGAAGTCGGAACTGGATAAGCAGTTCGCCGGCTTCAAGCAGGGCATGAACGACAACGGCTACTCGGACGCCGCCGTGCAGACCCTGTGGGACATCTTGCTGCCATTCTCCGACTACGCGTTCAACAAGGCCCACTCGGCCGCGTACGGCGTGGTCTCCTACTGGACCGCCTACCTCAAGGCGCACTACCCGGCCGAATACATGGCCGCGCTGCTGACCTCGGTGGGCGATGACAAGGACAAGCTGGCACTGTACCTGAACGAATGCCGCCACATCGGCATCACCGTACTGCCGCCGGATGTCAACGAATCGGCGTTGAACTTCACCCCAGTTGGCAAGGATATCCGCTTCGGCATGGGCGCCATCCGCAACGTCGGCACCAATGCGGTGGCCGGCATGGTCGAGGCCCGCACGGAGAAGGGCAACTACAACGACTTCAACGATTTCCTGGGCAAGGTCCCGGCCGTGGTCTGCAACAAGCGAACCATTGAATCGCTGATCAAGGCCGGTGCCTTCGACTCCATGAAGCATCCACGCCGGGCGCTGGTGGCCATCCACGAAGAAGCCGTGGATTCGGTGATCCAGGTCAAGCGCAACGAGGCGGCCAACCAGTTCGACCTGTTCAGCGCCCTGGGCGCGGATGAGTCCTCGGAGTCGATGCACGTGGCGATCCCCGACATGCCCGATTGGGACAAGAAGGAAAAACTGGCCTACGAGCGCGACATGCTCGGCCTGTACGTTTCCGACCACCCGCTGCAGGGACTGGGCTCGGCCCTGGACCAGTACGCTGACATGCCGGTCACGCACGTGCTCTCGGATGACGGCCCGCAGGATGGCCACATCATTTCCATCGCCGGCATGATTTCCGGTCTGCAGCGGCGCATCGCCAAGAAGAGCGGCAACCCGTATGCGCGCTGCGAGATCGAAGACCTCTCCGGTTCGATGGAGGTCATGTTCTTCGGTCAGGCCTACCAGCCGATCGCCGAGATCCTGGCCGATGACCTGATCGTGGTCATCAAGGGGCGCGTGCAGCGCCGCGATGACGGCTCCATCACCCTGAACGCGCAGGAAATGATGATCCCGGAAATTTCCGAGGATGCCAACGGGGGACCGGTAGTCATCGGCATTCCGACACACAAGGCCACCGAGACCCTGGTGCAGAAGCTGGGCGATGTGCTGCGCACCCACAGCGGCAACACCGAGGTGCGGGTGAAGCTCACCGGCAGCCGCGGCACCTCGCTGCTGCGCCTGGGCATGAACTTCAGGGTGAACCCCAATCCTGCCCTGTTCGGCGATTTGAAGGTGCTGCTGGGCCCTCACTGCCTGGACGTATAGGGAAACGGATCACGGCTTGGATGACCGGGGAAGGTAACTAATGAACCTTCCCCGGTCATCGGCGTTAAACTAGGTAGGTGAGCACTATTCCAGAAACCGAATTCTCAGCACTCGCCACCCTTGATTGGCGCAACGAATCCCTGGGCTACGCACAGCTGAAAGCCAAGCTGCCGCGCCCGGAGATGAACTCCCAGACCGCAGCCGAAACCGTGCAGCAGATCATCGATGATGTCCGCGCCCATGGCATGGAAACACTCAAGGACCTGGCCCAGCGCTTTGACCACGTTGAGCTGGAGCATACCCGTGTGCCGCAGCACGAGCTGGACCGCGCCCTGGAAGAACTGGACCCGCAGGTCCGCCTGGCGTTGGAAGAATCCATTGACCGCGCCCGCGTATTCGCCAAGGCCCAGCGCCCGGACGACGCCGAAGTCCGCTACGCTACCGGGGCAACTGTCACCCAGCGCTGGGTCCCGGTGCGCCGCGTCGGCCTGTACGTGCCAGGTGGCCTGGCCGTCTACCCGTCCTCGGTCATCATGAACGCCGTACCTGCCCAGGCAGCCGGCGTCAGCTCGCTAGCCCTGGCCAGCCCGCCGCAGAAGGAATTCGCCGGACTGCCGCACCCCACCATCTTGGCTGCCGCCAAGCTGCTGGGCATCGACGAGGTGCACGCCATGGGCGGTGCCCAGGCTGTTGCCGCGTTCGCCTACGGGGTGGACATGCCGAACGATGAGCGTGGCGGGATCGAACCGGTTGACGTGATCTCCGGTCCAGGCAACGTGTTCGTGGCAACCGCCAAGCGCTTGGTCAAGGGCGTGGTAGGCATTGACGCTGAAGCTGGTCCTACGGAAATCGCGATTCTTGCCGACAAGGGAGCTAACCCGGGCTTCGTCGCTGCCGATATGATTTCGCAGGCAGAACACGATGCCAACGCCGCGGCCGTGCTGATTACCGATTCACCTGAACTAGCTGCTGGCGTGCGCAAGGAACTCATGGTGCAGGTTGCCGCCACCAAGCACTCCGCCCGTGTGACAGAGGCACTGTCAGGATCCCAATCGGCCGTCATCTTGGTCAAGGACCTGGAGCAGGGGATCGAGGTGTGCAACGCCTACGCCGCCGAGCACCTGGAAATCATGGTGGCCGAGGCGGAATCCACCGCGGCCCGCATCACCGCCGCTGGCGCAGTGTTTGTCGGCGCCTATGCCCCGGTTTCGCTGGGCGACTACTGCGCAGGATCCAACCACGTGCTGCCGACCAGTGGCACCGCGCTGCACGCGTCGGGGCTGAACGTGAACACCTTCTTGAAAGCCATCCAGGTGATCAACTACGACAAGGCAGCGCTGGGCGAAGTGGCCGCTCACGTGATTAATCTTGCCAATGCCGAGGACCTGCCAGCCCATGGTGACGCGGTCGCGGTGCGAAACGCGCAATAGACGCTAAACTGTTAGGTGACATGAGTTGATTCTTGCCACCATGGGTGAACCGAGAATGCTTCTTAGGCTACAGATGGAGGTGCCGTGAACTGCCCGTATTGCCGCAATGCGGATTCCCGAGTGGTCGATAGTCGAGTTGCCGACGACGGCGTCTCGATCCGCCGCCGACGCCAGTGCACGGCTTGTTCGCGCCGTTTCACCACCACCGAGACTGCCAGCCTCAACGTGCTCAAGCAGTCCGGTGCCGTAGAACCGTTCTCGCGCAACAAGGTCATTAATGGTGTCCGCAAGGCCTGCCAGGGCCGCCCGGTCACCGATCACGATCTTGCCGTCCTGGCCCAGGAAGTCGAAGAGGCGGTCCGGACCTCCGGGGCTGCTGAAATCCCGGCCCACCAGGTGGGCTTGGCCATCTTGGAGCCATTGTCGCGCCTCGACGAGGTCGCTTACCTGCGCTTTGCCAGTGTCTACCACAACTTCCAGTCGCTGACTGATTTCGAGACCGCCATTGCCCGGCTGCGCGATCGCCGTGGCAAGGTTCCGCAGGGAAACCAGCGTCCGCTCTCGGCTGACTAGCAGTTTTCGCATAGAGCAAACGCCAGTGCCCCAGACCTTTCGAGGTCGAGGGCACTGGCGTTTGGCGTAGGCGTCGCAGCGGCTATGGCAGGGTGAGAATTTCCGCGCCATCATCGGTGACCAGCAGGGTGTGCTCGAACTGCGCGGTGCGCTTCTTGTCCTTGGTGGTCACGGTCCAGTCGTCTTCCCACATGTCCCATTCGACGGTGCCCAAGGTGAGCATCGGCTCGATGGTGAAAACCATGCCCGGCTCGATGGGAGTGTTGTAGGCCGGCGCCGCATCGTAGTGCGGGATGATCAAGCCGGAATGGAAGGCCTCGCCGACGCCGTGGCCGGTGAAGTCGCGGACCACGCCGTAGCCGAACCGCTTGGCGTAGGTTTCAATGCTTCGGCCGATCACATTGATCTCACGCCCTGGCATCACGGCCTTGATGGCGCGCTTCAGCGAGTTTTCGGTGCGCTCGACCAGCAGGCTCGATTCTTCATCCACGTCACCGACCAGGAAGGTGGCGTTGTTATCTCCGTGAACGCCACCGATGAAGGCGGTGATATCGATATTGATGATGTCGCCATCTTGCAACACGGTGGTGTCCGGGATGCCGTGGCAGATGACCTCGTTCAACGAGGAGCACAGCGACTTGGGGAATCCGCGGTAGCCCAAGGTTGACGGGTAGGCGTTGTGATCCATGAGGAATTCGTGGCCAAGCCGATCGAGCTGGTCGGTGGTGGCTCCCGGCTGGCAAGCCTTGCCAACTTCCTGCAGTGCCTGAGCGGCAATCCTTGAAGCTATGCGAATGCGTTCGATGACTTCTGGGCTTTTGATTTCCGAAGCCGTGTTGCTGGCAGGTTCCTTCTTGCCAACGTATTCGGGGCGTTCAATGTGTTTCGGTACCGGAAGTTCCGGGGAGACCGTGCCGGCGGTGAGATTTCCAAGGGGTGCAGTTGAAGCAATAGCCATGCTTTTATTCTAGCTTCACGTATCTGCCGCTTCGCTAGGAGATAGCCGATAGAACAGGTGGTGTTGCACCTATTTTCCGCCGGTTGGGATACCGTGGAAGAAGCAGCAAGAATCGAGAATAGAGGAGTTTTCCATGAGCTCAGTTGGCACCCCGGGCGAGGGGCAGTACTGGTACAACGTCTCGACCAAGACCGTGGAGAATGGCCCGCAGTCTGATTGGTCGCAGTTGCTTGGCCCATATGACACGGTTGCTGAAGCCGAAGCGGCAATGGCGAAGGTCCAGGCACGCAATGAGGCGTGGGACGACGCAGAGGAAGACGACGAGTAGAAGTCAAGGGCACCGAGCCAGGCCGGTGCGGCGAATGGCAAAGCGGTGCGCTGCCACGATGGATGACATCGAGGCAGCGCACCGCTTTGCGATATGGCGTGAGCCGGCTTCTATTCCTTGAACTCGTACTCTGCCGAGGGGAAGGTGCCGGAAACCACGTCCTGGTGGTACTCGCGCACCGCGTTGCCGACAACCTCACGCAGATCAGCGTACTTCTTCACGAAGCGCGGGGTGCGGGCCCCGCCAAGACCCAGCATGTCCTGCCAAACCAGGACCTGTCCGGTGGTGGAATTGCCAGCGCCGATGCCGATGGTCGGCACCTTCAGCGCGGCATCGATTTTGGCAGCGACCGGGCTTGGCACCATTTCCATCAGGATGCAGAAGGCGCCTGCATCCTGCAATTGCACAGCGTCGTGCTTCATCTGCTCTACTGCGTCGCCACGGCCCTGCACACGGTACCCGCCCAATGCATGCTCGGACTGCGGAGTGAATCCGATGTGCCCGATAACGGGAACTCCGGCAAGGACCATGGCGCGGACATGCTCGGCGTATTGCGCGGTGCCCTCCATCTTGACCGCGTGGGCATGGCCCTCCTTCATCAGGCGCACCGCAGTGGCAACGGCCTGGGCAGGGGACTGCTCGTAGCTGCCAAACGGGAGGTCGGCAACGACCATGGCGCGTTTGGCCCCGTTGGCGACAGCTTTGGTGAACATGATCATTTCGTCGAGGGTAATCGGCAGCGTGGACTCGTAGCCGAGTACGGTATTGGCAGCGGAGTCGCCAACCAGCAGCATCTCGATCCCGGCCGAATCGAAAATCTCTGCCATCATTACGTCATAAGCAGTTAACATCGCGAATTTTTCGCCATTGTCCTTGGCCTGCTGCAAATGATGAAGTCGGATACGGGACGGGACTTTTTCAGGGTTCCCTAGGTATGGTTGTGGCATGAATCGACTTTATCGCACTTGGACAGGGCGATGCTGATCGTTGGGACGGTTCTGAACCGATATAGTGTTGCCACAGGTCAATTTTCTTACCGGTTGTGATCAGCGCCGGATATCAGAATCCCAAAGGTGGTGGAAAATGGATCGTCAGCAGGAATTTGTACTGCGCACCATTGAAGAACGCGACGTTCGATTTGTGCGAATGTGGTTTACTGACGTCGTTGGTTCGCTCAAGTCGGTGGCGTTGGCTCCTGCTGAAGTTGAAGATGCTTTCGAAGAAGGTCTGGGATTCGATGGTTCCTCCATTGATGGACTGTCCCGGATCTCCGAGTCTGACATGTTGCTTCAGCCAGATCCTGCCACCTTCCAGATCCTGCCGTGGCGCGGCGAAGTCGAACCGACCTCCCGCATGTTCTGCGACATCCTGACCCCTGAGGGCCAGCCGTCCAATGCAGATCCGCGCCAGGTGCTCAAGCGCCAGCTGGCCGAAGCATCGAATATGGGTTTCACTTGCTACACCCACCCGGAGATCGAATTCTATTTGCTGGAGAACGATCAACTGGATGCCAATGGCCGTCCCCAGCCGATCGACAACGGTGGCTACTTCGACCACGTGCCAGATGGCGTGGGGCAGGACTTCCGCCGTGCTTCCGTGACCACGCTGGAAGCGCTGGGCATTTCGGTGGAGTTCTCCCACCACGAAACAGGTCCAGGCCAGAACGAAATCGATCTGCGCTACGCAGATGCCTTGCAGACCGCCGATAACATCATGACCTTCCGTACCGTCATCAAGGAGATGGCGATGCAGAAAGGCATCCACGCAACCTTCATGCCCAAGCCATTTGCCGACCATCCGGGCAGCGGCATGCATACCCACTTCTCCTTGTTCGAAGGTGACGCTAACGCGTTCTTCGAAGCTGGCCGCGAATACCAGCTCTCCGATGTGGCCCGGTCCTTCATCGCCGGCATCTTGCACCATGCGCCGGAAATGACCGCCATCACCAACCAGTACGTGAACTCGTACAAGCGGTTGTGGGGTGGAGGCGAGGCGCCGAGCCACCGTTCGTGGGGGCACAACAACCGCTCGGCACTGGTCCGCGTGCCGCTGTACAAGCCAGGCAAGGGACAGTCCGCCCGCGTGGAATACCGCGGTATCGACTCGGCAGCCAATCCGTACCTGGCCTACGCAGTATTGCTGGGCGCTGGGCTGAAGGGCATCCGCGAAGGCTACGAGCTGGAAGAGCCAACCGAGGATGATGTCTGGAGCCTGTCCACGGCAGAACGCCGCGCCTCGGGCCACGTTCCGCTGCCTGGCAGCCTGCACGACGCATTGCGCGCCATGGAAGAGTCGGAACTGATGGCCGAGATCCTCGGCGAGCAGGTATTCAACTCGTTCCTGTCGAACAAGCGCACCGAATGGGAAGAGTACCGTCAGGTCATTACCCCCTACGAACTGAACAAGTATTTGGGAATCCTCTAGAGACTTCGCCGCGTGAAGCTGCGCGGCGAAATGCGGGAGAACACGAGACACCATGCCGGAAGTACCCTCGCGAGCATTGCTCAACGCTGGCTTCAGCGACATCGAAAGGGCCAAGAAATTCCTTCAGGCCGAGGAACTGTCCCGGATTGATCCCAGCCTGATCGTGAGCAAGATGGCGCATGCGCCAGATCCGGACCAGGCACTGCTGCTGGCCCTGCGGTTGGTAGATCGGCACCCGGAAGTCATCGATATCTTCCTGGAGCCCGATAGCTGCCAAGGGCTCGTCAGGCTTCTGGGCAGCTCTTCTGCGCTCGGGGAGTTCCTCATGCGTTGTCCCGAGGCGCTGGAGATCGTCCGCCACGCCCCACCCGGTGAATTCGTCCCCGTGCCCGCGGAACAGCTGGTCGAGGACTTGCTGGCATCGATCGAGGCCAAGCAATCAGACGGCGGGCACTGGGTCTCTTCCCATACCGGTGCTGAAGCGCGACAGCGCTTGCGCACCGCCTACCGCAAGGCCTTGCTCTCGCTGGCCCACCGGGACTTGGGTTCCACCCAGCCGCAGCGCATTCTGCCCCTGGTCGCCGCCGAACTGGCCGACATGGCTGGTGCCGCGTTGGAGGGGGCATTGGCCATTGCCCGGGCCGAAGCCGCCGAACAATATGATGCTGGCGACGTTGATCGGGTTAAGATCACCATCATTGGCATGGGCAAGTGCGGTGCACGTGAACTGAACTATATTTCGGACGTCGATGTCATTTACGTCCACGATTCCATGCCGGGAATCGATGACGACCTGGCCGCCGCGATCGCGACGGTGATCTGCGGGAACACGGCACGTGCACTGATGGTCCCTGGCCCTGAGCCGATGCTCTGGGAAGTGGATGCGAATCTTCGCCCCGAGGGCAAGGACGGGGCCTTGACCCGTACGCTCTCATCCCATGAAGCGTATTACCGCCGGTGGGCCCATTCATGGGAATTCCAAGCCCTGCTCAAGGCCCGCGCGATTGCCGGCGACAAGGAACTGGGACGCTCTTATGAGCGGATGGTTTCGCCAATGGTTTGGTCCAGTTCCGAGCGTGAGGGCTTCGTTGAATCCGTCCAGGCCATGCGCCGACGCGTCAGCGACAACATCGACAAGCAAGATGTTGCGTGGCAAATCAAGCTGGGCCCCGGTGGACTGCGCGATGTCGAATTCACCGTCCAGCTGCTCCAACTCGTCCATGGTCGAGTCGACCCCGCCATCCAGGTGCCAACCACCACCCTGGCCATCCAAGCGATGAGCGATATCGGCTACATCGGCCGTGATGATGCGACGAATTTCGATGACTCATACCGTTTCCTGCGCTTGCTGGAGCACCGGATACAGCTCAGCCAATTGCGCCGTACCCACTTGATGCCCCTGGCAGAAAGCGCCCAGCGCGTGCTTGCACGATCGATCCGTGGTGCCGGAGACCTGCAGCTCAGCAGCCCGGAGAAGCTGATGCGCCGCTGGAATGAAACCAAGCGCATGGTGCGTTCGCTGCACGAGCGTATTTTCTACCGTCCGCTCCTGGTCAGTAGTTCCAACCTCTCGGCCGATGATGTCAAGCTCACCGCCGAATCGGCGCAAGCCCGCCTGCGCGCCCTGGGCTATCTCGACCCGAAGGCGGCGATGCGGCACATTGAAGCCCTGACCGGTGGGGTCTCGCGCAGTGCGTCATTGCAACGGCAATTGCTGCCGGTACTCCTGGACTGGTTTGCCCGCGGGGTGGACCCGGATGCTGGATTGCTGGGCTTCCGCCGGCTCAGCGAAGCGCTGGGCAAGTCCCATTGGTTCCTCGGCATGCTGCGCGATACCAACGCTGCCGCCGAACGGCTGAGCCACTTGCTCTCCAATACGCGCTTCCTGACCGACCTGCTGGCCAATGAGCCGGCGGCGGCCGCTTGGCTGGGCTCCGACGCGTCCTTGACGCCGCAGACATTCGAGAACCTGCTGCAGCAGAACACCTCGATCATCCATCGCACGAAGCAGCCAGAAGCTGCCATCCGCATGATCCGCATGGTGCGCCGCCGCGAGTTCTTGCGTGTCGCGCTTGCCGACGGCGCCGGCCTGCTGACCGTTGACGAAGTTGGCGTAGCACTCTCTAACATCGACGCCGCCATGGTTGACGGGGTGCTGACGGTCCTCTTGGCTGCTGACCAGGCCAAGCACGGGGAACATGCTGTCGTTTCGGTCATTGCCATGGGCCGCCAAGGCGGTCGGGAAATCGGCTACGGCTCTGATGCGGACGTCCTGTTCGTGCAGCGCCCGGTTCCTGGCGCCACGGCCCAAGCTGCTCAAGAACAAGCGCTTCGGGTAGTTACCGACCTGGTGTCGTGGACCGCCAAACCGTTGAAACCAGCCATTCCAGCTGAAGTGAAATTGAAAGTGGACTCGGATCTGCGCCCCGAGGGCCGCCAGGGAATGCTGGTCCGTTCTCTCGACGCCTACGCCACCTATTACCAGCGATGGGTGGAAATCTGGGAACGCCAGGCGTTGCAGCGTGCACGCCCGTTTGCCGGCGATGACCAGTTGGCTGAAGATTTCATGGAATTGATTAGGCCGGTGCGCTACGGCAAGGGACTGGACGAGTCGGAGATCCGGGATATCCGCAAGATCAAGGCCCGCGTTGAGTCCGAACGGCTCCCACGAGGTGCCGACCCCAACCGCCACCTGAAACTGGGACGAGGCTCGCTCTCGGACATTGAATGGCTGGTGCAGTTCTACCAGTTGCAATACGCCTGGAAGCACGAATCCCTGCGCACCACCTCGACGCTCCGGGCGTTGGAAGAGCTGGCGAAATTGGAGCTCATTGCGCAAGACGATAGCGAACTGCTGGCGATTGCTTGGCGGCTGGCTACGCAGATTCGCAGTGCTGAAATCATCACGTCCGGACGTTCCAGCGATGTCTTGCCGAGTTCGGCGCGCGATATGGAAGCCGTGGCTCGGTGGTGCGGCTATGAGCCGCACTTTGGCGTGGAACTCGAAGAGGACTACTTGCGTGCAACCCGGCACGCGCGTGGCATCTTTGAACTGCTGTTCTACGGCTTTGAGAACTAGGAACCGCGGTGGCCGTTGAAACGCTGCTGGAACGTACCTGGAGCCCGCTGGCTGCTTCATCCAGGCCGTGGCAACGCCGCGTGCTGCTAGGTAGGGGAGTAGCCCTGTGGAACGTTGCGTGCGCTGCCTTGCTCCGTTGGGAAGTCAAGACACGCAGCGGGTTCAGGCTTCAGCCGCAGTTGCCGGTCGCCGTGGGCCAGCAACCCTTGATCACCATCGGTGTCGGACCATTGCGCATCCATGAACCTGTGGAGGTCGTTGACGTCGTTGCGGAAAGTGATTGGGTAGGGTTTTCCTACCGGACGCTGCCGGGGCATCCAGTTCAGGGTGTGGAAGCTTTCATTCTTGAACGCACGGACGAGCAAGTTTTCCTGCTGATCAGGTCGGTCACGGCACCTTCTGATGTGCCTGCTTGGCGTCGAGTCTTCAAGGCGCTGCTCCTGGCGCAGTGGGTGACACGTCAGCGTTACCTTCGTGCGCTGAAACCTTAGTCCGCAACCGGCAATTTCCTGCGCTTCCCGCCGGAACAGGATGCGGGGGACTAGGGTGGGGATTGTAATCTCTACGCGAATAATGAGTGCAGGGGAGCTTCGAAAATGCTGGACCCAAAGATGCTGCAGGCTGCCATTGATCAGTCCTTGCTGGCCCTGGAATCCAATGACAGCGGACCATTTGGCGCGGTGGTAGTCCTTGACGGAAAAGTCGTTTCCGCTGGCTACAACTCGGTGGTGGGTAGCCAGGATCCAACGGCGCACGCCGAAATCAATGCCATCCGCGCAGCGGGACAAGCACTGGGAACCTTCGATCTGTCGCAATGCGAGCTCTACACCAGCTGCGAGCCATGTCCCATGTGCCTGGGTGCCATCTATTGGTCCCGCTTCGAGCATGTCTACTACGCGAATACGCGCGACGAAGCCGCGAAGATCGGCTTCGATGATGATTTCATTTACAAGGAGCTTGAGCTTCCCATGAGCGAGCGGAAAATTCCGTTTACCAAGGTTGAAGATTCCGGTGCGCTCAGGGCATTTGAGCTTTGGGAAGCAAAGAGCGACAAGCAGGAATACTAGTACTTGTTATCGGGGCGGCACTTGCCCTGAGCGCGATGGCCGCCCATGTGCGGGCCCACACTGATGCTTAAACAGAGGAGTCCGCACAAGTGCCAGAACATAGTTCTTGCGCTTTGTGCAGACTCCTCTGCAAACTACACGGGGCGATGCCCCGTCAGCTGATTAGCAACCGTAGTAGAGCTCGAACTCGTATGGGTTCGGGCGCAGGCTCAATGGCTTGATTTCGTTTTCACGCTTGTACTCGACCCAAGTCTGGATCAGGTCCTCGGTGAAGACGCCGCCTTCGAGCAGGAACTCGTGATCAGCTTCCAGGGCCTTGAGCGCCTCTTCGAGGCTTTCAGGTGCGCGCTGGATTTCCTTGGCCTCTTCGGCAGGAAGCTCGTAGAGGTCCTTGTCGATTGGCTCTGCAGGTTCAATGCGGTTCTTGATGCCGTCCAGGCCAGCCATCAGCTGGGCTGCGAACGCCAGGTATGGGTTCGAGGAAGCATCCGGAGCGCGGAACTCGATGCGCTTCGCCTTAGGGTTCGAACCGGTGATCGGGATACGGATACCGGCAGAGCGGTTGCCCTGCGAGTAAACCATGTTCACTGGAGCTTCGTAGCCCTTGACCAGGCGGCGGTAGGAGTTCACGGTTGGGTTGGTGAACGCGAGCACGGCGTCTGCGTGCTTCAGCAGGCCGCCGATGTACCAGCGTGCGGTATCGGACAGGCCAGCGTAGCCCTTTTCATCGTAGAACAGCGGTTCGCCGTTGGCCCACAGCGACTGGTGCACGTGCATGCCCGAGCCGTTGTCGCCGAAGACTGGCTTTGGCATGAAGGTTGCGGACTTGCCCCACGCGTCAGCGACGTTCTTCACGATGTACTTGAAGAGCATCAGTTCATCAGCGGAGTGAACCATGGTGTTGAACTTGTAGTTGATTTCTGCCTGGCCGGCAGCGCCCACCTCGTGGTGGCTGCGTTCAACCTCAAGGCCAGCCTTGTCCAGCTCGACGCAGATCGCGTCGCGCAGGTCAGCCTGCTTGTCAGTCGGTGCAACTGGGAAGTAGCCGCCCTTGTACGGGGTCTTGTAACCCTGGTTGCCGCCTTCTTCCTTGCGGCCGGTGTTCCAAGGTGCCTCGTCGGAATCGATCGAGTAGAACGCGCCCTGTGGCTTGGATTCGTAGCGAACGTCTTCGAAGATGAAGAATTCTGCTTCTGGGGCGAAGAACGCGGTGTCAGCGATACCGGTCGATTCCAGGTATGCCTCGGCACGTTCCGCAACGCCACGTGGGTCGCGGTGGTACGGCTCACCGGTGCGTGGGTTGATGATCGAGAAGTTGAAGGCCAGGGTCTTTTCCAGGCGGAAGGGATCGATGAAGCCGGTGGTGACGTCCGGGATCAGCTGCATGTCGGAATCAGAGATGCCGGCGAAGCCGCGGATGGAAGAACCATCGAAGAGCTGGCCGTTGACGAAGAAGTCGGCATCCACGGACTTGGCAGGCACGTTGAAGTGCTGCTGTACACCTGGTAGGTCGGTGAAACGGATATCGACGAACTTGATGTCCTCTTCGGCAATATATGCCAAGACTTCTTCTGGACTGGTAAACATGTGCAGGTGACTCCCTGGTGAGATATAAGGTTTGGTAAACGGAACCGGTAGCCGGAATGATCCGGCTGGTCCTCTTGCTTACGTATCAAGCTTACCTATAATCCATTTCTGAATGGTGTCTCTATTGTTTCCAACCTGTTACAAGCGGAGAATCCGGGCGTGTCGTATCGCGCTGATCTGCGCTGATTGCCTGCTGTAACAATCTGACTTGGATACTTGCTACCTGGTTATCGCGTTCTAACTGGCGCACAGAATCGCTGGATAGACTGTATTGGTGGAAAGAAAAGACTTCAGCTCGTGGCTTGAAGGGCCGCCGCAGCATAATACGCAACAATGGCCCGGGCAGGATATGGGGCGCCCCGAGAAGGGCCCCGGCTCCATTGCCAGATTCCCGCGACGGGTCGGTGCACTGCTCTTGGACTGGGGGCTCTCGATGCTGCTGAGCTGGTGGCTGTTTGACAGCCACGATCTGGCAACATTGAGCCTGTTCTGCGCCGGGCAGATCATCGGTGTCGGGTTCACCGGGCACACGATCGGGCACCGTACCTTTGGAATGCAGGTGCAGTCGCTGGATGGAACCGCAATCAAGCCGTTCCAAGGCCTGATTCGTTCCTTGCTGCTTTGCCTGGCTATTCCGGCCTTCGTCACCGACAAGGACCAGCGTGGACTGCATGATCGTTTGCCCAAGACCATCCTGGTGAATATCTCCTAGCAATAGATCCGGACAGCAAGAAAGAAGCCGCAACTAGAAATTCCAGTTGCGGCTTCTTTAGTAGTTGTCTTTAGCGTCCGCGCGTAGCGCGGCGGTTTGGACGGACGCGGTTCGGGTCTACGCCCTTGGGGATAGGCAGACGATTCGCGGTCAACGTGCTCAAGCGCTTGTCGATTGCGCTGACTTCCAGCTTCGTAATCGACTTTGGAAGCTTCTTCATTGCCTTGCCGACTTCAGCCAACGGGGTCTGGCCTTCTTCGGAACCAGCGTTGATGATGTGCACGGGAACGTTCGGCAGAACGCGGGCGATGCGCTTGCGCTCGGAAGAGGCAAGCTCACGAACCCGGCTCTTTGGTCCCTCAGTGACCAGGACGATGCCCGGGCGACCGATACCGAGGAACACCAGATCCTGGTGGCGGTTGTAGGCAACTGGTTCCTGCTTCAGGATCCAGCCGCGACGCAGCACACTCATGGCGGCGCCGGCAGCGCCGGGGCGGCCCTCAAGCTGCGAGAACGCAGCTTTCTCTGCGCGGCGGGACATCACGAACATTGCAGCAAGGAGCGCCAGCGGGATTGCGATGATCAACATCGTGATCCAGTTTTTGATCAAGAAGCCGATGACCAAGCAGACAGCAATGACGGCCAAGGCTGCCAATGCCATCCACCACACGACCATCGGGTCATTGCGGCGAGTCATCTGGAAGACCTGGCCAATTTGCTTCAGGCGGCCCGGTTCTTTGTTCTTCTTCTCAGCTTTTGGTTTACGCGAAAACAAGCCACGCTTAGGCGCGGCTGCGTCGTTGTCGGAGTTTTTGGCCATAGTGCCTTAATTCTACGCGATGAAGTTGATAGTTCTAAGCCGAGCCGGATCGAACACGGCATTTTCAGCTGAATTGCCCATGGACGGGCAGTGGGAAAGCCCCGGAACCCTCGATGGATTCCATCAGGAGTTCCGGGGCCTTAGCCGTGGGGTCCACTGGACCGAGCTACTTGATCAGCGAAGCTGCTTCCTGGCGCGTGTTGCCCGAGGACTCGATATGTGCCAATGCCTCTGGGATTTCGCGGCCCTTCTTGCGCATGGCGCCGGCCCACAGGCGGCCAGCGCGGTAGGAAGAACGGACCAGTGGCCCCGCCATGACTCCGGCAAAGCCGAGTTCTTCGGCTTCTTGCTGAAGCTCCAGGAACTCCTGCGGGGTGACCCAGCGGTCGACTGGCAGATGCAGGTCGGTTGGGCGCAGGTACTGGGTCAAAGTCAGCAGATCGCAGCCTGCCTCATGGAGATCACGCATGGCCTCGGAAATTTCTTCTCGAGTTTCGCCCATACCCAGAATCAGGTTGGACTTGGTGATCAAGCCACGCTTGCGGCCATGGGTGATCACATCCATGGAACGCTCGTAACGGAAAGCCGGGCGGATGCGCTTGAACAGGCGAGGCACAGTCTCTACGTTGTGGGCGTAGACTTCTGGCTCCGAATCGCAGATGGTATCCAGGTTCTCCGGCTTGCCGCTGAAATCGGGGATCAGCAGCTCTACGCCGGTGCTTGGATTCATCTTGTGGATCTGCCGCACAGTCTCGGCATACAGCCAGGTGCCCTCGTCTTCGAGGTCATCACGGGCGACGCCGGTTACGGTGGCGTAGCGCAGATCCATCTTCTTCACGCTCATGGCGACCTTGAATGGCTCTGAGCGGTCAATTGCCAAGGGCTTGCCGGTGGCGATCTGGCAGAAGTCGCAACGGCGGGTGCACTCTGAACCGCCGATCAGGAAGGAAGCCTCGCGGTCTTCCCAGCACTCGAAGATGTTCGGGCAGCCTGCTTCTTCGCAGACCGTATGCAAGCCTTCGCTCTGTACGAGATTTTTCAGGCCAACGTATTCAGGGCCAATGCTCAACTTGGCCTTGATCCATTCTGGCTTACGCTCCACAGGTACGGCAGCGTTGCGCTTTTCTACGCGCAGCATACGGCGGCCTTCTGGTTCGACGCTCATTAAACAGCTCTTTCTTTGGTGAGGGCGTGACTGTCTAGACGACTTGAGGGGTGAGCAGACGCTCTATTTCGGTTTGTACGCGGTCAACGACGTCTTCGGGGGTGACGGTACGGCCGAGTTCTTCGGAAATGGTGGTGACACCTGCATCGGAGATGCCGCAGGGGATGATCTGTTCGTAGGCGGAAAGCGCGTTAGAGCAGTTCAATGCGAAACCGTGCATGGTGACACCGTGGTTGATGCGGATTCCAATGGCTGCGATTTTGCGGTCCTGAGCGCCATCTTTGCCCGGTACCCAGACCCCGGAGCGGCCCTTGATCTGGGCCGTCGGAATGCCTAGCTCGCTGACCACGTTAATCAGGGCTTCTTCCAAGGTCTCCACGTAAAGTCGGATTGCGCTGATCTTGCGTAGCTTGACGATGGGGTAGCCAATGAGCTGTCCCGGGCCATGCCAGGTCAACTTTCCACCGCGATCCACATCCACCACGGGGGTCCCGTCCATCGGGAGATCTTCAGGTTCAGTTCGCTTGCCTGCGGTGTAAACCGCTTCGTGCTCCAGGAACAGGACTTTTGGGGTTTGCGTGTCCGCGGCTACCGCATCATGCAGTTGGATTTGGTAATCCCAAGCTTCCATGTAGGGCACAAATTTTGAGCCTAGTCCGACTCGTTCGAATTCGATCGCCATGACGGCTAGCCTACGCTCTTGAACGATCGGTCGCTAATTCAGAGCCGTCGAACCCATCTGTGGATATCCAGCTTGCAATTTACGATTCTGGGTTACAACGGAGTCATGGATGATTCTACGAATGTTCTAGCGTGGCCGACAAGCCCCGGGCATGTCACGGTAAGGCCGCTAAGTTCCAAGTCACCGTGTAAAGTTTGGCTGATCCGGAGGGAAAGCGACCAGTTGTACCTCACGCTAAAACTTAGCCTGACTATGGAAAACATCACTTCGCTTCGCCAAGAGCAGGTAAAGCAGTCAAGGAAATATGTCGTTGATTTCTACGGAACCCTGTCGACACAATTGGGCGAGGGGCTGGCTATGGAATATTGCCCCGGTGGCAGCGTGGCTGATCTTGTGGCAAGTCGAAGCGCCTTTGGCCTGGGGGAGTGCGTGACCGCGCTGGCACCCATCGCGCAGACGCTTTCGGTGATGCATGCGCAGGGCCAACGCCATGGAGACTTATCGCCGGCCAATATATTGCTCACTGCCAAGGGAATGCCGAAGATCATTGACTTCCAGGAATCAGCTTCAGCACGGCAGGCGCTCACCGGCTCCGGTACGCCAGGATTCATGGCCCCTGAAATGCAGGCCGGGGTACGGGAAAGCCAAGTTGGAGAGCAGGACGTGTTTTCGCTGGGCGCCTGCTTGTGGTTTCTCCTATCCGGACGGATTCCCGAAGAGGAACTGATGCGTCCACCGGCAAGCGTGATGTTCCCCGGAATCCCTTCGATCATTCATGAACTGTTGATCGATTCGCTGAATCCAGATCCGCAAGCACGACCGACCGCAGATCAGTTTGCTCGAACGTTGTTCGCAAGCTGTCCGGCAGAGCCCATCAGCTGGGAAGGGCATGTAGCTCCAGAAGCTACTCATCTGATGGAGACCATCCATCCATCCGCGGAACAGAATGCTGCGCACAAGCGCTTCAAGCGCCAGGCCGATACCGCAAGCAGGCAGCGAAGCCCCAGCCGCGATGACTCCTGGCATAGCCATCGATTGCGCCGGACCCCCGGGGCCGTGAAATTGGCCGGTGCCGCAGCACTGGGCTCCTTGGTTATTATCGGGAGCCTCGTGGGCGTCAATCATTTCCGTGCGGCTGTGGCCACCGAAACGACTGCGGCTACGGCAGTACCGTCAGCAGAGCAAAGCTGCAGAATTGAAGACGGGGCGCACGTTCCAGCTTGTGCCTTGAATCGGGACACCGTGATCTCTGCATTCCTCGCGCTTTCAAGAGAGCGCGATGAAGCGATGGGGCAGCTGGCGGGGGAGAAGCTCAAGGGGCTCTACACTTCAGGAGCGGAGCAGCTGCAACGAGATCTCGAAACAATCGATCAGCTTCGGAAAATGGGTTTGGAATTTGCGGGATTGCGCACGAGACTCACGGACGTCACGGTATCGGCGCGTGGGCAGGGGGACTCTGTCATTCTTGCTGCCACTTCTACCCAAGAGGAATACCGCTACGTGGATGCCCGCGGAGCCACGGTTCACGCCGTCCAGACCGCGCAGCCGCAACGCATCGAAGTGGAACTAGTGCTGGAAGACGAGCGCTGGAAAATTGGCAAGGTATTGCGCCGTTAAAAGCGAAACGGCGGGAGGTGCAACCACAGCTTGCTCCAAGCTGATGGTTGCGGCTCCCGCCGTCAATGCTAATGCTGATTAGTTCCAGAGTACCGCGATGGCGATGTTGATCAAGGCCATGCCACCCACGGCGTGAGCGATCCCCGTAGGAACTTCCTCGCCGTTCTTCATCTTCTTCCGGCCAAGGAACGCTGCCACCAAGATAATGATTGCAATCAGCGACTTGATTCCAATCTTCATGTGGTTTGGCGAACCGTCGCCAGCCTCGAGAATACCGACCATGGCCAGACCCGTTACGACCTGAACGATAGCGCCATACCACTGCCATACGGAGACGGTTGGAGTCTTGAAATTAGCAAGCCAGCCGCCGAAGATAGCTGCTGCACCCAAGATATGCACGAAAATCAGGATTGAAAGAAGTATAGTCATGATACTAGCCTAATCTATTTTCGACTGATCGTAGAAAACGCAGAATCGCCCCTGTCGAACCAACGACAGGGGCGATTATCTACCTAGGCTGCGAAAGCGAAAGCTGGATCTTTACAGTCCCAGTTCGCCTTCGAAAGCGCCGCCTTCAAGGCGAGCCTTGACGGTCTGCAGGAAGCGGCCTGCATCGGCACCGTCTACCAGACGGTGATCGTAGGTCAGGCACAGGTACATCATGTGGCGGATGGCAATCGAATCGTTGCCCTCTGCGTCGGTAACGACCATTGGACGCTTCACGATCGCACCGGTGCCCAGGATGGCTACCTGTGGCTGGTTGATGATCGGGGTGTCGAACAGTGCGCCAACCGAACCGATGTTGGTGATCGAGAAGGTGCCACCGGAGAGCTCATCCGGACCGATCTTGTTGCTGCGGGTGCGTGCAGCTACATCAGCGATACGCGAAGCCATGCCAGCCAGGTTCAGATCGCCAGCGTTCGATACAACAGGAACCAGCAGGCCCTTGTCGGTGTCGACTGCGAATGCCAAGTGCTCGGCATTGTGGTAAGTGATCTTCTGGGTCTCTTCGTTGTACTCGGCGTTCAACTTAGGGTGTGCCTTCAGGCCCTCGGCAACAGCCTTGGCGATGAATGGCAAGTAAGTGAGGTTCACGCCGTTGGTGGCCTTGAAGTTGGCCTTTGCCGAAGCACGCAGCTTCACGATGCGGGTCATATCGATCTCGTGGACCTGGGTCAGCTGAGTCGATACGTCCAGGGATTCGCGCATGCGGCGAGCGATGACCTGGCGGATACGTGGAGCCTTCTCCTCGGTGCCGCGCAGCGAGGAAACCTCAACTGCAGGAGCAGCTGGCTTCGCGGCGGCAGGGGCAGGGGCGGCAGCTGGGGCGGCAGCTGGTGCAGCGGCTTCCTGGGCGGCAACAGCGTCCAAGACATCCTGCTTGCGGATGCGACCGCCAACGCCGGTACCCTTCACCGAAGCAATGTCGATGCTGTGCTGGTTAGCCAAGCGGCGGACCAGTGGGGTGACGTAGCCGGACTCATTGGTTGCCTCAGCGGCAGGTGCCTCTTCCTTTGCAGGAGCGGGAGCGGCCGGAGCGGCAGGTGCCTCTTCCTTAGCGGGAGCCGGAGCGGCCGGAGCCTCTTCCTTTGCAGGAGCCGGAGCAGCGGCAGGTGCTTCTTCCTTGGCTGGGGCGGCAGCTGGAGCAGCGCCAGCTGCACCGATAACAGCCAGAACAGCGCCAACTTCAGCGGTCTCATCTTCTGGAACGCGAATTTCCAGCAGGGTACCTGCAACGGGGGAAGGAACTTCGGTGTCAACCTTGTCGGTGGAAACCTCAAGCAGTGGCTCGTCGACGGAGACTTCCTCGCCAACTTCCTTCAGCCAGCGGGTGACGGTACCTTCGGTAACCGACTCGCCCAGAGCTGGAAGGGTCACGTCGGTGCCTGAAGCAGCGCCGGCGGCTGGTGCAGCTGCTGGAGCTTCTTCGGCTGCAGGTGCTGCTGGTGCTTCTTCAGCGGCTGGTTCGGCAGGTGCTTCTTCAGCAGCCGGAGCTGCTGGTGCAGCTTCGCCAGCGCCGGAGCCATCGCCAATGCGAACCAGTGGGGCGCCAACTTCAGCGTCCTCGTCTTCGGCTACGAAGATTTCCTCGATGATGCCGGCAACCGGCGAAGGAACTTCAGTGTCAACCTTGTCGGTGGAAACTTCCACCAACGGCTCGTCTACCTCTACACGGTCGCCGACCTGCTTCAGCCAGCGGGTTACCGTACCTTCGGTAACGCTTTCACCCAGTGCGGGTAGGTTTACGGTTTCAGACATCGTCCCGTATCTCCTTGTTTTATAAAGCTTGAAAAGTGGTGGGAGGCGTTGCCTCCGAGCCTAGTGCATACAGGCAGCGCGTTGAACTAACGCGCTGCCTGTATGACCAAAGCGTGATTAACCGTGCAGCGGGGCGCCGGCCAAAGCCATTGCGGCTTCGCCCAGGGACTCGTTCTGGGTTGGGTGTGCGTGGATCAGCTGCGATACGTCCTCTGGGTAAGCTTCCCAGTTCACGATCAGCTGGGCTTCACCGATCTGCTCGCCAATGCGGCCGCCGATGCCGTGAACGCCAACGATTGGGCCGTTCTTGACGCGAACCATCTTGATGATGCCGCTGGTGCCCAGGATCGAGGACTTGCCATTGCCAGCCAAGTTGTACTCGGTGGTTTCAATCTGGTCGGCACCGAACTTCTCCTTGGCCTTCGGCTCGGAGTAGCCCACGGAAGCGATCTCTGGCTCGCAGAAAGTCACCTTCGGGATGTTGATGTCCTCGACGATGGTTGGCTTCATGCCGTGGATTTCCTCGGCTACGAAGCGGCCATGCTGGTAACCGCGGTGTGCAAGCTGTACGCCTGGAACGATGTCGCCGATTGCGTAGATGTTGCCAACGCCGGTGTGCAGGCGCTCATCGGTGATCACGAAGCCGCGGTCAATGGTGATGCCCTGCTCTTCGAAGCCGAGGCCCTCGGTTACCGGACCGCGACCCACTGCAACCAGAACGATCTCTGCTTCCAGGACCTTGCCGTCAGCCAGGGAGACCTTGGCGCCGTTAGCATCCTGCTCGACCTTCTCGAAGAAGACGCCGGTGTTGAACTTGATGCCGCGCTTCTTGAAAGCGCGCTCCAGGTTCTTGATGATGGCTGGGTCCTCGTTCGGAACCAGCGAAGGCAGGCCCTCGACGATGGTGACGTCGACGCCGAAGGACTTCCATACGGAAGCGAACTCGACACCGATGACGCCGCCGCCGAGCACGATGGCGCTCTTTGGCAGGTCTTCCATGTTCAGTGCTTCGGTGCTGGTCAGTACGCGGCCGCCGATTTCCAGACCCATGGTCTTGGAGGTGGAGCCGGTAGCCAGGATGATGTACTTGCCCTTGTAGACGGTGCCATCAACATCGATGGAATCCTGGGAGACCAGTCGGCCGTTACCGGTGATAACGTTGACCTTCTTCATCTTCAGCAAGCCCTGGAGACCCTTGTGCTTTCCAGCAACAATGTCTTCCTTGTACTTGCGCACGCCAGCCAGGTCGATCGACTCCAGCGAGGAGTTGATGCCGAACTTGGCACCCTCGCGAGCGTTCTCGGCCAGCTCTGCTGCGTGCAGGTAAGCCTTGGTTGGGATGCAGCCGGTGTGCAGGCAGGTGCCGCCCAGCTTTTCCTTCTCGATCAATCCAACGGTGTAGCCCAGCTGGATGGCGCGCAATGCTGCCGAGTATCCAGCGGATCCGCCGCCGAGGATGAGGACATCAAATTCTTGCGTTGCTGCCGAATCGGCCACGTGAACGCTCCCTCGTATTCGCTTAGTGAGGCCGGCTTAGGCCGACCAGGGGATCGGGTGTGGACTTCCTGGAGCGTGACACATGCGGGCGCGCACCATTAATCCACGGTGATGTTTCAAAACTTACCTTAGTACCGTCCAATGGTTGCAGTCACCTTCGGGGCATTAAAAGTCAGGTATGTCTCTTATTTTTAAACTCATCCCGGCATCGTGCAGATAGTTCTGGCGATACCGGGATGAGTTCCAGGACACAGGAACTGCCATTAGTCCTGCGTTGCTGCGGCTAGTTTGCTGCAGCGAGCTGCTCTGCGTAGGCAACCAGGGTGCGTACCTGGGAGCCGGTGCCGTTCTTCGGAGTGTAGCCCCAGGCGCTGCCTTCGTTGAACGCAGGACCAGCGAAGTCGATGTGGGCCCAAGGGATCTTCTTGCCGTCCACTTCACCGACAAACTCTTCGAGGAACACGGCGGCAGTCATCATGCCGCCCATGCGCTCACCGATGTTCGCCAGATCGGCAACCTGCGACTCGATGGACGGGCGCAGCTCCTCCGGAAGCGGCATGGCCCAAGCCAATTCGCCCACCTTGTCCGAGACGGCAACCAAGTCGCTGGCGACCTGCTTGTCGCCCATGACACCTGCGGTGCGCAGGCCCAGGGCCAGCATCTGGGCGCCGGTCAGCGTAGCGATGTCGATCATGACATCCGGCTTCTCCAAGCTGGCAGCTGCCAGGCCATCGGCCATGACCAAGCGGCCTTCGGCGTCGGTATTGAGCACTTCAACGGTCTTGCCGCCGAACATGGTCAGCACATCGCCCGGACGGGTCGAGGCGCCGCCAGGCATGTTTTCTGCCAGGCACAGCCAGGCAGTGACCTTGACATTCAGGCCAAGCTCGGCGACTGCGGCAACGGTCTGGAAAACCGCGGCGGCACCGGACATGTCGGACTTCATGGCGTGCATGCCGGCAGCAGGCTTCAGCGAGGTGCCACCGGTGTCGAAGGTAATGCCCTTGCCGATCAAGGCGATGTGCTTGGCGGCCTTCGACGGCGCGTATTCGATCTTGACCATGCGCGGCTGGCGAACCGAACCGCCGCCAACACCGATCAGGCCGCCGAAGCCGTCCTTAGCAAGGCGCTTCTCGTCGAAAATGGTGACCTTCAGCGGCAGGGACTTGGAGTGGTCCTTCACTGCTGCGGCGAAGGACTCCGGGTACAGCACGTTGGCTGGGGCGTTGATCAGATCGCGGGTGCCGCGTACTGCGCGGCCCAGGATGGCAGCGCGCTTGAGTACTGCTGGCAGGTCCTTGGACGTCGCTACCGAGGTGACGATCTGGGCTTCGGCCAGTACCGGCTTCTCGCTCTTCTTCGAACGGTGGTTCTCGTAGCGGTAGCTGCCCAGCGCGATGCCTTCTGCGATGGCGGCCACGCGCTCCACGCTGTCAGCAGGCAGGGCGAAAATGGCGCTCTTGGCGTTGCTCAGCTGGCGGGCAGCCGAACCGGCGGCACGGCGCAGCTTCTCCTCGGTCAGATCAGCTAGCTCGTCAACGCCCAGGCCGATGAACTGCAAGGTCTTGGTCTTGGCACCGTCTACGCCTGGCAGCGCGGTGATTTCGTCGGCCTTCCCGGCAACGCCCAAAGCTGAAAGCGACTGCTCCAGGGAAGTGGTGGTTTCGGCGGTGAATGGGGATGCCGCGATGGACACCTTCTCGCCGTTCTTGAGTACACCCAGGATGAGGGTGTCAGCGCTCTTGCGCTTGATGTCGGCGCCAATGGCGCTCAAAGTGAGATCACTGGAGTTGATCACAAAATCATTCCTTCTATGCCTTTGTAGGGTCTAAGGTCGCGACAGCCCCTGTGGTTTTCCGGAACAGGTCATGCCGGCGGGCTGTGCGTCTCCTACCCCAAGGTTATCCGAGGTTCCGCGTCATCGTGCGTTACTTCACAGCGAGCGAAAGCCAAGTAGCGATAAGATGGACCATTGATCTGTACTTGAAGTGCAGTCCCAGCCGATGGTTGCCGCTCCCGCTTTGCCGGATGCCGACCCTGAATGAGGAGAAAATGTCCAAGGAATCGTTGATGACGCTGGTCGCAGACGACTTGGATGACTCGCGCCTTCAAGGTCTTGGCATGTTCGTCTCGCTGAAGAGCATCAGCGATGCCGGGCATAACCATTCGCAGGTCTCCAACGAGCTTTTCGGACGCCTCGACTCGGAGCTCTTCGCCACTTTCGACGCCGATGAGCTGATCGCCTACACCTCCCAGCGCCCGCGGGTCTCTTTCCTGGGTGACCACTTCGCTGGATACCAGGCTCCACGCATGGAGATCTACCTGATGACCGATGAGATGGACCGCAAGTTCTGGTTCCTCACCGGTGTAGAACCCGACTTGAAGTGGGAACGCGTGATCGCGGAACTGCATTCCTTCATTGAAGCCTTCAACGTATCGCTGGTTGTGGGGACCGCATCGTTGCCGATGCCGGTGCCGCATACCCGCCCGGTAGGCGTTACCGCACATGGAAACCGCAAGGATCTGATCGAGAACATCTCGACGTGGAGCCCTACGGTGGAATCGCCAGCAGGTCTGGCCTCGCTGCTTGAAATTCGCCTGAGCGAAGCTGGCCGTGATGTCGTGGGATACTCCATGCACACCCCGCACTACCTCGCCGAATCCGAGTACCCGGCCGTTGCCGTTGCGACGCTGGAATACGTAGGAGCGGCACTGAAGCTGGCTTTGCCAACGGACAAGCTGCGTGAGGCAGGTCGACTGGTCGACCAGCAGCTAGCCGAACAGCTTGAAACCAATAGCGATGTTCGCCAAATGGTCGACGGATTCGAAGAACGGTTCGATGCGCATGCCAAAGAGCATGAACCGCGCTCGCTGTTGCTGGATGAAGACGAGCAGATGGCGGATGCCGAGGAATTGGGCGCCAGCGCCGAGCATTTCCTTGCGGCCATTGAGAACACTGAAGATTGGTTGAAAAACGGTCACATCGAACCGTTGCCAGGTGATCACGACCAGTGAGCCAGGCCCATCTGAATTCACCAAAGTCGTGGGTTGTCTTCGGCTTCGCAATTCTTGCCTACATTTCTGCAATTTCGCAGCGCACCAGCTTCGGCGTCGCTGGCATCCAAGCCACCGAACGATTTGATGCCAGCGCGCAGATTTTGGCGACCTTCTCCGTCGTGCAGCTGGTTGTCTATGCCGGCGCGCAGGTGCCCGTAGGGCTGCTGCTGGATAAATTCGGTCCGCGCATCCTGATTACCTGCGGCGCCCTGCTGATGGCCGCAGGTCAAGCGTTCCTTGCGATTTCAGTCAACGTCCCCATGGGGTTGGCCGGGCGCGTCATGGTTGGCATGGGCGATGCGATGGTCTTCGTATCGGTGCTCAAGCTGTTGCCCCTATGGTTCTCCGGCTCGCGAATCCCGGTGCTGACCCAGCTCACCGGTACCTTCGGCCAGCTCGGCCAGCTCATCAGCCTCTTTCCTTTCCATATGATCTTGCTGGGCGTCGGCTGGTCCGCGGCGTTCTCGGTCATGTCCGGTTTCGCTTTTGCCACCTTCATCACCACGATCGCTTTCGTGCGCAATGGCAGGACCTGGGAAGGGTCCGGCCAGGGGGAGCAGGAGACCGGCTCGCGGATCGCCCGGGCCTGGAAACAGCCAGGAACCCGTTTGGGGTTCTGGACCCACTTCTCCACGGCATTCATGATCAACACCTTCATGATGACCTGGGGCTATCCTTTCCTTGTCGAAGGCCAAGGCATAGACGGTGCGCTGGCATCGGGCTTGATGGCGGTGTTCGTTGTCGTTTCCATCGTGGTGGGACCGATCCTCGGCGCCCTGACCTCGCGCCATGCCAGCCAGCGTTCCAACTTTGCCCTGGGCATTGTCGGCTCAATCCTGGTGATGTGGGCAGTTGTCCTATTCTGGCCAGGGCAGGCCCCGCTATGGATTCTGGTGCTATTGATGATCGCCATTGCCGCCGGTGGCCCGGCCTCCGTAATCGGCTTCGACTTCGCCCGAACGTTCAACCCGCCGCAGGTGCTGGGAACGGCCACCGGCCTGGTGAACACCGGCGGGTTCATAGGTGCCTTTGTCACGATCTACGTCATCGGATTCATCATGGACATGCTGTATAAGGCCAACGGCTCGGTGGGCGAGCTCTACAATCTTCAGGCCTTCCGCGTGGCCCTGTCAGTCCAGTTCGCCATGGCATTGCTCGGTATGGTGTTCATGGTCGTTGAACGCCGCAAGGCGCGCCGCTTCCTCGCCGAGCAGTAAGCCCGCACCGGGGCGATCCGAAAGGTTCTCCACAGCTCGCAGCCTCTGACCTCATGCGCCTAGCGCAGCGTTGCACCGTGGAGCCATGACAACTACACCGGAACGCCACCCTCTCTCGCTGTCCAGTTGCGAAGACATCTTGGCGTATGTGCCCCATGCCCTAGGTTTCTATCCTCAGAATTCGGCCGTGCTGATGCTGATAGACGAGGACCATCTGGAAGCGACCTTGCGAGTTGATCTGCCCGAGGAAAACACCGCGGCGGAGCGCGGGACGTGGACCGCGCAGCTGCTGAGCCTGCTAGAACGAATGCCCCATATCCAAGGGGTGGTTCTGGTGGTCTATGCGCCCGAAGGAACGTCGGACGGCTCCGGTATTCCCTACGCGGATCTGGTCGCGCAGCTAGAGCAGGGGCTGACAAGCAAAAAGGTCTTGCTGCGTCACAGCTGGTGCCGGCAGGATCGTGTGGTCTGGAACTACGCGACCGATGATTACGCAGAGCCGACCCCCGTGCGCCCGGTGGAAACGAACGAAACGCATTTGTCGTTGGTCTTCGCCGGGTCGGCTCCGTTGGACATTCCATGGGACGGTAGCGGAATCCCGCAATGGCCGCAGGCTGCTGAGATCCTGAAGATCATCTCGAATCAGCAGCACAACGTCGTCAACTGCTTGGAAGCGTGGCTGCAGACCATGGATCTGGCTGAGCCGGAAGCCCGGGCCTGGATTCACGATGAGCATGAGCACGCCGCATTGCTACTGGGTTCCTTGGAAGTGAAAATCGTGCGTGACCTTCTTCCGTACCTGGCTGGTCAAGGACTCGAAGCATCACTGGATGTGCTGTTCGGCGTGATGCGCGGGGATCGCGAAGCTGCCGCCGCGCCGTTGACCAACTATTTGCTGGGACGTGGTTGGCATGCTCCGGACTGGCAGCGGATTGACCGGTTGTGGCTGGTCGCCAGAGACCTGCTCGGCGTTGCTGAAGGCAACGCGCGGCAGGCCCTGCTGTGCATTCTTGCGTGGATCGAGTGGGCGCGAGGCAGGGGAACCATGGCGTTGTGCCTGTTGGGGCGAGCGGTCGAGGAAAACCCGAATTACGAGCTGGCCAGGCTGCTGCAAAAGCTGATGTCCCATGGAATCATGCCAGAATGGGCGACCGACCAATTGCGGGCATGGCGTGCTAGTTTCAGCTGAGCAGCAACAACCGGAGTGTCTCAAGTGGTGTCCTGGTGGCAATTCATGGATAATGGGACAACAGACCCGGTTAGGTTCGAATTGCCTATGTCTTGAAATCCCCGGATTTCGGGAACATTAGGCGGGCTTGATGCGTTGATATCAATGTGCCAGCCCTCGGTGTTTAGTCAATGATTAAACGCCATCGGACTTGACAGGGTCATAGTGGTGTTACCGGCAGGTGCATCCGGAACGCATCGTTAGAAAGGTTATTCGTGTCATCTTCTGAGACGAACGCTAATCGCAAAGCAACTGAGGCCGAGGTTGAAGCGGCCGAGGTCGAGGCAGCCGCCCCTGCAGCGAAGAAGCGCGCTACCAAGGCCAAGCCTCGGACTAAAAAGGTCGCTGCTGAAACTGCAGCGCAAGACGAATCAACCGGAGCGTCGGCTGACGCCGATGACGATGTTGAGCAAGGCACCGATTCGAAGGACTCGAAGTCTGACGATGATTCGAAGGGCTTCACCCTTTCAACCGGTGACGATGATGCTCCACAGCAGCAGGTCATGGTCGCTGGAGCGACCGCTGACCCAGTCAAGGATTACCTGAAGCAGATCGGCAAGGTCGCGCTGCTGAACGCTGAGCAGGAAGTTGACTTGGCTCTGCGCATCGAAGCGGGCCTGTTCGCAACTGACAAGTTGGAAAAGGACGACGGCTCGATGGACCAGCGCTTGCGCTGGGACTATGAGCAGATCATCCACGACGGCAAGATCGCCAAGAACCACTTGCTGGAAGCCAACCTTCGCCTCGTAGTTTCGCTGGCCAAGCGCTACACCGGCCGCGGCATGCTGTTCCTGGACCTGATCCAGGAAGGCAACCTTGGCCTGATCCGTGCAGTGGAGAAATTCGACTACACCAAGGGCTTCAAGTTCTCGACCTACGCCACCTGGTGGATCCGCCAGGCAATTACCCGTGCCATGGCTGACCAGGCACGTACCATTCGTATTCCAGTGCACATGGTTGAAGTCATCAACAAGCTGGCACGTGTCCAGCGCCAGATGCTCCAGGACCTGGGCCGCGAACCAACCCCAGAAGAGCTGGCCAAGGAATTGGACATGACCCCTGAAAAGGTTGTCGAAGTCCAGAAGTATGGTCGCGAACCAATTTCCTTGCACACCCCATTGGGTGAAGACGGCGACTCCGAATTCGGTGACCTCATTGAAGACTCGGAAGCAGTAGTCCCAGCCGATGCAGTTTCGTTCACCTTGTTGCAGGAGCAGCTCCACTCGGTGCTCGACACGCTCTCAGAGCGTGAAGCAGGCGTGGTGGCCATGCGCTTCGGCCTGACCGATGGCCAGCCTAAGACCTTGGATGAAATCGGCAAGGTCTACGGTGTGACTCGTGAACGCATTCGCCAGATCGAGTCCAAGACGATGTCCAAGCTTCGTCACCCATCGCGTTCCCAGGTACTGCGCGATTACCTAGACTAAGAATCTGAGGATGTGGCCAGTAGTTCATTCATTGAACTGCTGGCCACATTTTTATTTGCCGTTAATGCAAGAAGAAGGTGACCCAGAATTGGGTCACCTTCTCGAATTAGTGGCTGGCAACGAGTTTAGTCGTTGGCGTCCACCTTGGGCTTTTCATAGAGTCGCGAGGACTCATCCTGCCAGACCGAAGTCTGCGGACGCAGTTTCGGTTCTACATCGCGGGCATGGTGAGCGCAGAAGAGCAACTCACCGCCTGTCGAAGCCAGCACGGCTCGCACGTAGGCCTGTGCGCCGCAGCGGTCGCACCGGTCGAGGGCGTTCAGTTCACGACTAGCGGTCGTAGTAGTCATTGCCAGCCTCCTAAAGTTGATGGTTACTCTATACAACCAGCTTGGGCTCCGACTTTATCCCGATTTGCCTGTTCTTTCGCTCACCGCGTAGCGCATGTGGATAAGGTCATAGGAGACCGGCGTGCTGGGCAGCACCGGAAAATAGCGGGTATTCGAACACATTAACGATTAGAATATGGAATAAGACGTACTTTCTCATGCAAGTAGGAGACAACAGCTCAGTGGCTTCATCCGACAATTACAGCGCCCGGCACCTTTCGGTCTTGGAAGGCCTGGAAGCGGTTCGTAAGCGCCCAGGCATGTACATCGGCTCCACCGACTCCCGTGGCTTGATGCATTGCCTCTGGGAGATCATCGATAACTCAGTTGACGAAGCGCTGGGCGGTTTCGGCCAGGCAATTGACGTCATCTTGCACTCTGACGGCTCCGTTGAAGTCCAGGATGACGGCCGCGGCATTCCTGTCGATGTTGAACCCAAGACAGGCTTGAGCGGTTTGGAAGTTGTCTTCACCAAGCTGCACGCCGGCGGCAAGTTCGGTGGCGGCTCCTACAGTGCTTCGGGCGGTCTGCACGGCGTGGGCGCCTCGGTCGTCAACGCCTTGTCGGCCCGTTTGGACGTCGAAGTTGACCGCGGCGGCAAGACCTACGGCCTGCAGTTCCGTCGTGGAGAGCCAGGCAAATTTACCGATAAGGGCCGCAAGAAAGCGGACGCTTCTTTCAAGGCTCATGAGACGGCGACGGCTCCGGGCGTTATCGGCAAAGCCAAGCGGGGCGTGACTGGAACGCGCATTCGCTACTGGGCGGATAACCATATCTTCACCCCGGATGCGAAGTTCTCCTATAAGGATTTGCAGGATCGAGCGCGCCAGACCTCCTTCTTGGTTCCTGGGTTGCGCATCACCCTGCGCGATGAACGTGGATTACCGGATACCCCGGGTGCGGACGGGCCTCATGAGGAAGTGTTCCAGCATGATGGCGGCATCAGCGAGTTCGTCGACTATCTGAGCAGCGACTCGCCGGTCACGGACATCTGGCGTTTCCATGGCAGCGGATCGTTCCATGAAAAGGTTCCGGTCATCGATGGCAGTGGTCGCAGCCATATTGAAGATGTGCAGCGTGTCTGCGAAGTTGACGTCGCGGTGCGTTGGGGAATCGGCTACGAAACCTCGCTGCGCAGCTTCGTGAATATCATTGCGACCCCCAAGGGCGGTACGCATACTGCCGGCTTCGAACAGGCCATGCTCAAGTCCTTCCGCAAGAACGTGGAGGCCAATGCGCGGAAGCTCAAGTTCGGCCAGAAGGACAAGCTGGAGAAGGACGACGTGCTGGCGGGCATGACTGCCGTGCTGACCGTCCGACTGGCAGAGCCGCAGTTCGAAGGGCAGACCAAGGAAATTTTGGGTACACCGCAGGTGCGCCAGATTGTTTCCAAGGTGCTGGAGAAGGCACTCAACGACCGACTGGGATCCAATAAGCGCAACGAGAAGGCTGAAGCGTCCACGCTGCTGGAGAAGGTCGTCAACGAGATGAAATCTCGCGTGTCGGCACGTATGCACAAGGAAACCCAGCGTCGCAAGACCGCTTTGGAGTCTTCTTCGCTGCCAACCAAACTGCTCGATTGCCGCAGCAAGGAAGTTGGAAAGTCTGAACTGTTCATCGTCGAGGGCGACAGCGCATTGGGCACTGCCCGTCTCGCGCGCTCCAGCGAGTACCAGGCGCTGCTGCCAATTCGAGGCAAGATCCTCAACGTGCAAAAAGCCTCGATTTCGGACATGCTCTCGAACGCGGAGTGCGCAGCGATGATCCAGGTGATTGGGGCCGGTTCGGGGCGCAGCTTCGACATTGAGCAAGCCCGATACGGCAAGATCATCTTGATGACTGATGCTGATGTTGACGGTGCGCACATTCGGACATTGCTGTTGACGTTGTTCTATCGCTACATGCGTCCCATGATCGAGCACGGTCGCGTCTATGCAGCGGTTCCGCCGCTGCACCGCATTGAGGTGATCAATCCGGGGTCGAAGCAGAATGAGGTTATCTACACCTACTCTGAGGCGGAAATGACCAAGCTGCTGGCCAACTTGGAGAAGGAAGGCCGACGCTACAAGGAGCCGATCCAGCGCTATAAGGGCCTAGGCGAAATGGACGCGGACCAGCTGGCTGAAACCACCATGGACCTGCGTCATCGTATGCTGCGCCGTGTCGGCATCGAGCATGCGCAGGCAGCCGAGGAGGTCTTTGATCTGCTGATGGGCTCCGACGTAGCGCCTCGCAAGAAGTTCATTATCGACGGCGCCGACGATCTTGAACGAGATCGTATCGACGTCTAGAGCAATGCAAACGGCGAAGTCCCTGGCCCTAACGGGGTCCAGGGACTTCGCTGTTTGCGCCAAGAGAGTGCTACCAGTCCAGCAACCGCGGTGCGATGAGCAGGACTGTCGGGCAGATCAGCAACATGATGGTGCTCAGGAGCACTAGTGCGCGCTGCGGGCGGCCCAGCGGATCCTGCGGGGAGAGCAAGCGTTGCAGCCGGCGGGAGGAGACTTCACCATCTGGCATGCCAACTAGGCCGGCACTGGACGAATGATTCTTTGACGACGAATCATCCATTGCTGCGGCGGTGGCGACAGTGACAATGGCTTTGAGCAAAGTGTGCCTATTGACCTTTTCCAGTGCTTTGTCGTCGGCGAGCATTTCTATCAGTTGACGCACTGCGTCGAGGGCAAGGCGTGAAGTCGGTAGCCAAGGCAACGCTTCGTGCCACGCCGTGAATGCCAGGATCAGCAGATCATGCCGTTGATCCAAATGGGAGCGTTCATGGGCAATAACCGCCTGTTGCTCTTCGGCAGAGAGCTGGGTGAGCAATCCGCGCGATAGCACGGTCACCGATTGCGAAATCCCCGGCACGCAATATGCAACAGGCATGTCGTGATCAATCACTAGGGTATTTGGCCGCGTCTGGGACGGGTTGCTCAAGAGGCGCAGCAGATGCCGGTGCTTGGCTCGTTGGCGAGAGATGCGCCAAGCCGCTCGTATGAGGGTTAATACCAGGTGAAATCCGAAGAGCAGTGCTGCGCTCAAGGCGAACAGGTGCACTTCGCCGGGGTCGGGCACACTGGGATCTCCCATTATCAGGAGCCAGCCGCCATGAAGCGCGGAGATGAGGTCATCGCCCAATGGGGCCAAGCCCCAGACAAGCATCGAGCCGATCATGGAAAGTCCACCGCCTAATGCGATGGCTTGCCAAAGGAGTACCGCTTGCACTGGTGAGCGGGCGGTCCATTTAGCCTTGGATAAAGCCAACGGCGTCGGCCACGCCAATGCGATAGCCAACGCCGCTAGGAAATATGAGGTGAGAAGCACTCAGTCCCCGAAGTTCTTCTAAATTATGCGGACTTTACTGAGTCCAAGATAGCACGCAGGGATGCTGCCTCGTCGGGGGAGATGCCTCCGATGAATCGTGCCAGGACTGCTTCACGGTCCTGGGCGGTGCCCAGGGCGTCGTTGAGCAGTCCAACGGTGTGATCCTCACGGGAGGATGAAGCTGCGTACCGGTGAGGGCGGGTAGTGCGCTCGCGCTCTACCAAACCCTTCTTTTCGAGACGGGCTAGCACAGTCAGCACCGTAGTGACTGCGAGTTCTTTCGCGTCGGTGCCAAGCGTCGCCAAATCATCACGAAGGTCATTCGCGGTGAGTGGTTCTGCAGAATCCCACAGAAGATCCATGACGGAGCGTTCCAGATCGCCAAGGCTGGCCACTAGGTCGTACCTCACTTGCATTAGTTTTGACGCGGTTGCTTGACTCATGGAGTGCAAGCACACTGCTTGGGTTCTTAATTGTAGCCATCTTTCCACAATATTTCTACGGCATGTAAAAGAGAGGGGTGAGTACATGCTTTACCCGTTTCGCAATGAGGTGCGAGAATGTCGCGGGTGAAACTTGTTGACTTGGGTTTTTTAAGAACCGTAGACACAACCCTGTCAATAGGCTTAGTATTTGCGCCCACGTGCGCACTGGCGAAGTTTCCAGTTTCTGAAATTGCTCATCGTCTCGATTTCTACACGCTGTCGAAATCGTCTATGGTGGCCTTGGAGAACTTTTCTACGGAACGTAGAAAAGTGATTGAACTTCGATCCCACGATAGTTGAGGAATCCATGGATGCTCTAGAGATTGCCCGCTGGCAATTCGGCATTACGACGGTCTACCACTTCCTGATGGTGCCCCTGACCATTGGACTAGGCCTGACCGTGGCCACGCTGCAAACCATGTGGCATCGCACCGGCAACGAGCACTGGCTGCGAATGACAAAATTCTGGGGCAAGCTTTTCCTGATCAACTTCATCATGGGCATCGCCACGGGCATTGTCCAAGAGTTCCAGTTCGGCATGGCTTGGAGCGAATACAGCCGCTATGTAGGGGACGTATTCGGAGCGCCGTTGGCCATGGAAGCACTGCTGGCCTTTTTCGTAGAATCTACATTCCTGGGGCTCTGGATCTTCGGCTGGAAGAAGCTTCCCAAACGCGTGCACCTGGCAACCATCTGGTGCGCATCCCTGGCAACGATCTTTTCCGCCTACTTCATCCTTGTTGCGAACTCATGGATGCAGCACCCGGTTGGAACGAAAATAGTTGACGGCCGAGCCGTGATGACCGACGCATGGGCGGTGTTCACCAACAACACGGCGCTAGTGACGTTCCCGCACACTATTTTCGGTGCCTTCGCCGTTGCCGGCGGCTTCCTGCTGGGCATCTCATGGTTCCATCTCTACCGCCGACGCAAAGAAGGCATCGACTCGGTGGATGCCAACGGATATGTTGTCGTGGGCGAAGATCCCAGCCGCGGTAAAAGCCGTGACAAGGTGGACTACCAAGTCTGGATCAAGTCCCTGCGCATCGGCGCCGCGGTAGCAATGGTCGCGTTCCTCGGTGTGGCACTGAGCGGGCACGAACAAGCAAAGCTCATGTTCGAGCAGCAGCCGATGAAAATGGCTGCTGCGGAGGCAGCTTGCCACGATGGAACAGGCTTCTCGGTGCTGTCCTTGGGAGATATCACCGCCAAGGGTTCAACCAACTGCGACAACGTCGTAGCGGTTTTCGAAATCCCGGGCATTCTCTCGTATCTGGCCAATGGGGATTTCACCACCGAAATCAAGGGCGTGAACACGCTGATTCCGGAATACCAGGAAAAATACGGCAAGTACTATCCGAACGATGAATCCTTCGGCAAGTACGCAGGCCAGGAAATCAACTACTTGCCAGTGATGGAAGTGACCTACTGGGGCTTCCGCTTGATGATCACCCTCGGCGGGCTCTCGGCATTGGCTGCTGGCGTTGCGCTATGGATCACTCGCAAGGGCACCGTCCCAGAAAACAAATGGCTCTCGCGCCTTGCCCTGCTAGGCATTGCCGCACCCTTCGGCGCAAACGCCACTGGCTGGATTTTCACCGAAATGGGCCGGCAGCCATTCACTGTAGTCCCCAACCCGCAGATGGGTGGCGTGGACCAGGTGTTCATGTACACCGCAGCATCGGTCTCTCCGACAGTGAGCGCAGGAGAACTGCTCTTCTCGCTGATCGCGCTCACGACAATCTACGGTGTGCTGCTGGTCGTGGAACTGGTGCTGCTCAGCCGCTACATTCGTGGCGGCGTGGCATCGGCAATGCCGGAGCTTGAACCGTCAGATCATTCACCAGCGGACGGCCCCTCGGACCCGGACAACGATGACGACGACGTACTGGCCTTCGCCTACTAGCGGCACGGACTAAGGAGAACATCAATGGATTGGCTTCCAACACTTTGGTTCATTGTGATCGCGCTGCTCTGGTGCGGCTATCTCTTCCTCGAAGGCTTTGACCTCGGGGTGGGCATGCTCATCGGTCTCGGCCGTTCCACCGAGAAGCGCAAACGGCTCTTGCTCAATACCATCGGCCCGGTCTGGGATGGCAATGAGGTATGGCTGCTGACCGCCGGCGGTGCGACCTTCGCAGCGTTTCCGCACTGGTACGCCTCGCTGTTCTCGGCCCTCTACATTCCGCTGACCTTTGTCCTGCTGGCGTTGATTTTCCGTGCCGTTGCCATTGAGTACCGAGGCAAGGCGATCACCGCAGCAACCCGGAAAGCTTGGGACCTGGCCTTGGGAATCGGATCGCTGGTGGCCGCCTTCGGTGTCGGTGCCATGCTGGCATTGACCACCTTGGGCCTGCCTTTGAACGAGAACGGCGACCGAATCGGAGGGGCCTTCGCGTGGCTGAACTGGCATGCCGTCCTCGGCGGCGCAGCAGTGGTGGCGTTCTGCTGGATCCATGCGTTGGCATTCCTGCGGTTGAAAACCGACGGAAAAGTCCGCCATGAAGCAGGAAAGCTCGTAGGCCGCTGGCTGCCGCTAGCAATCCTGCCCTTAGTTGCGTGGGTCCTGCTGGTGCTGCTGGACAACGATTCCACCATCGCCTGGGCAGTGTTGGGCCTGGCAGCGGTCTGCCTGGCCATTTCGATAGCCAGCGGCCGCGCTGGGCGCGAGGGACTCTCCTTCATCGCCCTGGGCGCCACCTTGCTCGCCGGGGTCGCAGCGATCTTCACCGCCGCTTACCCGGTAGTGCTGCCATCGACCATCGACCCGGCCTTCGACCTGACCGTGGCTAACGCGTCCAGCACTGCCTACACCCTGAAGCTCATGAGCGTCGTGGCCGCCTTCGGCGTGCCAATGGTCCTGGCGTACCAGGCCTGGAGCTACTGGGTCTTCCGCAAGCGCTTGCGCGAAGAGCACATTCCAGAAACTCATCGAGTCGTCTCCATCATCAAGTAACCGCATTTCCGAGGGAAAGAAGTAGTAATGCCAGCCCCGCGATTCCTGCCGCGTGAACTGATCACGCCACGACAATTCCTGGTTTTGGCGCTGTTCTCCGCGCTCAAAGTCGTCGGGCTGGTATTCGTCGCCTACGCGCTGGGCCAATGGATCGCCACCATGGCCGATGGAGGGGCCAATGAATCGCACCTGCTGATCCTGGCGCTGGCCGGCGCCGCGCTTCGAGCGCTCAGCGCATGGGGATTGAACGCCGGCGCCCGCCGCATGGGCCTGGGCGCGAAGGAACGGCTACGGCTGAACCTGGTGCGCAGGCAAGCCGCGCAACCGGCCATCGTCCCCGCGGCGGAACAGCATTCCATACCGGTCACCGCCACCTTGGCCAGCCATGGCCTTGAGAAGCTCGATGACTACTTCACCAAATTCATTCCTGCGCTCATCGGCGCCCTGGCCGTCCCGCTGCTGCTTGGCCTCTACATTCTGCAGCTGGACTGGATCAGCGCAGTGGTGCTGCTCCTGACGATCCCGCTGGTGCCGGTGTTCATGGCATTGATCGGCATGCACACCCAGGACACCCTCAACGAATCCCAAGCCACCTTGGATCGGCTTGCCCACCAGCTCTACGAACTCGCCCAGGGCTTGCCCGCACTGCTGGGCTTGGGCCGGGCACGGGCGCACGGCAGCGCCATCGCCGCCGTCAGCAGCAAATACCGGGCGGCCACCATGGCCAACCTGAAAACCGTATTCATGTCCAGCTTCTGGCTGGAACTGATCGCAACCCTTTCGGTGGCGGTACTCGCGGTGATGATCGGCGTGAGACTGGTCAGCGGGAATATGGATCTCGCCGCCGGGCTGATAATCCTCATCCTGGCACCCGAGCTGTTCTCGGCACTGCGCGAAGTGGGCTCTGCCTACCATGCGGCCGATGACGGGCTGGCTGCCTACCAGAAGTACACAGCCATCACCGCTGCCACCCCGGTCCATCAGCTTCGTGCCAGCACTGCCAGGAACGCAGATAGCGTCCTGGACGTCGCGGACCTGCGGATCAGCTACGATGGCATGCATCCAATCCACCAAGCCGTGAATATTCAGTTGCGCGCGGGGGAGCGCCTGGTATTGTCCACTGCCAGCGGTTCGGGCAAGAGCACGCTGCTCAAGCTGATCGCCGAGGCGCACAGCAGCGACAACACCTTCGATCCGGCCTTGGCCACCGGGCGGGTCTTCATAGCCGGCCAGCTTGCAGTGATTAGCCAGCATCCGCAATTCAACGCAGCAACCGGCAACGGGCAACTGGACCAGGACGCCCCCGCGGCATCGGCTGAACTGCGCCGAGAGCTCAGCTCCCGGCTATCGATGGAGTCCATGCTCGAGCGCCCGATCGGTGAATATTCACCCGGCGAGCTGCGCCGCCTGGAAGTGCTGCGCGCGTTGCTGCGGGTTCACAGCGACGACCACTGCACCGTGCTGCTGGCCGATGAGCCTACCGCGCACCTCGATGAGCGCAACGCCCAGCAGGTGCGCGAGCTGCTGAGTGAACTTCCAGCCCGCTGCGCGATGCTGGTCGCCAGCCACGACCCCGCCTTCGGGCAGGACGAACGTGCGGGCAGCATAGCGCATGGTGCTGGCCCTGCCCACCGTGAAGAATCCGCGGGCAACCGGTCGCGAGCCACCGGGGCAACGCAGCCTGGCGCCACTGGCCAACGCCCGGTGAAGTCCAAGTTCACCCCGATGCGCGACTTGCTTGCCGGGTACAAAGCTGCCCCCAAGGGCGTGCTCTGGGGGACAGTCAGCGTGCTATGCGCCGTGGCGCTCGCGGCCCTGAGCGGTTGGCTGATCGTTGAAGCCAGCTACCAGCCTCCCATCTTGCACCTGACCGTAGCCTTCGCGATGGTCCGCGGCCTGGGCATCGGACGAGCTGCCTTCCGCTACCTGGAACAGCTCGCGATTCACGACGCGGTGCTGGCCTACGCCTCGGATTTGCGCGAGAAGATGTGGAACGCGATGGTGGCCAACCCCGCACAGTGGGGCTTGCTGAGCCGTTCCTCGGTCATCCTGCGATTCTTGCTGGCCGAGGTCGATGAACTGCGCGACCTATTGGCCCGGGTGCTGTTCCCGCCGCTGCAGGCAATCGTAGTGTGGGTTGCAGCAGCAACGGCCTTGTACTTCATCCAGCCCGAATTCGGATATCTGGCCCTCGGTGCGCTGCTGGTGCTGGTCTTCCCGGTGCGTTGGCTCGTGCAGCGCATTGAAGGCGAACACCTCGTGCATCAGCTCAGCCACCGGATGCAGATGAACCAGAGCGTGCTGGGCATCTTGCGGCACAAGTCCGCACTGCGCAGCAATCAGGCCATGGAACGGACCATTGGCCGGTTCCAGGACGCCGAAGCACGCAATACGCAGCGCGCTCGCCGGCATGCCCTGGGCCAAGGCAGCGCCACGGCCCTGGCCACGTTGACCAGCGTATTGCTTGCCATTGCCATCACCGCGCTATCGCACAGCAGCGCATCGTTTACGGCACTGGCCGTGCTCCTGGGCCTGGCCTTGGGGGAGAGCGCTGGCAATGCCCTGCTGGCGGTGCAGCAGGGGCGGGCGCTGAAGGTACTGTCATCGAAGCTGGAAGAACGCGGCATGCAAAGCCACGGCGCACGAGCAGCGCAGCACAACCCGCCGGTGAAGCAAAGCAGGATCGCCGGCTTCGATGCGCAAGCGCTGAGCCTCGGGTACGAGCAGGGAACGCCAGTTCTGCAGAATCTGAACGCCCGCATCCCGGCAGGGCAATGGACGGCCATTACCGGTCCATCGGGTTCTGGCAAATCGACGTTGCTCACCGCGTTGCTGGGCGCGTTGCCAGCGCAGTCGGGCACGTTGAAGGGCATCGATGCCCGCGGGAACCTGCTGGATCTAGAGCAGGCAGACCTGTCATCGGTTGCGTGGTGCCCGCAAGAGGCGCACCTCTTCGACTCCTCGATTCGCCGGAACCTGATGCTGGGCGTCACTGAAGGCCAGCTGCGCAGCGATGCGCAGCTGGAAGAAGTGCTGGAGCAAGTCGGGCTGTCGGACTGGTTGGCAACACAGCCAGAAGGCCTCGAAGCACGCATCGGTTCCGGCGGGCACCAGCTCTCCGGCGGTCAGCGGTGCAAGCTCGCCGTGGCCCGTGCCATGGTGGGCGGCCACCAGATCATCTTGCTTGATGAACCGACTGCCCATCTGGGGGTGGATGAAGCCCAGGAGCTGCTTTCCACCTTGCATCTCGCCCTTGCCGGACGAACCGTCGTCTTGATCACCCATGACCAGATGCTTGCCGGGCAGTGCACCCACCGCATTGAACTGGGAAGCCAGAAGCCCAGGGTCAGCGCATAGGACTGCGGCGTCGCTTCCACCCACGGATAGGAGGTGGAAACGACGCCGCGTTCAGTTCTGGCGCTGCTGGATTAGAGGATTACTCCGCCGTCGTCGAAAGGCAGCGCGTCTTCGCCCGGCGTGATGGCCGGGGCCGCTTTTGCCTTGGTTGGCTCGGGAATCAACGCTTCTTGCCGCGCGGTTGCCTGGAGGTCCTGGGCAGCAGGTGCTGCAGAAGCATCGTGCCCGCCGGCAATGGTTCCGCCAATGATGTTCACTGACTGGGCCAAAGGCGCGCCCGAACCATCGCGCTTGCCATATTCGGTAGGCAAAGCACGGACTACGCCTGCCGTGGAGCTGGCACGCGCAGGACCCTGGCCGGCATAGCCCAGCTGCAGGTAGTCCTCACCCTTGACGAAACGGTGAGCGCGCACGCCCGCGGTGGCGCGGCCCTTCGCCGGGAACTCGGAGAAGTCGGTGAGCTTCACCGACTGGCCCGAGGTGCCAGGAAGGGTCTGCGAACCGGCAGCGATCGTGGCTACCACCGCGTCGCCAGCACCGGCAGGAACCACACCGAAGAAGATCACCTGGTCATCGGCGGCGAGCTTGATGCCGGCCATGCCTTGTCCGGTGCGGCCCTGGGCACGCACCGCCGAAGCGCTGAAACGCAGCAGCTGAGCCTGCCTGGTCAGGAACACCAGCTCATCGGCATCCTCGGCCGGCGCCGCGGCAATCACGACGTCGGTGTCCTTGAGCGTGATCGCCTCGAACTCGTCACGGTTCAGCGGGTAGTCCGGGGTGACCCGCTTGACCACACCGTTCTTGGTGCCCACGGCAATCACCTGGTTCAGAGGAACCAGTGCCACCGCGCTTTCGCCCTTGCCCAGCTTGAGGAATTCGGAGATCGGCACGCCATGGGCCAGCTGCGGGAAGCCATGGGATTCGGGAAGCACCGGAACATCGATCAGCGAGATGCGAATAATCCGTCCGGTACTCGTCAGCGCTCCGATCTCACCACGGGCGCTGGAAGCAACCTGCGAGGTGAGCACGTCGTGCTTGATGCGCGCCGCGGAGTAGTCCACGACGTCCCGATCAGGAGTCCGGGCGAGTTGCCCCGTGGCCGAGAGCAATACCCAGCACGGGCTGTCGGAGACTTCCATGGCCAACTTGGCCTTCTTGCCTGTCCCGACTTCTTCAGGCAACGCGGTGCCCTTCAGCGGTGCCAGCTGAGCAGACTTCAGCAGCTTGGTCCGGCGCGGGGTGCCGAAAGTGTCGGCCATTTCCCCGAGCTCATCGGAAACCAGGGTGCGCAGCAGCTCATCGGACTCCAAAATGGCGCGCAGTTCCTCGATTTCGTTGCGCAGCTGCTCGGCTTCGGTCTCCAGCTCCAGCGTGGAGTACTTGGTCAGCTGGCGCAACCGCAGTTCCAGGATGTGGCTGGCCTGCGGCTCGCTCAGGTCGAAGACCGTCATCAGGCGTTCGCGTGCTTCTGCGGTCTGCTCGGAGGAACGGATAATGGCAATGACATCGTCAATATCAACGATGGCAATCAGCAGGCCCTCCACCAGATGCAAACGGTCTTCACGCTTGGCCAGGCGATGCGCGGTGCGACGGCGTACAACATCCAGCCGGTGGTCCACATACACGGTGAGCAGCTCGCCCAGCCCCATGGTGCGTGGCTGGCCGTCGACCAGGGCAACGTTATTGATGCCGAAGGAGTCTTCCATCGGGGTGTACTTGTACAGGCTGGCCAGGACGGCGTTCGGGTTGAAACCGTTCTTCAGCTCGATAACCAGCTTCAGGCCGTGATGCCGGTCGGTCAGGTCGACAACATCGGAGATGCCGGAGATCTTCTTGCTGTTGACGCCATCCTTGATCTTCTCAATGACCTTTTCAGGGCCCACGCCATAAGGCAGTTCGGTGACAACCAAGCCCGACTTGCGTGCGGAGATCTTCTCCAGGGCCACGGTAGCTCGGGTGCGGAACAAGCCACGACCGGTGCGGTAGGCATCCTTGATGCCGTCCAAACCGGTAATGCTGCCGCCCGAGGGCAAATCCGGGCCCGGAATGAACTTCATGAGTTCTTCGACGGTGGCGTCAGGTTCCTTGAGCAGGTGTTGCGCAGCAGCGACAACTTCGCCCAGATTGTGGGGAGCCATGTTGGTGGCCATGCCCACGGCAATGCCGGTGGTGCCATTGACCAGCAGATTGGGGAATGCTGCTGGCAGCACTTCGGGCTGCATGAACTGGTTGTCGTAGTTCGGGACGAAGTTCACGACGTCTTCGTCCAGATTAGCGGTCATGGCAACAGCGGAGGCTGCCAGACGGGCCTCGGTGTAACGCGGGGCTGCCGGGCCGTCATCGAGCGATCCGAAGTTTCCGTGGCCATCGATCAATGGCAGCCGAAGGGAGAAGTCTTGGGCCAGGCGGACCATGGCGTCGTAGATCGCGGTGTCGCCATGGGGGTGCAGCTTGCCCATCACTTCGCCGACCACGCGGGCGGACTTGACATGGCCCTTCTCCGGGCGCAAGCCCATTTGCGCCATCTGGAAGAGGATGCGGCGCTGAACTGGCTTTAGCCCATCACGGGCATCGGGAAGCGCGCGGGAGTAGATCACCGAGTAGGCATACTCCAAGAAGGATGATTCCATTTCATTGGTGACGTCTATATCGACGATATTTTCAACGAAATCCGCTGGAATCTCTTCAGACTTCTTACGAGCCATTACTCTGTTCGTCCTTCATCTACTGTCTTAGGGCCGGAACTGCCGAATCTTCGTGTTGCATCTGGGCGCAACGCCGAACTGCCGACTATCCTAAGCCTATGGTGGATCGTAAACTTTCGGCGGCATATCCGGCGCATTGGGAAGCAGATGTTGTGCTTCGCGATGGGACAACTGCACACCTGCGGCCGATTACTCCGCAGGATGCCCAAGCGCTCCAGGAGATGCACAAGCAGCAGTCTGAGACGTCAGTCTACTTACGCTATTTTACGTATAAGTCGTCACTGACCCCTAAAGAGCTCGAACGGTTCACCAATGTCGACCATGTGAATCGCGTCGCCTTCACCGTGGTTCGTGGCGCAAGGATCATCGGCGTCGGCCGCTACGACCGCTTGGATGACCCGAGGGAGGCGGAAGTCGCCTTCAACGTCTCGGACGAATACCAGGGCACTGGTATCGGCTCGATCCTCTTGGAGCATCTGGCCGCGGCGGCCCGTGAAAACGACATCGAGAAGTTCTCGGCCGAGGTTCTTCCAGAGAACCGGAAGATGCTCACCGTCTTCTCCGATGCCGGGTACGCGGTCGCACGGCATTTTGAAGACGGCGTAGTCATGCTCGAATTTTCCATCAGTCCCACCGAGAAATCCCGCGAAGTGACCGAGGCGCGAGAACACCGCGCCGAGGCGAGCAGTGTTGCTGCTCTTCTGGCGCCTAGGTCCGTTGCCGTCATCGGAGCCAGCCGCACCTGGGGCAAGCTGGGGCACGACGTGCTGGAACAAATTGTGGAATCCGGGTACACCGGTGCCGTGTATGCGGTGAACGATGCGGCCTTGGAAGTGGGCGGCATGGTGGCCTATGGGAAGATCACCGAAATCCCGGGACCGGTGGATGTCGCCTTCCTGTGCATTCCGCGCGAAGGGGTCATGGAAGCCATCGGGGACTGCGCCACCCACGGGGTCAAATCCCTGGTCATCATGACCACCGGCTACGAAACTCCGGAAGGGTTGAGTGCCCAGCGTGAACTTGTGTCGCTGGCTCGTGCCAACGGCATGCGGGTGGTAGGGCCGGGTTCTGCCGGGCTGATGAATACCGACCCGCAGGTGAAGCTGTATGCCACCGGAAGCCACCACGTTCCGCCATCCGGAAACGTCGGATTCTTCACCCAATCGGCCGCCATGGGCACAATCATCCAGGGTGTGGCCTTGCAGCAAGGTGTTGGCCCCAGCAGCGCCATTTCCGCAGGCCTGCGCGCTGATGTATCCGGCAACGACGCGATGCAGTTCTTTGAGGACGACCTGCGTACCCATGTTGTCGCGTTGTACCTGGAATCCTTTGGCAACCCACGCAAGTTCGCACGCATCGCCCGGCGCCTGGCCCGCAGCAAGCCTGTGATCGTGGCTAAATCCGATGTGATGGGCCGCCGCCTTCCTCCGGGCCACTCGGTGCGCGTAGGCCAAGCGCCACCAGGTGCAATGAACGCAATTCTTCGCCAGTCTGGCGTGATTCGCGTGCGTTCATCAGAAGAGCTGCTGGATGTCACGGCCCTGCTTTCGGTCTTCCCTGCGCCGAAGGGCCCGAACGTTGCGATCCTGTCCAACTCCTCGACCATCGCAGAGGTGGTGTGCGACGTCGCCGAGGACAGGAACCTGAACACCGTCGTGCAGAGCGAAGAGCTGGACTACAGCATGGGCCAGTCCAAGGCCATTCCGGTGCTGCGCGCCCGGATCAAGGAACTGGTGGAAGACCCGCAGATCCACACCATTCTGCTGGCGCACCTGCCCTACTCGGAGCTGGATACCAGCGCAGTTCTGAAGGTCGCCAAGGAGTTCATTGGCCAGCCAAAACCAGTGGTGGCATTGGTTCCGGGCCTGGCGGATACGAAAATTACTGGCGGCCTGAAGCAGGGGATTCCGGTATACACCTCGCCAACCACCGTCATCGGCGCCCTGGCCAAGGCCTATGGATACCAGCAGTGGGTTGACGTTCCCTACGAGCCGATGAAGGATCCAGCTGGAATCGACGTGGACGGTGCCGCGGAGTACCTTGATGAATTGGTGCAGACCATCTCGGGGACCAACCTGCTGGAATTGGACGACGCGCAGGTGCAGAAGCTGCTGGACTTCTACGGGATCAAGTTCCTGTCCCATCGGGTGGTGCACACCGCAGAAGAAGCTGTTGCGGCGGCCGAAGAATTCGGCTGGCCGGTGGCACTGAAAGCCAACGACCCTGATCTGCGCCAACGCCTGGACTTGGGCGGCGTGCGCTTGAGCATCCCGGACAAGCAGAGCCTGGAAGCGAACTTCACGCATATGAAGTCGCTGATGGCGGTTTACGGCGTGGACTCCCTGGAAGTGCAGAGCATGGCTCCTGCTGGCCAGGCTTGCGTGGTCAAGGCCGTGGAAGACCCGTTGCTTGGTCCAGTCATTTCCTTCGGGCTCAGCGGCGATCCGGTAAACCTGCTCGATGATTGGGCCCACGGCGTGGCGCCGTTCTCCACCCATGATCTGGAACAGCTCATCCGCCGTCCGCGCAGCAGCGTGCGGCTCTTCGGCTACCAGGGATTGCCGGCGGTGGATCTTGATGCCCTGAAGGACTTCATCACCCGCGTCTCGCTCTTCAAGGACAACCATCCTGAAGTGACCGTTGCCAAATTCGCGCCGATCACCGTTGCCACCGATTCGTTGAGCGTGCTGGCGGTGAACATCCAGATCAGCAACGCTGAGCAACGCACAGATAGCGTCCGCCGGGCATTGCGTAATTGAGTGCAATCGCCGAAACGTGAATTGCCTGTGGCGACTGAGTAGAATTGGGGCATGAGTTCTCCAACGTATTCGACCACTCCTGGCGCTGAGCTTCAGCATGATCTGGTCCGTGCGGGTTTTTATCCGCAGATGGTCCAGGATGTACTGGCTGAAGCCATGATGGGCCAACCAGTGCTTGACCACTATGTACATCTGGAAACTCACTTCGACCATACGGAAGTGCACCGCCATATCACCGTTATGGTGATGAGTGAAAAGGTGCTTTTCATTGTGCACGTCGATGACCAGCAGCTTGACGACCACGGCAAGGACGTCATGGCGCAGGTCTCCGTCGAAATGATTTCCCTGGCCCGCATCGCCTCGGTTGCCACCAGTTACGTCTACCACCAGCCGCAGCATTACTCGGCCGCTGACCCGGTCAAGGAATTGACCTTTGGACTGTCCTGGAACGGAACCAAGCGGATTGATCTGGCCCCTGCCGCCTGTGCCGATCCGCAGTGCGATGCCGACCACGGGCTGAACGGCACCTCGCAGCCTGAGGACTTGGTCATCCGCGTCAGCGCCGAGGCCGACGGCCAGCAGGCCGTGAACAAGGCACGGGAATTCGCTGTCCGCCTGCGCCTGGCCACGATCGCCTGAGCATGATCGAGGAACAGAAACGCAGCAACCTGCCTGTCCCGGCACAGAAAATCCCGGACGCGCCCAAATACGGCCAAGCTACACTGTCGGAGATCCTTCCGTCGGCAGCCGCTGCAATGGGCGTTCCGGGCTACGAGAACGCTTTGGGCTTTGCCCCGACAAAACGTGTGGCACTGATTATGGTTGACGGACTGGGCTGGAACCAGCTCAAAAGCCATCTCGGGCATGCACCCTTCCTGCGCGGCCTGTTCGAAAAGGGGCAGAAGCTGGGAACGGGATTCCCTTCCACCACCGCGACGTCCCTGAGCAGCCTGGCCACGGGCCTGGCTCCCGGCGAACATGGAATGGTTGGCTATGACGTCATCGATCCGGCCAAGCGCCGTGTAGTTAACCAGCTCGGAGGATGGCCAGGGGACTTGGACCCCGAAGCGTGGCAGACTCGCCCGACCGTATTCCAGAAAGTCGCCGAGCACGGCATCCACGTGGCTACCGTGTCTATTCCGATGTTCGCCAAGTCGGCCCTGACTCGCGCGTCGTTGCGCGGCCCCAAATTCGTGCCGGCGAACCAGCCTGCGGCCCGTGCGCGTGCTACCCGAACCATTTTCGAGTCGAACCGCAATTCGCTGGTCTACACGTACTTCAATGAATTGGACAAGGCCGGACACAAATTCGGCGTGGACTCCAGCCAATGGCGGGACACGCTCGAAGAGTTGGATTACGTCATTAAGAACCTGGTCTCCAAGCTGCCAGAAGAAACCACGGTGCTAATTACCGGTGACCATGGAATGGTGGACATCCCCGCATCCCAACGCATCGACTACAGCCAGCAGCCGGAGCTTATCGAAGGCGTGGAGCTGACCAGCGGCGAACCTCGTGGAGTCCAATTGACCTTCGACACGCAGACCGACGCGGCTAGCCGGTTACGCGTACGCGAGGCCTGGCAGCAGGCCTACGGCACCAAAGCCTGGGTGATGACGCGCGAGGAAGCCATTGAACTGGGCTACTTCGGCGCCATTACCGAAGAGCATGCAGCCCGGCTGGGTGATCTGATGATTCTGGCAGCGGAAGCTATCGCTTTCTACGACGGCCGACGCGTTACGCCGATGGCGTTTGACATGGTAGGGCAGCACGGATCGCTCACTGCGGGGGAGCGCTTCATCCCGCTGCTGGTGCACCGCACCACCTAGTTCTCAACGGAACAAGCGCATACGGGTGCGGGAGCAGCATTGAATAAATGCTGCTCCCGCACCCGTATGCGCTCTAGCTCGGCGGCGCGTCAGGAATCGGTGTCCTTCTTGCGCTTGCCGAACATGATGTCATCCCAGCTGGGGACCGACGACCGCTTGGCCTTGCGCGGAGCGGACTCCTCGGCATTCTGCTCGGACGGCTTGTCCTCAGTGCTGTTCGCACCGTCGGCATCCTGATCGGTGACGACCACCAGCTGCGAAGTGCGTGCCGAAATTCCTTGCGGAAGGTGCGGCAGCGAGTCCTCATCGTCGGCGTCGTACTTGCTCATGCTGCGTTCGATGATCTCGTTGTAGCGTGACTCGCGCTCCGGATCCTGGTCCTTCGTGCGCTGCCCACGACGAGCGTTCAGCAACGTGACCAGTTCTTCGGTCTCATCCGGTTCCGGGGTGCTGGCTGCAGGAGCCGGCTCAGGCTCTGGCTGGTTCAGCGCAGAGACCGGGCGAAAGTACTCAGGGGCCACCTGTTCGCTCAAGGTTTGTGCCCAGCGGTTCAGATTTTTCAACGACTTGCGTGCCGGGGTGAATGCCCACCGCGCACTGTTCGAGGAAGCTTCAGTGGAATCCGAGCCCAGGGACTCGACATTCTCGGTCGGCAGCGGGGAATCGAACTGCACGGTAACGATCCATTGGCCTTCTGGATCTTTCCAGGCGTTCCATCGAGCCGAGTCGGCGTCGATGTGCAGCTGGTGCAGGCGGTGGACCACCATGGAACCAAGATCCGCAGGCTCTTCGCCGAATACTTCGCGGTATTCGGCATCGGTTTGTGGTCCTGAAACCTCGACACGACGTGCTAGCTCGGCGATGTGTTCGCGCTCAGCCAGTACCGGACCTTCGTACTTGACGATGTCCTCGACTGGGATATCCCACTCGAGAGACAGATCGTAGGCGGAAGCACCAGCGCGCACTCGCGCTTGAATTTCGCGCGGCGAATGGACCGAGGACTCCTCACGGTTCCTTGGAGCCCGCGAACGGGCAATTTCGGCCATTGCACTGCGCAGTGCATCGTCAACAGGTAGCTCGAAGCTCATCCCGTCGTCGCTGCTGACCTGCAGGCTGGAACCATTTTCATGAATTCCTACCAGTCTCAGCTGACGCATTCCTACCCTCCACACGCTCTATTTCCTGTGTAAAACTCTGCCACCTCGAGGCCTGAATTCCTACCACCGCGCAGGGTGTGGCGCAAGATTAGTCATCAACCTCACGCAGTAATTCCTTGAACCTTCCGCCCATGGCATAGCGTGGCAAGAACGGGAATGGATGACCCGGAATAACGCTATACTTCTATGCCGGTATAAGTTTTCACCTTGTGAAGCAGCCGGCTAGGACGAAGACCTGCAGGAAAGAGCGAAAAACGATTATGGCAAATGAATCTGCTGCACCCGTGGCAATGTCAGAAGCGGAACGAGCCAAGGAAATCGCTCAGCTCAAGGCAGGCAAGACCGCAGCCATGGCCAACCTGGTCGATGAGGCCGAAACACCCTTGGCTGAGGAATATGTTTTGCCCGGCGGCGAAGCATCGCAGGAAGAAGCGAGCATCGAGATCCTGCCGGAGCAGGCAGACGAGTTCACCTGCGCATCTTGCTTCATGGTGCGTCACCGCACGCAGCTGGCCCGTGAAGACAACGGGCAGAAATTCTGCAGCGAGTGCGAAGGGTAGGAAGCTTACGCAACAGTTCTGACAGCGATGGCGTCCTGGACCGGAAGGTCCAGGACGCCATCGCTTTATTCCATGGAGCCGTGAATGCTATTCGCCTGAAGCGTCTTCTGCCTGTTCCTGCTTGGCTGCTTCGGCCTTGCCTTCCTCGGTGAATTCGTACATCACGCCCGAGAGTGCGGCAGCCAGCTCTTCGGGACGGCGGGTGGAAGTCAGCCAGTACGGCGTGGTGTCTCGCTCGTCGGTCACTTCCATGCGCACGGCACCGTCGATCCAGCCACGCAACAGCATGTAGGCCAAGCCGTGAAGCTTCTGTCCACGCTGCTTGAAAGCTTCGTCGCCACGGTAGCCGACGACGTTGCCGATGTACTTGCGTTCAATGCTGGCCCGGCCAACGGTGACCAGATCATCGGTGACTTCGATGGCTGGCACGCGCAGTAGGAACACCGCGACCAGTGAAATCAGAACTACGCCACCGGCAACCCATCCAAGGGTGCTGTTAATCGGTGCTACTGCGATACCTGCGGTGATGGAAATGATGATCGGCCAAATCCAGGTGCTGGCCGATGGCCAGAGCTTTTCGCTGTACAGGACGTTCGAACCCTCGGGGCTGGAATTACTCATGGTTCCAAGTTTAGGCAATATTTCCTGGTTCCATGACCTCGGGGCTGGCGGCAGGGGATTGCCCTGCGCGCGCGATAGAGTTAGCCACGAGAAACTATCGAGTGACTATTTCACATAACTCCGGGGGAAGACCTACACCGATGAGTGACCCATCAATTTCCATTGCCATCAAGATGCTTGACACCGAACTGCCGGTTCCCAGCTACGCGCATCCGTCAGATGCCGGTGCTGACTTGCATGCTCGCGAGTCGCTGGTGCTGGAGCCTGGCGCCCGCGCGCTCATTCCAACAGGCATTGCGCTGGCCATCCCGCATGGCTATGTCGGTCTCGTGCATCCGCGCAGCGGCTTGGCTGCTAAGCACGGCATTACCGTTGTGAATGCACCGGGTACTGTTGACGCGGGGTACCGTGGTGAGATCATGGTCACCTTGCTGAATACCGACACGTCTGAGTCTTTCGAAGTCAGCCGAGGCGACCGAATCGCCCAGCTGGTAATCCAGAAAGTCGAGCAGGCAGCGTTCATCCAAGTCGATTCGCTGGACGGCAGTGCTCGCGGCGCTGGCGGGTTCGGTTCGACCGGCGGATTCAGTTCCAAGTAAGTACCCTTGAGTGCAAGACGAGATTTTCTAAGGACACCATGATTTTCAAGCGCAAGAAAGCCCAAGACCAGCCAGTCGACGCACCAGCTGCTGAGGCAGGCCAGAGCGAGGCCGAGCCGAAGGACGGCCCGTTCGACTACAGCGAGGTCGAGAATACGCAGGAATACCTTGACTTCGGCTCGATCCTGATCAAGCCAGTAGCAGGCTTGAAGGTCCGCATGGACGTTGAAGAGTCCAACAAGCGTGTCATCGCGGTGTCGCTGGAGATCGCCGAGTCGCGTATCCAGCTGATGGCTTTCTCTTCCTCGAAGTCCGAATCGCTGTGGCCTGGCATCAGCGACAAGATCAAGAGCGATATCAGTGCCCAGAACGGCGAAATTTTCACCCGCGACGGCGATTACGGCCAGGAGCTGCTCGCCAAGGTGCCGCAGCAGCTGCCTGATGGTCGCGCCGGGCATGTCGCCCTGCGCTTTGTCGGCATCGACGGCCACCGCTGGTTCCTGCGTGCGGTCATTGGCGGCGCTGCCATTGGAGACGAAGAAGCGGCTGGCATCGTTGACGGGATCCTGCGCACTGTCGTGGTCAACCGCGGCGACAAGCCACTGCCACCGGCCGAACTCTTGCCCCTGAGTGTTCCGGCCAATGCGCAGGCCCGCCCGGCAGGCACTGAGCAGAACCCTGAGCAGAACTCTGAGCTGAAGCGTCCAGAACGCGGACCAGAGATCACCCAGATCGGCTAATGCATGTCGCTGAAGGACAAACCCGTCACTGCGCTGCTTGGCCCCTCGGGCCAAAAGCTCAGCTACCAGCGGCTGGACAGCTTGGAACAGCTGCCTGTCAAGGGCAGGGTGGAGCACACGGGCTACATCCAATCGGTTAGCTATTCCGCGCCACACGTCGCACCCACGCTGACCGCGGTGGTGGTCGACCGGCTCGGTGCGGTGTCTGCTCGTCGCGGGACTGTACCGCATGTGCGTTTGGCGTTCATGGGCCAGAAATCCGTTCCGGGAATCAAGCCGGGCGTGAAGGTGGAATACTCGGGAATGGTCGCTCCCGTGGATCAAGTTCCGACGATCTTTAATCCGCGCTACGTAATCGTGCCGGAGGCCCGCGGGTGATCCGCGCGTTCCCTCAAGGTCTTGGGAACGAGAGCATGCTGGCGTCTAACTGGAAGAAAACATGATGAACAACGACGAATCGCGTCCGGAAGATGGATCCACGCCGGAAGCAAAGCATCCAAGCTTCGCGAAAATGATTGGCTCGAACGCCAACATCGCGCAAAATGCCGACGGCGGGATAGATCTGCTCTCCACCGTCGGTGGCGTGCGCGGAATCCTGGAAACGGTGCTTCCCGGTTTCGTGTTCATCATGGTCTTCGCGCTGACCTCCAATCTGGGCTGGGGGCTGATCGCTTCGATCAGTCTTGGCGTGGTGTTCATGATCATCCGCCTAGCCAAGCGCTCGACGCTGATCCAGGCCGGCTCCGGGCTGATCGGCATCCTGATCTGCGCCTTCGCCGCACGCAATTCAGGCAATGCCAAGGACTACTACATTCCAGGGTTCTACGTATCGGCCGCCTACTTGGCGGGATTGCTGATTTCGGTGATGGCCCGCTGGCCGCTGATCGGCCTGCTCTTCGGGTTCATCCGCAATGAAGGCACCGAGTGGCGCAAGAAACCCGCGCGCTTGCGCCGCTACCAGGTGGCCACCTGGATCATCATTGCTGTTTTCGCGCTGCGCCTTGCAGTGCAGATCCCGATGTACATCGCAGATGACGTCGTGGCCTTGGGCTTGGCCCGCGCCTTGATGGGGGTGCCGCTGTATGCAGCGGGGCTCTGGTTTGCCTGGCTGGTCTCGAAGCCTGCAGCAGAAGCCAGCAACGGGACCAGCCCTCCAGCACAAGCCGTCTAGCGGGTGGCGTCGCGCAGCGTGCGGCGCAACAAGGCTTCGGCTTGCGGGGTGGTGATGAAGAAGATTTCATCGCCACCCTCAATCACATCATCGGCACTGGGCGGGAACGGCGTTTTATCACGAACCACTGCCATCATGGTGGTGTCTTCGGGCCAGGAGATGCGCCCGATGCTGCGGCCAATCAACGCCGAATCGTGCGGGACGGTGAACTCGACCATGTAGACCTCGCCGGTCTTCAGCGTCAGCAGCCGCACCAGGTCGCCCACCTCCACGGCTTCTTCCACCAGCGCGGTCATCAGCCGCGGGGTGCTGACCGCTACATCTACGCCCCAGGCGTCATCGAACATCCACTCATTCTTCGGATTGTTCACGCGGCCTACGGTGCGCCGGATGCCGAATTCGCTCTTGGCCAGCAACGAGACCACAAGGTTCACCTTGTCATCGCCGGTTGCCGAAACGACCACGTCGTACTCTTCCAGCTGTGCCTGCTGCAAGACAGCTAATTCGCAGGCATCGCCAATCAGCCACTTCACCGCTTCCAGGTCGGCGCGCTCGGCCATTTCCGGCTGCAGGTCGATAAGCAGGACTTCGTGATGGTTGATCACAAGTTCGCGGGCAATGGAGGAACCGACCGAGCCGGCCCCGGCAATCATGACCTTCATGGGGGTGCCTCTCAGATTATTCGTTGGCCTGCGCAGCCGGCGGGCTGGCAAGGATCTTTTCGATGTCCTTGGACTCATCGAGCCGCATCATCACGTGCACCAGGTCGCCGCCCTGCAATCGGGTGCGGCCCTCGGGGATGGTGCCTTCGCCGAAGCGGGTCAGATAGGCCACTCGTACCCCGGCGGCCGCTTCCAGCTCCTTGACCAGCCGTCCATACCAGTCGCGGTGCAGGGCAACTTCGGAAAGCACCAGGCGCCCCGATGGCTCCCGGAAGTCACCGCGCATCGAATAGTCGGGCAGGATCCGGCGCAGCACCTGATCGGTGCTCCAACGGACCGCGGCCACGGTGGGGATACCCAGGCGCTGGTAGATCTCGGCGCGCCCTGGATCGTAGATGCGGGCCACGACATGGGGGACGTTATAGGTTTCGCGCGATACGCGAGTGGCGAGAATGTTGGAATTATCACCGCTGGATACGGCGGCGAAGGCATAGGCCTCATCGATTTTGGCAGCTTCCAGGGTGTCCTTGTCGAACCCCATGCCGGTCACCGTGGAACCTGAGAAGCCTTTGCTCAGCCGGCGGAAGGCATGCGGGTCCTGGTCAATGACTGCCACGGAATGCCCCGCTGAATCCAGCGTGTGGGCTAGCGAGACACCGACGCGTCCGCACCCCATGATCACGAAATGTGCCACCGAGAACTCCTTGGGTCTACTGCTTGCTGCATGTCCAGTGGCGCACACAAGCTGTGTGCTCCGAATGCAACAATAGCGCTGATCGCACCCAGTTTATCGGTGGTGCAGCACCCATGTGCCTTGCACCCTGCGATAACGTTGTGTCGTGCCTGCATTATTTGACGGTCTGAAGCGGATCTTGGTGGGCCGGCCTTTCAGAACTGAACAGCTGAAAAAGAAGCCGTTGCCACCTAACGTCGCGTTGCCGATTTTCTCGTCCAGCGCCCTGTCGTCCTTGGCGTACGCGCCAGACGAAATCTTGCTGACCCTGGCCATTGCGGGCATCGCGGCCACCGCGCTTTCGCCGATGGTCGGACTTGCTGTCCTTGCCGTGCTGGTGGTGCTGGTGCTGTCCTACCGGCAATCGGTCATGGAGTACCCCTCTGGCGGTGGCGACTACGAGATCGTGAAGAAGAACCTGGGTGCGCGCCCGGGAACAGCGGTCGCCGCTGCGCTACTGGTCGACTTCGTGCTCACCGTTGCTGTGTCCAGCTCATCAGCTGCCCTGTATCTCGCCGCTATTTTCCCTGCAGTGGCCGAGTACAAGGCTTGGGTGGCTGCTGGACTTGTCGCATTCCTCGTGGTCGGTAATCTGCGCGGCAGGGGACAAGGGCGCTGGACCCTGGCCATTCCGGTCTACCTCTTCGTGATCGGCATGCTGCTGCTGGTCGCTATCGGCGGGGTGATGGCGCTGACCGGTACCCTCGGGCTTGCCCCGAGCGCGGATTTCACGATTGTGCCGGAAGAAGAGTTTGCCAATGGGCTGCACGGTGTCGTCGGTGCATTGCTGATCCTGCGTGCTTTCAGTACGGGTTCGGCGGCGCTGACCGGTATCGAGGTCCCGATCTCGAACGTGCAGACCCTGGCCAAGCCGCGGGCCAAGAACGCGGCGCGGATCCTGCTGGTGCTGGGCCTGCTCTCCGGGGTGCTGACACTTGGCACGCTGATGCTTGCCCGTGCCACCGGCATCAAGGTCGTCGCCGACCCGCAGGCCTCATTCTTGCTCGACGGTGCCCCGATCCCTGAAGGGTTTGTGCAGGTCCCGGTCCTTGGCCAGCTGGCGCAAGCCGTGTTCGGCGATTTCACCTTCGGCCTGGTCATTGTTTCGGTGCTGACCATTGCCGTGCTGCTGCTGGCCGGAAACCAGGCCTTCAACTCCTTCCCCCTGCTGGCCAGCCATCTGGCTACCGACGGCTTCCTGCCACGCCAGCTGCGTACCCGCGGTGATCGGCTGGGCTTCTCCAACGGCATATTGTCCCTGGGCGTTGCCGCGATTGCACTGGTGCTGCTGTTCCAAGGCGATGTCACCTTGCTGGTCCAGCTGTACGTGGTGGGCGTGTTCGTTTCCTTTACGCTCAGCCAGCTGGCCATGCTCAAGCACTGGAAACGCGTGCTGGTTCCCATTGCCGACCGCAGGATCCGTGCGGCCAAGCAGCGCAAGCGCCTGCTGAACCTGGTGGGCCTGATCCTATCGGCACTGGTGCTGGTGGTCGTCTTGGCCACCCGCTTGGTCCACGGCGCGTGGTTGGCCGTGCTGGGCATTGCGGCCTTGATGCTGATCATGGATTCACTGCAGCGCCACTACCAGAAGGTTGACGACGAGCTGGCGGTGGATGAGGACGTTGCCGCCACGGCCTTGCCCTCCCGGGTGCATGCACTGGTGCTGGTCTCCACCGTGCGCAAGCCGGTGCTGCGGGCCTTGGCCTTCGCCCGAGCTTCGCGTCCCTCGAAGCTCGAAGCAATCATCGTGGATGTGGAACGAAGCAAAACCGAAAAGACCCTCCGGGACTGGGAACGCCTGCAGATTCCGGTGCCGATCACCGCCCTGGCTTCTCCGTACCGCGATATCCCCGGGGCGCTGATTGAGCATATTCGTTCCATCAAGCGTGAATCCCCGCGGGAACTGATCGTCGTGTACATCCCTGAATACGTAGTGGGCCACTGGTGGGAACAGCTGGTGCACAACCAAACCGCTTTACGAGTGAAAAACCGGCTGCACTATGAACCGGGCGTCTTGATCGCCTCGGTTCCATGGCGCTTGCTCAGTGCTTCGCATGCCCTGGGCGGCGGGCCGACCGAAGAATCTTCGGCACACCGCTGAATTCAATGCTTCTGATGAAAGACAAGATCGATGACTGAAACACCAATGCTCACCGTCCGCCTGGGCAAGATTGCCCATGGCGGCCACACCGTCGCCCGCCATGAGGGCCGCGTGATCTTCGTGCGCCACGGCATTCCCGGAGAGTTGGTGAATGTGCGCCTGACGGACAGTGCGCCGGAGGCCAAATTCTGGCGTGCCGACGTCGCCGAGGTGCTCGAAGCCAGCGAGCACCGCGTGCCCCACTTCTGGGATGCCGCTGATGCCCTGAAGCATCGTGACCCGGTGGGTGGCGCAGAGTTCGGCCACATCACCCTTGAGCACCAGCGTGAGCTCAAGTCGCAGGTTGCTGCCGAGCAGATGACCCGTCTAGGCGGCCTGAAGGCGGAGGACTACAACTTCCCTGCGGTGCAAGCGGTCAAGGGCGCGGCCGACGGCCTGGGCTGGCGTACCCGGATGTCCTATTCGGTGGACGCACAGGGCAAGCTCGCGATGAGCGCATTCCGCAGTAACCAGTTGACCGGCATCGCGCAGATGCCATTGGCCCATCCGGCTATCGAGGCCACCGGCTTATACTCTGTGGACTACAGCGGAATCGAGCGTGTCGAGGCTGCGGTATCCAGCCAGGATGACCAGACCGTGCTGATCCTGCTGGCTGAAGCAAGTACCGGCGCCGCGGCAAAGGTGGCAAAGCAGTTCCCGGAGGGTGTCAATGTCGCCGCTTTCAGCCAGCGGGGCGGCTCGGCGGCTGACGGCAAAGGCAGCTTGCAGACCTTGGCTGGTTCGGCGTTCCTGACCGAAAAGGTACTGGGGGAGAAGTTCCGGATTACCGGTGAAGGCTTCTGGCAGGTGCATCGAGAGGCGGCCAGCCTGCTTTCCCAGCGCGTAGTTGAACTGACCGAGCCAGCCGCTGGCGAGCAAATCGCCGACCTCTATGCGGGTGCTGGCTTGTTCTCCGTCCCGTTGGCTAAGGCAGTTGGCTCCCAGGGCCGGGTCTTCTCAATTGAAGGCGCTCCGGGCACGCATGCCGATGCGAAGAAGAATCTGCGCTCCTATTCGCAGGCCACGGTGATCCGAGGCCGTGTTGAGCGAGTGTTACGGCAGGTCGCCGGGGATGCCTCCCTGGACGCCGTGGTACTTGACCCGCCCCGCACCGGGATCGATAAGCAGGTGGCTGCGGAGCTGGCTTCCATTGCTGCATCCCGGATTTGTTACGTGTCCTGCGACCCTGCGGCTTTCGCCCGTGATACCGCGCGTTTGATGGGCCGCGGCTACGAATTAGAGCATATGGAGATTCACGATTTGTACCCGCATACCCACCATATGGAGTCCATCGGGCTCTTCGTGCGCCGTTAAACACCTGAAATTGTCCGATTAGACACGAATTCGGATGAAAATTTATTCCGAGGAGTCTTTTTATGAGCTTAGGCGATAGACTGTTTTTAGCTCTGCCACGCTAGGAGCCTGACTATCTCAGTTAGGAACTCCTAACTGGAATTACAGTGTGCGTGTGCAACAGAATGAGTGTCTGGCGAGAGGAGTCCCACGTGAGCAATGTGGACAGCTTCGGTGCCAAGGGCGTACTTGACGTCAATGGAACCGAATACGAAATTTACCGACTAAATACGGTTGAAGGCTCGGACAGCCTTCCTTACAGCCTTAAGGTTCTTCTTGAGAACCTGCTTCGCACCGAAGACGGCGCGAACGTAACCAACGAGCACATCAATGCACTGGGTCAGTGGGATGCTTCGGCTCAGCCGAACACCGAAATCCAGTTCACCCCTGCACGTGTGCTGATGCAGGACTTCACCGGCGTGCCTTGTGTCGTTGACTTGGCAACCATGCGCGAGGCCGTCAAGGACCTCGGCGGTGACCCAACCCGCGTTAACCCGCTGGCACCAGCCGAAATGGTCATCGACCACTCCGTGCAGATCGACACCTTCGGTTTCGAAGGCGCTGTCGAGCGCAACATGGAGATCGAGTACCAGCGCAACGGCGAGCGTTACCAGTTCCTGCGCTGGGGCCAGACTGCATTCGATGACTTCAAGGTCGTCCCACCGGGCACCGGTATCGTGCACCAGGTCAACATCGAGTACCTGGCACGCACCGTCATGACCCGCGAGGTCAACGGCGTACTGCGCGCTTACCCGGATAGCTGCGTAGGCACCGACTCCCACACCACCATGGTCAACGGCCTGGGCGTGCTGGGTTGGGGCGTTGGCGGCATCGAAGCCGAGGCAGCAATGCTCGGCCAGCCTGTCTCCATGCTGATCCCACGCGTTGTCGGCTTCAAGCTGGCTGGCTCGATCCCAGCTGGCGCCACCGCAACCGACGTGGTGCTGACCATCACCGAAATGCTGCGCAAGCACGGCGTTGTTGGCAAGTTCGTTGAGTTCTACGGCGAAGGCGTGGCAGCAGTGCCACTGGCCAACCGTGCAACCATCGGCAACATGTCCCCAGAATTCGGCTCCACTGCCGCGATGTTCCCGATCGACGATGTCACCCTCGACTACCTGCGCCTGACCGGCCGCAGCGACGAGAACGTGGCACTGGTCGAGGCTTACGCCAAGGAACAGGGCATGTGGCACGATCCAAGCCGCGAGATCCGTTTCTCGGAATACCTCGAGCTGGATCTGTCGACCGTGGTTCCATCGATCGCCGGCCCGAAGCGTCCACAGGACCGCATCGAGCTGTCTTCCTCGAAGGAACAGTTCCGCAAGGACCTGCACAACTACGTATCGAACGCCGACGACACCCAGGGCGCTGGCCGCCCGTCGGTAGCCGTCGATGTCACCAAGGAAGATGGCACCCAGTTCACCCTGGACCACGGCCTGGTTTCGATCGCTTCGATCACCTCGTGCACGAACACCTCCAACCCTTCGGTCATGCTGGCCGCAGCCGTACTGGCTCGCAACGCAGCTGACAAGGGCCTGACCTCCAAGCCATGGGTCAAGACTTCGGTCGCGCCAGGCTCGAAGGTCGTTACCGAGTACTACGAGAAGTCCGGCCTGCTGCCATACCTGGAGAAGCTCGGCTTCTTCGTTGTTGGCTACGGTTGCGCAACGTGCATCGGCAACTCCGGTCCATTGGATGCCGAGATCTCCGAGGCCATCAACGCCAACGACCTCGCAGCTACCGCAGTTCTTTCGGGCAACCGCAACTTCGAAGGCCGCATCAACCCAGACGTGAAGATGAACTACCTGGCTTCCCCGCCACTGGTCATCGCCTACGCACTGGCTGGCACCATGGACTTCGACTTCGAGACCGACGCACTGGGCCAGGACGCCGAGGGCAACGATGTCTTCCTGAAGGACATCTGGCCATCGCCTGTCGAGGTCCAGGAGATCATTGACTCGTCGATCGACAAGGAAATGTTCGCCAAGGGCTACGACGGAGTCTTCGAAGGCGACGCTCGCTGGAAGGCACTGGACACCCCGGAGGGTTCGACCTTCGCATGGGACGAGAAGTCGACCTACGCACGCAAGGCACCGTACTTCGACGGCATGACCGCCGAGCCGCAGCCAGTCCAGGACATCAGCGGCGCACGCGTGCTGCTGAAGCTGGGCGACTCGGTGACCACCGACCACATCTCGCCTGCAGGTTCGTTCAAGTCGGAAACCCCGGCTGGCCGCTACCTGATCGAGAACGGCGTGGATCGCAAGGACTTCAACTCCTACGGCTCGCGCCGTGGCAACCACGAAGTCATGATCCGCGGTACCTTCGCCAACATCCGCATCAAGAACCAGCTGCTGGACGGCGTCGAGGGTGGCTTCACCCGCGACTTCACCCAGGCTGATGCTCCGCAGGCTTACGTCTACGACGCTGCAGAGAACTACAAGGCTGCCGGCACCCCGCTGGTCGTTCTTGGCGGCAAGGAATACGGCTCGGGCTCCTCGCGTGACTGGGCTGCCAAGGGCACCGCATTGCTGGGCGTCAAGGCCGTCATCACCGAATCATTCGAGCGTATCCACCGCTCGAACCTGATCGGCATGGGCGTTCTGCCGCTGCAGTTCCCAGAGGGCGAATCCGCTGATTCGCTGGGTCTGACCGGAACCGAGACCTTCGCTGTCTCCGGCGTGACCGAGCTGAACAACGGCACCACCCCGAAGACCCTGAAGGTTACCGCAACCGCACAAGACGGCAAGGTTACCGAGTTCGACGCAGTTCTGCGCATCGACACCCCAGGTGAAGCTGACTACTACCGCAACGGTGGCATCCTGCAGTACGTACTGCGCCAGATCGCCGCTGCCAACTAGCAGATCCACCTCGGCTCCGGTCGAAGCGAATCTCTAAGTAGTTCCGCATCGCGGGAAAACCTGAGACCCAAGGCAATTGCCTTGGGTCTCAGGTTTTTAACCAGCCTTTTACGCACTCAGCTGACCATGGGTGCGGGCCGTGGACCGGGTGCGGGTGCCAACTTCCAGCACGCTGAAGCCTGACGTTTCCAACAACAGCTCCAATTCCCCGGGCGGCCAATACCAGGCCGGGGCGACCTGGTGGCCAAAGGCTTCTAGCTGATCCCCGGCAAAGAATCCGAGCAGCAGCTTGCCGCGTGGCTTGAGCACCCGGGCAAACTCGCCCAACAGCTGCGGAAGCTCGGCTGGAGGAGCATGGATTACCGAGTACCAGGCGAGCACCCCGGAAAAATGGTGGTCTTCGAACGGCAACTGTGCCAAGTCCGCACGCAGGAAATCGGGCTTCTGGAAGTTGCGCCGTGCGAAGTGCAGAAACTCCGGAACGAGGTCAACGCCTGTAGCCGGCCGATGGGCATCGGCGATGAACTGTGTCCAATGCCCAGGCCCGCAGCCAGCGTCCAGGACCGGCCCCTCCAGCTGCCCCGCCCACGCCGCAATCAGCTCCCGGTCTTCAAGCTCCGCCTGCTCGGGCGAAGCGAACAGATCGATATAGGCGCTGGCGAGACTCGAATAACTCGCTGAGACGTGATGAGGATCGAAGGAAGATGGCATACGCTCAGCTTAGCGCCGCCCGCAGGGAGCCTGGAGATCAATTGCTAGACTCGGGAATCACTTCCAGAAAACTGTTGGCGGAGAGGAACTTCCGATGACGTCACCTGCCCTTGAAGATCTGCTGAATGCGGGCCAAGTGCACCAAGTGCGTTCCTGGCTCGGAGAGGCAACAGTCGTTTCGGACATGTCTTGGGGGCTGACAGACATTAAAGTCCTCCATTTGGATGCAGCCGGAAAGCACTTCGTGCTCAAGACCGCGGGCGAAAGCAACCATCACATCATCCGGGAGCTGGAAGCACATCGCCGGTACACGCGTGTACTTGCCGAAGCCGGGCTGGCCGCGCGGCTGCGTTTTTCAAGCGATGTGCACCGCCTGGCAGTGCTGGACTACCAACCCGGAGAACTGTGCGTAGGGACAGAACATGAATACGCGCCGGATTCGCATCGACAGGCGGGACACGCGCTCAGGTTGCTGCACGATCAAGAACAGCGTGTTGCTCATGGCTACGAAGCCCGGCTGACGGCAAAATTCCTTCAGCTGCTTGAACGCAAGCACCGCATCGGTGCTTCACGGTGCCGGCAGATCAGGGACCTGTTCACCAGCTACGAGCCTAAATCCGTGGCCGTCGTCCCAACGCACGGAGACTGGCAGCCTCGTAATTGGCTCGTAGACCAAGGAAAACTGAAAGTCATTGATTTTGGACGTTTTGAATTCCGTCCAGCTTCCAGCGACTTCGCGCGACTCTCACTACAGCAGTGGGTGGGGCATCCGGAGCTGGAACAAGCCTTCCTTCAGGGCTACGGCTATGATCCGCGCGAAGAATTATCATGGAAAATGATGCAACTACGTGAAGGCCTGGGCACGGCCGTCTGGTCTTATGAAGTTGGAGATGAATCCTTCGAAGCGCAAGGGCTGCAAATGCTGGCCGATACGCTGGACCGCAACTAGGCTCGCACGCGAACGGGCACATGCGTTCGGGGTAGTGAACGTCATTGCTAGGAAATTAGCACCAGCACGGACGTTGACGGATAATGAAAGAAGCCTTGAACGCGGTAAACTAGGTATTTCGCATGGGCTTTCCAGCCTATTGTCGGCGAATTTGTGAAGGGGATGAACGTGTCTTTATTGAAGACCATCAAGAAACCAAGTGACCTGCGGGCGCTTACCCTCGAGCAGCTCGACGACTTGGCGGAGGAAATCCGCGGCTTCCTCATCGACAATGTTGCTCGTACTGGCGGCCATTTGGGTCCCAATCTCGGTGTTATCGAGCTGACCTTGGGCATCCATCGTGTCTTCGATTCCCCAACTGACTCCATCGTCTTCGATACGGGACACCAGTCGTATGTGCACAAGCTGGTTACCGGACGCCAGAATTTCGAGACCTTGCGCCAACAAGGAGGCCTGTCGGGCTACCCTGACCGCGGTGAATCAGAACACGATGTGGTTGAGTCCTCCCATGCTTCCTCCTCGCTGTCGTGGGTTGATGGAATTTCCCGCGCCAACAAGCTGATGAATAACAATGACCGCTACGCCGTAGCCCTGGTGGGCGATGGCGCCTTGACCGGCGGCATGGCCTGGGAAGCAGTCAACAACATCGCTGCCGACAAGGACCGCAAAGCAGTCATCGTGGTCAACGACAACGGCCGCTCCTACGCCCCGACCATCGGCGGCCTGGCCAACCAGCTTTCGGGACTGCGCCAGCAGCTGGACAAGTTCCGTACCCACCCGGCCTACGAGAACGCCATGGACAAGCTCAAGGTCAAGCTCAAGGGATCCGGGCCAGTAGGCGATTTCACTTACAAGTCCCTTCACGCCACCAAGAAGGGCATCAAGGACTGGTGGGCACCGCAAGGCCTGTTCGAGGACCTGGGCCTGAAGTACATCGGCCCGATCGATGGCCACAACCAGCGCGCAGTAGAAGAAGCGCTGCAGCAGGCCAAGCAGTACGCGGGCCCAGTGCTCGTGCATGCCCTGACTGAGAAGGGCCACGGCTACGCTCCGGCCCGCGCCGATGAAGCTGACCAGTTCCACGCCGTTGGCGTTATCGACCCAATCACCGGTCTGCCGGTTTCCAAGTCCAGCGCGCAGAGCTGGACCAGCGTCTTCGGCGAAGAGATCGCGGCGGTGGCCAACGAGCGCGAGGACATTGTGGCGATCACCGGTGCCATGCTGCAGCCAGTGGGCCTGAAGAAAATGTCCCAGGAACACCCTGAACGCGTCATTGACGTGGGCATCGCCGAACAGCACGCCATGACTACTGCCGCCGGCCTTGCCTTTGGCGGACTGCACCCGGTGGTCTGCGTCTACGCGACCTTCCTCAACCGTGCCTTTGACCAATTGCTGATGGACGTGGCCCTGCATAAGGCAGGTGTCACCATCGTGCTGGACCGCGCTGGAGTCACCGGCCCGGACGGCGCCAGCCACCACGGCATGTGGGATATGGCGCTGACCCAGATCGTGCCTAACCTGCATCTGGCTGCGCCGCGCGATGCCGACCGCCTGCGGGAGGAACTGCGTGAAGCCCTTGACATCAATGATGCGCCAAGTGTCGTGCGATTCTCCAAGGGCTCGGTGGGTGAACCCATCGAAGCTGTGGACCGCCTGCCAGATGGCGTGGATGTTCTGGCACGCTTGGGGGACCGTTCCGCACCGGATGTTCTCATCGTTTCCGTGGGCGCCATGAGCGAGCTTTCGCTGGATGTCGCAGAACGACTGAACAGCCAGGGCGTATCGGTGACCGTGGTGGATCCTCGTTGGGTTCTACCAATGCCAACCTCGGTGATTTCACTGGCAGCCCGTCACCGCATTGTGGTCTGCATCGAAGATGGCGTCCGAGCCGGCGGTGTGGGTTCGCGCTTGCGCACCGAAATGCGTGCAGCGGGTGTCGATACGGCTCTGAACGAAGTAGGTTTGCCTACCGAATTCTTGGCGCACGGAACTCGTGCTGAGGTCTTGGACCGCGTTGGACTGAATGCACAGCAGGTAGCCCGCGATACCCTGGCGCAGGTTCTGGGAACCAAGGTTCCATTCGCCCGGCCCCTCCCTGGACAAGACCTGCCTACCGGTCAGATTCCGAAGCTGTGAGCTCACCGTCCGGCTGCCCGGTAGACCTGCCCCGTAGCCCAGAAACTATCGCCGAGGGTTCCTTGGTGGTAGCGCGCGCCTGGAAGTATGATTCCAGCCCGCACTGGGTGGTGCCCGGATTTTATCTCGGACAGGACAAATACGGACATTGGCTTCACCAGCCGGCCGGCGCACTGGTAGCCCGTCCGGGCACCGCACACTTGGCAGCGAGTAATGCGCTCTGCCTGATTCCTCACTCGGGCCAGTGGATTGCCACCCTCTATGCGGATGCACTGGAAGATTTTGATGTCTACATCGACCTGTCCAGCAACATCGGATGGCGACGGATGAAGCGTGGCGCTTGGGAAGTCAACTCCATTGACATGGATTTGGACGTGATTCGTTCACGTAGCCAAGGCGTGTTCCTTGATGATGAAGATGAATTCGCCGAACATGAAATAGGCATGAACTATCCAGCTTCCCTAGTTCGTAGTATTGGAAGAGAAGCTGGACTGTTGCTCGGCACCGTGATCAACAACGATGCACCGTTCAATGCCGAACACCGCGCCACCTGGCAATCCAAGGCTGAGCGCCTAGCCGCACAGCTTGCCGAAGCCTCCAAAAATTTAGATAACTAAGCACACCGTAGACCCAAGGGGTAATCACATGGCGATCATTCGCACCTACCGGATGAACGAAAAGAACGAACTGGAATTCCGCGAAGCATGGTTCCAGCAGTTCGAGGACGATGAATTGGGTCAGTTCGTGATCAATCACGGCACCGTGGGACATATGTCCAAGACCAATGAAGTCCAGGACGTAAACACCGACCGCGCCGACGAATTGTTCGCTGGTTTCGCTGAAGCCTGTGCTGCCGAAGGCTATGCAGAGATCAAGGAAGAAGATCAGTCGTGGGTTATCGTGCAGTACGCGCTGAAATCCGCAAATGGCACCGAGCGCGACCAGTACCTGGACAAGAAGGCCAAGGAAGCGCTGACCGGCCACTTGGCATGGCGCGGACTTGGCACGGTGGAGTCCAGCGATTTCGGTAACCGAAAGCTGAACATCCGAGTCCTATCACCAGCTCCAAAGCTTGCAGTCGCTGCGATCAAGACGTGCATCCGCGAAGCCAAGCTGGACTTCACCAAGATGAGTATCGGTGTTGCGCCCTATGCGGAATTGAACAAGCTGAAGATGGCGCACCCGATGCCACCAAAGCCGATGTCCATCGACTGATCACGAATGATAAGCCCCATAGTTGCGACGCAGCCAATGCAGGCAGCGGACCACCCGGCCATCCGTCGGCTGTCGGAGAGTTTGGGGCGTCAGGCTGAACCTGGAAATTGGTGCGCTGGTGAATGCCAGGTAGTCGTCAAGAACCCGGCCGGAGAGCTGCTTGGCTGGGCTCGAGCCCATTGGTGGGAGCCTGCTGATCCGTTGGCGCCAGCTGGCTATTACCTTGCCGGGATCGAGGTTGCCTGCGGATACCGGCAACGGGGCGTGGCACGAAGCCTAACCGAGGCCAGGCTGTCATGGATTGCGCAGCGCGCTTCGACCGCATGGTGCGTGGTCAACGCGCAGAATACTGCGTCTTTGGCGCTTCATCGTGCCCTGGGATTCGAAGAAGTAGCCCGGGCTCCACGGTTCGGTACTGTGGTTTTTAACGGCGGCAGTGGCCTGCTGTTGTCCAAGGAAGTGGTGTCTTCGCGCGGCCCCGCGAAAGCACAGGTTTAAACGAGCAGGAAACAAGGAGAAATGATTCCACAAGAAGACCGGGACGAGACCCCCGGTGCCCAGCGTAAAGTCCCGCGGATGGGAGCAACCCGCACGCCGTTGCACCTGGTTTTCCAGGCTTGCGTCGGTGTCATCATCGGCATTGGAGTGGTGTCCCTGCTTTCTGGCCTCGCCCCAGCGCAGGTTGCCTTGACCGGAGTTGTCATTGCCATATTGGTGTGGATCGTTGAACAGGGCTTCCGCCTGCCAGAACCGAATACCAAGCAGGGAGCACGTGTCCGCATGGTACTTCGACTGATTTCCTTGATTGGTTTCACCATCGCGGTGAGCCCGCTGCTGTCCTTGATCGAGGGCTGACAGCCTGCAACCCAGGCTAGTCCCGGACGTTCACACGTCTGGGACTATTTTTTTGCGCTGACCGGTTTCCGGGCAGAATAAAAGATCGGCCAGGTTCTCCCCGTGAAGGGAGAACTTGGCCGATCCTCTAGCTGTGCCTTGGCGTCTAGTCGGTGCCTGCGTCGAATGCAGCAGACTCGATAGCGCGGTCGGTCGCCAGGTCATCGCTATCAACCTGGGTTGCGTTCACGATGTCATCAGCTCCGCCAGCTTCCAGCGAGCCGACGAGTTCAGCGGTGGTGCCGCCGACCAGGCCCATGTTGGCGTACTGCTCCAGGCGGCCGCGGGAGTCCGCGATATCCAGGTTGCGCATGGTCAGCTGGCCGATGCGGTCCACTGGGCCGAAAGCGGCGTCGCCGACGCGCTCCATCGAAAGCTTGTCCGGGTGGTAGCTCAGGTTCTCGCCCTCGGTGTTCACGATCGTGTAGTCGTCGCCACGGCGCAGGCGGATGGTGACGGTGCCGGTGATGGCCGAGCCAACCCAGCGCTGCAGCGATTCGCGCAGCATCAGGGCCTGCGGGTCCAGCCAGCGGCCTTCGTACATCAGGCGGCCCAGGCGGCGGCCTTCGTTGTGGTAGCTGGCTACGGTGTCTTCGTTGTGGATCGCGTTGACCAGGCGTTCGTAGGCGATGTACAGCAGCGCCATTGCTGGTGCTTCGTAGATGCCACGGGACTTGGCCTCGATGATGCGGTTCTCGATCTGGTCGCTCATGCCCAGACCATGGCGTCCGCCGATGATATTAGCTTCGTTGACCAGAGCCACCGGATCGGTGAAGTCCTTGCCATTGATGGCTACCGGGCGGCCAGCGACGAAGGAAACCGAGACATCTTCGGTCTTGATCTCTACGTTCGCGTCCCAGTACTTCACGCCCATGATCGGCTCAACAGACTCGATGGAGCTGTTCAGCAGTTCCAGGGTCTTCGCCTCGTGGGTTGCGCCCCAGATGTTGGCATCGGTTGAGTAGGCCTTTTCGGCCGAATCGCGGTAAGGGAAACCGTGCTCCTGCAGCCATTCGGACATTTCCTGGCGGCCACCAAGCTCTGCAACGAAGTTGGGGTCGAGCCATGGCTTGTAGATGCGCAGCTTAGGGTTGGCCATCAAGCCGTAGCGGTAGAAGCGCTCGATGTCGTTGCCCTTGTAGGTCGAACCGTCGCCCCAGACATCCACGCCATCTTCGCGCATTGCGCGGACCAGCAGGGTGCCGGTGACGGCGCGGCCCAGCGGGGTGGTGTTGAAGTAGGTCTTGCCGCCAGTGCGGATGTGGAAAGCGCCGCAGGCGAGTGCTGCGAAGCCTTCTTCAACCAGAGCAGGCTTGCAATCAACCAGGCGGGAGTTCTCTGCACCGTACTCCAGTGCACGGCCAGGTACAGCGTCGATATCTGGCTCGTCGTACTGGCCGAGGTCGCCAGTGTAGGTGTAAGGGATGGCGCCCTTGTCGCGCATCCAGGCTACTGCCACCGAGGTGTCGAGGCCACCGGAGAACGCGATACCTACGCGCTCGCCTACAGGGAGATTGGTAAGAACTTTAGACATGTTTCCATCCTAATGGATAAATATGCAATGCAGTGAATTGTGCTGTGAAATGTTGAGCACAACTACCTACCGGATAGCCTATGGGTATAACGTCGCTCAGTGAAGCGGATGAACAAACCAACAGATGAGGTGTCCATGGAATTCCGTCAGCTAGGCCGCAGCGGCCTGAGTGTTTCCGTCGTCGGGCTAGGCTGCAACAATCTTGGCCGCGCAGGTACTGCGACCGAATCCCAAGAAGGAACCGACGCGGTTATCCATGCGGCGCTTGATGCGGGTATTACGCTCTTCGATGTCGCGGATGTCTATGGAAAGGAACCAGGGCTTTCCGAAATCCGTCTGGGCAAAGCGCTAGGGCAAGCACGCAATGACATCGTGCTGGCCACTAAATTCGGCATGGATATGCAGGGCGCAAATGGTCCGGACTTCAATGCACGTGGTTCGCGCCGTTATATCGTCAAAGCCGTCGAAGCGTCGCTCAAGCGGCTCGGTACCGACTACATCGACCTGTATCAGTTCCATACCCCAGATGCGAACACTCCCATCGAAGAAACCTTGCGGGCCATGGATGAGCTAGTCACCAGCGGCAAGGTTCGCTACATCGGTCATTCCAACCGGGCCGGCTGGCAAATCGCCCAGGCGGAGTACGTGGCCCGTGAATTGGGAACCGAGCGATTCGTCTCGGCACAGAATCACTACAACCTGATTGACCGCCGTGCAGAACTGGAAGTGCTTCCAGCGGCTCGTGAATTCGATCTGGGCGTCTTGCCCTACTTCCCGCTGGCAAACGGCCTGCTGACCGGGAAATACTCCAAGGGGCATGCCCCAGAAGGCAGTCGCCTGACTCACGCTCGTCAGCATCTCGTGGAAACCAGCGATTTCGAGCAGTTGGATCAATTCGATGCGTTTGCCGCCGAACGGGATCTGACGCCAATCGAATTGGCGTTTTCGTGGCTGGCAGCGCAGTCGCCGGTGGCCTCAGTGATTGCCGGTGCCACCCGTCCCGAGCAGATTCGAGCCAACGCTGCAGCGGTGCGTTGGGTTCCGAGCGCTGCGGAACGGGTCCAGATGGATGAGCTCTTCCCGACCCCGCAGAAGGTTGCATTGTTCTAAACGAACCAATTAGAAAGCACGAAAGGCTGAACCCATCCGGGTTCAGCCTTTCGTGCTTTAAAAGAGCTGGGAAACTACTCTGCGGCGGTGATATAGGCGACGATGTCGTCACCTTCAATTGCCGCCGCGTAGCGTGGCAGAGCCGCGATAGCTGGACCTTCGTCCACGGTACCGTCAGCGGGTGCGAATCGTGAGCCATGGCAGGCGCAGTAGAAATCTTCCTTGCTGGACTTCGGGCTCACGGCACAACCCTGGTGGGTGCAGACGTTCGAGTAGGCCAAAACTGTCTTCTCATCCTTGCGGAAGAGCAAAACGCCTACTTCTTTTCCGGAAGGATCCTTGGCTGGAGCGAGTGCACGCGATCCGATGGCAAGGTCCTTGGCCTTCATGAGCGCCTGTCCTTCTCCGGTTGGTTCAGGGATCGGCAATGCCTCGGGGGTGTCGGCTTCAGAATGTCCATCACCGCAGGCGGTGAGCAGTGCGGCGGAACCAAGTGCTGCCGAGGCGCACATGAACGTACGACGGGCTGGTCGGGCGATGTCAGTCATGCACCCATTCTGGCAGAGATCTCTGTGCCGGCGCTAAGAGCAAAGCGTCCGCGTCAGGAGGATGCGGCATGCGGTGAGTTTGATCGGCGGGGGAGCGGTCTGCATGCGTTCGCCAGGCGGTATCGAATACTATGAATATTTATGCAGTGTTTTCGAAGTCCCGAGAGTATCCATAGCGCCGGGTGCTCCCTCGGCATGGCTCTGAATCCCGCACTTTGGAGAGGTTGGTAATCCAGGTGGGGCATTTCGGGTGGTGTAATTGGGGCATGCCCGCCCGTCTCCCAGTGGGGAATAGAACGGCCAGAACTAGATGTTTTTTATTTCGGCTTTCCGCACTTATGTGCGCACCGTTACACACATCCGCAAGGTCGTCCCGTAATTGATACAGACGATCGGCAGATTCAACATCGCGCCCCTGCCGGCTGGTCGGTGAGTGGGGTGCCCCGCTGCCTTGCGGCGGAAGATTCGAATATCTTTGCATTCATGCTAATATTTGTATAGTTAGTTGAAGCTACTAATTTCGGAGAGAGCTTTCGCTGTTTTCCTGTCCTGCGTTTTATCGCCGACTGAGTTACTCCGCGCAGTAATCGCGTGTTGAGTTCCGGGTAGCAGCCCTCCGATGGAAAACCGGCGGTATTCGCCAACGCGAGTACCGCGCCTGAACTGACCCGAAGCGCCATTGCGCGCCAATATGGATAGCCGCAAGTGCGATGCAGGCAAACCATGGGTCCGGATTCACTTTGTGAAGCCAAAAGCGCCAGGTTCTGGAGCGAATCCACGAGCTGGTGCTCCCCGTGACTAGGGATGAACGATACGAATGAGAAACGAACGAAACTTGAGTGTTGGGAAGTGGTTCATGGGCCCAGGGGCTTGTGCGCGTCAGCTGAAATTTACCCCTTGCGATGACATCTCGCAGGAAGACGTGCAGGATAAGTCGCCGGTTGAGCATTTAGCTCCCGGCGCGAATCTCATCACTGTCTATTAGAGGGAGGTGGCGCGTGAATAACGAAATAGTGCAGTTCAGCGCCCTAACTGTTGTCTTGCTATTGGTGTTCTTCTATGGAGGAACCTTCTATATTTCCACCCGAATCGGGAAGAAGAAAGAAAACGCCGACGACTACATGACGGCGGGAAATAAAATTGGATTCGGCATTTCCGCTGCAAGCATGACCGCTACCTGGATCTGGGCCTCATCGATGTATGCCTCGGCCACGTCCGGGTACACCTACGGAATCTCCGGCCCGATCCACTATGGGCTCTGGGGTGCGTTGATGATTCTGTTCATCTACCCATTCGGCAAGCGGATCCGCAAGGTCGCGCCACGCGCGCACACGCTCGCAGAGGTCATGCACGCACGCCATGGGCGCTCCAGCCAGCTGATGCTCGCCGGGTCGAATATCGTTGGTTCGGTCATCTCCTTGATGTCCAACTTCATTGCCGGTGGCGTATTGATTTCGATGCTTTCGCCCTTCAACTTCATCCAAGGCGTGCTGGCCGTTGCCGGCGGCGTTCTGCTCTACACGCTGTGGTCCGGATTCCGTGCCTCGGTATTGACCGACTTTGTCCAGGTCGTTGCCATGCTCGGCGCTGTAGCAATTATTGTCCCAGTAATCTTCTTTGCCTCAGGGTTCCCGGCCGCATTCGAAACCGGTGCGAGCAACTTGACCCCGCAGCAGTCCAATTTCTTCTCTTCTGAAGCATTCTTGGGCCAGGGCGCACCATACATTGCCGCTGTTCTGGCCTACGCAATTGGCAACCAGACCATTGCCCAGCGTCTCTTCGCAGTACGCGAGGACCTGATCAAGCCAACTTTCATCACTGCAACCATCGGCTACGGCGCGATGGTCATTGGCGTGGGCATGCTCGGCGTGCTCGCCCTGTACATTGGGTTCGAGCCATCCGGTGGCGACATGAACAACCTCATCCCTGAGATGGCAGCCAGCTACCTGCCAGGTGTACTGCTGGCGCTGTTCTTCATCATGATCATTGGTGCACTGTCGTCAACTGCTGACTCGGACTTGGCAGCTTTGTCCTCGATCATGATGGCCGACGTGTACGGACAGAACGTCGCAGGCAAGGACAAGGCTGATCCGAAGAAGATGCTTCTCATTGGCCGTGCGACCATGGTCGTTGCCACCGCGTTGGCAGTCGCTTTCGCGAGCATGCAACTGAACATCCTGGACCTGCTGGTCTTCGTAGGAGCTCTTTGGGGCGCGCTGGTCTTCCCGGTTTTGGCCAGCTTCTACTGGAAGAAGGTCACGAACAAGGCTTTCACCGTTTCAGTACTGGTTGCTCTGGCGATCTTCATCCCGGTTCGCTTCGAGCTGATCCCTATCAATGGCGTCACCGGCTTGCTGATCGAGTTGCTGTCGGTGATTGGCATTGGCGTGGTCTTGGCATTGATGAGCTTCGGGTTCTTCGGTCTGCGCGTCGCCAAAATTGTTGGGGTCGTCGCGATGCTGGCCAGCGCACCATTCGTCTTCGGATTCTTGCGCGACTACACGACCTTGAGCGCCTCGCTGGTTGCCTACTCGGTAAGTACCATCGTCTGCTACCTCATGTCATTCAGATCCAAGATGGAATTCGACTTCGATGTCATCGCAGTACGCACCGGTGACTTCGACGCAGTACCTGCAAAGACCGGGGCTGCAGAAGCCGGACACGACGCAAAGAGCCTGGGAGGCAAATAATGACGACGTTTTTCCTGAGCCTGTACGTACTGGTATGGCCAGTTATAGTGGCCGGAGTACTGTTCTTCATCAGCAGGGGATTTATCCAGGAATGGCTGGAAGCCCGTCGCAATGGTGAAGACATCATCTAAGTAACTGGGCATGCGAAGCCCAGCTCCATGGAGCGCAGGAACCCCGTACAGCAGCATTTACCAGCTGTACGGGGTTCCTGCATCTTAACGGGGCAGCAAGAAGCCGGGACCAGCTTTCCTCATGAGGGAAGCGGTCCCGGCATCTCGCATGGGTCCAGCACTCAGGGAGAAGCACCGGAACCAAGAACGGCCCGGAAGGTACTAGCCGTTGAACCTCTTCCCGTTGACACGTTCGGAGGCGCCAACCTGGTCCAGGTACGGGGTGATGCCACCGAGGTGCATTGGCCAGCCGGCACCGGTGATCATGCATAGATCGACGTCGGCTGCTTCGGCAACGACGCCCTCATCCAGCAGCAGCCCGATTTCCTCGGCCAGAGCATCTTGAACACGAGCCAGGATCTGTTCCTTGCTCGAGTGCTGATCGCCGAAGGCCATCAGCTTTTCAGCCTCGGGATTCAGCACCTGGTTGCCTGCCTCATCCTTGACCCAGAGGGCAGTGATCTTGGCATCGATCAGTTTCTGCAGATTCTCCGAGACGGCAAATCGTTCGCCGAAAGCGGCGTTCAGCGACTCGTTGACATGCTGCGCGACCGGCAGACCTACCATCGCCAACAAGGTCAACGGGCTCATTGGCAGGCCCATGGGGGTCAGTGCCGAGTCAGCTGTCTTCGCGTCGGTGCCCTCGTCGAAAGCGGCCTGGACTTCACTCATCAGGCGAAGCAGTACGCGGTTGACCACGAATGCGGCAGAATCCTTGGTTTTCACCGTGGTCTTCTTCAGCTTCTTGCCCAGCACGAATGCAGTGGACAGCGAGGAATCGTTGGTCCACTCCGTAGCAGCAATTTCCAGCAGCGGCATCACGGCTACCGGGTTGAAGAAGTGGAAACCGACCAGGCGCTCTGGATGCGACAAGTCGCGGCCCATCTCGGTGACAGAGAGCGAGGAAGTGTTGGTGGCCAGAATGCACTCGGGGGAGACCACGGCTTCAACCTCTGCGAAAACCTGCTTCTTCACATTCAGCTCTTCGAAGACGGCCTCGATGACGAAGTCGGCATCCGCGAACGCCTTCTTGGTGACCGATCCGGTAACCAGAGCCTTGGTGCGGTTGACCGCATCCTGGCTCATGCGGCCCTTGGCGTGCAGCTTGTCGATCTCGCCATGGATGTAGGCAAGGCCCTTGTCCACGCGCGATTGATCCAGATCGGTGATAACCACCGGAACGTTCAGGCGGCGGGCGAACAGCAGGGCCAGCTGGCCAGCCATCAACCCTGCGCCAACGACACCCACTTTGGTGATGGGGCGCGCGAGCTTTGGATCCGGTGCGCCGGCGGGGCGCTTGCCGCGCTTCTGGACCAGGTCCAGGAAGGCGTACACGGTGTTCTGGAACTGCGGGGTGCTCATCAGGCCAGTCAGCGCTTCGACTTCAAGGACTGCTGATTCCTGCTGCGAGATGGCCAGGCCCTTGCGGAAGACCTCAAGCACCTTGTACGGTGCCGGGGCCGCGCCGGACAGCTTCGCATCGACGAACTTTTCGGCAGCGTCGGCCGCATCCAGCCAGCGGCGAGCAACCTCGGGATCGGTTGGATCGACCGCATTGGGGCGCTTGACCTCTGTGGTTCCGGAGATGACACCGTCAGCGAAGGCAATGGAGTGCTCGATGAAGTCAGCTGGTTCGAACAGGGCGTCGGCCACCCCCATCTTGGCAGCTGCCGGACCGGAGAGGGTGCGGTTGCTGTTCAGCGGGTTCTCGATCATGACCTTCAGCGCGTTCTCGGGGCCGACTAGGCGGGGCAGGCGGTATACGCCGGCCCAACCCGGAATCAGGCCGAGGAAACCTTCTGGCAGGCCCAAAGCGCCCGCGGCGGTGCTGACCGTGCGGTAGTTGCAAGCCAGCGCGATTTCCAAGCCGCCGCCGAGCGCCAGGCCGTTGATGAAAGCGAAGGTCGGAACGCCCAAATCGGCAAGCAGCTCATAGGTGTAGTGGCCCAGCGAAGCCATGGCGGTTGCTTGATCCGGTGCGCTCAGGCGGGTGACGGCCGACAGGTCGGCACCGGCAATCAGGAAGTACGGCTTGCCGGTGATCGCCAGGGCATCGATCTCGCCATTCTTGGCGCGTTCTGCTTGGACTTCCAGCGCGGCGCGCAGTTCCAGCAGGCCATTGGGCCCGAGGGTGGTCGGCTTCTTGTGGTCCAGGCCGTTATCCAGGGTCAGCAATGCCAGTGTCTTGCCGCTTGGCAAGGCCACATCCTTCACGAAGGTGTGGGTGACGGTCTCATCGTGCATCAGCTGCGCGACAGCCTGGAAATCTTTGCTCATTGCAGTCATTGTCTCTTCCTTATGCCTTGCTGCCGAAGTCCGCGTGGTTTGGGTTCTCCCAGATCACTGTGCCGCCCATGCCCAAGCCGATGCACATGGTGGTGATGCCATAGCGCACCGAATGGTCTTCGGAGAACTGGCGGGCCAGCTGGGACATCAGGCGCACGCCGGAAGAGGCCAGCGGGTGGCCCACGGCGATGGCACCGCCGTACCGGTTCACGCGCTCATCGTCCTGGTCGATTCCGTAGTAGTCGAGGAAGGACAGCACTTGCACGGCGAAAGCCTCGTTGATTTCGAACAGGCCGATGTCGTTGATGCCAAGGCCGGCCTTGGCCAGGGCCTTTTCGGTGGCCGGCACCGGCCCGTAGCCCATCACGTCCGGGTCCACGCCGGCGAAGGCGAAGGAGACCATGCGCATCTTCGGTTCCAGGCCCAGTTCGCGCACTGCCTCGCCGCTGGCCAGCAGGGCGGCGGTGGCTCCGTCGTTCAAGCCTGCTGCGTTGCCTGCGGTCACGCGTCCGTGGGCGCGGAAGGGGGTGCGCAGTTCGGCCAGCGATTCCATGGTGGTGCCTGGCCGTGGCGGCTCGTCAACCGAGTTCACGGCCCAGCCTTCGCCCGGCCGCTTGGCTGCCACGGGGATCAGATCGGCCTGGATCTGCTGGTTCTCGTAGGCCTTGGCCAGCTTGGCCTGCGATGCGACAGCATAGCGGTCGGCGCGTTCCTTGGTGATCGCAGGGAAGCGGTCGTGCAGGTTCTCCGCGGTATTGCCCATGTTCAATGCTTGCGGGTCGACGATGCGCTCGGAGAGGAAGCGCGGGTTCGGGTCCGCTCCGGCGCCCATGGGGTGGTTGCCCATGTGCTCCACGCCGCCGGCGACCACTACATCGTAGGCGCCGAAAGCGATGCCGCCGGCGGTCGCGGTGACGGCGGTCATCGCTCCGGCGCACATGCGGTCGATGGCGAAGCCCGGAACGGACTTGGGGATACCGGAGAGCAGGCCCACGGTGCGGCCCAAGGTCAAGCCCTGGTCGCCGGACTGCGTAGTTGCGGCAATGGAGATCTCGTCGATCTTCTCGGCAGGAACTTCCGGGTTGCGTTCCAGCAGGCCGCGTACGGCTTTGACGGCAAGGTCATCGGCGCGGGTACCGTGGTAGATCCCCTTCTCGCCGGCTTTGCCAAATGGGGTGCGTACCCCGTCGATGAAGACGACATCGCGGTCGTCGAGCGAAGGGCGCGCATTGTTGCGCACGGTCGAAGCGTTGGCACTCACCGTCGGGCTCCTTGGGGTTAGTTCATGCTGCCCGTGAAGACCGGGCAGTGGCCAGCATCACTGTGACCTGAACCATACGTTACTCAGTAGTAACTTGAAGTGCAAGTGCAGCACCTCGCAAATCCGGGAACCCGCGGTGAATCCTTCTTGGAAACCGCCTAGGCCTGCTTCAACGCGATGGCCAGCTTGTCCGCAAGAAGTCCACGCTGCCACTGGCGGGCACCGAGATTTTCCAGCATGTCCGCTACGCTTGCCTCGCTGATGCGAGCCGGCGCATTCCAGCACAATTCACGCAGGTACTTCGGGGTCAAGAGATTCTCGCCGGGAATATTCCAGTGCTCGCTCACCTCATTGACGACCAGCTTGGCCGCGTCCAGCCGGTTCGCCGCGGCCGGGTTCTTTTCGGCCCATGAGCGGGGGTGCGGCAAGTCCGGCTTGGGGGCGCGCAGGTCGGGCAGGTCCCTGGTGCTATTGCCGCGCTTGATCGCGTCGACCCAGCGTGCGGCATCGCGTTTGGCATTGCGCGTGTGGAACCCGGGGATCTGCAAGAGCGCTGGAACGCTGGTGGCGCGCTGATCCACGGCGGCCATGATGGCGCGGTCGGGAATGAGCCGACCCGGGGCAACGTCGCGGCTCTGCGCCAGGGCTTCGCGGGAAAGCCACAGTTCGCGAGCTACCGCCAGATTGCGTCGGCTCTTGAGCTTATGGATGCCGGACAATTTGCGCCACGGCACCTGTGCCGGGGAAGGGTCAGGCAGATTGCGTTCGTACTCGAATTCCTGGAAGGCGAAATCCAGCTTGCCCTGCTCTTCCAGCACCGCGGTGATGGCCTGGCGCAGCTCTTCGAGAACTTCCACATCCAGTGCGGCGTAGTTCAGCCATGATTCAGGCAACGGGCGGGTGGACCAGTCCACTGCCGAATGTTCTTTCGCCAACTGCAGCTCGAGCAATTCGCCCACCATGGTACCCAGCGAGACGCGGGGGAATCCCGCAAGACGGCCAGCCATCTCGGTATCGAACAGCGAGGTAGGGGACATGCCCAATTCGTGCAGGCACGGCAAATCCTGGGTGGCCGCATGCAGGATCCAGGGCTGCTCGTTGACGAACTCGCGCAGCGGGGACAGATCGTCCAGGGTTTCAGGGTCGATCAGCCAAGTACCCGCACCTTCTCGGCGAATCTGCAGCAAGAAGGCGCGCTGGCCGTAGCGGAACCCGCTGGCTCTTTCGGTATCCACGGCCAGATCGCCGATGCCGGCTTCCAGCGCCCGCACTGCACGGCGCAAGGCAGGTGCGGTGTCGATGACTTCGGGGATCCCGTCGCGTGGCGCACTTAGTGGCGTCAGAACGGGTGCGGCGGCCTCGTTGGCAGTGGTGGATGATGCGGGAGCGGAAGAGTCAGAATTCGGCATGGTGCTTCCATTCTAGGACTATTCGGCTCCATCGCATTGATAATCGCTAGCTCAGGCGGCGATGAGGCAGCTGCTGCACGCCTTCGGGCAGGGGAGGCAGGCCGGCGAAAGTGCAAACCATATCGGCCCACGCGCTCAGATGCGTTCCCAGATGGTCAGAGTCCGGGGACCAGGAAGCACGCAGCTCGATATCGATATGGTCTTGTTCCCCGGCGAGATTGCCGAAGGATTCGGAAATTACCCGAGTCGCAGTACCGCCAGCGGAATGGTATGCGGCGTCGCGATCGCGCAGGGCTTCTTCGAGCCATGACCACGCGACGGAAGCCAGCATGGAATCCTGGCCCATTTCATGATCCAGACGGGCCCGAATGTAGGTGACGATGCGGAACTGGCCATTCCACAGTTCTTGGCCTGCGGGGTCGAAGAGGAGGATGAAGCGTCCGGTGGCCAGCTGCTCGGATGGTTGGAGGAACGGGGTGCGGCCAATCTCCTGGCCCTGGGGGCCGTGTCCGGGAGCAACCACATCCATCACGTCGCCGCTGAGTGCCAGCGCGAACGGCGCCAGCCTGCCAGGGGCCGGAATTTCGGTGAATTTCAGTTCCTTGCGCACCTTGGCATGCGACAACTCTTCAAGGGCCGTGGCAAAGGCCTTCGGAATGGCGGAAGCAGGGCGATCATTGGTCACAATTTGAGTCTAAGCGCGCCGTGCCCGAGCATGGGTACGGCGCGCCGACCGCGGGTTCATGCTAAGCGGCGGCGTAGGCGCCGAGCAGCTCGTGCAGCTTGGCAATGAACGCTGCAACATCTTCCTCGGTGGTGTCGAACGAGCACATCCAGCGCACTTGGCCGGCCGCGCGATCCCAGTCGTAGAAGCGGAAGTGCTCGCGCAGCTGGTCGCTGACCTCGGTAGGCAGCTGGGCGAAGACGCCGTTGGCCTGAGTCGGGTAGACCAGCTGGACTCCGTCAATTTCCTCAACTGCCTGCGAGAGCTTGGCGGCCATGGCGTTGGAGTGGCTTGCCAATTCGCGCCACAGATCGGTGCCGTAGAGCTCGATCAGCTGTGCGGAGATGAAGCGCATTTTCGAACCCAGCTGCATGTTCATCTTGCGCAGGTACTTCAGGTCCTGGGCCAGTTCGCTGCGCAGGGTCAAAATGCCCTCACCGAGCAGGATGCCGTTCTTGGTACCGCCGAGGGAAACAATGTCCACGCCGACGTCAGTGGTCAGCGCGCGCAACGGCACGCCCAGGGAGGCCGCGGCGTTGGACAGGCGCGAGCCATCCAGATGCACTTTCATGCCCAGCTTGTGCGCGTGGTCGGTGATGGCCTTGATTTCCCCAGGGGTGTACAGGGTGCCCAGCTCGGTGGCCTGGGTGATCGACACGGCCAGCGGCTGCGCGCGGTGCTCGTCGCCCCAGCCCCATGCTTCCTGGTCGATCAGCTCTGGAGTCAGTTTGCCGTCGGGAGTGTCAACCTGCAGCAGCTTGAAGCCGCCGATGCGCTCCGGCGCACCGTTCTCATCCACGTTGATATGTGCAGAAGATGCGCAGATGACAGCGCCCCAGCGTGGAAGCAAGGACTGCAAGGCGATGACGTTGGCGCCGGTGCCGTTGAAAACCGGGAAGATCTGGGCTTTCGAGCCAAAGGCATTGCGGGCGACGTTGCCTAGTTCCTCGGTGTACTGGTCCTCACCGTAGGAGATCTGGTGGCCGCCGTTGGCGCGGGCAATCGCATCCATGATGCGCGGGTGCACGCCAGAATAATTATCCGAAGCGAATCCGCGAATCGAAGCGTCGTGGGTAAAAGTCATGCTGTGGAGGTCCTTAGTAGTTCAAGGGGTGAAGTCGAAAGCTATGCCAGTGCAGCGCCCAGAGGTGTGCACCGACCAGTAATCAGGCCTTGGGCAATGCAACCCGGGTGCCGTTGAGCTCGCGGGCATCCTGGCCAAGCAAAGCCACTGCGGCCTGGGCAAGAAACTGCACCGGGGTCTGCCCGGAAGGCGTTTCTTCGGGAGACTTGTCGCTCAATGCCTTGACGACCCAACTCACCGCGGCGGCATTTTCTGCCTGCTTGGCGAACAGGCGGGCGATGGCATTGACCCAGTGTTCCGCTGCGGCCTTGACCGCACCGTAGTTGGCATTGGACGGGGTCGGATTCAGCACTGCCTCGGCACTGACTATCGCCAAGCGGCCTGCGGGGGAGGCGACCAGATCATCGACGAAGGCGCGGGAGGTGTTGCGCAGGGTGGTCAGCACGCTGCTGTGCAAGAAATCCCAGTCCTCGTCGGTTTGGCCGGTGATCGACTTACCGCCACGCCAGCCACCTACCAGGTGGATCAGCGCATCGATGCTGCCGTGCTCTTCATGAATCCGCAGCGCCAATTGCTTGACCGCTGCGAAGTCGCCCAGATCGCATTCATAGCGGGCATGAACGAACGGGAGGCGTTCGTCAAGGCGCTCTTGGTTGCTTCCCACTGCAAGCACGCGCGCTCCGGCATCAACCAGCGCGGTGGCGCTGGCAATGCCGGAGGCGGAAGTAGCACCGGCAAGGAGCACTAGCCTGGATGTCTCGTTCAAGGAGATTCTTTCTTTGCTCACATTTTCTAGCCTAGAGGAAAGGCTAGATTTTCGTTGCCCCGGTCATGCCCTTGGTCGATTCGATGACGGTGGCCATTTTCTTATTCAGAGCTTCGTAGAACATCGACAGCGGGAATTCATCGTCCATGACCTGGTCGGTGATTTCACGTAGTGGTGCGGTCAGCGGCAGGGCATCCGGACCCTTGGCCCAGACCGACGCGGGGTTCGGGGTGACGGTGGCCGAAACCAGTTCGTAGGCAGCAAGCCAGTGAGCCAGCTTCGGACGGTCGATGGACTTCCAATACAGTTCGTCGATCGCATCCCCCAAGGCTGCAACCACCTCGGGTACCTGATCCCAATCGATGCTCAACTTGGTGTCGGTCCAGTGCAGTACATGGTGCTGGTGCATCCATGCGAACAGCAACTGGCCACCGAGACCGTCGTAGTTGCGTACGCGCGAGCCGGTGATGGCGAAGCGGAAGATGCGGTCGAAGATCACCGCGTATTGCACCAGCTTGGCCATCTTGGCGCTCTTCTGATCCGAAGCCGGGTTGGCGGCGATCTTCATGCATTCGCGGAACGCGGTCAAATCGCAACGCAGTTCTTCGAGCGAGTAAAGGAAGAACGGCATGCGCTGCTTGATCATGAACGGGTCGAATGGCAGATCGCCACGCATGTGGGTGCGGTCGTGAATCAGGTCCCACATGATGAAGGTTTCTTCGGTCAGGTGCTGGTCCTTGAGCAGCTCTGCGGCGTCATCGGGCAGTTCGAGGTTGGTGATGCGTGTAGCTTCCTGCAGGACCTTGCGGAAGCGTACAGCCTCACGATCCTGGAAGATCGCGCCCCAAGTGAATGACGGAGTCTGCCGAATGGCGACCGACTCCGGGAAGAGCACCGCGGAATTGGTGTTGTAGCCTTCGGTGAAGTCGATGAAGCGCAGCGGCACGAACAGGGCGTTGGCGTAGTCCTTGCTCTCCAGATCGGCAATGAACTCAGGCCACATGACCTGCACCAGCACGGCTTCGAGGTGGCGGTTGGTTGAACCGTTCTGGGTGTACATCGGGAAAAGCACCAGATGCAGCAGGCCGTCAATGCGCTGGGCCTGGGGCTGGAACTGCATCAGCGAATCGAGGAAGTCGGGAACGCCGAAGCCTGCATCTGCCCACTGGCGCAGGTCCGTGACCACCTGTTCGAGGTACTCTGCGTCGTGCTCGAAGTGCACGCGCAAGGACTGCACCGACTCGATGATGGAATCAACGAGCTTGGCAGCCTGTGGTGCAGATGCGCTGTCGGCCAAGGAACCGTCCTGTCCCTGGAGGCCCTGGAACTCGGTGGCGGCAGACTTCAGCGTCAGCCAAGCTTCCGAGTTTGCGATCTGCAGTACTTCTGCGTCGGTGGCCGGTACTGGCTTGGAGGAAATCTGAGTCATTTCATACACCTTCTTTTCATGTTTGGGGCAGCGCTCAAGTGCTTACCTTGAACGCTACGCTCAAACAACAGAAAAGGTGATGCTAAGTCATCAGTGAATAAGCAACTCTTGCTCTAAAAGTGATCCATGCCTTGCCACCGACAAAGGCATTAGCCCTGAGCAGGACGCAGGGTCAAGCTCAAAGAGTTCATGCAGTAACGCAGATCGGTTGGGGTTTGGAAACCTTCACCCTCGAAAACGTGGCCCATATGCGAATCGCAATTGGCGCAACGCACCTCAACACGCTTCATGCCCATGGACTCGTCGCTGATATAGCGCACCCGATCTTCGGCCAACGGCGCGAAGAAGGAAGGCCAGCCGCAACCGGCATCGAACTTCGTAGTGCTGGCGAACAGTTCCGAACCGCAGGCTCGGCAGGAGTACACGCCCTCGGTAGTGGTATCCCAGTATTCGCCGGTAAATGGACGCTCGGTCCCTGCTTGGCGCAATACGCGGAATTCCTCGGAAGAGAGGATCTGCTGCCACTGCACATCGCTGCGCGCGGTTGCTTCGTCTGCTGGCTGTGCTGATTGGTTTACCGATTCATCATTCATGCAATATAAAACGCTTGAGCAGGCTAGATGATTCCCGGGCCAGGTCATGGAAAGATGAAAACATGGCTCGGAACATCGTAGATACCATGCAACCCCGCAGCGCAGTGCCTGCAACCCTGATTGGGGTTGGGCTGGGACTGGGCGCTGGTTCCCTGGTGGCCGCCAGCGTATCAGCGCTCGCCGGTTACTTCGCCCGACGTGTAGTGACCCCGGAAGAACGCCGCACCGGCAACAGCATCATCCGGGAGGTCGTCACCGATGCCGAGGGCAAACTCTGGTTGCATTTCAACAAGGACGCCGATACCAGCGAACCTGGTCCGTGCAGCTTCCTCACCGAATTCGGCTCCTGCGCGCTGCGGCTTTCCGCGCCGGAAGCCGTTCCGGGCAAATCCCGCCTGGTGGCGCGCAAAATCGAGAAGATCTATCACGGCACCCTCCAGGGAGTACGCCGCGGCAACCTATCCGGGGCAATTTACGAGCACCCCGCGGACCTGGGCTTTGACGCAGAAGACGTAGTCGTGCCCCTGGATGGCGGCGACGGTCCAGCCTGGCTGGTGCGTGGCTCCACGAACGAAGATGTCTGGGTGATTGGCGTGCACGGCCGAGGCGCCCGACGTAATGAGACCATTCGGGCGCTGCCTGCCTTGAGCGAACTCGGGGTTACGACCTTGCTGATGAGCTACCGCAATGACGGTTTGGCTCCGAGCGCCCCGGATGGCCGCTACGGTCTGGGCGATACCGAATGGCATGACGTGGAATCGGGTATCCAATTCGCACTGGACCGCGGAGCGAAGCAGATCATCTTGCTGGGCTGGTCCATGGGAGGTGCCATCAGCCTGCAGGCCGCCGATCGGAGCAAGCTGGCCCACCATATTGACTCGCTCATGCTGGTCGGCCCGGTAATCAATTGGGTAGATGTGCTTTCGCACCAGGCCCGGGCCAATAAGATCCCGCAATCGGTGGGCCTGTTCGGCCAGTGGCTGCTGTCCAATAAGGCAGGGCGCTGGGTCACCGGCCAAGCGGCCCCGGTCAATCTGCGCCGGTTGAATTGGGTGGACCGCGCGGACGAATTGAAATTCCCGACGCTGATAATGCACAGCCGTGATGACGAGTTCGTCCCTAATGGCCCGAGCTTGAAACTGGCGGCGCTGCGCCCGGATTTGGTCACGCTCAAGACCTTTGCCAAGGCAGGGCACACGCGTGAGCCGAATGTGGATCCACAGGGTTTTGCCCGGGCGATCACCGACTTCTTGAGCAAGCGCATGCCGCTGCCTCAAGTCCAATAGCCCAAGGCGGCAAAGGGCCCTGCCCGCGAGAACGATCAACAGATCTCGATCCCGCAGGCAGGGCCCTTTTTTGGCCAATCGCTGTCTAGCCGGAGGCGATCGGCGCCCAAATGGCTCCGGTCGCCTTCGCGGCATCTCGCGGAGCGATCTCCAGGCTGAAACCGCGGCGCCCGCCAGAAATGAATACCGTCTCGAACTGCTGCGCACTGGAGTCAATGACGGTAGCGGTTTTCTGGCGCTGCCCGAACGGGGAAATCCCGCCCAGGACATAGCCGCTGCGTCGCTGGGCGGCAGCCTTGTCAGCCATCTGCGCCTTCTTCTTGCCCAACGCGGTGCCAATCGCCTTCAGATCCAGCTTCGCATTCACTGGCACCACTGCGACGGCCAGATCCTGGGCGGCGTTGGCCCCGGTGGAGACCATCAGGGTCTTGAAGACCCGGTCGCCACTGGCACCCAATTGCTCGGCTGCTTCGGCGCCGTAGCTTTCGGCCAAGTCGCTATGCGCATAGCTGTGCGCTACATAGCTGATACCTGCCGCATCCAGCGCGGCGGTCGCCGGGGTGGAGGCGGCCTGCTTCTTCTTGCCCACGTGCTTGGGGATCCTTAACTACTGCTTATTGGCTTCTAGCTGCGTTCGAGGCAAAACCTACGCAGGCAGCTGCTCTGAGATCTGGCGCTTAATGCGGCCGAGCATGGCGGTCATGCCGCGCATGCGCAACGGCGACAGCGCACGGGTCAGACCCAGCTGCTGGGGCATGTCATCGGGAACGGCGAGAATCGCTGCGGCCTCCGCGCCGTCCAGGCCGGCAGCCAGCACCGAGGCGAAGCCGCGGGTGGTTGGAGCCTCCGGGGGAGCGGAGAAGAACAGTCCCACCGGGTTATTCGCTTCGGCCGAGACCTCGACGGCCAAGAACAGCGGCGACTGGCATTCGACAACCTGCTCGAATAGTTCAGGATGATCAGCCAGGCGTGCTGGAAGCTCGGGCAGCTCGCGCGAGTACTCCAGCAGCAGTTCCAAGCGGTCGGCCTCGGGCACCTCGGTGAACTCCTCGACGATTTCGTTCAGTGCATCGGGGAGCTGGCTCATGCGCGGGCTCCGCGCTGTGCAGGCATCTCGCCGGCGGCTTCGCCGCGAACGATGGGCACGCCAACCGCGTTGCCCCACTCGGTCCATGAACCGTCGTAGTTGCGCACGGTTTCGAAGCCCAGCAGGTGCTTGAGCACGAACCAGGTATGGCTCGAACGTTCACCGATGCGGCAGTAGGCCACCACATCGTCGCCCGGCTTCAGGCCGGCGCCGTCGAGGTAGATGGCTTCCAATTCTCCGCGCGAGCGGAAGGTGCCGTCCTCGGCCGCAGCCTTGGCCCATGGCACCGATGCGGCGGTTGGGATGTGCCCGCCGCGCAGGGCGCCTTCTTCCGGGTAATTCGGCATGTGGGTACGTTCGCCGGTGTATTCCTCGGCCGAACGCACGTCGATCAGCGGGTTGCCCAGGTGCTTCAGGACCTCCGGAAGGAAAGCGCGGATCTCGGAGTCGACGCGCTCGATTACCGGGTATTCGGTGGCGGTCACGGCCGGCTTCTCGGTGCTCAGCTCGCGGCCTTCAGCGATCCACTTGTCGCGGCCGCCGTCCATCAGGCGGACATCTTCGTGGCCGAAAAGTGTGAAGACCCACAGCGCGTAGGCGGCCCACCAGTTGGACTTGTCCCCGTAGATGACCACGGTCGACTCGCGGGTGATGCCCTTGGCGGCCATCAGCTGTGCGAAGCCTTCGCCGTCGACGTAGTCGCGCGTGACTTCGTCATTCAGCTCCGTGTGCCAGTCAATCTTCAGCGCGCCTGGCACGTGGCCAGTGGAATACAGCAAGATGTCCTCATCCGATTCCAGTACTACGAGATTCTCGGCTCCGAGGTTGTCTGCCACCCACTGGGTGGAAACCAGTCGTTCTGGGTGAGCATAGGCAGCATATTTCTCGTTGGATTCGACGGACAACGACATTCCTAATCACGATCCTTGCGGGTGTCAGTTTTTGCCACGCTGGAAACAGCGGGCACGGGCATTACTTCTAGCCTAGTCCTCATCCATTGCGAACCCAGTGTGCTCTACGACATTTTCGGCAATGATTCGCCGCGTTCAAGGTAAACTGGCCGATGGGAAAGCCACGGCTTCCCGACCATTTCCTGAGCAATCAACTGAAGGACTCCCACAGCCAATGGCGACGATCACCCACCTGAGCGAGACCAAGCCGAATCTTTCAATCGAAGAACTGCTGGCCGGATTCCACCCGTCCTACCGCTTTGGTGAAGTGTCCTTCAATACCTATCGCCCGGATCCTAACCAGCCTTCGCAGACCGAAGCCGTCAATAAGCTCAAGGCTTTCGCAGAAACCGTGGGCAAGAACAACTCCGGTTCGTTCTTCTCCAAGCTTTTCGGCAAGAAGAAGGAAACCAAGAACGGCATCTACCTCGATGGCGGCTTCGGCGTGGGCAAGACCCACCTGCTCGCCTCCCTGTGGCATGCAGCCCCGGGCCGCAAGGCCTTCGGCACCTTCGTTGAGTACACCAACCTGGTTGGCGCGCTGTCCTTCCGCCAGACCGTTGAAGTGCTCAGCCAATACTCGCTGGTCTGCATCGACGAGTTCGAACTGGATGATCCTGGGGACACCGTGCTGATGTCCCGGTTGATGCGCGAGCTGTCCGATGCTGGCGTGAAGCTGGCTGCAACCTCCAACACCCTGCCTGGTGCGCTGGGCGAGGGGCGCTTCGCGGCAGTGGATTTCCAGCGTGAAATCAAGACCCTGTCAGAGCAGTTCGACGTGCACCGCGTCGAAGGCGAAGACTTCCGCCACCGTGGCCTGCCCGATGCCCCCGAGCCCTTGGACGATGCGAGCATCGAGGCATTCGCCCTGGATCGCTACCCGGACAAGACCTTGGCCGATGACAACTTCGACGATCTGGTGGCTCAGCTTTCGAAGGTTCACCCGTCGCGTTACCGCCAGTTGCTTTCCGAGACTGATGTGCTGGTTCTGCACAACGTGGATACCATCACCGATCAGGCCATCGCCCTGCGTTTCGTGGTTCTTGCTGACCGCCTGTACGACAAGGACGTGCCAATCGTTGCCTCAGGCAAGCCATTCAGCGAACTGTTCACCCCGGAAATGATGTCCGGCGGCTACCAGAAAAAGTACTTCCGCGCCGTCTCGCGCCTGACCGCTTTGGCTCGTGAAGGCCAAGTTGGAGAACCAGCGCTCTAAGCCGGAAACACCGGTCCCGCCACTTCATCGTCGAGCCCTGCGCTCGACGATGAAGTGCGTTAAGAGCCCTGCCACCAAGGCCCAGAAGGCACCGCCGATCCCGAAGAGCGTGAGATTGCCGGCAGCGACCAGGACCGTGGCCAATGCGCTCAACCGCCAGGAGGAATCGGCCATCGCTCCGAGCAGCGCATTGGCGAGTGTTGCCAGCAACGCCAAGCCCGCCGCCGCCTGGAACAGCCCCTCGGGCGAGGCGCTGGCCACCGATACGATCAGCGCGCTCAAGGCACCGAAGACCAAGTAGAAGACGCCTGAACTCGCCGCCGCCCGCCAACGCAGCCGGGGGTCCGGGCCGGCCTGCTCTCCGGCAGCCAGCGCCGCGGTGATTGCCGCCAGGTTGATGGCATGCCCGCCGAAGAACGCGCCGCTAGCCGACCCCACTCCGGTCGCCAGCATGGTGGGGCGCCACGGCGCTGTGTACCCGAAGGAGCTGAGCACGGCCACGCCCGGAATATTCTGCGATGCCATCGTCACCACGAACAACGGAACGCTGATGCTGGCAATGGCCTGCCAGGAGAATTCAGGACCGACCCACTGCAGCTGCGGAAGAACTTCGAGTGAATCCCACGTCGCGGTGCGTCCAATATGCCATAGGCCGAACCCCACCGCCGCCAGCATGCTCAGCGCTACAGCGAATTTCGGAAGGATCCTGAGCCCGATGAAGAACACCAGGAGGATACCCAACGCGGGCAACGGGATGCTGGCCACGGCTGTAAATGGTTTCAGGCACAGCGGGATCAAGACACCGGCGAGCATGCCTTGGGCAATTGGGACCGGAATACGAGTGAGCAGCCGGTGCAAGGACGGTACCAGACCGGTCAACATGATCAGTGCGCCGCTGACGATGAATGCCCCCACTGCCTGATTGAACCCGAACACTCCGGGAGCCAGTGAGGCGAGCATCGCGGCACCGGGAGTGGACCATGCAATGCTGATCGGCTGGCGGTATCGCAGCGAAAGCGCAATGGTGCTCAGGCCTACGCAGAGGGACAGGACGAATAAGCCTGAGGCGGCCTGTTCGCTAGAAGCTCCGACTTGGAATAATCCGGCCAGTACGACAGCGAAGGATGCTACGAACCCCACCATGGTGGTGATCAATCCCGCAAGCACGGAATGGAAAAGGCCAGCTCCATCCGGGGGCGTGTGACGAGTCATACTCTTTTTCTACAGGGTGGCGCCGGTTGGCCGAAAATCGGCATGAATTAATTCCCCTGATATGACGTTAAAGCAGGGAAGGCACCGACCTCGGTCGGTACCTTCCCAGGATGCTCGGGCAAGCCGAGGGGAGTGCGTCGAGGAATTAGGCCTCGTTATTCTCGCCTTCGCCTCCGCCAAGGCCATTGAGGTAGTCGCCAGCGCCCTGCTGGACACCGTCTACCTGCTCGGCGAACTTGCCGCCGGTCTTGTCATCGACAAAATCACCAGCCTGTTCGATACCCTGGGATACCTGCTCCGGGTTCTCCTTGGCGAATTCCTCTGCCTTGCCACGCAGATCATCAAATCCTGCCATGCTGCACCTCCATTCGTCTGTGGGAACCCCTGTAGCTCCACAACTACTACCCACCCTAAAGGCTCAGGCCAACGCATGGAAGTGCATTAGGGACATTTCCCCAGTTGCCTAGGTGTTTTGCTGGTGGCTGTCAGATTGCACACAGGTTAGCTATTTACTAGTCAGGGAAGTGGTGGCCGCCTGGAACGATGGTTAAAGCAAAGATGGGAATCACGAAAAGTGATTCCCATCTTTATTTGGAGCGGTCAACGAGGTTCGAACTCGCGACCTCAACCTTGGCAAGGTTGCGCTCTACCAGCTGAGCTATGACCGCAAAACTATATTCAATTATTTGGAGCGGTCAACGAGGTTCGAACTCGCGACCTCAACCTTGGCAAGGTTGCGCTCTACCAGCTGAGCTATGACCGCATATATTTAATTAGTAGATCCATGGTCTGGTGAACCATGATTCCGTGCGCGATACTGGGATCGAACCAGTGACCTCTTCCGTGTCAGGGAAGCGCGCTACCGCTGCGCCAATCGCGCCGAAGATTCGCAAGGAATCTCGACAGAATTCAAAATTGCCTTATGAATTCACAGAGCGGTCAACGAGGTTCGAACTCGCGACCTCAACCTTGGCAAGGTTGCGCTCTACCAGCTGAGCTATGACCGCATATATTTAGTTATTAGATCCATGGTCTGGTGAACCATGATTCCGTGCGCGATACTGGGATCGAACCAGTGACCTCTTCCGTGTCAGGGAAGCGCGCTACCGCTGCGCCAA
>NZ_JBIUVH010000001.1:649051-1337149 GCF_044742845.1 Glutamicibacter sp. NPDC087831
CAATCGCGCAAAAAAGATCAAGCAATCTTCATTGCGAGGTGGGGACGGGATTCGAACCCGCGTATACGGCTTTGCAGGCCGCTGCCTCGCCTCTCGGCCACCCCACCATACTGACCGAAGTCAGAGTGACTAGTTTTACCTAGTCGGTGAATCTTTTTGCGAGCGGACAACGAGGTTCGAACTCGCGACCTCAACCTTGGCAAGGTTGCGCTCTACCAGCTGAGCTATGTCCGCAAAATGTGTTGTTTTCTGAACGTTTCCGTTCGCTCCAACGAGTAAAAACTCTATACGAGTTTTCGCATCCCCACAAATCGAGACGCTGAGATCTGGTTCACATGGCCTAAAAACCGCGGAACTACGCGGAAAATTGATTTTTCCGTCTCGACTAGGAGCGAAGCAAGCCGAGCGCATGCCATGATCGTGTGCATGACGTCACCAAAACTGGCTATTCAAACAGACCTGGGCCGCATGTACAGCCGAAAAGTCGGCGGGGAAGCGATTGTCCCATCCATCACCACAGTCATTGGCATGGACAAGCTCGACCTCTCCGGCTGGGCCGGGTACATGGCGGCCAAGTCGCTTTCCGATGATCATCGGCTGGTGCAAGCGGTGGGGCACCCGCGCCAATTGCGCTCACTCGTGCGAGATGCAGCCGGTGCGGCCGAAGCTTATCGGGATTCCGCGGCCATGCGCGGGGACCGGGTGCATAACTACGCGGAGCAGCGCGCCCTGCAAGCGCTGGATCTGGAACATGACCTAGGCTCAGCCCAAGCCGCGCTCGAAGCGAATAAGGAGCTGGGCTTCGCACGCCACTTCGACCAATGGTGGGAAGACTACGATGTCCGGCCCCTTGCCGCCGAGGTGACGGTTTGGAATCACAGCGTCGGCTACGCCGGCACCATCGACCTGGTCGCCAAGATCGGCGGTCGAACCTGTCTCGTTGACTACAAGACCAAAAACACCGACCGCGACGGCTTCGTCAAGCGTCCTGACGACAAGGTGATCATGCAGCTCGCGGCCGCATGCAAAGCCGAAGAGCAAGTCGTCGATGCCGAACAAGGCACGTGGGAAGAGTGGGAGCACGGGACCGATGCCATGCTGCTCGCCGTAGCCCTGGGCGAGACCGGGGCGCGCACCTTCATGGCCCCGCCTCCAGCTTTGCCCGACTACTGGTCCAAGTTCTATGCCTTGCGCCGGAATTGGGAAGCCTCATTCAGGATCGCGCAGTCGCGTGCCTCACTGGCCGAAATCACGCCGCCAGCTCAATAAAGTCGCACGCCCACCGCGTAGACTGGAACGGTTAGCTTTCGGCATTGCGAAACCTAATACCAATGTCCACGGCAGGGAAGGTACCAGCGGATTATGGCGATTTTGGGAATTCGGATCATCGGAGACCCCGTTCTACGCACCCCAGCGCAGGAGGTGACCGACTTTGGCCCGGAGCTCCAGAAGCTCGTCGAAGACATGGACCAGACGATGGAAAACGTCACCGGTGCAGGACTTGCCGCACCGCAGGTCGGTGTTTCCCTGCGCGTCTTCACCTACCAAATTGGCGAAAAACGCGGACATATCGTGAATCCGGTGCTGGAGCTCAGCGAGGATTACCAGGAAGACCAGGTGGAGGGCTGCCTGTCCATCCCGGGCATTGCAGCACCAGTTCGGCGCCGGCGCTATGCCAGGGCCGCCGGCTTCGATAAGTTCGGCAACCCGGTAGAACTCGAAGGCGCCGACATGCTCGCCCGCTGCTTCCAGCACGAAACCGATCACCTGGACGGCATCTTGTTCCTGGACCGGCTGGCACCAGAAGAAAAGAAAGCGGCGTGGCGCACCTTGCGGGCCAACAACTACTCGCAGACCGCTAACGCCACCGTAAAGAAACGTTCCGGAGCCCTCGGCTCCAGCTTTGGCGCAGGATTGGGGTTCTAACTCATGCGTATTTTATTCGCCGGCACACCACAGGTCGCCGTCACTTCCCTGGATTACCTGCACGAGGCCGGTTTTGAAATTGCCGCAGTGCTCACCCGTCCCGATGCCCCGTTGGGACGCAAACGCGTGCTGACCCCATCGCCGGTTGCCGCTCGCGCCGCAGAACTTGGCCTGCCGATCATCAAGGCTGCCAAGATCACCGAAGAAACTACCGCCGAACTTGCGGCCTTGGACCTTGAAGCCGCGGCCATCGTCGCCTATGGAGGGCTAGTGCCGGAGGCGGCATTGGCAGTTCCAACCTGTGGCTGGATCAACCTGCACTTCTCCTTGCTGCCGCACTGGCGGGGTGCCGCTCCGGTGCAGCATTCCATTATCAACGGCGATGACATCACCGGTGCAGTCACCTTCCAGCTGGAAACCGGACTGGACACAGGTCCGGTATTCGGACAGGTCACCGAGAGAATTGGTGAACTGGACACCGCAGGCATCATGCTCGAACGGCTCAGCCGGTCCGGCTCGAACCTGCTGGTGCAGACCTTGCAAGCTCTGGATTCCGGGCAGGCCATTGCCATTCCGCAGTCCGGATCGCACACCTACGCACCGAAGATTACCGACGTGGATGCGGAGCTGGACTTCACCCGGACCGCCACGGAAATCCGTCGGCGCGCCCACGGAACCACCCCGTCCCCGGGCGCCTGGGTCAAGGCCGAAGACAAGCGCTTCAAATTCGGTCCACTGCGTGAGCACCGCGAGATCGCCGACCTTGCTCCAGGCGAAGTGCGCATCGAGCCAGGCAAGCAGCCGAAGGTATACATCGGCACCGCCACCTGGGCCCTGCAGCCCACCGAAATCCAGCCTCCGGGCAAGAAAATGATGAACGCCAGCGACTGGGCACGTGGAGTGCTCACCCAGGGAACGAAAGTGAGCTTCGCATGAGCGGACAGGAACCACGCGGCGGATACCGCGACAATGATCGCCGCAATGAGCAGGGCCGTACCCGCAACCGCGGCCAGGCCGGCCCGCGCAAGTATTCGGCATCCGCACCCGGCCAGCGAAAGCGCGCGGCCGACCCGGCACGCCTGGTAGCTTTCAAGACCCTGCGTGAGGTATCCGGCGCGGATGCCTACGCCAACCTGGTGCTGCCGAAGATGATCCGCGAATACCAGCTTGACCGCCGCGACGCGGGCTTCGCCACTGAACTGGCCTACGGGGCACTGCGCGGCCAGGGGTTCTACGACGCGATCCTGACCACCCTGGTTGACCGTCCGCTGGCCGAGCTGGATCCGGCCATCCTCGATGCCCTGCGCCTGGGCGCCCACCAGCTGCTGGCCATGCGTGTGCCAAAGCATGCCGCCCTGGATGAAACCGTGTCGCTGGCTCGTGCGCAGATCGGTGCCGGTCCGTCCGGCCTGATCAACGCCGTACTGCGGCGCGTTTCGGCCAAGGAAGCCGACGAATGGACCGAACTGCTGGCCAATGCTGCCGCTTCGGAGTCCGAGCGGCTGGCCATCGAGCACTCGCACCCGGACTGGATTGTCCGTGCCTTGCGCGGCGCGCTGATTTCCCATGGCCGCGACGCCAGCGAACTTGAAGCCCTGCTGGAAGCGGATAACCTGGCGCCGCTGGTGAACCTGGTGTCCCTGCCGGGGCTGGGCGATCTGTCCGGCGCCCTGGAATCCGGGGCGGAACCGGGCACCTTGCTGGCTGATTCGGCCACCTACAAGCACGGCGACGTCTCGCGTGTGCCAGGTGTCAAGGAAGGCACCGTGCGTGTCCAGGATGCCGGCAGCCAGGTCATGGCCCGCGCCCTGGCTACTATCGAATTGCCCGAAGCCGGCGAGGACCGCTACTGGCTGGATCTTTGCGCAGGTCCAGGCGGAAAGGCGGCGCTGCTCGCAGCGATCGCCGTGCAGCGCGACGCCCGCCTGACTGCCAACGAGCCAACACCGCACCGCGCTCGCCTGGTCGAGAACTCGTTGGCTGCGGTGCCGCATGACTACTGGATGGTCACCGGTGACGACGGACGCAGCTTCGGCGGTCTGGACTATGCAGGGGACTACGACCGCATCATGGTCGATGCCCCTTGCTCCGGCTTGGGCGCATTGCGCCGCCGCCCGGAATCGCGTTGGCGCAAAGCCCCGCGCGACATTCCGGAACTGACCAAGTTGCAAGGCGAGCTGCTCGCTGCAGCCTTCAACGCGGTCCGCGTCGGCGGCGTCATTGGCTTCGTCACCTGTTCGCCGCATCAGGCCGAAACCCGCCTGGTTGTGGAAGACTTCTTGAAGCACCACGAAAACGCGGCACTGCTGGATACCAGCGCCGCGGTTTCCTCGGTGATGTATCAGGACGCGCCATCGGCAGGCCATGCACTGGGCGATGGGAGCACCGTGCAGCTGTGGCCGCACGTGCACGGCACCGACGCCATGTTCATGGCAATCCTGACCAAAAAAGCCTAGCCAAGCCCGAGTATTCCAAGGAGCATCCATGCGTAATGCGCGGATCAACCCGTCGATCCTGTCCGCCGATTTTGCGAACCTCGCTAGCGAGCTGGACCGCATCCACACTGCCGACGCGGTCCACGTGGATGTCATGGACAACCATTTCGTTCCCAATCTGACCTTGGGCTTGCCCGTGGTTGATGCGCTGCACAAGGTCAGCAAGCTGCCGATCGATGTGCACCTGATGATTGAGAACGCGGATCGCTGGGCCCCGGAATACGCGCAGCTCGGCGTGGATTCGGTAACTTTCCACGCCGAGGCTTCGGCAGCTCCTGTCCGCTTGGCTCGTGAATTGCGTTCCGCCGGGTCCAGGGCCGCCATGGCCTTGCGCCCGGCCACGCCGATCGAACCCTACCTGGACATGCTCGGCGAGCTGGACATGGTTCTGCTGATGACCGTGGAACCAGGTTTCGGCGGCCAGAAGTTCCTGGATCTCGTCCTTCCCAAGATCAAGCGTGCCCGGGCTGCCATTGACGGCAGCGGCAAGCCGATTGCGCTGCAGGTTGACGGCGGCATTTCGCGCGACACGATCCTGCGCGCCGCCGAAGCCGGTGCGGATGTCTTCGTCGCCGGTTCCGCGGTGTACTCGGCCCAGGATCCATCGGTGGAAATCGATGTATTACGCAATCTTGCGCTGGGCGGTCACTAGCGGCGCACAAAGTGTGTCAGAATAAACTCAGTAAACACGAATACGTGCTCCGGGGTCGGTGAAAGTCCGAACCGGCGGTGATAGTCCGCGACCCGCAACCAAAGCCACAAGCTGAGGGAACGGTTGAACTGGTGAAATTCCGGTACCGACAGTTAAAGTCTGGATGGGAGAAGCACGAATTTGATATGCCTACTGGTACTGCCGATAGCCCGCACCGGGTCTATCTCTTAAAGCAGAGCCACAGGCCCATCAAATGCACACCCCCGGAGCCGCCGCTTCGAGAAGGGTGGAATGATGGATTTCCTGCGGTGGCTCATTGAAGCTTTCAACTCACAAATTGCGATCGGCTCGTCGGCACTTTTGGTGCGCGAAGTCGTAGGCAATATCTTCGGCCTGGCCAGCGCCGTGGGCGGCATGCGCCGCAAAGTCTGGGCCTGGCCTATCGGAATCGTCGGCAACCTGTTGCTGCTGACGGTGTTCCTAGGCAGCATTTTCGATACCGGATACACTGCCAACCTCTGGGGCCAAGCCGGCCGGCAGATCATGTTCATCGCCGTCTCGGTCTTCGGCTGGTACCGCTGGAAGCAGGCCAAGAACGGCACCGGTAGCGCCGTCACCCCTGAATGGGCTTCCAACAAGGCTCGCCTGGGCCTGATCGCCGTGCTGATCCTCGGTACCCTCGCAGTGACACCGATCTTCCGCCTCCTCGGCTCCTATGAACCTGTCTGGGCTGATGCGTGGACCTTCGTTGGTTCGATGCTCGCCACGTACGGCATGGCCAAGGGCTGGGTCGAATTCTGGCTGATCTGGGTCGCCGTTGACGCCGTAGGCGTGCCGCTGCTGTTCTCCGCCGGCTACTACGCCAGCGCGTTCATGTACCTGTTCTACGGGGCATTCACCCTGGTCGGCTTCTTCGTCTGGGCCAAGTCCAAGCGCGACGCGAAACCCCAGATTGAAACCGAAATGCTCGATCCAACCATCTCGCGCCAACGCTGAAAGGGGAGCAGCACCATGATTACGACCCAGCAGCTCGACGCCGCATTGCGCACCGCGCTGGAAACCGCCGGACGCGGCCACCGCGGGGCCAACCCGCTGGTCGGCGCCTGCGTCCTGGATGCCGAGGGAAATATCATCGCCACCGGTTTTCATATCGGGGCGGGGCATCCGCACGCCGAGGTCGACGCACTGCGGCGCCTGGGCAAGATGCCGCCTGCCAAGGCCCGCGAACTAACGATGGTAGTGACCCTCGAACCGTGCAACCACACCGGTCGCACAGGTCCCTGTGCCCGAGCCATCGTGGAAGCCGGCATCGGGCAGGTGTACTACGCAGTCTCGGATAACACCGCCGCCAGCGGAGGTGCCGACTACCTGCGCAGCCACGGAACCCAAGCCACCCAGCTGGAGGATTTCTCCGCGGCGAAGCAGCTGAACCACCGCTGGTTCATCGCCAAGGCCGAAGTCCGACCGTTCATCACGGTGAAAATTGCCCAGTCGCTCGACGGCCGGATCAACGCACCGGATGGCACGAGCCAATGGATCACCTCCGAGGCCTCGCGCAACCACGCGCACACCCTGCGCTCCCGCGTGGATGGCATCCTGGTCGGCACGAACACGGCGATCATCGACAATCCGCGGCTGACCGCCCGCACTCCCGAGGGGCAGCTGCATGAACGCCAGCCCTTCCGCCTGGTCATGGGCGAACGCGATTTGCCAGCAGATCTGGCACTCGCCCAGGGAAGCGATTGGTCGCAGATCCGCAGCCACGACGTGCAAGAGGCCATCGCCCGGGCTAACGAGTTGGGCCTGGCCCACCTGCTGATTGAAGGTGGCGCCACGGTCGCCTCGGCCTTCATCGCAGCAGATCTGGCCGACGAAATCTACTGCTACCAAGCACCAGTGCTGATCGGCGCAGGCAGCTCATCGGTCAACATGCCAAGCACCACCACACTCAGTGACGCGCAGCGTTTCCGGCTGGATTCGGCCAGCAACGAATCGTTGACCCGGCTGGGCGATGATATTGCCCTGCATCTAGAACCGTTGCCCCGCGCCTAAGCGCCAGCAACCCCAAACTTTTCAAGGAGTAATCATGTTCACCGGAATTGTCACCGGCCAGGGAGTCATAGAAGGCATCGAGACCTTCAGCGGCAAGGATCTGGCAGTACTGACCCTGCGTGCCCCGGGCCACACCGAAAACCTGGGCCTTGGCGGTTCTCTTGCCGTCAACGGGGTCTGCCTGACCGCCACCGAGCTGGAAGGCGACACGCTCAGCGTCGACGTCATGGGCGAAACCCTGCGCCGCACCACCATCGGCGCCTTGAAAACCGGCGACCAGGTCAACCTCGAACGCTGCACCCCCGCCGGAGGCCGGCTCGATGGGCATGTGGTGCAGGGCCACGTAGACACCGTCGGCGAGGTGCTGGCCCGCGAAGACCACGGCCAGTGGACCACCTTCCGCATTGGAATCGACGCTGCTTACGCGCCGCTGACCGCGGAAAAGGGTTCCATTGCGCTGGACGGCATCTCGCTGACCATTACCGCAGTCTCCCCGGCAACGAATTCCGGTGGGCACTGGGTCGAGGTCGGCATCATCCCGATCACCCTCGCCGAGACCACCATGGGCACCCGCCAAGTGGGCGAGAAGATCAATATCGAGGTCGACGTGCTCGCCAAGTACGTGGCACGCCTGAATGAATTCGGTGGCCAGCAGTAATGGGCACCTCGACTTTGGATTCCATCCCTACCGCGCTGGCAGCCCTGGCCGCCGGCCGAGCCGTAGTGGTCGTCGACGACGAGGACCGGGAAAACGAGGGCGACATCATCTTCGCCGCCCAGCACGCTACGGCCGAGCTGATGGCCTTCACCATCCGCTACACCTCAGGGGTGATTTGCGTGCCCTTGGGCGCCAAGCGGGCCGACGCGCTGCGCCTGGCCCCGATGGTCGGCATCAACCAGGATGCCAAGGGCACTGCCTTCACCGTCACCTGCGACGCCGCCGAAGGGATCACCACCGGTATTTCCGCTGCCGATCGTGCGCTGACCAGCCGACTGCTGGCCGACCCGGCCACCGAACCGGCCCAGCTCTCCCGCCCGGGCCATATCTTCCCGCTGCGAGCTGCGGCCGGGGGAGTGCTGGAACGTCGCGGGCACACCGAAGCGGCGGTCGACCTGTGCCAGGCCGCCGGCTTGGAACCGGTTGGGGTGATCGGCGAAATCACCAAGGACGACGGTGAAATGATGCGCCTGGATGACCTGCGCGTCTTCGCAGCTGAACACAACTTGCCGCTGATCTCCATCGACGACCTGGCCCGCTGGCGCCGAGTCAACGACGAGATCGAGCTGACCGATCCGATCAAGCTGCCCACCGCCTTCGGGGACTTCACCGCCCGCGCTGCTACCGCAGAAGGCCACGAGCACGTCGTGCTCAGCCACGCCGGCCCCGACGGCGCTAAGCCCGGCAACCTGGTGCGCATCCATTCGGAGTGCCTCACCGGGGACATTTTCGGTTCCTACCGGTGCGACTGCGGCGAACAGCTGCATGCTTCGATGGAAACCATCGCCCGCGAAGGCGGTCACGTCATCTACATCCGCGGGCACGAAGGCCGCGGCATCGGCCTGGCCAACAAGCTGCGCGCCTACGCCCTGCAGGAAGGCGGCATGGATACCCTGGACGCCAACCTGCATCTGGGCTTCCCTGCCGACGCACGCGAGTACTTCGCCGTCGCTGCCATCCTCAAGGCCATGGGCATGGACGAAATCCGATTGCTGAGCAACAACCCGGACAAGCAGGAACAGCTGAATGACGCGGGAATCAAGGTAGCAGAGCTGATCGGCCTGCAGATTGCACCGCGTGAGCAGAACTCGGCCTACCTGCGCACCAAGCAGACGCGCTTCGGCCACCACCTGGATCTGCCCGATGCCGACGATGACCAGCAGGCCGACGCCTACCACGGCGCCTGAACCCCACGAATCCAGAAGAATAGAAGGAGCATCAAGATGAGCAAGCATGGCGCACCTGCCGATGTCAGCGAACAGCTGAAGGCCCTGGCCGTTCAGGAGAAGTTCTCACAGCTCAAGGTGGCCATCGTGGCCGCGAGCTGGCACGAGGTGATCATGAACGGACTGATTGACGGCGCCGAGCGCGCCGCCAAGGATGCCGGTCTGGAATCGAGCACCACCCTGATCCGTGTACCGGGCACCTTCGAATTGCCGGTCGCTGCCTCCACCCTTGCCGGCGACTACGACGCGGTCATCGCGCTCGGCGTGGTCATCCGTGGCGGTACCCCGCACTTTGACTACGTCTGCTTGGCCGCGACCAATGGCTTAACCAATGTGAGCGTGGACACCAAAACACCAATCGGTTTTGGCGTGCTCACCTGCGATAACGAAGAGCAGGCCCTTGACCGCGCTGGCTTGGAAAACTCCAGCGAGGACAAAGGCTATGAAGCCTACTCGGCTGCCGTCATGACGGTAGCCGCACTGCCATAGCATTCGGGTGGCCCTGTCACAAAGGGCCACCAGAATGCAGCCCCTGCAGAGAAAACAGCTAGGATAAGTTCCGTGAAAACTTTTGACGAGCTCTTCAGCGAACTATCGCTCAAGGCACAATCCCGCCCGGAAGGCTCACGTACCGTCACCGAACTCGACTCTGGTGTCCATGGCATCGGCAAGAAGATCGTCGAGGAAGCCGCCGAAGTTTGGATGGCTGCGGAGTACGAAACCGATGAGGCCGCGGCGGAGGAGATCTCCCAGCTGCTGTACCACCTTCAGGTCCTCATGATCGCCAAGGGAATGACCTTGGCCGACGTTTACAAGCATCTATAGCCGTCGCGCGATTGCGGCCTGATCCACTGCCGATCAGGGCGCAGTCAACGCACGGCGGCAGAAACAACGGCCAACGAATTAATCCTTGGCGCTTGTTTATGGCTAATCGCCGCAGCGCCATTCATGACGAAATGAGTCAATAATGCTCCGCGTAGCCCTACCCAATAAGGGTGCCCTATCCGAAATCGCTTCCACCATGTTCAAGGAAGCCGGCTACCTCCAGCGCCGCGATTCCCGCGAACTGGTCCTGGTCGATGAGGAAAACCAAGTTGAATTCTTCTACCTGCGTCCGCGCGACATCGCAGTCTATGTCGGCCGGGGAATCCTGGACGTAGGCATCACCGGTCGCGATCTGTACCTTGACGCAGATGTCGACGACGCTGTCGAAGAGCAGCTCTCGCTAGGCATCGGGAAATCGGCTTTCCGCTTCGCTGCCCCGGTTGGCGCCTTCAACGATGCACAGCAGCTCAATGGCAAGCGCATTGCCACCAGCTATGACGTGCTGCTGCGCCACTACCTCGAAAAGTCCGGCATCCAGGCTTCGATCGTGCGCCTTGACGGTGCCATCGAATCCTCGGTCCGGCTGGGCGTGGCCGATGCCATCGCTGACGTTGTAGAAACCGGCAATACCATCAAGGCCGCTGGCATGGAGATCTTCGGCGATCCGCTGCTGAACTCCGAAGCAGTCATGATCGGCCGTGTCGGCCACAAGCCATCCGGCTTGGACGTACTGATCCGCCGCCTGAACGGTGTGCTCGTTGCCCGCCAGTACGTCATGCTCGACTACGACGTCCGCCGCGAGCTTGCCGACCAGGCTTGCGAGCTGACCCCTGGCCTGGAATCGCCAACCGTGTCGGACCTTGCAAACTCCGATTGGGTGGCCGTGCGCGCCATGGTCAAGAAGTCGCAGACCAATAACATCATGGACGAGCTGTACGAAGTTGGCGCCCGCGCCATCTTGGTCAGCCAGATCCACGCCTGCCGCATCTAAGTAGACAAGGAAAATTCGCTGATGAGCGTTGCAATTCGTGTTATTCCTTGCCTCGACGTTGACGCCGGACGTGTTGTGAAGGGCGTGAACTTTGCGGGGCTTCGCGATGCTGGCGATCCCGTTGAGCTTGCCCGTCGCTACAATGATGCAGGTGCCGACGAGTTGACCTTCTTGGATGTCACCGCATCCAGCGCGGATCGTGAAACTACTTATGAGGTCGTTCGCCATACCGCAGAAGAAGTTTTCATCCCGCTGACCGTAGGCGGAGGCGTCCGCGCTGCCGAAGACGTCGATCGCCTGCTGCGCAACGGCGCCGACAAGGCCTCGATCAATACCGCGGCGGTGAACCGTCCTGAGGTCATCAACGAGATTACCCAGCGCTTCGGCTCCCAGGTACTCGTGCTGTCGCTCGACGCCCGACGCACAGATGATCCGACGATTGCATCGGGCTACGAGGTTACTACTCATGGTGGTCGGACCGGCACGGGCATGTGCGCCGTAGCTTGGGCCAAGGAAGCGGCTGAACGAGGCGTGGGGGAGATCCTGCTGAACTCGATCGATGCTGATGGCACCAAGGATGGTTTCGATCTGGAAATGATCCGTGCAGTTCGCGCCGAGGTCTCGGTCCCGCTGATCGCATCGGGTGGTGCAGGAAAGCCTGAGGACTTCCCTCCAGCAATCGAAGCAGGCGCCGACGCTGTTTTGGCCGCCTCGATTTTCCACTTCGGTCCGAAGGACATGATCGCCAAGGTCAAACAGGCCATCCGCGAAGCTGGCTACCCAGTTCGCTAGGCACGTAAGCCGAAGGCCCAGCACCAAATGGAGCTGGGCCTTAGCTGTACCCGGCTAATCGTTGGCAATCAGTTCCTTCTCGGTCCGCCAGACGTCAATTTCAATAGGAACGCTGGCGACGGCAGCCTGGCCGGGTATAGCTTGCCACGCGCCACCATCGACGCTGAATTCTCCGCGGTAGAGAGTGGTCACCCCGACCTTGAAAGTTCCCGTCTCTCCATACGAGTGACTCGTGGGGGTTTTATCTCTCAGCGTATGGTGCGGCATCGGTTCGCCAGGGAAACTTAGATTTCGAGTCGTCCCATCCCCATAGTTCCAGTTCCACTGAATCGGTATCGCATTGATTCGTACCGAACTTTGTCCTATCTCCAAGTCGAAAGATTGAACTTCCCTAGTTGCCCAAAGATGACTATGACCATTTCGCAACGAAAATTTCGCCGGGGAACTGCTGATGTTCGAAGCGATGATTGGAAATGATCGGAATTGTTCGAGCGAGACGCTGACTGATTCCTTTTTAATTCTTTCTATTCTTTCGTCCTTGGGGTCTTCTGGGCAAACGCGGAAGGAATCCAGGATGCCGCCTTTATCATTCCCTTCCAAGACCAAGATTTGGCGGATTATCGGATAAGATCCATCGTCGCAAACCTTTAGGTCTGGATTCGATCGGCATCCCATGAAGGAATCATTTGTAGGGCTGCATGAATCAAAGTCACGGAAATCATATTTCGGTTTCTCTTGCTTTTCCGTTATTGGCGGATCCTCTCTGTGGTAGCCTCCGTCTCTATCCTTCTTGGGGCAGAATGACCACTTTACATTTACATCTTTTTGACCGAGAGATTCTTTCTTTTTGCAAGGTACGAGATTCGATTGTTGCTCCGTTAGCGAAACGGAACTGAGTGGAGAAAAGAGCAGGAGTGAGGCCATTGCTAGGCGAAGATAAAGCATGAGAATTACTCTTCTGTGACGAGTAAATCTTCAACTGTCCATTTGGTGTCAAAGGACAATTGAAAAGTTGATAAAGAAGACTTTACTTCTGAATATTCCGCAACTACAGAATCAGGCACTACGTAAGTATCGAACGGTTCTGCGGAGAATCTAGCGGTGACGATGGCCCTTCCTGGTGCAGAAATGTAAGAGTCGATTACTGATGCCTTGTATTCGCCTCCGACTTGCCATTCACCGACTGATGCACTCTCGTCAGCAGAGTCGATAATCGCTTCGGCGCATAACTTGCAACTGCGAGAAGTCACGTTCTTGATCGGCCCAGTCTTCGTTGTTTCGGCAGTGTAATTGATGAGATCGAAGTAATATCTGGTGAACTCGGCTGCGCCTTCCTTCGATTTCACTTTGGCTGCCTCTGGCATTTTCGGAACAGGGACGTTTTGCGCTGGACCTTTTGCCGTGGCTGGTTCATATTTTTCCGTATTGCTCGGCGACGGCGGAGCCGACGTTGAACCTGGCGCCGAAGAAGACTTAGAGGCTTCAGTCGGTGATGCAGTTGGCCCTTCAGCGTTCCCTGCGTTGCAACCTGATAGTGCGAGTGCAACAGCTGCAACGGACGCGACAACTGCAATTTTCCGAGTGTCCATTCGAACTCTCCATGATCATTGGGAATGCCAGGTTGTGCGCCATCCTATGCCCGTGTTTCAAGAAAGTGGAGAGTTTTCGAGGAATCTGTGGAAAACTCAGGGCAGCTAAATCCCGAATCCCAATTACCTGTAACCACGTTTGATGACGGTCTGGAGTGAAACGATGCGACTGGCGACGTTTGATTTCAGGACTCATGGAATCGCCTAGCCTGAAATCAGGCACGTTCAATTAGCTGAGCGGTGCCTTACTCGGGAGACTCTCAAGCGCGATGGCAGAAACTTTCCATCCGCTGTCGGTGTATTCAAGTCCCATGGTGATTTCACCCAGATTTTGTTCTTCGACAATGATGTTTTCCTGATCGGGACGAAGGAGCGAACGTTCAGACAAGGTCAGCTCGCCCATCAGATAAGCAGAATTACCGTCAAACCGGACGATATAGTCCGTGTGCAGGAAGTAGTAGCCGCCGGTTTGCATGTATTCCGGACCTGTTCGGAGGTCTTCTTGCTCGCGGAAGGTCTTCCAGCACTGTTCCGCTTTGCATGTTCCGGTAACTATCGGGGTGAAATCGGCGGAGTCCTGGTAGATGATTTCATAATTGAGCAAGTCGAAGAAGTACGTTCCGGCGTCCTGGACTCCGTAATCCGATTTTTCATACGTGATATCTGCCGACTCCGGAAGCTCCAGTTCGCTTGATGGAGGTGCCTGCGTGGTACTTGAAGAAGTCGGCAATGAAGCCGAGGACGCCGGATCGGCGGGAGCGACTGAAACGAAGAGTGCTGATACCAGGGCAACCAAGACGAACGCGGGCACGATGGCGATAGCGACACTGGGGTAATGCTCAAGGACTCTGCGCGTGTTCATGGCCAAGCTCCAGACCTGTTGGATATCGATTGCTCGAAATCCTAGGCCGGTGCGACGCGAACTTGGACGGCACACCCACGAATGTGGATAACCAAGGGAGCTTTATAGCCCTGGCTTGAAGCCCTTGACGATTTCCAATGCGGTTTCCCCGCCTTCGAACAAGACCAGGCTCTGGTCGATGCGGCCGAACGAGTACATCATCAGCTCGGTGACCGGGCCGGTAATCGAAACAGCGTTCGGAGCCTTCTTGGCGACATGACGCTGGCCATCGGGACGCGTCAGGATGATGCCAATTGGCGCATGGCGGAACAGCAGGCGAGACATGCGGGTCAGCGACTGCCAGAGCAGTTCGGTGTACTCGGTGTCCAGGACCCGCGGAGCCCACTGGCCGCGGGCACGCCGCACATCTTCGGTGTGGATGAAGAACTCGGAGAGGTTCGCCGACTGGTTGACCTTGTCGATGGCGAAGGGCGAGAAAGCGGGTGGACCCGATCGGAAGCTGCGGACCAACCCGGCATAGCCTTCGGGAGTCTGCGCCGCGATCACCATTTGGTTCTGCTTCGCCTCGAGCTTCTTGGACAGCGGTTTGAAGAACATGCCGGCAGAAAGCAGTGAGCTTTCGCGCAACACAAGGTGAGCGGCGAGATGGCGGGTCTGCCAACCGTCGCAAAGGGTGTCGGCGGTAGGTCCTGCCGCAAGCAGGGTCTCGGCCAACGCAAGTCTGGAAGCCTGAACTAAGTGCATCACTTCTGAAACTAGCACGCTCCAAGTGACTAATTGTGCAAGGTGAAAGTGGTGTCGCCAAGACGGCGTGGCGCGTCGACGAGCGGTACGTCACAGGTCTCTGGATTCCGCGGAAAACCAGTATGCTAATGGTGATGTCTACTTCTAACGACGGCTCGAATCCGAGCCCTGAATCCCATAGCCTCGACCCGGCTATTGCCAGGCGTCTCAAGCGAGATGCCAATGGCCTGTTTGCTGCCATCGCGCAGCAGTACGACTCCGGGAAAGTGCTGATGCTCGGCTGGATGGACGATGAAGCGTTGCACCGCACGTTGACCACTGGTCGGGTCACCTTCTACTCCCGTTCCCGCCAGGAGTACTGGCGCAAGGGCGACACCTCCGGCCACTTCCAGTTCGTGAAGTCCGTTGCCCTGGATTGCGATGGGGACGCGCTGCTGGTGCAGGTCGACCAGGTAGGCGCCGCCTGCCACACCGGCACCGAATCCTGCTTCACCGATCGTGAATTGCCGGCCGTCGTGGGCCACCGCCCCGAGTAGGACTTTCGAAGCATCGGCACACGCGGTTGGCTAGCGCCGGGAATGCCGCGCCCAGCTGCGCATCGCAGCACGCGCTCGAAGAATACGTAGAAGAAGAACACAGATGAAAACCCTTGGCAAGATTTCCCCGTCCCGCGAGTCCTTCCGCGCCATGGCCGCGAACCGTCGTGTCATCCCCGTGACTATAACCGTGCTGGCTGACTCGCTCACGCCCATCGGCCTCTACCGCACCCTGGCGCAGGGCCGCCCGGGCACTTTCCTGATGGAATCGGCTGCCCCGGGCGGTGTCTGGAGCCGCTATTCCTTCATTGGAGTGAACTCCCCGGCAACGCTGAGCACCCGTGGTTCAGAAGCCTACTGGCAGGGCCATGCGCCAGCTGGCCTGCCTACCGGCGGTGCGGGCGTGGATGTCTTGCGCGACACCGTGCGCGCGCTGAAGACCGAACCCGTTCCCGGCATGCCTCCCTTGACCGGCGGCATGGTCGGCTTCATCGGCTGGGAATGCGTGCGCCACTGGGAGAAGCTGCCCAACCCGCCGGCCGATGATCTGAACCTGCCTGAGCTGAGCATGAACCTGGTAGCAGACATGGCTGCCCATGATGCGGCCGAAGGCACCGTCACGCTGATCGCCAACGCGATCAATTTCGATGGCAGCGACGAGAATGTCGACGACGCCTACGACCGTGCCGTCACCCGCCTGCAGGCGATGCTCGACCAGCTCGCGGTGCCGGTGGATTCGGCCGCGGCGGTGCTCACCGGTACCGATGTGCCGCGCGAAACCCTGATGGAAGCTGTCACCCACTCCTGGGATGAGAACGAGTACCTCAAGGCGCTGGCCAAGTCCAAGACCGCGATCGTGGACGGAGAGGTCTTCCAGATCGTCGTCTCGCGCCGCTTCGAGCTGGAAACGCAGGCCGACGCGCTGGATGTCTACCGCGTGCTGCGCGCGACTAACCCGAGCCCGTACATGTACCTGTTCAACTTCGTCAACGAGCACGGCGAACGGTTCGAGATCGTCGGCTCCTCGCCCGAAGCGCTGGTCACCGTCAACGATTCGCACGTGGTCACCCACCCGATCGCCGGTTCCCGCCCGCGCGGGGCGAACTACGAGGACGACCAGTTGCACGAGAAGTCGCTGCTCAACGACGAGAAGGAGCGCGCCGAGCACCTGATGCTGGTTGACCTTTCGCGCAACGACCTCTCGCGGGTCTGCAAGGCCGGCACCGTGGAAGTCACCCAGTTCATGGAGGTCGAGCGCTTCAGCCACATCATGCACCTGGTCTCCAATGTGGTGGGCAAGACCCGCGACGACGTGGACGCCTACGACGTGCTGGCCGCGACCTTCCCGGCCGGCACGCTCTCCGGCGCACCGAAGCCCCGCGCCCTGCAGCTGCTGGACGAGTACGAACCGTACCGCCGCGGCATCTACGGCGGCGTGGTCGGCTACCTGGACTTCGCCGGCGACATGGACATGGCCATCGCCATCCGCTCCGCCCTGCTCAAGGGGGAACGCGCCTATGTGCAAGCCGGCGGCGGCATCGTCAATGACTCGAAGTTCGCCGACGAAGCCCTGGAAACCGTGAACAAGGCAGCCGCCCCGCTGCGCGCCGTCTGGGCTGCGCAGTCGATGCGTGCGGCCCACAACATCAACACCGAATCAGGTGAAACGAAGTGAAGAAATTGACCAGCGCCCGCACCCTCGCCCTCTTCGGCATGGCCGGCGCACTGATCGGCCTCTGGTCGGCCACCCGCACATGGATCACCGTCGATGTGGCCTCCAGCTCCGTGCAGATCCCGCAGATCGCCATCGACGGCGCCACCGCGGCCGCCTCGGTCACCGCGGTCTCCGTGGTGGTGCTGGCCGGTTCGCTGGCGCTGCTGATCGCCGGGAAGATCGCCCGCTACATCATTGCGGCGATCTGCCTGCTCGCCGGTGCCACCGTGGTTGCCGCCGGCCTCGGGGCGCTGCGCGATCCGCAGGCCGTCGCCTCCACCACCGTGGCCGAAGCTACCGGATTGGCCCAGAACGTCGGCGAGTACACGCTCAGCGCGTGGCCAGCGGTGGCGGTGTTCGCCGGAGCGCTGATGGTGCTGCAGGCCGTGCTGGTGTTCGTCTTCGCCGGCCGCTGGCCCGCCAAGGCCAGCAAGTACGATCGGCAGGCGGCAAGGTCCAGCGCGGAGCCCAAGGACCAGTCCTCGCGCAACATCGCCAGCTGGGAGCAGCTCTCGGACGGCGAAGACCCGACTGCTGGCCGGAAATAACCCGGGCGGATCGTGATTCGCACCACCGGCGCGAAACGAAGGCTTCCGGAATAGGAGGTTCCCGCGCGCAGGTGGCAGAATGGAACCTGAAGACCAACGTCCCGGGCAGCAACGCCCTGCCGGGACGCAGCATCACAACATGAGGAGACATCGAACATGTCGCAGAACACCGAGCTCGATCCGGTATACACCGAAGAGATTGGCCACGGTAACTCCATCGCAGCGTGGGCCTGCGTACTGACCATGATTGCCGGTTCAATCGTGGCCGGCATCGCCTTCGCCTACTTCGCCTGGTCCATCGTCTGGGTCGGTTGCGGCATCATGGTGGTTGGCCTGCTCCTGGGCTGGATCCTGAAGGCAGCCGGTTTCGGCGTGGGCGGCGCTCGCAGCGGAGCATCGCACTAAATTGACTGTTCTTGATGAGATCATCGCGGGCGTCCGGGAAGACCTGGGCGCCCGTCGCGCAATCACCAGCCTGGAAGCGATCAAGCAGGCCGCGGCAGCGGCAGCTCCTGCGCGCGATGCTTTCGCCGCGCTCGGTGGCCATGCCGACCAGGCCGCCCGCGACACCACGCTGCGTGTCATCTCCGAGGTCAAGCGCAAGTCCCCGTCCAAGGGCGCGCTGGCAGATATCCCGGAGCCTGCCGTACTGGCCGCTGAATACGAGGCCGGTGGCGCCTCGGTGATTTCCGTGCTCACCGAAGCCCGCCGTTTCGGCGGTTCGCTCCAGGATCTCGACGCGGTACGCGCTGCCGTGCAGATTCCGGTGCTGCGCAAGGATTTCACGGTCGACGAGTACCAGATCTACGAAGCCCGCGCCCACGGCGCTGACCTCGTGTTGCTCATTGTTGCGGCGCTGAATGATGAATTGCTGGCATCTTTCCTAGAATTGACTCACCAGCTGGGAATGAACGCCCTGGTGGAGACCCACACCGAGGAGGAAATCGCCCGCGCCAGCAAGGCCGGAGCGAGGATCATCGGCGTGAACGTGCGCAACCTGAAGACGCTGGACGTCGATCCAGCCACCTTCGGCAAGCTCGCTCCGCTGCTGCCGGCCCAGGCGGTGATCGTCGCCGAGTCCGGTGTGGAATCCACCGAACAGGTCGTCCAATACGGTGCGGCCGGCGCCGACGCGGTCTTGGTGGGCGAAGCGCTGGTGAAGCATGCCGATCCGCGCGCTTCGGTCGCCGCGTTCATCAAGGCCGGTACCGGCGCCAAGCCGCAGCGCTAGCCGCGCACGGCGGCGAAGGACCCAGAACTGCTTTTCGTGCCCCGCAGGAGTTTCCGGCGGGGCACGAGACTTACCACGAATCAAGCTCCGTACGAGGAAAGAGGGAATCGATGAGCACTCCGGAAAACTCCGAGCACCGCCAGTCGATCGATGCACAGTCGCTAAGGCACGCAAGCGGCCCGTACTTTGGTGCCTACGGCGGGCGATGGATGCCCGAGTCCCTCATGGCCGCCATGGACGAGCTGAACGAGACCTTCGAAGCGGCCAAGAACGACCCCGAGTTCATCGCCCAGGTCAAGGACCTGAACAAGAACTACTCGGGGCGCCCCTCGCTGCTCACCGAAGCCAAGCGCTTTTCCGAGCAGTACTGCGGCGGGGTGCGGATCTTCCTCAAGCGCGAGGACTTGAACCACACCGGCAGCCACAAGATCAACAACGTGCTCGGCCAGGCGCTGCTGGCCAAGCGCATGGGCAAGACCCGCATCATCGCCGAGACCGGTGCCGGCCAGCACGGCGTCGCCTCGGCCACCGCCGCGGCCCTGATGGGCCTGGAATGCGTGGTCTACATGGGCGCGGAAGACACCCGCCGGCAGGCGCTGAATGTCGCGCGCATGCGCCTGCTCGGCGCCACCGTCATCCCGGTCACCGTCGGCTCCCAGACGCTGAAGGACGCGATCAACGAGGCGCTGCGCGACTGGGTGGCCAACGTGGATAACACCCACTACCTGCTGGGCACCGCCGCCGGCGGCGCACCGTTCCCGGCCATGGTCCGCTACTTCCACGAGGTCATCGGTGACGAGGCCCGCGAGCAGATCCTGGCCCAGGCCGGCCGCCTGCCCGACGCGGTGACCGCCTGCATCGGCGGCGGATCGAACGCGATCGGCATCTTCCACGGCTTCCTCGACGATCCCGAGGTGGAGATCTACGGCTACGAGGCCGGCGGCGACGGCGTGGACACCGACCGCCACGCCGCGACCATCACCCTGGGCCGCCCGGGCGTGCTGCACGGCGCGAAGTCCTACCTGATGCAGGACGAGGACGGGCAGACCGTCGAATCGCACTCCATCTCCGCGGGCCTGGACTACCCGGGCGTCGGCCCGGAGCACGCCTACCTGGCCGACATCGGCCGCGTGAAGTACGAGCCGGTCACCGACACCGAGGCGATGGACGCGTTCAAGGCGCTGTGCCGCACCGAGGGCATCCTGCCGGCGATCGAGTCCGCGCACGCCCTGGCCGGCACCATCCGCCTGGCGGCGCGCAAGATCGCCGAAGGCGCGGTCCCCGAAGAGACCATCATCATCGCGAACCTCTCGGGCCGCGGGGACAAGGACGTGGGCACCGCTGCCGCCTGGTTCAACATGATCGACGAAAAAGACGCCGAGGCCGAAATCAACGCGGCCACTGCGCAGAACTCCGGCTCGCAGAAATCCGAGGAGAAGTAGATGACCCGCGTGACCAGCGCCCAGAAGATCGCCGCAGCCCGCGCCGAGGGCCGCCCGGCCCTCATCGGCTACCTGCCTGCCGGCTTCCCCGACGTCGCCACCAGCATCGAGGCCGCCGTGGCGCTGGCCGAGAACGGCGTGGATGTCATCGAGATCGGCATCCCGTACTCCGACCCGGTGATGGACGGTTCGGTGATCCAGGAAGCGACCGTGCAGGCGCTGGCCAACGGCTTCAAGGTCCCGCAGATCTTCGACATCGTGCGCGGAATCACCGAACGCACCGACGTGGCAGTAATGGTCATGACCTACTGGAACCCGGTGCTGCGCCTGGGCGTGGACGAGTTCTCCCGGCGCTTCGCCGAAGCCGGCGGCGCCGGCCTGATCACCCCGGATCTGGTGCCCGACGAGGCCGCCGAATGGATCCAGGCCAGCGAGAAGCACGGCCTGGAGCGCGTGTTCCTCATTGCCCCTTCGTCCACCGAAGCGAGGGTGCAGCGCACCGTGGATGCGTCCTCCGGCTTCGTCTACTGCGTGTCGCTGATGGGCGTCACCGGCGCCCGTACCGAGGTTTCCTCCGCCGCGCAGGCAGTGGTCGCCGCCGCCCACAACGCCGGCGCCGAGAATGCCTGCGTGGGCCTGGGCGTCTCGCGCCGCGAGCACGTGGAAGAAATCGGCGCCTACGCCGACGGCGTGATCGTCGGCACCGCGCTGGTCGCCGCCCTGCGTGACGGGGGAGTGCCGGCCGTGGGCGCCCTGGCCGCCGAACTGAGCGGACGGGCCTGATGGCTTTTGCCGCGCAGCTGGCGCTTGCCTTGCCCGCCTCCATCCCTTCGCCGCCGCCGGAATTCGCCAGGATCTCGATCGGCCCGCTGACCATCCACGCCTACGCGCTGTGCATCCTCGCGGGCATCCTGATCGCGCTGTGGCTGACCAACAAGCGCCTCGGTGCCCGCGGCGGCAACTCCGACATGCTCTGGGACATCGCCATCTGGACGATCCCCTTCGGCATCATCGGCGGACGCCTCTACCATGTGCTGATCACCGACCCGATGTACTACTTCGGACTCGGCGGGCAAACCGCCCACCTGGCCGAGATCCCGCAGATCTGGCTTGGCGGGCTGGGCATCATGGGCGCGGTGTCGCTCGGTGCACTCGGAGCGTGGATCGGTTGCCGGAAAGCCGGCATCCGGCTCTCGGCCTTCGTCGACGCGGCCGTGCCCGGCCTGCTGCTGGCGCAGGCGGCCGGGCGCTGGGGCAACTGGTTCAACCAGGAGCTGTTCGGCGCGCCGACCGACTTGCCGTGGGGCCTGGAGATCGATGCGGACAGCTACAACTTCCCGGCCGGGCTGCCCGCGGACACGCTCTTCCACCCGACCTTCCTGTACGAGTCGCTGTGGAATGTGCTGGGCGCCTTCGTGCTGATCGCGCTGGACCGGAAGTTCAAGCTGCGCCGCGGCGCACTGTTCTGCTGCTACATGATCTGGTACGGCATCGGCCGCACCTTCACCGAATCGCTGCGCCTGGACCCGGCCGAAATCATCGCCATCGGGCCGTTGGCCCTGCGCGTGCACCAGTGGCTGGCGATCGGCATCGCCATCGCCGGCATCCTCGCGCTGATCGTGGTCCTGGGCAAGCTGCGCAAGCAGCAGGTCGATCCGTTCTACCTGCCAGGCAGGGCCCCGGCGCAGCCGGTCGAAGCAGATCGCGCCAAGCCCGCCGCGCACTCACCGGCGGAGTCCAGCTCCGATCCGGGCACCAGCCCCGATCCGGGCAACGACGCCACAGAGCGGCAGCAATAATTCCATAGCACCATTCCGGTGGCCGGCAAGCATCCACGCTTGCCGGCCACCGGTGGTTTAAGCCGCGCCAGCAGCTGCCCGGATCCGCTTTCATGACGCGCTCTGGCCCCAATATGGCGAAATGTCCGGAAAATCTGGGCAGTTTTCCGTCCCTCGGGCGCAACATGCCCGAAACATTGGGCGGCTATCAAAACCGGCTGGCAAAACCGGTTTTCGCGATCCCCGCCCGCAAAAAACTGCTTTTTCCGCGCCGGTAGCGGCAGAAGTTTTTAACATTCCTGAAACACAAGCACGCGCATGCGAGAAACAAAACCTGCGTAACGTGTGATCCACGCGCCACGCTGGTCGATCGACCCCTGGAAAGGCCAGCTGGTGCAGCACCACAACGAGGTGGGAAATGTTCGTCCCCGAAACCTCGATGCGCAAGCAGACCCCGCTTAGCACTGTCGAAAAGTTTCAGCTAGATGAAACATCCAGGCGGCCGGAAGCCCTTGCCAAGAATAAGCCCTTTACCGGGGGCTGCCGCGCGCCTATCCTGCATGAACCAAAGAAAGGCACGCTCATGAGCATGACCGGAGTCCAGATGAACGCCTCGCCAGGTTTTGGCGAGGAGGTCCCCTCGCCCTACACCCGTTTTTCCGCGCTGCCTGGCGCGCAGGGTCTGTATGACCCAGCGGCCGAAAAGGATGCCTGCGGCCTGGCGATGATCGCGTCCCTGAAGAACGATGCCAGCCACGAGATCGTCGCCCACGCGCTGACCGCCCTGCGCCGGCTTGAGCACCGCGGCGCCATCGGGGCCGATGAAGGCACCGGCGACGGCGCCGGCATCCTGCTGCATCTGCCCGACGCCTTCCTGCGCAGCGTCACCGCATTCGATCTTCCCGCCGCCGGCTCCTACGCCGTGGGCATGGGCTTCCTCCCGGCCGACGCCGGCGAACGTGCCTTCGCCCAGGAAGAACTGGAAACCATGGCCGCCGAGGAGAACCTGGCGGTGCTCGGCTGGCGCGAGGTACCGGTTGATTCCGACGTGCTCGGCGCCTCGGCCCGCAAGGTGATGCCGTACATCGCCCAGATCTTCATCGGCTCCCACGCTGGCGCCCCGGCCGCCACCCGCCGCGAGCTGGACGCCGCCGCCTGGCGCATCCGCCGCCGCGCGCACAACAAGATGGGCGTGTACTTCGCCTCGTTCTCCTCGCAGTCCATCGTCTACAAGGGCATGGTCTCCACCGCGCAGCTCGAGCCGTTCTACCCGGACCTGTCCGACGCCCGCTTCACCAGCCGCTGCGCGATCGTGCACTCGCGCTTCTCCACCAACACCTTCCCGTCGTGGCCGCTGGCCCAGCCTTTCCGCACCATCGCGCACAACGGCGAGATCAACACCGTCAAGGGCAACCGCAACTGGATGCGCGCCCGCCAGTCGACCCTGGAATCCGAGCTGCTCGGCGAGGTGCCCGAAGAACTGTTCCCGATCTGCACCGCCGGCGCCTCGGACTCGGCCTCCTTCGACGAGGTCGCCGAAATGCTCATGCTCTCGGGCCGCAACGTGACCGAGACCATCATGATGATGATCCCGCAGCCGTGGGAAAACGACGATCAGATGGACGCGGACCTGCGCGCCTTCTACCAGTACCAGTCCATGCTCATCGAGCCGTGGGATGGCCCCGCCGCCGTCTGCTTCACCGATGGCGCGATGGCCGGCGCGGTGCTGGACCGCAATGGCCTGCGCCCAGCCCGCTGGTGGGTCACCGACGACGGCCTGGTGGTCCTGGCCAGCGAGGTCGGCGTGATCGACGTCGACGAAGAGCACATCGTGAAGAAGGGCCGTGTCGCCCCGGGCAAGATGTTCGCCGTGGACCTGGACGCCCAGCGTATTGTCGAGGACGCCGAGATCAAGGCCGAAGTGGCCACCGCCAAGCCATGGCGCGAATGGGTTTCGCAGAACCTGAAGACGCTGGCCGACTTCCCGGACCTGGAGCACGTGCGCCACAACTCCGCCTCCGTGGCCCTGCGCCAGCTGACCTTCGGCTACACCACCGAGGAGCTGCGCGTGCTGCTCGCTCCCATGGCCGCCACCGGTGCCGAACCGCTGGCCGCCATGGGCACCGACACCCCGATTGCCGCCCTGGCTGACCGGGCGCGCCTGCTGTTCGACTACTTCACCCAGTCCTTCGCCCAGGTCACCAACCCGCCGCTGGATGCAATCCGCGAAGAGCTGGTCACCTCGATGGGCACCGCGATCGGCCCCGACGGCAACCTGCTGTCCCTGGACCGTGTCCCGCAAACCCAGATCGCGCTGGACTACCCGGTGCTGACCAACGACCAGCTGGCCAAGATCGTGCACCTGCGCGACGAATCCGGGTCCAAGTACTCGCTGAAGGTGCGCGGCCTGTACCGCCCGGCCGGCGGCGAATCCGAGCTGCGCGCCCGCCTGCAGGAAATCTGCGAGAAGGTTTCCGCCGCGGTGAACCGCGGGGTGCGCTACATCGTGCTCTCGGACCGCGATTCCTCCGCGGCCTGGGCGCCGATCCCGTCGCTGCTGCTGACCTCCGCGGTGCACCACCACCTGCTCAAGAGCTCCAACCGCACCCGCGTTTCGCTGATCATCGAGTCCGGCGACGCCCGCGAAGTGCACCACATCGCCCTGCTCATCGGCTACGGCGCCAGCGCCATCAACCCCTACCTCGCCCTGGAATCGGTCGAGCAGATGGCCGAGAACGGCGAGCTGCCCGGAGTTGACGGGCACCAGGCCAGCAGCAACCTGATCAAGGCGCTGGGCAAGGGAGTGCTGAAGATCATGTCCAAGATGGGCATCTCCACGGTCTCCAGCTACTGCGGCGCGCAGACCTTCGAGGCCGTGGGCCTGTCCCAGCGCGTGGTCGACCAGTACTTCACCGGCACCGCCACCAAGCTCTCGGGCATCGAGCTGGATGTGGTGGCCGCCGAGGCCGCCGCCCGCCATGCCCGCGCCTACCCGGAGATCGACGGCGGCGCCCAGCCGCTGGAACTGGAAACCGGGGGAGAGTACCAGTGGCGCCGCGAAGGCCCGCCGCACCTGTTCAACCCGGAAACCGTCTTCCGCCTGCAGCACTCCACCCGCACCCGCCGCTACGACGTGTTCAAGGAGTACACCAAGGCCGTCGACGACCAGGCCGCACAGCTCAAGACCCTGCGCGGGCTGCTGAAGTTCAAGACCGAGGGGATCACCCCGATCGCCATCGACGAGGTGGAGCCGGTCAGCTCCATCGTGAAGCGCTTCGCCACCGGCGCGATGAGCTACGGCTCGATTTCGGCCGAGGCCCACGAAACCCTGGCCATCGCGATGAACCAGCTGGGCGCGAAGTCCAACACCGGCGAAGGCGGCGAGGATCCGGAGCGGCTGCTCGATCCGGTGCGCCGCAGCGCGGTCAAGCAGATCGCCTCGGGCCGCTTCGGGGTGACCAGCTTGTACCTGGCCAACGCGGATGACATCCAGATCAAGATGGCCCAGGGCGCCAAGCCCGGCGAAGGCGGCCAGCTGATGAGCGCCAAGCTCTACCCCTGGATCGCCAAGACTCGCCACTCCACCCCGGGTGTCGGGCTGATCTCCCCGCCGCCGCACCACGACATCTACTCGATCGAGGACCTGGCCCAGCTGATCCACGACGCGAAGTGCGCCAACCCTTCCGCCCGCGTGCACGTGAAGCTGGTCTCCGAGTCCGGCATCGGCACCGTCGCGGCCGGCGTGGCCAAGGCCAAGGCCGACGTCGTGCTGATTTCCGGGCACGATGGCGGCACCGGCGCCTCGCCGATGAATTCGCTGAAGCATGCCGGCACCCCGTGGGAAATCGGCTTGGCCGAAGCGCAGCAGACGCTGATCCTCAACGGGTTGCGCGACCGCGTCACCGTGCAGGTCGATGGCCAGCTGAAAACCGGGCGCGACGTGCTGATCGGCGCCCTGCTGGGTGCCGAGGAATTCGGCTTCGCCACCGCCCCGCTGGTGGTCTCGGGCTGCATCATGATGCGCGTGTGCCACCTGGACACCTGCCCGGTGGGCGTGGCCACGCAGAATCCTGCGCTGCGCGAACGCTTCACCGGCAAGGCCGAGTTCGTGGTGAACTTCTTCGAGTTCATCGCCCAGGAGGTGCGCGAGCTGCTCGCCTCGCTGGGGGCGCGCACCCTGGACGAGGTGATCGGCAAGGTCGAACTGCTCCAGGCCGATCCCGCCCAGTTCGCCGCGCACGACAAGGTCTCCGGGCTGGCCCTGGATGCGATTACCCACGTGCCGGATACCGAACTGGCGGCGCGCCGCCGCCGCATCGGCCAGGACCACGGGCTGGACACGCACCTGGACCAGCAGCTGCTCGCCGCGGCCGGACCGGCGCTGGCTGACCGCCTGCCGGTCAGCATCGACGCGGCGATCGTGAATACCGACCGCTCCACCGGCACGCTGCTGGGCCACCATGTGACCAAGACCTTCGGGCTGCAGACCCTGGAGCGGGACACCATCAAGGTGAACCTCTCGGGCCGCGCCGGCCAGTCGCTGGGCGCCTTCCTTCCCGAGGGCATTACGCTCAAGCTCTCGGGCGACGCGAATGACTACGTCGGCAAGGGATTGTCCGGCGGCCGGATCGCGATCCACCCGCCGCACACCACCGTGTCCAAACCCGAGGAGCAGGTCATCGCCGGCAACGTGGTCGGCTACGGCGCCACCAGCGGGGAGCTGTTCATCAACGGCATGGTCGGCGAACGCTTCGCGGTGCGCAACTCCGGGGCCACGATTGTCACCGAAGGCATCGGCGAGCACGGCTGCGAGTACATGACCGGGGGACAGGTGCTGATCCTGGGAGCCACCGGCCGCAACTTCGGCGCCGGGTTCTCTGGCGGCGTGGCCTGGGTGCTGGACTTCGATGCAGCCAAGCTGAACCCGCTGGCTGCCGGGCAGTCGGACCTGCTGGTAGCGCCGATTACCGATGCCGAAGCCGAACGCATCCACGAGCTGCTCACCGAGCACATCGCATTGACCGCATCCCCGCTGGCCTCCCGCCTGCTGCTGGACTGGGAACGAACCCGCAGCCGGCTGACCAGCATCACCCCGCGCGACTTCGCCGCCGTGCAGCAGCTGCGCAGCGACGCAGTAGCCAACGGGCAGAACCCGGATTCGCCGCAGGTATGGAACAAGATTTTGGAGGTGACCCGTGGCTGATCCACGTGGATTCCTGAAGGTGACCGAACGCGTCACCCAGCCCAAGCGCCCGGTGCCGGTGCGCCTGATGGACTACAAGGAGGTCGTCGAGCGCCAGAAGTCCGGCATCCTGGAGGAGCAGGCCGGCCGTTGCATGGACTGCGGCGTCCCGTTCTGCCATTCGGGATGCCCGCTGGGCAACCTGATCCCGGAGTTCAACGACCTGGCCTACAGGGGCCGGATGGATGATGCGGCCGCCCGGCTGCTGAGCACCAACAATTTCCCGGAGCTCACCGGCAAGCTGTGCCCGGCTCCGTGCGAGTCCTCCTGCGTGCTGGGCATCAACCAGCCCGCGGTGACCATCAAGCAGGTCGAAGCCGAACTGGCTGGCCACCTGATGGACGCCGGCGACTTCGTGCCGCAGCCGCCTGCCCGCCACACCGAGCACCGCGTGGCGATCGTCGGTTCGGGGCCGGCCGGATTGGCCGCCGCCCAGCAGCTGACCCGTGCCGGGCACACCGTGGCCGTCTACGAGCGCGACGAAGCCATCGGCGGCCTGCTGCGCTTCGGCATCCCGGACTTCAAGCTGGAGAAGCAGGTCATCGACCTGCGCCTGGCCCAGATGGAAGCCGAAGGAACGATCTTCCGCACCGGCATCGAGATCGGCAAGGACATCTCCTGGAAGCAGCTGCGCCGAGACTACGACGCGGTCATCGTGGCCACCGGTGCCACGGTGCCGCGCGAGCTGCCGGTGCCGGGCAACAAGCTCGACGGCGTGCACCATGCCATGGAGTTCCTCACCGAGAGCAACCGCGTGGTCGCCGGCCAGCTCGATGCCCCGCGCATCGATGCGGCGGGCAAGCACGTGATCGTGCTGGGCGGCGGAGACACCGGCTCGGACTGCATCGGCACCGCCCTGCGCCAGGGCGCGGCGAGCGTCACGACGCTGGCCATCGGCCAGCAGCCGGGCACCGAGCGCCGCGAAGACCAGCCGTGGCCGATGATGCCGGTGCTTTTCGAGGTGCAGACCTCCCATGAGGAAGGCGGCGAGCGGACCTACCTGGCTTCGACCGTGAACTTCATCTCCGGCGAGGGAACTGAGCAAAACAAGGTGATCGGTGTTACAGTTGCAGAGACAGAATTTGTTGCTGGCAAGCGCCTCCCGAAGCCTGGAACCGAACGCGTAATCAAAGCGGATCTGGTTCTGCTTGCCCTCGGGTTCACCGGTCCGGAAGTTTCCGGATTGGACGAACAGGTCAGTATCGAATTCGACAACCGGGGCAACGTCGCCCGAGATGGCTACTACATGACGAACACCGAATCGGTATTCGTCGCCGGAGACGCCGGTCGGGGACAGTCGCTGATCGTGTGGGCTATCGCCGAAGGACGCGCTTGCGCGGCCGCGGTCGACAAGTTCCTCATGGGTTCGACTACCCTTCCTGCACCGGTTGCTCCAACCGATAGGGCCATCAGCATCATTTGAGTGACATAGGCTTGAATGCGGCGCACCCGGATGCCGGGTGGGCCGCATTTTGCCTATGTGAACATGAAAGGCATTTGGCTGACGGAATGAGACGCGCAAAGATTGTGGCAACCTGGGGCCCGGCCCTGGCAAGTTATGAAAATACTGTAGCGGTACTGAAGGCGGGCGTAGACGTAGCCCGCCTGAACATGAGCCATGGAGACCACTCCATGCACGCACAATCCCTGGCGAATGTGCGCAATGCGGCCGCGGAGATCGGCCGCGCGGTTGGCATCTTCGCCGACCTGCAGGGTCCGAAGATCCGCCTTGGCCGCTTCAAGGACAACGCCAAGTACATCCTCGAGGCTGGTGAGGAATTCACCATCACCATCGAGGACATCGAAGGTACCCGCAACCTGTGCTCCACCACCTTCAAGGGCCTTCCCACCGATGTCCAGCCGGGCGATTTCCTGCTGATCAACGATGGCAAGGTCAAGCTCAAGGCGCTGGCAGTTGACCAGACCTCGGTGCGTTCCGAGGTCGTCGTCGGAGGCGAGGTGTCCAATAACAAGGGCATCAACCTGCCAGGCGTCGCGGTGAACGTTCCCGCATTGAGCGAAAAGGACGAGGACGACCTGCGCTGGGCACTGCGTGCCGGCATCGACATGGTCGCACTGTCCTTCGTGCGCAACGCCGAGGACATCGAGCGCGTGCACGAGATCATGGACGAAGAAGGCCGACGCGTGCCGGTGATCGCCAAGATCGAGAAGCCGCAGGCCGTGGCCGCGCTGGAAGAAATCATCAATGCCTTCGACGCCATCATGGTCGCCCGCGGGGACTTGGGCGTGGAGCTGCCGCTGGAAGAAGTTCCGGTCGTGCAGAAGCGTGCCGTGGAGCTGGCACGCCGCTGGGCCAAGCCGGTCATCGTCGCCACCCAGGTGCTCGAATCGATGATCGAATCGCCGACCCCGACCCGCGCCGAGGCTTCGGACTGCGCCAATGCGGTGCTCGACGGCGCCGACGCGGTCATGCTCTCGGGGGAGACCTCCGTGGGCGCGTACCCGGTGGAAACTGTGGAGACCATGTCGCGCATCATCTCCTCGACCGAGCAGCACGGCCTGGATCGCATTCCCCGCTTGGGCTCCCAGCCGAAGACCCGCGGCGGCGCGATCACCCGTGCCGCGGTGGAGATCGCCGATCAGCTCGACGCGAAGTACATCGTCGCCTTCACCCAGTCCGGCGACTCGGCACGGCGCCTCTCGCGCCTGCGCCCGAAGAAGCCGGTCCTGGCTTTCACCCCGCTGCAGCAGACCTACAACATCATGACCCTGATGTGGGGTGTGCAGGCACGCCTGGTGGCCTACGCCGACCACACTGACAAGATGACCGCCCAGGTGGACGAGGCGCTGCTCTCCGAAGGCCTGGCGGAGCTCAACGATATCGTGTGCATCGCCGCCGGGTCCCCTCCGGGACAGGCAGGGTCCACCAACTCGCTGCGCGTGCACAAGGTCGGCGACCTCGCCGATGCCGGCCAGCTGGTCAATGGCAAGCCGATGCCTGCTCGCGAGAAGGTCGGTCCGTGGGCACCGGAAAACGTCTCCACGCCGAAAAACCTGTAGACGCTCTTTCGCGCACTAGCTGAGGCAAGAAAATCCGCCCTGCTCCAGAATTCTGGAGCAGGGCGGATTTTTTGCCTTGGCGCCCGCAAAGCGCGATTGTGAACTCGAGCACGTGCCCTGTGGTTGCGCGCGCAAAAAAAGGCCGTTGAACCGGACAATTTCCGATCCAACGGCCTTCATGCTGGTGCCCAAGGTGGGACTCGAACCCACACATCTTTCGATACCGCATTTTGAGTGCGGCGCGTCTACCGATTCCGCCACTTGGGCTGGCACTTTGACTACTTTACTAGAGGTTTTCCAGATTTCCTAATCAGGAACCTCGCGTCTTCGCCTCAACAAGAGTACATGCCAGTAGGCTTAGATGTGAAACCGAGGCAACGTGGCTTCGCTGAACTGAAACCATCTAGATACTGCCCATTCAGCGGGCAGGATTTCTGACCATGGAGGAAGGCGCCAATGAGCGAACTACCTGAAATCACCCGCATCCCATCCGAGGTGCAATCCACTCCGCGTCGAGTGGTCGTTGCCGAGGATGAAACCCTGATCCGCTTGGATATCGTCGAAATTCTCCGTTCCGAAGGGTACGACGTCGTCGCCGAAGCCGACAATGGCCAGACCGCCCTGGAGAAGGCGCGCGAATTGAAGCCCGATCTGGTGCTCATGGACGTGAAGATGCCGGTCATGGATGGCATCACCGCCGCCGAAGCCATCGTCAAGGAACGCATCGCCCCGGTCGTCTTGCTGACCGCCTTCAGCCAGAAGGAACTGGTGGAGCGTGCCCGCGAAGCCGGTGCCATGGCCTACGTGGTCAAGCCGTTCACCCCGGCAGACCTCACTCCGGCCATCGAAATCGCGATTTCCCGCAATGACGAGCTGCGCGCGCTGGAGGAAGAAGTCAGCAACCTGGCCGAGCAGTTCGAAACCCGCAAGCTGGTTGATCGCGCCAAGTCGCTGCTCATCACCAAGATGGGCTTGACCGAGCCGGAAGCGTTCCGCTGGATCCAGAAGACCTCCATGGATCGCCGCCTGAGCATGCGCCAGGTTGCCGAGACGGTCGTCGACCAGGTCAAGTAGGGACCGCCAAGCACTGGATTGTGCGCCAAGCCACTTATGGTTTGGCGCACATTTTTTATGCCTGCGATGCGCCGATACCGCGCTTGGAGGCTAGTTAACCCTCTGGTAACCAGTTGTTCATCCGAGTTTTCCCCGGATGGGGTTGAAGTTCCGGATTGACGTACTGCGCCGTACGCCTAAGATGGAAATTGCGCTTAGAACGAAGTCCTGCACGCCAATGCCTTTCGCAGGATCCTATTTCTGGCCCGTTCTCTTTTTCCTTGCCGTTCGACCCCTCAGGCTGGTATTCAATGGATTTGACGCTTATCGTCGTCCTGGTCATTGCCTTGGCGTTGTTTTTCGACTTCACCAATGGTTTCCATGACACGGCCAATGCGATGGCCACCCCAATCGCAACCGGAGCAATTTCCCCTAAGAAGGCAGTTGCCCTCGCCGCAATTCTGAACCTGGTTGGCGCATTCCTCTCCACCGAGGTAGCGAAGACCATTTCAGGTGGCATCATCAACGAAGACCCGACCTCGGGCGTGGCTATTGGGCCGGCGATGATTTTCGCCGGCCTGATGGGCGCCGTGATCTGGAACCTGTTCACCTGGTTGCTGGGACTGCCTTCGAGCTCCTCCCACGCATTGTTCGGCGGCCTGGTAGGCGCCGCGATCGTCGGTGCAGGCTTCGCCTCGGTGAACTACAGCGTGCTGCTCTCCAAGGTGCTGCTTCCGGCCCTGTGCGCGCCGGTGATCGCCGGCATCTCCGCGTACCTGTGCACCAAGCTGGCCTACGCGATCACCAAGCGCGAGAATGGAGCGGCGCCCAAGCGCGGCGGCTTCCGCTACGGGCAGATCTTCTCTTCCTCGCTGGTCGCGCTGTCCCACGGCACTAACGATGCGCAGAAGACCATGGGCATCATCACCCTGACCCTGGTGGCTTCTGGCCTGCAGGATTCCGACTCCGGCGTGCAGTTCTGGGTTGTTGCCACCTGTGCCTTCGCCATCGCGCTGGGTACCTACACCGGCGGCTGGCGCATCATCGCCACCATGGGTTCGGGCCTGACCGACGTGAAGCCCGCGCAGGGCTTCGCAGCCGAGATGTCCACCGCTTCGGCGATCCTGACCTCCTCGCACCTGGGCTTCGCGCTGTCCACCACCCAGGTAGCCTCCGGCTCCGTGATCGGTTCGGGCATGGGCCGCAAGGGCGGCGAAGTCCGCTGGGGCACCGCAGGACGCATCGCGTTGGGCTGGCTGTTCACCCTGCCAGCAGCCGCGGCCGTTGGCGGCGTGGCCGCAGCGATCACCCACCTGGGCACCATCGGCATCGTGATTGTCGCGATCGCCGGCACCGGCGCCATGCTGACCATCTGGTTCCTCTCGCGCAAGCAGCCGCATGACCATGAGTCGAACATTTCCGACATCGATAACTCGGGCGCAGCGGTGAACATCCTGACCAAGAAGGAACGCCGTGCCAAGGCCAAGGCGGAAGCCAAGCTGGCCAAGGCTGCCGCAGCGCAGAAGGAAGCCGATAATTCATGATTGACTGGACAGCCTTTCTCATCGTCGCCGCCATCACCTGGTTTTCCGCGATGGCGATCGTGGCGGCCTACTCCTTCGGCGTCCGCCTGCTGGCAGTTGCCAAGGACGAGGGCCGCAACCAGAGCCTGAGCAATGCCGGAGCCTACGCTTGCTTCGCGATTTGCGGCCTGATCGTCCTCTTCGGCGTGGTGCTGATCGTGCCGCAGCTGAGCGAAGCGATCCTGGGCTTCTCCTCGAGCCACTAGGAACTGCTCGCGGCTGCGGGTGGATCCGACACGATTTTCGGGTCCCTCGACAACTTGATATTGCCTTCGATGGAGGCACCCCTAGACTGGAGCCATGACTAGCTTCAAGTACTACGTGGGTGCCTCCATCGATGGTTTTATCGCCGATCGCAGCGGAAGCGTCCAATGGTTCATCCCCTATGCCACGCAGCCGGGAGTGAAAAAGCATTTCGACGAGTTCTTCGGGAGCGTCGGCGCCGTAGTGATCGGTGGCAAGACCTACGAGAACATCGTCCGTGATGCTGCCGAGGGAACCGTGCCGTGGGTGTTCGGCGAGAAGCCGGTGTGGGTCTTCACACACCATGAACTGCCGACACTGCCCGGAGCGGACCTGACCTTCATCCGCGGCGAGGTGGGCTTCTGGAGCCGGGACATCGCCCAGAGCGCAGGGGCCGGGGACGTGTGGGTGGTTGGCGGTGCCGACCTGGCTGGAGCGTTCGTCGAAGCCGATGCGCTCGATGAGCTGCTTCTGGTTACCGTTCCGGAGGTGCTGGGCGACGGGGCCAATATCTTTGGCCGCGGGATCAGCACGCAGCTCTCGGCCCTGGGGATCACCGAGCTCGGCGCGGATATCTTCCTCTCGCGCTACGCGATCGGCTAAGCGGCCAAAGGAATCTGCCGGCCAGGTCCGCGTTCCGGAGAAGCCGGATCCGCCGCGCTTGGCGCGAACGGCGCCTGCGGGGATCAGTTTTCGACCGGCAGCAGCATATTGGTGATGCGAGCGGTCGCGACACGCTGGCCCTGCTCATTGCTGATCACGATCTCATGGCAGGTGCTGCTGCGGCCCAGATGCACCGGCGTGCATACCCCGGTGACCAGCCCGGTGCGCCCGGCCTTGTGGTGGGTGATGTTCAAATCCATGCCGACCGGGTTGGCCCGGCCGGCACCGTGCAGCGCAGCGGCCATCGAACCGAGGGTTTCGGCAAGTGCCGCCGAAGCGCCGCCATGCAGGATGCCGTAGACCTGGGTGTTGCCCGCCACCGGCATGGTGGCGGCAACGCGCTGCGGTTCGAACCCGGTGAAGATGATTTCCAGTTTCTCCACGAGTTCGCCCACGCCATTGTGCAGCAGGTAGGGCCACATGGATTCGGGAATGCCGTGGCGGGCCAGCTGCGCGGCAAACGGATGTGCCGAAGATTGCGTGGTTCGAGAAGTGAAATTGTCGCTCATGGCAACTAGGCTTTCAGGTGTGAGCGAAACTACCAAACCGACTGCCTCGTCGGACAAGAGACTGCTGATTATTGACGGACACTCCATGGCCTTCCGCGCGTTCTATGCGCTGCCTGCAGAGAACTTCGCAACAAGCACCGGCCAGCACACCAATGCCGTGCACGGATTCGTATCGATGCTGCTGACGATGATCCGCCAGCAAAAGCCCACCCACGTTGCGGTGGCCTTCGACTTGGACACCCCGACTTTCCGCTCGCTGGAGTACACCGAGTACAAGGGCGGACGCAATAAGACGCCCGAAGAGTTCTACGGGCAGATCGATCTGATCCAGGAAGTCATGAAGGCGATGAACATCCCTTCGATCACCCTGGAGAGCTTCGAGGCCGATGACATCCTGGCCACGCTGGCCACCCAGGGCGAAGAAGCCGGTTTCAACGTGCTGGTGGTGTCCGGCGACCGCGACGCCTTCCAGCTGATCACCGACAAGACCTTGGTGCTGTACCCGAAGAAGGGCATCAGCGATATCCCGCCGATGGATGCCGCAGCGGTGGAAGCCAAGTACTTCGTGCGTCCCGAGCGCTACTCGGATTTGGCGGCTCTGGTCGGCGAAACCGCGGATAACTTGCCCGGTGTGCCAGGCGTGGGGCCGAAGACCGCCGCCAAATGGATCAACCTCTACGGGGACCTGGCTGGCATCCTGGAGAATGTGGAGAACATCAAGGGCAAGGTCGGCGAGTCGCTGCGCGAGCACGTGGACAACGTGACCCGCAACCGCCGGTTGAACCAGCTCAAGCACGACCTGGAACTCCCGGTCACGCTCGATCAGATGGAACTCGAAGCCCCGAACCGCGAAGAGATCGAGAACCTGTTCGACGCGCTGGAATTCAACACCCTGCGCAAGCGCCTGTTCGACCTGTTTGCAGCCCAGGAAGAGGAAGCGGCACCCGAAGTTGCCGAATTCTCCCGGGTGCTCGGCGCCGATGCCGACGCACTGGACGGATTCATCGGGGCCGGGAAGGGCGCGCCGATCGCAATCCAGCCTGCTGCGGTTGACGGCGAAGCCGTGGGTCTGGCCCTTTTCCGCGGGTCGGAAGCCCTCTGGCTGGAACTGGCCGAACTCGATGAAGCCACCGAAGGCGTGCTTGCGCAGTTCCTGGCCGATGAGAACGCGCCGAAGCTCTTCCACGATGCCAAGGCCGCCATGCACCTGCTCATCGAGCGCGGGCTGCGGATCGCCGGCATCAAGGACGACACCTTGATCAGCGCCTACCTGATCCAGCCCGATCGCCGCAGCCACGACCTGGTGGACGTGGTGCAGTACCACCTGAAGTACGCCGTGCCGGTGCATCAGGCCAAGAAGGGCGAACTGGATCTGGGGCTCACTTCGGATCTTGCCGAGCCAACGTTGGCCCAGGCGCAGGCCATCCACGACCTCTCCGCCTACCTGGCTACCAAGCTGGCCGAGAAGCACGCGGACAAACTGGCTGCCGAGATGGAGCTGCCGCTGATTCCGGTACTCTTCGAGATGGAACGCGCCGGCGTGGCAGTGGACGTGGATCGCCTGAACGAACTGCGTGCCCACTTCACCGAGCAGGTGGACCAGGCCACCAACGACGCGTTCGCCGCGATCGGCCACGAAGTCAACCTCTCCAGCCCGAAGCAGCTGCAGGTGGTGTTGTTCGAAGAGCTGGATCTGCCGCGCACCAAGAAGATCAAGACCGGTTTCACCACCGATGCCGAGTCGCTGCAGGATCTGCTGGTCAAGACCGGGCACCCGTTCCTGGTCGCGCTGATGGCCTACCGCGACGCGATCAAGCTGCGCCAGACCGTGGACGGCCTGCTCAAGGCCACCCACGATGATGGCCGGATCCACACCACCTATGCGCAGACCGTGGCCGCGACCGGGCGCCTCTCCAGCCTGAACCCGAACCTGCAGAACATCCCGGTGCGTTCGGAAGAGGGCCGTCGCATCCGCGACGTCTTCATGGTCGGGGCCGGCTACCAGAGCCTGCTGACAGTGGACTACTCGCAGATCGAAATGCGCATCATGGCGCACCTCTCCGAAGACGAGGGGCTGATCGAGGCCTACCAGAACGGCGAGGACCTGCACCGCTATGTCGGTTCGCGCGTGTTCAACGTCGAGCCGGACGAGGTCACCTCGGAGATGCGCTCGAAGGTCAAGGCGATGAGCTACGGCCTGGCCTATGGGCTGAGCAGCTTCGGGCTGTCCAAGCAGCTGAAGATCGGCGTGGACGAGGCCCGCAAGCTGATGAAGGACTACTTCGACCGCTTCGGTGCCGTGCGCACCTACCTGCGTTCGGTCGTCGACCAGGCCCGCAAGGATGGCTACACCGAAACCATTTTCGGACGCCGCCGCTACCTGCCGGAGCTGAACAGCTCGGATCGCCGGCTGCGCGACATCGCCGAGCGTGCCGCGTTGAACGCCCCGATCCAGGGTTCGGCCGCCGACCTGGTGAAGGTGGCCATGCTGCGCATCGATGAGGGACTGCGCGCTGGGCAGTACAAGTCCCGGATGCTGCTGCAGGTCCATGACGAACTCATCCTGGAGATCGCCGAGGGGGAGCTGGAAGCAGTGCAGGAGCTGGTGACCCGCGAAATGGGACAGGCCGCAGATCTGCTGGTGCCGCTGGATGTCCAGCCGGGCATCGGCCGGACCTGGCACGACGCCGCGCACTAGGGGCAGCAATCGAAAGGGGCAGGGGCACCGCGGGTGTTCCTGCCCCTTTCGGCAGGATCGAATGGGCTTGGGGAAAGAGGCGAACTTGGAGCACTACTCGCGCCGTTGGGCGCTGAAAACCGGAAGCCTGGGGCTGGGGGCGCTGGCCGCCGCGGTGGTCTCCGGTTGCAGTACCGGCGGACCGGCGGAACGAGCCGGGTCCGCGTCGGCCTCGGCAATGGCGAGTCCTTCGCCCACCGCCACTGCTTCGCCCCGGCCTACCGCCAGCCTCCAGACGGTGTATCCGAGCCGGAGCCAGGTCATGGAAAAGTTCAAGAATGTTCCTGCAGGGCAGTTCGGGCTGGAAGTCCCGGGCATCGAGCTGGGCCTGCCCAAGGGCAATGCCGCCGCGGCGTTGACCTTCGATGCCTGCGGGGGACCCCGGGGCTCGGGGGTGGATGGGGCCCTGCTGGACGCCTTGCGTGCCAAGCAGGTGCCCGCGACCCTCTTCGTGAACGAACGCTGGGCACGCGCCAACGCGCCGCTGATGGCCGAGCTGGCCAGCGACGAGCTGTTCGAGATCGCCAACCACGGAACCAGCCACGCCCCGCTGGCCACTTCCGGGCAGGCAGCCTACGGCATCGGGGGCACGGAGTCGATCGGCCAGGCCTACGACGAGGTGATGGGCAACCAGCGGTATCTTGCCGACCAATTCGGCATCACCGCGAAATTCTTCCGCTCCGGCACCGCCCATATGGACGAAGCCGGCGCGGCAATGTGCCGGGACCTGGGCGTGGTGCCGATGAACTTCACCGTCAACCTGGACGCCGGGGCGACCTTTGGCGCGCAAGCCGTGGCCGCCCAGGTCCGCCAGCTGGCCGCCGGGGACGTCGGCATCGGGCACTTCAACCAGCCCGCCTCGGGTACTGCCAAGGGCGTGGCGCTCGGGCTGGGGCAGGTGCTGGATTCCGGCCTGCGGTTCACCACGCTCTCCGCTGCCTGGTGAATGCACCCCTTGCGCCGGCCGGACAGGCGCATAGACTGTGATCAGCCGATTTCCTCGCCAAGGAGCACGATGAGACCAGAGACCCCGCCGCAGCTGGAAACCCGGACCTGCCAGGCTGCGATCCGCAGTCCGGAACTCGACGAATCGATCAAGCTGTTCCATCAGGCCACCGGGATCGGCTTCTACGAGCAGCTGCCCGAAGAGCCCAATTGGACGCACTACCTGGACCTGACTTATGCGCAGAAAATGCGCTTCTCCCTGGTGTTCGATCAGCAGGCCGAACCGCACTCGCGCCATGCAACCTACCCGGTGCACACCTATGGAGCATTCCCCGGGCTGCTCAATGCCGGCGGCGAGGCGCCGGTGGCAACGCACAAGATCTCCGCGGTCACCGTCGCGCCGAGCTATCGGCGCCGCGGCATCCTGTCCAGGCAAATCACCGCCGACCTGGCCTATGCCCAGCAGGCGGGTTTCCCTATTGCGGCTTTGACCGCGTCGGAAGCGACGATCTACGGGCGGTACGGCTTCGAGCCAGCTACCTACCAAAGCCGATTCACGCTCAAGTGCGCCCACGGGGTGAAGCTGCGCGTGCAGGTACCCGGCCGGGTGGTGGATGCCGATCCGCAGCATTTCGGGCCCGGCTATGCCGCGCTGGCCGTGCGCGCGCTCGAGCAGACCTTCGGCTCCGTGGACAGCACCGAGTTCGACAATGGCTTTGCCCTGGGCCGCTGGGACACCTGGGAGACCCTGGAAAAGCCGAAGAACCTGCGTTTTGCCGCCTACTACGATGACGCTGGCCAGCTCGGCGGATTCGCCACCTACAAGTTCGGCGGCTGGGACGAGCCCAAGGCGAAGTTGGTGGTGCACAAGTTGGTGGCCACCAGCGACGCCGCGCGCATCAAGCTCTTCGAGTACCTGGGCAACCATGATCTGGTGGAAGAAGTGCATGGCCAAGGCCCGGTGGCCGATCCACTGCGCCAGGTGCTGGAGAACGTGCGGGACTACCACGTGCGTTCCATTGACGATGTGCTGTGGCTGCGCGTGCTCGATGTTGTTGCCGCCTTCCAAGCGCGCGGCTACCAGCGCGATGCCCGGCTGCTATTGAGCGTGAGCGACCGGCTGGAGCTGATCTCCGGAACCTACCTCTTCGAGGTGTCCGATTCCCGCGCCACGGTGAGCCGGATTGAGGACGGGCAGGCCGACTCCGGGCTGCCGCGCGTGGCGCTTTCGGAGCGGGAGCTGGCTGGACTGTACCTGGGCACCGTGCAGCTGGACCAATTGCTGGATTCGGGACGCGCCGAACTGGTCGGCGGGGGAGCTGCGGGGGACTGGGTTCACTTGTTCAGCGTGGCTCGCGAGGGTTTCACGCCGCACGGTTTCTAGTGGGACGGGTCGCATTATCCGGTTGATATGACGAAGTTCACAAAATGCTGGCGAGGATGTTAGCGGGTTACGCTTTGACCCGCGGTGTGCTAGGCGCGTAGACTTGAACAGCGTGCCATGGCTTCGTCATGTCCGCATTCATGTTCTACCCCCTTCGAAATTCCGGGACTTCCGGGGTTTCGACTGATCAAATCTATCCACATCGGAGTCCCTACTACATGACCATCACCTCGAACGAGAACAACAGCGCACCAGTCGTCGCAATCAACGACATTGGATCTGCTGAGGACTTCTTGGCCGCAGTCGACGCCACCATCAAGTACTTCAACGATGGTGACCTCGTCGAAGGCACCGTCGTCAAGGTTGACCACGACGAAGTTCTGCTCGACATCGGTTACAAGACCGAAGGTGTCATCCCTTCCCGCGAGCTTTCCATCAAGCATGACGTTGACCCAGGTGAAGTTGTCACCGTTGGCGACAGCGTCGAAGCCTTGGTCCTGACCAAGGAAGACAAGGAAGGCCGCCTGATCCTGTCCAAGAAGCGTGCGCAGTACGAGCGCGCTTGGGGCGACATCGAAAAGATCAAGGAAGAGGACGGCGTCGTTACCGGTACCGTCATCGAGGTTGTCAAGGGTGGCCTCATCCTGGACATCGGCCTGCGTGGCTTCCTGCCAGCATCGCTCGTCGAGATGCGCCGTGTGCGCGACCTGGCTCCATACATCGGCCAGGAAATCGAAGCCAAGATCATCGAGCTGGACAAGAACCGCAACAACGTTGTGCTTTCCCGCCGTGCATGGCTCGAGCAGACCCAGTCCGAGGTTCGCTCGACCTTCCTCAACAAGCTGGAAAAGGGCCAGGTTCGTCCGGGCGTTGTTTCCTCCATCGTCAACTTCGGTGCATTCGTGGACCTGGGCGGCGTAGACGGCCTGGTACACGTTTCCGAACTGTCCTGGAAGCACATCGACCACCCATCCGAGGTTGTCGAGGTTGGCCAGGAAGTAACCGTAGAGGTTCTGGAAGTCGATCTGGACCGCGAGCGCGTTTCCCTGTCGCTGAAGGCTACCCAGGAAGATCCTTGGCAGACCTTCGCCCGCACCCACGCACTGGGTCAGGTTGTACCGGGCAAGGTTACCAAGCTGGTTCCATTCGGTGCGTTCGTACGCGTCGAAGACGGCATCGAAGGCCTGGTTCACATCTCCGAGCTTGCAGTTCGCCACGTTGAACTGGCTGAGCAGGTTGTCTCCGTTGGCGACGAACTGTTCGTCAAGGTCATCGACATCGACCTGGAGCGCCGCCGCATCTCGCTGTCGCTCAAGCAGGCTAACGAAGGTGTTGACCCAGAGGGCACCGAGTTCGACCCAGCACTCTACGGCATGGCTGCAGAGTACGACGAGGCCGGCAACTACAAGTACCCAGAGGGCTTCGACCCAGAGTCGAACGAATGGCTCGAGGGCTTCGACACCCAGCGCGCTGCATGGGAAGCACAGTACGCTGCTGCCCAGGAGCGTTGGGAAGCACACAAGAAGCAGGTTGTTGCCGCTATCGCTGCCGACGCAGAAGCAGAGCCTGCTGCTGCCGGTGGTTCCGAGCCAGCTCCAGCTTCGTACTCCTCGGAGGCACCAGCCACCGATGCAGGCACCCTGGCTTCGGACGAAGCACTGGCTGCACTGCGCGAGAAGCTGACCGGCAACTAATTCCGGCTTCTGCCTCGTGCAGAGATCGTGATTAGCTTTAGCTGATTCACGAAGGTCCAACCCTGCAAGGGTTGGACCTTCGTTGTTTAACTGGTTTTTTGCTTGCCGGCATGGCTGGCACGTCATTATTTCTGCTGACATCCGCCGGGCAGGAATAGCTCCGAAGGAGCACTGCTCTTAATACTTGCTGAGGTTAGACTAAAAGTGCACCGATCAGGTGGACTCACTAACGGCAGGTAGTAGCACATGGCAACGACAGGAAATTCGCCGGCAGACTATGCGGCAGGCGCAACTGCCGGACAGCAGATCCCGGTGCGCCAGGTCAGCCGCGAGGAGTGGGAAACTGTACCGCGCACTATTCCCAATTTCTGGGTTGCCGTAGCGACCTGGCTTCCGCTGGTTGCACTGGTGGTCTTCGTCCGTTCGGATCTTCTGCATTCCCCGTACCTGGACAAGGGCTTCATGGACATCCTCTCCTTCTCCATGGTCGCTACCGTCCTGGCCATGATCTTTGGCGGCGGACGGCAATCACCCTGGATGGGCTTGGGCGTAGCCGCCGGAATCTATTTCCTGCTGGCTCCTGCCGGGGACCTGCAAAGGATCCTGATGCTGGCGCTGGGCTATTTCCTGCTGCTCGCACTGTCCGTAGGTCTCATGGACGCACGGTTCCGACGCCTGCTGAGAACCTGGAAGCGTGAAGCCTCAGGAGGCATCGCCTTGGCGCCGGGGCAAGAGAGCGATTTTGGAATCACCAAGCAAATGTCGCCCATGGTATGGAAGCTTGCGGTAGGAGCACTGATCTACCCGCTGCTCCGGCTGGGCTGGGAACTGGTCAGCACGGAAGTTTATTCGCTGCATGACTTGGATGAAGGCTACCGTCTTGACGTGTACGCCGCGGCCGTCCTGCTGGGCATCAGCCTGCTGCTGAGCATGCTGCGCTGGATGCGCTTGAAATCGATGGGACTTTTCGCACTCGAAGTTCCAGCGGACCACCGAATTGGTCCAACGTCATTGCGGGCCTATGGCAACGCGATCCTCATCGAAACGGAAGAAACCGGGGCCTGCCTGTGCCGCAACGACGACAAGAACGGATCCAAGCAGAAATTTGAGGATCCGCGATTCATTTTCTGCTCAGAGGTGTGCCCGGTGCACGGGGTGCATGCGGTCAACCAGCGCTCGGCCGAAGAGTTCCTGGGCATCGCCTCCCAGCCCTGGGTCTATGGGGAGAACCTGAATGGGAAACTGCTAGAGGCAACCGGCCAGCGCTTGGTCATTGCAGGGCTCAGCGGCTGGGGCTCACGCCCGGTCGCGGTGCGCGTTTCATGGCTCTACGGTGGAGGGAAGCAGGCCAGCGCCTACTACGTCCCGGCATCGGCACGCGAGCCTCTGGCCAGAACCAAGCGCCGCCTGGCGGTTCTGACCCCTGCCGGTGATTCGGTTACGGCTGATACTTTCGAGAATAATGAGCGGGGCGAGATCGACCGGATCGACCTTCGTCCATTGGGGATCAACGCCCAAGCCGTCCGCGTGCACGGTGGACGCCCTTTCTTGATCTAGCCGGATGGCGCCGGCGCATTGCCGCGAACTAGGCGGCCTTGGCCATGTGGTAGCTGTTGCGCACCGGGGTCTGGGTGGGATCGACGAAGCTGGGCAGGATGACCTTGGGTACGCCATCGTCGGCAATGACCTTGATCAACCCGGCATGAACGTCATGATGATGCGTGTCGCAGAGCATCGCGCTCCAGTAGACCGCAGTGACACCGCCCTCGGACCAGAACCAGATGTGGTGGATGTTGCAGCGTTCGGGATCCATGGTGCACCCGGGAACTATGCAGCCGCGATCGCGCACCGCAACACCCAGACGCATGTAGTTCGGATGCTTGCGCTGGCTGCGCCCGATATCAAGCAGCTCGCCCCTGCCGCCGAGCACCATCGGGATGATGCGTGCCCTGGACAGGGTCTGGCGCAGGTCAGTTGCATCGAGCTTGAAACCGTGCTGGGTGATGCCATGGGTTCTCGCGCGGCCTTCCAACTCGTCCAAGGTCAGCATGACCACGACCTGCGGGGTGATGGTGGGGACATCCACGGTGCCTGCATCATTCCCATCGGCGCCCTTGGGGGTCCCGCCATTGCGCGCGGCATCCAGCAGCTCCTGGAGCCGCTTCGTGTTGATCTCCAGCAGATTCATCAGGCCGTTGAGGCGGCGTGCCGCGGGAGAAAGCGGTGGGGAAACAGGATCTTCGCTGGCGGCAGCTTCCTCATCGGTCAAGAAGTCCGGATGGCCTCCGGCGTCGGCCTGGTAGGAAGTGCCAGGGGCAGCATCCTGCTCTGTACGTTGTCCCGGAGACTGGGCAAAAGCCTCCCGTGCGGCTTGGCCGGAACCGGAGCGGGGATTGTCGCTTTGCGAAATGCCCGATTCGAAGAGTTCTGCGCGCGTAGGGCGCAGGGCGAGGTCGTAGTGGACCAGGCCGCCGCGTTCGCCCCGCCGGTACAGGCCTTCCTGGGCTTCGGGCCGCTTCTTGCCCAAGCGTTCCTTCTGGGATTTCAGGAAGCTGTTGACCAATTGCCTGCGGGTGCCGGGGTCGGGCTCGTCCAATTGCTGGTTGACGATGGATTCAAGCAGCTCGCCATCTTCGGTGAGCGCCGAGGCGGTGGCCGGTGCGGCGTATTCGTCGCGTTGGGGTTCCAGAGCGCCCAGGCGCCGGGCCGCGCTGAGCACTTCGGCTGGCGGCTGGCGCAGATCGGCGAAGCGCCGCGCCAGCAAAGGGAACTGTGCCTGGTGCCGCTGATGTTGGTAGTCGTATTGCGCGAAGACGTGGCTGGCGGACTGGATGCGGCGCTTGGCCTCGAAATGGTCGGTGCGCAGCCAGGATGCCAGCAGTGCCGCAGGGCCGGTGAAGCTGGGCCGCTTTCCGGTGCGCTGGGCAGGGACGGAGAAATCGGTGGTGCCCTGGCGGGCTGCGGCGAGTTCAACCTGGGCCAGGGTGTGCGCCGCGGTGTCATCGACCAGGTGGGCTGCGTAGATCTGGGTGCGAAGGGCCTGGTGGGCCGAAGCTTCAGCCGCGGTGGACAGGGCCAAGGCGTAGCGCGGATCGTGCAGGTAGTGGGACTCGGGGCCGGTGGCTGGATCGGCGCAGAGCAGGGTCTGGTGCAGGACGGGGATGAACGCGGCGACGGCCAGGGCGTCGTCCACCGCGAGGGCCGGCGCGTCCTTGATCGCTTGGGCAAGCCCGGCTAGCGCCTGGCTGACAGTTCTGTTCATGGCCCCAGCATGCGCCAGGCGGTGCGCGGCGTGCCGGCCGGCAATACGGCCTGTGGAAAAGCCTAGTGCGCGCGGGTTGATGCAGTCACGGTGAAGGTCCTGTCGCGGGCCAGCTGTTCGGTGGGGCCAACGCGGCGGGCCAATTCGCTGCGGTAGCGCAGGTGCGAGTTGAACACGCACAGCAGGGTGCCTCCGGGAGCGAGCACGCGGGCGGCGTCGTCGATCAGCTTGAACGCGATGTCGGCGGTGACGGTGTTGCCGATGTGGAAGGGCGGGTTCAGCGTGACCAGGGTGGCGCTGGCGTCGGGCAGGCGGCCCAGGGCGTCATCCTGCACGGCAGTGAGGCGACCGTCCAGGTTGTTGCGTTGAGCGGCGGCCAGGGTGGAGGCGACCGCGGAGGCCGAATGGTCCGAGGCGTCCACGCGCAGCTGCGGGTTTTCCAGTGCTGCGCAGATGCCGATCGCGCCGTTGCCGCAGGCCAGATCGACCAGCGTGGCGTGCCCGGAGAGGTCCGGAAGGTTTTCCAGCAGCAGCCGGGTGCCCGGATCCAGCCGGGCGGCACCGAAGGTCCCGGCACCGGCATGCAGCGTGAAGCTGGTGCCGCGCACCTGGTGGGTGGCAGTGGCCGGGAAGCTGCTGGCGGGCTGTTCGGCGCGCGGGGTGCTGGCGGTGAGCACCCGGGATTTCTGCCGGGCCAGCGAGACGTCGACGCGGGTGAAATGCTCCGCGAGCACCTCGTTCATGGAACGGCTCATGTGCTTGATGCGGCCCCCGGCGAAAAGCTTCGCGCCGGGATCGGCGACGGCTGCTGCCGCGGCGGCCTGTTCGCCCAGCACGTCCAGTCCGCGAGGCAGGGCCAGCAGGATCGAACTGGCGCCCTGGGCAACCTGTTCCAGGGTGCAGAATTCGAGGTGTCCGGCCCGCTCGGGCATGAGCCGGGCGAGGTTGGCCTCGATGGCCCGGCGCGCGGTGAGCGAATCGGTGTGCACGCGCACGCTCGTGCTGCCTAGTGCCAGTGCGCCCAGGGCCAGCGCGCCGTAGTGGTCGCCGATGACCGCGATGGCATCCGGCCAGCGGTCCGAGGGTCCGGCCGCGGCGGCGCAGGTGTCCAGGATGAGCCGGTCGCAGGCGTCGGCGGCGTAGAGGTTGGCGGCTTCGACATCGGGCCAGCGGCGCAGGGCGGGCAGCAGGGCCTGGAGGCTGCTGGCGGCAGCGGGCGTGCCTTCGGGATTGGCGGCGGAGTTCAAATCAGATCAACCCATTGCGTGTTGGCGGCGGCCAGTTCCCCGGCGCCGGAGGTGAGTGAGGCGATGCCGGTGCGCAGCTGCGCGGCGGCTTCGGGCGTGTCCGGGATGCCGATCTGCACGATTGCGGCATCGGCCTGCCAGAGGGTCGGTTCGACCTGGTAGCCGGCGGCGCGCAGCTCGTTCTCGTAGCGGGCCGCGTCGGCGTGGGCGGCGGCGAAGGTGAAGATCCGCATGCGCTGGCGCAGGTGCAGCTGCGCATTGTCCAGCCCGGAAGATACCGCCTCGGAATATGCGCGGACCAGTCCGCCGGCGCCAAGCTTGATCCCGCCGAAGTAGCGGACCACCACGGCCAGCACGTCCGAGAGCACGCTGCCGTCGGCGATTTCGCGCTTGGCCAGGGCATCGAGCATCGGGATGCCGGCGGTGCCCGAGGGCTCGCCGTCGTCGTTGGAGCGCTGGGCCATGCGATCGGGGCCCAGGATGAACGCGCTGCAGTGGTGGCGGGCATCGAAGTGGGTCTTGCGCAGGGCCGCGATCTGCGCGCGGGCGGCGGCCTCGGTTTCGACCCGGTAGAGGTAGGTGATGAATCGCGAACGCTTGATTTCCAGCTCGTGCACGCAATCGCTGGTCAAGGTCGTGTACCGTGTCGCGGCCGAGTCGTTGGTGTTCATCCCTCTTAGTTTATAGGGTGGGAACATGATGCATGTGGGACTGACCGGGGGAGTGGCCTCCGGAAAATCTGCGGTCGCGGCCAAATTGGCCGCCCTGGGAGCCGTAGTCATCGATGCCGACGCGTTGGCGCGCCAGGTGGTCGAACCCGGCACGCCCGGGCTGGCTGCGATCAAGGACACGTTTGGCGAAGCCGTTTTGCTGGCCGACGGGTCGCTGAACCGTCCCGCATTAGGCGCGATAGTCTTCGCCGACGAGGCGGCGCGGGCCAAGCTCAACGCGATCGTGCACCCGCTGGTGCGGGAGCAAGCGGCGAAGTTGCGCCAAGGAGCGCCAGCCGGCTCGCTGGTGGTCGAGGACATCCCGCTGCTGGTCGAGACCGGCCAGCTGGACAGCTTCGACGCGGTGGTCGTCGTGGCCGCCCCGCACGCCGAACGCATTCGCCGCATGGTCCAGGACCGCGGCTGGACCCGGGAAGACGCCGAGGCCCGGATGGCCGCGCAGGCCACGGATGACCAGCGGGCGGCCGTAGCCGACTACCTGCTGGATAATTCCGGTACCTTGGAAGAACTGGAGGTGCAGGTTTCTGCCCTCTACCGCCAATTGGCGCCAGCACAGGAGTAGGAATGTACAAGATCTGCAAGTGGAGCACCCTGATCGCTTTCGCCGTCGCCTTGGTGCTGTGGCTCGGTTTTGGCGGCCGCGCCGAATTCGTTGCCAGCGAATCCGGGCCGTATTCGCCGGTGGTCTACATTTCCGGCTGCCTGGCCTTGCTGGGGCTGATTGCCGCCACCATCATGACCGTGGGATTCTTCGGCAGCAGCATCCAGCGCACCGTCAAGCGCAATGCGATCCGCTACGGGATGCGCAAGTAGCACCCCGGATTTAAGCTGAAAGCTGGCTAGGGCGCAGCCCCAACGGTCGGGGCAAGTGGATATGCTGGAAGCATGAGTCTTGCACAGCCGATCAAGCGCGTGGTCGCCCCCTTCGAAGTCATCAGCGAGTACCAGCCTGCCGGCGACCAGCCGCAGGCCATCAAGCAGCTGACCGAGCGGATCAACGCCGGCGAGAAGGACATCGTGCTGCTCGGTGCCACCGGTACCGGCAAGTCCGCGACCACCGCCTGGCTGGTGGAGCAGGTGCAGCGCCCCACCCTGGTGCTGGTGCAGAACAAGACCCTGGCCGCCCAGCTGGCCAACGAGTTCCGCGAGCTGATGCCCAATAACGCGGTGGAGTACTTTGTCTCCTACTACGACTACTACCAGCCCGAGGCCTACGTCCCGCAGACCGATACCTTCATCGAGAAGGACTCCTCGATCAACGAGGAAGTCGAGCGCCTGCGCCACTCGGCCACCAACTCCCTGCTCACCCGCCGCGACACCATTGTGGTCGCCACCGTCTCGTGCATCTACGGCCTGGGCACTCCCGAGGAATACGTGGCCGGGATGGTCACCGTGCGCACCGGCGAGGAACTGAACCGCGACGCGATGCTGCGCCAGTTCGTGGCCATGCAGTACACCCGCAACGACATGGATTTCCACCGCGGCACCTTCCGCGTGCGCGGGGACACGGTGGAGATCATCCCGATGTACGAAGAGCAGGCCGTGCGCATCGAGTTCTTCGGCGACGAGGTGGAAGCGATCCACACCCTGCACCCGGTCACCGGCGAGGTGATCCGCGAGGAGACCGAGATGTACATCTTCCCGGCCAGCCACTATGTGGCCGGTGCCGAGCGGATGCACAAGGCGATCAAGCGGATCGAGGACGAGCTGGCGGTGCGCCTGAAGGAGCTGGAATCGCAGAACAAGCTCGTCGAGGCCCAGCGGCTGCGCATGCGCACCACCTACGACCTGGAAATGATGGAGCAGATGGGTTTCTGCAACGGCATCGAGAACTACTCGCGCCATATCGACGGCCGCGATGCCGGCAGCGCCCCGCACTGCCTGATCGACTATTTCCCCGATGACTTCCTGCTGGTGATCGACGAGTCGCATGTCACCGTGCCGCAGATCGGCGCCATGTACGAGGGCGACATGTCCCGCAAGCGCACGCTGGTGGAACACGGCTTCCGCCTGCCAAGTGCCATGGACAACCGCCCGCTGAAATGGGATGAGTTCCTTGAGCGCATCGGGCAGACCGTGTACCTTTCGGCCACCCCGGGCAAGTACGAGCTGGGCAAGTCCGACGGGTTCGTGGAGCAGATCATCCGCCCCACCGGGCTGATCGACCCCGAGATCATCGTCAAGCCCACCAAGGGCCAGATCGATGACCTGCTCGATGAGATCCGTACCCGTGTGGATCGCGATGAGCGCGTACTGGTTACCACGCTGACCAAGCGCATGGCCGAGGACCTGACCGACTACCTCACCGAGCACCAGGTGCGGGTGCAGTACCTGCACTCCGATGTGGACACGATCCGCCGCGTGGAGCTGCTGCGCGAGCTGCGCATGGGTTCCTTCGACGTGCTGGTGGGCATCAACCTGCTGCGCGAGGGCCTGGATTTGCCCGAGGTTTCGCTGGTCGCGATCCTGGATGCCGACAAGCAGGGCTTCCTGCGTTCGGCCACCAGCCTGATCCAGACCATCGGCCGTGCCGCGCGTAACGTCTCGGGCCAGGTGATCATGTATGCCGACAAGATCACCGATGCGATGGACCAGGCGATCGAGGAGACCAATCGCCGACGGGCAATCCAGGAAGCGCACAACAAGGAGCACGGGATCGACCCCACGCCGCTGCGCAAGAAGATCGCTGACATCACCGACCAGCTGGCCCGTGAGGATGCCGACACCCAGGAACTGCTGAACAACAACCGGTTGGCGAAGAATGCCAAGCGCACCAAGGCCTCGTCCGCCGTGCGCAAGGACGGGCTGGCCGCCGCCCCGGCCGAGGACCTGCTGGCCCAGATCGGGGAAATGACCGAGCAGATGCACGCCGCGGCCGCTGAATTGCAGTTCGAACTGGCCGCCCGGATCCGCGATGAAGTTTCCGAGTTGAAGAAGGAATTGCGCCAGATGAAGGCTGCCGGGCACGCGTAGCCCTGCTGCTGTCCAGCGCAGTATTGGGACATGCGCCAAGCCTGTGCAGTTCCTGTGCGCTACACTTGATCACTGGACGTAGGGGAGTATCCCAATGCTGTGGACGTCAACACGCGAACCAATGATGTTTCGCCGGGCACAGCAGCCGATCACTGAGCCAGCTATCTAAGCGTTTCGAATTCTGGTGTGGCGGCGGAGAGACTTGCGGCGATTTTCCATACCCTCCAACGAAAGGTCGCTCGTCCGTGGGCACTAATGGGTTAACTATTCAATTCGAGATCATCGCGCTGATTGTTCTGTGCGCGGTGCTCATCGCAGACCTGCTGTACGTCACCAAGCGTCCGCACATTCCTTCCATGAAGGAAGCAGGCATTTTTGTCGGCATCTACATCTCCTTGGCATTGATCTTCGGTGCCGTGATCTGGACGCAGGCTGGACCGCAGCTCGGCCAGGAATTCTACGCCGGCTGGGTCACCGAATACGCGTTGTCGGTGGACAACCTGTTCGTCTTCATCATCATCATGGCGCGCTTCTCGGTACCGCGTAAGTACCAGCAGGAAGTGCTGATGTTCGGCATCATCATCGCGTTGGTCCTGCGCGCAATCTTCATTGTGCTCGGCGCCGCGATCATCGAGCAGTGGTCGTGGGTCTTCTACATCTTCGGCGCCTTCTTGCTGTGGACCGCATGGAACCAGCTCAAGGACGAGGATGAGGACGAGGAAAGCGGCCTGGTCAAGAAGCTGACCTCCAAGCTGCCGATTTCCAAGGACTTCGATGGCGCCAAGCTGCGCACCGTGGTCGACGGCAAGAAGCTGTTCACCCCGATGGTGCTGGTCTTCGTGACCATCGGCATGACCGACCTGCTGTTCGCCTTCGACTCGATCCCGGCGATCTTCGGCCTGACCAAGTCCGCGTTCATTGTGTTCACCGCGAACATCTTCGCGCTGATGGGCTTGCGCCAGCTGTACTTCCTGCTCGGTGGCCTGATGAACCGCCTGGTCTTCCTGAAGCACGCACTGAGCTTCATCCTCGCTTTCATCGGCGTGAAGCTGGTCTTCCACGCCCTGCACGAGAACAGCCTGCCGTTCATCAACGGCGGCGAGCCTCTGCATTACGCGTGGCTGGACATTTCCGTGGGTGTTTCGCTGCTGGTCATCCTGGGCGCGATCGTTATCGCAACCGTGCTGTCGCTGTGGAGCCCATGGGGCAAGCGTGCTGCTGCTTCGGCTGAAGCCGCGGAGCTCGCCGGCGCAGCGGAAGCTGCAGAGCAGGACGCGGCCAAGTAATCCGCACAATTACCCGCCGTGACCAGTTGCTTCCAACTGGCCCCGGCGGGTTTTCCGTACCCGCATAGTGTGCCTATGCTGTTCTGCTAAGGTAATTTCCATGAGCGACCTATCGACAGAAGCCAGTGGCATTGCCACCGGCGTAGCACTAGCGTCGGGCACCATGTCCCGGCTGCTTGGACGCGCGGCCGGGCAAGGCCGATCGGTGACCGCTTGGCGGGTGCTTTCCACCCTGGACCGGTTGGGCCCCCAGCGCGTGGGCGACTTGGCGATCGAGCAGCGCGTGGCCCAGCCGACCATGACCGGTCTGGTCATCCGCATGGAAAACGACCAGTTGGTCCAGCGACAACCGGACCCTGGGGACGGCCGCGCCAGCTTGGTGAGCCTGACCGGCGACGGCAAGGAGGCCATCGAAGCCTACCGGCAGCGCGCGATTTCCTCGCTGGCCGGCGGCATCGATTCCTTCAGCGCCGAGGAACGGCGGATTCTGGCGCAGGCTGTGCCGCTGCTGCAGCGGTTGAATGACCAGGTTGCCGCGAAGCTGGACCATTAGCAGCAGAAGGCTTAACGCGCAGGGCGCTTGAATCCCCGGGGGATTCAAGCGCCCTGCGCGTTAACCTAGCCGGTGCGCGGGCTAGCTGTCCTGGGCCGCGGCGTCCGGGTCTTCGCCGTTGGCCATGGCCAGCAGCCGGCGGAAGATCGCCGGGCCATCGTCGCCGATGCCGTCATGGTGGAATTGATCGGTCACCCAGGTCTGCAACCCGGCCACCTGCGAGGCGGTGCGCAGCGAGAGCTCGCGGTCCACATAGACGTCGTCATGGTAGACCGCGGCGGCCACAGGCACGGTGTTCTTGGCCAGGACGTCCAGATCGTAGAGCGGGCCGAAGCCTTCGTGCTCGGCCAGGATGCGGGCCACGTCCTCCAGGGGGCGCAGGGCTGGATCTTCGGCGAAGTGCCAGCTGTAGATCATCTCGCCGGTCAGCAGCGGGGTCGCCGCGTGGCGGGTGAAGTCGGCGAATTCCGGCAGGACTTGTTCGGCCGCGAAATTGGTCGGCTCGCCTTGGGCGTAGATGGTTTCATGCATCAGCGCATAGAGCGGGTTCGAGGCGAAAGAGCTCTGGGCCAGGAGCGCTTCGAGGAAGTTATCCGAGAGGCGGTCGCCGCCCGGGGTGTGGCTGAAGGCCTCCTCGAAGATGTGATGCAGCAGGTGCACCCGGGTGTTTCCGCCCAGGTACATGCCCAGCATCTGCACCAGCGGCACGGTGACGCGCTGGCCGTTGGGCAGCAGCTCATCGTCATTGGTGCGCACATGCTCGTAGATCCTGTGCAGGGTCTGGAAGTCCTCGGGGTACCAGGAGAAGTACTCGCTGTTGCGTTCTGCCATCCGCTGGTAGGTGGCGCGATAGACGGTCTTCGCATCGGCATCCAGCGAGGCCAGCCCGCCGGTGACCAGGCAGCGGGTGAGCGACTGCGGGAAGAGCGAGAGATAGGTCAGGGTGCAGAACCCGCCGTAGCTCTGCCCCAGGGTGCTCCACTGCTCGATGCCCAGGTGCTCGCGCAGGGCTTCGGCGTCGCGCACAATCGAGTCGGCGCGGAAATGCGAGAGGTAGCGGGCCTGGGCGGCCGAGTCCCCGCGCAGCGGCAGGGACTTGCGGTTAGCCGGGGTGGACAGTCCGGTGCCGCGCTGGTCCAGCAGCAGCACGCGGAAGTGCTTGGTGGCTTCGGCCAACCACCCCGACAAGGAACCGGGGCGCGGGGATTTGCCCCCTGGACCGCCCTGCAGGAACAGCAGCCAGGGCTTGGCCGTGCCGGTGCTGATCTCGCGGGCGAAGACCGAGATCTTTTCGCCCTGCGGATCGGCGTGATCCAGTGGAACCTCGATGCGATGGTCGGTGACATCCATACCGCGGTAGTGGCGCATTAGCTCGCTCCTTGCATGCCAAGTTGTTGCAGTGCTTCGCCGTCCAGGCGCCGGGTGCTCCAGCCGTCCATGGAGCTGGAACCGATGGCGTCGTAGAACCTGATGGCCGGCTCGTTCCAATCCAGCACTGACCATTCCAGGCGCTTGTAGCCGCGTTCGACGCAGATCTGCGCCAGCGTGCGCAGCAACGCGGTCCCGGTGCCTGAACCGCGCTGGGATTCGCGCACATACAGATCCTCCAGATGGATGCCGTGCCGGCCTTCCCAAGTGGAGTAGGTCAGATACCACAGGGCCATGCCCCTGAGCGTCCCGGTTTCATCCTCGGCAACATGGGCGAAGACCTGGGGATTGGGGCCGAACAGATGGGATTGGAGGTCTGCTGCGGTGTTGAGCACCGCATCAGGTTCCCTTTCATAGTCGGCCAATTCCTGGATCATCGCCAAGATCTGCGGGCAGTCGCCCGGAACAGCTTCACGCACAATACTCATGTGTTCCAGCTTACCTCCGTCGCACCGCTAAAACGTCGGTGACCAGACCTAAGGTTGAATGCATGATGGGTGGACACCACGCGGTGAGCGGCGCAGCCGCATGGTTGGCAATTACAACTGACGTCACCGTGGGTTCGGTGAACCTGGGGCTGGGAACTTTCCAGATGGACCGCTGGGAAACCCTGGCCGGCGCGATCGTCTGCGCTGGCGCGGCCCTGCTGCCCGACGCGGATCACCATGGGGCCACGATCGCCCGCTCGCTGCCCCCGTTCTCCAGCATTTTCACGCGGATTGTCGGTTCGGTTTCGGGCGGGCACCGCAACGGCACACATTCGCTGATCGGCATCGCCTTCTTCATCTTCCTGGCCTGGCTGGCCAACGGCTGGGATGTGCAGACCGCGGCGTTGGGCACGGTCTACCCGGCCGCGGCGCTGTTCGCGATCCTGCTGATTTCCTTCGCGGTGAAGACCATGAAATTCATGCCGCCGCTGCTGTGCTGGATTATCGCCTTGGCCGCCGGGACTTTCGTCGGGATGAATGCGCCGGAGCAGAACCTCTGGTTCCTGATGGCAGTCTCCCTGGGCGCGATCGTGCACGTGCTGGGCGACATGCTGACCATCGGCGGCTGCAACCTGCTGTGGCCGATCAAGATCGGCTCGCCGCGCTGGTTCCGCCGGCTGCCGCTGATTGGCGGCTGCTGGAAGTCCAATGGGCGGGTGGCATTGCCGATTCTGGCCGAGACGGGCTCCACCGCAGAATGGCTGCTCGCGACGCTGCTCACTACCTATGTGGGCATCGCGCTGATCGTCGCCTGAGGGCCCCCGGCCCGCTGCCGGCTCGCCGCAGTGCAACGCGCTGTGGCTGGCAGCCGGTGATCTGGCATGATTCGAACCATGCAGATTCAATTCACCCGGCGCATCACCTGGGATCAGCTTCCTGGCGAACTGCGCGCTCGGATCGAATCGCACCTTAGATCCCGGGTGATCCGGGCGCTAAGCCAAGCCTCGGGGTTTTCCCCGGGCAGCGCCGATCGGCTGCTCACCGCCGATGGCCAGCGGGTCTTCGCCAAGGCGGTGCATCCGGGCCTCAGTGCCCCGGCCACGGCATTGCACGCCCGCGAAGCGGCAATAGCGGCCAAGCTCCCGGCGGCCTTGCCGGTTCCGCAGTTCCTGGGGCGCATCAGCTGGCAAGGCTGGGAGGCCTTGGTCTTCGCTGAAGGCCCAGGGGCCAGCCCGCAGCTTCCCTGGCCGGCCGGACAGCTGGAACGGGTACTGGACACGCTGGCGCAGCTGGCTCATCAGGCCCCCGATTCCCTGATTGAGCTGCTGCCGCCGCTGGAGGAGGAACTGCGCGAGGACGTAGCCGGTTTTGGGCGGATCATGCAGGACGGCTGGCTTCCAGCTGATCCCTGGGTGGCACAGAACCTGGAAGAACTCCATGGGCTGGCCATGGACGGTATCGGGGCGCTGGCCGGAGACCAGCTGGTGCATTCGGATCTGCGCTCGGACAACATCCTGCTGGGAGACGGCGGAGTAGTGCTGCTGGTGGATTGGCCGTGGGCTTCGCGGGGCGCCGCATGGTATGACGCGTTGACGGTGCTGGTTGAAGCGCAGATCTTCGACCCGGCGCTGGATGCGGACGCCATTGCCGACTCCCACCCGATCTTCGAATCGGTGGGCACGGACGCGGTCAGCGCGGTCTTAGCTGGACTGGCCGCCTACTATGTGGACGCGGCGCGCAGGCCCGAGGTTCCCGGGCTGCCCACGCTGCGCAGCTATCACGCGAAGCAGGCGGCCGCCACCGTTGGGTGGCTCAAGGCGCGGCTGGCCTAGCTGGCTATTGCAGGGGCTAGCTGAACCGGGCCGGCATGGCATTTTCCCCGCGGTAGACCAGGGCCAGGCCCAGGACCAGCGAACCGAGCTGGACCAAGGTCGCCAGCCACGCGCCGGAAGCAAAGAGCTCGGACCAGCCGCTGAGCAGCCCGACCAGGACCAGCAGCAGGAGGCCTGCCCCGAGCAGGCGAAGCTTGTACCCGTTCATGGCCATACCCTACGGCACTGTCCGCGGCATTGCCACCGGACTCCGGGAAGATGCCTCGGGCATCGAGTGCGGGACTAGCCCAGATGCCGGGGCTGGTCCAGCGCCGTGCCGGATCCCATGCAGATAATTGGCGGCAAGCCGGAATCCAGCCGGGAAAGTACCAGCTGTTCCTGCGCAACGAGGTTCTGCGGCAGGGCATCGAGCGGGAACCAGCGAAGCTCGCAGGCTTTCTCCGGTTCCATGAGGCGCGGAGTACCGACCCACTGGCGCGCCAGGAAGAAGAAATCCACAGGGGATTGGGCGCCGCTGCCCGCTTGCAGGTAGCGGTGCACCGTGCACAGCGGCTGGAGCTGGTCTGCCGCGATCCGGATGCCCAGTTCCTCACGGGCTTCGCGAACGGCGGCGGCAACGGCAGCCTCGCCGGGCTCAACGTGCCCGGCGGCCGCCGTGCTCCAGAACCCGTCCATGTAGCCGGTTCCCGACCTCAGTTGAAGCAGGACTTCGTCGGCGCGCCGCAAGATGGCGTAGCTGATGGCGGGCATCAGGAGTCCAGGCGGCCCACCGAAGTCACCTTGACCACAGGTTCGCCGGCCTCGTCCGAGTCATCCAGCGAGATGGTGGCGGTGATGCCCCAGTCGTGGTGCTCGGATGGGTCGGCGAAGATCTGGTGCACCTCCCAGGTGCGCTGGGGCATGTCCTTGATGATGAACAGCTTCGAGCCGCGTCCGGCGGGACCGTCGTCGATGTCCTCGTGCTCGTCGAAGTAGTCGTCCATGGCATCGGCCCAGGTGTCCGCGTCGAAGCCGCTATGCCCGTCGAGCTCGCCTAGGGCCTTGTCCTGCTCATCGGCGAAGAGCTTCACCCGGCGGAACATCTCGTTGCGGACCATTACGCGGAAGGCGCGCACATTGCTGGTCAGCTTTTCCGGTGCCGGAGGCGGTGCGGTTTCGGTTGCCTCGCTCAGCTCGCCGCGGGAGAGCTCTTCCCATTCGTCCAGCAGCGAGGAGTCGATCTGGCGGATCATCTCGCCGAGCCATTCGATCAGGTCTTCGAGGTCCTCGCGCAGCGCGTCCTGGGGAACGGTCTGTCGCAGGGCCTTGTAGGCATCGGTGAGGTAGCGCAGCAGCACGCCCTCGGAGCGGGCCAGCTGGTAGTACTGGACGAAATCGGAGAAGCCCATGGCGCGTTCGTACATGTCGCGCACGATCGACTTCGGCGCCAGTTCGAAGTCCGAGAGCCACGGCGCGCCGGAGCGGTACTGCTCGAAGGCGCTTTCCAGCTTCTCGGCCAGCGGCATCGCATAGGTGATTTCATCCAGTGCGTTCATGCGGTCGTTGTAGTCCATGCCTTCGGCCTTCATCGCGGCGATGGCCTCGCCGCGGGCCTTCTTCTCCTGGCCGGAGAGCACCTGGCGCGGCTTTTCCAAGGTCGCCTCGATCACCGAAACGACATCCAGCGCATAGCTGGCCGAATCCGGATCCAGCAGGTCCAGGGCGGCCAGCGCGAAGGGCGAGAGCGGCTGGTTCAGCGCGAAGTTCTGCTGCAGGTGCACGGTCAGCTCATAGTAGTTGCCGTATTCGTCTGGCTCATTGCGGCGCACGACCACCTCGGTGGCGATCAGTTCGCGCAGGATTCCCAGGGCGCGCAGCTTCAGCTTGCGCTGGGACGCCGGGGTCTCGTGGTTTTCGCTGAGCAGGCGCTGGGCGGCCTCGAACGAATTGTCCTCGCGCTCCAGCAGGTTCAGCAGCATCGAGTGCGAGACCTGGAATGAGGACTTCAGCGTCTCGGGGGCGGCCTCGACGATCTTCTCGAAGGTCTTCTCGCCCCAGGTCACGAAGTTCTGCGGCGGCTTCTTCTTCGGGATCTGCTTGAGCTTGGAAGAGCCCTCGCCGTGCTTCTTCAGCGCCTTTTCCATGGCCTTGTGGTTCTCGATCGCATGCTCCGGAGCCTGCACCAGCACGGTGCCTGCGGTATCGAAACCTGCGCGGCCCGCGCGCCCGGCAATCTGGTGGAATTCGCGGGCGTTCACGATGCGCGTACGGGTGCCGTCGAACTTGGACAGCGCGGTGATCACCACGGTGCGGATCGGCACATTGATGCCCACCCCCAGGGTGTCGGTGCCGCAGATGACCTTGAGCAGGCCGGCCTGTGCCAGCTGCTCGACCAGGCGGCGGTACTTGGGCAGCATGCCGGCGTGGTGGATGCCGATGCCGTGGCGCACCAGGCGGTTCAGCGTCTTGCCGAACCCGGCGGCAAAGCGGAATCCGCCGATCATCTCGGAGATCTTTTCCTTCTCCTCGCGCGTGGCCACATTCACGCTCATCAGCCCGGTGGCGCGGTCGATGGCATCGAGCTGGGAGAAGTGCACGATGTAGATCGGCACCTGCTTGGTCTTGATCAGTTCCTCCACGGCCTCCTGCACCGGCTCCATGGAGTAGTAGAAGTGCAGCGGGATTGGGCGCTCGGTGTGCGCGACGGTCACCGTCGGGGTGCCGGTGCGCTCTTCGAGTTCCTGCTCGAAGCGGGTGACATCGCCCAGGGTGGCGCTCATCAGCAGGAACTGCGCCTGCGGCAGTTCGATCAGCGGCACCTGCCAGGCCCAGCCGCGCTGCGGATCGGCGTAGAAGTGGAACTCGTCCATGATCACGCAGCCCACGTCCGCCTTGGAGCCTTCGCGCAGGGCGATGTTCGCCAGGATCTCAGCGGTGCAGCAGATGATCGGGGCATCGGCGTTCACCGAGGAATCACCGGTGACCATGCCGACGTTCTCTGCGCCGAAGATCTTGCACAGGTCGAAGAACTTCTCGGAGACCAGCGCCTTGATCGGCGCGGTGTAGAAGCTGATCTGGTCGCGGGCCATGGCGTAGAAGTGGGCTGCGATGGCAACCAGGGACTTGCCCGAGCCGGTGGGGGTGGCCAGGATGACGTTGTTGCCGCCGGCCAGCGCCATCGACGCTTCGTCCTGTGCGGGGTAGAGGTTGATGCCACGGGTTGCGACCCATTGGCCGAAAGCCTCGTAGATTTCGTCGTCGGATACGTTCTTGGCGTCTGCTGGCAGATAATCGGTGAGCAACATGATGTTCCTAGCCTATCGGTTGAGAACTATGACTGGGGGCTAGTTGTTGCGTGCGCCTCTCGTTTAGGCTCGGGAATATGAAATGGGATCCGACGAAATACACCGAATTCTCCGATTACCGGGGCCGCCCGTACCTGGATTTGCTGGGGCAGCTGGTCTCGGTTGACGCGTCGAAGGTCATCGATCTGGGGTGCGGGCCGGGAAATATGACCCGGCTGCTGGCCCAGCGCTGGCCGCAAGCGCAGGTCACCGGACTTGATTCCTCACCGGAGATGATCGCCAGGGCCACGCAGAGCGAGCACGAGGAAAACCTGGGCTTCGCGCTGGCCGATGCCACGGCGTGGACCCCTGACTCCGACACGGACCTGCTGTTCTCCAACGCGATGCTGCAATGGCTTCCGGGGCACCGCGAGTTGCTGGCCGGTTGGCTGGAGCACCTGAAGCCCGGAGCGAACGTGGCCATCCAGGTCCCGGGCAATTTCGGCTCTCCGTCGCATGCGGTGATGCGCGCAGTTGCCGATAGCCCGAAGTGGTCCGGCCAGCTGGCAGGGGTGCTGCGCCATGACGACGTGGTGGGCGAGCCCGGCGAATACCAGCGGATCTTCCTGGACGCGGGGTTCCAGGCTAATGTCTGGGAAACCACCTACCATCAGCTGCTCGCGGGGGAGGACCCGATCCTGAACTGGGTTCGCGGGACGGCGCTGCTGCCCATTCGCCACACGCTCAGCGACGAAGACTATCGGGAGTTCGAAAACGACTACCGGGCCGAAGTCTCCACGCACTATCCGTCATTTGCTTCGCAGGACGGTACCGTCCTGACGAACTTCCCGTTCCGCAGGATTTTCATGATCGGGCACAAGCTCGGCTGATTTGCTCCAGGACCGGCAACGGGATAGCCGTGGGGGCGCGCTGCTTCAGCGGACGGTTCCTGGGGTGTGCCTTTGCACCAGTCGCGGCAGCACATGGACGCAGACTAGGACGACCAGGGTGCCCAGCGCCGCCCCGGAGAAGACGTCGTGGACGAAGTGGACGCCTACGCCCACGCGGGAGAGGGCAATGAGCAAGACGGCAGGTATCGCGTATATGGCCAGCTTCGGAAGGGCCAGCGTGCAGGCTGCGGCAATGCCCGCGGCGACGACCGAATGGTTGGACGGCCAGGACCAGTCGCCTGCCTCCGGGCAGGCCACCGCGGTGACGGCATCCAGGGCGCGGCAGGGGCGTTCTTCGGTAACCAGAATCTTGGCCAGCTCGCTCAGGCCATAGGCCGCTACCGCGCCAATGGCGCCTGGAACCAGGCGCCAGAACGCAACGCGGTCACGGAACCAGCAGAGGACTGCGAGCGTGCAGGCTCCGGCCATCAGCAGCATGAGCAAGGTCTCGGAAAAGAACACAGCTGCCGCGGAGAGCTGCGCTGACTGCGCAACTGTTCCTGAAATCCCCAGATACAAGGCATCACGCACCGGATAGGCGGCCATCGCCATCAACGCGAGGACCGCAATGAAGATGGCTGGCCGTGAAGGGGTGATGGCGATTCGTGCGGGGGAGGGTGAAGTCACAGTGGAGATTATACGGATCTGATCCGGCTGCAGGCACCAGAAGTAAGAAGAGCCTCTGCCAGAGGAGGCTGGTGCCAGCGGCACGTCAGCCGCTGGCAACGCAGCCAGGGGCTACCACCCGCGTTCGCGCCACTGCTCCAAATTCGGGCGTTCTGCCCCCAGTGTCGTCGAATCTCCGTGCCCCGGCAAAACCTTGGTTTCGTCCGGGAAGCGGTCGAAGATGCGTTCGGTGACGTCGGTGAGCAAAGAGAGGAACCGCTGCGGGTCCTTCCATGTGTTGCCCACGCCTCCGGGGAACAAGCTGTCGCCGCTGAGCACCACCGGCTGGCCGGAGGAATCAACCAGCGCATAGCCGAGCGAACCCGGCGTATGCCCTCGCAGGTGGATCGCCTCGATGATCACATCGCCCAGCTTCAGCTGGTCGCCGTGATTCAGCGCATGGTCGATCTTGACCCCGGATTCTTCAGCGATGCCGGCCACGTCGTCTGCACCGGCGTAGGTTGGCACCGGGTACTTCTCCACGGCGTCGGCCAGCGCGCGCACGTGGTCCCAGTGCTGATGCGTCGTGGCGATGCCGATAATGCGCGGATCGCTGGCGTCTTCACTGGCTGCCTGGATGAGCCGCTCGATGGCCTGCATGTCATCCGCCGCATCCACCAGCAGCTGCTCGCCGGTCTTCCGATTGGTCACCAGGTACACGTTGTTTGCCATGTCGGATACTGAGACCCAACGGACGGTCACATCGTTCAGTAATAGTTCGTTCATGCAACCAGACTACGGTGCAGATCCCGGCTGACGCGATAGGCTCGGATAAATGCCAAACACAGTCCAAAGGATGGAGTGCAGGATGTCCGAACTGGAATTCATCAAGATTGAGCCGAACTCGGGCGTGGCGCCGTATCAGCAGGTCCGCGAGCAGATCCTCTCAGCAATTGCCAAGGGCAAACTAGCTCCGGGCACCAAATTGCCGTCGGTTCGTGCGCTCTCGGGCACCTTGAACCTCGCGGTGAATACCGTCGCCAAGGTCTACAAGGAACTTGAGCTGCAGGGCGCAGTGGTCACCCGCGGCCGCCATGGAACCGTGGTCCAAGCCGCGGAGAATCGTGCAGAACAGGAAGTCAGCGATGCGGCCGCCGATCTGGCCCGCATCGCCCAACTGTGGTCGGTCGACGAAGCAACCGCGGTAAAGTACCTGCGCGCTGCGTTCAGCTCCCTGCCAAGGTAGGCCCAAGGCGCCTCTGGAAGTGATTCCGGGAACCAGCCGCAGGTGGAACCTGATGAATGCGAATCGGCGTAGGGGCACGTTTTGCTGTTGACAGCTCCAATGTTCCTCGGGGTTAATAAGCTGTCAAAAATGTAACGGGTGTGCGATTTGGCGCAAATCGCCGATTTTTTGATCGCCAGGGCATTGCCGCTCGTCGTGCCTTTATTGGGACTCCGCCGAATGCTGTTGGGTTTGCGAACCGTAATGGTTCCTGATCATGCGTATACGGTGTGTCTCATTGCCTAATTTTTCAATTCCGAAGTCGTCAGCACCTCTGTATATAGTCCTCAACACTGCACCTTCCGCAAGGGGAACGCTAAGTGCGAATTGCCCACTATAAGCTGAACGTGTGAATAACTTGAACACTCGTCCCGATGGCGGTTCACTTGAAGTTACGGTTGGCGGGCTTTCCCGGTATGACCTTATCGCCGCACTCAACTCGCAGCAGATACAGCTCAACACCCACGCACAGATTTTGCTCGACGATGCGGTGTTTGGCGATACCAGTAAGCAACACGTCATTAGCGTGGTTGAACGCAGTGTGTGTGATTTAGGCTTGCCAAATGGCGGAACACTTGAGCAAGTATTCGACGTGGCTCAAATGCACGGATTGAAACTATGTCCTCCGACCGCTGGTCCATATCTACGTCTAGCTATGACCAATCAGGAATCGTCCACAGACGTCGTGATGAGTCGAGGCCATGCACCCGAAGGTTCTTACACAGTGGCCGCTCCGACACTTAGCGACGAGGACGAGTATCCAAAAGGTTTCTACCTACGTGCAGTAAATGGGCAGCTTTGGCTACGTGGCTACCGCTGCGATGACCTGCACCGTTGGTCTCCTGATGACCAATTCATTTTTCAGTTGCATCCGTAGCTACACGACCATCGGATTCAGTTCCCAGATCCGAAGATGCTGGCACTGCGCTGACACACCCCTAAAGGGAAGCGTTACTGGGACGTTTTCCCTGCACCTTTCTGCGCGGATTGTTCTTCAAGGAGCACTAGGGCTTTTTCGCTGGCGTTCCTGATCCGATTCAACGCGCCAATGATGCTTATGCTCGCGAAGAGATTAACGAGAATTAGAACTACGAGCAGCCAGGTGTTTTCCATGCTGCAACTCTTCCAGATCTTCACACCGGCGTCTATCGAGGACGTTCAGCACTACGGAGAGTCGCAATCAGGTCAAATCAAGCATGCGTTCCAGTCGCCGAACCTTTACCGGGCACGACATTCCTTGTTTAGCTTTCATACACGGTTCGGGTAAGCGGGGCAGTAGGTTTGAAGCATGACAAAGATTCGCAGATCTGTTTACGGACTTTCAGTGGGAGCTCTCGCGGCACTATTGACTGGATGCTCAATTAACTCACTGATCTGGGGAAACGATGGCGCACAGGTGATTCAAACGACCGAGAAGCTTGTGAACGACTTAGCTTCGGGCGAAACTTCAGACATTGTCTGCACGGAATCCGTTGCGGATCTCGGTACGCCCAGCGATTGGTCAGGGCTTTCCGCAGGCGAACCGGAAGAATTCTTCGCGGGGTATTGGGTTGACCAAGTGGCGCTCGATCCTCAGTGGAGCATCAATCTAGAAGGTCTTCCCAAGGGAGTAGTGCCAGGCACGCACTTCCCAGGAGACGTCTTTTACCGTGAGACCGACGAGGGGCTATGCGTGATCGATGTTGCCTGGTCAACGCTCGTCTCCGCGGACTGACCAGCTTGCCGCATCAGCGGTAACTCGCTTTCAGTAGGGGAACCTTCTGCGGGACATAATTTAAATTGCTGAAGTAATTGGGCCAGCAGGTCTACGAAGCCAAACTGTTGTGAAGCCCTCTGCCATGTCTTCTTCGAAATCGAATTTGAAGCCACGTCGTTCATAAAATGACTGGGCAGCGGAGTTTCCTTTCAAAAATTCGATCCTTACATCATGGGCAGGGCCAATAGTGGTAAAGGCGACGTCCATAAGAGCAGTTCCAATACCGCGTCCGTGGGCTTCGGGCACGACATAGATTTTCCAGATCACAGGTTCGCCCTCAAACAGCCCGAAGGTTAGCGTGCCAACTGCCTGACCATCCTGAGAAGCAATGAACGTCGTGTCTTCCGTGATGGATGCGCTCACCGAGCCGTGAGACCACCATGTATTGAAGTTTTCCATGACGAAATCCGGACTTGTGAAACTCAGATAAGTAGCTGGCCATGTAACGAGTCCAATTGACCGAATGGCTTGCACATCATCAAGGTTCGCAACGCGAATTGAAAGGTCTTCCAAGCCCCGAATCTACAGGAAGATCGATAGGTTATTGGGCTTTGCAAAGAAACGTGAATGCTTCTGCATGTTATTTCGCTCAATAGCAATTGCAATGACAGTCCGATATCTTCTGCGTTGCGCGCCCGCAAGGGGAGCGCTCTACGGGACGCCAATGCACCAGAATCAACCTGCCAGACGAGGTAAGGGATATCATCGATACCGATTCTCGGACCGTGGTGCAGTCCAGCTATATTGGCCAGTGGGATTCCGGGGCTTTCAGCGTGCGCTGGCTTCGGGAATGAGCGGATTCCGTCAACAGTCCCTGGCCCCGCTCCTGGGTATGGACCGGGCCCACAAAAATTGGATCCCGTCTCGGGGTAACAACTCGCATCGACTGGACATGTATAGGTATGAGCACCCCAGAAATAAAGCAGAATCGGGAGGCACGGTTCTCCAGATTGTATGAACTGGCCTACACCGATGTCCTGCGATTCATCCAACGACGGGCAGGTCCAGACCACGCGGAGGACATCGTCCACGAGGCCTTTCTTGCCGCCTGGCGGCGTTTGGACGAACTCCCTATTAAGCACGAGGATGCCAGAGCCTGGCTGTTCGCAACCGCGCGGAACTGCCTGCTTAACAATCAACGTGGGCAGGCACGCCAAGGAGCGCTGGCGGTCCGGATCGCAGCCCGGACACCTATCTACACTGACGCCGAAGCCGAGCTGACCCATCAACGTATTGACCTGACCTCTGCCTGGCAACGGCTGCGCCCTGAATACCAAGAAGTCCTGGCCATGACGATTTGGGAAGATCTTTCTTCGTCACAGGCGGGCCAAGTACTAGGGATTTCATCGGCGGCCTACCGCATCCGACTTCATCGTGCGCGCAAATCGTTGCGACACGAACTCGATGCTTCCCCCTTCCCGGCACACCTCGCCGGATCCCTCATGACGGAGTGACTGACATGGATAAGAACAAATACCTGGAACTAGACGCATTTCGACCCCTGGATTCCGCTCCCCAAGTAGATCTGGACGAGGCCGGACAGATCAGGGCGAACGCGAGGCTGCAACAAATTCTCGCCAGCGATCCGGACAACGGAAATACCGCGAACGATGCTATCGGCAAACGCCGATCCAGACCTGTACGTCGGATAGCGGCCCCTATTGCTCTGGCCGCGGTGGCTGCCATCACCGCATCGGTGGTGCTCCTACCGGGGGCGGGAAGCAATGATGCGGCGTATGCGTCATGGAATGCTGTGCCGGGTTCCATCAGTAGCCCCGATAGGGCTGTAGCCGATGCGGCCTGCCGTGGCAGTCTGGACCTATCCTCCCCGCAATTGGATCTTGCCGAGCGACGGGGTGATTGGGTGGTGTTGCTTTACACCGCTTCCGAACACATGGCAGGTATGTGTCTAGCCCACTTGCCTGCCGGAGCGCAAAAGGCCGACAACATTGATTTCAGTAGGGGAGGCGGCGATCAAGGCTTTCTCCCGGTTGCGGGGGAATTCACTCAAGGAAACATCGCCGAATTTCGCGGTGGCAATATATTCGGGTTCGGTGATCGCCCCGAAATTGCCCTCACCCACGGAAACGTAGGTGAGGATGTAACAGCTGTAACGATCACGACCCCGGACGGCCAATTGGTCGAAGCCACCGTTCAGGACGGCAGATACGCCGCGTGGTGGCCGGGCAAGGCCCTCGGTGACGAATTGGAGGGCAACGGTGGACCCGCTCCGGCGATTTCCTACACAATCACTCTGAACGACCAGAGGGTCATCGAAAACGCGACCCCAAGGATGCCGTCCTAGAGTCACTGGTGACAGCGCGGACGCGTCGAGCTATCCGGCATAATTCCGGAAGCCTCGTCGCGCGCCGCGACCTTTAACCGTGCTTCGCTCGAGGCATCAGAAAGATGCGTCTCATAGCTACAGGGACAGTCGTTTCGTCCCTATAGGGGTTTGTTCGGATTGGCATTTCGGATCGTTCCGTAAGGGGGTCGGCTATCGGAACGCACCGCGTTGTGACCTGGATGGTAGAAGTTCCATGGATTCACGGGAAAGCTGGCCGTTCCGTATACCCCGTCTGGTGTAGTGACCGGTGAGGGGGCGCGAAAGGAAACGATCTGGCGCTACTTCATGGTGTTGAATGCCTCCACGGAAGAGAATTGCTGTCCGATGGCCTCGACACCGCGGATGACGCCGCTAGGCGGAACGTTTGGCGAGGTTCGCGATGTAGTTGCGTTGCAGATCAGTGATTGCGGTGCCCCGGTTGACGGCGTGAGTCGAACGACGAATTTATCCGTTTTCCCGCTCGTGCAACACGGGGCATGCGCTCGCCGCTCATTGGCATCTACGAGATAGCTGCGATCTTGGGGAGGTATCGCACACGTGGCAGGCGCAGGAGCGGGATGGTTCATGATGTTGCTGAAGCGACTTGAGCCGAAGGCGGCCACCGGGTGGGTGTATTCCAGCGTTGAGTGCGGCAGGCTGGCAGCGGTCGGTGGATCTCGACCGGTTAGGTGATTCGCCAGCCAGCGTATTCGACCATAGGGCCCATCGGTTCCGGTCCGGAACAGCAAGCTTCGGGGAGGTCCGGCATGTGCCGGCGTTGAGGCAGCATGCCAGCGGGAAACTTGGGAGCCGGCCAAGTCCATCGCGTGAGCGCAAGGGTTCCAAGGGCCCCGGCACCTCGAATGGGACGTCGCGGTCCGATCTGGATTCATGGGGACGCTGGCTCACCGGTCGACATTCCGGGTGGGTGGCCGGGCACGCATAGCGCTCGCCGTGCGCCGGATCAGGGGTTTGGAGAATTAACTGTGAGTTGCGTCCATTCGTACACGTATTCGAAGTAGTTTTCGATTAGTATTGCCTCGTGGCTATTTCATCGCAGAGTAAAAGAACTGATCTGACTCGCCTGGTCGTCAAGGGTGCACGCGAGCATAACCTGAAAAACGTGGACATTGATCTCCCGCGTGACGCAATGATTGTCTTTACCGGCCTGTCCGGCTCGGGCAAGTCCTCCTTGGCCTTCGACACCATCTTTGCCGAAGGCCAGCGCCGCTACGTCGAATCGCTCTCTGCCTACGCCCGCATGTTCCTCGGCCAGGTGGACAAGCCCGATGTGGATTTCATCGAGGGACTGTCGCCAGCGGTGTCCATAGACCAGAAGTCGACCAGCCGCAACCCGCGTTCCACCGTGGGCACGATTACCGAAGTGTACGACTACATGCGTCTGTTGTGGGCACGCGTGGGCCGTCCGCATTGCCCGATCTGCCACGAACCGATCTCCAAGCAGACTCCGCAGCAGATCGTCGACCAGCTGATGGAGCTACCGGAGAAAACCCGCTTCCAGATCCTCGCCCCGGTAGTGCGTTCGCGCAAGGGCGAATTCGTCGACCTGTTCGCGGAGCTCTCTTCCAAGGGCTTCGCCCGTGCCCGCGTTGACGGCACCACCATCCAGCTGAACGATCCGCCGAAGCTGGCCAAGCAGGTCAAGCACACCATTGAGGTGGTCGTCGACCGCCTGGCCATCAAGGAAGATGCCCGCCAGCGCTTGACTGACTCCATCGAAACGGCCCTGGGCATCGCCGAAGGACGCGTGCTGGCCGACTTCGTGGACCTGGACGAGGATGATCCCCAGCGCGTGCGCGCGTTCTCCGAGAACCTGGCCTGCCCCAATGAGCATCCGCTGGCCATCGATGAGATCGAGCCGCGCACTTTCTCCTTCAACAACCCGTTCGGTGCTTGTTCGGCCTGTTCCGGCATCGGCACCAAGCTGGAGGTCGATGAGCACCTGATCGTTCCGGACGGCGAGGTCACCTTGGCCGAGGGCGCGATCGCCCCATGGTCGCTAGGCAAGGCAACCACCGAATACTGGAACCGCTTGATCGAAGGCCTGGGCCATGAGCTGGGCTTCACCATGGATACCCAGTGGCAGGAGCTGCCGGCTGCCGCCCGCGAAGCGATCCTGAATGGCAAGGACCACAAGGTGGTCGTGCAGTACAAGAACCGCTTCGGCCGCGAGCGCAAGTACTCCACCGGCTTCGAGGGCGTCATCTCCTACGTGCACCGCAAGCACCAGGAAACCGAATCGGATCACGCCCGCGACCGCTACGAGCAGTACATGCGCCAGATCCCGTGCCCTACCTGCGGCGGCGCGCGCCTGAACCCGGCGTCGCTCTCGGTCTTGGTGGGCGGGCGTTCCATCGCTGAAGTTGCCGCCATGGACCTGCGTAGCGCCGCGGAATTCCTCTCCACGATCGTGCTCACCGCACGCGAGGCGCAGATCGCCGCGCAGGTGCTCAAGGAAATCGACGCGCGCATGAAGTTCCTGCTGGACGTCGGGCTGGAGTACCTGACCCTGGAACGCGCTGCCGGCACCCTGTCCGGCGGCGAGGCGCAGCGCATTCGCCTGGCTACGCAGATTGGTTCGGGCCTGGTCGGCGTGCTCTACGTTCTGGACGAGCCGTCCATCGGCCTGCACCAGCGCGATAACCGCCGCCTGATCGACACCCTGCTGCACCTGCGATCGCTGGGCAACACCCTGATCGTGGTGGAGCACGACGAAGACACCATTGCCGAAGCTGACTGGATCGTGGACATCGGCCCGGGCGCCGGCGAGCACGGCGGCGAAGTGGTGCACTCCGGATCCCTGGAGGGCCTGAAGCAGAACACCAAGTCGCTGACCGGAGACTACCTTTCGGGCCGCAAGCAGATCGACATCCCGTCCAAGCGCCGCAAGATCGACAAGGAGCGCAAGCTCAAGGTGGTCGGTGCCAACGAGAACAACCTGCAGAATGTGTCGGTGGAGTTCCCGCTGGGCGTGCTGACCGCGGTGACCGGCGTGTCCGGCTCGGGCAAGTCCACCCTGGTCAACGACATCCTGTACAAGGTGCTGGCCAACAAGCTCAACGGCGCCAAGCAGGTGCCCGGCCGCCACACCCGCGTGCAGGGCCTGGAGCACCTGGACAAGGTGGTCCACGTTGACCAGTCGCCGATCGGCCGGACCCCGCGTTCGAACCCTGCGACCTATACCGGCGTGTTCGACCACATCCGCAAGCTGTTTGCGGAGACCAATGAGGCGAAGCTGCGCGGCTACCAGCCGGGCCGTTTCTCCTTCAACGTCAAGGGCGGACGCTGCGAATCCTGCTCGGGTGACGGCACGCTGAAGATCGAGATGAACTTCCTGCCGGACGTCTACGTGCCCTGCGAGGTCTGCCAGGGCGCCCGCTACAACCGCGAAACCCTGCAGGTGCTGTACAAGGGCAAGAACATTGCCGATGTGCTGGATATGCCGATTGCCGAAGGCGCCGAGTTCTTCAGTGCCTTCACCCCGATCGCCCGCCACCTGCGCACGCTGGTGGACGTGGGTTTGGGCTACGTGCGCCTGGGTCAGCCGGCAACCACCCTCTCCGGCGGCGAGGCCCAGCGCGTGAAGCTGGCTGCGGAACTGCAGAAGCGTTCCAATGGCCGCTCCATCTACGTCCTGGACGAGCCCACCACCGGTCTGCACTTCGAAGATATCCGCAAGCTGCTCAAGGTGCTGCAGGGATTGGTCGACAAGGGCAACACCGTGTTGACCATCGAGCACAACCTGGATGTCATCAAGTCGGCTGACTGGGTCATCGACCTCGGCCCGGAAGGCGGCTCAGGCGGCGGTACGATCCTGGCTGCTGGCACCCCGGAAAAGGTGGCCAAGGTGAGCGAATCGCACACCGGGAAGTTCCTCTCCGAGATCCTGTAATGCCTGGCGGAGAATGTTCGACATATGCGATTTCAGTTATGGATTGCTAACCCGCGTCCGCTTCATGGGAAGATGGCTAGGTGAATATGTCGGTAACAAGTGTGCTCTTCGATCTGGATGGGACCCTCGTGGACCCTGCCGGTGCCATAACTTCGGGTATCCGCCACGCGGTCACCTCCCATGGTTTGGCCGATCCGGGCGAAGCACGAGTTGAAGCGCTGGTAGGCCCGCCCCTCCAAATCGGGCTGCGTACGCTTGACGGCGTCACCGACGAGAACATCGACTCCATCATCGCGGCCTACCGCGCCCGCTATGCCGAGGTGGGCATGGCAGAATCCGTGATCTACCCGGGCATTGTGGCGCTCCTGGACGCGTTGCGCGCGGCCGGGATCTACGTCGCAGTGACCACGGCCAAGCCCATCAACATTGCGCGCCAGCTCATTGCACGCAAGGGGCTGGATGAGCATCTCGATGCGATTCACGGCAACGCGGATGAGCACGGGAGCATGGGTTCGAGCAAGACGCACATTGTCGCTGAGGCTTTGGAGCACGGGCAGCTGGACCCGGCGAGCAGCGTAGTTGTGGGGGACCGCTACTACGATTGGGATGCCGCCCGCGAGAATTCGGTGGCTTCGGTCGGCGTCGCGTGGGGCTTTGCCCAGGACGATGAACTGCAGCAGGCAGGCGCAACTGTGGCGACAACCCGGGACCTTGCTGAGCTCCTGCTCGGAGCACAGCTGGCAAACACGCTGAACCTCGACGATGACCTCATGCAGGAAGGTGCAAAGTAGATGAGCATCTACACCATGACCCGTTCGTCGATTCGGGGCGTCATCCACGGTGTATGCCGTGCGGAAGTGACCGGGCTTGAGAACGTTCCCAAGGAAGGCGGCTTCATTGTCGCCTCCAACCACCTGTCATTCTTCGACTCCTTGATCATTCAGGCGCTGACCCCGCGCGACGTGGCGTTCTTCGCCAAGGCGGAATACTTCACCACCCCGGGACTGAAGGGCAAGGTGATGAAGACCTTCTTCGAATCCGTGGGATCCATTCCGGTGCAGCGTGGCGAACAGGCAGCTTCGGTTGCCGCCCTCGATTCCCTGGTGGAAATCGTCGAAGGCGGCAAGGGCATCGGCATCTACCCCGAGGGCACTCGCTCGCGCGATGGCAAGTTGTACCGCGGACGCACCGGCGTGGGCTGGCTGGCGCTGACCACCGGTGTACCAGTGGTGCCGGTGGGCTTGATCGGCACGGAGAAGCTGCAGCCTGCTGGTTCAAAGGGTTTCCGTCCTGCCAAATTCCATATCCACTATGGCGAGCCGCTGTACTTCGACCAGTTGGGACGCAAGCACCCGTTGCCGCAGCGCCGCCAGGCCACGGACCGGATCGTTGATGCGATTGCCGAGCTTTCCGGCCAGGAACGGGTCGATTCCTACAACCAGCTGCCACCGGACGCGAAATAGACCATGGCTGATCCGGCAAGTTACCGTCCGAGAACTTCGGACATTCCCACGAAACCGGGCGTGTACCGTTTCCGCGATGAACACGGCCGTGTCATCTACGTTGGCAAGGCCAAGGTCCTGCGCAACCGCTTGACCTCCTACTTCGCCAATCCTGACCGGCTCACGCCCAAAACCCGGGCCATGGTATTCACCGCCGGCAGCGTGGAGTGGACCGTGGTGGGTTCCGAATTGGAAGCGTTGCAGCTGGAGTACTCCTGGATCAAGGAATACAATCCCCGGTTCAATATTGTTTTCCGTGATGACAAGACCTACCCGTACCTTGCTGTCACCTTGAACGAAAAGTACCCGCGCGCCCTGGTCATGCGCGGGGACAAGCGCAAGGGCGTGAAGTATTTCGGGCCGTTCTATCCGGCCAAGGCCATCCGGGAAACCCTCGATACGCTGTTGCGGGTCTTTCCTGTGCGCAGCTGTGCGCCGGGCGTGTTCAAGCGTGCCGAAGCATCGGGTCGCCCTTGCCTCTTGGGGTACATAGACAAATGCTCGGCGCCCTGCGTGGGGCGCATCAGCGAAGAAGACCACCGTCAACTGGCTGATGACCTATGCACCTTCATGAGCGGTGAGGCTACTAAGTTCACCAAGGCCCTGACAGCCAAGATGCAAGAGGCGGTGGCAGAACTCGAATACGAGAAGGCCGCCCGCTATCGCGATGACATTGCCGCACTGAACAGAGTTTTTGAACGCAACGCCGTGGTCCTTGATGACCGTACCGAAGCTGATATCTTCGGCATTCATGGCGATGAATTGGAAGCCGCCGTGCAGGTATTCCATGTCCGCGACGGCCGTATCCGTTCGCAACGAGGCTGGGTCGTCGAAAAGGTTGCGGATACCACCGGCGCTGAATTCGTCGAGCAGCTTCTCACCCAGGTCTACGCAGATCACGCGGACCGGATTCCCAAGGAAATCCTGGTTCCGACTCTGCCCGAAGACATTGAGGATGTCACGACCTGGCTCACTGAGCTGCGCGGTTCCAAAGTGTCCTTGCGCGTCGCCCAACGCGGCGACAAGGCGGCACTGGCATCCACCGTCGTGGAGAACGCCGAACAAGCGCTGCGCCTGCACAAATCGAAGCGAGCAGGTGATATCACCACGCGTTCGCTGGCGATGCAGGAACTGCAGGATGCACTGGGAGCCGAACAAGCACTGCTTCGCATCGAATGCTATGACGCGTCGCATACCCAAGGCACCAACGTGGTTGCTTCCATGGTGGTCTTTGAAGATGGATTGCCCAAGAAGAGCGAATATCGAAAGTTCTCCATCACCGGTGATGCAGCACGCGATGATACCGCCAGCATGTACGACGTGATCTACCGTCGTTTCAGCCGCTATCTGAAGGAGAAGATCGACCCCAAGAGCTTTGCAACCGGGGAAATGAATGAAGAAACCGGTGAGCAGGAAAAGAAGCGATTCTCCTACCCGCCATCTCTGGTAATCGTTGACGGCGGACCGCCCCAGGTGGCCGCGGCGCAGAAGGCCATGGACGACCTGGGAATCGATGACATTCCAGTGGTCGGCCTGGCTAAGCGCTTGGAAGAACTGTGGCTGCCCGACGATCCGTTCCCGGTGATCCTGCCGCGTGCCTCAGCTGCCCTGTATTTGGTGCAGCGGCTTCGCGACGAGGCGCACCGTTTTGCGATCAACTTCCACCGCGCCAAGCGTGCTAAATCCATGATCGCCTCGGATTTGGACGCGATCCCGGGGCTGGGCAAGTCCAAGCAGGCTGCCCTGCGCAAGCACTTCGGGTCGATGAAAAAGATCCGTGCGGCGAGCATCGAGGAGCTGATGGACGTGCCAGGAGTCGGTGAAAAACTTGCGACTTCCATCAAAGAGTCCCTAGAAGACGCTTCATTAACCGGTGTGAATATGACTACAGGCGAAATTGTCGACTAGCCTTGTGATATGACCGCTGAGTATGAAGCAGTAAAACCCCCTGAGTCCGAACTCGTGATCGTAACCGGCATGTCAGGTGCCGGTCGCACCACAGTCGCGCATGCTCTGGAAGACCAGGGCTGGTACGTAGTGGAGAACCTTCCACCGGCCATGCTTGGACCCTTGACGGAGATGATGAGCCGTTCGCAGGGCTCCATCCCGAAGATGGCTGTCGTGATGGACGTGCGCTCCAAGGAAATGTTCCCGGAAATCCGCGATGCCTTGGCGAACCTGACAGCCAGCGGGGTGAAGTTCCGCCTGGTCTACCTCGACGCCAGCGACGAGGTGCTGATCCGCCGCTTCGAGCAGGGTCGCCGGCCGCATCCGCTGCAGGATGACGGCCGCATTGTCGACGGCATCAAGCGCGAACGCGGGATCACCGATCAATTGCGTGAAGCTGCCGAAATCATCTTGGATTCCACGACCATGTCGGTGCACGACCTGGCACGTGCAGTCAACGAACTGTTCAGCGAATCCGGGCCGATCATCCTGCGCATCAACGTGATGAGCTTCGGGTTCAAGTACGGCCTGCCCGCTGATGCCAACTACGTGGCAGATGTCCGTTTCATCCCCAACCCCCATTGGGTACCTGAACTGCGCCCGCAGACAGGCAAGGACAAGGAAGTGTCGGACTATGTGCTGAGCCAGGAAGGCACGAGCGAGTTCATCGAGAACTACCTCAAGGCATTGGAACCGGTCTTTGAAGGTTACCGCCGCGAGAATAAGCACTACGCGACTATTGCCGTGGGCTGCACCGGCGGCAAGCACCGCTCGGTAGCAACCACCATTGAGCTGGGCCGGCGCCTGGCGCAGTTCCCGAACGTCAGGGTGAATATCAGCCACCGTGATCTGGGGCGTGAGTAGCCGCCATGGCCTTTGCTACAGGTCCGATCCCGATCCAGGGACTGACTCGAAGTGATGATTACCGCAACCCATCGGTGGTGGCCTTGGGCGGGGGACACGGGCTGTCCTCGTCGCTCTCTGCCCTGCGCCGTCTGACTACCGACCTCACCGCCGTAGTAACGGTGGCCGATGACGGCGGCAGTTCCGGGCGGCTTCGGGGATCCTTCGATGTGCTGCCCCCGGGAGACTTGCGCATGGCGCTGGCTGCGCTGTGCGACGACAATGACTGGGGCCGTACCTGGCGCGATGTCATGCAGTACCGCTTTGAATCGACCGAAAACGCCGACGAGCCATTGAACGGCCATGCCGTTGGCAATTTGCTGATCCTGGCGCTGTGGGAGTTGCTCGATAACCCGGTAGCTGGCCTGCGTTGGGCAGGTGCCCTGCTTGGCGCGCGCGGGCAGGTCCTGCCAATGAGCACGGTTCCGCTGTCCATCCATGGCGAGGTTCTTGAATCCGACCCGGTGAACGACACCTTGGTGCGTCGCCGAATCGATGGGCAGGCCAAGCTGGCTCGCGCCGGTTCCGGCGGCCTGGTTACCCACGTGTACCTGGAACCGTCCGATGCGCCGGCCTGCTCCGAAGCGCTGGAATCCATCGATCTGGCGGACTGGGTGATTCTCGGTCCCGGTTCCTGGTACACCTCGGTGCTCCCGCATCTGCTGCTGCCGGATATGCGCCAGGCCCTGGCATCGACCACGGCCAAGAAGCTGCTGACCATGAACCTGGCCTTTGATACGGCAGAGACTTCCGGGATGGACGCCGCGGCGCACTTGGAGGTGCTGGGACGTTACGCACCCGAGGTCAAATTCGATGCAATTATTGCCGACGAATCAAAGATTCTTAACAGGGATCGATTTGAGCTGGCAGCGCAAAAACTCGGTGCGCGTGTCTTTTTTAGTACAGTAGGAGTATCTGACGGTCGTGCTGTGCACGACCCGTTGCGACTAGCGGCGGCCTATCACGAGGTGTTTACCGCGATCGGGTCTTAGGAAGATCCAAGTAAGGGAGTTTGATTCATGGCATTGACGGCTTCCGTCAAAGACGAGCTGTCGCGGGTAGAGATTCGCAAGCCATCGGTCCGCAAGGCCGAGGTTTCGACCATGCTCCGCTTCAGCGGCGGGCTGCACATCGTCTCCGGACGAATTGTCATCGAAGCAGAAGTGGACCTCGCGGCGACGGCCCGGCGGTTGAAGATTGCTATCGGCGAGCTGTACGGCCACGATGCCGAAATCGTCATGGTTTCCGGATCGGGCATCCGCAAGGGGAGCCGCTACATTGTGCGTGTTTCCAAGGACGGCGAAGTGCTTGCACGCCAAACTGGCCTGCTTGACCAGCGCGGCCGGCCGGTACGCGGCCTGCCCTCGGTGATCGTCAACGGTTCCACCGCCGACGCTGAAGCTGTATGGCGCGGCGCATTCCTGTCCCACGGATCGTTGACCGAACCCGGACGCAGCTCCGCTTTGGAAATCACCTGCCCTGGGCCAGAAGCCGCTTTGGCGCTGGTCGGTGCAGCTCGCCGCCTGGGACTGACGGTCAAGGCGCGTGAAGTGCGCGGTGTGGACCGCGTTGTGATCCGTGATGGCGATGCCATCGCCCAACTGCTGACCCGCATGGGCGCTCACGATGCGCTCATGGTCTGGGAAGAACGGCGCATGCGCAAGGAAGTGCGCGCGACGGCGAACCGCTTGGCGAACTTCGACGACGCCAACCTGCGGCGCAGTGCCCAGGCAGCGGTAGCTGCCGGTGCCCGCGTTGAGCGTGCACTGGGCATCTTGGGCGACGAGGTTCCCGAGCACTTGCGCTATGCGGGACTGCTGCGCCTTGAGCACAAGCAAGCCTCCTTGGATGAGCTCGGCCGCATGGCCGAACCGCCAATGACCAAGGACGCCATCGCTGGCCGAATCCGCCGCCTTTTGGCTATGGCGGATAAAAAGGCGAGCGATCTGGGAATACCAGGTACGGAGTCCAGCGTTCCAGGAGATGAACTGGAACATTAAAATGTCCCCGCGGGAGCCCTCCCGCGGAGATTCAACCAATTGAGAAGATTGAGGAGAATCATGGCTGTTTATTCACTGCCAGAACTGCAGTACGACTACGCCGCACTGGAGCCGAACATCTCGGCTCGCATCATGGAACTGCACCACTCCAAGCACCATGCAACTTACGTTGCTGGCGCAAACTCGGCACTGGAGCAGTTGGCTGAAGCTCGCGAAAAGGGCGAATTCGGCAATATCCCTAAGCTGTCCAAGGACCTGGCGTTCCACCTGGGTGGCCACACCAACCACTCGATCTTCTGGAACAACCTGTCCCCAGAGGGTGGCGACAAGCCTGAGGGCGAGCTGGCAGCGGCCATCGACGACTTCTTCGGTTCGTTCGACGCTTTCCGTGGCCACTTCACCGCTTCGGCCATGAGCCTGCAGGGCTCGGGCTGGGCAGTGCTGGCTTACGACGCACTGGGCGGCCAGCTGGTCATCGAGCAGCTGTACGACCAGCAGGGCAACATCCCAGTGGCAACCACCCCGCTGCTGATGCTGGACATGTGGGAGCACGCCTTCTACCTGGACTACGTCAACGTCAAGGCTGACTACGTCAAGGCATTCTGGAACATCGTGAACTGGGCAGATGTCCAGGATCGTTTCGAAGCTGCCCGCAACGGCGCAGCAGCGCTGATCCTTCCAGGTAAGTAAGACTTATCTGGTAAGTTAGCTCACATTCTGCGCTAATGTAGCGTAGTATGTTTCAAGTGTGTTGCGGATCCCGGCAATTCGTTGGGATCCGCAAGCACGGCACAACGGAGTGTCCTCTTAAAGAAGGCCACCTCCGCTCGCGTGCGGTCGTGGCATCATCATCCCATTTAGAGGAGATAGTCACGTGACAACCCGTGTTGGAATCAATGGTTTCGGTCGTATCGGACGCAACTTCCTGCGTGCAGTTCTGGCCCATAAGGCAGACATTGAAATCGTCGCCGTCAATGACCTTGGTTCAATCGATTCGCTTGCTCACCTGGTGAAGTTCGATTCCGTGCTCGGCCCAGTGGGCGAGCCCGTATCCGTGGACGGCGATACCATCGTCGTCGGAGAACGCCGTATCAAGGTTCTGTCTGAGCGCGAGCCAGCCAACCTTCCATGGGGCGAATTGAACGTCGATGTCGTCATTGAATCGACCGGATTCTTCACCAACGCAGAAGACGCCAAGCAGCACGTAGCTGCTGGCGCAAAGAAGGTCATCATCTCGGCTCCTGCCAAGAATGAAGACATCACCATCGTGATGGGCGTCAACCAGGACAAGTACGATCCTGCAAACCACGCCATCATTTCGAACGCGTCATGCACCACCAACTGCCTGGCTCCAGTAGCCAAGGTGCTGAACGAAGAATTCGGCATTGTTGATGGCCTGATGACCACCATCCACGCTTACACCGCAGACCAGCGCCTGCAGGACGCGCCGCACAGCGACCCACGCCGTGCCCGTGCCGCAGCACTGAACGTCATCCCGACCTCCACCGGTGCCGCCAAGGCCATCGGCGTGGTGCTCCCAGAGCTGAAGGGCAAGCTGCACGGTTACGCTATGCGCGTACCCGTTCCAACCGGTTCGGCCACCGACCTGACCGTGAACCTGGCCCGCACCGCAACCGTGGAAGAAATCAACGCAGCATTCGAGAAGGCAGCTGCCGAGGGTGCATTGAGCGGATACCTTGAGTACTCCACCGATCCACTGGTTTCTTCGGACATCGTGACCAACCCCCACTCGGCAGTTTTCGACTCCGGTCTGACCACCGTGATGGGCAACAGCGTGAAGGTCGTCGCGTGGTACGACAACGAGTGGGGCTACTCCTCGCGACTTGTTGACCTCGTTGAATTCGTGGGATCCAGCCTCTAGTCGATAACCTAGAGACATGTCTTCTCACACCATTGACGAATTGATCGCTGACAACGGCGTCCGCGGACGGTACGTTCTGGTCCGCAGTGACCTGAACGTACCGCTCGACGGTGCAACTGTGACCGATGATGGCCGCGTCCGCGCGTCGCTGCCAGTCATCGGCAAGCTGGCTGAAGCTGGCGCAAAGGTCATCGTAATGGCCCACTTGGGACGCCCCAAGGGCCAGGTCGATGCCAAGTACTCCATCGCTCCTGCGGCTAACCGCCTGGACGAACTGGCTGACTTCGACGTAGCTGTTGCCGAAGACGTGGTGGGCGACTCCGCTCGCCAGTTGGCGGCAAACCTCGAAGAGGGCTCCGTGCTGGTTCTGGAGAACGTCCGCTTCGATGCTCGCGAAACCTCCAAGGATGATGCGCAGCGCGAAGAGTTCGCCAAGGAATTGGCTGCGCTGACCGGTCAGAACGGCGCTTACGTGAACGACGCTTTCGGTGCTGTGCACCGGAAGCACGCTTCGGTCTACGACATCGCCAGTCTGCTCCCTAGCTACCAGGGCGACCTGGTTGCTACCGAGGTCAAGGTCCTCAAGACCCTGACCGAGGCCCCGAAGCGCCCATACGTTGTGGTGCTCGGAGGGTCCAAGGTATCGGACAAGCTCGCTGTCATCGACAACCTACTGGGCAAGGCCGATCAGCTGCTGATCGGTGGCGGCATGGCCTTCACTTTCCTCAAGGCGCAGGGCTTCGCCATTGGCAGCTCGCTGCTTGAAGAAGACCAGATCGCGACCTGCCAGGAATACCTGCAGCGGGCCGAGAAGCTCGGCTGCGACATCATCGTGCCTAGCGACGTCGTAGTGGCAAGCAAGTTCGGTGCCGACGCAGAGCACGAGGTGCTGGCCGCAGACATGATCGAAGAAGCCAGCTTCGGCTCCAACGGCCTTGGCCTGGACATCGGACCAAAGTCCGCTGAACTGTTCGCAAGCTACATCACCAGCGCAAATACCGTGTTCTGGAATGGCCCGATGGGCGTCTTCGAGATCCCTGCTTTCGCCGAAGGTACCCGTACCGTCGCGCAGGCTCTGGCGGACTCGGAAGCGTTCAGCGTCGTAGGCGGCGGCGATTCCGCTGCAGCCGTGCGCGCACTGGGCTTCTCGGAGGATGACTTCGGCCATATCTCCACCGGTGGCGGCGCTTCGCTGGAGTACCTCGAAGGCAAGACCCTGCCGGGTGTTGCCGCATTGGAAGGCTAATAATGACCATTTCGCAGAACGGCGCCTTTGTGCGCCAGCCGCTGATTGCCGGCAACTGGAAGATGAACATGGACCACGTCCAGGGCATCACCCTGGTGCAGAAGCTGGCGTGGACCCTGAAGGACCATGAGCACGATTACGATCGTGCCGAGGTCGCAGTGTTCCCTCCCTTCACCGACATCCGCGGCGTGCAGACACTGACCCTGGGCGACAAACTGGATATCGTTTACGGTGCCCAGGATCTGTCCGCACAGGACTCAGGTGCGTACACTGGTGAAATTTCGGGCCAGTTCCTCAAGAAGCTCGGCTGCACCTACGTTTTGGTAGGCCACTCCGAGCGTCGCGAGTACCACAATGAAACCAACCAGGTGATTGCCGCCAAGCTGGCTGCTGCCTACCGCCACGACCTGACCCCGATGCTCTGCGTCGGCGAAGGCCTGGAAGTACGCAAGGCCGGCGAGCATGTGGCATTCACCCTGGACCAGTTGGCTCAGTCGCTGGAAGGCGTAACCGCTGAGCAGGCCGCAAGCCTGGTCATCGCCTACGAACCAGTCTGGGCCATCGGTACGGGCGAAGTTGCCGGACCAGCTGACGCGCAGGAAATGTGCGCCGCAATTCGCGGTGCGCTGGCTGAACGCTTCGGTGCAGAGATTGCCGAGAAGACTCAACTGCTCTATGGCGGTAGTGTTAAGGCAGCAAATGCCGCATCGATCATGCGCGAACGCGATGTTGATGGCGTGTTGGTTGGCGGTGCCAGCCTGGATGCCGAGGAATTTGCTAATATTGTCAGGTTCGAGCATCATCTCGTCACCGACTGAATCTAACTAAGGAACCGTCGACTTGGATATTATCAAGATCATTTTGCAGGTATTGCTGGGCATTACAAGCGTCCTGCTGACCCTGCTGATCCTTTTGCACAAGGGCCGTGGTGGCGGTATGTCCGACATGTTCGGCGGCGGCATGACCAGCTCAATGGGATCTTCGGGTGTAGCCGAGCGCAACCTGAACCGCATCACCATTATTCTTGGTCTGATCTGGGGTGCCGTGATTATCGGCCTCGCTCTGGTCCTGCGATTCAGCATCGAAGCCTAGGCAGTACCCTTCCGTAGCAGTCAATAGGCGCCTTGCACATCATGTGGAAGGCGCCTATTGCGCGTCTCAGGCCAGTTGCCCGAACTTCTCGGTATCGGCAATCGATCCCAGCACGAGGATCTTGTCTCCGGTCTGCAGGACGGTGTTTCCGTCCGTGTTCTTCCATTCGCCGGCCGCATTGGTCGTGGCAGCGATGGTCACCCGGTATTTATTGCGTACCCCGGCATCACTGAGTTTCACACCGTGCAATGTGGCTGGTGCGCTCATTTTCACCATGGCATAGCCTGGATCGACTTCCAGGTAGTCCATCATGGATCCGCGCACCAGGTGGGCGACTCGCTTGCCCATATCCTTCTCCGGGTAGACGATGTGGTGGATTCCGAGCTGCTCCAGGATCAGACCGTGCCGATCGTCCTGCGCCTTGGCCCAGATCTGCGGGATCCCCATGCTGACCAAGAGCGAGCAGCACAGGATGGATGACTGCAGGTGGCTGCCTACGGCAACCACCACGCGGTCGAACTCGTGGATCGAGAGCTGTTCAAGGATTTCCCGGCTTGAGGCGTCGGCGCGAACCACCTGAGTCAATTCCCCATTCAGGGACTGGACGATGTTCTCGTGCACGTCAATGCCCAGGACATGGGTACCGGACTTCATCAGTTCCAGGGCCAGGGATTCGCCAAATCGCCCGAGCCCGATCACTGCAACGGAGTCCGCCTTAGACAGGCCCTTGGCGTCATTTCGAAAATTCAGTAGCTTAGCCAATTGAAGGCCTTTCCTTGGGGAGTTCGTAGAGCGCTTTTCGATCGCGCAGGGCCAGCGCGGAGCCCAGCGAGAGGACCCCGACGCGGCCCAGGTACATCAATGCAATGAGGATGCCCTTGGCAGGGTCCGGCAAATCCGGGGTAATGCCGGTGGACAGCCCGACGGTGCCGAATGCGGAGGTGGCTTCAAAGAGGCAGCGGTCCAGGGAATAGCCGGTCAGCAGCAGCAGGCCCATGGTGCCGACGAATACCGCCGCTACGCCCATCAGCGCCACCGTGATGGCCTGCCGGTGCACCGAGCGGGACAGGCGCTTGCCTAGGACATTGACGGCGGTCTCGCCGCGAAGTTCGGTCATGATGATGAACAGCAGGATCGCAGCCGTGGTGATCTTAATGCCGCCGGCGGTGCCGGCAGGCCCTCCGCCGATGAACATCAGCACATCCATGCCCAGCCAGGAGGCTGGATGCATCGCGCCGATATCGATGGAATTGAAGCCAGCGGTACGTGTCTGCACCGATTGGAAGAATCCAGCCAGGATCCGCTGGGCAGGTTCAAGCTCGCCCAGCGTCTTCGGATTGGACCATTCCATGGCGGTGATGAAGATGGTGCCGCCAAGCAGCAGCAATGCGGTCATGAGCAGGACCAGGCGAGTGTTCATCGTCCACTTCAGCGAATTCCGCCAGTGATGCCTGAGCTGGACCAGAACCGGGAAGCCCAAGCCGCCGAGGATGATGGCGATGCTGATGGGGATGCATAGCCACGGGTCCGCGACGAAATCCATCAGGTTATTCGAGTAGAGGGCGAATCCCGCGTTATTGAAGGAAGAGACCGCATGGAACAGGCCATGCCAGATCGCCCTGGCGGGTTCGTAGTCGTAGGCCAGCCAGAAGCGGAGGGCCAAGACGAGGGCCACTGCGGATTCGATGGCCAGTGACAGCTTGATGATCATCAATGCCGAGGTGCGCACGTCGGCGCCCGAAACGGCGGAGCTTTCGCGCTGCGTGGAGAGCCGGGTGAGGTAGCCGATGCGGCCCATGACCAGCATGCTCAGCAACGATGCGACGAGCATCAGGCCCAGGCCGCCGACCTGGATCAGGACCAGGATGACGATCTTGCCGAAGAGGGTGTAGTGGGTTGCCGTATCCAAGACAGTCAGGCCAGTGACGCACACCGCTGACGTCGCGGTGAAGATCCCGTCCACCAAGGATGTGAAGGTGCCTTGCGTGTTGGCCGCCGGTGAAGACAGGAGCAATCCGCCAATGAGGATTGCGCCGGCAAAGGCGACGGCTACTGCGCGTGCGGGTTTGGCCAGCACGCTGTGCTGCGCGGCGGACCGCGCATTGGGAAGATTCATGGAGATCGCAATGGTCGAAATAACGTCTCGCGAAACCGTGGGACGAGTAGTACGAATGAAATAATACGCTCGGAAAAGCGGGTGTCAATGGTGATTCCCGTCACTTGGCCCGTAGTTGATAGCGGACCTGCGGGAGCGCCTGGTCCGTTCTGCCACAGTCCCGCCGCCGGTTAAAGCAGACCGGCAGCCACGCGGAAAACGCGTGGCTGCCGGTTTGCCGCTGGTACTGCTAGGTACCGAGCAATTCCACGACCCGCTGTGCGGTACCCCAAGAAAGGGTGACCCCAGCCCCGCCGTGGCCGTAGGCCGCAATGACAGGCACCGCGTGCCCGTCGACGCGCTCCAAGCGGATCGTCTCGCGTGCCGGGCGCAGCCCCACCTTGTGCTCCAGGATCTCGCAGCCGGCCAGCTGGGGGACCAGGCCGATGGCACGGCGCAGCATGTCGGTGGCGGTCTGCGGGTCGACCTCGGCGTTGAAGTCGTTGGCCACGTCGGTACCGCCAACAATGATGTCATCGCGGCGCGGAATGATGTAGGTGACGCCCTGGGGATGCTCGTCATAGCAGAGCCAGTGGACCAACCCTGCGGTGTTTGCCAGGCGAATCACCTGGCCTCGGATGGGGTAGACAGTGCCGTCATCCCCGGTGAGTTCGCCGCCACGCAGGCCCGCGGCCAATACGACGGCGTCGGCCTCCTCCTGCAACTCGTCGATGGATTCGATGGTGCGCTGGATGAACTTGACGCCCTTGGCCAAGGCTTGTTCATGCAGCCAGGAGAGGTAGAGAGGCATAGTGATCACCGGGACGGTGGCACGCATGCCGGCGGCGGCAATGCGCGGGATGTCTTCTGCTGGGGCTTCGGCGGCGTTGGCGATGATCTGTGCCCAAGAGCGGTCTTCCTCCGGGGACGCTTCCAGATTCAGGCCGCGGCGCAGGTCGATGCCGGTTTCCTTGATGCCGGAGAGCTCCTCGAAGCGTGCCAGCGAACGGGCGAGCAGCAGATCGGCGGCTGCGGAGTTCTCCGAGTGGTACGGGAACCAGATGGCTGCGGCCACCGCGGAGACGGTCTGCAGCGGCAGCTGGTCGGCGATGACGGTGACCTGGTGGCCGGCGGCAGCCAGCTCATGGGCGGTGGAGAGCCCGATGACGCCGGCGCCGATCACCGTGACCTTGCGGGATGGCTGCGCGGCATCGGGCAGCGGGGCGGAATGCATGGGAACCTTTCGGGCAGGTGGCGAGGGGAAAGCAAAGGCCGGTGCCGTGATCCTGGAGTGCAGGATCGCGGCACCGGCGATGCGGTGCAGGCTAGAGCAAGGTGGCCGCGGCGCGGTCGATGATCCAGCGGGTCGCTTGGGTGCCGTGCACGGCGGAGGCCGGGACAGCAGTCTCGTTGACCTCGTGCTGGGCCTTGGCCAGCGCCGGCGCCTTGTCGGCACCGGCCACGATCAGCCAGACCTCCTTGGCGGTGTTGATGGTGCCCATGGTGAGCGTGACGCGGTGCGCAGGCGGCTTGGGGGAGTCGTGGACCGCGATGACTCCTGGCTCATCGGACCGGGTGTGGTTCGGGAAGAGCGAGGCGACATGCGAGTCCGGGCCCATGCCCAGCATCAGCACATCGAACGCGGGGTTCAAGGCGCTGTCTTCGGCTTCCCCGGCCAGTTCCTCGGCGTAGGCCGCGGCGGCCTGCTCGGCGGACTCGTACTTGTCGCTGGCGCCCATGGCGTGCACGGTGGCGCGGTCCAGGCCCAATTCATCCAGCGCGTCGAACAGGGCTGCGGCCTGCAGCACGTTGCGATCTGCTGAATCGGTGGCGACAAAGCGCTCGTCGCCCCACCAGAAGTGCACCTGCGACCAGTTGACCGAGGCCTTGGCGGGGTTGGCCGCGACGGCTTCCAGGGCGGCGATGCCCAGCGAACCGCCGGTCACCACCACGTGGGCAACTCCGCGGGCGGCCAGTGCATCGGCGATCGCGGTGATCAGCCGGGCCGCAATGGCGTGGGCGGTAGCTTCCGGGTTCTCATGGATCAGTATTTGCCTAGCGATCACTGGATCTGATGCTCCTCAGGTTGGTCAGGTTCAGGCCCTTGGCGATGACCTCGCCGAAGACGTCATCGGCGTCCAGGCGGCGCATCTCTTCGGCCAGGCATTCGGCCACCGAACGCCGTGGCAGGGAGATGCGTTGCGGGGCCGATCCGGGCAGGTAAAGGTGGGCTACCGCGCCGGAAGGGCGCGAAAGCTCCACGTCGCCGGCTTCGCGTGCCAGCCGGACGCTGGAGAGCCCGCCATTGGACTTGTCCGCGGCGATGGTCACCGGGACGTCCAGGCACAGGGTCAGCCAGGCGGCCAGCAAGGTGGTGGACGGGGAATTATCCGAGCCCTTCACGGTGATGCCCGAGAGCCCCTCGGTGCCGATCAGGTCGATGATGCTCGCCAGCTGGGCACGCCACAGGGTCAGCCGCGTCCAGGCGAGGTCGGTGTCGCCGGCCTGGTAGGTCTCGATGCGGCTGAACAGCGCGGCGGTGGGGTCTTCGGTTTCCGCCGAATCGGTGATGCGGCGGTGCGCCAGCTTGCCCAGCGCGGTGCCGGCCGGATCCTGCGGCACGCCATGCGGCCACCAGGCCACGATCGGCGCATCGGGCAGCAGCAGTGCGGAGATCAGCGCCTCGTCGGCCACGACATCCGGGCCGTAGGTGCGCATCACGATCACCTCGGAGGCGCCGGCGTCCCCGCCCACGCGGATTTGCACGTCCAGCCGGTTGGCCTCGGACTTGTTGCCGCGGACCACCACGATGATCCGGCAGGGGTGCTCGCGGCTGGCCAGGTTGGCCGCCTCGATCGCGTTCTCGGCGAACCCCTCGCGGGTTATGACCACCAGGGTCATCACGCGGGAGAGCGCTACCACGCCGTGGGTGCGGCGCGAGGAGATCAGCTTCTTGGCCACCTTGGAGGTGGTGGTGTTGGGAAGATCGATCATCATGGTCGTCTCCAGGTCCTTCCATCCTTGGCCATCAGCTCATCGCTGCTTTCGGGTCCCCAGGAGCCCGGAGCGTAGGGATCGGGCTGGGTGGGCTGCGAGGCCCAGAACTCCTCAAAAGGATCCAGGATGCGCCAGGACTGCTCGACTTCCTCATGGCGCGGGAACAGCGGCGGCTCACCGAGCAGCACATCGAGGATCAGCCGCTCGTAGGCCTCGGGCGAGGATTCGGTGAAGGCGTTGCCGTAGCCGAAGTCCATGGTCACATCGCGGATCTCCATCTGGGTGCCGGGCACCTTGGAGGAGAAGCGGATGGTCGCGCCTTCGTCGGGCTGCACGCGGATCACGAACGCGTTCTGGCCGAATTCGTCGTCCTTGTGGTCGGTGAACAGCAGGTTCGGCGCCTTCTTGAAGACCACCGCGATTTCGGTGACGCGGCGGCCCAGGCGCTTGCCGGCACGCAGGTAGAACGGCACCCCGGACCAGCGGCGGGTATTGATGTTCAGGCGCACCGCCGCGTAGGTCTCGGTTTTGGACTTCGGGTTGAAGCCCTCCTCGTCGAGGAAGCCGACGACCTCCTCGGCGCCCTGCCAGCCAGAGGTGTACTGGCCTCGGGCACTGGCCGCGCCCAGGTCCTCGGGCAGCTGGACGGCGGTGAGCACCTTCTCCTTTTCGCTGCGCAGGTGGTCCGCGTCGAAGGAAATGGGTTCCTCCATGGCGGTCAGCGCCAGCAGCTGGAGCAGGTGGTTCTGGATGACGTCGCGGGCCGCGCCCACACCGTCGTAGTAGCTGGCGCGGCCGCCAATGCCGATGTCCTCGGCCATGGTGATCTGCACGTGGTCCACGTACTTGTTGTTCCACAGCGGCTCGAACATCTGGTTGCCGAAACGCAGAGCCAGCAGGTTCTGCACGGTTTCCTTGCCCAGATAGTGGTCGATGCGGAACACCGCGTCCGGCGGGAACACGGACTCCACGATCTCGTTCAGTTCGCGGGCGCTCTGCAGGTCGTGGCCGAAGGGCTTCTCGATGACCACGCGTTCCCAGCCCGGGTTCTTGTCCTTGGCCAGCTTGTGCTCGGAGAGCTTCTGGCAGACAACCTCGAACCAGCTCGGCGGGATCGAGAGGTAGAAGGCGTGGTTGCGCCCGGTGGACCGGGATTCGGCCAGTTCGTCCAGGGTCGCGGCCAGCTTCTCGTAGGCGCCATCATCGTCGAAGGCGCCGGAGATGAAGCGCATGCCGGCGGCCAGCTGGGCGAACACGGTTTCGTTGAAGGGGGTGCGGGCGCTGGCGAGGATCCATTCGCGGGCCTGGTCGGCGAAGTCCTGTGCCGTCCAGTCGCGGCGGCCGAAGCCGACAATCGCAAAATTCGGGGGAAGGAGTCCGCGGTTAGCCAGGTCGTAGACCGCTGGCATGAGTTTCTTGCGGGCAAGGTCGCCGGTGATTCCGAAGAACACCAGCGCGCCCGGACCGGCAATGCGGTTAAGCCGCCGGTCGCGGGCGTCGCGTAGTGGGTTGCTCATAGTGCCTTACTTCGCTGCCTCTAGCAGGGCAGCGATTCCGGCGGCGCGGTCCGTGAGGTTCACGCGCAGCACTGGGCGGTTATGTTCGGCGTCAGCCAGTACTGCGCCATCGCCGATCGCCTGGGCGGTGATCAGGCCGCCGAAGGAGTACGGACGCTCCGGGATCCCAAGGTCTTCCTTGTGATCCGCGGTGACCTGCAAGAACACGCCCTGTGCCGGGCCGCCCTTGTGGTACTGGCCGGTGGAGTGCAAGAAGCGCGGACCCCAGCCGAAGGTGACTGGACGGCCGGTCTTCTTGGCGAGCAGATCGCGCAGCGCGGCAAGCTCCTGGTCCGCATTGCGGTTCAGGTATGCCTGGATGGCAAGGTAGCCGTCTGCCGGAAGCTGCGCGGCGAGCTGCTCCACAGCCGCCTCCAAGGTCTTGGCCCCGGTGCCGTAGAGCTCAACTGGTCCGTCCACTGCATCCGGAGCGCTCTGCGCCGGAGCATCGAGCATGGAACGGGCGGCGATCTTCGCGGCCTCGACATCAGGCTGGTCGAAGGGGCTGATGCCCAGCAGGTAGCCGGCCACGGCGGTGGCGTACTCGAAGATCATGAAGGCGGTGCCCAGCGGTGCACTGAAGTGCACGGCGGTGGCGTCCTCGTCGAAATCCTCAGGCAGCGCGTCGTAGACGAACAGCGGCAGCACGTCCTGAGCCGGGTTCGCCAGCTCCGGTGCATCCACATGCGCGGCAACAGGCAGCACGCCCTTGCCTTCCTTGCCGGTGGACTCGGCGATCAGCTGCTCGGCCCAATCGCCGAAGCCCGGCAGGGCATCGCCCACACAGGCAATCAGCAGCTTGTCGCGGCCCGCGGTAGCCATGGCGGCACCCAGGTGCAGCGCGAGGTTGTCCTCGTCGTCCAGAGCCAGCACATCGTTGATCAGCCCGGATTCTTCAACCAGGGCTTCGATGTCCGCGCCGGCCAGGCCCGAAGGGACCAGGCCGAAAGCGGTCAGCGCCGAGTAGCGCCCGCCGACATTCGGATCCGCAGTGAATACCGCGCGCACGCCATCAGGATTATCCATGGGCGAGCCCGGATCGGTGACCAGCACCAAGCGGGTCGCCGGATCGATGCCGGCAGCCTGGAAAGCTGCGGTGAACGCACGGCGCTGCGAATCGGTTTCCACGGTGGAACCCGACTTGGAAGCAACCACCACGACGGTGCGCTGCAGGTCGGTTTCCACGATCTGCTTGACCATCGACGGATCGGTGGTGTCGCAGATGACCAGTTCCACCTCGTCATGGGCGGTGATGACCTCAGGAGCCAGCGAGGAGCCGCCCATGCCGCACAGCACGATGCGGGTCAGGCCCTCTTCTTGCAGCTCATCGCGCAGATCCAGGATCTGCGGGATCAGTTTGCCAGCTGCCTCGAAGGGGTTGACCCAACCGAGGCGGATGGCCGATTCAGCTTCTGCCTCAGGACCCCAAATGGTCGGGTCCTGGGCGGCGATGCGGCTGCCGATCTTCGCTTCGATCAGCTTCGGGAGCAACGCATCGACGGAGGCCAGGGCCTCGCCGGAGGTTACCAGACCAAGCTCCATCTACTTGGCTCCCTTCAATGCCACAGCCATGTCCTCAAGCAGCTCGTTCCATGCGACGTCGAACTTCTGAACGCCTTCGACCTCGAGCAGGTCCACGACCTCGTTGTAGTCGATGCCCAGTGCAGCGAGCTTGTCCAGCACGCGGTTGGCCGCATCGTAGCCGCCGGCGATCGCGTTGCCGCGCACCTCGGCTTCAGCCGCGGTGGCGTCCAGGGTCTTCTCCGGCATGGTGTTCACGGTCTGAGGCGCGACCAGTTCGGTCACGTACAGGGTCGATGGGTAGGCAGGATCCTTCACGCCGGTCGAAGCCCACAGCGGACGCTGGACGTTGGCGCCGGCAGCTGCCAGCACCTCGTAGCGTGCCGAAGCGAAGGACTCTTCGAAGACCTGGTAAGCCAGGCGGGCATTGGCCACGCCGGCCTGGCCGCGCACGGCGGCCGCGGCATCGGTGCCGATGGCGTCCAGGCGCTTGTCGATTTCCGAATCCACGCGGGAAACGAAGAAGGAAGCGACCGAGTGGATCTTGGACAGGTCCACGCCGGCAGCGTGGGCCTTCTCCAGGCCCAGCAGGTAGGCGTTGATGACCTCGCGGTAGCGTTCCAGCGAGAAGATCAGTGTGACGTTCACCGAAATGCCGGCGGCAATGGTTTCGGTGATGGCTTCCAGGCCCTCGACGGTTGCCGGGATCTTGATCAGCACGTTCTCGCGGTTCACGCGTTCGTACAGGGCCTTGGCCTGGGCGATGGTTGGTGCGGTCTCGTGAGCCAGGCGGGGATCGACCTCGATGGACACGCGGCCGTCGAAGCCCTGGGAGGACTCGTAGACGCCCTTGAACAGGTCGCAGGCAGCTGCCACGTCGTCGCTGGTGATTTCGGTGATCGCGTCTTCCACCGAGCGGTGCTTCTGCTCGGCGATGGCCTCGCCGTACACCTCTGCCTTGGACAGCGATGCCGCGAAGATTGCCGGGTTGGTGGTCACGCCGACCACGTTCTTCTCTTCGATCAGCTTGGCCAGCGAGCCGCTGGTCAGCCGTTCACGCGAAAGGTCGTCCAGCCAGATGGAGACGCCGGCATCGGACAGGGCCTGGGTATTCGGGTTGCTCATAATCTTTACTTCGGTTCCTTACTTGGCAGCGTTCTGCATGGAGGTTTCGGCAGCGGCTACAACAGCCTCGGTGGTGATGCCGAACTCGGAGTACAGCTTCTTGTAATCGGCGGAAGCGCCGAAGTGATCCAGCGAAATGATTTCGCCGTGCGCGCCGACCAGCTCGCGCCAGCCCTGGGCCACGCCGGCTTCAACCGAAACGCGGGCGGTGATGGCTGCCGGCAGGACCTCTTCGCGGTAGGCCGCGTCCTGCTTGGCGAACCATTCCAGCGACGGCAGCGAAACGACGCGGGCCGCGACGTTCTTGGCAGCCAGGGCTTCGCGGGCTTCGATAGCCAGCTCGACCTCGGAGCCGGTGGCCAGCAAGATGACATCCGGAGTGGTCTCCGCGCCATCGCGCACAGCCTCGGCGAGGATGTAGCCGCCCTTCAGCGTGCCTTCGGCGCCGCGAAAGCCGGTGGCCGCGCGGTCGTAGATTGGCAGGTTCTGGCGGGAGAGGACGATGCCCGACGGGGTGCCGGTCAGCTCGAGGATGCCGCGCCATGCGTAGGCGACTTCGTTGGCATCCGCTGGGCGGACGACGTCGAAGTTGGGGATGATGCGCAGCGAAGCGAGCTGCTCCACTGGCTGGTGGGTCGGGCCGTCTTCGCCCAGGCCGATGGAGTCGTGGGTCCACACGAAGATCGAGGGGACACCCATCAGCGCGGCCAAGCGGATCGCCGGACGCTGGTAGTCCGAGAAGATCAGGAAGGTTCCGGAGAATGCACGGGTCGGGCTGGAGAGCACGATGCCGTTCACGATCGAGGCGGCGGCGTGCTCGCGGATGCCGAAGTGCAGCACGCGGCCGTACGGGCTGGCGGACCAGGAATCGGTGGAGCGGCGCTCGGGAGCGAAGGACTTCGCGGTCTCGATGGTGGTGTTGTTCGAACCGGCGAGGTCGGCAGAGCCGCCCCAGAGTTCTGGCAATTCATCGGCGATCGCGTTGATGACCTTGCCCGACGCGGCGCGGGTAGCCATGGTGGAGCCTGGCTCGAAGGTCGGGATCTTCTCGGTCCAGCCCTCTGGCAATTCGCCAGCCTGCAGGCGCTCAAGCAGGGCGGCTTCTTCCGGATTGGCTGACTTCCAGGCCTCGAAGGTCTCGTTCCACGAGGCGTGCAGCTGCGCACCGCGGGTTACGACCTCGCGGGCGTGAGCCAGTACATCGTCCTCGATCTGGAAGTTCTTCTCGGGGTCGAAGCCCAGGATCGTCTTCAGGCCGGAAACTTCCTCGGTACCCAGCTTCGAGCCGTGGATGCCGCCGGTGTTCTGCTTGGTCGGCGATGGCCATCCGATGATGGTGCGCAGGCTGATGATCGATGGGCGGGAGGTCTCGGCCTTCGCGGCGCGCACAGCAGCATCGAGTGCGGCCATGTCCTCGACGTATTCTCCGGTGACGGTCCAGTCCACGCGCTGGGTGTGCCAGCCGTAGGACTCGTAGCGGCCCAGCACGTCTTCGGTGAAGGCGATGTCGGTGTCGTTCTCGATGGAGATCTTGTTGTCATCGTAGATCACAACGAGGTTGCCCAGTTCCTGGTGGCCGGCCAGCGAGGAGGCCTCGGAGGTGACGCCTTCCTGCAGGTCGCCATCGGAAGCGATGACGTAGACAGTGTGGTCGAACGGGCTGGTCCCTGCCTCGGCAGCTGGATCCAGCAGGCCGCGCATGCGGCGCTGGGAGTAGGCGAAACCAACGGCGGAAGCCAGGCCCTGGCCCAGCGGACCGGTGGTGATCTCAACGCCGGCGGTGTGGCCGAACTCCGGGTGGCCCGGGGTCTTGGCGCCCCAGGTGCGCAGCGCTTCGATGTCTTCCATCTCCAGACCGTAGCCCGAGAGGAACAGCTGCAGGTACAGGGTCAGCGAGGTGTGGCCCGGGGAAAGCACGAAACGGTCGCGGCCGATCCAGTTCGGATCCTTCGGATCGTGGCGCAGGTGCTTCTGGAAAATCAAGTAGGCGGCCGGAGCCAAGCTCATTGCGGTACCGGGGTGGCCATTGCCAACCTTTTCGACGGCGTCGGCTGCCAGGACACGGGTGGTGTCGATGGCCTTACGGTCCAACTCGGTCAGTGAGAATTCTTCTACTAAGGATTCAGTCGCCACAGCGGCGTTCCTTCCATTCAGGCTTGGACGGGAGATATCTCCCGCTGACACGCAATACGCCGTCGCCTCCTGCTTCCTCCGGCTGTGCTTTATTCAGAGGGATGCAGGTCGCGACGGCGCAATCTGAGTCAACTCTATCGCGAAAAGGCGTATTGGGGCGTTGGATTTAGCAAGATGACACAGAATTATTCGGTTTGCGCAGAAGGTGGACTTGATACGGCTATTCATGCCACGGCGTGAGCGAATTGCTCAGGCATTCTGCGCATTCGTGCGCAGGTGGCAGCCGGGGGATATGGGTGGCCGGGCACTTCTGCCAGCCGGTGCACGGCAACCAGCCAACGCTACAAAGAACAAGATTTGTTCCACTAGCGGCCATCAGTTGCCATCTTTGTTCATTTGGGAGCAGGGTCCGGGGGACCGCGCGCAATCTGCCGAAATGCTGTTGGGCATTTGGAACTGGATGAGTTCTCCCGCCGCGCGGGGTTATTCCATCGAAGGCTCCCGGCTTGTCGACTTTGGCGTGCTGCAACGGTACGCGGGAAACGCTGGTTGGGGCGGGGGCTGCCTGCGGAAGATCGGTTCGAGGAGCAGAATCCGATGGGAGCGTGAAGCCGCAAAGGTGCATGGCTAGCCGCCGGGCAGGCGATTGTAGCGTCTTGAATTGAGCCAAATCACCATTTTTCAACTGTGATCCTCTCCTGGGGAGTTTCAATCAATTTCTATCCAGCGTAGACATAGACCCCTTGCAAACACTGGCAACTATGCGACCTGTGGCGTTTCTGTAGCGGTAGAGCGCCCCAACGCCACCACGGAATCACCAATCCTAGCCATGCTCCCTACGTCCTCATGCCAGAGGTGAGCGTACTTCTGCAGGGTGATCGTCGCGTCCTTATGACCCAGCCGGGCAGCCACGGCCACGGGTGACATTCCACCACTGATCAACAGGCTGGCATGGAAGTGCCGCAACTGATGCCAGCCAGAACCAATCTCCGGCAGCAGATCGCGCACACGAGACCACTCCGACTCGAACCTCCAATACAGTGCTGGCGTGCCGTCAACGTGGAACAGCCGGCCTTCGGCGCCTGGTGAGGCACACAGTGCTTTGAGCAGGTCGCGGACCTCGGGCCCGAAGCTGATGCTTCTCCGCGAGTACTTCGTCTTCAGCGGGCCGCGGCGGACGGTGTTCACGTTCGGCGACGCGTCCTGCATCGTCAACTTGATTAGCGAGCGGGGAAAATCGATGTCTTTCACCGTGAGTCCTATGAGCTCGTTAGGGCGTAGCCCCGTCGCGGCTGCGATCTGTGCGGCGATCTTGAAGAGTGGCTTTGCCAGAGCGCAGAACTGTTTGAAGATTTCTGAGGACAAAGTGAATTCCGGTAGATCGTCAGGTTCCTCATCTTGGATGAACTTGACGCGTTTGCATGGGGACTCGCGCAGGTATCTGTCATGCACGGCTTCGCCGAAGATTTGCGACGTGTATCGGTACATAAGCTTGGTTGTCGACAGGGCGTTTTTAGCCTGCCACTCGTAGACCGTGCGTTGCACCTGAGCTTGTTCGATTTGGTGCAAGTAGTGGCCTTTGAATGATGGTTCGATCCAGTTTTTGCAGTGCGATCCCATGGTGCGCAGAGAGTTTGGTCGTTGGTGGGCTTGCTTCTTCCACCAGAGTTTGAAGTAGTCCTCGAATAGGATTGGCTGTTTCGTGCCGCCTGGGGTGAGCGCAACGTCGATGGTTCGGGAATCCAGCCACGCCTGTGCGGCATCCTTGTAGTCGAATGAGCGTTTGGTTTCTTTTCCGGTGTTGTCGGTCCATACGGCTTGCCAGCGTTTGCCGGTGCCGTATCTGCTGGTTCTGGTTCGGTCTTTGCGGTGCCATAGGTCGACTATTCTGCCGGTGGCCATGGGTGGTTCTCCTGTTTTTGGGTGCGCTTGAGTAGGCGCATGTATGCGTGGGTGTCTCTGGGTAGCACGTCGAGTTCGTGGGCCAAGGGTGTGGCCGTGTTGTAGATGCGGGTTGCCGCGGCCCATTGGGTGGGGTGGATTAGCCAGGAGGCTGAGAGTTCCTCTGCTGCGCGTTCTTGGCGTGGGTGGTGGCCCGTGTGGCCTAGGAGGGCGTGTGCGGTCTCGTGGGATAGCGTGGAGCGCCGTTGTATGGGTGCGAGGCGTGGGCGGAGGAAGATCGTGTGGGTGAGCAGGTCGTATGCTCCCCAGAGCTGGTCAGGAAGGTCAGTTTCTACGATGCGCGGGGCAAGCCGCGCAAGAACTACTTCGAACATATGTTCGAATATAGGGGCAGGGTCCGACAGTTAGAAAATCGTCGGCCATCTATTACTCGGGAAGCTGCTCCGGGTCCACGCCTGGCTCACCCTTGGATGCCGCGATCCGGTCAGCAGGGAAGAGCTGGCGCACTTCACCTATAGCCTCCGGATCGCCATTGGCTATGACGGACTGCTCCTGCCACCACAGCATGTTGTCAGCGGTTTCGCGAATGATGCGCTGGGATGCTTCCGGGAGGTTGCCGGCGCCCGGGAGGGTGAGGCTGGAAGTGTCGGTGTCGACGGGTAGGCCGAGTGACGTGGCGTAGGCGGTGACGACGTCGATGACTCGCACGCCCAGGCCTTTGGCTAGGCCGAGGATAACGGCGTTCTCTTTGGGCCAGCTCAGTACGGGGCGGTTGATCAGGCGGTCCAGGTTTGCTCGGGTGGGTACACCACCGCAGGCTTTGGATAGGGATTCGAGGCTGCGGTCTCCGCGCTTGTTGAGGATTAGTTCGCGAATGCCTTGGTTTGGGTTCGTGTTCATGTTTTGAATCCTCGGTCGGGTTGGGGGTTGCGTGCCATCGGACGCGTGTTCTACCTGATAACCCCTAATTCTGCCGCACTTGCCACTTGGTGATAACCAAATAAACCCCGGAATCACGCGGAACCCAGCAATCTAGTTGAAAATCTTGCTACTAGAGGTTGCATTAGTGATAACCAGTAGTGCATACTATTACTACCAGCAGTTGCAAGAAGTGATAACTAGAAAGGTTTACAGATGTCCCCATTCAGAACCAAACGAAAGTGGCAGGAGGGAACCTATATGCGTTTATCATCCGCGCAGAGACTACGAACCTTCATCTACACCAGGGAAGACATGGACGCCTACCGCAACGGCTCGCCCATCGATCACCGCAAGATCACCCAGCGATCGCTGGCCCGCCGTGCGGACGTAAGCCAGGCATTTATCAGCCAGCTCGCCTCGGGCAAGAAGACCAGCTGCAAACCAGAAACCGCAGAACGCATCGCGGAGGTCATCGGAGTGGACGTCACCGTCCTCTTCGACCCCGAAAGTGCAACCAGCACTTGCGCGGCATAACTCTGGTAGTAGCACGCAAGAAATAACGAAAGGACACGCCGTGACTGCACAGCCAATGGCCCTTGAAGACACCACATGGCGCGAAGAAGCGTTGGAGATCGTCGAAAAGCTCGCCCGCCAAGGCAAGCGGTTCACGGCCGACACCCTTCGCGCCGAAATCGGACGGCCAGCACCGCACCAAAACATGGTCGGCCCGATCTTCACCACCGCGCAACGCCGCGGTCTAATCACCAAAGTCGCCAACGCCAACAGCCGGGTCAAATCCCGCAACGGCGGACACCAATACGAATGGATCGGAAGGACCTGGAGGGATCACCTTGGCTAAACCAGACTCAGACCCGCTGCTCACAGTCCCGGAAACCGCTGAACGTCTTCGTTCGCATCCGGAAACAGTCCGCCAGATGCTCCGCCGTGGCGACCTGGTCGGCATCAAATTTTCATCCGCTAACCGGCACGGAACGTGGAAGATCCGCGAATCCAGCATCGAACGGTTCCTGCGCCGGCAGGAGTACGCAGCATGAGCCGGTGGATGGAACGCAACGGTTTGAAGCTCACCAGCTTGGGGGAGCGAGTCATGGTCAGTTTGGCCGGTTTGGGAATCGTCGCCCTGTGCGGGTTGGCGTTCCTGTTCGAAGCATTCATCAACACACAGATTGGGGCATAGATCATGTCGCTCGTATTCAACGAAGCATCCCACCGCTACCGCCTGGATGGGAAACCAGTCAGTGGGGTCACCACCATTTTGGGTGGCGGTATCCCGAAGCCAGCACTGATCTGGTGGGCGCCGGGCGTGGTCGCCAAATTCGTTACCGACCCGGACAACGCAGGGAAGGTCTCCGAACTTCTCGCTGGCGACCGGGACCAGTCCATCAAGTTCCTGCAGCTGCTTCCGAACAAGGAACGCGACAGCGCTGCCGAGCGTGGCACCGAGGTGCACGACCTCGCGGAGAAGCTCGCCACCACTGGCGAAGTCGACGCACCAGAGGATCTGGTCGGGTTCATCGAAGGGTACTTGGATTTCCTTGACCGGTGGCAGATCACACCCGTCCTGGTGGAAGTGGTGCTGGCGAATCGTGAGCACTGGTACTCGGGCAAGGTTGACCTCTTGGCTACGTCGCCACTGCTCATGTCCCAGGCGGACATCGATGCTGGCAAGTTGATCCAGATCGACTTGAAAACGTCCAAGGGCGTGTACATGGAAACCGCGTTGCAGACAGCAGCTTATGCCCGTGCCGAGTTCTACATGGACGGCGGCAAGGAAGTTCCCATGCCGGAAGTCATAAAGAACTTCGTTGGGCACGTCACCCCCATGGACCGTGAGGGCATCAACGCCCGGTATGAGGGTTCACCGTTGGGCACCAGCTTGTACCCGTTGGCTACGTCGCCGGCGGAGATTGACGAACACTTCCAGCAGTTCCTGCACGCCAAGGCAGTCCACGAGGACGCGAAAGCACGGGGCAAGCAGAAGCTCGAACCCATCAACCCACCAACCGAAATGGAGGTAGCAGCATGAGCGCCTACAGGTTCGAGTGCGAAGCCCAGCACAGCAAGCTTTCCCTCTACTACGAGGACGATGCGATCGCAGTCGATATGGGACCAACGGACAAGCACGCCGTATGGGGGAAGCTCCCCAAGCTCCACCGCCCTGACTTCGAAGCCATCATCCCCGTGGACGACGCCGAAACCCTGGTCACTGCATTGCAGGACATGATCACCGAAATCCGGGCACGCCAAATCCGCGCCGCCTAACCACCACAAGGAGTCAAACAATGAGCATCCAGCCGTTCATCCCCGCAGGCGAAGTCGCCACCCCGACCAACCTCCCGACCAGCACTGGCACCATCCAGCTCGCAGAGTGGGCCGCCGAGCTGGGCGCCGCACACCAGCTCGGAACCGCCCTGTGCAAGACCGCTTTCGTCCCCAGAGATTTCATGGGGAAGCCGGAAGCCGCAGCAGCTGCGATCCTCGCCGGCAAGAGCCTCGGCCTTGACCCGATGAACGCACTGTCGAACATCTTCGTTGTCCACGGCCGCCCAGCCCTGTACGCCCGGACGATGACCGCGCTGGTCATGGCTCAGGGCCACGAAGTGGTCCGCACGGAAGCCACCCCAGAATCTGTGACTGTGGCCGGCCGCCGCAAGGGGCAGGAACGCTGGCAGGAATTCACCTGGACTATTGGCCGCGCCAAGACCGCCGGGTACACGTCGAACAGCAAGTACCAGTCCGACCCGATTGCCATGCTGACCGCCAAGGCGCAGGCAGAAGCTTGCCGAACCATCGCACCAGACGTGCTTGCTGGTATGCCGTACAGCGCCGAGGAAATGGAACTGGAAGACATGGGGGAGAAGCCAGCAGCAGCCGAGGCTCCCGTGAAGACTCGCAAGCTCACCCGTAAGCCTGCCGAGAAGAAGGCGGAGGACGCGGCGCGTCCGGCGCGTCCGGCGCGCCCCGCCCCAGCATCAGAACCAGAACCGGTTGCGGATGAATCCACCGGCGAGATCCAGGACGACGGCCCGGCCGCCGTGCTGGAAACCGACTGGGAAGCCGAACTCGCCGAGGCCAGCAGCAGCCGGGATGCACTGCTCACCCTCTGGAACCGTGCCGTAGCCGAAGGCGCACCGCAGGAAATGGTGTCCCGCATCGTCGATGCCGGATCCAAGTTCGCCTAACCGCAACATCTAACCAAACCCGGTGGGTGCCCAGTCTTGGGGGCCGGGCACCCACCAACAACAAGTAGGAGTCAAACATCATGAAGGTCATCAGCCTAACCACCACGAACTACAAGCGTGCCAAGCATGTGGAAATCAAGCCGGATCCGGACGGCAACCTGGTCATCGTTGCTGGGAAGAACGGGCAGGGCAAGAGCTCAGTGCTCGATAGCATCGCTGCAGCCCTGGGCGGAGCGAACTCCAAGACCACCCCGAAGCCGATCCGCGACGGGGAAGACCGGGCCGAGATTGTTCTCGAAACCGAGGAACTGACCGTCACCCGGGTCTTCACCCCATCCGGTTCACGTCTCACCCTCACCAGCAAGGACGGGGCGAAGTACCCGAAGGCACAAGCGAAGCTCGACGAGCTGGTCGGCAACCTCTCTATGGATCCGCTCGCGTTCACCCTGCTTGATGACAAGAAGCAGCTGGCCCAACTTCTGGATCTGGTCGATCTCCCATTCAATCCCGACCAGCTGGAAGCCGAACGCAAGCAGGTGTTCGAAGAACGCACTGCGGTGAACCGGCGGGTAAAGGAATTCGAATCCGCACTCGCACAATTCGGTGAACTCCCTGCAGACCTGCCATCCGCGGAGGTTTCCGTTTCCGGATTGCTCAGCGAATACCACGAGGCACGAAACAAGAACGAAGTTCTTCAGCGGAGCCAGCAGTTCGTCGAGACCCTGCAAGCAGAGATCGAGCAGCTGGAAGAACAACTGGCCAAGGCCAAGAACGATCTATCTGAAGCACTGGCAAGCGTGGACCCGAACGCCAAGCCAATCGACCTCACTGCGATCCAAGCCCAAATTGATGGGGCGGAGGAAACGAACCGGCTTGTGCGCAAGGCTCAGGAGCGTGGGGCGCTGGCTTTCCAGTTTGAAGCAGCCAAGGGGCAAGCAAACCAGCTCACCGCGATGCTCGACCAGATCGCCAAGACCAAAGCCGACGGACTCGCATCAGCACAATTCCCGGTCGACGGGCTCGGCTTCACCGATGAAGGCGTCACTTACCAGGGCGTCCCATTCAAGCAAGCATCCAGTGCAGAACAGATCCGCGTGAGCATGGCCATGGCCATCGCGTTGAACCCGAAGCTGAAAGTCATCCGCATCCAAGACGGATCCCTTTTGGATTCTGACAGCCTCGCACTGATCGAGGAAACCGCGCAGGAACACGGATACCAGATCTGGCTCGAAGTAGTCGGCGACGACATCGAAGACGCATACACCATCATCGACGGACAGGTGGCCTAGCCATGGCTGGCGAAACTCAGATCACTGTAATTGGGAACCTGACCGCGGATCCCGAACTGCGCTTCACCCCAGCCGGTTCGGCGGTTGCAAACTTCACGATTGCTTCGACTCCACGCACCTTTGACCGCCAGACCAATGAGTGGAGAGACGGTGAAGCGCTATTCCTCCGGGCCTCGGTGTGGAAGGAAGCCGCGGAGAACGTGGCCGAAACCCTCGCCAAGGGCATGCGCGTCATTGCCCAGGGGCGCCTGCGCTCGCGTTCCTATGACACCAAGGAAGGCGAACGGCGCACCGTCATGGAACTGGAAGTAGACGAGATTGGCCCGTCGTTGCGCTTCGCCTCGGCCAAGGTCACCCGCACTCAGCGGGGCAACGGTGAAGGTGCTGCAGGGCGCACCAGCCACGGCGGTGGCGGTGGTGGCTGGAACAGCCCGCCGGCTGCCGGTGGGGGTTAGGGAAATCCACCAGCCCAGAAAGAGCCACCGTTCTAAAGCGATGGCAACACTAATCATCTGCCCACGCTGCAAGCGCCCAGCAGCCAACCATTCACTCCCGCATTGCAGGAAGCGTTTATGCGGGTGGCTTGTCTGCAAGAAGTGCTCTCTCACCTATGAGATCCCGCCAAAGCAGTAACCCTCAGTAAACACCCCGGGTGGCCTGGCCAGCAGTCGGACCAGGCCACCCCAACCCAAAACAATCTTCAGGAGAAAACATGCCAATCGTCACCGCCTACACCACCCAAAACTGCCAGCAATGCCGCAGCACAAAGCGCGTCCTGGACAAAGCCGGGGTCGAATACGAAACCATCCAAGCCGATGCAGCTGACAAGGTTCAGCTTGCAGATGCGATCCGCGAACGAGCAGCCGAACTCGGTGTTTCAGCGACTATGCCGTACGTGACCGTTTACGACATCCACAACACGCTGATCGCTGACTGGTTCGGCTTCCAGCCGGGCATGATCACCGACCACGCACTGGTACGAGACGCAGAGGACGCAGCCTAATGAGTGTCTTTCAAGCAGTGTGGCCAGTCGTGGACAGCACGATCCCATACGAAGAACTGAAGGCCGAAGCCCTCGCCGACCTGCCCAAGGTCGCACGCCGTCACGGAGTCATCACCATCGGCGAACCGAAAGTATTCGTCCGCCTAGGAAATGAGATCCCTGGCGCCGGCCCTGCAGCACTCGTTGTCATCGTCGAGTCACCCGTAGCCGAAGTCCCGCCGACCCGGATCGTAGACCACAAGTATGCGCGGGAATGCGACCGGTGCGGCGTGGAGAAAGCCGTCACTCATGGTGTTGACGAGTACTTCTGCAAGGACTGCAAGAGGTTCGTCATGGCTGACGGCTGGCTGGAGAAAGCATCATGAGCTTCTGCAAGAAGTCTTGCTGCTGGACTCCGTTCCAGGTGTGCGCGACCAAGAAAGAATGCGGTTGCCATACGAGTGCGCGGCTGGTTTACGAGCGGCTCACATTCGAAGAAATCACTCGGGCCAATGCGGTCCTTCAGCTCAAGGGGAAACGAAATTGCTAACCATTACTGACATGTTCTGCGGTGCCGGCGGATCATCCACCGGGCTGCTAGAGATTCCCGGTGTGACCGTGAAAACGGCGATGAACCACTGGGAACGCGCCGTGGAGACCCACAGCTTGAATCACCCATCGACTGACCACGTGCTTGCGGATATCCAGGTGACTGACCCGCGCTACGTCGCATCGTCGGATATCCTTTGGGCGTCACCGGAGTGCACTAATCACTCGGTGGCCAAGGGGAGGAAGCGGATCACCAACCAGCCGGATTTGTTCGGGGATTCCATCGCTGACGAAGCTGCCGAGAAATCCCGCGCAACCATGTGGGATGTGCCCCGGTTCGCTGAACAGCACAAGTACAAGCTGATTATCACCGAGAACGTTGTGGACGCGGCCAAGTGGGTCATGTTCGATGCGTGGCTGATGGCCATGAGCTCCCTGGGCTACAACCACCACATCGTTTACATGAACTCGATGCACGCCCAGCTTGGCGGACTGCCAGCCCCGCAGTCACGCGACCGCATGTACGTGATGTTCTGGCTCAAGGGCAACCCTTGCCCGGACTTCGACAAGCTACGCCCCATGGCGTACTGCCCAACCTGCGATGAAACAGTGCGGGCCATGCAGATCTTCAAGAAGCCCAACGAGCGCTGGGGCCGGTACCGCGCACAGTACAACTACCGCTGCCCGAACACCTCTTGCCGTAACCAGATCATCGAACCTGGCTGGCTGCCGGCAGCGCACGCCATCGACTGGTCGATTCGTGGGCAGAAGATCGGAGACCGTGCACGACCGCTGGCAGACAAGACCCTGGCACGCATCCGGGCAGGGCTGGAAAAGTACGGACAGACCGAACCTTTCCTGTCCCTCATGCGATCCGGGCGTGCCCGAAATTACTCCACCAGCGACACTCTGCAGACCCTCACCACTGAAGGTGCCGGGCACTGCATGGTCGATCCAGTCGGTCTAGCCATCGACGCGGTACGCGGTTCGAACATCATCACCCGCACCGATGAACCATTCGCGACCCAGACCACAAGCTATACCCGTAGCCTGCTGGTTCCAGTCGAAGGGCGCAATGGAAAGTGGGCACAAGCATCCGATGAAGTGATGCGCACGCAAACCACCCGCAACGAAACCGGATTGTTGACCACGCCTGGGCATCACATGCTGATGGAGTACTACGGCAACGGCGTGACCCACCCGGTATCGCGGGCGATCCCGACGATTCCGACCGTGGACCGGTTCGCCATGGTCACCACCATGCGCGGCACTGCGGAGAACCAACTGTCGAACAGCTCCCGGCCAGCCAGCGACCCGCTAGGAACACTCACCGCCGGAGGAAACCACCACGGGCTAACTGAATGGACTACGGAGGATATCAACCAGTGCGAGTTCCGCATGTTGGAGCCACACGAAATCATGGCCGGCATGGCGTTCCCCAAGACCTACCAGATGACCGGGAACAAGCGTGAGCAGGTCAAGCAGTCCGGCAACAGCGTCACCCCGCCAGCAGCCCGCGACCTGGGCACCATCGCAGTAGAAAGCCTGCTAGCAGCATGACCGCGCAACCGCATCCCCACCGTTCGCCAAGGCCCCAATGCCCAGACCCGTGCTGCACGAAAGTTTGGGCGCCAGACAAACGCACAGCAAAGCAGCTACGCGCAGAGATCATCGCCGAGAAAGGAACAACCGCGGAGCACGTCCGATACTACGAACACGCCGGCGGCTGGCACTGGACACGTCTACTTGATAAGCCTCAACGGCCGTATTTTTAGCGTGAAACAAGATGCAAGTGCTGATAGCAATTTGTGTTATCAGCGCTTGCTATGATGGAAATCTAATAGATAGTTAGGAGCAGTAGAGGCCATGAGTGCAGTCTACGAATACCGGCCAGGACCAACCCACGTCCGCGAACGCCGAAGCCACAAAGACCACGCCGAACACATGCGCAAGAACCCCGGTGTGTGGGTCAAGGTCACCGACAAAACCACCCTCGCCGCGGCATACAACATGACCTGGCAAATCAAAAACGGTGGACTCGCATCATTCCGCCCCGCCGGCGCATACGACGCATACAGCAACGGCACCGAAGTCATCGCACGCTATACCGGAGGAGTGGAACAGTGAGCAACTGGAAACTTGGCGATCGAGTCGAAATCAGCCACCGCCTGAACAAACAAACCTGGGACCCAGAAACGCACAAGAAGTTCACAACGAACGGGCTGTACTCGGGGGCAACAGAGAAGCGTTGGGTGCCGATCCCAAAAAAGCTTCAAGGCGTGATTGTTGGCCGGCGCACCGTACAAAACAACTGGGTCGAACATGACTACGAATACGGATCCAGCGCTGTCCCAACCAAGTACATCAGCGCCTACCTCGTCGCCTACAACCTCAACAAGAACCCCGTCCACGTCCTCCCAGAACACATGGTGCGAGTCCCATGAACACCATCATCTACCTCGACGTCGACGGTGTCATCAACGCAATCCGCAGCGGCACCCCATCCCAGAAACGCACCGGATTCATAGACTTCCGACGCGTCACCGTCCGTAGTTTCCAGATCCAGTACGCCCAGGAACTCATCGGCTGGCTCAACGCAATTTCACAAATCGAAAACGTTGAAATCAAATGGCTCACCACATGGCTAGAAGACGCACCAAAGAACCTCTGCCCAGCAATTGGCCTCTTCGGCTGGGATTGGGAAGTTCTCGGCGGCGACCTCACCGACTGGGGCGGAGCTCACTGGTGGAAACTCCAAGCTATCCGCGACGACTTCAACAAGGAGCAACCCAGCCTTGCGATCTGGATTGACGATGACATCAAGCTCGAACGGGAAGCCCTCTTCTGGGTAGCCGAAACCGAAGGTGTCATCGCATACAGCCCCGACCCACTCGACGGGCTCACACAAAACGAGCTCCACGAAATCACCCACACCATCGACGGAAAGGACGGATAACCGTGGCCTGGTTCAACGCAGACGACAAGATGCACTCTCACCCGAAAATGCGTGTCGCAGGACTCGAAGCAATGGGGCTCTGGCTCGTGTCCGGCACCTACTGCACCGACTACCTCACGGACGGCGCCGTGCCCACATGGTTCATCGAGTCCTGGCCCCGCGGGAAAGCTCTCGCCAAACGCCTTGTCGAAGTGCGGCTCTGGGAAGAAATTCCAGATGGATACCAGTTTCTTTCGTGGGGCGAATACCAGCGAACCAAGGAGAAGGTTCTCAAGGATAAGGCTGATGCTGCTGCGCGCAAAGAGAAGCACAAGCTCAAAAAGGAGCAGGAGGAACGCGCCAAGCGTGGGGGAGAGCCACCGTTCTAGCAATGTTCGGAACGGTGTCTAGAACGCGTTCCGAACATGTTCCAAACGCAGACAAGAACACGCTCGGAACAATGCCCAAGACCAAGACCAAGACCAAGAGTTAAGTGGTCACCTCGAACTCTCATCTTTCTGTTTGGAAATTCAATCAAGAAAAGCAGCATTCGTTCAGGAACTTAACGCGAGACCACGCAACGATGCTGATGCAAAAATCCATGAAGGAGAATCCATGATCCTCACCAAATCCCAAGGCGAACGCCTCACCCGCATGATCGCCGCCATGCGCCCAGACTTCGAATCCAACGGCATCGCCCGCATCCTCCAAAAAGCCAACCAAAACGAAGGCATCCCAGCCCACGACATGAACCACGCCATCCGAGCAGCAGCCCACTACACCACCCAGCTCGCCCCAGACGGATCACATGCCAAGCACACCCCGGCCATGTACCCCGCCACCGGCCAACACTGGGACCAAACCGCACCCACCGGATCCCGGCACAAACGCCACCAAGAACCACCCTGCGAAGAACACCCGACCTACGATGCTCGCACCTGCGCCTGCTGCTGGGCCGACATCAAACTCGGAGAACGACCAGAAAACATGCTCGGCAAACGAATCCACGCAGAAGGCAAACCCAACGCCTTCGGCGCCCAAGCAGTCAAGCAAGCACTCCAAGCACTCAAAAGCCCCGAGCACGGAGAAGAATACCTTCCGCAACAACCCGGGGCGTAGCCCCATTCTAAAACTCTTTGTGCCAACCGTTGCTATCAGCAAGCGCTAGATGCGCCACCAGAAAGCGCAGAACGTGCGCAAGAACAAGCGAACACCCGCCCAGTGGGCATTTCCCCATTCAGCACGAAACGAGGCTCTCAAAATGGATTCTACGGCTTCCGAAGCTTTCACCCTCGAACTCCCCAAACTCGCCGACTGGCTCAACCTCAACCAGAAAGAGCACTGGGCGCCACGTAACAAGCGCGCCCAGGCCTGGCGTCATGGTGCGCACATCATGGCGCGCCAGGCCCGGCTGCCAAAAGGGCTGATGCGGGTCCAGGTCGACGCATATGTGTGGAAGAAAACCCGCCGAGTGTACGACCCCCACAATCTTATGCCGACATTGAAACCTGTGATCGACGGGCTGGTCGACTACGGGCTGATCCCAGACGACAACACCACCCACCTGGCCGGCCCGTTCGTCCATCACGGCGGGTACGGTTCCGAAAAGCTCGTGCTGGTCATTCAACCGCTGGACGCATAATTTGCTGGTTGTGATTGCAACCAATAGTTGCTAGTGTTGCAACTGTCGATAAGTAAACAACACTCCCGCTGGTAGCAAACCAGGCGGGGGAGGGGGAACCATCATGTACAAGAAATCTTTGGTAGCCGTCACGGCCGCCATGGTCACGCTGGCTGGTTGTGCGCCGGCTGACCGGGTAGCGGACACGGCACCTGTCGCCATCGACGAGGTGAAGGCTGACCTGTACGGCACCAGCCCAGAGTTTGAACGCGACCTACGCGACTGCCTGGAAGCGCACCCGATCCCGGCGGATCACGCACCAAACCACCCAGCAGCGGCACCGCTCGCTAAGTGCGTGGCCAACGTTTACGCAGCACACGGCGGTGCGAAATGAGCCAGCCATCCAAAAAAGTTCAACCAACGGCCAATCCTTCAGGCGAACAGCGCCGAATGCATTCTGGCTCTGTGCCGGGTGTAGGCAGCATGGGGGTGCCAACAACCAGCACAGGGCCGCACGCCACCAACCTGGACACTCTGCGCAAGATCGCAGAAGCCGCTCCGGCTGGGGACTGGGAACCCCGCACCACTGGGCCTTGGCATGGTGATCATTGGTACGTCTCCAGCGGCGGTGAGCATGTGGCCATGATCGCTGCACAGGACGGGATCAACGAGGAAGAACGCGAGCCGCTAGCCACCCACATCGCCACGTTCGATCCGCCTACTGTCCTCGCACTCCTGTCCTGCCTCGAACAGGCTGAACAGCAGGTAGCAAGGGTGCGGGAGGTTATCCACCAGTACGACCCGGAATGCCTGACCTGCATGTGCAACTCGGACGGCGACTGCTGCAAATGCACCGTAGCCGACTTCCAAGAAGCCTTGGACGGTGAGCCGAATGAGTGACCTCGCGCCGAATGAGTCCCGCCAGCGCGCCGGGAAAATCTACGCCGACGGCAACCAAGTGATATGGCAGATGCCGAACAACACCTACATGCGCATGACACCAGAGCAAGCCGTCATCATCGCAACCCAAATCATCAAAGCAGCAGGAGAAGCCCAATGAGTCTGCACCTGTACCGAGTGACCGTCCACAAGTACCCCACCCAGGACGGTGCGCCGTTCGATGAGCAGCCGGAGGAGTTCTGGCAGGAATGCATAGACGCATATTCGGGGGACGCAGTGGCGGAACCGCTACCCGATTTCATGGACTGGGATTTCGGGGAATGGATCTACCAAGAGGCAGGGTACGGGCAGGCCTACGAGTACCCATCAAATTATGCGGGCGTGCATATCCAAACCGACCCTCCCATGGTGGTACCGGTGGCCCGCCGTAAGCATTGGCTATCACGGCACGCAGCCACCAGGAAAGCCGCGCAACTCCGCGAATGGGGTTGTGAAGTCACCGTGGAGAAATCCAAACCAATCGAATTCGAGGACACCAAATGAGCAACCTATTCGACCCGACACCTGGTCAAGATTACGGATTCTGCCGGACCTGCAGTAAACCGATGCCCACCGAAGCGGACAAGAACCAGCACTGGGCTTCACCAGAGAGCCAAGGCCACACCATCCACGTCCAGAACCAGCCCCGACCAACCCGGATCCGCGACCACATTCAACAGGGCGTAGACGACGCAATGAGCAGCTTCTACTCCGAAATGGACAGCCTGATCGCCCAAGGCCACTTGACCGAAGAAGAAGCCAGCAGCGCCATGAAAACAGCTTTCGTAGACGTCGCAGACGGATGGGACGAATACAGCAATGACAACTAACCAGCCCCCGCTAAATCCGGATGCGATCGAAGCTGGCGCGAAAGCGTTGTTCCTGCGTGAACGGAAGTACCACACCCCGAGCATTGAATGCCCAGAACCGCCGAACTGGGAAGACCTCACCGAAACCAGCATGGAACACTACCGGGGCAACGCACGCGCTGTTCTCGCCGTCGCCCAGCCGGTAGTGAACAGCGTGGAAGAACTCGACGCCCTGCCACACGGAACAGTCATCATGGCGACGGGTGGCCGGTGGAATCCTGGGCATCCCGAGCTGTTCCTCAAATGCGGATACGCTCACGCCCCGTGGATGGCTCTTGACCCTTCCGACCGAGACGACGGAGAAAACCTGGAATCGTCCGGTGCAGTTTTGAGATGGCGCTGCGATGGTGAAGCCCGTGTTCTTTACAGGCCGGTGGATGGGTAATGAATGACAAGGACTTCTGCTGGTGTGACGAAACACCCGGGATTATTTGCGGCTGGTGCTACTTGGGTAACGACGAAGCGAAAGGAGTCCTCTGATGTCCGCTAATGACAAGGTCGCAGCGACCACCCACGGCGGGGAATTCACGCCGGACACTGCGACCATACGAACGTTCTATACAAGCGACACTGACGGTTACCCTATTCCCGGTCGCGCTGCCCAGTTCAACCGCTGGCTGGAAACTGTCCGCGCCGAAGCGAAAGCAGAAGCGCTACGTGAAGCGGCCGATCAAACGCCAGTTCACTGGGACTTCCCGCCACATGCATCCGCACTACAGATCCGTCCGTGGCTTCGTGACCGCGCCAACCAGTACAAGGAGGAACTCGCCAATGGTCGTTAGAGTTACCGCTGAGAACCTGGGCAAAGCGATCAAACGATACAAGGGCGAACCCACCTACGCCCCAGGGCAGGAGCGTGACGGGAAGCTGATCTGTGGGGCGAAGAAGCGCGGCAAGGACGAAGCGTGCGGATCCTCACCAGTACCAGGCGGGGTACGGTGCGGCCGGCACGGAGGCAACAGCCCGAAAGCCAAAACAGCAGCAGAAGCAAGGATCGCGGAACAAGAATTGAACCACGCCATAGGCACACTCGGAATCACCGAGAAATACCCAGACATCGACCCCGCCCAAGCACTGCTGCAAGAGATCCGGATCAGCCACGCACACGTCCAATGGCTCCGCACGAAGGTATCCGAGGTTGAACCTAACGAGCTTGTATGGGGCATAACAAAGACTGAAGTTGGTATCGGTGCCCAAGGGCCAGTTGATATGACCGTACAAGAAGCAGGATTCAACACCTGGTACACGCTCTACACCAAAGAACGCGAACACTTCGCCAAGCTCACCACAATGGCACTCAAAGCCGGTATTGAACAACGGCGCATCGAACTCGAAGAGCAAAAAGCAGAACTCGTTGTGGTCGCGTTGAAACAGATCTTCGCCGCCTTGAATCTCTCCAAGATCCAAGCTGACATGCTCCCCACCATCGTCCCCAACGCCCTACGCCAACTCACCGGAGGAACACCATGAGTGTCATCCAGATCGTCCTCGGCATCGTCGTATTCATCATCTGCGGATGGATAGCAAGCCTCGGCATGGGCAACGGAGGTTTAGCTACGTTCTTCTTCCTCGGGCTCGCCTCCGTTATCTGTGTACTGGCGCTTTGGTGGATAGGAATCCCGCAATACATCGTCTACTACCTCATTGGAGGAACACCGTGACCACCACCCGTGAAGCCCGCCACCTATCCGGCGCAGACCTCGGCAAGGCGATCACGGTCGACCTCGAAGAGCACACTGTCACCGGACATCTGACCAGTGTGTGCCACCGAGCCAACCTGATCGACGATGAACGCCTCTGCGAAACCATGCCACGCTACGAGATCGGTCCCGGCAAAACAATGATCGAAATCCTCGTCACTAACGGCATACTCCAGACCACCATCGAACCAACCCACCCCGTCACCATCACCGGCGTCGACACCCCACCAGGCTTGAACCTCTACCGCAGTGTGATCGACCAGAAAGGGCAGCAATGAACATCACTGCCAAAGAACTCTCAGGCATGCACATCGGCAAGAAAATAAAACTCGGCGCAACCTACGCCACGATCAAGAAGATCGAAAGCAACGCCCAAACCGTGGACTTGAGAGCGGAATACCTGAACCTATCGAGCGGGCCAGAGGCGTACTTCTTGTCCATTCCAGTAGACGCGATCATCACCATCCAAGCCAATGAGTCAACTGGTCCCATTGGAGTGGGCGGTACTGCCGTAATGACCAACAGGTTCGGAACACCAAGCCATCTAGTGGATTTACTCCCAAAAAACCGGTTGATCGAATCCCAGTCAGTTGACTTTCTAAAAGCAACATGCATCGAACTGATCCGCAACGGCAAGCGGGACACGATCAGATACGGTGAACCGGGAGTGAAGATCTATCTGCAGGACGACGGGAGAACACTCAAAATCCATTTCAAGGAGGAGTAGTGAGCACACCAATAGTTGACCTCAACTACTTGCAAGAGGGTTACTGGCAGCCATCAGTCAACGGTGAGGCGTTCAAGCCAAGCTTCCCGCCACCGGGAATTCGCTACTACAAGATGACCGGCCGCCACCGAATCAACGGTGAATGGCTCGTTGTTCACACCGGCGAACGTGGGTTCACAACCTACCGATACATCGAACCGATTACCATCGAACGAATCAACTACCCGAAGGAGGGGTGCTGATGGCTTGCCTAGCTTGTGAGTACACCACGGCCGCCGGCCTGTACTTGTGCAACCACTGTGACACCCGGTTCCGTGCCGTCCTGGATCGTGTGCCGGCGACGTTGCGGACCGCTGCGGCGACGTTGGCGAATCAGGGTGTGCAGCCCCGTGTCGGGTCCGCTGGCACTAGCGCTCCTGGTGCGCCGTTGAACTTGGACATGGCTGAACGGCTTGGCGAATACGAGCGTCGACTCACCGAGCTGGCCCACTGGGTGAACGGACGCGAGGAACCGGACCGCTTGCGGATCTTCACCAGCACGTTCCACGCCGCCGAATACCTACGCGCCCTCGCCCACACCCTGCGCCAGCGTGAGTACGTCGCCGACATCTACCAGGAGCTCCGCGACCTTGAACGACGCGTCATCTCAGCAGCTGACCGGCCAATCCAGAAACGCCCACTAGGGGAGTGCGGCGCACTGCTCATGGATGACGCCACCAACGTCATCACCCGTTGCGCCGGCACCGTTGAAGGCCACGAAACAGCCACCACCGGACGCTGCAAAGAATGCCACCGAGAACACGACCTCACCGACCGCATCACCGAACGATTCGCCCAAGCCTGGCACCACATCGCACCACTGAGCGTGGTCGTCCGGGCCTTGAATGATGCCGGCTACCCAATCAAATACGCCACCGCCAGGCAATGGGTGCACCGCGGCAAACTCCACCCCCGATGCGACCTCAAAACACGACAGGAGGGCCACAGTCCCGCGGACGTTCTCATAGTTATGCGCAAATAAGCAACTACCCGTTACATCAATTGCTATCAGCAGTTGCTAAACGGCCAAAGTGTCACTAGGCTAAAAGCCAAGATCGAAGAACTGTGACCAGTGAAGATCTGCGCAGCAGGCGGAACCACTTATCGACAATAAGAACGCCGAGAGCAGAGCCACGCACCCCCATGGCGTGAGCAGTCTGCCATGACCGGCACCACCAGCACGCACAACCAAATAGCCCCCAGGCACACGAGCCCGGGGGAGCGCTACCGGGTATGTCCCCACCAGCTCACGACTGAGTAGCGCACGACACTGGTTTGCTCATGGCCAGTAGAATCCCGTCACCCCATGGACGGGTCGGCATGGTCCCCGCCGAATTGAAGCGGACCACCATCTCCGCTGGTGTAGTTGGCAGCACGACAGGTTTTGGTCCTGTAGATCGAGGTTCGAACCCTCGGTGGAGAACTCGGGGTAAACACACCAATGTGTGAAGGCGCCCATGACGGCTGCGAGTAGGGAAACCTAGTCTTCAACAGCCCAAGGCCAACCTGCCCCACCAAACTTGACGGCGCGACCCCTAACCAAACATTGATGCGAGTAGGCCAGCCGCCGTCAACAACATTAGAAGCCACCGGCTATTCACCGGTGGCTCGATGACCTTTGGGCGTAGTGTCCGTAGACACCAGAGGCTTGCAAACGAACCGTACTTGCCTCAGGCGTTCGGGTCGATGTCGTCCAGATGATTATAAGCCGGATTGCCCGTAGAAGGTAAGTGTTTCTTGGAGGTGCTGCCGTGTCCGCCGCATTCGATTGGGCGGAGTACGCGGCCCGAGCCTTCGAGATACCAGAGCATGATTGGGCGACTCCCGGAGCTCTCGCGAAAGCGATCGAGCCGACCACGTTGCAAACCTCGGCACTTGACCTGATTGACGAGTACCTGGTGAAGGTCGAAGCGGGGGAGATTGACCGGCTGATCATCAACCTGCCGCCCCAGGAAGGCAAGAGCACCCGCGTCACGACGATCGGGCCGCTCTGGTTCCTCACCCGCAACCCTGACCGTCGCATCGCCATCGTCTCCTACGCCCAAGATTTAGCTGACGAGTTCGGCAGGAACATCCGTAATCACATCGCATCCAATGACGGTGATGACGAAACCCTCGACCTCGGCCTGCGCGTCGCCAAAGACAACGGTGCTGCGCGACGCTGGAAACTGGACGGGAAAAAGGGTGGCGTCCGCTCAGTCGGTATCCGCGGCGGCCTAACAGGTCGAGCCGTCGATGCTTTGTTCATTGACGACCCCATCAGCAACCTTGAACAGGCGTACTCGAAAACCTATCGTGAGCAAGCGTGGGGATTCTGGCAGTCCGTCGGCATCACCCGACTCGCCCCCGGCGCACCCGTGATCCTGGTACTGACTCGCTGGCACGCTGACGACCTAGCCGGCCGCCTGCTCGCCGGTGAAGACGCTGACCGCTGGACCGTACTCAACATCCCCGCCGAAGCCGTGGAAAACGACCCCCTCGACCGTAAACCCGGCGAATGGCTCGAATCAGCCCGCCAGCGTACCCCGCACCAGTGGGAGCAGATCAAAGTGTCTGTCGGCCCCAAGGTGTGGCAATCCCTGTACCAGGGCAATCCGACCTTGGACGACGGCGGCGTACTCCCAACAGAGTGGGCCCGCTACGACCAACCTATGTGGATCGAACACGCTGACGGACGGCACACCGTGCCCGGCATCGACCGCGATGACCACGAACTCATACAGTCCTGGGACCTCGCGTTCAAGGGCGAGAACACCAGCGACTACGTAGTCGGACAAGTCTGGTTACGCGTCGGAAACGTCGCCTACCTGCTCGACCAAGTCCGCCGGCGGATGAACTTCAACGAGACGTGCGACGCGATCGAAACCATGACAGCAAAGTGGCCGGAAGCAACCGCCAAACTCGTTGAAGACAAAGCCAACGGCCCCGCGGTCATGAACGCTCTGCAGAAGAAAGTCATCGGGCTGATCCCAGTCGAACCAGTCGGCTCGAAATACGCTCGCGTGTCAGCCGTTAGCCCGTTGGCGTTCTCCAAGAACATCGTCCTGCCATCCACGACGCTCTGCCCCTGGGTGGAACACTTCACCCAAGAAGCACTGTCCTTCCCTGCAGGCGCAAACGATGACCAGCTGGACACCATGTCCCAAGCAGTGAATCAGTTGCTCCTGCACCGCATTGACGGTCAAGGGGATGACATTGTGCAGCCGGATGAATATGACCAACTCGAAACCGACGGATACTATCTGTCGCCCTACTAGGAATGGTGGTGCCGTGTGGATCTGAACCTCAAAGATTGGGCGCCACTAGCCGAAGCTGACACAACCGAGCGCGTCCCAGTAGGCACCGTGTCCTCGCTGGAGCACAAGCTGGAAACTTTGACCGAGTCCATGGCCCAGCTGTCATTGGCCCGTGAGGATGCTGGTTGGGAACGGATCCTGCAGGACGGGCAACGCGAACTCACACCGGAGGCACGCCGGCGCAACGCTGAGCTGTGCCGTGTGTATGCGATCGCTAACCCGCTGATCAAGCGCGGCCTGGAACTGCGTGCAGCCTACGTGTTCGGGCAGGGAGTTGGAACCACAGCCACCGGTGAACGCGTCAACGACCTCGTTCAGACTTGGTTGGATGACCCGGAAGTACGTGAGGTGTTCGCAGGCTCCGAAGCGCAGGCACGCAACGAACTCGCTTTGGGCACTGATGGCAACGTGTTCTTCGCCCTGTTCACCAACCCGCTCACCGGACGTGTGAAGCCCCGGGTGATCCCGTTCGAGGAAATCCAAGAGCAGATCACCGACCCGGAAGACTCCCTGTCTGTCCGCTACTACAAGCGGGTCTGGAATCGGCGCGACGCATCTGGCCGCGAGCAAGAGGTCACGACGTACCATCCTCGGTACGATTACCGCCCTCAGATGCGCCAACGCCGATACGGGGCCACCCCGAACAGTGTCGGCCACGACATCATCTGGGATGCACCGATCTACCACATCAAGGTCAACGCCCTCACCGGCTGGCAATACGGTATCGGCGACGCTTTCGCCGCCCTGCCGTGGGCTCGTGGATACAAGGAATTCCTTGAAGCGTGGGCGATCATGATGAACGCGCTGTCCAAGATCGTTTGGCAGCGCGTCGGCAAGAGCGGAAAGCGTACCGCGGCGACAGGTCGTCGTGAGCTGCAGAAGATCGAGAGCATGGCGCCAGGCGGTGGCGTGAACGCTACTGACGATTCGAAGCTTGAAGCGGTGCCGAAGACAGGCGCCACCATCGACAGCGACTCAGCGAAGCCGTTGGCAGCCATGGTCGCTACCGCGTTGGGTATCCCAGTGACCATGTTGCTCGCGGATCCCGGCCAGACCGGCGCACGCGCTGTCGCGGAAACACTGGACTTCCCAACCACCCTGACGATGCAAGGTCGCCAGGAGGTTTGGCGTGAAGCGCGCCGGCAGATCCTCGGCTACGTCATCGACCAGGCTGTCATTGCCCCGCGTGGTGTGCTGCGTGGCCAAGGCAAAACGGTGCGAGACGGCGACCGGCTCCAAACGGTGCTCACCAATGAGGATGACCGGACGCTCACTATCGCGTTCCCGGACATCACCAAGGTGGACCCGAAGACCATGATGGACGCTTTGGAGAAGGCCGACGGCCACATCCCACCGTTGCTTTTGGCTGAGATGATCATGCGTGCCCTGGGTGTGCGTGACGTTGACGAGTGGCTGGAAGAGCTGACCGATGATGAAGGCAACTTCCTCGACCCGCTCGTGGTAGCCGGGCAGGCCGCGGCTGACGCGTACCGGGCTGGACAAGAATAGGTGGTGATGTTGGTGGCTGTCACAGATGAAACCCTGCTGATAGCCGCCGACACCCGCCGGCGCTTGCAACGGATGACCGATGAACAAGCCGTCGCACTCACAATGGCTTGGGTTGAGGCGTGGGATACGCTCACACCGTTGTTCAACGAAGCGTTGCTTGACTTGCTGCAGGGTGCGCCTGACCGGATACCTCGTGCAGTAGTCGCACGCAACCGGAAACTACAGGCAGCCCTACGGCAAGCCAGCACCGTACTGAACGAACTCACCCGGGGCGCCAACGAAGTCATCGAAAACAGTCTCGCTGACGCGATCCTGGACGCGGTGCAGTCGCATGAAGCGATCCTCCGCACACAGCTGCCGCCCGAAGGCGCCGGTGTTGCTTTCAACTTGGACGCGCCAGCACCGGATGCGTTGGACGCAATCGTTTTGCGCACTACCCAGCAGATTCATTCGGCAACCCAGCCTCTCGCTGGGTGGGTTGTGACGGCGATGCGGAACGAACTGGTCCGCGGCATCGTCGTGGGGGACAACCCCCGCGAGGTAGCACGCAAGCTGATCCGCGCTACCGAGGGTCATTTCAACGGTGGACTGGCCAGGGCTACACGGATCGCACGCACAGAAATGCTGGATGCCCACCGGAACGGGTCGCTCACTTCCGCGAAGCAGAACAAAGACCTGCTGACCGGCTGGAAATGGCAATGCACCCTAGACCGGCGCACCTGCCCATCCTGCCTAAGCAAGCACGGCACCCTGTACCCGGTTGATGACTTCGGTCCAGAGGATCACCAGAATGGGCGCTGCGCACGCATCGACGTCACCAAGTCGTGGAAAGAGCTCGGGTTCAACATTGAAGAACCATCCGATGCTTTCCCCGACGCTCGCAAATGGTTCGACGGACTCACCGAGGACAGCCAGGTAGCCATCATGGGCCCAACCCGGTTGCAGCTGCTCAACGACGGCAAGATTGGCTGGGAAGACCTCGCAACCCTCCGCAAGGCCGATGCTTGGCGAGACTCCTACATCCAAACACCAGTCAAGGACCTTCTAGGTTCCGTCGCTGGTTGACGGGTAATACTGCACCGTCCCGCACCACTTGCACACAACGGACATCGAACCACCCGTCGGGCGTAGGAACACTTTCCCCACCCGCCATTCATGGCCCGGGCAGGCCCCCGGCTCACCCTTGGCGTCGTTCGCGTTGTCCAAACCCATGAACATGATTATAGGAGGCCGTCGTGCCAAAGAAGATCCGTGAAGCGGCCACCGCAACCCGGCGCGGCCCGGGGCGCATCCTGCTCACCCTGATCAGCCCCGGCCAAGGATCCAGCGGCGACTACACCCCAGAGGTGCTGGCCACGGCCGCGGCTGAGCGTGCGTTCCCTCGTGGCACCTTGGGCATGATCGACCACGACACCCCCACCGAAATGATGGAACGCCCCGAAGGGTCCCTCCGGAACCTCGCAATCGTCCTGGAAGAAGACGCCTACATCGGCGAAGGCGGAGCCCTGCAGGCAGAAGCAAAAGTCGCTTCCGCTTGGCGTGACCTCGTTGACGACTTCCACGAACACATCGGTGCCAGCATCTTCGCCAGCGCCGAAATCAGCGTGAACGAGACCGGACAAAAGATCGTGGAACGCATCATTCCGAACCCGTTCAACCGTGCCGACCTCGTGACCGTGGCAGGCCGGGGCGGAAAGATCGAGCAAGTCCTCGAAGCAGCTCGGGTCATCGAATCCCGGTCCATCATTGCCGAAGCCACCGCCGGCGACGTGCGCATGTGGTTGCAAGCCACCATCCGCGGATCACACGACGATTACGCATGGGTGGCTGACCACGACGAAACCTACGTCTACTACGAAATCGGTGACAAGTACTTCCGGCAAGCCTACGAGCTGACCGGTGTCAACGTCACCCTCTCCGGCGAACCTGTTGAGGTTCGCCGCCGGGTCGAATACGACCCCGTAATCTCCCCGCCGGTCCCGGCTGGGGTAACCGAAAATCAGGAGGAAGCCACCATGGCAACCATTGATGACAAGGAACTCGCCGACCTGCGCGAGTCCGCCAGCCGGGCCACCGTGCTGGAAGCAGAACTGCAGGCCGAAAAGGACGCACGAGCCAAGGAAGCCGCCGACCGCGCAACCGAAGCCAAGGACAACCGCGTCAAGGAAGCCAAGCGCATCGTCGCTGAAGCTTTCGGTGAGGATGCACCCGCGCTCTACACCCGCCTGGCCGAGTCCGCAGCCACCCCGGAGGACTTCGACGCAGACAAGTTCCGCACCGAAGTCACCGAAGCGGCAGCCAAGACCGAAGCCGACCAGGGCGCAGGACAGCCACGAGGCCTCGGCACCACCACCGTCACCGAGTCGAAGACCGCTGTCTCCGACGAAGACATCATCAACGCACTCTAAGGAGGCAACACAGTGGCAAAGAACCAGCGTTACACCAACGCACTACACATCACCGTCACCGCGCCCCGCGATATCAAGTCCGGTGACCCAGTACAGGTCGGACAGATCAGCGGCGTAGCCCAGATCGACGCGCAGAGCGGCGAAAAGGTCACCATCTGGTTGGACGGCTCGTGGGACGTGCCAGTAGCTGGCGCGCTCGCATCTGAGGGCCTTCCGGTCTACATCAATGCGTCTGGCACCCTGACCGCTACCGCGACCGGTAACACCCCCTGGGGCGTAGCGCTCGCAACGAAGACCACCGGCACCGCACCCGTTGAGGTCGTGCCGCTCGGCTACACCGCTGGCGCAACCGCCTAAGAAAGGAAGTCAACACCATGACTCACGAAATTGCACAGGAAGGCTTCCGCCGCGCATCCTCTCACGAAGAGCGCGTACACGAAGCCGCCAAGCTGTTCGGTGTAGGTCGCACCGGCGCGGATCCATTCGCTCAGGCGCGCCTGCTCGAAGCATTCACCACTTCGGACTTCCCTGTCCTGCTCAGTGACGCTTTCACCAAGAAGGCTGTTGCCGCGCAGAAGGCCGCGGTCAAGGAATTCGAGCCGATCCTCACCAGCGTCACTGTTGACGACTTCAATCGTCACAAGCTGATCGACCTGTGGGGCGGCGACGAATTCGAGACCGTGAAGGAACTCGAAGAGTACAAGGCTGGTTCGCTGAACGAAACCGAACTGACCCACGGCAACCAGAAGCACGGTAAGGCCTACGGCCTGTCGTGGGAGCTTTACCGCTCCCGCAACTTCACCGCCTTGGCCAACTTCCCAGCGAAGTTGGGTGACGGTTCCGTCAAGGGGCAGAACAGCCGTGTGGCTGACCTGCTGGTGGACGCAACTGCAGGGAACTGGAACGCCGCCTTCTTCGGCACCGTCGATACCGCAGCTTTCAGCGCTGACGCACTGGATGCTGCGATCAAGACCTTGGCGCAGAAGGAAGACCACCGTGGCGACCTCGTAGACGTGTCCAACCTCGTGTTGATTCACTCGTCTGGTCTGCGCTCCGAAGTTCTGCGCGTCCTGAATGCGTACGAACTGGAAATGCAGGTAACTGACGGGTCGAAGACCTCGAAGACCCGCGTGCAGAACCCCTTCAAGGGCGTAGTTACCCCGCTGGAATCGCGTGCCGTTGGCAAGCGCCTCGGCGCTGCGCAGTCCACCGGCTGGGCGCTGGTTCCTGCAGGTTCCTCGGACCTGCCTGCAATCATCCGCACCCTGCTCTCGGGCGAGGAAGCAGTGGACATCCGCGTCAAGAATGATCAGGGCAACCGCGTTGGCGGTGGCGCTGTTCCATTCGACGCTGGTTCGTTCCCAGATGACGGCATCTGGTTCCGTGGCCGCGATGTCTATGGCATCGACAAGGGCTTCACCACCGGCGTTTACGCGTCCAAGGGCGCTTAGCCCAGCACCAGCTGAAGGGCATCACCGACTGGTGGTGCCCTCAGCTGTTTCCAAACACTTTGAAGGGGGCACTCATGGAACCTGCAGAGCAGGAAAAGCAGCTCGGGCAAGTCCGTGCCCTCATAGCCGACCTCGACCCGGCCAACCAGATCTTCACCGATGAACAGCTGACCACGTACCTAGAGCTCAACGACTGGGACACCGGCTACAAGCCAGGCATCTACCGGGCAGCTGCTGACACGCTCGACGCAATCGCAGTGTCCGAAGTGCTCACATCCAAGGTCATCCGCACACAGGACTTGTCCACCGACGGCGCCAAGGTCGCCGAGACGCTACGCAAGCAAGCTGAACAGCTGCGCGGCAAAGCCGACGAACTGGACCCAGAGCTGGGTGGAACGTTCGAAATCATCGATACCGGCTACGGTCGGCTTGAGGCTGAGGAATGGAGGGTCTTCTGATGCCGTTCCCCGGAACCAAAATCATTCCCGACGGATGGTCCGATCATCACCGGCCGGTCGCTGCTGGTGGCATGACCGCTGACTGCGTCATCGAACGAGTCACCGACGGCCCGGCACCATTCCCACTCCCAGAGGGTTGGACAGGGCGCACGCTCATATGGGCAGGCAAGGCCCGCATCCAAGAGCTCAAACGTGAACAAGCGGCCGACCTCGCCGGCCAGCCAACGGAATCACGCCAGTACCTGATCCAACTCCCATACCTGGACTTGAACCCACTACCTGAACTTCATGTGGGGGAGCGCGGCGACCTGGTCACCAGCAACGGCACCGAATACATGCTGAAACAGCGCATGACCGGGTCAGAACTTTGGGCGCACGACTTCATCGCATGGGAAAACCAAACCCAGCAGAACCCTTAGACGTCACGCCCGTTGCGCTTGTTGATCCACCACAGCACGAAAATCAGCACCGCGATGGCAGCGAACACGCCACCGAATATCGACCAGATAGGTGCGGCGCTCCCTGCAATGAATCCGAGCACGGCGAGCACAGCAAAAAACAGGGCAGCACGAGTCAACTTCACGGGCTTGATTGGTTTTTCATTCATGCCCGAAGCCTACCGAACGGGGGCAACCTTATGACCTTTGATGCTTCAGAGTTACGCAACCTGAGCGTGGAACTCGGCGACGTTCCCAAGGTGGTCGGCCAGCTGGCGAAGACCGTGGTCAAGAAAACCGCGAAAGACATCGAGAGCACAGCCAAGACTTTGGCCCCGGTGGACACCGGTTTCCTCCGCTCTGGAATCAAAACCACTGACCTGCGCAATGTCAGCCAGGAATCACCGTCCGCTGAAGTCGTGGCATCCGCAAGTTACAGTCCGTACCTCGAATTCGGTACCAGCCGCATGGCCCCTCAACCGTTCATGCGACCAGCCGCGGACAAGCATGCTGACGCGTTCGAGCAGGCGATGGCACAAATCATCGACAAGGCAATGGGGAGCTGATGGACGCTACACAATTCACGGCAGAGCTCGATGCAAAGCTGAAAGCCATCACCGCGCTCGGTGGCCGTGTATACGACGGGTATGCGCCCAGCAAGATCCCCACCGACCCTGCAGGGTACGTCCTCCCATACGTGCTGTTCTTCACCGGTATCACAGCTGACATAGGCGACGCCGATCTGACCGGCATGACGGACACCCTTGTGCATGACTGGGCACCACAGACCAACTGTGTCGGACCAACGCCGGGGCATGCCCGCTCTTGCGCCGAACTCGTGAAATCAGCTCTCACCAACACGCGTATCGGCAATCACTGGCTCAAACCAGACGATGACGGATTCCGTGTTGCCGTTCCCCTCAAAGACGACCAGGCAACCCCAGCCCGGTTTTTCCTGCCGCTCTCGTGGCGGCTCACCACCAACTAAGGAGGCCCACCGTGGCAACCCCTAAACAGGTCACCGAGCCAGCCACCCCCGCGGTGGTAGCCCGGATCACTGAACCAGCACGACCAGACCGTGTCTACGACCCGCGCAAGAAGGTCAAGGTGTACGACACCAGCACCAAGCAGGTAGTGCGCCGCCCAGTACCAGAAACCTGGCTCGACGGACGCTTCCCAAACCTCGCACCAGTCCCATCCTCGAAAGAAGGTAAGTAGCTATGGCCGCCAAGGGTCCAAAGATGCTCAACATGAAAAACCGCGCCCTGTGGTGGGTACCAACCATCGCTAACAAGAACGCACCAACGGTCGCCGAGGTCGCGGCTGGCATCCAGCTGACGTGCCTCGTGACCGTAGCTAACTACCAGTTCGGCATCACCGGCACCGCCGTGATTACCGACCCGTCGCCGTGTGACTCCATCGAAGCCGGCGCCCCGGGCATGGACACCGTCGAGGCTGGCTTCGACATGTTCCGCTTCAAGGACGCTGTCGAAGACGTTGCGTGGACTACGTTCACCGACAAGGGCATCGGCGGGTACCTCGTGGAGCGTATCGGCCAGGTCGCTGACGGTGAAGACCCATCAGAGGTGCCACTGGCCACAGGTGATGAAGTCGCCGTGATGGAGGTCCTGACCTTGTCGCCACGCACCTTGTCGCCGGCGACCGCCGGGTACGAGAAGTTCAACCAGTCGTTCGCTCCGCAGTCCTTCGCGCCTCGCGCCGTGGTCGCTGCAGCGTAACCAAAGACCAGTCCGGGTAGGGGTGCTTGACTCCCGCTCCTGCCCGGACTCTAAACCTGCTGGGGTCACCACAAACATTAGGAGTCAACCATGGCTGAGAACCGCCACTACAAGGGCACCGTATCCCGCGACCAGCTGGAAGCAGCTGTTGAAGCGTTGGGGCTGAAGCCCGAAAACACGGTGTCAATCAACATGACAGCAGATCGTGTCCGTGTCATTGAATACGTGCGCGACGAGAACGGAGCCCGGATCCTAAATGAGGCATTCGAAGGCTTCGACCGCCGATGCTACACCCTGCAAGTCAAGTAACACCCATCCTTTAGGAGTCAATCATCATGTCCGAAAACATTGAACCAAACAGCGAGCTAGACCTCGACGAGTGGCTGGCCATGGGCGAACGAACCGTGCACAACGTCAACCTGTACAACCGCTTCGATCTGATCGCTGAGATCGACGCACTCGAAGCGCAGAAAGTCCCAGTCGAAGAGGTACCCGAGGGCGACGAAGCCCTCGGCGGGAACATCAACCCGAACGCCGGACTCGATGCTGAAATCGACGAACTGAAAATTCGGATCCATGCCTCGAAGAGGATCTTCCGCGTCACCTCACTCACCGACGCTGAAATCGCTGGCATCCGCGAAACCGTCCTCACCGAGTGCTCCGAGGAAATCGACAAGCAGGCTGAGCTAGGCAAGAACGAAGCGCGCAAGACTGCGGCCCGCATGGAAGTGAAGACCCCGGCGGACGTAAACGCCCTAGTTCGATTGAACGTCAACGAGTTCACCCGCAAATTCATTGAGCGTGAATCTCGGCTCCGCATCATCGCAGCATCCACCACACTCATGAACAACGGCAAGCTGGTCGACCTCACCCTAGAGCAGACTCGCACCCTCTACGAGAAGCTCGGCGAAGCACAAATGCGGTTGCTATCCGATGCGAACGCACGCGCCACCCAGGACATCCCTGAGGTGACCGTCCCAAAATCGTAGAAGCCCTCGGAACCCCGCGCTGGGCCCACCTGCTCGACCTGGTGGAAACAGCGCGGGACTGCCGCATCCCCGTCACCGTGCTCCTGGGCGTACGGGAAGACGACGGGACGTACTGCGACCAAGACAAAATCATGCAGATCGCATACACGAAATACCTGAAAACGATCTGCTCCGGCTGCGGCCTACCCGCGCACATCACCCGCGGCGACGACAACGTCGGACGGTTCGAAGTGCACGACGACACCATGTGCCACGGCTGCGAAGCGTTGGAAACGTTCACGTCCAACAAGAACCGCACCACATGGCCGGGCCAGAAACTCCACCTGAAAGACACCCATCTTGACGGATAACTAAATAAAGGCGGTGCCCAGCGGTGGACAAAAAGCTGAGAGTTCTTGTTAGCGCCGAAATCGGTGCGTTCATCAAGGACATGGACCGGGTTTCCGCAAAAGCCAAGGAAACCGCCAAAAAGACCGAAGACGCGGGCACTCAGTCCCAGTCCGGCATAGGCCACCTGGCCGATGTTGCGAACCAGCACGAAAAAGCGTGGGGCCAAGTCGCCAACACCATGGTCGGCGCTGGCACCGCCATCACCGGCGGGCTAGTCCTTTCAGCCAAAGCAGCCATGGACTGGCAGTCGCAATTCGCTGGTGTCCGAAAGACCATCGACGACACCGAAGAAGGGTACGCGGAGCTCTCCGACGGTCTACGCGACCTAGCCAAGGAACTACCGTCAACGCACGCTGAAATCGCTGGTGTGGCCGAGGCCGCCGGCCAGCTGGGCGTAGCCCGCGACGATGTTCTAGGCTTCACCGCCACCATGATCGACCTCGGCGAAACCACCAACCTGACCGCGGAAGAGGCTGCCACGAACATTGCGCAGATCTCGAACGTCATGGGCACCATGGAACGCGAAGGTGCGCAAGGCGTGGAACGCTTCGGCTCCGCACTGGTAGCACTGGGTAACGATGGCGCATCCACTGAAGCCGAGATCCTGTCCATGGCCCAACGCATCGCTGGCGCCGCCGCATCGCTGGGCGCTTCCGAAGCTGACGTGCTGGCCCTGTCTAACACCCTGGCATCCATGGGTGTGCGCTCAGAGCTCGGTGGCGGTGTCGCCACCCGTGTCCTGCTGAAGATGCGCACCGCAGTCGACGAAAGCGGAGAATCCCTCGAAGCATTCGCCGGCGTAGCAGGCACCTCCGCGGAAGAATTCGCTTCAAAGTTCAGCAGCTCCCCAATGGAAGCCCTGCAGGACGTCTCCGAGGGCATCGCCCGCACCAACGACGCCGGCGGAAACCTGACCGCCACGTTGAAGGACATGGGCATCAAGGGCACCGAGGAAATGCAGGTCATGCTGGCCCTCGCCAACTCCGGCGACCTGCTCACCGAATCCTTGGAGCTCGGTGCCAAGGCGTGGGAGGAAAACTCGGCGTTGGCCGACGAAGCAGCACAACGCTACGCCACCGCTGAATCCAAGGTCAAAGTCGCTTGGAACAACATCAAGGACGCAGGCATCGATGCGGGAGCCGCCCTGCTACCTGTCATCGCAGGACTGGCAGAAGGCATCGCGGATCTCGTTGGATGGTACACGGACCTGCCGGAACCAGCACAGACTGCGCTGACCGTACTCACCGGATTCATCGGTGTTGGCGCGCTGGTTGCGGGAGCGTTCATGAAGCTCGCACCAAACATCGTCTCCACTATCACTGGGCTTAGGGACTTACGCGCTGCCACGCAGCGCGCAGAAGGCCCGATGACTCAGCTTGAATCCCGCACTCGCAAGGTTGGCAAGGCGGCTGCGACCGCCGCGTCTGGGCTGATGGCGCTAGCCACTGTGGGGCCAATCATCGGATCGATGGTTTCCTCCGGCGACCTCGCAAACCTCGACAACCTGAACGCCATGCTTCTCGGCACTGGTGATGCAGGCGCCCAGCTCGACGAAATATTCACTGGCAAGGGCAACTTCTTCAACGGGCTGGACGTTGGCGGCATCGGGGACGCGTTCAAGATCATCGGCGACCCGTCAATCAGCGACAACATCGACCAGACGCTATCGAAGATTTTGACACTCGGTTCCCGCGGATCCAGCAACATGGAATTCGTTACCAAGAATTTCGAACAGCTGGATTCCGTCCTGACCGGAATGGTGAAGTCTGGCAACACGGAACAGGCAGCGGATACCTACGAGACTCTGGCCGCGAAGGCTGAAGAAGCTGGCGTTCCGGTGGAGAAGCTTGCTGAGATATTCCCTCAGTATGCGTCCGCATTGCGCCTGGCTGACGCAGAGTCGAAGAACGCTGCCAAGGGTGCTGATGGGACAGCTACGGCCTATGAGAACGCGGCCAAGGCGGCAAAGGAAGCCGCCGATGCTGTTGATGAATGGTACGACTCGCTGGTCAACTCCGGAATGGTCATCATTGGTGAGAACGAGGCGATCCGGCGACTGCAGGAATCGATCAACTCGGCAACGAAGACCATCAAGGAAAACGGTGAGGTTGTCGACAAGAACGGTGAAGCATTCGACCGGACCTCAGAGAAGTACCTTGCAAGTTCGTCAGCGCTCGACGCTATCGCATCCAGCACGCTCGCGGTCATTGACCCGATGCGTGAAGCCGGTGCGACCACCGCTGAAATGTCCGAAGAGATCGCGCACGGCCGGGAGAACTTCATCAAGCAGGCAACTGCGATGGGGTACAGCAAGGAAGCAGCTGCAGCCTACGCAGACCAGCTGGGCCTGATACCTGGCAGCGTGTACGTGCAGTTCAACTCCAACACCGATTCGTTGGCGGGGAAGATCACTGAGATTCACGAGCTGGTGCAGTCCACTCCGGACGGCAACGTCACCATCACGGAGAACTCGCCTGAAGTACGGGCCGCGCTGGAAGCCCTCGGGTACATCCTTACCGAACTGCCTGATGGGCGTATCGAAGTGTCCGAAACCGGAACCGACGAAACCGGCAAGAAGATCGACGAGACTGCCGCCAAGAAGCGGGTCGCGAAGATCAACGCGCAAGCAATCACCGGCGCCGCAGAAGAAGCACTGAAGAACGCGGCACGCACACGGTTCGCCACCATCGCAGTAAGCACCCGATTCACTGATTCGGGAGCATCAGCGGTACATCGTGGCGGTACAGGCGGGCTGACCGGCAACTACCGGGGCGGGCAAATCAGTTTGCCTGGTTACGAGGACGGCGGAAAACTCCCACGTACCGGCCTAGGACGGGACATGATCCTCGGAGTCACATCCGAAGGCCGCCCGATTGCCAACGTGGACGACGAAGAGTGGATCATCCGCAAATCGTCAGCCAACAAGTACAACCGTGTGCTTGGCGCAATCAACGCCGACGACCCATCGGTACAGCACCTCGCCAGCTTCGCCGGCGGGGGACGTGCAGGCTCATTGGCTTCAATGGGGGCCGGGTCCGGCGGCACCGTCATCAACATCGGCGACATCAACGTCAACGGTGCCGGTGATGCGATGCGTGCAGCTCAGGCTGTGGAAGATCGGATCACCAGCAAACTAGCGAGAGTAGGGATGCGAATTGGGTGAGTTAGTCACATTAGATGGATTCCCGCTCTCCGGAGTGACTCGCGACGGCATTTGGAAGATCAACAGCCTGCCGGGATGGAACCAGCGTCCACCAGTGAAACGCAACCGGGAGTCGCGCACCAGCGGTGACGGCAGCTTCAAAACACCGGTGTTCTACGAGAACCGACTGATCACCATCAACGGCAGGTTGTTCACGAAGAACCACGACTACCTGCACCAGGCCGAGGACATGCTCAATGCCCTCGGCCACCGCGGGGGAGTGAAACTGCTAGTTGAAGGTCACGGCCCCACGCAGTGGGCCACAGTTGACCCACGCGACTCCCCAGACCTGACGGCGGTAACGGGTAACTTCCTGCAGTTCCAGATCCCGTTGGAGGCGATCGACCCGTTCAAGTATGGCGAGTCGTATGCGGTCACTGGGAACACGACTGATGCGGCTTCTTTGTTTCATCGTGGGACGGTTTCTGCATGGCCTGTGGTGACGGTTTCAGCGTCTTCGTCCAGCGGTTACACGCTCACGCTGAATGGCCGGCAGGTGGTCGTTACACGTGCAATTGCTTCATCTAGCCCGCATGAGATTGATTTCAGGACGGGCATCCTCCGGGTCGGGGGTTCGGTTGTGACGGGTGGGCTTAGTACGGCGAACTTTTCGCCCATCAACCCGGGAATGCCACAGAACATGTCGATCAGCACCGGCTCCGGATCATACGGATCGATCACCGTCCGCTATTCCGACACTTACATTTAGGAGGCCAGCTTGGGTTACCGAGTGTGGAGCGTTTCCTCCAAGACGTGGGCTGACCGGGTCGAACTGAAACCGGGGTCTTCACCGTGGGAACGGGGTTTCAATCATAGTTTCGGCGGCAAAACATCGCTGGTCTTGTCCGATCCTGACGTGGCAGCTGTCGCCGGGTTAAACGATTCCTACCCGGGGCAGCGTGCCATCGTCGTGGATTACGAGAACGTCGTGGTCTACGCGGGAATCATCTGGGAAGCGGACTATGACCGTGACTCATTGAAGCTGGACCTGACTCACGAAGATATTTGGTCGCTCTGGGATGCACGTCTGATCAGCGAGATTCGTGACGAGAACATCGTGAACTGGGAGAAGACTTATTCCGGGTTGGAGTACGACACCATCGTGAAGCGGATCATCCAATTAGCCGTAGCCGGGTCCGGCCGTGGTGTGCCGATGGTTTACGAGGACGACTACACAGGTGGCCGTTCCCGCACCTACAACGGGTACAACATGGACACCGCGCTAAGTGCCATGGAAGAAATCATGGACCTCTCCGATGGGCCTGATATCGACTTCCGGCCCGAATGGGACGGCACCGGAGGCATCCGCTTCACGCTGCGCACCGGCGATCTCTCGCTGAACACTATCGAGGTGAACTTCTCGGCTCCGGAGACCCCGGCGCGAGGTTTGTGGATCAAGACCAGTGCTCGCGACGTGGCAACACAGATTTTTGCGGTCGGTGAAGGTTCAGGCAAGAAGACCGCGAAGAGCCCTGGAATGCTGGTGCGTGAGTCGCAGTCGGCGAACATTGCTGACTACCCGGCGCTTGAACGCGTGGAGCAGTTCAAGAACATCAAGAAGGGGTCCGAACTCTACGACCAAGCGGCGTCCGCGCTAGTCGCGACAAACAGTGCTGTTCGGCAGGCAGGTTTCGAACTGAAGCTAGATTCCCCAATCCTCGGGAATTTGTGGGAGCTGCGTCCTGGCACGATAGTCCGCTGGTACATCAGCGGTGACCCGTACTTCACGGACGGTTGGCGTGAATGGCGAGTGCTCAAGTACTCCGGGGATATTGACAGTGAGTTCGTGAAGATCGAGTTCCAGCCCAAGGGAGGTTAGCAGTGGCAAGAGTCGTTGACCTAACCGGCGAGGACGTCACCCGGCAGCGGCGTAAGGAACGGAACTACGGCACCAAGACAGACCTTTCGTCCACAACGGTTGAACGCGGTAACACGCACTGGGCCGAGGGATCAAACGTCAACATCGATGGGTTCCTCGGTGTCGCTGGTACGCAGCGCGTCACTGGATTGCTGGATGTAACGGGAACGTTCAACGGTTCCGGCACAAACAACCTGGACGGCACGAACAACCTGTCTGGTGACAACAACCTGACCGGGCCCACCGAGGTCAGTGGCAGCTTAGATGTAACTGGCCCAACGAACCTTGACGGCGTTCTTACGATCAACGGTGACACGACGATCACTGGGGACACGACGATCACTGGGCTGCTCGCAGTGGATGGCCCAACAACGATTTCCGGAACGCTCGACATTGAGGGTGCAACGACTGTTGCGGCGGATCTGGAGCTGATTGCTGGGGGCCTGTTGAAGGCAGGCGTGACGAAGATCGAACCGAACGGCAAAGCAACGTTCGGGGACGTGGTCATCGACCCGAACAGTATTTACATGATTCAGGCACCGGGCGGAAACATGGTTTCGGGTGCGGCTGATCAGATTTCGTTATCGTCTTCTTCCTCGTCGTCGGTTTCTCTAGACTCGACCCGGGCTGAACTGGATTACAAGGGCGCAGCAAAAACCACCTTGGACGGGTCGAAAGCTCAGCTCAGCTTCGGGACGACTCTGGTCAAAGCCCGCGCCGGCGCAATCGATTTGGACGCCGCCAAGACGTGGCTAACCGGTCAGATTGAAGTCGCCGGGTTTGCCCGCTTCCAAGGCGTGGGGTTCTACGCTCCGAATCTCCCGTCAACGTCGAACCCACCCAATCTTCACATCACTTCGGGCGGTCAGGTGTACCGCTCAACATGGACCCCGTAAGGAGCCACAGCATGCCTCAACATGACGATACGGAATCAGAACTTCTTGGATGGATCGAAGAACTCCAGCAAGAAGTAGCCGCACTTCGGGCAGAGAACGGGTCGCTTCGGCAGAAGGTGCTGGTCGCTGAATCAGTGATTCCGAATTATCAAGAAGCTCTTGGAGCGTCGCAGTTCAATCTCTGGAAAACGCAGGCATTACTCAATATCTCAAATCAACCCACCGGATAGCCCGGTGGGTTTCCTAGTTAAGGAGGCGGAATGCCCGCAGTCACAGGAAGCCTGAGGGACCTTGTCGGCGCTGCAATGGCAAATCGTCAGGGCGTGCTGGTTTTCCGCCCGAACGAGGCAATGGTTCAAGCGGCGACAACCACACCAGGCACGGTGCATTCCACGGCCGAGGTCAGAGTCACGCCGGCATCCAATGGCTCATTCAGCGTGAATCTCACGGCGACCACCGTGATGGCCACGGATTGCTTCTACACCCTGCGCATCGAGTGGGTAGATGGGTCAGGCCCGAGCATGGACTTCCCTGGCTGGCAGATCCGAGTCCCCGTGGGCTCCGGAGGATCCCTAGACCAGTTCATCGTCATCGGCCCACCCAACGGTGGCTGGGGCGGATCGTTGCCGAACCTGTCTCTCGTGCTCATGTCGCTGACCTTCCCGGACAACCTTCAACGAGGCCAGCTGTGGTGGAAGACCGACCCGGATGATCCGCAGAACTACAACGGCCGCAACACCGGCGAAATCCACCGAGGAGTGTAAACAATGGCTATTGCGAAAAGCTCAGTATTCGTCGCAGACGTTACCGGCCCCCGCGGCCCAGCCGGATCCATCCACAAAGGATCGATCCCTAACGGGTCGAACATCAACACCTGGCACACCCCGGCTTACGAAGGTTCATGGACGTTCTCGGGTTCCGGCGCAGCAACCCTGACCGGGCTTCCCTCAGGCGTTGTGGCTGGCCAGCTGTTCGTCCTGCCTGGCTTGGGCGGCCAGTTCCTCACCTCGTTCCGTTCCACTGGTTCTCCAGAGGCGTTCTGGTTCCGTGGACGTACAGGCTTATCCGGCGGTTTCGGCGCGTGGATGAACCTGAACTCCACCAACACCATCAAGAACAGCGGCATCATTTCTGCCGGGGATAACCTCGATTACTGGTTTTTGCCCGAGAAAGCCGGGTTCTGGAGCCTGGCTTCAACGACGACGGCCCGTGAGGTTAGTGGCCTGCCAGTACCTGCCCCCGGCAAGCTGTGGAACGACACCGGTGGTGTCAACACGCAGATGTACTTCTCATACGGCATCACCGGATACCCGCCCGGCGTGTGGACTCGCCAGCGTCTGGGTTTGGCTACGTCCCAGTGGACTGAATGGGTCAACCTCATGGCGAGCGGTGGCGGTGGCGGCGGGGATGCTAACACTGAACAGTACGCGCTCAAGCATGCTTTCCGCCTGGACGAAGCTCGCAAACGTTTAGGGTACAAGCTCGGCACCGGAGGCAAAGCCGCAATCGCTCTCCAATTCGACGACTACAACGCGGCGTTCCGGGACAAGGTACTCCCGATCCTGCGCGAGTTCGACATCCCGGCAACCATGGCGCTGGCCGTGAACTGGGTCGAAGGCAAAGTGAACCACGCTTTGGCCGAGGAGGTGCCGTGGGGAACCGTGCAATCGTGGGTTCTCAATGACGGCATGGAACCCCAGGGCCATTCATGGACCCACGGTGCCGCTTCAAGTGCTAGTGCGCTGAAGAAGGAAATCATCGACTCTGCAGATCATATGGAAAAGCAGATGCCCTCCGTGGTGATCGATGGTTGGTCCATGCCCGGAACAGGCGTATCGAGTGGCCCATACGGTGGATACGATGGCCAATCGATCGAAGACTTCACAGAGACGACCGCGGGAAAGATGCTCCTGTCGCGCTACGCCTTCGTCGGTGCCCGCAAGGGCGGCTACATGCAGCCTGGGGGCGGATACGATCTGATCGGACAGGCTCACGGTGGCATCGGTGAATCCACAAGCTCGCAAGAATTCCGGGACAACGTCGAGAAGGCAATCGCGGGCAAGTACGCGCTGACTGGCCTGCATCATCCCGGTTGGCTGGATACCAGCGGGTATCGAACAACCGCACAGCTGCGTGCGGACATTCAATGGCTCGCCGAGCAGCGCGACGCAGGACGAATCATGATTCTGACCCGACGGGCACTGTTCACTGTTGATCCATCGGAGGACTACCGGAACAACTTGCTGCCCGGCGGATTCAACGGTTCTCTCAACGGTTGGGATGGATGGGCGCTGAACGCTGCCGGGAATCCGGCAACTTCTGGCACTGCTGCGCTGACATACCCGCTAACCCTCTTGCCTGTGGCGTGGGCTCGCGGGAGCATCCGCGAATTCCATGCAGTTGTGAAAGCGACTGCAACCAGTGTTGTCCGCCTGTCTGTCTCTGGCGGAGCAACGAACACGACCAAGGACTACACGATCCCCGCTGGTACCTGGGTGGAGATCCGCAAGTTCTTCGCGGTTCCCAAGGTCGGTGGATCATCCCTGACTTTCAACCTTTCACGGGTCTCCGGCGGGACCGTGGAGGTCCAGCAAATCAACGCTTACGCAGCCTAAGGAGGCAACACGGTGAAGCGAACTAACACGGTCGCAGATGCGCTGAACACTGGCAATGCCATGGTGGATCCAGGCGACGGGCTTCCCCCGATCCCGATCCCGCTAGATGGACAATTCCCAGGACGCCCGGGCCCCGCCGGCCCGGGCGTTCCAGAGGGTGGTTCCACTGGCCAGTACATTGAGAAGACCAGCTCGGGGACAACCCAATGGGCAACGCCGACCAAGGCGAAGGTGGGGTTGCCGAATGTGGATAACACTTCGGATCTGAACAAGCCGATCAGCAGTGCGATGCAGCAGGCGCTGGACGCGAAGCCCTCCCAGATTGAAGTCGAGTTCGCCATGGCGAGCAAGGCTGATCTTGTTGGCGGCAAAGTGCCGGCGAGTCAGATCCCATCGGATGCACTGGTTACGGACTCCAATGTCGCGTCGAAGGTCAACGATCCACTGACCGGTGCGGCGATCGATGCACGCGTTAGCGAACAGGTAACGCCGGTGGTCCAGCAGATCACCGCGGATTACATTGCCTCGGACACGACGATCGTGGATGCCGCTGCGGCGGCAGTGAATGCTAACCCGACCATCGCGACGCTCTTGGACAAGAACGTGGAGCAAGATGATCGCATCGATGCTGTAGCTGAATTCGCGCCTTCGGCCGTTCCGGACGATAGCGACTTTGCCCACGTCGTATTGGACGAAGCCGGCAGGTTGATCGAGGGTGAGAAGTGGGACGGCACGAAGTACGTCACCCACTTTGAAGCTGGAACAGTGGATACTCCGGGAGGGTCCGTCCGCGTGGATTCCTTCGCAGGCTACGCGCATGTCACCACCGACGCTGCAGGCAAGCTGCTGATTGGCGAACGCGAGGATGGCACCATCCACATCCCCCACTTGGACGTGGATTCGTTGAACGGTGGTGCCGCTAGGACTGGGACCGCGAAGATCCTTATCGTTGCGGGCCAGTCCAATGCTATCTGGCGATTCAACACGGACGGACCCGAACTGGCTGAGCCTGATTCCCGGTTGAAATGGTGGAACCGGATTAACGGAACCGTAGTGGACGTATCCCCGAACGTAACCCCGTCGATCGCCTCGGCGTTCGCCCGCAAGTATCTGGAGGATAATCCGGATGCTGAATTGCTGATCGTGCCAGTGACGGTCGGCTCTACCGGATTCAGCTCGTCCTCCATCAACCCTCCACCAGAAGGCTACGTTTATAGCTCCGGTGGCACATGGGACCGCACGCTGACAGCCGATCCGAACAACCTCGCACAGCGGTTGTTCGACTCGCTGGCCGGTGCTCTAGCGTACACGGGCAACGCCGAAGTGCTGGCGATGCTCTGGTCCCAGGGAGAGAACGACCGGACACGGAAAACGGAAGCGACCTACGCCGCGGCGTTCGATGACCTAGTGGCGCAGATCCGCAACCAGACTGGACAGCCGGACCTGCCGGTGATCCTCGGATCACTGACTCCCGAGGAAATCGCCAGTCCACAACAGGGCGGCCGTGAAGGTACTGACGGGATTGTGCGTGCCCATGAGAACACCCAGTCCCGGCTCTTCAACACCGCCTATGTGTTCGGGCCGGCAAACCACCTCCAGTACAACGAGCAGATCCACTTCTCTCCCGAGGGAAACCGCGAGCGCGGGGAGCGCATGGCCATCGACGGATTGCGTCGGGCAAGGCTGAACCTGGCAAACGGCCTGCCGTACTCGCCTCGCAACCCGCAGGCGCACCGTGCAGGAGATCAAGTCACTATCACCTGGGACTACCCGCTAGGCCGGGCCGTGTCTTTCACCCTCGAAACCAGCACCGACGGCATCACGTGGGCTAGCCAAACCCTGGCTGGGCCGCTTGCAACGAAGCACACCATTACTAGCAGCACCCCGGTTCGTGCCCGCATCAATACAACCAACGAATCTGGAACCAGCTACCCGACCATGGAGGTATCAGCATGACCGTCATCGAACGACGAAAGTACACGGCAACTGGCGGCAACAGCGCTTCACTGCCAACTCTCCTGCCCGGGCTGGGGGTAGCTGGGGTAGCGCACCGCTGGTCATCGTCCATGCTCGGAACGATCGGGCAACCGGTTTCGAGCTGGCCGGCCTACACCGGGGGTGTCGCCCTGGCGCAATCGACAGTGGCTGCTCAGCCTATCGCCGGTACCGGGCCTAACGGGACGAAGGTGTTGCGCACTGATGGCGTGGACGACGTGATCACTGCTGGTTCCCAGCTGACCAACGCCAAAACGGTGACGTTCTTGCTCAGGGTTCTCGACCCGGCGGGAACAACTGAAGGAGCAGTCGCGTGGGATGGCGGCTACCTGATGCGCGGATCGCAGGGTGGAAGTTCTTCGACGCGGATCGGAGCTACTGCTTTGTCTCAGCCAGAGAGCCTGGATCAACCGAAGTTCCATGTGGTGACGGTGATCAACGACTTCGCAGGCGGCGTCGGCGCAACAGTGGTCGACGGGAACTACGGTGCCCAGGCGACAGATCGTGAAAACACGAACGTGTCCATTGGCCGTGCGTCAACGAACTACGGCCGTGTCGAAGTGCTGGAAGTAGCGGTCTGGAAGCGGGCGCTAAGCCAGACGGAATGCCAGACAGTGCGTACTGCTTTGCAGTCCGCCTATCCTGGGCTTGTTGCTTAGGCTAGGTTTCCGTTGGCGGCTTCTTCTGAGTACCAATCGCTTAGGTAGTCAGATTCCATGAGAATCATTTCGGCTGCTTCAGTGATGTCCATGCGGGTAATCATACATGGCCAAATTATCGTGAAACAGTGACAGGTGGGGTGAAGTTCGCGAGGACTTCGCCCCATCCGCCCTCTTGAAGAGTGAAACTGGCGATGATCTGCCGGATCTCTTCTGGTGCCGGCGCCACGTGTCCTTGGCCCCAATCGCCCATGTGTACGTGCACCCGGGTGCGATCATCCAAAGAAGCAAGGAACGGTTCCATGTGATTATGCACATGGTTATCGGATTCGTTTTGCACGTAGAGGATGTAGTTAGGAACCTGTCCGTCATACCAATCCAGCAGATTGGAATTGAACGAGGTGGCTAGGGCTTCTTCATGCTGTTCCTGCGTTTCCGTTCCGAAAGCGGCCGTGGTGTAGGCCCGCTGATTCGCCATCCCGAAGTTGGCGATGATCGTCTGCGGGTTGATTGCTACCGCAAGTGAGTCTGGGAACAGCTTCGAATAGTAGAGCGCTGCGAACCCGCCAGCGGATGGCCCCCAGAATAGGGTGCGCGTTCCGCCTGCTTGAACCAGTAGCTTGTCAATAATTTTCGGCAGCTGCTTTTGCAAATCTAGTTCACGGGTACCGGCGAACCAGGCGATCTTGTGTTCGAATCCAGCATAGAGGCCCGAGTCGGAGATAAAGATGCGATTGACTGGCCCATCTTGCGTGACCTTAGCGCCAGCGAACATCGGCAATGGGGTCTCTGCCTTGGTAAGAGCAGCGTGGAAAGACACAACCGTCGTTGAGCTATTCGCAGGCGAATAGAGGAGATCGATAGGCAGAGCACCGCTAATCGAAATAATCCCGGGCTTAATGTGTTCTGCGTGAAGGAACTCGCTGAGCGATGCGAACGTTTGTACTGGCTTCTTGTATCGCTCGATGTTTCGACGCGGGTATTCAGTCATGGGTGACAATTTACCGTCTCGATTACCAGACTGGCGAGTATTCGTCCCACGTCCCGTTGCGCATTACCCGATAGGAAGTGCCGGTGGAAGCAGCAATCTCGTGTGCTTTATCCTCGGACTCCACTTCGTACCATTGGCCGTCGCTGTAAATTTCGACTTTTTCACTATCCATTCTTAGATCGTATTTGATCGGAGTCACAATGCCCACCCAAATAAAGCCCAGCAAAAAACGACAAGGGGGTGTACATGCCAGTAATCCCTGAGTTCCTCGGCGGACCGAACGGTTGGCTCGGATACACGGCAGTATTTGTTCTACTGATTGCTTTCTTTTGGAAGCCGGTCAAAGTTATCTGGTCACGGCTCAAAGAATTCGCGGCGTTCCTTGACCAATGGAATGGTAAGCCCGAGCAGAAAGACCGCTCTGGCCAGATAGTGCAACATGCCGAGCCTGGAGTGTCAGCCCGAATCCTCACCCTGGAAGAGAAGACCGAGCGAATCCACCACGAGGTGACACCCAACCATGGCGGATCGATCAAGGATGCCGTGAAGCGCATCGAGGACCGTGGCAACGAAACTGCCTACAAGCTAGCCGAGACCACCGAGAAGCTAGAGGAACACATCATCATCGCCAAAGATTCTGACAGGGCCCAAGAAAAGCTTGTCGAAGATGTTGGCAAGCTGAAATCGAAGTACGCACCAGAAACCTAAGCCGTCCTATGTGGCGGCTTTTATTATTCCCAGGCACGAACGGTGTCTGGGTTTTTCTATGCCCGAAAGGAACGCATCATGTCTGATCGTAACCCGATGGAAGCCATCGACCAGGACAACTACGAGGACCCGAACCCGGAGGAAGTCACGGATCCGAAGCATCAGGACTACGTGGCCCCGGCGAAGGGCATCAAGTCGCTAGGAGGCAAGTAACCATGGCGATCTACAACGGCTACACCGGAGCGAAGTCCTGCACCCAGGGACCAGCACAGGGCGCACTGGGTGCCATGGCTTGGTTCCTGGCCAAGTACAAGGAGCTTGGCGGCCGCAACTCCGGCATCTACAACTGCCGGCCCGTCCGCGGATCCAACAGCACCACCTCGTTACATGGTGAAGGCCGTGCGATGGACTTCGGGCTGCGCTGGTACGACAAGATCGAGATCTTCGAGGAGTTCGCCGAGCAGCTGCGCCTGAACTCCAAGGAGCTCGGCATTCAGTGCATCATCTTCAACCGCAAGATCTTCTCCGGCGGATACAAGAACAAGGGCTGGTATAACTACATCGGCGTGAACCCGCACACCGACCACCTGCACGTGGAGTTCTCTTGGTCGGCTGCGCGCCGAGACAAGGACGACACCATCGAGCTGTGGGAGCGCGAGCTGGGCGGCAAGCTGACCGGCAAGCCAGTCCCAGTCATGTCGCGTCCGAAGGTTAAGGACCAGTCGCCAACCAACGTTCCGAACGGTTCCACGAACTTCCCGGACAACTACGCCGATCTGAAGATCAACGGCAACTTCCTGTCCTGGGAGATCGGTGCCCTGCAGATCCTGCTGGAGAACGTCGTGAACGGTCTCAACAAGCAGTGGGATGGCAAGTTCGAGAAGCTGACCATCACCGACACCATGACGCTGATGCAGCGCAACGGGTACTACCTCAAGACTCCGTTCGCCGCCCGTGGTGCCAAGAAGGGTACCCCGCTCAAGAAGGACGGCGACGACGGTTACTGGTTCTGGGTCGAGTTCCAGCGCATGCTGGCCGATGACCTGGGCCACCGCGGCAAGGTCTACTACGACACCCGCAAGTGGCGCCTCGACGGCAAGCCGTTGAAGGAAACCGGCAAGGCCATCCAGCGATGGTTCAACGACAACAACTAAGGAGACACCATGGCTAAGCATGCAGCCGTCACCACCCAGTCACAGCACCCCTGGCGAGCTACCGTACGCACGATCCTCGCGGTCATCGTCGCACTAGCGGCCATGGCCCCCTCGATCTACACCGCGGCCACGATGGGAAGTCCAGAAGCTGCCACCGGCGCCGCTGCGCTGGCACTGGGTATCGCCGCGGCGATCACCCGCATTATGGCCCTGCCCGGCGTGGAGGCGTTCTTCCAGCGCTTCCTGCCTTGGCTGGCAGCCGGAACCAAGACCGACGAACCACCCGCAGTCAATGTCGAAGGCACCGTGACCCTGGACGAATAGACAGAACCGCCCCATCCTCATAGCGAGGGTGGGGCGGATTTCTGCGTTAAGGCACAATTAGGTTATGACTGAACGGGATCCGCGTTTCGAGCGTATGAGCCGGTACGAACCAGGGCGCAGACCTTACGTGCAAGTTACCTGTCCAGACCTAGGGAAGTACCATGCGCGGGTTATCGGCTGGATCCCAGGGGAAGTGTTCATTGAGTATCCGATCAAGATTCTCGACTACGTGACAACCGGGCAACTCGAAGTCGCGTGGATACCGACCGCCACCGCCATACGCATCCGACGGTCGGACAGCATCTGGCTTTCAAACGAAGACGACCACGACTGGCACCAGACAGAGGACGAGAGAATCAAATACCGGGCAGACCCATGGACCGTCTATCAACAAGAAGCCCGATAGAATTCGCCTTGTGGAAGTAACAGTGAACTACCTGCAAAACGGCGAACCCGGCGCCGTGGCAGTCATCGGCGATGACTACGAAACAGCCCGAGACCAAGCATTCGATTTAGTGCCCGAAGGGGCCGTGCGTCTCAGCATCATGGTGGATCGGGAGCGGTAGGGGAGTTGTGGCGGTTTCGTGGCGGATGGCTACCAGTAGACCGCTGTTTCAGCCTTGATGGGACTGTACTAGCCGGAATTCTTGAGCCGAGCAAAACCGCCGAACTTGACCGGAATCACGCCAAATACAGTGTTCCGGTCAATCCGGCAACTACCAACTGAGTTCTATCCAGCGTAGAATGACAGTGTCTGTCTTGTACCCGTGAAGAACTGAGTGCGTTTAATTGAAGACTCAAAGTGTCGCCGCAGCATCAGTGCCCCGCGCATCGCGTCAGCCTGATGAAAATGCCGGCGATTTTCTGAAGCGCAAGGCCAATGCCTACGTGGCGTTGACGAAGCCTCGCGTAATCGAGTTGCTGCTAGTGAGCACCCTTCCGACCATGATCTTTGCCGAACGGGGTTTCCCCTCCGTCTGGCTCATGATCTCCACCCTTGTTGGTGGAGCTATGGCCGCAGGTGCTTCTGGTGCATTCAACTGCTATATCGATCGCGATATGGATAAGTTGATGAAGCGTACCAAGGGGCGCCCTTTAGTCACTGGGGACCTCACCCCGAGGGAAGCACTGGTCTTCTCTTGGGTATTGGCCATAGCCTCCCTGGTGGTTCTCTGGGTTGGCACCAATCCGCTGACGACCGCCTTGGGCCTGGCTGCAATCCTCCTCTACGTCGTGTTCTACACTTTGATCCTCAAGCGCCGTACCGCTCAGAACATTGTCTGGGGTGGGATCGCCGGCTGCATGCCTGTGCTGATCGCTTGGGCCGCAGTGACCAACACAATTGAATGGCCAGCGATCATCCTGTTCCTGGTGATCTTCCTCTGGACCCCGCCGCATTACTGGCCGCTGTCCATGAAGTATGCGGATGACTACAACGCGGCTTCAGTGCCTATGCTGGGCGCGATCGCCAACGCTCGCCGCGTTTCGGTACAGGTTGTGCTCTACGCTTGGGCCACTGTCGTTTGCTCGATGCTGCTGGTCCCACTGGGTAGCGCAGGAATCGTTTACACCGCAATCGCTGGTGGCGCGGGCATCTGGTTCGTCTACGAATCGCACGTGCTCTACCGCGAAGCGCAGAGCGACCATAAGCCGGCTGAGATCAACCGCAAGGCCATGAAGGTCTTCCATATCTCCATTACCTACTTGTCGATCGTATTCCTGGCCTTGGCCATTGACCCGTTCGTGGGTAGCCCGCTGTTCGGCTAGGTTCAACGCCGCAGCTGAGCGTCGGTTAGCGCCCTTCCTGGAATCCAAATGAAAATGGATTCCAGGAAGGGCGCTTTTCTGCGTTCGAGCGTAGTTGCCCTTCGCATCGGCCAATGCATGCGCACTATGCGTTTAGGCAGAAATTACTCTCATCGAGGGAAATAAGACTAGATCTTGCTATGCAAGTCTTGCTACGCAAGGTATGGTTATCGCATGTCCGATCAACGCGAGAAAATCGCCACGAATATACGCAAGGGCGTCCTTGAGTACTGTGTGCTGGCTTCGTTAGCCAGCGGAGATAAATACGGGTTGGAGCTGGCAGAAGAGCTCACCGCGCGGAAGCTTACCGCCGGCGAGGGGAGCCTGTATCCGTTGCTGGCGCGCATGAAAGCCACTGGGCTGGTAGAAACCTACTGGGAAGAAAGCGCGTCGGGACGCAAACGGAAGTACTACACCATTACCGAGCACGGGCATCTGATGGTTGGCGAGTTCCGCGGGGTATGGGAAGCAATTTCAATGCAAGTCACCGATCTACTTGGAGAGCAACATGGCATCGACAGCTGAGCAGTACAGTGCGGAAGCGTATTTGCGGGAATTGGGGAAGCTCCTGCGCGGTGCTCCAAGGGATATGGGCTTAGAGCTTCTGGAGGATGTGGCGCAGCATATCGAGGATGGCCGAGCCCTAGGCAGGGATGATGACCAGATCCTCGCCGCGCTAGGCAGTCCTGAAACTGTTGCAGCCCCTCTGATGGCCGAGTACGCGGCTCCGCAGGAGCGGGCGATCCTACGCAGGAATAGCTTGGTGCTCGGTGCGGTGGCACTGGTCCTCGGTGTCCTTGTCTCCATCATCGATACGACTCTGGCAGATACCCTGGGTGACCTGATTTTTGGCGCTTCTGTGCCAGAAGGTGAGGGCAGTAGCTACGACTCGATATATGAGCAAGGCGCATTGCAACTGCTGATCTTCGCAATATTCGGACTTGGCGTAGCGGCCACCGCGGTCATGAAGGGAAAAACGGCACGAATCTACGGCTACGCGGCGGCCTTGTGCATGACAGCGCTCGTTGCCGGATTAATTACCAGCAGTGGAATCTTCTATATCCCGTCAATGGTCGCAGCATGGATGCTAGTCGGAATCAATGGGCGTTCGTCCAAATCGGTGAATCGAGAACCGCGTTCGAAATTGATCCGCATCATTGGTGGCACTGCTCTGCTATTGCCAGTCGTGCTCCTGGGAGCCGCATCGTTCACGAGTATCGAGCCGAACGTCGCCGTATACGCATACCTTGCCCTGGGCTTGGCCTGCGGCATCGGGTTCTTGTCCAATTCCCGGATTGCTCTATGGGCTACCTGCGCTAACGGCGCCGCCCTTCTTGCGGTTTCCACCGTGGATCAAGGCCTGCTGCTTGCGGCATTCTGGCTAGCCGGAACAGTCTATTTCTTCTTTGGACTTTATGGTTTGATGTGGTTCACGCGCCGTGGAACGGCCGGGGGACAGCGTTAAGCAACTGGGGGTTGCCTTGCACATCGAGTGCAGGGCAACCCCCAGTCATTTACTCAGGATTCTAGGAATCGTTGCGCTGGTATTCCGGAAGGATGGCAGCCCGATCCCAGACGTTTGCGGAGGCGGCAAGCAGCAAGCTCGCGCCGAGCATGTGGGAGAGTACCAGGGCGACTGGCAGCCCATTGAAATGCTGGATGTAGCCAATTGCTGCCTGGACCGCAATTGCCGCGACAAGCCACCAGATGGCGATACGAAGCTGGATGTTTCCGCCCTGCTTGTAGGCCAGAATCAGCACCACGATGGTTGCGGCAACGAGCAAGTACACCGGAGCAGTATGCATGCGGGTTACCAGCAGCGGATCGAACAAGTGGCGCGGGGCATCGGCATCGCCTGCATGCGGTCCGGTGCCGGTCACGATAGTTCCGAATGCCACTGCGAGCAGGGAGAAGATCCATGCGGCGAAGGAGAGCTGGCGGATCGACTTGCTGCTCTGATCGAACTTGCGGTTCTTCAGTTCCTTGGCGGTGCGGTTCACCTGGAATGTTGCCATGATGACCAGTGCGCCGGAAATCAGGAAGTGCACCGAAACGACCCAAGCGTTCAGTCCGGTCCACACGGTGATGGCTCCGATGAGTGCCTGCAACGCGATGCCGGCGAGCAAGCCGATGGACAGCTTGAACAGGGTGCGGTGGGTAGGGCGCATCTTCCAGATGGAGATCAGGAACGCGACAGCGATGACCAGCAGGACAAAGGTCAGCAGGCGGTTGCCGAACTCGATGATTCCATGGATGCCCATTTCCGGGACAGGGGTCATCGAACCGGGAACGCAATTGGGCCAGTGGGAGCAGCCGAGGCCCGAATTCGTCAAGCGTACGGCTCCACCGGTGACGATAATGCCAATCTGCGAGATCAGGGATGCGATCGCGAGACCATGCACGAGGCGAGTGACCTTCGTGGGCAGTTTATCGGCCCAGCTCTGGGTGGCTTGGGCTGAAGACATTGAAATCTCCCTTTTCGGAATTTGGGTGGTGGTCAGCTCCATTTGAACAGCTTGATGGCTGCAAAGGAGCCAACTGCTGACCAAAGGATCAAGAAGATAAGGCCAGCAATGCTGAACTGGCCGTGGATCAGGGCATCGCGCATGGCATCGCCCAGCGCTGCCGATGGCAGCGCATTCAGGGTTGGCTGGGCCCAATCAGGGGCCATGCTCAAGGGGTAGAGGACACCGCCGGCACCGGCCAGCAGGATCCAGGCAAGGTTGGTGATCGCCAACGTCGCTTCAGGGCGGACGGTGCCGGCAATCAGCAGGCCTAGCGCGGTAAACGCGGCTGCGCCCAAGAGCAGGAAGAGTATAGCCGGAGCAATGCCCCAAGGGTTCGGATGCCAGTCCAGGAACAACAAGGAGACAGAGCAGATTAAGACGACCTGGATCAGCAGGACCGACAGCACGGCAATGACCTTGCCGAAAATCAGTCCGGTTTTCCCCAGCGGCGTAGTGGAGAACATGGTCAGCACGCCATAGCGGCGGTCAAATCCGGTGCCAATTCCCTGCCCGGTGAAAGCCGTCGAAATGACGCACAAGGCCAAGACGCCAGGAACGGCGGCATCAATGCTGCGGTCTGCGACATCCTTGACCAGATCGGTCAGGGTGAGCACGAAGAGCGCAATGAGCGGCATGACAACAGCGAGAATGAGCTGTTCGCCATTGCTGAGCATCTGGATGGATTCGTATTTACCCTGGTTCAGGATTCGGCGCAGTGGCGAGACAGCATTGGAGCGTGCCTGTGTTTGGCTCATGCCCTTCCCTCCTTCTGTGCGATTTCAAGGAAAACGTCTTCGAGGCTTCGTGACTGCAAGTTGAGCTCGGTTGGCAAAATGCCCTCCTGGAGCCACCAATGGGTTAGCCAGTTCAAGTGTTCGGGGGAGTTGACCCCGTCGAGCCGGTATTGGCCGGCTCCGGTCTCCTCCAGGTGCAATCCTGCCGGTGGTTCAGGTAGGCGCAGCCCTGCTGGGGCGGAGAAGGACACCGGGCGGGTGTCCTGGTCTTCGGCAGCGCGGGCCGTCAGCTCGGCCACGGTGCCTTGCGCCACGGTGCAGCCCTTGTCGATGATGTAGACGTAGTCGCTGAGGCGTTGCGCGTCATCCATGAGGTGGGTGGTGAGGATGATGGCCTTTCCTGCATCGCGAAGTTCGGCAATGAGGTCGAAGACTACCTGGCGGGACTGCGGATCCAGCCCAGCACTTGGTTCATCGAGGAAGAGCACTTCCGGATCTCCGGCCAGCGCCAGGGCCAAGGCGACGCGCTGCTTCTGGCCACCAGAGAGACGGCGGATCGTGCGGGTGCCAAATGATTCGAGATCCAACCGTGTGATCAACGCATCAATATCAATGGGCTTCTGATAGAGGGAAGCGACGTGCCTCAAGAGCGGAACCGGTCGCATTGAGGGTGGCAACCCTCCGTCTTGGAGCATGACTCCGACGCGGGAACGCAATTCGGGATTGTCGCCGAAGGGGTTCTGGCCCAGGAGTTCGACGGTGCCGCCTTCGGGCTGAAGCAGCCCCTGGGCACAAGCGAGGGTCGTGGATTTGCCGGCTCCGTTAGCTCCTAAAAGCGTGGTGACCTGACCCGGATAAGCTTTTAGGGACACCGACTCCAGGACTCGCAACATGCGATTGTCCAAGGCGGGGACTGGACCTAAATCTTTAGCCAGCTCGTTGATGACAAGGCTGGGAGTTACAGAAGACACTGAAACATTCTACGACATGTCGAACTGGCTGAGCTGAGTGTTTTGTCACCAACCCTCGAGTTCCGTTGAGGTGGGCGGGACAATGGGAGTGTCAGAGGTTCGATTCAAGTAACGCACTAGTCGGGCAAGCATGTCCTTAGTAAGTCCTTCCTTACTAGACCTAGAGCAAAAATTTACGCATGATTGTGTTGTGTATTCATCAAATTCAGAATCAGCTAGTGGCTCCACTGCCGCGACAGTTGGCGCAGTTGGGGATACCGAGGAGCGTACGCGCGACCGCGTCCTGTACGCAGTACTCGAGGACGGGCCGGTCAGTGCTGCCGAGCTTGGAAGCAAGCTGGGCTTCACGCCTGCTGCGGTCCGCCGTCACCTCGACGCGCTCTCAAAATCGGGACTCGTAGAGGTGAAACTGGTAGCCAACCAGAAAACCGGTGCTGGACGTCCGTCGCGTCGCTACGTGCTGTCGCACCGCGGGCAGACGAAGTTGGGCAACGATTACCTGGAGATTGCTTCCGACGCATTGAAGATGCTCGGCGATGCGGCCGGAGAGGACGCGATTCGCAAGTTTGCGCGTAACCGCTTCGCATCAATGGAAGACCGATACGCCAAGGCGCTGGTCGGCGTTGAAGGGCTGGAAGCACGAGCCGAGGTGCTGGGCAATTTGCTCAGTGCAGATGGATTCGTGGGATACACCCGAAAAGTGGATACCAAAGTGGCAACTGCCCTGATGCATAGCGTGCAGCTATGCCAGGGACACTGCCCGATACAAGACTTGGCACGAGAGTTTCCAGTGTTTTGCGACATGGAAACGGAAATGTTCGCCCGCTTGCTAGGCGTCGACGTCCGACGACTGTCGACCTTGGCCGGTGGAGGACACGTGTGCACGACCCACATCCCTGTGGGGCGTGAAAAGGCGCCAATGCGCGCTGAGAAAAGAACTCGAATTCAGTTCACGAAGCAGGAGAGGCCGCGATGACGGATCAGATTGCACAGGAGTCTGCCGACCCGGGTGTAATTTCCGAAATTCTGGAGAAGAACCCCGAACTCCACGGAATCGGCAATTACGAATACGGCTGGTCAGACAAGAACGACGCGGGTGCAAATGCGCGCCGTGGCGTCGACAAGGACGTAGTGGCGAATATTTCCGCCCTGAAGTCCGAGCCAGAATGGATGCTGGAGCGTCGCCAGAAGGCACTGAAGTACTTCAATCGCAAGCCAATGCCTACCTGGGGTCCAGACCTCTCGGGTATTGATTTCGACAACATCAAGTACTTCGTGCGTTCCACCGAGAAGCAGGCGACCTCCTGGGAAGAACTTCCAGAAGACATCAAGAACACCTACGACAAGTTGGGTATTCCAGAGGCTGAAAAGCAGCGTCTGGTGTCCGGCGTTGCCGCCCAGTACGAGTCCGAGGTTGTCTACCACCAGCTGCGTGAAGACCTTGAAGCCCAGGGCGTCATCTTCCTTGACACCGACACTGGACTGAAGGAGCACCCGGAGATCTTCCAGGAGTACTTCGGCTCGGTCATTCCAGCGGGCGACAACAAGTTCGCTTCGCTGAACACTGCCGTGTGGTCCGGCGGCTCGTTCGTGTACGTCCCGAAGGGCGTACATGTGGAGATCCCGCTGCAGGCTTACTTCCGCATCAACACGGAAAACATGGGCCAGTTCGAACGCACCCTGATCATCGCTGATGAGGGCTCCTACGTTCACTATATCGAGGGTTGCACCGCACCGATCTACCAGTCGGATTCGCTGCACTCTGCCGTTGTGGAAATCATCGTGAAGAAGGACGCCCGCGTTCGCTACACCACGATCCAGAACTGGTCGAACAACGTCTACAACCTGGTGACCAAGCGTGCCGTCTGCGAAGAAGGCGCCACCATGGAATGGGTCGATGGCAACATCGGCTCGAAGGTCACCATGAAGTACCCAGCCGTTTACCTCGTTGGCGAACGCGCCAAGGGTGAGACCCTGTCCATCGCCTTCGCCGGCGAGGGCCAGCACCAGGACACCGGATCCAAGATGGTCCACATCGCTCCGAACACCTCTTCGGCCATTGTGGCCAAGTCGGTGGCTCGTAACGGTGGCCGCTCGGCTTACCGCGGCCTGGTCCAGGTCCAGGAAGGCGCCAAGGGCACCAAGAACTCGGTGGTCTGCGACGCGTTGCTGGTCGACCAGATCTCGCGTTCGGATACCTACCCGTACATCGACGTCCGCGAGGACGACGTAACCATGGGCCACGAGGCGACCGTCTCGCGCGTTTCCGAAGAGCAGCTGTTCTACCTGATGTCCCGCGGCATGGCCGAGGACGAGGCCATGGCAATGATCGTGCGCGGCTTCGTTGAGCCAATCGCACGCGAGCTGCCTATGGAGTACGCGCTGGAACTGAACCGCCTTATTGAACTTCAGATGGAAGGATCGGTCGGCTAAGAATGTCGGAGACCACCACCCATATCCCAGCAGAGAAGGCGCGCATCGGCGCACCATCGATTCCTGGTTTCACCGAAGAGGGCGAAGACCTTTCGCCGATCAACGACAACGACAGCTCGCCGCTGGCCGGTGCCTCCACCAAGGCGCACAGCCACGGCGGCGGAGTTGGAGTTCCCGATTCATCGCGTGCCGGTCGACTGACCAGCACCAATGTAGATGACTTCGCCAAGCTGACCGGTCGTGAAGAGGACTGGCGCTTCACCCCGCTCAAGCGCCTGAAGGGCCTGCACAGCGATGACCTCACCGGCGCGGCTCCGAAGATAGAGCTCGCCGGCAACGGAATCGCCAAGCTGTCGGTTGTTCCGGCTGGCGACGCGCTGAACGGTGTTGCGCATACCCCGGATGACCGCGTGTCGGCCAACGCTTGGAAGTTCGCTTCCGAGACCCACGTTGTGACGATCCCGAAGAACGCCGAAGGTGCCAACGCAACCCTGCGCATCACCGGCGAGTCGCCGGCAGCGGCGGCTCAGCACCTCATCGTTGTTGCCGAGGAAAATTCCGAGGCTACTGTTGTGCTGGACCACGTCGGTTCGGCAGTGCTGGCACAGAACGTCGAGTTCGACGTCCAGGCCAACGCCCGCTTGACCGTGATCTCCCTGCAGGCTTGGGAAGATGACGCCGTTCACGCTTCCTCGCAGCAGGCGCTGGTAGCTGCTGGCGCTTCGTTCAAGCACATTGTTGTTTCCTTCGGTGGCGACCTGGTTCGCGTGAACCCGTCGGCTCGCTTCACCGGCGAACGCGCTGAGATCGAGCTCTACGGCTTGTACTTCGCAGATGCCGGCCAGCACCTGGAGCACCGCTTGTTCGTTGACCACGCTGTGGCCAACTGCAAGTCGAACGTGCTGTACAAGGGTGCGCTGCAGGGCAAGGACGCACACACCGTGTGGGTTGGCGATGTGCTGATCCAGAAGGCTGCTGTTGGTACCGACTCCTACGAAGCCAACCGCAACCTGGTTCTGACCGATGGCGCCCGCGCTGATTCGGTTCCGAACCTTGAAATCGAAACCGGTCTGATCGATGGTGCTGGCCACGCATCGACCACCGGCCGCTTCGACGATGAGCACCTCTTCTACCTGATGGCTCGCGGCATCGATGAAAAGACCGCACGCCGCTTGGTAGTTCGCGGATTCCTGAACGAAATCGTTCAGCAGATCGGCGATGAGGCTCTGCAGGAGCGACTGACCGACACCATCGAAGAAGAATTGGCTGCTACCGAGAACTAGGTAGTGCTCGCTTCACCAGCTTTTTAGCCTTAGCGCTTTTTAGAAAGAAACGGAACGACGTATGTCTACTCTGGAAATCAAGGACCTGCACGTCTCGATTGACACCGAGCAGGGCGAGAAGGAAATTCTCAAGGGTGTAACCCTGACCATCAAGACCGGCGAAACCCACGCAATCATGGGCCCTAACGGCTCGGGCAAGTCGACCTTGGCTTCGACCATCGCTGGCCACCCGCGCTACAACGTCACCTCCGGCTCCATCACCCTCGATGGTGAAGATGTCCTGGAGATGAGCGTCGACGAGCGCGCCAAGGCTGGCCTGTTCCTGGCTATGCAGTACCCGGTAGAGGTACCAGGCGTAACCATGACCAACTTCCTGCGTACCGCCAAGACCGCCATCGACGGCGAAGCTCCAAAGCTTCGTACTTGGACCAAGGACGTCAAGGAAGCTATGAGCAAGCTGAAGATCGATGCCGACTTCGCTGGCCGTAACGTCAACGAAGGCTTCTCCGGTGGCGAGAAGAAGCGCGTCGAGATCCTGCAGCTGGAACTGTTCAAGCCCAAGTTCGCAGTGCTGGACGAGACCGACTCCGGCCTGGACGTCGACGCTCTGAAGGTTGTCTCCGAGGGCGTTAACCGCGCACAGGACGAGAACGAAATGGGCACCCTGCTCATCACCCACTACACCCGCATCCTGCGCTACATCAAGCCAGAATTCGTGCACGTGTTCGTGGATGGCCGAGTTGCAGAACAGGGCGGCCCGGAACTGGCTGACCGTCTGGAAGAAGAAGGCTACGACCGTTACCTGAACGTCAAGGCCTAAGGTTACAATCATGAGCGAATCGACCGAACAGAGCACGGGAGCCGCTACGACTCCTCTGGAAGACGTTGAGGAAGCGCTCAAGGACGTCATTGACCCTGAACTGGGTGTCAATATTGTCGACCTGGGTTTGCTGTATGGCCTGAAGTACGCAGAAGACGGCGTACTCTTGCTGGACCTCACACTGACAACCGCCGCTTGCCCGCTCACCGATATTATCGAAGAGCAGGTCGGCCAGGCGCTGGAGAGCGTTGTGGACGACCACCGTTTGAACTGGGTCTGGATGCCGCCTTGGGGTCCAGAACGAATCACCGATGACGGTCGCGATCAGATGCGAGCCCTGGGCTTCAACATCTAATTTAGGCTGTTTCAAGCAGAACCGCTTGCTCCCTACGGGGGTGAGCGGTTCTGTTCGTTAACGCCCGAGGGGCCTGCATTCCTTCTGGTATCTCGTGGAAGAGCCGAAAGGGAAAGGGGTACCCGGGGCAGAATCGGGGAGCAGCGCATGTCCGAAGCCGCAAATGGTGCACATGAGAGCGCAACGTGGCCGATCGCAGAAATCGACGAAGCACCCAAGGACGTGAATGACCTCGAGCTGGGAGTCAACATTGTTGGCCTGGGCCTGCTTTACGGACGGTGTTTCGACGGCGATTCAGTCCTGGAAATCGACTTGACGTTGACGACGCCTGCCTGCCCGCTGACCGATCTACTCGAAGCGCAGATTGATGAAGTGCTGAAGAACCTTGTCGACGGCCGGAATCAGATGCAGGCCTTGGGGTTCAACATCTAGGCCAATGCCCCAAGGGCTCAATGCGGTACTGACTCGAAAGCAAACGCGCTTCCGGTGCCACCCGCGGCGGCCATGAGCGCGATCGCCCTTTGCCCAGGTATCCGAGCCTGGTTGGCCTGCCAGAACAGCCGAGTCGCAAGAATCGCGCCGCTAGCACCGTAGGGGTGTCCCAACGCCAAGGCCCCGCCACCTTGGTTCACCGTCACCTCGGTGATCCCTAGCTCATCGAGGCATGCCAGGGCCTGGACCGCAAAGGCTTCGTTGAACTCGATCAGTGGAGTGCTGGAAGCAGCAGCGGATGGCAGCAGGCCGATGAGCTTGCGGTACGCCGGTACCGCCGCCATGCCGAGAATGCTGGGATCGCAAGCACCTGAAGCAGAAGCAAGGTAGCGCATTGCGAAGGTTGGGTTCAGTCTCTGGCGCATTTGTTCGCTCACCAAGATTACCGCAGCTGCACCATCGTTAATCGGGCAGGAGTTTCCCGCAGTCACGGTGCCACCGGGTACGAATGCCGGCTTGAGCGCAGCGAGCTTGCGAAGTGTCAGTCCGGGCCTGGGGCAGGTGTCGGCCGCTACTTGCCCGTTGCTTGTATCCACGGTGACAAGCTCGCGATCAAAGAGTCCAGCCGCTTGAGCGCGCAGCGCACGCTGGTGGCTCTGCAATGCGAAAGAATCTTGCCGCTCTTGTGCAATGCCGTAGGACTGGGCAATATTCTCCGCAGCTTCGCCCATTTCGGGGTCCGGGTCTCGCTTTGGAGTGAATCGGGCACGCGAGTAGAGGCGCGGAGGCTGGATTACGGAGGTTTGCTTTTCAACCCGCCATGGCGCGGTACTCACCGACTCCACGCCACCGGCCACCACGACATGCGCTTCACCGCAACGTATCATCCGCGCAGCGGCGGCAATTGCGTCCAGTCCACTGGCACATTGGGCATCGATGCTGGTCGCGCTGACGGTCTTGGGCAGCACCGACGCCAAAGCAGACACTCGCGCTATATTTCCGCCCGGTCCCGCCGCATTGCCGGCAAATACGTGGTCTACATCCGCAGGGGAGATGCCGCTTCGATCTATTAGCGCGTTGATCACCCGAGCCAGCAGTTGGTCTGCGGTAATGCGGGAATACTCCTTGCCTGCTCTGACGATGGGCGTGCGTGCTGCATTGATAATGAAGGCGTCATTCATCTGAGCCAGTCGCTCCGTTCAATGTCCAGATCCTGGAAGTCCAAAGCCGAGGCATTCAATTTTCCGCTGAAGGTCTCGGGCCACGATCGCAAGTAGATGATTTGGTGCGGGATCTTGTACTGGGGCAAATGCTTCTGCAGGCCTGTGAGAAGAGCGGACGGATTGCGGGGTGGCGAAACCGTGTAGGCCAGCAACCTGGCTGGTGCGCTCGATGCATCGATCCGCACTACGGCATTGGCCAGCCCCTCGGCATTAAGCGCTGCGCCCACTTCGCCCGGGTGGATATTGTTTCCGTTGAGATTCATCATCCCGTCGTTGCGACGGGACAGGACGATGCGATTTGAACCCAGGAGCTTCGCCTGATCACCAATGCCGATTGCTGTGCCGCACCGAGCGATGACAGAGTCCGAGCTAAGGTCGTACCCCTTGGCGTTGAACGGGCTATCGATATAGAGCGAGCCAAAGCCTGAACCCGGCGTTGCCTCATGGGTGTGAGCCTGCACCCCGGGAAACAGCTGACCGTCGAAATAGGGAGTTCGCGGATGGTTGGCCAGTCGCTCGCGATACGCGATGAGGCTGTGCTCGCTGCTCCCGAAATATTCAACGCAGCGCGCCGACGGAGCCATCTGGTGAAGCGCTTGAACGGTCGCCTGGTCCAGGGATTCCCCGCCGCTGATGACCAATCGCAGGCTGGAGAACAGTGCCGGGTCATCCAGGGCCAGCACCTTGCCAAGAATTGTCGGTACGCTGACGATACGGGTGCAGCTGACGCGCGCCAGCAAAGACGCAACGCCCTTTTGATCCCATTTTCCGGAAGCCATGAAGGTGCCGCCAGTATGCAGGGACTCGACCATCGCGTAGAGGCCCAGACCGTGGGAAATGGGACTCGGGCAAAGAGTGGAATCCTCTGGCGAAGCGCCCAAAATCGTGGCGCCGGCACTCAGGGACGCTTCCCACGATGCAGCACTCCGGAGCACAGGCTTGGGACGCGATGAGCTTCCAGAAGTGCAAATGATCAGCAGGACTTCAGCGCAATGAGTCTTGGTCGCGGGCACAATGTATTCACCGGGCTCGGGTGGCTCGGGCGGCAAGGCGAATCTTGGGACGCCGGGCAAAGGCCGCGGAACCGTCGATTCAAGCACAAAATCGCATAGAAGAACTGCTGCCATGGAAGTGGCCAGATTTCCGGGCCAAGCAGGGTCAATCACCACCAATGTCTTGCCACTGCGCGCGATCGCATAAAAAGCGATGGCCATCTCAATCGGATCGCTGGTGTGCACAGCGATCCGATTGCCTGGAACGGATTCTAGCCGCTTGGCCAGAGCACCGCTTCTGCTGGCCAACTGCGCATAAGTCAGCCGGCTTTCAACCGTGAGCAGGGCAAGATGATCCGGTCGTTGATTGGCCCACCTTGCCAGTGCCTGCCACAGTTCCATCGAGCTACTTCATCAACCCGCGGTAGCTACGGTGCACGGTCAGGGCCACCAGGGTGGCGACTACGGCTTTGAGGACGTCCCCGGGCAGGAATCCGAGAGACCCCAGCAAGGATGTGCCCAGAGCAAGCCCGGTAACAGCAGCGGTCCACGGAACGCCAAACAGATAGATGACGACGATTCCGCCAAGGAGAGCCGAGGCCAGTCCGGACATGAATCGGGCGACCTTGTTTTCGTAGCGCAGAACCCAGTATTTGAAGAGGGCTCCAATAACGAGTGACCCGAAAATCCATCCAATGAGATATCCGCCGGTCGGCCCGAACAGGACTCCAAGCCCACCACGCCCACCAGCCAACAAGGGCAGCCCTGCCAAAGACAGGACTACGACAACCAGTGAGGCCAATGAACCTCGCCAAGGTCCCAATAAGGCGCCGGCCAGCATGACACCCAGGGTTTGCAGGGTAATGGGTACCGGGATGATCCCCAATGTAATAGGGGGAAGGAGCCCCATGGCCGCGATCATGGCGGCAAAGACTGCGACGTATACCGTATTGCGAGTTTGCGAAGTTGAGTCGGTGCGAGTTGGCATTGTGTTTCCTTGGAAGTGCGAGCGAGATGGAAGTAGCTGACGCGCTTAGCGTCGGTAAGGTGCTGAATCGTAGCCGCGGGCGTCTAACGCTTCGGCTGTCTCGTCAGCGATTTTTAGTGATCTGATAACTAATGGGACACTCACGGCCAACGGATTGTTGCCCAGACCCCGAGCATGCTGGGCTTCGCGAACTTCGAGGTATACCTTTTTCAATTCCGGAATGAACCGTATTGTCATGGACAATCCCAATGCGATTTGCGCTGGATTAGCTCCAAGGAATCGTAATGGAGAGGCAACCTGTTGGAAGAGCTCGAGCATCGCGTCAAAGCTTGTGGTGAGGCTGACGGCGTAGGCCATCAGGCACATGGTCAGCAGCCGCAGGACCGAGACCACGGCGTTGGCCCAATCGGTTTGCAGGGCGAGAAGAATGAAGACGATGCCGAGAATCATGGCCAATGAGAACAGTGGCATGCGCAGTTGCTTGAGGTCGACCCTAGCCGAAAGCAGCAGTATCGCACTGAGAATGAACAGGGGCAGCAAGACCTGCCACGAGCTAATCAAGTAAAGCCCGATGCTCAGAACCAGCAATGTTCCGAATTTCCATCCCGGCTTAACACGCGCTAGATACGAAGTATTCTTGGCCGCGATCATGCGTGGCTCCATTGGCGGTAATGGGCGATTGCTTCTTCCGGTCGGCCATCGAATGCGATAGCTCCGTCGGTGACCACGAGAACGCGGTCGAAATCTTCAAGTATTTCCAAATCGTGCGTCACCACAATTGCACGTTGCGCCAGCTTGGCTATTTCGCGTTGGAACGCGAGTCGATTGCGCAGATCCAGCATCGTAGTGGGTTCATCGAAAACAATGGTTCGTGGCCGCATGGCAAGGACGGAAGCGAGTGCGACCATTTGCTGCTCGCCGCCGGAAAGAGTGTGGCTTTCGCGATCTGCCAGATGCGAGATGTTGAGCTCTGCCAGTGTCTCATGCACGCGCAATTGGCGCTCTGCTTTGGGAATTTGCAAATTCTTCAGTCCGAACGCAATGTCTTCAGAGACCAGCGGCATGATGATTTGATTTGCTGGATTCTGGAAGACAAAACCAACATCGCGGCGGATCTGCTTTGCATGATTCCGAGTGTTCAGGTCGCCAACGTGCACGGATCCTTCAGTAGGCAAAACGAGGCCATTGATGAGCCGGGAGAGCGTACTCTTCCCAGCACCGTTTGCCCCGATAATGCCGATGCGCTGTTCGTTGAGAGTCAATCGCACATCTTTGAGGACATCGCGCTCTTCAAAGCGGACAGTGACATTCTCAAATCGAATTGGGGGTAGTTCCACGAGTGCTCCAGCGCAAGGTTCGTAGCTTGAACGGCGGGCTCCATGATCGGACAGCCATTCATGCTTGCGTTACAGATGACCGAAGAGCCATCGATTAAGAGCATACTTGATCACCGTTCAATTGTCTTGATCAGTGTTCAATAAATTCTTATGCAACGAAGAATTGTTCGTAGACCAAGCCCAGGGCCAAGAGGATCATTATGGTTCCGGAGCACATGGTTACGATGCGTGCCGCCATGGGCCGGGAGCGAAGCAGCACCCTGGCAGCCAATGCAACGGAGAAGTACACGAGGATCGATACCGCGAAATGAGTAAGCCCAAGAGCGCCGGTTTGCAGGGAGAGCGGAAGATCCAGGGATGAATCCAGGTACTGCGGGATGAGGGCCACATACAGCAGTAGTGCCTTGGGGTTAGTGCCGCTGGTGAGCAGGCCCTTGAGGAATTGGCCGCGTAGCGATCGATGACGGACCTTGTCCAACAGCGCGACGGTGCTATCGGTAGGTTCGGGATTGCTCCGAGGGTAATCGCCATCGAGTGCTTCAATTTCGGAGGTAGATGGAGCATTGGCATCAAAGAACCTGGCGTTCCTGCAGGAACGCAGGGTCGCAATGCCTAGCCACAGCAGATAGACCGATCCGGCTGCCGTGAGCCAGAGGAGAAGTGACGGGGAACTCGCGACCAGGGCCGCAATTCCGCACACCAGCAATGCAGTATGAACCAGGTATCCCGAGAGCAATCCCCATACGGCTGGGCGATAGCTGGTTTTGCCCAGTGCAGAGGAAATGATGTACGCCCAGTCGGCGCCGGGCGTGCACGCCAACGTCACCGATACCAAGAGGAACCCGGTGAACTGCGAGAGATCCATTGCTTCTCCAAATCTAGAAACCTGTGCTCTGATAACAGTAAGGAAAAAATCGTGAAATGTGCTTGCCGATTCTTTGGGGATACCCGGCCCTTCGGCAAGAAAAAATTGCTCTGGCGTTAAATGGCGCAAATTATTTGTGCTGTAGTCTGATTTCATGGATGAACTAGACCGTGCGATCTTGGCCGAGTTGCAGAATGACGGACGGATGAGCGCTACCGCGGTAGCTGCAAAAGTTGGGCTATCGGTGGCTCCCTGTCATCGCCGGATCAAAGATCTTGAGCGCAGGGGAGTCATCAGCGGCTACCAAGCGGTGATTGACCCGGAGAAGGTTGGACTGGGATTCGAGGCCCTGGTTTTCGTCACGTTGAAAGACAGAGCGCAGCTTAAGCATTTTGAATTAGCAGTAGAGAGGGAAGAGCTAATAGTTGATGCGCAGCGCCTTTTCGGCGAGCCAGACTTCCTATTGCGAGTCTTTGCCAAGGATCTGCCGCATTACCAGCGTGTATACGACGAGGTCCTAGTTGATCTACCGGGCGTGGAAAAATTGACGAGCACCATAGTCATGCGAAACATCAAGGAGCGTGCGGTTCTGCCCGTCTAGGACGTCTTGTCGGACGGCTTCCGGTTGCGGGTTACCGCCGGCGTCAAGGACAACGAAATAATCAGAACTACCGCGCAAATCCATAAGGCCTGAGGCAACTTCAAGGTATCGACGACGAAACCAATAAATGGTGGACCGCCAAGCATTGCTCCATATCCAAACGCACTGACGATGCTCACCGCTTTTGGACCCAGGCGTTCTCCGCGGGAAGCAGCGATGCTCATGCCCAAGGGGAAGCCGAGCGAGCTACCGAGGCCCCACAATGCTGCACCGAGGCCTACTAGGGAGGGACTTGTGCCGGTGATGAACAAGCCGACGCCGAGAAGGCCGATAATTCCCATGATCAGGAGTGTATTTTTCGTGCCGAAGCGGTCCACAAGGCGACCGCCGACAAAGCGTCCCAGCGTCATTGCTGCGACGAACAAGGTGAACATGAGCGCGCCAATTTGATGCTTGAAACCGTGCCCGTCAACCGAAGTAACGGCAATCCAATCATTGGCCGCACCCTCGCTGAAACTTAAACCGGCGACCATTATGCCAAGCAGCAGCAAGAGTCCCATTTTGTGCGTTGATTGAATTCGGTTCTGGGGGACATCCTTGTTGATTGGAACCAAATTTTCGTTTTCCCAGCAGGTAATACCTCGATGGGCAACGTAAGCGAGAAGAAGAATGATGACCGCGACAAACGAGAAGTGCCAAAGGCTCGAGATATTCAAGGAAATGGTTGCTGTTGCCACCCCGGCGCCAATTAGGGTTCCCAGGCTGAAGAACCCATGAAGGGAAGGCATGATGCTGCGGCCGACACGACGTTCAACCTGTGCGCCGCTGACGTTCATCATGATGTCCAAACAGCCAAAAGTAAGCCCGTAAAAGAACAGGGCTACGTAGGCAAGAGTGGCTTCCTCGGTTATCGAAATGGCTATGCCCAGTACGACCAAACATGCTGCTAATCCGATGGGCAAACAGCACAACAGGCGGCGTGTTGGAACGAATTTGCTCACCGACGGAATAAGGGAGATTCCGAGCAAAGTTCCGATGGTGCTGCAAATCAAGAACGATCCGAGGTTCAAGCCAGAGAAATCGAAAACAGCGTCGATAATGGAGAGGCGGCCTGCCCAAGTCGCAAAAGATAATCCTGCAAGAAGGAATATTAGATTGATGCTGGTGCGTTCCGTGATTCTCTGTCGCGCGAGGTGGGCGACCAGTTGGGTCATCGGGCACTGTCCCTTTCGATTTCTACAATTCCTAGAGTTTATCTCAAATTAGGGGGATAAGTTACTGTTCAGTCGGGATTCTGAGTGATTATGCGCCGCTGCACGGCTCACGATCATGACATTCACAGATTCGACGGCCGGACCAGGAAGAGAAACGGTGGTGAAGAACGAAAGTTCTCGCTAGTCAGCAGATTTCTTTGCGGAAAATACGGGTATGGTGGCATTGCCCACCGGGAAGTACGCTCGAGATGAAAACTCGTAAATTTCTTGCGTGCAGAGGTGGGATCGTGAAGTTGAGTTCCGAACAATGCGGAGTGATCATCGTGGGTGCTGGATTGGCCGGGCTGGTTGCAGCGTCCGAGGCACTTGATGCAGGACTGAGAGTCCGAATCCTGGATCAGGAAAACAGGGGTAATCTCGGCGGCCAGGCTTACTGGTCTTTTGGGGGACTGTTTCTCGTTGATACTCCTGAACAGCGCCGCTTGGGAGTTCGTGATTCTTTTGACCTTGCCTGGTCGGATTGGCAGCATAGTGCACAATTTGACCGGTTGGACGATGAGGACCTGTGGGCGCAACGTTGGGCCAAAGCCTACGTGGAGTTCGCAGCTACTGAAAAACGGTCCTGGATCAAGCAAAAAGGCATAGATCTGACTCCAGTTGTGGGCTGGGCAGAGCGCGGCGATGGTCGCGCCGAAGGGCATGGGAATTCTGTACCCAGATTTCACATCGCCTGGGGAACTGGCACCGGGGTATCGATGCCATTTGTGAATAGGGTGCTCGACGGACTGCAAACGGGACATGCCGAGTTGCTCAACCGCCACAGGGTTACTGGATTGGTGACCACTGACGGTTCAGTTACCGGCGTTCGCGGTGAGGTCTTGTCGCCTGATGACGCTCCACGCGGGCAACAGTCGTCAAGAAACGTGGTTTCGGAGTTCGAGTTTTCGGCTGAAGCAGTGGTGATTGCAACCGGGGGAATAGGCGGAAATCAGGACCTGGTTCGGAAACTCTGGCCCGACAGGCTCGGCATCGCGCCGGGGCGCATGATTACCGGCGTTCCGAATTATGTTGACGGCAGCGGCATTGAACTCTCGCAGGAGGTGGGGGCGCGTCTTGTTAACCGCGATCGAATGTGGCATTACACAGAGGGAATCCAGAATTGGAACCCAATTTGGCCCGCTCATGGAATTAGAATTTTGCCCGGTCCAAGCCCGATGTGGTTCGATGCCGAAGGGAACCGCCTTCGTCCTCCTTGCCTTCCGGGGCACGACACTTTGGGCACGTTGAAATACCTGCGCACCGATCCCACTGCGCGAAAGTACGACTATTCATGGTTCGTGCTAAATCAGCGAATTATCGAGAAGGAGTTTGCGCTGTCAGGGTCGGAGCAAAATCCAGATCTGACTAATCGGGATAAAGCCGGAGTTATCAAGGACCGGTTCTTTGGCAAGGGTGCTCCGGGGCCGGTCACGGATTTCTTGAACAAAGGTGCGGATTTCGTTTCAGCGACTACCGTCGAGGAGCTCGTGACGAAGATGAATGCAATCGCGCCGGAAGCACATATTGATCCGATGCGGCTTCACCAGCAACTAATGGTTCGTGATTCGCAAACTGAAAATCCATTTAGCAAAGATCGCCAAATTCAATCTATCCGCAATGCCCGAAAGTACATCGGAGACCGTTTGACCCGAGCAGTTGCTCCGCACAGGATACTCGATCCTGCGGCGGGGCCATTGATAGCTGTGAAGCTGCACATTCTGACGCGAAAGTCATTAGGCGGACTGCAGACAGACCTATCTGGGCGAGTCCTCAAATACGACGGAACAGTTCTTGACGGGCTTTATGCGGCCGGTGAAGCTTCTGGATTCGGGGGCGGCGGGATGCATGGGTACAACGCGCTGGAAGGAACTTTCTTGGGCGGGTGCTTATTTAGTGGCCGGCAAATAGGACGAGGGCTGGCTGACAGGCTCGGCCGGAAAGGGCCTCAAGCTAGAAATGAGGCCTAACACTGGTCAAATTCCTAGATCTGGATAGATGCGAAAACCGCCGTTCACTTGTATTACCAAGTGAACGGCGGTTTATTTCGTACCCCCGGCCGGATTCGAACCGGCGACCTAGAGATTAGAAGGCTCTTGCTCTATCCAGCTGAGCTACGGAGGCATAACCGAAAATAGTTTAGCTCATTGATCACCAAAAATACGACTTGAGGCCGATAGGCTGGAGAAACGAATGTAGATCATCATCTGATTAGGAGTAGTTAAGTTGCCGAAATTGAGAATCGGTAGCGTGTTGAGCATCGTGTGCTTCTGTGTGCTAAGCGTGGTTTTAGCTTGGGCCGTAGCGTTGCCGCTTTGGATGGGAGAAGGCATAAATGATGCCAAGCTTCCAGGAATCGCCATGGCAATGATGTTTACCCCGACCATCGCTGCTCTAGTGATTGCCATTGTCGAACGCCGGCTAACGAGCTTCACCTCCGAGGTTGGGCTCTGGCCAATCAAGCGTCCGGGGAAGTTTGCCATCGCACTGGTGCTGTCCTATGTGATTCCGCTCGGGCTCATACTTCAAGCGCCCTTCATCGGAACATGGCTAGGGGTCTTCCCTGGTGATCTGCAGAATTTCACCGTACTGCGCGTTGTCTCCGGCCAGGAAGGCCCGACAATCTACCTTCTCGGACAGGCGGGGTTGATAGTTGTCGCTGGCCTCATGAATTCCTTGTTTGCTTTAGGAGAGGAGATTGGTTGGCGGGGATGGCTTTGGATTCGCCTGCAGCCTTATGGGCAACTTGTATCAATTCTTGTATCCGGCGTCGTCTGGGGGATCTGGCATGCACCATTGGTGCTTCTGGGCTACAACTATCCGATGGCTACGGGCGCGTGGGGAGTCATGGCTATGTGCGGCATGTGTACCGTATTTGGCGCCTTCCTTGGCTGGTTGCGTACCTACAGTGATTCCGTATGGCCAGCGGCTTTGGCGCATGGAGCCTTCAACGCCAGCGTGGGATTGGTTTCACTGTTTATGGTGATGGGAGTTCCTTTGGACGCAACAAAAGCATCAATCATGGGTTGGTCCGGCTGGATCTTGCCAGGAATCGTCATAGCCGCCATGCTATTGAAAGGCGCATTCAAACCTCAATGGGCTAAAGATTTATCCACAGGCCGTTGACTTTGCGTCCGACCGGATCTTGCGGTGCGCCATCATCGGATTCAATGGCAGAAAAGGCTTCTGCCATTTGTATCCAATAGGAGGCAGTCCAATGAGCGATCTTGTGACAATCCGCGGAATTGTCGGAACGGAACCTCAACTCAGCATTACGCCCAAGGGCGTTTCTATCTTGAAATTCCGAGTAGCGACGCATGAGCGAAAACGCGATCTTGAAACAGGGCAGTGGGTCGACGGGCCGACCAATTGGTATGCGGTTTCGGCGTTCCGTGCCCTGGGAGAGAATTCCATGGAATCCCTGGGGCAAGGCGACCATGTAATGATTTTCGGAAAGTTGCAGATCCGAGAATTCGAACGAGCAGATGGCTCGCGAGGGAATAGCGCAGATATCGAGGCTTATTCAATTGGTCACGATCTGCGTTTTGGAACGAGTTCCTTCAACCGTGTACGGACAGATACCGGCGAAATGGAGCGTGTGCAGCACCCGTCACGTTCGTCCGACACTGAAGCGAGCTGGCAAAGCGAGGATGGGGAAGCGGCCTGAAGACGCGTGTTCTGGTGGTGTTTGAGGGTTTCGTGTGAATCCGGGCACCACCAACCCAAAATAGTGGTGTGTGGATTCGGAAATGACCCCCGCAACAGACTAGCCTTAAGAACATGGCGGAATTCATTTACACGATGACCAAGGCTCGCAAGGCCGTTGGCGACAAAGTCATCCTTGACAATGTCAGCATGTCGTTCTTCCCCGGTGCCAAAATTGGCGTCGTGGGACCCAACGGTGCTGGTAAGTCAACGATCCTAAAGATCATGGCGGGGATCGATACTCCCTCCAACGGTGAAGCGCGTCTTTCACCGGGCTACTCGGTAGGCATCCTGCTGCAGGAACCCCCACTGAATGAAGAAAAGACCGTCCTGGGCAACGTCCAGGAAGGTGTTGGCGAGATCTATGAAAAGATCACTCGCTTCAACGAAATCTCGGAAGAGATGGCACAGGACGGTGCCGACTTCGACACGCTCCTGGAAGAAATGGGCAAGCTGCAGGAAGCGATTGACGCTGCCGACGCTTGGGACATTGACAATCAGCTCGAACAGGCAATGGACGCGCTGCGCTGCCCACCAGGCGACGAGAAAGTTACCCACCTCTCCGGTGGTGAACGTCGACGTGTAGCACTGTGCAAGCTTCTCCTGCAGAAGCCGGACTTGCTGCTGCTCGATGAGCCTACTAACCACTTGGACGCAGAGTCCGTACTGTGGCTGGAACAGCACCTGGCATCTTACCCGGGCGCCGTGCTGGCCGTAACCCACGACCGCTACTTCCTGGACCATGTCGCCGAATGGATCTGTGAAGTTGACCGCGGTCGCCTGCACCCATACGAGGGCAACTACTCCACTTACCTGGAGAAGAAGCGCGAGCGCATGGAAGTTCAGGGCAAGAAAGACCAGAAGCTTGCTAAGCGTCTGGCAGAAGAACTCGAGTGGGTTCGTTCGAACGCCAAGGGCCGTCAGACTAAGTCGAAGGCTCGTCTGGCGCGCTACGAGGAAATGGCTGCGGAAGCCGAGCGCACCCGCAAGCTGGACTTCGAAGAAATCCAGATTCCGCCAGGCCCGCGCCTGGGCCAGCTGGTAATCGAAGCCGAAAACTTGAAGAAGGGATTCGGCGATCGTGTATTGATCGATGGTCTGTCCTTCTCGCTACCGCGCAACGGCATCGTGGGTGTCATTGGTCCCAACGGCGTCGGCAAGTCGACCCTGTTCAAGACCATCGTTGGCATGGAAGAGCTTGACGGTGGCACCCTGAAGGTCGGCGACACGGTCAAGATTTCCTATGTCGACCAGAATCGCGAAAATATCGACCCAGAGAAGTCGTTGTGGGAGGTCGTTTCTGACGGCCTCGATTACATCAACGTCGGTCAAGTTGAGATGCCATCGCGTGCCTACGTTTCGGCGTTCGGGTTCAAGGGCCCAGACCAGCAGAAGAAGGCAGGTGTTCTCTCCGGTGGTGAGCGCAACCGTCTGAACCTGGCACTGACCCTCAAGCAGGGTGGCAACCTGTTGCTGCTCGATGAGCCTACTAACGACTTGGACGTTGAAACCCTGTCGTCGTTGGAAAACGCGCTGCTTGAGTTCCCGGGTTGCGCTGTAGTGGTCTCCCACGACCGTTGGTTCCTGGACCGAGTCGCGACCCACATCTTGTCGTACGAGGGCACTGAGGAGAACCCATCGAACTGGTACTGGTTCGAAGGCAACTTCGACTCTTACGAGAGCAACAAGGTTGAACGATTGGGTGCCGACGCGGCTAAGCCGCACCGTGTTACCCACCGTCGCCTGACCCGCGACTAATCCACGGGCATGAAAATAGCCGCCACATTTGTGGCGGCTATTTTTATGCCGCAGGAGGCATCGTTCAATTAGCTCGTCGTCGAATCGGCACGCAATCCGGACAATTTCAGATACTCGCGATCCTGGTAAAGCAGGTGTTGCTGTTGCGCATGCCCGAAGAGTACCGCATGGACTTCAGCAGCAATCAGGCGGGAGCCTCCAACGCTGATGGAGGAGTGGATACTGGCGCGGAAAGCAACGGGAGCCTCGATGAAATGTGGCTCGCCGGTGGGCAAGACCCGGAAATGTTGATCGCTGGTAAATCGTGGGGCACCCGGGCGCGCGAAATTATTTGCCAGCTCGTGCTGGTCTTCGCCGAGCATATGGATCAAGAAACTCGGTGCTGCTAGCACAGCGCCGGCAGCGCCGGATTCTTTGGCCAGCGAGAACGAAACGGCAACGGGATCAATGGAAAGTGAAGCGAGGGAAGAGATAGTTAAACCGTAGAATGCCCCGTCGACCGCTGCAGTAATCACTGCTACTCCAGCAGGATGGTGACGGAAGGCTGTACGGAATCCATCTGATAATTCGCTCACTGAGCCGCTCCTTTGCCTGGAGTTGGAATAAAACTCCAGTAACTGATGCAAAAGCCCGAGCTTTTGCCAACAACTTTGAATACTTCCACCCTAAGACCTCAAGTAAACTTGAGGTCAAGGAAAGGGGTGGTGATGCTTCACACAGCGGAATCTGGGGATTGCGAAAAAAATTTTCCCGGGCGTGAGCTGCTAAGCATCGGGCAGGTTAGCGAACGCACTGGTGTGGCCAGATCTGCACTGCATTATTACGAAGATATTGGGCTGATCGTTTCCATGCGGACAGCGGGGAATCAGCGACGCTATCCTCGCCACTTGCTGCGTCGTATCTCGTTGATCAGTGTCGGCAGTAAGTTGGGCATCCCACTCAGCGACATCAAGCGTGCTTTGGCACCAGTGCCGATGGGAAAAATCCCCGAGGAAAGAGACTGGCTTCGCGCGACAGAGGAATGGAAGAAAGTACTCGAAGCGAGGCGGCGTGCCATCGAGGAATTAGAAGATCGGCTTATGGGATGCATTGGATGCGGCTGCCTGTCGATGCAGGCCTGCAGCCTCCTGAATCCGGAAGACCAATTGGCGCGTGAAGGTGTGGGCGCGCGGCGATTGGAAGCACCCGCAGATGCCGGGGAGCAGTCCATGTAGCCGGAGGGGCAGAACATTACCTGTTTTGAAATTCCGATATCCTCTGGCGCCTTCGATTGGCGCCGCCTGGAACTCCCGTACTGAACTCGGCACTTACTAGAATGTAATCATGAAAATTGCTCAAATATATCGCTTTCCTGTTAAAGGGCTACCAGGCGAAGCAGTCAGTTCGGTCGCAGCCAAAAAGGGAAGCGGGCTAGAGGGCGATCGCTGTGTCGCCTTCGGAAACGGCACAATTGAGCACCAAGACGGGCAGTGGCAGAGCTGCCTAAGCTTCACTATTCTCAAGAACAACAAGAGCCTGCAAAAGTGGCAAGTTGAATCCAGTTTTCCACTTATCACCATGACCGCGCCAGCATCTACAGGTGCGGCACCATTGACCTTTGATGCCAGTAGCCATCATGGCAGGGATGCCGCCAGCGCCTATCTGTCGAATCACTTGCCGGCGCAGGGGCCAAAACCGCGAAGATTGGTGTCTGCACCGCAAGGAATGTTCGATTCGCGACTGTCGGGCATTTCGATTATTAACCCCAATACGGTTGCGGAGCTGTCGCGAGTATCCGGGGTGCACTTGGATCCCCGGCGGTATCGAGGCAACCTTGTGGTGGAAGGCCTGCCCGCATACTCGGAATATGGGCTTATTGGCAAAGTGCTGCGCATAGGCGAAACCCGTATTGCCATTACCAAATCAATCGCCCGTTGCTCAGCAACCTCGGTAAATCCGGATACTACCGAAGTCGATACCAACGGACCCCGTTTGCTGGCAACGCACTTTGGCCACGTTCACTGTGGCATTTATGGAACCGTTCTGGAATCCGGGGTCTTGGAGACTGGCGCCTCAATTGAAATAGAAAACGAAGCAACAGAAGCCGAAGAACTGGTTCCAGTGAAGATCTCTCCACGGTTCATGACCATACTTCGAAACGAGGACTTGGGCTCAGGAGTAGTCGAACTGCTGCTTCACGATCCTTACGGATGGATTAAGTCTGAGTATGAACCGGGCATGCATCTAAGGGTTCACTTGCCAGATCCGCTGTGGAGAAATTACACCATCACCTCGGTGAGCGACCGGGGCATTAGTATCGCCGTTCGCATCCAAGGTGAAGCTTCAGCGAAAATAGCACAGCTGCAGGAGGACGAGCAACTTCTTGTCTCAGGGCCGTACGGTGTGCTGACCTCGGCTAATGTACTAGGCTCCAGCACTGCCATCGTCAGCGCTGGAATTGGCATCACTCCTGCTTTGGGGCTGCTCGGGGATGCTGCAGCGGTGAATGGCAGCCAAGATCTGAGGTTCATCCATGTCGAACGTGGCGGAGCCAGTGCCTTGTACTGCCGGCTGGAACAGATGGCTGCCGGGCTGAAGGCGCCAATCAGCTTGGATCGCATCGACACCTCCGAGGGGCGGCCAGCGGCTGCTGCGATCGCAGCACGACTACGCGGTTGCAGCAGGGTGGTGGTGTGCGGGCCTGAAGAGTTCACCAAGATGGTATTCGAGGCGTGCGAGCAAGCGGGAATTTCTGCTTCGCAGATTTACAGCGAAACCTTCGCATCACCAGCGACCGATCTGGAACGCCTTTTTGAGAACTATCCGCCCGCAGAAGTCTCTTGTCGTGGGAGCGAAAAGAATTTCACCTGGAGTGCGGAGAATGGAGTGTTGCTTGATGCGCTGGAAGAGCAAGGGCTTGAACCGGCTAGTCTTTGCCGCTCGGGTTCTTGCGGCGAATGCGCCGTTAGCCTGCTCAGGGGCAGGATTTCCTACCCGTTGGAGCCGAGCGCCCGCGTAGCACCGGGCCAGATCCTCGCCTGTATGGCCGTACCAGCAGGCGATATTGAACTGGACGCATGAACCACGCGGGCGGTGCGCTATCGATTGAGGGCTAGTGCCCCTCTGCGAACTCAGGCAGGCGGATCATGCCTTCCTGGGCGACGGTCGCGACGAGCTCGCCTGCCTTGTTGTAGAACTTTCCCGCACCAAGTCCGCGGGCCGACGAGGCCGATGGCGAATGAAGTACGTAGAGCAGCCATTCATCGACTCGGAAATCCCGGTGCCACCACATTGCGTGATCGAGGCTGGCGATGCTCAAGCCGCGATGTACCCATGGCACTCCATGGGCTCGCAGGGCAGGCTCAAGTAGCATGTAGTCGCTCGCGTAAGCCAAGGCAGCTCGGTGCAGGGCGGGCTCATTGGGCATTGCCGAGGTGGTGCGCAGCCAAACCGCACTATCGGCAAGCTTGGCCGAATTTCCTGGAAGGTAGATCGGTTCCGAAACATGCCGGACGTCGAAAGGCCGTTCGAAAGCCCATTCCTTTGCCACTGGATGGTCCAGGTGCCCCACGAGATCTGCGGTAGTCGGAAGCGACTCGGGATCCGGGATTCCGGCAGGCATTGGATCATGGTGTTCGAGGCCGTTTGCCGGTTCCTGGAATGAGGTGATCATTGACAGGATCGGTTCGCCATTTTGGTAGGCGTGCACTCGACGTGCGGAAAATGAGCGGCCATCGCGCAGGCGCTGTACGCCGAAAGTGATGTTCTGGTTCGGGTCTCCCGGACGCAGGAAGTAACCGTGCAGGGAATGGATCGCACGGGTCGCTTCAACTGTACGCGTGGCGGCCATGATCGATTGGGCCAGAACCTGCCCGCCAAAGACGCGAGGTCGAGTCTGCCCAGGGGTATGGCCGATGAAGATATCCTCATCCGTGCGCGCCTGGTCTTCTCCATCCAGATTCAACAGATCCAGCAGGATCTGGGTGGTGCCTAGGTCTTCGGTCACTGTGCGGGCTCCTTGGAATGCGATAGCGGAACAAAACCAAATTTAATGCTACTCGAAAGTAATATTTTCAGTTGAGATTCGGGCTCATAGGAAAACTATACGTTTCACGGAGCAGCATCACGCCATGAGCAAAGTCGCCACGCGTAGTTGCCGCTCCGTGAGACGATAAATATATGGCTAGTGATGCGGTGATTTTCGACGACAGTAATTCAGTAAGCGACTTAGCGAACTTTATTAGCCGGGCGAAAACAATTGAAGATGATGCGGCCCAATTCGTCGCTCGAAATATGGCCTTGGCTGTCTATGTACCTGTTTTGGTCCCTTCCGACCTCGGTCAAGGCGGCTATACCATCCTCGGAATGCGAGTTCATCGCTTGGCGCAGCCTGCAGATCTCAAGGCCAGCTATTCCTTGGCATCGATCCAGGATCGCCTTGCTCGCATGGGGGAGTCAACCGTCGACTTCGCGCTCCCACCGGTTGAAGAGAACCCTAAATGGGCTGGGATCTCCGTGCCGGTCTCAGGCTGGGAAGATGCAGGAGCCGTAGCGAACGACATGCTAACTTCCTCAGCTCAAAACGGCATCGACGCCGTCGCCCAAGCATTGCCGGAAAACCCGGGATTGCCTGTGCTTGTGCAGATACGGCAGCGAATTTGGGCTGCGGATGTGCAAGGAGAAGATTTGAAGATTCCTATGGGCTCCGCATTTGCCATGCATGCCTTGGGTTTCCTGGCGCCTGGCGGGCAAAGCCGAGTACTCCGCAATGGCAGTTGGACTCGACTGAGTAACGAGCGAGGGCATGTCCTTGTCCGCAAAGCCTCTTTGCTCGGCTAAGCAGTAATAAGGATATGGACTAGAACTCGCCCGTGGCGGTTCTAGTCCATAAATTCTTAGAGCAGATTCCGGTGTTCATCCGGAGTGTTCAGCAACGAGTGAGCCGCACGCTCGAAGTAGTCCCGAAGGGTTTCGGCCTGCAGCATTGGCAGCTCTAGCTGGTCGATAGCCTTGTTCATATGGCCCAGCCAGACATCACGGTAGTGGCCGTTCACCGGGTAATTTGCATGACGCATGCGGAGCCGAGGGTGGCCACGATGCTCGGAGAACGTTGTCGGACCACCCCAGTATTGTTCCAGGAACAGCTGGAGGCGAACTTGGGCAGCCCGAAGCTCCTTCTCTGGATACATCCGACGGAAATCCTCGTCTTCGGCAACGGAACTGTAGAAATTCTTGGTCAGCTGAGCGAAAATCTCGCGACCGCCAACCTCTGCGTAGAAGGTACCGGGATAGTTGGCAACGTCGATCGGCGTTTCGGCGGCATCCAAGAATTCTTGGCTGGATCGGCCTAGAACCAGGGGATTGCTGAAGGGATCCTTTTTCGGGTCATGTGCAAGTGGCAGGTTTTCAGTCATTCGTAAAAATCCTCAGGAGGAGCTAGGGGATACCGGCTCGTGGAGAACCGGGAAGTTGACGGACCGGGCGATGAAGCAAACCTTGTTCGCCTGGGAGTGGAGCGAATCGGCAAGTTCTCGTTGGGATTCATCGGCAAGGTAAACGACGGGCCGCAAGATGGCTTGGGTGAATTCACCGCTGTTATCCCGATTGAGACGCAGTGTTCCAGAAGCATCGTCCGTATAACCCGTGATATTCACGCCGTGGGTAACTGCTACATGCAGAAACGAGAGCATGTGGCATTGGCTCAGGGCAGCAAGCAGGAGTTGTTCTGGATTCCAGCGATCGCGATCCCCATGGAATGTTGGATCCGCGGTGCCCGGCAAATCTGGCAAGCCCGATGCGCGCAATACATGGTCCCGGCCGTAGCTGCGGTAGCTTTCCGTTCCGGTTCCACGATTGCCTGTCCATTCGAGCCCTACCCGATATTCATGTTGCGAGAGGTCCATAGGTCTATTCTCCCACTTTTAACCGAAAGGTGGCGGCGGCTTCCGCATTGAGCAGAAGCCGCCGCCACCATCCGAGCGACCCTAGATTTCTAGTGCCTCGGCGTCCGCCCGACGCGCAGCGAGAGCCCGGACCACGTCGGCACGCGATTCCACCAGCAGACGGCGCATCGCCGCGTGCTTGGATCCCAGGGATTCCAGGAATGCATCCGTCTGGTCCAAAGTTTCCTGCGAGACGTTGGAGCTGGGGTAGAAGCCGATCACAATCTGCTTGGCCATCTCATGCGAGTAGGATTCCCACGCGTTGACGAGCAGCCCGAAGTAGTCCTCGGCGTATCCGGAGATCAACGCGTTCTGGTGCACGTTGTTGAAACCGGAAATGACGGCGCTTTGCTGATCGTTGGACAAGGTAGCAGCGGTTGCCGCCCCGAATGCCTCTGCCTTTGCTTCTGCAGTTGGGCGGGAAGCTCGCGCGGTGTACCACGACGCCTTGCCCTTGGCCGTGTCGTCGCTGGCCAGAACTGCGTCGAGATCAGCATCGCTCAGGTAGCCGCCGGCACTCAGCGCGATTGCGAAGGACCAGCGCAAATCGGTGTCAACGGCCAGGCCTGGCAAGCTTGCCGAGCCGTCGAACAAGTTCCTGACGCGATCCAACTGGGCGGCGGCGCGCGAGCGGTGCGCGAAGGCCTTGACGAACTGCAGCTGCGCGTCGGAGCCTGCTTCAGCATTGGAAGCCAGCTGCCACAGCTGGTCGGCAGCCTGCACCGAAAGTTCTTCGCTGCGTTCTGCAGCAACAAAAAGATCCAGCGAGGTGTTCAGCTGGCGCAACAGCACCATGATCACCGTGGAATCCACCTCGTGGCCAATATTGTTCAGCAGCAACTGGACGTAGGTGCTTGCAGGGGCTTCGGCATCACGTACAGAGTCCCACGCGGCTGACCAAACAAGAGTGCGCGGCAGCGACTCCTGGAAGTCCTTCAGATGCTCGGTGGCAGTCGCCAAGGAAACTTCATCCAGGCGGATCTTCGCGTAGGTCAGGTCATCGTCATTGAGCAGAACCAAATCCGGGCGCTTCATGCCGGCCAGCGCGGGAACGAAGGTGAGCTCGCCATCGATATCAAGTTCTTCGCGGTGCACGCGCTGCAGCGTTCCGGCCTCATCGAGCGAGTAGAAGCCAACAGCAAGTCGGTGCTGGCGCAAAGTCGGGAACTGGGCAACGGCGGACTGGCGAATGGCAAAGGACGTAATAGCACCGTCATTGCCGGTTTCAATTTCGGCTTTGAGGGTGTTCACACCAGCGGTTTCCAGCCAGGATGCGCCCCAGCCGCTGAGATCGCGGCCGCTGGCGGCTTCCAGTTCCTTGAGCAGGTCTGGCAGCTCGGTGTTCTTCCAGGCATGCTTGGCGAAGTACTCGCGTACGCCAGCCATGAATTCTTCCTGGCCTACGAAAGCTACCAGCTGGCGCAGAACGCTGGCCCCCTTGGCATAGGTGATTCCATCGAAGTTGACCTCTACGTCTTCAAGGTCATTGATCTCCGCGACAATGGGGTGGGTGGAAGGCAACTGGTCCTGGCGGTAGGCCCAGTTCTTCTCCAACGTATTGAAGGTGGTCCAAGCGCTGGTGAACTCGGTGTTCTGCGCGGCCGCCAGAGTGGACATGAATTCTGCGAAGGACTCATTGAGCCACAGATCGTTCCACCACTTCATGGTGACCAGGTCACCGAACCACATGTGTGCCAGCTCATGCAGGATGGTGATCGCGCGGCGCTCAATCATGGCACCGGTTGGACGGGAACGGAAGATGTATTCCTCGAGGAAGGTCACCGCTCCAGCGTTTTCCATGGCGCCTGCGTTGAATTCGGGAACGAACAACTGATCGTACTTCTCGAATGGGTATGGGGTGCCGAAGTTCTTCTCGTAGAATTCGAAACCCTGACGGGTCACGGTGACGATGTTCTCGACGTCCAGGTACTGCATCATGGATGCGCGGGCGAAGACACCCAGCTCGATGGTGCGGCCGCTGGAGGAAACCAGCGAATCGCGGGCGACCTGGTAGGGGCCTGCGATCAGGGCAGTGATGTAGCACGAGATCCGCTGGGTTGGGGCAAAGGCCCAAGTTGCTGAATTCCCGTTTTCCTCTGGCGCAGGAGTCGGGGCGTTGGAAACAACGTTCCAGTATTTTGGCGCGGTGACCGAGAACTGGAAGGTGGCCTTCAAATCAGGCTGCTCGAAGACGGCGAACATGCGCCGGCAGTCCGCGACCTCGAACTGGGTGTACAAGTAGACTTCCTGGTCCACTGGGTCTACGAATCGATGCAGGCCTTCGCCGGTGTTCATGTACAGCGCGTCCGCGTCGATCACGAGTAGGTTTTCTGCGGCGAGGTTCGGCAACTGGATACGGATGCCATCTGAATGCTGCGCTGGGTCCAGCTCGACGCCATTGAGATTGATGGAGCGTACCGAGTCGGTGACTGCATCAATGAATGTCGAAGCGCCGGCGGTGGCGGAGAACCGCACCGTAGTCTTGGAAGTGAAGACGCGCTCACCGCGAGTAAGATCCAGGCTTACCTCATAGCTGTCAACGTTGAGCAGATTTGCGCGTTCGCTGGCCTCGGCGCGAGTGAGGTTCATTCCTGGCATGGGTTCTCCAATTCTTGGCGATGGCTATCCACCGGTGGAAGTTGTGAAATGAATATTGAATATCTGTCTATTGTGTCACCTTTGACCGGGCATTGCGCAAGTCATCGGGCCGAACAATTTACTCAATTTTCCAATAGCGTCCCGAAATTGCACGCTTTGGGACGCCTCGGAGACTTATTCGGTTCATACTCCGTGATGCGCAGCTGAGAAGTAGCCGGAGCGCGTGCCGCGGTCGCTATCCTAGATAGGAAAGTAAAAGAACCCTCCCTAGTAAATGAGGCAATCGACTATGCGCGTGCATATCGCTACTGACCATGCAGGACTTGAGCTCAGCGACTACCTGGTAAAGCACCTGACCGCCAAGGGCTACGAAATGGTCAACCACGGCCCGAAGTCCTATGACCCGGAGGATGATTACCCGGCATTCTGCATCAACGCGGCACAAGCTGTTGTTGATGACCAGCGCGCGGGCGTGGACGCACTGGGTATCGTCTTGGGCGGCTCCGGCAACGGCGAACAAATTGCTGCCAACAAGGTCGAAGGGATTCGCGCCGCACTGGCGTGGAACATGGATACCGCGAAATTGGCCCGTGAGCACAACAACGCCAACGTCATAGCCGTTGGCGGGCGCCAGCACTCAGTAGAAGAAGCTGCGGAACTTATCGAGGCCTTCCTCGCTGAACCATTTAGCGAAGCGGAGCGCCACGTACGCCGCATCGGCAAGATCGCCACGTATGAAACGACCGGCGAGGTCATCGACTAGTCGTGCCTGAAGGTCATTCCCTTCACCGACTTGCCCGCCAGTTCGACGATGTCTTTGGCGGGCAAACGGTCCTGGTTACTTCTCCGCAGGGCCGTTTCAGCTCCGATGCCGCGCGCATCGACGGCCATCAGCTGGAACAGGCCTTTGCCAAGGGCAAGCAGCTCTTCTGCCGCTTTTCCAACGATCTCTATCTGCGAGTGCATCTGGGGCTCTATGGCGCGTTCAATTTCGGGGGAGACAGCTACTTTACGGGTGCTTCCTCGATTGGCGCCCCTCGGAAGATTGGTGAAATCGAAGCCAGTGCCAGTACGGATGCTGAGAAGTACACCGGCCCGCCCGCACCGGTAGGAGCAGTTAGAGCGCGGATCGTTTCCGAACACGGCTGGGCTGATTTGCGCGGGCCAACTGCATGCGAGGTTCTGGAATACGAACAGGTCCAGATTCATCTGGATAAGCTCGGCCCGGATCCATTGATTGGGTCCGCAGTGCGTTTCAGGGCAGCCAAAGGCCAGGCTGATTTAGCGGACGCAGATATTCGGCTTGAAGCGGGCTTCAAGGAATTCCGGGCGAACCTGATGAAGACCAAGACAGCCATTGGCATCGTGCTCATGAACCAGGCGCTCATTTCTGGTGTCGGCAATATCTACCGAGCGGAAGCCCTATTCCGGAATCGAATCGCTCCGGAATTGCCGGCGAATGAACTTAGTGCTCAAAAGGCCAAATCACTTTGGTGGGACATCGTATCGGTAATGGAAGACGGCGTTCGCGATGGCAAGATCATCACTACCTTGCCCGAAGACCGCGACCCACAGGGCGTGGTTTGGCCCGATAACGCGTACTACGTTTATCAGCGGCAGGGAATGGGGTGCCGGAAATGTTCGGCGCAGATTTCCCTGGCCGAAATCGCGGCTCGCAAGCTGTACTGGTGCCCTCGTTGCCAGAAGCTTCCGCGCAAACATGTGAAGGCATAAGCTGCAGATTCGTCGATGGGACGAGCGGAGTTCTTTTCGTTCAGGCTCGTCGGCGTGTTTTGCTAACCATCACCGTACGGCAGTGATAAGGGAGAGGTGCCAAGTGAGACATGGAATCCCCGATTTGCAAAGCAAGAGTTTTATGGTCTAGACTGAATCTTGTTCGAAGCGCAGAAGCTTCGAAATGGGGATGTAGCTTAGTGGTAAAGCCTTAGTCTTCCAAACTAATGATGCGGGTTCGATTCCCGTCATCCCCTCCAAATGAAAAGGTCTCGCCGTGCGGGGCCTTTTCGCGCATCTGGACGAAGGCCGCTCTTTTCCTGGCCTCCTCTGCGTAGTGCAGCCATTTCGGGTCACTGCAGAAATGAGGCTCCGATAATGTTTGCGGCTTCCATTTTTTTCTGCTCCTGGACGTCAAATCGCATTCTTATGCATCGGCGGGGAGCGTTTTTCCCAGGCCCCTTCACTTCGTCAGCGGCGGAGAAGAGTCGTCGCCGAACGTCGCTAATTGATTCGATGAGCCTCGCGTTCCGGGGTGCAGCTTCGGGAATTGGCGATTTCCCGCTTTCAAATATGCCAAACTCGCACCCTCCTCACGCCTGCCTGGGAGCTGTTGGCATGGCGTCAGGTTTGCAAGCGTGACGCTTGGTTTCGACCGGGGTTCAGTCCAGCAGCCACGGATTATGTGCCGGGTCGCCGAGCAAAGCAACAGTCGCTGCTTGAACACCTGGAAAAAATAATCGGCCGCATCTGGGTCCCAGTCAATGCTTCAAAGGAGAATGGGTGGTTCTTGTCTTCCAGTCGGCCGGCGGCACTGGTGTTGCGGTCGTTCGAAAATCCACCTGTAATTCAACTCACGAAAAAGCGAGTTTTGGCTAAATTCTGGCTTGTGAAACGAGGAAAACCGCTAAATCATGCGGATGTCTTTCTGCAACATGCAAAATCCTCGATTTTGCTTTTGGTTCGAACCCGTGTAACTTAGTTTCTTGTGATCAGCACGGGAAACAAAACATTCCCGGACCGATTGCAAAACGGTTAGTCCAGATGAAACAAGCTTTCTTCTGAACTTTACCGGGGTGTAGCTCAGCTTGGCTAGAGCGCGCGCTTTGGGAGCGTGAGGTCGCAGGTTCGAATCCTGTCACCCCGACTTTATGGCTGAAGCAATTCAGCCGTAGAATTGAGAACTGAGAGATCAGTCCTCGTGAGTGGCGGAAATTGAAAAATTCTCGGTATTCAAGCAAAACGGTTAGTTGGAGCAAAGCATCGCTTGATGCGGCTTCCTGGCTAATCGGGGTGTAGCTCAGCTTGGCTAGAGCGCGCGCTTTGGGAGCGTGAGGTCGCAGGTTCGAATCCTGTCACCCCGACTTTACGAGTGAAAAATCTTCGGATTCAGCTCGTGAAATTTGAGAGCTAAATATAATTTAGATCTTGTGATCACTAAGAACCGTAAAAAGTAACTAGTAAGCATCACAAACGATTAGTGGATACAGGATAACTCGGGTTAGACTGTTCACTGCTAATCGGGGTGTAGCTCAGCTTGGCTAGAGCGCGCGCTTTGGGAGCGTGAGGTCGCAGGTTCGAATCCTGTCACCCCGACTCTGTCGAACAACCCCGCAACGCCACCATGTTGCGGGGTTTTTTGCAGATTAGACCTAATATTAGACAACTCAGGAGTACAACGCTGTGAAGAGCGCCGTCGAAAACGTCAACCCGACCCGGGTTAAGCTGACCGTTGAAGTTCCTTACGAGGAACTGAAGCCCCGCGTCGATGAGGCGTACAAGACCATCGCTCAGCAGATTCAGATCCCAGGCTTCCGCAAGGGCAAAGTTCCTGCAAAGATGATCGACCAGCGCGTCGGTCGCGGCCATGTCATCGAGACTGCCGTCAACGAAGGTCTGAACGAGTACTACCAGAAGGCAATGGTTGAGAACGAACTCACCCCGCTGTCCCGCCCAGAGGTAGACATCACCGAATTGCCATCCCTCGAAAAGGAAGGCGAAGGCCAGCTGGTCTTCACCCTCGAGGTAGACGTACGTCCGAAGGTTGAACTTCCGGACTACAAGGGCATCGAAGTTTCTGTTGAGGCCAAGGAAGTTGCTGACGAGGACATCGAGAAGGCTCTCGACGATCTGCGCGGCCGCTTCGGCACCCTGAAGGAAGTTGAAGCTCCAGCAGCTGCAGACTCCTTCGTGACCATCGACCTGACCGCTGCTGTAGAAGGCGAAGAAGTCGACTCCGCACAGGGCCTGTCCTACCAGATCGGTTCCGGCAACATGCTTGAGGGCATGGACGAGGCTGTTACCGGCCTGTCTGCCGGCGAAGACGCAACCTTCGAGACCACCCTGGCTGGCGGCGAGCACGCCGGCAAGACCGCAACCGTCAAGGTTGTCGTCAACGCTGTGAAGCAGCGCGAACTGCCAGAAGCTAACGATGACTTCGCTCAGCTGGCTTCGGAATTCGACACCATCGCCGAGCTGCGCGAGAACCTGTCGAAGGACGCTGCAGAGGGCAAGGTTGTCGAGCAGGGCGTAGAGGCTCGCGAGCTGGTTCTGGACAAGCTGGTTGAACTGGTTGAGGTTCCTGTTCCTGCATCGGTTATCGATGAGCAGATCGAGCAGCACTTCAACGCACCAGACGCTGAAGCAGACCACGACACCGAAGAGCACCGCGCAGAGGTTCGCGAGAACACCGAGCGTGCTTTCAAGAACGAGATCATCCTCGACGCTGTTGCAGATGCTGAAGAAGTTGGCGTCGAGCAGTCCGAGCTGATCGACTACATCGTTCAGACCGCAGGCCAGTACGGCATGGAGCCAAACCAGTTTGCACAGATGCTGGACGGCGCAGGCCAGGTTCCAATGCTCATGGGCGAAGTTCGCCGCCGCAAGGCACTTGCAAAGGTTCTCGAGTTCGCTAAGGTTACCGATTCCAACGGTGCCGCAGTTGACCTGACCTCCTTCGTCAAGCCAGCCGGTGAAGAAGAAGCTGCTGAGGTTGAGGCCGAAGAGGCCAAGTAGTCTTCACTAAACTCTGATGGCCATCGGCCGCTTGTTCAAAACAAGCCGCCGATGGCCATTTTTGTTCGCTGCGGGCGTGCATCATGCGCCGTGAGCGAAACAGGGGCATGAAACGGCCCAAGAATGGCTTGAAGTAAGTAATCTCAAAGTAACCAGTTGTAGCTATGGGATTAGAAACAGAGATTCCAGAAACTGATCTACACGTTTGGAAGAGGTAGAGAACATGTCAAATGATTCGCGCACTCCCACTATGGCAGCCGCAGAGCCGGCCGGCCGTGATGACTACATCTACAACCGCCTGCTCAAGGAGCGCATCATCTGGCTGGGCTCCGACGTCCGCGACGACAATGCGAATGCCATTTGCTCGCAGTTGCTGCTGCTCTCGGCAGAGGATCCTGAGAAGGACATCTACCTGTACATCAACTCGCCAGGTGGATCGATCACCGCTGGCATGGCCATCTACGACACCATGAACTTCATCCCGAATGACGTCGTGACCGTAGCAACCGGTCTGGCCGCATCGATGGGCCAGTTCCTGCTGTCCTCGGGCACCCCGGGCAAGCGTTTCGCTACGCCGAACGCCCGCATCCTGATGCACCAGCCATCGGGCGGCATCGGCGGTACCGCCTCGGATATCAAGATCCAGGCTGAACTGATCATGCACATGAAGAAGGTCATGAGCGAGTTGACTGCAGAACAGACCGGTCAGACCGTGGAGCAGATCCTCATCGACAACCAGCGTGATAAGTGGTTCACCGCAGAAGATGGCTTGAAGTACGGCTTCTTCGATCAGATCGCAACCCACGCAGGCTCGGTCAACGGTTTCGTAGGCGACGACAACAAATAGTCGCACCGCATCGCTTGATACCCAAAGATTTGTCCTAGGAGAAAACCATGAACTTCAATCCGGAAGCCGTTAGCGGTCAGATGCCGTCGGCCCGCTACATCCTGCCACAGTTCGAAGAGCGCACCCCATACGGCTTCAAGCGCCAGGACCCATACGCAAAGCTATTCGAAGATCGCATCATCTTCCTCGGCGCCCAGGTTGATGACGCATCGGCCGATGACGTGATGGCCCAGCTGCTGGTCCTGGAATCCATGGACCCTGAGCGCGACGTTACCCTGTACATCAATTCGCCAGGTGGTTCCTTCACCGCGATGACTGCAATCTACGACACGATTCAGTTCATCCGCCCAGAGGTCCAGACCGTGTGCCTTGGCCAGGCGGCGTCCGCAGCAGCAGTACTGCTCGCAGCTGGTACCCCGGGCAAGCGTTTGGCCCTGCCTAACGCGCGCGTATTGATCCACCAGCCAGCAATGGGTGGCGGCGAACGCGGCACCGCGACTGACCTGCAGATCCAGGCCGAGGAAGTTATGCGCATGCGCAGCTGGCTGGAAGAGACCATTGCCTCCCACTCCGGCCAGGACGTTGAGAAGGTGCGCGGCGACGTGGAGCGTGACTTGTTCATGACTGCTAGCGAAGCCAAGGTGTACGGCATCGTAGACGAGGTATTGACTCCTCGTAAGCTGAACCGTGCTCAGCTGGGAAGCTAGCGCATACTTGGAATAATCCATGATGAATGGCGGTTTACCTAGTTGCTGGTCTGTCCAAAGGCAGACGGCACAACACAGGTAAACCGCCATATTCATCTAATTTGGGGGACTACTAGCCTAGAATTGAGTAAGTCCACAGCTACTCAAGTAAACGGGAGAATGGTGCGATGGGACGCATGGGTGAAGGCTCGGATCTGTTGAAATGCTCTTTCTGCGGGAAGAGCCAGAAGCAGGTTAAGAAGCTAATTGCAGGCCATGGTGTCTACATTTGTACTGAATGCATCGAACTCTGCAACGAAATCATCGCTGAAGAGTTCGCCGAAGAGCAGGTGCACGAAGAGTTCTCCTTGGCTAAGCCACGCGAGATCTTCAACTCGTTGCAGGAATACGTCATCGGCCAGGAGAACGCCAAGCGTGCTCTCTCGGTCGCTGTCTATAACCACTACAAGCGTATCCACGGCAACCAGGACCACGGTCCTGTTGCGGCGCTGACTAACGATGACCCGCTGGATGATGTGGAAGTCTCGAAGTCCAACATCATGCTTATTGGTCCTACCGGATGCGGTAAGACGTACCTGGCGCAGTCGCTGGCGAAGAAGCTGAATGTTCCTTTCGCTGTCGCCGACGCTACAAGCCTGACTGAAGCAGGCTACGTGGGTGAAGATGTGGAAAATATTCTTCTCAAGCTGCTTCAAGCTGCCGACTATGACGTCAAGAAGGCCGAGACCGGCATCATCTATATTGACGAGATCGACAAGATTTCCCGCAAGAGCGAGAACCCTTCGATCACCCGGGACGTTTCCGGTGAAGGCGTCCAGCAGGCGCTTCTGAAGATCCTTGAAGGCACTGTCGCTGCGGTGCCGCCCCAGGGTGGCCGCAAGCACCCTCACCAGGATTTCATTCAGCTCGACACCACCAATATCCTGTTCATCGTTGCCGGCGCCTTTGCCGGACTGGAAGAAATTATTTCTTCGCGGGCAGGGCAGAAAGGCATCGGTTTCGGTGCTCCGCTGAAAGCGCTGAAGTCGGAGACCGCTTCCTACTCGGATGTTCGGCCGGAAGACTTGCTCAAGTTCGGCCTGATTCCAGAATTCATTGGTCGCCTGCCGGTGATCACCACGGTGGAGCATCTGGATAAGGACGCGCTAGTGCGCGTACTGACCGAACCAAAGAACGCACTTCTCAAGCAGTACCAGAAGATGTTCCAGATGGATGGCGTAGCTTTGAGCTTCGACCAGTCGGCACTGGAAGCAATCGCAGAACAGGCTATTGCGCGTGAGACCGGCGCGCGTGGTTTGCGGTCGATTCTTGAGGAAACCCTTGGCGGCGTAATGTTCGACCTTCCAAGCCGCGACGATGTTGCCGAGGTGGTCATTACTCGGGCAACCGTCATTGACCGTGAAGATCCCACGTTGCTCTCTCACGCGATGGTGGCCAAGCGCGATATGAAGTCCGCCTAGCCGTATTCAAAAATTCTCTTCGGAAGAAAGTTGGTAGTTCATGGCTGAACGTCAGCAAGTAGATTTTTGGTTCGATCCAATCTGCCCGTTCGCTTGGGCGACGAGCCGCTGGATCAAGGAAGTGGAGAAGGTCCGCGACATCGACGTGAACTGGAACGTCATGAGCCTCTCGATGCTTAACGAAGGCCGCGACCTTCCAGCTGACTACCGCGCCAAGATGGACATCTCATGGGGGCCGGTGCGGGTGGTCACGCGTGCTGCCCAGGAACACGGCGAGGGAGTCAAGGACAGCTTGTACACCGCCATGGGTGAACTATTCCATTACGAGAAGATCGAAGATCGTGATGAAGTCATCGCCAAGGCGCTGAAGAAGGCGGGATTGCCGGCGGAACTCGCTGAAGCTGCGAATACCGATGCCAACGATGACGTGCTGCGCTCGAGCCACGAGGCAGGCATCAACTTGGTGGGGCAGGATGTAGGCACGCCAATCGTCGCCGTTGATGGCGTTGCTTTCTTCGGTCCGGTCATTACCCGTATTCCAACTGGGGAAGATGCAGGAAAGATGTTTGACGCTGCGGCGCAGCTCGCATCCTTCCCGTACTTCTTCGAAATGAAGCGCACTCGTACCGAAAGCCCGGTTTTCGACTAAGCGGGAATTTTCTGTTCCAAGGACGTTGTCTCATTGCGAGGCAGCGTCCTTGGTTTTTAATCAGTGAAGGCGCTTGGCATGGAGGGCCGGGTGTTCGCCCTCCGATGCCACTAATCCACGGGACGATTGGCTATCCGCCGACGGAGGAAGGTGCGCCATCAAGGCGCCGATCCGCATGGGCCGGACCAGTATTCTGTGCATCCGCCATTCGTTGCACCGGTGCTTCACCTTCTCGTCGGATCGCGGAGCACGCGGTTCATATTGGCCAGGGACGGTTCCGCAGTCCAATTGGTGCGTCGTTCGAACCTCCGTTTCTTAGGCTCGGATGATGACTCATCAATCCAGGGCAACGGCGCGCGGCGGGCGGACAGTTCAAGCTGCCTTTGCAGAGTGCGCAGGCGTCATCGGATTGCAAGGCAAGTCGTGGAGGTAGGCCGTCGGCATCGGCAACCGGCTCTATTGGGTGTCGAATAAGTCCAATTTTAAAGCCTAATTAATGCATATTTTTTCCTACAGGGCAGACATCGCGGAGCCGGGAAAGTATCTGTTACCGAAGCTTCTATTTCATATATTCAGACACGCTTCTCCGGTCTCGCGCGGCAAGGCCGGACTCTGGGCGTGTGATTCGGCTCACTGGTATTCAGGGGCTGGTTTGAAATCACCAGAAATGCACGGGCTCATTCGAAGGGGCGTCGTGGCGCCGGGGAATCGATTGAAAGTATCTGTTTCAAAACTATTTCGCTTCACAACTTGGTGGCCGTTGCAGGTCGGTGACGCGGCGGACGGAGGAAAATATTCCTGTAGAAAATGCTTGAAGTGTGTGTTTGACTGTTTCCCACGAGTGCAACAGCACCCCCATCGATAGTGGCAAAGAAGCCACTGGACAAGGAGTTAAATCGTGCAGATTCGTTCTCTAATTACGGATTCATCCAAGGGCAAGGGGCGCCACAAGCTGGCAAGCGCCGCGGTTCTTGCAGGCGCGCTGATGCTCGGCGTGGCACCGATGGCCTCGGCAGCGCCGACGACCACTGGTGGCGACGTCGAGTCAATCACGATCTCGGAACAGAAGGCTGACGCAGCGGTATCCTACTGGACCGCGGATCGGATGAAAGCCGCAAAGAACGCAGATTCACTCGTAGCTGGCAAGTCGGGTTCGGCTGCCAAGGTTGAAGCCGGCAAGCCGGCCAAGGTCGCCGGTCATGGCGCGCAGGCGGCAGCCGGAAAGCAGGCCCAAACGAAGGGTGGCAAGACTCGCGCTACCCAGGAAACACCGGTTTCGCACATCGGCAAGGTGTTCTTCACTCTCGGCGGATCAGACTACGTGTGCTCTGGCAACGCTGTCGTCTCCGCCAACGAGTCGACGGTCTCCACCGCTGGCCACTGCCTGAATGAAGGACCCGGTTCATTCGCAACCCGTTGGGTCTTCGTTCCAGCCTATGAAAACGGCAAAGCACCCTACGGTTCCTTCGCAGCGACCGAGCTGGTGGCACCAACTGAATGGTCAAATGGCGGGGACATCACCTATGACACAGGCTTCGCCGTGGTCAGCTCCAGCGGTGGTGCGTCCTTGACTGATGCTGTTGGCGCTTCGGGGGTCGCCTTCAACCAGGCGCGCGGAGAGTACTACACTGCTTACGGCTACCCAGCTGCTTCGCCATTCAACGGCGAGACCTTGCAATCGTGCAGCGGATACTCCAGCGACGATCCGTTTGGCCAGTCCCAGTCCCAAGGCATTCCATGCAACATGACCGGCGGCTCGTCCGGTGGCCCATGGTTCCTGGGGAGTGGATCTAACGGCTACCAGAACTCTGTGAACAGCTTCGGCTACAGCTCGGTGCGCGACACCATGTTCGGACCGTACTGGGGCTCGGTGATCCAGCAGGCATACCAGAGCGCGCAGAACTAAGCACTAATAACCCAGCAGCTGGACATCGATGGGGATCCAGCTGCTGGCTGCAAGTAGATGGGAAGAGAAGATGACCGACGGAAATTCGCCAGCTGCCGGGTCAGAAGACTCGGTCCAGAAGCATCGTCTTGAGTCCAGCGCGGAAGACCAACTGGAACACTTCACCGGCGAACGTCGACGCGCGGCTCGGCCCATGGAGAAAACCGTCCAGTCTCCACCCGAGACGGATGACCCTGATGCGGGGGAGGAGCAAGGGCAGAAATAGCAAAACCGGTTGCCATCCCGATGACGGGATGGCAACCGGTTTTTCTGGTTCAACTGCTATTCGGTTTCTTCAGCCGGAGCCAATTCAACGTTGGTGACAGTCATTTCACCGTCGGCTTCAACCAGGGTCAGCTCACGGGCGTTCGCCGCGGACTTCAAGTCCTCGAATCCTGCCTTGAGCTGCGCAACCTGAGACGCTGGAGCGTGGATCTCGCCCGAGAGCACTTCGGTACGCTGCTTGACCTTCGCATCGGACTTGGCCTTGCGGATGCCCGAGAGAGCGACGCCAACCAGTGGCAGTACCGCCGGGTCGGAGCCCTCCACTGCAGCGGACAAGTGCCCGGTGCTTGGCCACTGGGTCAGGTGCACCGACCCGGTGCGCCACCAACCCCAAACCTCTTCGGTAGCGAATGGCAGGAATGGCGCGAACAGCCGCAGCACGGAATCAAGGGTGGTGGCCAGGGTAGCCAGAACCGACGCCTGCTCGGCTTCGCCGTGGCCGCCGTAGGCGCGGTCCTTGACCAATTCGACGTAGTCGTCGGTGAACGACCAGAAGAACGACTCGGTGATATCCAGCGCGCGAGCATAGTCGTAGTTGTCGAAAGCGCGCTGGGCGTCTTCGATAACGGTCGACAGGCGAGCGAGCAGCGAACGATCCAGCCCGTTGGTGACTACCGAAGCGTCATCGGTCAAGACGTTGGCGTCGGTCGCGCCCAAGTTCAGCACGAACTTCGAGGCGTTGAGGATCTTGATGGCCAGGCGGCGGCCGATCTTCATCTGGTTGATTTCATACGCGGTATCGGCACCCAGCTTGGCACTGGCCGCCCAGTAGCGTACGGCGTCCGCGCCGAACTTATCCAGGACTTCGTTAGGTACAACCACGTTGCCCTTGGACTTGGACATCTTCTTGCGGTCCGGATCCAGGATCCAGCCCGAAATCGCAGCGTGCTTCCACGGAGCGTTGCCGTGCAGGGAATCTGCGCGAACCGCGGTGGAGAACAGCCAAGTACGGATGATGTCGTGGCCCTGCGGGCGCAGGTCGAAGGGGTAGACCTTCGAGAAGAACTCGTCGTCACGGCCCCAACGGCCAGCGATTTGCGGGGTCAGCGAGCTGGTTGCCCAGGTGTCCAGGACATCGGCATCGCCAATGAAGCCGTTAGCGGAGCCGCGCTGGTCCTCGGTGTAGCCGGTCGGCGCGTCTGCTGCCGGGTCAACCGGAAGCTGGTCGATGGTCGGCAACAGCGGCGCATCGTAGTTCGGTTCGCCGTGCTCGTTGACCTGGTACCACACTGGCACTGGTACGCCGAAGAAGCGCTGGCGGGAAACGAGCCAGTCGCCGTTCAGGCCCGAAACCCAGTTTTCGTAGCGCGAGCGCATGAACGACGGGTGGAAATCAATTTCCTGGCCGCGTGCGATCATCTGGTTGCGGCGTTCTTCATCACGGCCGCCGTTGCGGATGTACCACTGGCGCGAGGTCACGATTTCCAGCGGCTTGTCGCCCTTTTCGAAGAAGTTCACCGGACGGGAAATCTTCTTCGGCTCGCCATCAAGCAGGCCCGCGTCGGAAAGCATCTCGACGACGGTTTCCTTGGCGGAGAACACGGTCTTTGCCGAAATCTGGGCGTACGCTTCCTTGCCGGCCTCGGTGGTGATCCACTCGGGGGTGTCTGCAAGGATGCGGCCGTCGCGTCCAATGATCGGACGGGTTGGCAGCTGCAGTTCGCGCCACCAGGTCACGTCGGTCAAGTCGCCAAACGTGCACACCATGGCAATGCCAGAACCCTTGTCGGCCTGGGCCAATGGGTGCGGGTGGACGGTGACGGGAACTCCGAAGATCGGCGAGGTCACGGTCTTGCCGAACAAGTGCTGGTAGCGCTCGTCATCCGGGTGGGCCACTAGCGCGGCGCAAGCAGCGAGCAGTTCCGGGCGGGTGGTCTCGATGAAGACCTGCTCGCCGTTTTCAGCGTCGAATGCATAACGGTAGTAGGCGCCGGGCATTTCCCGGTCTTCGAGTTCGGCCTGGGCCACTGCGGTACGGAAGGTCACGTCCCACAGGGTTGGAGCTTCAGCCATGTAGGCGTCGCCCTTTGCCAGGTTGTCCAGGAAGGCGCGCTGCGAAGTTGCACGCGAATTGTCGTCGATCGTGCGGTAGGTCATGCGCCAGTCCACCGAAAGGCCCAGGGTGGTGAACAGCTGCTCGAAGACCTTTTCGTCTTCGACCGCCAGCTCTTCACAGATCTCGATGAAGTTCTTGCGGCTGATGACATCCCAGTCGCGCTGGTTCTTCGCAGGCTTTTCCGGTGGACGGTAGCCCTCGATGTACGGCTTGGTCGGGTCGCAACGGACGCCGAAGTAGTTCTGCACGCGGCGCTCGGTAGGCAAGCCGTTGTCATCCCAACCAAGTGGGTAGAACACGTTCTTGCCGATCATGCGCTGGTAGCGAGCCAACACGTCGGTCTGCGTGTACGAGAACATGTGTCCTACGTGCAGCGAACCCGAAGCGGTTGGCGGGGGAGTGTCGATGGAGTACACGGCTTCGCGAGTCGTGTCCTCATTGAAGTGATAGGTGCCCTCGGTGCGCCACCGGGACGAAAGACGTTCTTCCAAGCCTTCCAAAGCGGGCTTGTCAGGAACGGAAACCGTTGCGGGCGTGTCTGTGCCCAAGTTTTCTTCTGCCATACGTCTATTCTTCCATGTTTTGCCCGGCGCACAGTCATTGTTGCCCATGGCTTGCACCACGCCGCTGTCCAGCCGGGACCAGCTGGATCAAAAGCCTGTGCCGGACCGGCGGCCCTTGGCTCAGCCGTCCTGCCGCGAACGCCGAATCGCCTTGTCGCCCGCACCAGCGGCACGGTGCACCCGGGCATAGCAGCGCCGTCTGGCGTTGGCGCATTCCTGCATGGCTCCGCTTACGCAAGATATTCCCTCCGATTGCATTCCTCCGGCAGCCGCGCCAGCTGCACGTTACCGCCGCGCAGTAGGCGCAGGCGGGACAGCATCGGCCATGGCCCTGGCGGCACCGCCGACGCTCGCCGCCCTGGATTCCAGGCCCTGGCCCGGAAGAAAATCTTGCCGCATGAAATGTAAGAGAAATTCATGCCTTACCAACTGGTAATGATCTGGTTCTACAGTTGACGTATGACAATTACAGATAAGACTTCTTCCCGTTCGGCCGTTGTTACCGGAGCTTCCAGCGGAATTGGCCAGGCAACAGTCCGTGCGTTGCGCGCACAAGGATGGACCGTCTTCGCAGTAGCCCGCCGGGCCGACCGCTTGGAAAAGCTCGCCGCTGAATGCGGTGCGATCGCGGTGCCAGCAGATGTCAGCGTGCAGGCAGATGTCGACGCACTGGTAGAAACGGTCACCGCGCATGGCGGCGCAGATACGCTGGTCAATTGCGCCGGCGGTGCGCGTGGAACCGAAACCTGGGCCGACGCGGTCGATGACAACTGGGACTTCATGTGGCAAGCCAATGTCATGGGAACCATGCGCTTGACCCGTGCACTGCTGCCCCAGCTTCGCGAGGCGCGAGGCACCGTCTTGAACGTTACCTCCACCGCCGCACTGGCCAGCTACGAAGGCGGCAGCGGCTACAACGCGGCAAAGGCCGCTGAACGTGCCATGACCCAGGCGCTTCGTCTTGAAGAAGTCGAGAACGGGCTGCGGGTAATCGAGATCCTGCCCGGCCTGGTGCAGACAGAAGAGTTCGCGCTCCGTCGTCTGGGAAGCCAGAGCGCCGCCGACAACGTCTACGCCGGTGTGGAGAATCCCTTGACCGGTGAAGACGTTGCCGAAGTCATCCGCTATGCGGTCAGCGCCCCGGCCCACGTGAATCTGGATGAAATTGTCATCCGCCCGCAGGCGCAGGCCGCCAACCACAAGCTAGTGCGCAGCGCCAAATAGGCGCCCAACAACATCGGTGAGGATCAATTCATGAGTCAAGCGACCCAGCAGAAGATACATGTTGTCGCAACATCCCACGGCACGGACAACGCCAACGGGCAGCAACTAATCCATGATCTGCGTGCCGACCTGGAACGGCGGAGCGAAGAGCGATTCCCGGTGCAGCTTGTCTGGCACGAAGCCTATGTGGATGTCCAAGAGCCCCGGCTTGAAACGGTTATCGCCGGTTTGCCTGAAGGCGAGCCGGCAGTGGTCTTGCCGCTGCTGGTCTCCGACGGCGTTCATACGACGCACGACATTGCGCAGGCGGTCGCCTCGCGCGCGGGAACCTCCGCCGCCCTGCCATTGGGTCCGCTGCCGGAGCTGGCCCAAGTCCTGGCGCAACGCGCCGCAGGGCACCTGGCCAACGACCCGCTCGTTGTCTTGGCGGCGGCGGGCACGAGATTGGAAGTCGGCCAAAACCAGGTCAAGAATCTCGCCGAGCAGCTCGCTGTCCTATTGGAGCGCGAAGTGCAGGTGGGCTACTGCGCAGGGGCCCAGCCGCGGATCGCTGACGTCGTGGGAAATGCTGCCGCGCGTCCAGTGCTCGTGCTCAGCTCGCTGCTCGCCGACGGATTCTTCCAGCAGAAGCTGGCTAGCACGGGGGCAGGCGTGGTGACAAGCCCCCTGCTTCCTGACGTAATGATTGCTCAATGTTTCCTTGTGCGACTGCAAAAGGCGCTCGAAGAGGAGCTTTTCATGTCTCCAGATGACGAAGTCCTAACTCGTTAGGCAACGCGTAGCCATGTGACACCGGCAGGTTGCCGACCTCCTGGGGGCAGTTCCTACGCTGGTGGACATGACGCAGACAACCACACCAGTTCGCTCCACAAGAGCGGCAAAACCCAACGGCCAATGGAAAATCGACGGCCCTGCCCCGTTGAATGCCAACGAAGAGATGAAGGCCGCCGACAACGGCCTGAACGTGCGCCAGCGCATTGAGGAAATCTACTCGAAGCAGGGCTTCGATTCCATTGAACCCGAGGATCTGCACGGCCGCTTCCGCTGGTGGGGCCTCTACACCCAGCGTGCCCAGGGGATCCCCGGCGGCAAGACGGCGACGCTGAGCCCAGAAGAACTTGAAGACCGCTACTTCATGCTGCGCGTGCGCATCGACGGCGGCGCCCTGACCACCGAGCAGCTGCGCGTCATCGGCCAGATCTCCACCGACTTCGCCCGCGACACCGCCGACCTGACAGATCGCCAGAACGTCCAGCTGCACTGGATCGACGTCGTCGATGTCCCGGAGATCTGGCAGCGGCTGGAAGCCGTCGGCCTGCACACCACCGAGGCCTGCGGCGACGTGCCCCGTGTCATCCTCGGCTCTCCGGTGGCAGGCATCAGCAAGGACGAGATCATCGATCCCAGCCCGGTGATCGCCGAAATTTCCCGCCGCTACATCGGCAAGCCGGAATTCGCGAACCTCCCGCGCAAATTCAAGACCGCCATCACCGGCCACCCAAGCCAGGATGTCGTCCACGAAATCAACGACATCGCCTTGATCGGCACCGTCCACCCGCAGCTCGGCCCCGGATACGACCTGTGGGTTGGCGGCGGGCTGTCGGCAAACCCCCGCCTGGGCGAACGCCTCGGCGCCTTCGTGACCGAAGAGCAGGCACCGGATGTCTGGGAGGGCGTAGTTTCCATCTTCCGTGACTACGGGTACCGCCGCTTGCGCAACCGCGCACGCCTGAAGTTCCTGCTGGCCGAATGGGGCACGGAAAAAATGCGCCAGGTGCTGCAAGATGAGTACCTGGGCTACGAGCTGCCCGACGGCCCGTTGCCGGAGCAGCCCACCGAAGCAGGAGACCACAGCGGGGTCAACGAGCAGAAGGACGGCAAGTTCTATATCGGGTTGACCGCTCCGGCTGGCCGCGTATCCGGTACCGCGCTGACCGGCCTTGCCGATTTGGCCGAAGCCCATGGATCCACCCGGCTGCGCACCACCCCGCACCAGAAGATCATCGCCCTGGACATCGCCGAAGAGCAGGTGCAGGACTTCGTCGCTTCGGCCCGCGCCCTGGGCCTGGAGGCATTCCCCAGCTTGTTCAAGCGTTCGGCCATTGCCTGCACCGGTATCGAATTCTGCAAGCTGGCCATTGTGGACACCAAAGACACCATGATTGACGCGGTAGCAAAAATCGAGGATCGCCTGGCCGACCACGAGGGCAAGCTGCCTCGCCAGCTGTCTCTGCACGTCAATGGCTGCCCGAACTCCTGCGCCCGCATCCAAACAGCGGACCTCGGATTCAAGGGCCAGCTGATTACCAACGACCAGGGAGAACAGGTCTCCGGATTCCAGGTTCACCTCGGTGGCACCCTGGCCGGTTTCGAAAATGGCGAAGCCGCCCTGGGGCGCACGGTGCGCGGGCTCAAGGTCGCGGCTGATGAATTGCCCGAATACGTGGAGCGGGTAGTGAAGAACTACTCGGCCTCGGCTGCCGAAGGGGAATCCTTCGCTGCCTGGGCCCACCGAGCTGAAGAGGATGAGCTGAAATGAGCAAGCCGACCCCAGTACGTACCCGCAGCGAGGCTGAACTGCGGCGCATCGCCAAGCTGGGCGCCGCCGAGCTGGGCGGGGATGCCACAGCGGACCAGGTCGTCGCTTTCGCAGCTGAGCACCTCGACGCCGACGAGGTAGCGGTGGCCTGCTCGATGGCCGATGCCGTGCTGCCGCACCTGGTCTGCGCGCAGCTGCCCAAGGTCGATGTGCTGTTCCTGGAAACCGGTTACCACTTTGCCGAAACCCACGGAACCCGCGACGAAGTGGCTCGCACGCTGGACGTGAACATCGTCGACGTGCTGCCTGCCTTGACCGTGGCCGAACAGGATGCGAAGTTCGGCAAGGACCTGTTCTCCCGGGATCCGGCCGCCTGCTGCCAGCTGCGCAAGATGGACCCGCTGGCCAGATCCCTGTCCGGATATAGCGCGTGGTTCACCGGGGTACGCCGTGACGAAGCTGAGACCCGCATCAACACGCCCCTGGTCGCTTTCGACGAGAAGCACGGACTGGTCAAATTCAATCCCGTGGCGCCCTGGAGCTTCGATCAGCTGATCGACTACGCCACCGGGCACCAAGTACCCGTGAACCTGCTGCTGTCCAACGGCTACCCGTCCATCGGATGCCAGCCTTGCACCCGGCCGGTAGCCGAGGGCGAGGACCCGCGGGCTGGCCGCTGGGCCGGGCTGAATAAAACCGAATGCGGAATCCACGTCTAAGGAGCGAATCATGACCATCACCGCTAACGCGCCCGCAGGCACCCAGCGCAGCGTCCTGGACGCCCTGGAAGCCGAATCAATCCACATCATCCGCGAAGTGCTCGCCGAATTCGACAAGCCCGGACTGCTGTTCTCCGGCGGCAAGGACTCCGTAGTCGTCCTGCACCTGCTGGCCAAGGCCGTCTCCCCGGGCCGCGTGCCCATCCCCGTCGTGCACATCGATACCGGCCACAACTTCGCCGAGGTGCTCAACTTCCGCGACGCGGTCGTGGAAAAGTACGGGCTGAACCTCGTCGTCGGCTCCGTGCAGGAGTACATCGACCGCGGAGAGCTGGCCGAGCTGCCCGACGGCACCCGCAACCGCCTGCAGACCCGGGTCCTGCTGGACACCATCGAATCCAACGGCTTCGACGTGGTCTTCGGCGGGGCGCGCCGCGATGAGGACAAGGCCCGCGCCAAGGAGCGCATCCTGTCCCTGCGCGACGAGTTCGGCGTCTGGGATCCGCGCAACCAGCGCCCGGAAATCTGGAGCCTGTACAACGGGCGGCACGAGCCGGATTGGCATGTGCGCGCCTTCCCGATCTCCAACTGGACCGAACGCGATATCTGGGCCTACATCCAGCGCGAGAACATCGAGCTGCCGCCGATCTACTTCGCGCACTGCCGCCAGGTCTTCGAACGCGACGGCATGTGGCGGGCACTGACCAGCGTCAGTCAGCCCAACGCCGATGAGCCGGTCGTCGTCAAGCAGGTGCGCTACCGCACCGTGGGCGACGCCAGCTGCACCGGTGCGGTGCTCTCCGCCGCCGACACCGTGGCGAAGGTGCTCGATGAATTGGCCGTCGCCACCATCACCGAACGCGGAGCCACCCGCGCCGACGACCGTATTTCCGCCGCGGGAATGGAAGACCGCAAGACCGAAGGGTACTTCTAAGATGACCACCACACTATTGCGCATCGCTACCGCCGGTTCGGTCGACGACGGCAAGTCCACTCTCGTGGGCCGCCTGCTCCATGACGCCAAGGCCATCCTCGCCGACTCGCTCGATGACCTGGCCCGTACCAGCGCCGAACGCGGCTTCGGCGGCAGCGCCGGAACCCTGGACCTCGCGCTGGTCACCGACGGGTTGCGCGCCGAACGCGAGCAGGGCATCACCATCGACGTGGCCTACCGCTACTTCTCCACCGACAAGCGGTCCTTCATCTTGGCCGATTGCCCCGGACACGTGCAGTACACCCGCAACACCGTCACCGGCGCGTCGACCGCAGACGCGGCGATCGTGCTGGTTGACGCGAGGCACGGCGTGCTGGAGCAGACCCGGCGCCACCTTGGCGTGCTCGCCTTGCTGCGGGTTCCGCAACTGGTCATCGCCGTGAACAAGATGGACCTGATCGACTGGGACGAAGCGGCCTTCAGCCAGATCGAGGCCGAAGTACTCGCGCTCGCCGGAGAACTCGGCCTGAAGTCAACCACCGTCATCCCGGTCTCCGCGCTTCAGGGAGATAACATCGTCGATCCTTCGGCTTCCGCGCACTGGTATGCCGGCCCGACCTTGCTCGGGCTGCTAGAGGACATCGAGCCGCGGCTCGGCGGGGGCACTGCCCGTCTGGATGTCCAGTACGTGATCCGCCCGCAGGGCGCCTTGGCTCCAGGCCTGGACCCGGACGCGTACCGCGACTACCGCGGATATGCCGGAACTCTGGTTGACGGCAGCTTGGCCGTGGGGGAGTCCGTGCAGGTGCTCTCCAACGGCCAGCCGGTGAGCAGCCGGATCAAGGCCATCAGCACCCCTGCTGGTACCGCGCACCGCGCCCAGGCCGGCGACGCCATCGTTGTCGAGCTGGAGACCGACTTGGATATTGCCCGCGGCGACACCATCGTCGCCGGCGAACTGCCAACCGCGCACCGGGAGTTCCAGGCGAACATCTGCGTATTGGACCCAGTGAAGCTCACTAGCGGCCAACGGCTGTTGATCAAGCACGGTACCAAGGTCGCCGCAGCCAAGCTGTCAACCATCGAATACGTCATCAACGTGGCCGACTATTCGCAGCAGCCCGCCCACTCCTTGGAGCTCAACGACCTGGGCCGGATCACCTTGCGCAGCCAGGCAGCGTTGGCCATCGAGCAGTACGCCACCTCGCGCACTGGCGGAAGCTTCCTGCTAATCGATCCAGCTACGGGGCGCACCCTTGCGGCGGGGATCATCGAGGAAAATAATGAAGCAGCCTGATGTTGGCCAGCCAACAAGAAACCAAGGGCGGGTCCGGCTGACGGCTCATGGGCAGAAGACCGGCTTCCGAGGACGCTTCCTCGGGCTGGCGGCGGTCGGAGCATTGAGCGCAGTTGCTGTGGCGACGACGTTTCTTCCGGGACCAAATGAAGTACCAGCGCAGGCGGCACATCACGGACCGGCAGATGAGCTGAAGATTGGCTATTTCGCCAACCTCACCCATGCTCCGGCCTTGATCGCCCAGTCCGAAGGTCTTCTCCAAGATCACCTTGAAGAAGACGGTACCAGTGTCCAAAGCCAGATATTCAACGCGGGACCGGCAGCCGTAGAAGCCTTGAACTCGGGGGCCATCGACGCCGCATATCTGGGGCCAAACCCGGCGTTGAACAGCTACCTGTCCAGCGATGGCGAGTCGTTGAACGTGGTGTCCGGCGTCGCCTACGGCGGAGCCAGCCTGGTTGTCGACAAGAAGATCACTAAGCCCGAGGAACTGGCCGGCAGCAATCTGGCCAGCCCGCAATTCGGCGGAACCCAGGATGTTGCCTTGCGCAGCTACCTGAAGGGCCAGGGCTTGAAACAGGACGCCACAGTGACCCCGAGCTCCAATGGAACCGTCGCACAGCTTTTCGGCCGCGGTGAAATTGACGGTGCTTGGCTTCCGGAGCCCTACGCTTCATTGCTAGTCGAGAAGAACGGGGGACACCGCTTGGTGAATGAAGCCGAGCTCTGGCCCGACGGCAAGTTCCCGACAACGGTTCTGGTGGTCTCCAAGGAATTCATGGCTAGCCATCCGCAAACCGTGCAGAAGCTGGTCGATGCAAATACCCAAGCCATCGATTGGCTCAATCATGCGGACGGAAAACAGAAGTTGGCGGCTGTGCAGAAAGCTTTGGTCGAAGCCAACGGAAGTTCCTTTGACAAATCAGTGATCGCTGAAGCCTTGAAGCAGGTGCACTTCAGCGAGGACCCCCTGCCTGAAACCTACCAGTCACTCGTGGACCACGCATTGGCCGTAGGAGTGGGGTCTGGCGGTAACGCAGACGGACTCGTGGATACGCGTTTTCTTGAACAGCAGGAGAAGTAATGGGAGTACGGCTGAATGAAGTTTCCCTGAGCTATCCAGGCACTGGCTTGGTCATAGATCGCCTCAGTGCAGAAATTGAAGACGGAGAGTTTATCGCTGTCTTGGGGGCCTCAGGCTGCGGCAAGTCGTCCTTGCTCAACATGATTGCTGGGTTACTGCCGCCCAGCTCCGGCTGGCTTGAAGTACCTGAAGACGGCGCGGCATTCATGTTCCAGGATGCCAACCTCCTGCCGTGGCTGACAGCCAGCGAGAACGTTGACCTGGCGCTCAAGCTCGCGGGGAAGCCAGCTCCGGAACGCCAGCAACGCGTCGAGGAACTGCTCAACCTCGTTCAGCTGGGGCATGCAAGCGGCAAGAAGCCGCATGAACTTTCTGGCGGCATGCGCCAACGCGTAGCTTTGGCCAGGGCTTTGGCTCAGGACCGCCAGGTTCTGTTGATGGATGAGCCATTTGCCGCCCTGGACGCCATCACGCGTGACATGCTCCATGAGCAGTTGCGGGCCTTGTGGAGGCAAACGGGCAAAACCATCATCTTCGTCACCCACAATGTGCGTGAGGCGATTCGCCTCTCCGGCCGCATTCTGGTGCTTTCTTCGCACCCCGGGCGCATCCTGGAGACTCGCCGGATCACCGGCGAACTCCGCAATAACCCGGCCGAGGCCGCCGCATTGGCCGATGAACTAACCACGATTCTCAGAAAGGAGCAGCGGAAACATGAGCTCACTGACAGAATCTCGAACTAGGTTCAAACCCGTGCGCGTTATCAAGCTACGCCCGAACAACCAGCTCGATTCATGGGTTGCCCCCTTGCTCACTGTGGTTGTGCTTCTGAGCCTGTGGCAAATTATTTCCTGGGCAAGCCCACTGCGCGAAGACCTTTTTCCCGGTCCACTGGCTGTCGCGGCTAAGCTTCCGCAACTGCTGGCAGATGGATCATTGGTTGCGGCCGTGGGCAATTCGTTGTTCCGCGCCGTGAGCGGATTTGCGATTGCCGTGATTATTTCCACCCCGCTGGCGTTGCTGCTGGCGCATCAGCCGCTGTTGCGCAAGGGGGTGGGGCCACTGGTATCGGCCATGCAGGTATTGCCCTCTATTGCGTGGGTTCCCGCAGCCATCATTCTTTTTGGCCTGAGCGATGCGACCATCTACACGGTTCTGCTGCTCGGCGCGATTCCATCCATCATCAATGGCCTGCTCGCCGGGATCGACATGATTCCAGCGCAGTACAAGTCCTTGTCCAAGGTGCTCGGTGCCTCCAAATGGGAGCATGTGCTGCACATTGAGCTGCCAGCTGCCATGCCAGGGTATGTAGCCGGACTGCGTCAGGGCTGGGCTTTCGCCTGGCGTTCGTTGATGGCTGCCGAATTGATTGCCGTGGGCGGTTCACTGGCCCTAGGCGTCGGTTCACTGCTGCAACGGGGCCGCGATCTGGCAGACCTGCCATTGGTCATGCTGGTGATCTTGACCATCCTGCTGGTGGGTGTGCTGATCGAATTATTATTTTTCGCTCCGATTGAACGCAAGCTGTTGCGCGATCGAGGAATGACCCGAACGGGAGAAAACAATGGCTAAAGGGCATATCACCCTGATTGGCGGTGGACCGGGGGATCCCGAGCTGATTACCATCGCCGGCTATAAGGCCCTGCTTGCCGCGGAAGTGGTTTTGGCCGACAAGCTGGGACCTACCGCGTTGCTGGCAGAACTTTCCGATGATGTGGTTGTCATCGATGTGGGCAAGTCACCAGGCTGCCACGTCAAAACCCAGGATGAAACCAATGAATTACTGGTCAAGTACGCTTTAGAAGGTAAGCGGGTAGTTCGCCTCAAAGGTGGCGACCCGTTTGTACTTGGACGCGGCGGCGAGGAACTGCTCCACGCCGCGAAATACGGGATCCCTACGCGTGTGATTCCCGGCATTACCAGTGCAGTCTCCGTGCCCATGGCCGCTGGCATTCCCGTCACGCACCGGGGAATTGCGGCCGGTTTTACCGTAGTCAGTGGACACAGCGAACTCGCGGACGTGCCGATCCGCTCTGATCACACCCTTGCGGTGCTGATGGGAGTATCGAATTTGCCACAAATTGTTGAGACATTGCTTACCCGTGGTTTACCGTCAAGTACACCGATTGCGATAGTTGAGCGAGGTTACTCACAGACGCAGCGCACAACTATCGGTACGCTAGAAGGGATAGTAAAGCGCGCCCGCAAGGCCGCAGTGGCGAATCCGGCCGTTATCGTTATTGGTGACGTCGTTCGGCTAGCCCCGGAAGCCTCCGACCAACTGGTAGACCTCCTGCCGCTAGAGAATGCCGATGCCACCGCGCCGGCCTCATTCGTTGACTAAGAAAGAGAAGTTGTTTGATGAGTGAAATTATCGTCCCTGAGCACCTCCATTCCCGGGCGCTGCGTGTTGCCATCGTTGGTGCCGGTCCGGCCGGCATCTACGCCGCTGACCTGCTCAACAAGAGCCAGCCGGTCGCATCGGGCGAACTGAAGCTGCACGTTGATCTCTTTGACGAGCTTCCTACGCCATTCGGTCTGATCCGTTACGGAGTTTCCCCGGATCACCCGCGTATCAAGGGCATCATCAACGCCCTGCACAAGGTGCTGGACAACGACTGGATCGACTTCTACGGCAACGTCGGCTTGGGCCGCGACATCTCGCTGGAAGACCTGCATACCCGTTACGACGCAGTGATCATCTCCACCGGCGCCCAGAAGGACGCTGACCTGAACATCCCAGGTGTCGATCTTGAAGGGTCCTTCGGCGGCGCCGACTTCGTGTCCTGGTATGACGCACACCCAGATGTTGACAAGAATTGGGACCTGTCCGCCAAGGAAGTTGCTGTCATCGGCAACGGCAACGTTGCCCTGGACGTGGCCCGCATCCTTTCCAAGCATGCTGACCAGCTGCTGGAAACCGAAATCCCTGAGCACATCTACGAGCAGCTGAATGACTCGGCCGTCACCGACGTGCATGTCTTCGGCCGCCGTGGCCCGGCCCAGGTGAAGTTCACCCCGCTGGAACTGCGCGAACTCTCGCACTCCAAGGACGTTGACATCGTCCTGTACCCAGAGGACTTCGAGTTCGACAAGGCTTCGGATGAAGCCATGAAGACCAATAACCAGACCAAGACCATGGTCTCCACCCTGACCAACTGGCTGATCGAGCAGGAAGAGCGTGAAGAAGCTCCAAGCGCCTCGCGCCGCCTGCACCTGCACTTCCTGCAGTCGCCAGTCGAGGTATTGGGCGAAGATGGCAAGGTCACCGGCTTGAAGGTGGAGCGCAACGAGCTCGACGGAAATGGCGGCGCACGCGGCACCGGCGAATTCGTCGAGTACCCGCTGCAGGCCATCTACCGTGCCGTCGGCTACTTCGGTTCGGCAGTCGACGACATTGAATACGACGGGGCCAAGGGCGTTTTGCCCAACATGGAAGGCCGCGTGCTGAACGCGTCCGGCGCTCACGTTCCCGGCCTGTATGCCACTGGCTGGATCAAGCGTGGCCCGATTGGGCTGATTGGCCACACCAAGGGCGACGCCCTGGAGACCATTACCCACTTGCTTGAAGACCTCACTAAGCTGGCGCAGCCGGATTCTTCCCAGAAGATCTCGGAACTGCTCGAAAGCCGCGGCGTGAACTTCTCCAACTGGGATGGCTGGAAGAACTTGGACGCGCACGAGAAGGAACTGGGCGCCGCAGCCGGCACCGTTTCGACTCGCTTCGGCGAGATCACTCGCGACCGCGTCAAGGTCGTAGAGCGCGAAGCGATGATGGAATTCTCTTCGGCAAAAAAATTGGTTGAGAGCCTGTAAGTTTCACCCCGGGCTCTAGCAACTATGGGCGATGTCCCTCGGCAAATCATTGCTGGGGGACATCGCCCATTGCTGTACCTGGCGCAGGTGTCAGCGGAGTAGGGTGTTCCAGAGATAATCTTCGCCGACAACAGGGATGCAGTAGTCGCGTGCTTTCTTGGCTTTGCCGGAGAGCGAGTCAGGATCCGCGGCCACCAGCAAGGCTACTTTCTTGGTGATCGCGCGATGAGGGGCGAACCCTGCGGACGCAAGCTGAGCTTCAATCTCCGAACGCGGACGAGTCATATCGCCGGTGAGCACCACCATGGCGCCGAGATCGATCTGATGATTGCCCTGAGGCTCGCGGATGGGTTCGTGATCTTCGGAAGCCACCGGCGCCACCTTGGCTACCTCGATTAGCTGCGGCGGAAGTCCTAGCAATCCGATGACTTTCGCCAGATCGGCTATTTCGTCTTCGGTCAGTACGCCATCGGACCAAGCCGTTGCGACAAGCTGTTGGAAGTACAGTTCGTGCAATCTCAGCGCTTGGTGCTTATCCAAACCAATTTCAGTGGCGGCCTGGAGCAGCTGGGCTTCTTCATGGGCTGATACGTAGCGGTCCATCAAAGCTAAATCCAGTACGGCCAAGTAGTTCTCCTCCGTAGCCGTGCCCGAAAATTCCGGCAACCGGGTCGCAAGCTTTTCCAGAAAATGCCCGGCAGATTCAGCTCTGTACTGGGACCGCTTAACTGGAACGACGCGCGAGCGCGGCGTTGAATCAAACCACCGCCCTGTCGAGGCTAAACGCAGTCGTCCGTCCCATTCTGGTTCATCGGGATCCAGTTCCATGTAGCGCGAAAGCAATGTCGCTGTGGCCGTCGCATCTCCCACTGCGCTGTGAGCCTGTTGCAACTCGATGCCAAAGGAATCGCAGCAGTCTTGAAGCGAGCGGCCTGCGCCTTGCAGGTAGCGGTGGGACATTCGCATGGTGCACATTCCTTGCGCCAGGAAGGTCTCGGGCACCGGCAGGCCGCACTTGCGGAATTCAGCCTCAAGGAATCTGGAATCGAAGGAAAGATTGTGTGCCACGAGCACTGTGCCCGATAGCCTCCAATGCAGTTCTTCTGCCAGATCCTTGAAGCTGGGTGCATCGAGCACGTCGCGGCTCTGGATGCCATGGATTGATTGCTTGCCAAGATCGCGTTGCGGGTTGATCAGTGTTTCCCACGAGTCGACAATCGTGCCCTGCCGATTCATGGTGACTATCGCAATTTCGGCGATGCGGTCGTTCCCTCCGGGGAACAGGCCGGTGGTTTCGGTATCCACGATGGAAAAGAATTCGTCGCTCATGACCGCTCCTGGGAGAAAGATTGTTAGTTCAATCTATAGCAGCAGCGGATCATTTTATCCTTAGCCAAGTGGCCAATCTTGGGGTCCTGGCGGTGGGTGCCAGAAGCGCGAGCGAACTCGGCCCAGACGATCTTCGTCTGGACCGAGTGTCAGTTCCGCTGTGGTACTTGGCTGGGCTAGCCGGCCATCTCGACCTTTTGGGTTGGCTTCGGGGTGCCGACACTGCGGCGCAGCATGATGAACAGCAAGATCATGCCTGCGGTGATCGACATGTGGCCAAGACCCGCGATGCCCGAGATCATCTTGGACGACTCAACGCCTAGTACGGTCATGATGCCGTGGGTGAGCTGCATGCCCGCGGTTAGGATCACGCCCGCGTTGTAGGTGCCCATGAACCACGCGAAGAGCTTGCGGTGCTGGCTCAGGCCGAAGGCCTTTTCCAGAAGGAGCACCAGCAGCAAGATGATGAAGCCCAGCACCAGCAGGTGGGTGTGGACTACGGAGAGCTGGGTCCACTGGCCTTCAGGGAAGCCGTTCATCTTGGTGAGTTCACGGTAGAAAAGACCGGAAGCTACACCGAGGACCATGTAGGCGAAGGAGAAATTCACGAGCTTACGCATTGATTTTGTTTTCTTTCTGAACGGTTGGTTCTGCAGTTGCTTCTGCAGCGGAGGAAGTTGTGCCGAAGAGTGGATGCTTGCCTGAGCCCAGGACTGCGAACAGCGCCGGGAGCAGCAGGGTGCGAACGACGAAGGTGTCCAGCAGGACGCCGAGTCCTACGATCAGGCCGAGCTGGCCTAATACCGTGAGCGGCAGTGTTGCCAGTGCCGCGAAGACACCTGCTAGCACGAGCCCGGCACTGGTGATCACCGAACCGGTGCGGCTTGCGGCCAGTACCACTGCGTCGCCCAGCGCCAGCACCTGCGAGTCTTGGCGGACTCGCTGGGTCAAGAAGATGGTGTAATCCACGCCCAAGGCGACCAAGAAGACGAAGGCCAGCAGCGGCACCTGGACATCCAGAGCGTTGGCCTCGAAGACCACCGAGGAAACCAGGGAACCCAAGCCGACGGCGGCGCCCGCGCTGAGCAAATTCACCAGACCCAAGGCAAGTGCGGTTCGCCAGGAACGGGTCAGCCAGCCGAGCATCACGAAGCAGATGACCATGATCAGCGGGGCAATCACGAACAGGTCGCGCAGGTGCATCTGGTGCGAATCAAGCTCTTCGGCGCTCTGCCCGCCAATGAGCACCTGCCCGGTACTGCCGGTTGCCGCAGCACCGCGCAGGTCCGCTACCAGGTCCTGTGCCATGGCCGAGCTGGGATCGACAGCCGAGATGACAGAGAACTGCTGCCATGGCGTGGTGCCGAGCTGGGAGGATTCGCCAACACGCTTGACGTTGTCGACTCCAGAGAATTCATCTCGCAGGACCTGGACATCGGTTCCCTGCGCCAACACGGTGATCGGCTGGGTTTCACCTGCGGGGAAGTGCGCTGCCAGGGTCTGCATGGCACTGGAAGACTCGGTGGCGGTACGGAACTGCTGGGTCTGGTCCAGGCCGATACGGGTGCCGGTCAACGCTCCAGCCAGCACCATGAGCAAGACCGCCAATGCTGCCAGGTTCAGACCCGGACGGGTCATCACAGCACGAGCAGCACGTCCGAAGAAGTTTTCCTTCTTGCTTTCCTGTCCCGGGCGGGGGACCAGCGGCCAGAATGCCGTGCGCCCGGCGAAGGCCAGGATCGGTGGCAGCGCAAAGAGCACGAAGAACGCAGCGATCAGCAAGCCAGCGGCGCAGACGATGCCCAGCCCGCGGGTATCTTCCATGACGGCCAGTCCCAAGGTCAGCAGGGCCAGCACTACGGTGAGGTTGGAGGTCAGGATCGCTTCGAAGCTGGCCGCCCACGCCTTGGACAGCGCCTGGCGGTGGTCAGTATTCTTCTGCAGTTCATCGCGGTAACGGGAGATCAGCAGCAAGGCGTAGTTGGTGCCGGCGCCGAAGACCAGCACGCTGAGCACGCCGGAGTCGAAGTGCAGATTGAAGGCGTTGCCCAGCAGGTTCGCCACCAGGGAGGCGCTGCGATCGGCGATGGCAACAACGACCAGCGGGATCAGCCAGAGTACCGGCGAACGGTAGGTGAGGATCAGCAAGACTGCCACGATGCCCACCGTGACGGCCAGCAGGGTGAAGTCCGCCCCGGCGAAGGCATTGGTGATATCTACTGCGAAGGCGGTAGAACCAGTGACCTGCACGGCCAGCCCCTGAATGGGATGGGCCTGGATCCAGTTGCGGACCTCATCCAGCTTCTGGCGGTCGGCCGTATCGGAGACCGTATCCCAGGTGAGCGGAACCATGGCTGCCTGCTGGTCTTCGCTGGCCATGGTGCGGCCGGCGGACACCTCCGCGTCGTGGCCTAGCGCCGCGGTCTGCTCATCAAGGGCAGCGGTGTCGGCATTGCTCAACGCATGGCCATCGGTGCGGTTGGCCACCAGCAAAGCCGAGCTCTGGGAATCGCTGGTGTTGGCATCCAGGATTTCGGCGACCTGTGCCGATTCGGAGCCTTCGACCAGGGAGCTGGCCGCACGGGTTGGGGCTTGGATGCTGCTCAGCGCACCAAAGAGAACGAGAACTACTGCAAAGATGCCGGCGGCCCAAATGCGGGCTCCGCGGCGGTTGGTCAGCGAATCGCCGATCCGGGGGATAACTGGAACTTTCATAGTTCCAGTTAACGAGATTTCGCAGGTCAGGCCATCGTGGAAAGGGGTGAGTAAAACTTCAATCGAAAGGTTGAGATGCACCCCGGCGTGTCACCGGGATTCTGTTGATCAGCTACAGCAGTCCGTGGTCTTTGGCCTTGTTGATCGCGTCGGTACGCGTAGTTGCTTGGAGCTTGTCGAAAATGTGGACCAGGTGGGTTTTGACCGTCGCCTCCGAGACGAACAGGGCCTTGGCGATCTGCTTGTTGCCGGCACCGGTAGACAGTTGGACCAATACGTCCTTTTCGCGCTTGGTGAGCTCGATTTTGGGACGGCGCATGCCCTCGACAACGCGCTGGGTCATCTCCGGGGCCAGGACCATGTGCCCGGCGGAGGCTTGGCGGATGGATTCGACGATGGTCTGGGCACTGACATCCTTGAGCAGGTAGCCGGCAGCTCCAGCTTCGATGCAAGCGAGCAGCTCTGAGTCCTTGTCGAAGGTGGTCAGGATCAGCACATAAGGCGGTTTGGCCAGTTGGCGGATCGCCGCGGTGGTTTGTGCGCCATTCATCCCGGCACCCAGACGCAGGTCGCAGAGCACCACATCGACGGTGTTGGCCTTGACGAATTCCACCGCTTCCTCGCCGCTGGAAACCTCGCAAATGACAACGATGTCGTCGTAGTTCTCGAACAGCGCGCGCAGGCCGGTCCGCACGATGGGGTGATCGTCGACCAGCAGGATCCGGATCATGAGTTGTCCTTTGCTAAGCGAAGCGGAAGGTGGGCGCACAGGGCGGTGCCTTCACCGGGTGAGCTCTCGACATCCAAACCGCCGCCGAGTTCGCGCAGGCGCTGGTTCATTGCGGTGAGGCCGAAGCCTCCGGTGTGCGTACTGGTTTGAACGCGACCAGTATTGGGAACGAAGCCAATGCCGTCATCGACAATATCCAAACGTACTTCGTCGCCGCTGGACCCCAGGCTGAGCGCCACCGTGGAGGCCTGGGCATGGCGCAGCACGTTGGACAGGGCGGACTGGATGGTGCGCAGCAGCGCGATCTGCACATTCGGATCCAAAGTGGGCAGCCCCGGTTCGATATCCAATCGGGTCTCCAACTTCGAATCGGCCTTGAAATTCTCCAAGACGCGGCCCAAGGCTCCGGCGAGCGCCTGGGAATCGAGTTCTGCCGGAGCCAGGGCGGCGATGATGCGACGCAAATCGGTCAAAGCCTGCCCGGAAAGCTCATCGATGCGGCTCAGGGCCGCCGTGGCAGCTTCGGGATCCCTGGACGCTTCGGCCGCCTTGGCATGCAATCCGATGGAGGAGAGCTGCTGGGCGACGGTGTCGTGGATTTCGCGGGCCAGACGGGTGCGTTCGGTGGCGATGCCAGCCTCATGCTGGGAGCGGGCCAATTCTCCTTGCAGGTCTGCCATTTCCTGCTGGGCTCGCACCAGGGAATCCACCAGGGAAGTACGTGCTTCCGCGTCGCGTTCCATCTGCAGGTATCCGCGGGAGATGCCCCAGGCGAATAGCCCGCCAACCAAGGGGCCGGCTGCCGCTGCCAGTGTAACCGTTGAGTTGTGCAGGTACGGGGCGAGGATGGTGAAGGCATAGACGACGACCGACCACAGGATCGAGGGCACTAAGGGGAGCTGGTGGCCGAGCAACAACCAGAGGCTGAAAGCGAGCCACATGAATTCGGGGGAAGCTGCGAGGCTGGCCACCCAGATGCCCAGCAGGACCGCCAACCACCAGGCTGGCATATTTTTCGCGTGGCTGCGTGCCATGCGAATGAATCCGGCGCAGTACCACGCGATGAACAGGATCGAGATGCCCAGACAGAGCCAGGGGTTCTCCCCGTTGGCGAAGGCCCTGAACAGCACGATGAGGAGCAGGATGAAGGTGACCAGGTGTTGTCCCCAGCGCAAAATTGCGGGGGAGCCGAAATAACGAGGCTGGTTCTGCGGGCCAGCCCAAGACGGCGCGGGAGTGCTCATGGACGCAAGCCTACTAAAACCACGGATCGCGCAGGTGCCAAGATCATTTAGTCCTCGTTGAAGAATTCGGGTTAGAACCTACCGCAGTTGATGCGAAATATTAGTCTTCCGCGACGCGACGCAGTGTGCAAAGATGACGATAGTCGTAGAGCCGGATGTGAGTATTGAATTCATCCCTTGGTAGAAGAGGCGCCAATGTCTGTAAACACGGGAACTGTTCGGCTCTTGGAAGAGCCTGCTGAGGTACAGGTGCGTCAGATATTCAATCAGGTACGGATTGATGGCACGCTGAGTGCCCAGATGCGGTCAACCGTCTTTTGCATCTTCGGATATGACGACGAACTTCAGGCGGATAAGGTGACGTCCACCTGCCTGGAAGCTCTGGGGCGCAAGTTCGAAGCGACTGCTGTGCCGGGAGAACCGCTAAAGCAATTTGTCGTCATTCGCGAAGATATCAGTTCCTTCTTGCGTCTGTTGGATCCTGATTGGCCGGGCGAAGGTTCGTATTCGAAGTCACCACGTGAGCTGGTGGATCAATGGGATCTCGCACATAACCCGCTTCCGCACCTGCTGGCAGCTGGCACCATGATCGAAAACCTTAGGCGCAAGTCCGGTCCGGAGGATAGCAGAGATCCAGATAGCTACGTGTGGATCAAGTTCCCTGTTGAAGCACTCAAGGGAACGACGCAAGATGCTGAACTTTGCAAACAAGGATTTAGCCGATGGATGCAGGAAAATGCGAAAGTTGTTGCTTTTGCACCAGGCGAATCTGAGGAAGAACTGATCCCAGCCGGAACTGATATTGATCAGCTGATTAGCGATCTCGACACCTACAAAAACGTCATTCTCGAAGGTGTCGCTGGAAGCGGAAAAACGCACACCCTTGAAGCGCTCAAAGTCGCCTACAGCAACCGGACGAGCGTTCTAGTCTTCCATCCTTCGACTTCCTACGAAGATTTCGTCGTGGGATTGCGGCCAAAATCAGATTCATTTGAAGTCGTACCTGGGCCATTCTTGCGGATGTGCGAACGGGCGACCAGGGATCCTGAACAGAACTACTTGCTATTCCTCGATGAAATCAACCGAGCTAATACCGCACGTGTCCTTGGCGATCTCCTGATGGTGATCGAACCAAGCAAGAGGTCGGCTGTGCAGGCGGATACTGGTGTGGGGCTGCATGATCCCCTTGAGCATTGGTGTTGGCCGACCGAGAACTTCCACACGGTGCTTACAGACTCTGAACTGCACGAACAACCGAAACTCAACAGCGTGGAATTGCAGACAAGTTTGCCAGGTAACCGTAAGCACTTGGTTGTTCCGCCAAACCTGCACATTATCGGAACGATGAATACAACTGATCGCTCAGTTGGCACTATAGACCTAGCGCTGCGTCGCCGATTCTGGTGGAAGACTCAAGAAGTTCTGGCAGGGCAGCGCTTAGCGATAGCTTTGGGAAAAGATCGGTCTCAAGAACTCGACAAGGTAATTGCGTGGCACGAGTGTGTCAACCAGAAATTAAACGACGAAGTGGGCCCGGATGCACAGCTGGGGCACTCATATTTTTTCACTACCGATGCAACAGCGAAGGACATTGCGGAAGCGCTGGTGCAGCAACTGGCCGAGATCGCCCATATTTTCAATCTCAGCGCTGAAACGGTAAAAGCATTCTTCGATGAGGAAGAAGCCCAGCTGCCGAACCAGATGCGACTCTATGCGCACGGTCGTGGACTTGGACGAAGATTCCTAACAGTTCCATCGAACCGTACCGAATCTTGATCATGGAAACCGAACTCCCGACTGTACAAGGCCGCTTAGCCAACGAGGAGCCTAAGTGGTTTCAAGCCAGCACACGTGGAAACGGAATTGGGCTCACCGTCTTGAAAACGACGGAGTCCTACGAAGCAGATAGCCGCGCAATCTTCATCTACGTCTTGCCGAAAGCATGGCGGGATTCAGAAGCAGCTGAGATCGTGCCGCGCGCTTGGAAGTTTGACAGCGAATCCACAGGCTCAGATTTAGACACCCTAGTCCTCTATGAAATGGACTATCTAAGATTGAATGGCCAGTGCGCCGAAGCGCTGAGTCGCTTGTGCCGACCTGTTCAAGTTGATGAGGATGACGACGGCGTCAGAGACGCGCTTTGGACGCGTTCGGTTCCTCCAGCTGTGGCCTCGCGTGCCCCGGAGCCAACGCGGTCGAGTATTTTGGCCGGATTTTGGGAATTGATCCGTGACAAATTGCAGCCAGTAGTCAATGACCCACCTCTTGGAATTTCGGTCATGATGCGCGAACCGCAGGCGCGTCAGGCTTTCATGAAGTTATTCTTGCTCCTGGCAGAAGCTCAAGTCGCACGGCGCAGGCCGGAGTTCATTCCGGTCTCCGAACCCTTGGCAGCCGTTCGAGGTCGTTTGATGATCAACGAGCTTGTTAAACGCAAGGCAAATCGAAGATTGCCCATATGGTGTACATTCGACGATCTAGACGGAGACACTCAAATCTGGCAAGCGATTCGACTTGCGGTTGAACAGTGCTCTCAAGAGGTCAACGGTGATGACCTGCTTGTTGATTTGGCGCTGGAAATCGACGCGAGACTGAATGACGTTTCCATTGGATCCGTCGCTGAAATCGTACGGCGCCCATTGCGGGATGCGGCTCGCCAGCGCAATCGCGGGTTGCTCGCGGTGTACCGATTGGCACTGGCGGTATTGAACGATCACGTGTCGCTGGCAGAGCCGACCCATGAGGACGCTGACGGCGTGGTCTTCACGTTCAAGATTGCAACTAGCGAGATCTGGGAAGATCTGGTGGCCAGAGCCGTTGATACGACGCGAAAATATCGCGTCAATAGGAGTCCTGGCAACAAAGTGCTATTTCATGGGGGAGTGTCGAAAAATGTCGACATCCACATTGACTACGCTGATACTCCGGGGTGTTCAGTCCTGCTTATCGACGGCAAGTACAAGAAATCTAAAAAGTTCGTTACCAGCGCATCGATGGCAGACCAGTACCAGATTTACGCCTATGCAAATCTTTGGAATGCTCCGGCAGTGCTTGCATACCCATCTACCGGTGATTCATCACCTCGCGTATGCATGACGTCAGCTATTGCGAACCGGGGAGGGAGGGTCGGTGCGATGAATCTTCCGTTTCCGAAGCCCGGGCAAACGGCGATACCGGTCGAGCCTAATGAGATTGAGCGCTTGCTGGACTTTATCGCAGATCGTTCGGGTGATACCGGGTTGAAGGGCCAGTGCAGTTAACAAGTTCGAACACTTGTTCGAAACTATATTTGAATGGCGCTGCGGGTGGCATGCGTGTTCTGCGCTCGCCGAGCTGTGAGCCTGCGCTCACTTGCATTTCGAAGGCTGCCGGGAATTTTCAGCTGGGGCATCACGCGGTAGGATATAAGGACTGCGACTTTGATCCGGCTATCACCGGTGAGTCTTCGGAAGAACCGCGAGCATCATGAACGCCAAGTAGAACCGAACGGGACCAGCCCGTCACAGCTGAAGATAAGCGATTCCCCATCATTGCGGCGGGGGATAAGCGGGGTGGTACCGCGGCATTCGTGCCGTCCTCGTAGGCAAGGATTTATCGACCCTACGCTTGAAGGACGGCCCATTCGATGAGCTTCTACCCGAAGGTCACTACAGACCCAACCGGTTCGACCCCGGCTTCACCGCGATTCCCAGATCTTGAGAAGCGCGTCCTCGAATACTGGAAGAACGACGACACTTTCCAGGCCTCCATTGACCAGCGCGAGGGCGAAGAATTCGTCTTCTACGATGGCCCTCCCTTCGCCAACGGCCTGCCGCACTACGGCCACCTGCTCACCGGCTACGTCAAGGACCTGGTAGCGCGCTACCAGACCCAGCGCGGCAAGCGCGTGGAGCGCCGCTTCGGCTGGGACACCCACGGCCTGCCAGCCGAGCTGGAAGCCATGAAGCAGCTGGGCATGACCGACAAGAAGCAGATCGAAGCCATGGGCATCGACAAGTTCAACGACGCCTGCCGCACCTCGGTGATGAAGTATGCCGATGAGTGGAAGCAGTACGTGAACCGCCAGGCTCGCTGGGTCGACTTCGAAAACGACTACAAGACCCTGAACGTCGAGTTCATGGAATCGGTCATCTGGGCCTTCAAGCAGCTTTCGGACAAGGATCTGACCTACAAGGGCTTCCGCGTGCTTCCGTACTGCTGGAAGGACGAGACCCCGCTGTCCAACCACGAGCTGCGCATGGACGACGACGTCTACAAGAACCGCCAGGACCAGACCGTCACCGTGGGCTTCACCATCCTTGCCGGTGAAACCGAAGCCTCCAAGGCACTTGCCGGCGTGCAGGCCCTGGCGTGGACCACCACCCCGTGGACCCTGCCAACCAACGCCGCACTGGCCGTGCACCCGGCGATCGACTACGTCGTGGTTCCTGCAGGCGAGGCCGGCGTGAAGGCTTCGGCCGCCGCCGGGCCATTCCTGCTGGCCCGCGACCTGCTGGGCTCCTACGCCAAGGACCTGGGCTACAAGGATGCCAAGGAAGCCGCTGCGGCCATCACCGCCAGCTACACCGGTGAGCAGCTTGCCGGCGTGCGCTACCAGCCGCTGTGGGACACGTACACCGACACCGAGAAGTACGGCACCGAAAACGCCTGGCAGATTCTCACCGCCGACTACGTCACTGTGGCCGACGGCACCGGCATCGTGCACCAGGCTCCGGCCTACGGCGAGGATGACCAGAAGGTCTGCGAAGAGCACGGCATCCCGGTGATCCTCTCGGTAGACGAGGGCGCCAAGTTCCTGCCGGTCTTCGGCAACGGCCCGCTGGCCGAGATCGCCGGCGTGCAGGTCTTCGACGCCAACAAGACCATCACCAATGTGCTCAAGGACGAGGCCAAGCTGGTCAAGCAGGCCTCCTACGAGCACTCCTACCCGCATTGCTGGCGCTGCCGCACCCCGCTGATCTACCGCGCGATCTCCTCGTGGTACGTCGAGGTCTCCAAGTTCAAGGACCGCATGGTCGAGCTGAACGAGCAGATCAACTGGATCCCGGGCAACGTCAAGCACGGCCAGTTCGGCAAGTGGCTGGAAAACGCCCGCGACTGGTCCATCTCGCGCAACCGCTACTGGGGTTCGCCGATCCCGGTGTGGGAATGCAGCGGTGCCGAATGCGAGCACCGCGAAGTCTTCGGCTCGCTGCAGGAAATGCAGGACTTCTTCGGCCGGATGCCGGTTAACCACGAAGGCCAGCCTGACCTGCACCGCCCATTCATCGACGAGCTGACCAAGGCCCATGAGGGCTGCGCCGAATCCGGCACCCTCAGGCGCGTGGAAGACGTGCTCGATGTCTGGTTCGACTCCGGCTCGATGCCGTACGCCCAGGTGCACTACCCGTTCAACAACCAGGAATGGTTCGATTCCGGCCACCACCCGGCGGACTTCATCGTTGAGTACATCGGACAGACCCGCGGCTGGTTCTACACCATGCACGTGCTCTCCACCGCGCTCTTCGACCGCCCGGCCTACACCAACGTGATCTCCCACGGCATCGTGCTGGGCTCGGACGGGCAGAAGATGTCCAAGTCCCTGCGTAACTACCCGGATGTCACCGAGGTCCTGGACCGCGACGGCTCCGATGCCATGCGCTGGTTCCTGATGGCCTCGCCGATCCTGCGCGGCGGCAACCTGGTCGTGACCGAACAGGGCATCCGCGATGGCGTGCGCCAGGTGCTGCTGCCGCTGTGGAACGTCTGGCACTTCTTCAACCTCTACACCAACTCCGCCAACAACGGGGCCGGCTACGAGGCCAAGCGCTCGATGGACTCCACCGACCCGCTGGACCAGTACATGCTGGCCGCCACGGGCCAGCTGGTGCGCGAAGTCACCGAGGCACTGGATTCCTACGAGGTCTCCGATGCTACCGAGGCCGTGCGCCAGTACATGGACACCCTGACCAACTGGTACGTGCGCCGTAGCCGCCAGCGTTTCTTCGATGAAGACACCCAGGCCTTCGACACCCTGTACACCGCGCTGGAAACCCTGGTGAAGGTCACTGCTTCGCTGCTGCCGCTGGCCAGCGAAGAGATCTTCCGCGGGCTGACCGGCGAACGTTCGGTGCACCTGGAGGACTGGCCGGAAGCCAGCGAATTCCCAACCGACGCCGCGTTGCTGGAAACCATGGAAACAACCCGCAAGATCTGCTCCGTGGGCTCCTCGCTGCGCAAGGCCAAGAACCTGCGCGTGCGCCTGCCGCTGGCCGAGCTGAAGGTTGTGCTCACCGGCGCTGCCCGCCTGGAAGGCACCTACGCGTCGATCATCAAGGACGAGCTGAACCTGAAGGCCGTCACCTTGATCGATGCCGAAGGCGTCGACGCCGCCAGCTACGGCATCAGCCAGCAGCTGGTAGTGAACGCCCGTGCGGCCGGTCCGCGCCTGGGCAAGAACGTGCAGCAGGCGATCAAGGGCGCCAAGTCCGGGGACTGGTCGGTCACCGACGGGGTGGTCACCGCGGGAGGACTGGAACTGGCCGAGGGCGAGTACACCCTGGACACCGTGGTGGATGCAGCAGGCGAAATTGCCGCGGCAGTCATCGACGGCGGCTTCCTGGTGCTGGATACCGAGGTCACCGAGGCACTGGCTGCCGAGGGCACCGCACGCGACATGATCCGCTCCATCCAGTCCGCCCGCAAGGACGCGGACCTGCAGGTATCGGATCGCATCCACACCGTGGTCACCGCCAACACGGCCGCCATCGCGGCACTGGAAGCGAACCGCGAGCTGGTGGCAGGTGAAACCCTGACCGCGCAGCTGGAACTTGTCGCCGATGATTCGGTAGATGGCGAGCAGGTCACCGTGGCCAAGCTGGATTCTGGCAAAGTCGAGGCCAACTAGTGAGCGAATTGGACCGCGTCTACGCGCAACTGCTCTCCCGTGCGCCGGAAAACAAGATGGAACCGCGCATGGATCCGATGTTCCGCGCGATGGAGATCCTCGGCGAGCCGAACAAGGCTTGCCCGGTCATCCACATCACCGGCACCAACGGCAAGACCTCGACCGCACGCATGATCGAGTCGCTCTTGATGGCGCACGACTTGCGCACCGGCCGCTACTCCTCGCCGCACCTGATCTCGGTCACCGAGCGCATCGCCATTGACGGTGCCCCGGTAGACGACGGGACCTTCGTGCGCGTGTGGGATGAAATCAGCCCGTTCCTTCAGATCGTGGACACCGAGCTCGTCGAGCGCGGCGAAAACAAGCTGACCTACTTCGAAGCTGTCACCATCCTGGCCTTCGCGGTTTTCGCCGAGGTTCCGGTGGATGTCGTGGTGCTCGAAGTCGGCCTGGGCGGCATCACCGACGCCACCAACGTGGCAGATGCCGACGTTTCGGTGATCACCCCGATCTCCTTGGACCACACCGATCTGCTGGGGGATACCCCGGGCGAGATTGCCGAAGAAAAGGTCGGCATCCTCAAGCCCGGCGGCTACCTGGTCTCTTCGGTGCAACCGGTGGATGCCGCCGACGTGCTGCTGGCTCGCGCCCGCGAGCTTGAGGTGCCGGCAGCTTTCGACAGCCTGGACTTCAAGCTCCTGGAACGCCAGCATGGCGTGGGTGGGCAGCTGCTGTCCATCCAGGGCCAAGCGGCGCGCTACGACGAGATCTTCCTGCCATTGTTCGGTGCCCACCAGGCGCAGAACGCCACCGTGGCCTTGGCTGCGGTGGAGGCCTTCCTGGGCGGCGGCCAGCGCGAGCTGAATGCCGATCTGGTCCGCGACGGCTTCGCGGCCGCCACCAGCCCGGGCCGCCTGGAACTGGTCCGCGCGGCACCGAGCATCCTGGTGGATGCCGGCCACAACCCGGATGGCATACGCGTCACCGCAGAGGCGATCAAGGAATCCTTCGGCTTCACCCGCCTGGTGCTGATGGTTGGCATCTTGCAGGAGAAGGACGCCGAAGCAATGCTTTACACCATGCGCGAGCAGTACGGTGACATGGTTGAGGACATTTGCATCACCCAGTCGTCCTCGCCGCGGGCCATCCCGGCCGGCGAACTGTCCACCATGGCGATCGACGCTGGCTGGCCGGAAGAGGACATCCACGTCACCGAGGACCTGGAAGATGCCATCGAATGGTCGGTGGGCCGCGCCGAGGCAGGCAACGACTTGTCCGGCGGCGTGCTGGTGACCGGTTCGATTACACTGGTGGGCGAGATTTCACTGTTGCTCAAGGGAGGCGAATCCTGATGGCTAAACTCACCCGTGCCCAGCGCGAGTGGCGTCCTGGGATGAAGAAGAAGCAGCGCTCCACGAAAATGATGTTCGCATCAACAGTGCTGGTCTGCGAGGCGCTGCTGGCGGTGTTCGTCACCCTCGCGGCCTTCGGGCTCAAGCGTGGCGGAGAACCGGTGGTCGTGCTCAGCCTCGGCGCTGCCGTGGCGCTGCTGTGCATCTTCAACTGCGCCCTGCTGGGCAAGAAGATCGGCTACATCATCGGCTGGATCCTGCAGGTAGTGTTCTTCCTGTGCGGCTTCATCCTGCCGGACATGTTCTACCTCGCAGCGGCCTTCGCCCTGTGCTGGTGGTATGCGCTGAACAAGGGCGGCGAAATCGACGCAGTGAACAAGCGCCGCGCCGCCGCCCAAGAAGCCTGGGAAAAAGCGAACCCCGAGCAAGCCTGAGAACCTAAGAAGTACATTAACGATACGAAGAGGTAGTCACATGACTGAACGTACCCTGATCCTGGTCAAGCCAGATGGCGTCAAGCGCGGTCTGACCGGACAGATCCTTGGCCGCATTGAAGCCAAGGGCTACACCATTGCCAAGCTGCAGCAGCTGGAAGCTACTCGCGAGCTGCTCGCCGAGCACTATGCAGAGCACGAAGGCAAGCCATTCTACGAGCCGCTGGTTGAGTTCATGCTCTCCGGTCCGGTGGTGGCGATCGTGGCTGAAGGCCAGGGCGTTATCCCCGGCTTCCGTTCGCTGGCTGGCACCACCGACCCGACCACCGCGGCTCCAGGCACCATCCGTGGCGACTTCGGCCGCGACTGGGGCCTGAAGGTCCAGCAGAACCTGGTCCACGGTTCAGACTCCGTCGAGTCCGCCGAGCGCGAGATCGGCATCTGGTTCGGCAAGTAGATCGAAACGCGAAAATCCCGGCAGTTGGAAACTGCCGGGATTTTTCATGCCTGGAAGCGGGTCCTAGAACCAGTCATCCAAACTGTCCTGGGCGAGCATAGCTCCTTGCGGGCTAGCTGCCTGCTGCACCGAACTTCCGAGCGCCTGTGCGGTCGAGTCCAGCGGCAGCTGCTCTGCAGCGCCGATCCTGACCACCTGGTGGTGGTCGGTGATAGGGCCGACTATGTGCGAAAGATACTTATCTGCTCCGTCATTGCTGAATTCCAGCACGTGGATACCTCCCAGTCTTCAGTGCGCGTTAGCACATTGATTGCGGGCGAAGCGTGGCGCGGGTTTTCCCTGTTGGGGAAAACGAAGACATGCAGCAAAACTTCTCAAGGCGATTGCGCATCCCGCGTCGCTCCACTTCCATCACTTCAGTCACATTAAACACACAAACCACATCCACGGCAACGCGGGATCGGGTCCACCGGTCTTGTCCCCAGCGCGAAAACCCCGGGAAGCCGGGGCTGGATGAGGGCATGAACTCTTTGAGAATTAATTGGAAATAATTCGATCAAGAGCATTTAAGTGGCAAAAGGAAGGGCGCCCCTGACGTGCAGGAGCGCCCCAGCCGCAACAGCTACTCGGAATCCTTGAGGGATTCCTGGTGCTGTTCCTTCGCTTCGAGTTTGTCGAAAGCCGCTTGCTCTTCGCTGATCTCGACTTCAGACTTGATGTCCTCGCTGGCTTCAGCCACCGCATCGGATTTGTCGCGCCCGGTCCATACCTTGATCACCGCCCATGAAGCGGCCACCAGTGGCACCGCCAGGACGGCGCCAACGATGCCTGCCAGGACGGTGCCTGCGGTCAGTGCCATCAGCACGACCAGTGCATGCAGGCTCAGGGCGTTGGCCATGACGACCGGCTGCAGGAAGTTGCCCTCCAGCTGGTTCACCAGGATCACCGCAGCCAGCACGATCAGCGCCACCACAGGTCCGTTGGTAACCAATGCAATCAGCGTGGCCAGGATGCCGGCAACGGTGGCACCTACCATCGGCACGAAGGAACCGAGGAAGACAATGACGCCTAGCGGGATGGCCAATGGAACCTGCACGATCAGCAGCGTCGCGGTGATGCCCAAAGCATCCACCGCGGCCACGGTGGCAGTACCGCGGATGTAGCCGCCGAAGGTGCGCAGCGCGCGGTCGCCGGAAAGAATCCACTTGTTGCGGTAGTGGCGTGGAGTCCACGACACGGCAAAGGCCCAGATCTTGTCGCCGTCCTTCAGGAAGAAGAACAGGATCACCAGCAGCAGGACCAGGCCGGTCACGAAGCTGCCTGCTGCGCTCAGCGTGTTCAAAGCGCCGGTGCCGAACTGGGAACTGGTCAAGAAGCCGGTTACCGTTTCGACAACATTATCGATCTGGCTCTGGTCGACGCTGAAAGGCATCGTGCCGATGAAGCCCTGAACCATGTCATTGAGCTGGTTGAAGCCCTCAACAGCTTGGTCAACGAGCTTTGGCCATTCCTTGATGACCGAGAAGACCAGGCCGGTGCCAATGCCTCCGAGGACCAATAGGGATCCGAGAAAAACGATCCATGCTGCCAGCATCGGGGAAACAAACTTGCGCAGCTTGACCACCAGGGGCCACAACGCACAGGAAATGATGACGGCCAGCAACGTCGGGATCACGATCATGGTCAAGCGGAGCATGCCGATGATGAGGAATGTTGCCAGCGCGCCAACTACCAGCAGCTGGGCGCTTCGAATGCCTAGGCGTCCTAGCAAGTCGGTCCACAGGCTGGTGACCGTGAAATCTGGTTTGGCGTCCCTGGCCGGAACACGGTGGTGCTCGGCAGGTGTCGGCTTGTCGTCCTGAGGTTGCTTTTTCAACAACGCGGCGGGCCTGACCTTACGGAAAAAAGCCATAGTCGCTCCTTGTAGCTGGTTCTGATAGCTCTAACAATAGGCTAACGACTTGACAAGGTCCCAAGGCAACACCGAAATGCTGATTTTTTGGCGTTCACACTGGCCACTAACCCGTTTTCGTGCCCGAATGCATCGATTCGTGCACCCACGGGCTGATTTCCCCGGCATTCCTGCGGCGTCGTCTCTGCAATGATGCTGGGCTTGAACTACCGGGGGCTCAATGCCGACGGGCATCGAAACCCGGTGGTCTTCTTTGAAACCAGTGGAAATAGCAGTGACGGAAGCCTCGGGCAGAAGTCCCGCGGCAAGTTGATTCGCCAAAATGTTCTTGCGCTCAAGGAATTGCTGCTCGGAATGGCATCGGGCGAAGTCCAGCAAGAAGATCCAGAACGCTGGGAAGAAATCCCTCACCAGCCTGTAACGGGCTATCAGACCGATTATGCGGGTCTGGTCCAGAAGTGAACTGACGCAGCAGAGCTGGGGCCGCGCAGTGCGCGGCCCCAGCTCTGTTGAGGTCTCGTTCTCTGCCTGTGCGGATTACCTGGCGTTGAAGTACTCCTTGGCCAGCAGGCCCATGATGATCTTGTCGTGGAACGACCCATCGTGGAATCCAGCCTGGCGCACTCGGCCCTCTTCGCGGAATCCTGCGCGGTTGAAGGTGCGCAGTGCGCGCTCGTTGTACGCCCAGGCGTTCAAGCCGATGCGGTTCAAGCCCATCTCGCGGAAGCCGTAGTCGATGATCATCTTGGTGGCCAAGGTGCCATAGCCTTGGCCCACATTTGAACCACCGATCATGATCATCAATTCGGCCGAACGGGCCGGCGCGTTGTAGTCGTACAAAGCGGTGTGCCCGATCAGCGTGTCATCGGGAAGCGTGATGGAAAGTCCCACGCCGTCGGTAGTGCCACGGTTGACGCTGCGCGATTTGAAGAGTTCTGCGGCTTCGGTGATCGGGTGGGGAAGTACCAGGTTGCCCTGCAGGGCCATGAATTCTGGGCTATTCCACCATTGGGTGAGGAACGCAAGATCTTCCTCTTGTAGTTCACGGAGCCGAAGGTGTTCGGAAATCAGCAGGTTGATTCCGTAGTCCTGGGCATTTTCTGTGTTCCATATGTCACTTGCCATGCTTCTAATCTACCGGGTCTAGCTGGGCAGTATCCGGAAGATCGTTGACGGCGAACCCTTCCCGGCCTTGCCGATGGCCGTTTTGACGCGGATCGAAGGCCGAAGCGGGATGTCTTGGCGCCGGTGGCGCGCCGGGGTGCAACAAGCAGCGGCACAAGGCCGGCCGACCTGGTTGGCGGCGGGGTGGGGGAGCGCCAGGAACAGCACTGCGGGGCCGCTACCGAAGTAGCGGCCCCGCAGGTGGGCATGGAAGCCGGGCTCTAGCCGAAGAAGGCGAGCGGGAAACGCAGGACGACCGATGCGGCAACGAGCGCCCAGATGACGGCGGTAATGATCCAGCTCCACTCGGCGAAGAACTTCTTCACGCCGACTCCAGCAGAAATCACGCCGGTAAGCACATTGCGTGCGGTCGTGAACACGAACAAGGGAATCGTCATGGCCCACACGACCATGCAGTAAGGGCACAGGGCGTTGATTTCATACAGGGCCTGGGACCAGAACCAGATCACCAAGCCCATAGCGGCGGTGATGCCCAGCTGGAAGCACAGCCAGAACCAGCGCTTCAGGTTTGTTGCGCCGGCCAGCAGGGCGAAGCCGATGGCGATAACAACAGCGAAGCAAACGATCCCGAAGAAGGGATTGGGGAATCCGAAAATTCCTGCCTGCTCGGATTTCATCACGGTGCCACAGGAGATCCAGGGATTGACGTCGCAACTGGTGATGTAGTCGGGGTTCTTGTACAACTCCAAGCGTTCCAGGACCAGGATTCCGGCGGCGAGCCAAGAGATCAATCCCGTAACGATGATGAACAGCCCGAAGCCGCGTTCCTTAGCCCACCAGGGCAACACGCCCGAGCCGTGGCTATTTTCTTGTGATGAAACCATGTTTTGACTATTCCATAAGTTCATAGGAAAGCGGGTTATTCCGCCAAGGCCTTTTTCATACTAGGAAGCATTTCTGTGCATCTGGTGAGAAGCAATGAACAAGGCGTGAACGAAATATGAGAGAATGGGAATGGTTGTTCGCGGATCCACAGTCTGCTTTCAACCCGACGACAGACTTTTGAAACAACAGATCGACAGGCGATGCATCGCTTCGGTTGAGTGCCCAATATGTGCGCCTCCCGGGGGAATACCGCGGATCGTAGGGCTGCAAAGGAAAGCAGCCGGTTTTCTTAGGCCACGTTGATCCGCAGGATTTGCGCCTGGTTCAGAAATTTGGACCAGCGTCGAACCCGCGGAAAATAGCGAGCTTTTGTGTCCGGACTACTGGAAGATAAGTAGGCCAAGCGACACGTGATGATTGTAGTTTCAGCAACGGCGCCGTCTGTGGAGGATGCCCGAGCGGGACATAGTAGGAGTACGCGAATTTAAATGAGCGCAGCAAATCAACGAAAGGGCGGAACGCAAGGTAATAAGCGGGGCAACCGTTCAACACGAGCCCGCCGTACCAGTGTTTCAACCACACCCGCGCGACCATTGCGTCGCGCCATGACCTTGGCCGAACTCAATGCCGCTGCCGGCGTCGAGGAAAGCCCATACCGCTGGCGGGCCACCCGCCGCACCCAGATCTCCACCCCTGATTCCACCAAGCGGGCCAGCCGCCAGGCCGAACGCCGGGCGCAGGCAGTGCGCAATACCGCGAATGACGAGGCCGTAGAGGTCGCCGCGGCCAAGCAGGAAGACGTCCAGGACAAGCAGGAAGACGTCCAGGAGCAGAGCGCTGAAATCGCTGCCCCGGCCGAGCAGGAAGTTGCACCGGTTGAGGAAGCGAACGACGTTGACCAGACCGGCATGCTGCTGGCCGAACACGGCAGCACCATGATCTTGAATCCTTTCGCCGTGCCGGAAACAGCTCAGGCTGTTCTGGCCCAGGCTGTTGCGAAGAAGCAGGAACCTGCTCGCCGCGCAGCTGCCGCAGATCCCGAGGCAGACGCCGATGCCGACGACGTGACTTCGCGCCGCCGCCGCCGCCGTCGCCGCGGGGAAGTGGATCTGGAACTTGAGGGCGGCTCGCAGGATGATCCGCCGAACACCGTTACCCGTGTGCGCGCCCCGCGTGGCAGTATCGAAAGCCACAGCTCGGTCAACGACAAGGTCGCTTCGGTGCGCGGTTCCACCCGATTGGAAGCCAAGCGCCAGCGCCGCCGCGAATCACGCGAAACCGGTCGCCGCCGCCAGGTGATCACCGAGGCCGAGTTCCTGGCCCGCCGCGAATCCGTCGAGCGCAAGATGATCGTGCGCCAGCGCGAGGACCGCATCCAGATCGGCGTACTGGAAGATGGAGTGCTTGCAGAGCACTTCGTCTCCAAGACCCAGCAGGATTCGCTGATCGGCAACGTGTACGTCGGCAAGGTGCAGAATGTGCTGCCATCCATGGAAGCTGCTTTCGTGGATATCGGCCGCGGCCGCAACGCCGTGCTGTACGCAGGCGAAGTGAACTGGGACGTAGCCGCTCTCGAAGGCGCGCCGCGCCGCATTGAGAACGCCTTGAAGGCTGGCGACTCGGTCCTGGTGCAGGTCACCAAGGACCCGGTAGGCCACAAGGGCGCCCGGCTGACCAGCCAGATCTCCCTGCCTGGACGCTACCTGGTCTACGTGCCAGGTGGTTCGATGACCGGCATCTCGCGCAAGCTCCCTGATGTCGAACGCCAGCGCCTGAAGAAGATCCTGAAGGACCACCTGCCGGAAAACGCGGGCGTCATCGTGCGCACCGCCGCCGAAGGCGCTTCCGAGGAAGAACTGACCAACGATATCAACCGGCTGCGTGCGCAGTGGGAAGGCATCGAAGAGCAGGCCAACTCCACCAAGACCCTGGCTCCGGAACTGCTGTACTCGGAACCCGATCTGACCATCAAGGTGGTCCGCGACGTCTTCAACGAGGACTTCACCAAGCTGATCGTCTCCGGTGACCACGCCTGGGACACCATCGAGGCCTACGTCATGTACGTGGCACCGGATCTGATGGGCCGCCTGGAGAAGTGGGAAGCCGAAGAGGACATCTTCGCCAACTTCCGTGTGGACGAGCAGATCGCCAAGGCGCTGGACCGCAAGGTCTTCCTGCCTTCGGGTGGTTCGCTGGTCATCGACCGCACCGAAGCGATGACCGTCATCGACGTGAACACCGGTAAATTCACCGGTTCGGGCGGCAACCTCGAAGAGACCGTGACCAAGAACAACCTGGAAGCGGCCGAAGAAGTGGTCCGCCAGCTGCGCCTGCGTGACATCGGCGGCATCATCGTCATCGACTTCATCGACATGGTCCTGGAATCCAACCGCGATCTGGTGCTGCGCCGCCTGGTGGAGTGCCTGGGCCGCGACCGGACCAAGCACCAGGTTGCTGAAGTGACCTCGCTGGGTCTGGTCCAGATGACGCGCAAGCGCATGGGCACCGGCCTGCTCGAAGTCTTCGGTGAAGAGTGCGAGCACTGTGCAGGTGCTGGCTTCATCACCCACGAAGAGCCAGTTGAATCGCGCAAGACCTTCAACTCGCAGGGCGAAGCGCACAGCAAGAAGTTCAACGACAAGCCAAGCCGCAACTCCCGCCGCCGTCGTGGCGGCGAGAAGGACGAGCAGAAGCCAGTTGAGAAGCAGGAGCCGGCAGCAGGGGAGAAGGACGAAGCCACGCGCAACGCCCTGGCCAGCATTGCCGCCGCTTCGCACCTGGATGCCGCTGCTGAAAACGCAGTGAGCATCGAGGGCGAACAGATTCCTGTGGCCAAGTCCGCGGCGTCTGCGCAGGGCACCGAGGCCTCGGTTACCCTGGAAGCGCTGGAAGCAGCGTTGCCGGGCCAGGATGAGTCCAGCGACGAGCAGGACGGCAGCCGCAAGCCGCGCCGCCGTTCACGCTCCCGTGGACGCGGACGCAACCAGTCCGAGGAAAACGCTTCGGGCAACGAGGAAGCTCAGGCCAACCAGGAACAGCAGGCTGCTCCTGAACCTGTTGCCGCCTCGACGTCCGAGGACCAGCCGCGCAAGCGTTCACGCCGTGCTTCGCGTCCGCAGGAAGCGGCACAGCAGGACCAGCCGGTGCTCACCGGCCTGGCCATGCCTGCTGCCAGCGCGCCTGCTGAGTCCAGCAGCCCCGCGGCTTCCGTCCCAGTTGCCGCCACCGCGGCAGCCCCACAGAATTCCACGAAGCCAAAGCGTCGCAGTCGTCGGGCCACCTCGGTCCAGGGCGATGCGACTGCAGAGGTTCTCGTGGCAGAGGTATCCGCCGCTACCGGTTCGGTAGTTCAGATGGATGCCTCCGGTTCGCAGAAAGATAAGCCAGCTGAGCCTGCCGGGCAACCGGTAATGCTCGGTGTGGGTGTTCCAGTACGCGAACTGAAATAGATGAACTTGATCACGCTTCCCTCGCTGGGGCAGTTTGTATTTGCTCCAGCGGTGTGGACTAGCGTAATCTAGTTGATCGGTGCTAAACGCCAAGATCACGGACTTTTGGTCCGCTCGGCGTCAAGGCACAAGCGCATGAGATCCCCGGGATCGCATCCACTTTGTGGGTGTTCGGGTCGATATCTGCGCCGGTAAGACAATAAACGTCGAGTAGAAGTGAGTACCCACGTGGTGTACGCAATTGTCCGCGCAGGCGGCCACCAGGAGAAGGTTTCCGTTGGAGACCTCATCACCGTTGACCGTCTTCAGGCTGCCCCAGGCAGCTCCATCGAGCTTCCAGCTTTGCTGTTGGTAGATGGCGAGAAGGTAACTTCCGCAGCTGCCGATCTGGCTAAGGTCACGGTCACCGCTGAGGTTGTAGAAAACCTTCGCGGCGAGAAGATCGTAATCCAGAAGTACAAGAACAAGACCGGTTACAAGAAGCGCCAGGGCTTCCGTGCCGCTCTGACCAAGGTCAAGGTCACCTCGATCGCCTAATTCAGGCAATCGTAGAATCCATTTTTGTAGCGAAAGAGGCTAAAAGGCATGGCACATAAGAAAGGTGCGAGTTCCACTCGCAACGGTCGCGATTCCAACGCACAGTACCTAGGCGTAAAGCGCTATGGTGGACAGGAAGTCAAGGCAGGCGAAATCATCGTTCGCCAGCGTGGCACCCACTTCCACCCAGGCGCCGGCGTAGGCCGTGGCAAGGATGACACCCTGTTCGCATTGGCTGCTGGCGCAGTCGAGTTCGGCACCCGTCGTGGTCGCCGCGTGGTGAACATTGTGGCTGCTGCCTAATTCAGGCAACAGGCAAATTTTTTAGTACACAAGGGGTGGGCCGATTTCGGTCCGCCCCTTGCGTGCATAGTTAGACTTTTAAGCGAGTAACCCTCGCAACCCCGTACTAGGAGAAGATGGCCCCGTGGCTGCATTCGTTGATCGCGTAACCCTTCATGTCACCGCAGGTAATGGTGGCCACGGTTGTGTGTCCATCAAGCGTGAGAAATTCAAGCCGCTTGGCGGTCCCGACGGCGGCAACGGCGGCAAGGGCGGAGACATCATCCTGCGCGTCGACCCCCAGGTCACCACGCTGCTGGACTTCCACCACCTGCCGCACCGCAAGGCCGGCAACGGCGAGCCGGGCAAGGGCGGTCTGCACCCGGGCAAGAGCGGCGAGGACCTGGTCCTGGGCGTACCTGCCGGCACCGTCATCAAGACCAAGGACGGCGACATCCTCGGCGACCTGGTCAAGCCGGGCGATGAATACATCGCCGCAATAGGCGGCATGGGCGGCCTGGGCAATGCGTCCATCGCCTCGGACAAGCGCAAGGCCCCGGGCTTCGCGTTGCTGGGCATTCCCGGAACCGGCCAGGATATTGTCCTGGAACTGAAGTCCATGGCGGATATCGCGCTGGTGGGCTACCCATCGGCCGGCAAATCCTCGCTGATCGCCGCCGTGTCCGCGGCACGCCCGAAGATCGCCGACTACCCGTTCACCACCCTGGTGCCTAACCTGGGTGTCGTCGAAGCAGGCGAAACCCGCTTCACTGTCGCCGACGTGCCTGGCCTGATCCCTGGAGCCTCCGAAGGCAAGGGGCTGGGCCACGAGTTCCTGCGCCACGTTGAGCGCTGTGCCGCCATCGTGCACGTGCTGGACTGCGCCTCGCTGGAAGCGGACCGCGACCCAATCAGCGACCTGGACATCATCGAAGCAGAGCTGGCCAACTACGAAGCCGACTCCACCTTCGCCGGTACCGACGGCACCATCGTGCCGCTGATCGAGCGCCCGAAGCTGATCGCACTTAATAAGGTTGACATGCCAGACGGTGCCGACATGGCTGAATTCGTGCGCCCTGAGTTGGAAAAACGCGGTTACCGCGTCTTCGAGATCTCCGCGCTCTCGCGTAACGGATTGCGTGATCTGTCCTTCGCTATGGCTGAATTGGTAGAGCAGGCACGCGCTGAACAGGTTGTTGAAGCCCCAGTAGTCGAGGTGCCTGTGATTCGTCCACGTACCACCAAGCGTGCCGAGTTCACCATCCGCCGCGAGGAGCAGAACTTTGAGCCAATGTGGCGAGTTATCGGTGAAAAGCCGGAACGCTGGATTATGCAGACCGATTTCCGCAACGATGAAGCTGTCGGCTACCTGGCTGACCGCCTGGCCAAGCTGGGTGTCGAAAACCAGCTGTTCAAGGCCGGCGCCAAGCCAGGGGACGCGGTAATCATCGGCGCCGAGGACAACGCAGTGGTCTTCGATTGGGAGCCAACTATGGCAGCCGGCGCCGAACTGCTCGGCGGCAGCCGACGCGGCGAGGACATCCGCCTCGAGGATCGCGGCGATCGCAAGACCCGCGAGGAAAAGCGTGCCGAGCACGAAGAGCGCCGGGCGGCCAAGGCATCGGCTCGCGCCGAGCTGGAAGCCGAACGCAAGGCCGGCGTCTGGACCGAATCGGTTGACTCCAAGTACGGACGAAAGACTGCGGAACCAAAGGCAACCCAGGAGGAAAATTAAAGTATGAGTGAAAGTGCCACCAAAACAATTTCAGCCATTACCTCGCCCCACCAACTGCCTCAAGCCAAGCGCTTAGTGGTCAAAGTTGGATCCAGCTCGCTGACCACGGTCAGCGGCGGGATATCCCACGAGCGGTTGAAGTTCCTGGTGGACACTCTCGCTGAAACTGTCAACAACGGTACCGAGGTCATTCTTGTATCCTCAGGTGCCATTGCCGCCGGTCTGGCCCCGCTCGGGTTGGCCAAGCGTCCCAAGGACCTTGCCACCCAGCAGGCCGCGGCGGCCGTTGGCCAGGGTCTGCTGCTGGCGCAGTACACCCAGCTTTTCGATGAGTACGACCAGCGCGTAGGCCAGGTGCTGCTCACCGCCGACGACCTGATGCGCCGCTCTTCCTACACCAACGCGCTGCGCTCCCTGGTTCGCTTGCTGAACCTGGGCGTGCTGCCCATCGTGAACGAAAATGACGCGGTCGCCACCCGCGAAATCCGCTTCGGCGACAACGACCGCCTCGCCTCGCTGGTGGCCCACCTGGTCAAGGCCGACGCGCTGCTGCTCTTCTCCGACGTGGACTCGGTCTACGACGCGCACCCTGATGACGGCGGCAGCCGCATCACTACCATCGAGCACCCCGACGAACTCGAAGCGGTGGACCTGGGCACCCCGGGGGCAGCCGGAGTCGGCACCGGCGGCATGATCACCAAGGTCGATGCCGCGACCCTGAGCTCCTCGGCGGGCATTCCTACCCTGGTGACCAGCACCGACAATGCCGCCAAGGCGCTGCGCGGACAGGATGTAGGCACCTGGTTCGCCGCCCGCAACTCCCGCCGTTCGGCCCGCGACGTCTGGCTGGCCTATCTGGCTTCCATCGAAGGCAAGCTGATCCTGGATGCCGGCGCAGTCAAGGCCATCGAAAAGGGAACCAACTCGCTGCTGGCAGCCGGCATTACCGCCGTCCGCGGGGAATTCGAGGCTGGCGACGCCGTAGAGATCTGCGACGCGGAAGGAACCCCATTTGCTCGCGGGCTGGTGAACTTCAGCTCCCATGAACTGCCCGAGATGCTCGGACACAACACCACGGATCTGGTTGAAGAGCTGGGCGAAGGTTACGACAGATCAGTAGTGCATGTTGACGACCTAGCTTTGATCGAACCCATTTTCTAGAATGAGGAGCATGAGTATGGATGCCGTAAACACCGAAGAAACGACCACCGACGTCACCACCTCCGTCCACCAGCTGGCCGACCGTGCACGCCGCGCCGCACGGATCCTCAAGCGCGCCAACCGCGACTGGAAGGACCGCGCCCTCGCGGCCATGGCTTCGCGCATCGACCAGAACCGTGCGATGATCCTGCGCGCCAACGAAAAGGATCTGGCTGCCGGCCGCGCCAATGGCACCTCCGAGGCCCTGCTGGACCGGTTGAAGCTCGATGGCAAGCGCATCGACGGCTTGATTTCTGCGCTGCATGAACTCGCTGGCCTGCCCGACCCGGTCGGTCGCGTGGTGCGCGGGGAAACCCTGCCCAACGGCCTGCGCATGCGCCAGGTCAACGTCCCGCTGGGCGTCATCGGCACCATCTACGAAGCGCGTCCGAACGTCACCGTGGACATCGCCGGCCTGGCGCTCAAGAGCGGCAACTCGGTGCTGCTGCGTGGCGGTTCGGCGGCGCTGAACTCCAACCAGGCGCTGGTCGCGGTGATCCGCGACGCGCTGGAGTCCGTCTCCCTGCCCCGCGACATCGTGATCTCGGTCGACGAATTCGGCCGCGCCGGTGCCGACGCCATGATGGGCGCGCGCGGAAAGATCGACGTGCTCATCCCGCGTGGCGGCCGCGAGCTGATCCAGCGCGTGGTCACCACCGCCAAGGTCCCGGTAATCGAAACCGGCGAAGGCAATGTGCACATCTTCCTCGACGCGAGCGCCGACGAGGAAATGGCCGTCGATATCCTGCTCAACGCGAAAACCCACCGCCCCAGCGTCTGCAACACCGTGGAGACCCTGCTGGTCCACAAGGATGCCGCTGTGGCCCCGGCAGTGCTGCAGGCCCTGGCCGCAGCCGGCGTGAGATTGCACACGGACGACCGAGCCGCCGCGCTGGTTCCGCAGCTGCCGACCATCCCGGCGGGGGAGGATGACTGGCGCAACGAGTACCTGGACTTGGATATCGCGGTGAAGGTCGTCGATGGCATGGACCAGGCCCTGGAGCACATCCGCGCCTACTCCACCGGCCATACCGAGGCGATCATCACCTCCACGCTGGCTGCTTCCGAGCAGTTCGTGGCGGAGATCGACTCGGCTGCGGTGATTGTCAACGCCTCGACCCGGTTCACCGACGGCGGGCAGCTGGGCCTGGGCGCAGAAGTAGGCATCTCGACCCAGAAGATGCACGCTCGCGGCCCGATGGGCCTGGCCGAACTGACCACGACCAAGTGGATCGTCCAGGGCGACGGGCAGATTCGCAAATAGTTTCTGACCGCCCTTTTCGGTACGATGTAGAAGAAACGTACCGTTACTTTTCGAGCTACTGATCCAGCCGCCCAGGTTGCTGGCTTAGCAAACTCGTGAAAACGACTGGAGAATTATCTTGAACGCGCTGATTTTGGCTTCGGAAGCCGCTTCCACCGGCATGGATCCTCACACTTTCGCTGTGATCGTCGGTGGGGGCATCTTCGCAGCACTGATGGTCCTGCTGCTGATTACCGTTTCCTACACCAACGTAGGCAACCGCCACGAGGCAAAGCCTGAACCAGAGGACACCCACCGCCAGTTCAAGACTCACGTACCACATAGCCACTAGTCTTGGCAGAGCAAAAGCCTCAAGACCGCCCATTGCGCCTCGGCGTGATGGGCGGTACTTTTGACCCCATCCACAATGGCCACTTGGTCGCTGCCAGCGAGGTAGCCGCCGAGTACGGCCTGGATGAGGTCGTTTTCGTGCCCACCGGCCAGCCTTGGCAGAAGGCCGATCGCCAGGTCACCAGCGCTGAGCACCGCTACCTGATGACCGTGATCGCCACCGCGTCGAACCCGCGCTTCACCGTAAGCCGGGTCGACGTCGACCGCGAAGGCGCCACCTACACGCGTGACACCTTGCTCGATCTGCGCGCCTTGCGCCCGGATGCGGAGCTCTTCTTCATTACCGGTGCCGACGCGATGAGCCAGATCATGAGCTGGCGCGACATCGACCAGGTCTTCGACCTCGCCCACTTCGTTGGCGTGAGCCGCCCTGGCTATGTCATCGCGGATGTGGGTCGCGACAATGTCTCGCAATTGGAAATTCCGGCACTGGCAATTTCCTCTACCGATTGCCGGGAGCGCGTCGCCGCCGACAAGCCGGTTTGGTATCTTGTGCCGGACGGTGTGGTGCAGTACATTGCAAAATATGGGCTGTATACCGAGTCGTAACCTCACATAAGGTGGGGTAGCACGGCATAATCTCTAGGTAAGGGTGACGGTATTTGTCTATGCGGTCGGGAGAAGTATCAGGATGAGCGATAACTCGCAGCCGGTTTCAAGCAGGCGAGCTCTGCGCGAAAAACGACGTGCTGAGATGGAAGCTTTGCTGGCCAACAGCAAGGCCGAGCAGGCAGCCAAGGAGCACGCGTCGAAAAGCGCGGAAAAAGCCGAGGATTCGGCGAAGCCAGCGAAATCTGACGCGACCCCAAAGGCCAAGCCGGCACCCAAGGCAGAGCCAGCCAAACCAGCTCCAGCCAAGCCGCAGCCGGCCAAGCCTGCACCCAAGCCAGAGCCGGCAAAACCAGCTCCAGCCAAGCCGCAGCCGGCCAAGCCAGCCGCCAAGGCCGCAGGTGCCAAGCCAGAAGCGGCCAAGCCGGCTGGAGCCCCAGCCAAGGCTCCCAGCGCAAAGCCTGCAGCTGAGCCAGCTAGCGCACCACAGTCCGAAGAGTCCCTGGGCGAACGGGCGTCGTTGCGCCGTGCCCGTGACCGCGAGGCCTTGCGCGAGCGTCGTCGACTGGAAGAAGAGGTCGGCGCGCTGACCACTAATATTCCAACGGTCGCCCCCGCGGAGGAACCTAAGCCGCTGACCCGCCGTCAACTGCGCCTCCAGGCGCTGGCAGACCAGGGCAAGGCCGAGCCGAAGGCCCCGGCCGCCAAGAAGCCTGCGCCCAAGGAAGACGACCCGGAGACTACGGTCATGAGCGTCGAGCAGGCGCTAGCCGCCCGCCGTGCCCACGCGCCGAAGACCCCGGTCGATCCAAACCTGCTGGGGGAGGACGATTCCGAGATCGATCTCGAAGTGCTCGCCCACCAGCGTGAAATGGCAGCCCGCGCGGCCATCATTTCCCGCCGTGCCGCGGAACGTGAACGCCTGCGCATCCAGAATGCCAACCAGGGCAAGGACGACAAGGCCTCCGATCCTTTCACCGGCGCCATGGGCAACATTCGCGAGGTCGAGGACCGCATCGCCAAAACCGGCGTGCAAGGGCCCAAGACCCAGAGTGTTTCGCTGGACTTCAACGCCGGCGGCAAGCTCAGCTCCAAGAAGGACGAAGCGGCACCAGCAGCCAAGAAGCCTATGGCCAAGCCGGCGCCCAAACCCGCAGCGAAGGCCCCCGCCAAGCCTGCGGCCAAGGCACCGGCCAAGCCTGCAGCCAAGCCAGTTGCAAAACCAGCCGCTAAGCCTGCGCCAAAGGCGCCGGCGGATCAGAAGGCTGAAACCCATACGGCCCAACCGGCCCCGGACGTTGACATGCCACGCATCGATGCGGTCAATGCACAGGGATTGCAGCCACTTGACGTGCAGGCGCACGGCCTCCGCCGCGCCAATAACATGCTGATCGCGATGATCGTCGCCCTCAGCGTGGGCGGTGCAGCATTGATTGCTGGCTTGATCATGTTGCTTGGCAACTAGTTTTCGTAGGACAATTAGGTTCTCGATCTACACCTCTATAAGGAGACACTCCACTCTATGGGAGCACACGCCGAATCAATTGCCCTCGTGAAAGTTGCCGCGCACGCGGCTTCCGAGAAGATGGCAGAAAACATGGTCGCGCTGGACGTTGCCGACCGCTTGGGCGTCACCGACGCTTTCTTGATTGTCTCTGGTGGATCAGAACCTCAGGTGAACGCAATCGTCGATGAAATCGTCGCTGAGGTGCTCGACGAGTACAGCATGCGTCCGATTCGCCGTGAAGGCTTCGGCCAGGGACGCTGGGTCCTGCTGGACTACGGCGACGTAGTCGTCCACGTTCAGCACCAGGAAGACCGCATCTTCTACGCGCTCGAACGCCTGTGGGCCGACTGCCCAGTCATCGAGCTGCCTGAGGAACTTTCTGAAAACCAGAAGTAACCCTCAATTTGCATCCTGATCAGGTAGTCATCTATGATTATGGAGTTGCCTGATCAGGGCAGCAATCCTTTTGGGGGTATGGCGCAGTTGGTAGCGCGTCTGCATGGCATGCAGAAGGTCAGGGGTTCGAATCCCCTTACCTCCACAAATTAAAATCCTGAAATTTCGGTTTGTCCGAGATTTCAGGATTTTTTGTTTTCCACAAACCGTGTTGCCCACCGCCGGTGCCCGCGATGCCCACGGCATGCTGTATCCCATGAGCACAGTGACGGCACAAGCACTATCGAATCTGGTCGAGGCGGGCAAGCTAATCGCCTTGGCTACTTCGATCCTGTCCGGCGACGTACCGGCCGGCCACGCTGCGATATTCGCGCTGTATGTCGAGGAAATCAACCAAAAGCTCAGTCGGGCACAGATCCACGCAGCTCATGCCCTACGCCGCACCGGTGCACACAAACTTGATCAGGCCTCCTTCCAAGCGGTCAGCGATGCTGGTGTCGATCCCACGCTGGAACAACTTGAAGCCGCCGAAGGACATGCCACTACCGGGCGCACCCATTTCAAAGACGCCAAAGGCATGATGACCGACTGGCTGAATATTCCGCGCGGCACTGCAGGAACTCGGCTAGTCCAAGCCGACTGCCTGCTAGGTGGTGTCGATCAAGCAGGGCAACCGGTAGAGCCGTGGCTCCCGGAGCTAGCCGCGCAATTCGAAGCCCCGAATGTGGACCCGCGATTGGTAGCTTCTACGGCCTTGAAGCTGCATTCGGCACGTAATGATTTCGGCGACGATGAAACCGGCCAGGCGGAGAAAGCGCGATTGGAAGCAGAATCAGTCGCTTTCCTGCGCTCAGAACCCAAATCGGCTCGTAAGCACATCAATGACTTGGTGGCTCAGGTGAAAGCCGGCAAACGCCCGCTGAAAGCTCTGCTGGAGCGCATTGGCATCTTCAAGAAGGGCATGCGCCAGGGCCTGATCGAGTATACGCTTCGTGTGTTGCCCTCCCAGGCGGCGTATATCGAGGCCTACTTCGCGCAACTGGACAATCCTGCCACCGTGGCCGGGAACAGGGACGGCTTGAAAGACGCCGAGGCTCAATTCACGGGTCAGCAGGACTCCGGTTGGGACGATGCGGAGTCCAAACCGGACTGGGCAAAAGACGATCCGGTGGCGGACGAAGAAACCGAAGACGATAGTCCGCCGGCAGACAACAACGAACAAGTTTCGGAGACCTCGGATGACGAGGAAGAATGTTGCCGGCCGGGGGATCCTGAAGAACGTAATACTGAATCAGCTACCAATGGTGCAGTCACTCCATGGGAGGATTTGAAGCCCGAGCGACGCCGTTTAGTTGGATTCATGGCAATGCTGATGAGTGACAGGACGAGCACCAGTGACCCGCCGGGTCAACGTGCTGGGTTGGTCGCACCGCAGGTGAGCATCATTCTGAATTGGGACAAGATGCAAGAGCAAGCACAAGACTTCGCGGTCACCAGCAGTGGGATGTCCTTGTCTGCTGGTGAAGTCAGAACTGCGCTGTGCAATGCCGGAGTGTATCCGGTAGTGCTCAATGGCCAGAGCCTGCCCCTCGATTTAGGCCGGACGCAACGACTGTATTCGAAGTCCCAGCGCCGTGCGATCCGAGCCGCCTACCGGGGCTGTTCCTATCCTGGATGCAGCATGCCCGTAGAACGGTGCGAAATTGATCATCTGGACGCGTGGGAAAAGGGTGGACGAACGGATATCAAGTCTGCCGGGTTGAATTGCCTGATACACCACACTGCCCGGCATTGCGGGTTGTTCCACGCGGTGAAGATTCCGGAGAGCAGGCCGATGGTATTGCTTTCACCAGAATTGGATCCGGAACAGAAATTGCGGATCAATACGTATTTCATGACTCCCGCAGAGGCATTGGAAGCTGAAGCGTTGGCGGATGAAACGACAGCGAAGTGGCGCGCGGGGGAGCTGGACGTAGAAATCGTCGAACCTTGAGATCCCCCTAGCAAGATTCAGCCGCCGACAAGCGGAGGACCGTTTCAGCGCCGATATTCTCGCCGGAGTTGCGATACTTGAATGAACGAAGATCATTCAGGAGCAATATGTCACGTGTTCAACGCCGGGCTGCGAATTCCCGACCATTTTTCGGTACCCAGAATTCGTCGCATACCTCGATGGCTGTTCGCTATATTGATGATGGCAACGTGGAATCCGCTCCGGAAGGCACGAGCGCGGCCGATGCGCTGGCGTTCGGCCAGACTGGTGATCAGCGCATTGCTTTGTCCTTGTATCCCACACCAGATGAAGCTGACATCCACGATCTCACCGAGGCGTGGGAACTGCATCCAGTGCTGGCCGAAGACCTCGTGCACGCCCGCCAGCGGCCTAAACTCGAACGCTACGGCGAGGTGCTCCTGCTGGTAGTTCGCTCAGCGTTGTACCTCGATGAATCCGAAGAAGTCGAGCTGTCCGAGTTCCACATCCTGATGCGCAAAGGCGCTGTGGCGGTGCTCTGCCAGGACCACCGGTGGATCGACGGTACAGACGGCGAGGAATTCGTCGAGTCAATCAGGAACGGCAAGCTTCGCAAGGACCAGGTGCTGCTCAAAGACCCGGAGCTGCTCCGGTTGGGCGCCGAAGCAGTGCTGTACCGGATACTTGATGCGATTGTTGATGGATACGCCCCCGTGCTCCACGGCCTGGGGATCGACAAGGAGCAGATCGAACGGCAAGTCTTCAGTGGCGATGCCGCAGTCACCGAACGCATTTATCGCCTCAGCCAAGAAGTGATCGACATGCAGCATGCGACCGCGTCATTGCTGGAGGTCGTGCAATCGCTCGACGACGGGTTCAAGAAGTACCCGGTGCCCGCTGAGCTGGAAACCTACCTGCAGGATGTCACTGACCACCTCACCCGCGCGCATACCCAAGCCGTGGAATACCGGGATGCGCTATCGCAGATCTTGAGCGTCAATTCCACCCTCGTAGCCCAGCGCCAAAACGAGGACATGAAGAAGATTTCCGGTTGGGCAGCGATCCTCTTCGCCCCGACCTTGATTGCAGCGATTTACGGGATGAACTTCGAGAACATGCCAGAACTGCATTGGACCTTCGGCTACCCGATTGCGGCCGGCCTCATGCTGGGATTTGCTGTCGCACTATATGGTGTATTCAAATGGCGCAAGTGGTTCTGAGCGGAAAGATTCCAGGGGAGACATTGACGGCGAAAATCGACTTCAAGAAGTCGCTGGACAGCTATCGGTCCGTGGCCGGGCAGTTCCGTGTCCTGCAGCTGCCAGCGATGCACTACCTGATGTTCGATGGATCAGGTGACCCGAATACCAGCAACTTGTACCAGCAAGCCCTGCAAACCTTGTATCCGGTGGCCTACAAACTCAAATTCGCGAGCAAGGCGCAGGGCAAGGACTATGTCGTCCCGCCGCTGGAAGGCTTGTGGTGGGCCGAGGACATGGCGGTCTTTACCGAACGGAGAGACAAGGAACAGTGGAGCTGGACCATGATGCTGATGGTCCCGGCGTGGATCAACGAGGACGACTACGCGACGGCTCTGGAAACCGCCCAGGCGAAGAAGCCGTTGCCTTGCCCTGGGCGCATCCGGTTCCAGTCGCTTGCTGAAGGCCAATGCGTGCAGACGCTGCACATTGGCCCCTACGATGCAGAAGCCGAAATCCTGGCCCCGATGCACCACGAATTCATACCCGGCCAGGGATTGCGCATGACTGGCAGGCACCACGAGATCTACCTCGGCGACCCTCGTAGGGTGGCACCGGAAAAGCTTCGCACGATCCTGCGCCAACCCGTTGAGCCTAACTAGCGAGAGGAAAATAGATGGAACTGGCACCCCAGAGCACAGTTGCCCAAGTGCAACAGGCACTGGCCGAGCTCGAAGACCCCAAGTACCGCGCGGTCAATGAGAAGCACGGCGATGATTTCGGCGTGAATCTAGGCAAGCTCCGCGCCTTGGCCAAGTCGTTGAAGAGCAACCAGGAGCTTGCCGAGGAACTCTGGGCCACCGGCGAAACCGCAACCCGGCTGGTCGCGCTGCTGATCGCCAAACCACGGAGCTTTACCTTGGAACAGCTGCAGGTGTGGAGCCAAGACGCCAGCACTCCCAAGGTCCAAGCATGGTTCCTGAGCTACATCGTCAAGAAATCCAAGCTGCTCGAGGAGCTCCGCCTGCTGCTCATGAGCCAGAGCGACCCGGTACAGCTGGCTGCCGGCTGGGAGCTGACTGCCCACCAGGTAGTCAAGGCCCCGGAACTGCTGGACCTGGAACAGCTGCTTGACACGATCGAAGCCCGAATGAGCGCCGCACCGGATCGCCTGCAGTGGGCGATGAATACGACCCTGGCGCACATCGGCATCGAGCATGAGCATTTGCGCCGACGTGCCCTGGCCATCGGCGAGACCTTGCAGGTGCTGGCGGACTACCCGACCTCCGCCGGGTGCATTTCACCATTCGCTCCCATCTGGATCACCGAAATGGCCAAAAGAAAAGCCTAGGTCCAGCAATCGCTGGACCTAGGCTTCCGGGAGCTAGGCGTCCGCCGGTTCCTCGCGCTTATCGCGCAGCGCGATCTTGGAGATCACCCAGATCACGGCGGTCAGCCCGCCGGTGAGCAGCAGCTGGGTGCGCGCCGCGGGATCAGTCATCGCGATGGCGACAATCGCCGCAAGGACGATGATCGTAGCGATCGACAGGCCCGGGAAACCCCACAGCCGCAACGGCAGATGCCCGCCATCGCGGTCCGCGCGGCGACGCAGGATCAGCTGCGTCACGGCAATGAACGCCCAGATGAAGATGATGGTCGAACCCACCACGTTCAGCAAGATCGGCATCACAGCCTCGGGCCAGATCCAGTTCAGGCCCACGGCCAGGAAGGAGAAGGCCACGGAGGCGATCACGGCCTTCGACGGCACGCCCTTGCCGGTCACGTGGGTGACGGCGCTCGGGGCGAGCTTGCGCTGGCCCAGCGAGTACAGCATGCGCGAGGAACCGTAGATATTCGCGTTCATCGCCGAAAGCAAGGCGACCACGACCACGGCGTTCATCAAGAAGCCCACGCCTGGAATGTGCATGACATCCAGTGCAGCCGCAAATGGGCCGTCCACGATCGCCGGATCATTCCAGGGCACCAGGGCGACAATGACCAGGATCGAGCCGAGGTAGAAGAACAGGATACGCATCATCACGGACTTGACCACGCGCTTGATGTTGCCGGCCGGGTCCTTGGACTCGGCGGCCGCGATGGACACCACCTCGGTACCGCCGAAGGAGAAGATGACGATCAGGACTGCGGCGGCGATGCCGGCCATGCCACCGGGGGCGAAGCCGCCATGGGCGGCCAGATTGGCGAAGCCAACTGGTTCCGGCGTCGGGATCACCCGGGTCAGCACCAAGGCGCCGAAGACCAGGAACGCGATGATCGCAGCCACCTTGATCACGGCAAACCAGTATTCGAAACGGCCGTAATTCCTTACGCCGAGCAGATTCGCTCCGGTCAGGACCACCACGAAGCCGAGCACCCATGCCCACTGCGGGAAGGCCGGAACCCAGCCGGCAGTAATAGCCGCGGCCCCGGTTGCCTCGGCCGCGATCACCACGACCAGCTGGATCCAGTAGAGCCAGCCCAGGGTGGACCCTGCGCTGCGCCCCATGGCTTGGCCAGCGAAGGTGGAGAACGCGCCGGAGGACGGATTGGCGGCTACCATCTCCGCGAGCATGGCCATGATCACGATGATCACGGTTCCAGCGATCAGGTAGGAGACCAGCACTGCCGGACCAGCGATGGAAATGGCCTGGCCGGAGCCGACGAACAGGCCAGCGCCGATCGCGCCGCCCAGGCCCATCATGGAGATCTGGCGCCGGGTCAGCCCGGTATGCAGCTGCTCGGGGGCTTTGACTGCGCTCACGCGGTGGCCTCCTGGACGGGCAGGGCCGCGAGCACGCGATCGACGTCGTGTGCGGTACCGGAGGAAATCCTCAACCCGTCTCCGGGGAAGGCGCGAACCACCACACCGCCGGCGGCGAGCTTGGCTTCAAGCTCTTCGGTCGCCTCTCCGGCATCCACCCAGACGAAGTTCGCCTGCGACTTCACGACCGGGTACCCGGCAGCGGCCAGGCCCTCGTACATCCGCTCGCGCTGGGTGACGACTTCCTCGATGCGCAGCGACAGCTCGCCGATGGCGGCCAGCGAGGCCACCGCCGCGCGCTGTGCCAAGTCGGAGACGCCAAATGGCACGGCCACCTTGCGCAGGTTCCCGGCAACTTCCAGCGGGCTGATGGCGTATCCGACGCGCAGGCCAGCCAGGCCGTAGGCCTTGGAGAAGGTGTGCAGCACGGCCACATGCGGGTACTTGCGGAACAGCTCGATGCCATCGGCCCGCACGGCCGAGCGGTCGAAGTGCACGTAGGCTTCGTCGACGACGACCAACACGTTGCGCGGCACGGCATTGATGAACTCATCCAGCGCGCGGGCCTCCACCACCGTGCCGGTCGGGTTGTTCGGGTTGCAGATGAAGACCAATCGGGTCTTATCGGTGATCGCGGCCAGCATGGCGGGCAGATCGTGGCGGCTATCGGCATCCAGGGGCACCTCGACCGGGGTGGCGCCGGCGATCCGCACCAGCGAAGGATACGCCTCGAAGGAGCGCCACGCGTAGATGACTTCGTCGCCCTCGGCGGCAACCGCATGGATGATCTGGGCCGCGACCTCGACCGAGCCCGCGCCCAGGGTGATGTGCTCCGCCGGGACGCCGAACTGCGAGCTGAGGGCGCCGGTCAATTCGGGCGCCGCGATGCTCGGGTAGCGGTGGATCGTGGCCAGGCCCTCCTGGATGCTGGACAGCACCGAGGGCAGCGGGCTATGCGGGGATTCGTTGGATGAGAGCTTGGAGGCTCCAGCGGCTGCGGGCTTGCCCTGCTTGTAAGCGGGCACTTCCTGCAAGGAGGGGCGCTGGTGAAGGGTCATGAGTTTCCTCTCTGACTGCCAGAGCTGCACGAGGTTGGCAATCGTTCGTATGACAAAGCCGTGGTGCGTGGTCAGCGGTGGCCCTGCTCATATCCTCGCGTGTCGCGATTCACAAGCATCGACTGTAGGTTGAATGAATCTGCCGGCGCAATCGCAAACCCTGTTTCTATGCAGGCTGCATAGCAATCGCCGCCAATCAACCCATTTTACTAGTCAATCTGCCCAGTGTTTTCCACTTCTGCCTCGGCCCTAGCGCACGCTGCGACCAGTGGCAGTGTCCTTCCCTGGAAATGCTCGTGCAGGGCGAAGGAGGATGAGGTCCTTGCCACACCCGGCACCTTGTTGATGCGGTTGAAAATCGCCTGCAGGTCCTCGGGGGTCCGGGCCACAACGCGCAGCTGCAAGTCCGAACTGCCGGTCACGGTGTACATGTCGAGGATTTCCGGGATGGATTCCTCCAATGCGCTCGCGACCGGATCGTGCCCGTAGCGCTGGATGATCTCCACCTGGCAGAACGCGACCAGCGTGTACCCGAACCCCGCAGGCTTGACCCGCGGGACGATGCCCTGGATGACGCCGGCCTCGTGGAGCCGGGCCAGCCGGCTGCTGATCGTGCCGCGGGCAACACCCAAGCGCCGGGCGCACTCCATCACCGGAAGCATCGGCGATTCGGTGAGCAGTTCGATCAAATCCGCGTCCAGGCGGTCAATGCGCACGGTCGTCCTTTCGACGAGTCGGTCCAATGATCCAAGGCTAGCGGTGTTTGCTGGGCGCGCTCGATGAAAATGAGCCAAGTGTAATCCGCGCCACAGGCTAGGCTGTTGCCATACTGATCCTCAAGGAGTTCACTGATGGGCAAGACACCTCTCCAGTCGGTAGCCGGTTTGCACGTCCTTGTCACCGGGGCCGCGCAGGGCATGGGTTTGCTTTTCGCCAGGCAGGCTTGCCTCGAGGGCGCGGCACGGGTGGTCATCTGGGACATCGACGCGGCCAAGCTCGACGCGGCTGCCGAGGAGCTGCGCCAGCTCGGCGGCACTGTCGAGACCCATGTGGTGGACCTTGCCGACCAGAGCCAAATCCAGCGCTACGCCGCCACGGCGGTGGAGGGCGGGGGAATCGACGTGCTGGTCAACAACGCCGGGGTGGTCACCGGCACCTCCTTCGCGAAGCACAGCACCGCGCAGATCACCGCGGCCATGCAGGTGAACGCGCTCGCCCCGATGTACTTGACCCACGCCCTGCTTCCGCAGCTGGGCCGACGGGGCAAGGGCCGGGTGCTGACCATCGCCTCGGCGGCCGCGCTGGTGTCCAACCCGAATATGAGCGTCTACGCGGCCTCCAAGGCTGCGGCCCTGTCCTTCAGCGATTCGCTGCGGCTGGAGCTGGAAGGCAACGACCAGATCGCCGTGAGCACCATTTGCCCGACCTATATCAGCACCGGCATGTTCGCGGGCGCCAAGCCGATGCTGCTGACCCCGATCCTGGAGCCGGAAGTCGTGGTGGACCGGGCGTGGCGGGCGATGCTTGCCGGCACGCCGCTGGTGCTGATGCCGTGGACCAGCAAGCTGGGCCAGCTGCTGCGCGGCGTGCTGCCGCGGCCGGCCTGGGATTTCGTGGCCGGCAAGGTTATCGGCGTATACCGCTCGATGGACGAGTTCACCGGGCGAACAACGCGGGACGAGCAGATGAATCGGGGCTGAAAGTTCGCTGGCCCATCTGTTGCTGGAGGGCCCTGCGGGGTAGCTTTGGAGCATCGCCCAGCTAGGAGGACCGTCATGCAAAAGCTCACCGTCAATTTATGGATGCAAGGCACTGCAGAGGAAGCGGGGGAATTCTATGCCCGCGCCCTGCCGGAGGCAAAAACCGAAGTCGAATCGCGCTATCCCACCGAGGGCCTGCTGGAATTCCAGGAACCCTTCGCCGGCAAGGCGCTGACCGTTTCGCTGTGGGTGCGGGGAACCAAGATCACGCTGATCAACGCGGGCCAGGAATTCATGCCCAATCCGGCGATCTCGATCATCGTGGTCTTCAACGCCGGCCAGCGCGAGTCCCTCGATGCCACCTGGGCCGCGCTGCTGGAGGGCGGCACGGCGCTGATGCCGCTGGACACCTACCCGTTCAGCGCGCGCTACGGCTGGGTGAACGACAAGTACGGTGTCTCCTGGCAGCTGATGGAGTCCGATGAGCCCGTTGAGCCGCGCGCCTCGGTCTTTCCTGCGCTGATGTTCGGCGGTGCGGCCCAGAACCGCGCGGTCGAGGCCATCGAGTACTACAGCCAGGTGCTCGGCGCGAAACTGGACAGCGCCTTCCCGTACGGGGAGCCGACCGAAGCCGCTACCGCTGAAGCGCTGATGTACGCCCAATTCACGCTCGGCGAGGATTGCGTTGCGGCCATGGATTCGGCCGTGCCGCAGGACTTCACCTTCACTCCCGGCGTCTCGCTGGAATGGCCATGCGATGGCCAGGCGGAGATCGACCGCGTCTGGGAGGCGCTGTCCGCGGTGCCTGAAGCCGAGGCCTGCGGCTGGCTGACCGACAAATTCGGGGTGAGCTGGCAGATCGTGCCCTCGAACATGGGCGAGCTGATGGAGCGACCCGGCGCATTCGAGCATATGCTGAAGATGAAGAAACTGGTGATCAACGACTTCTGAGCGGGGAACGATGCAGAGCGCTGCACGGCGGGCGGTAGTGGCAGGAGCCAGCGGGTTCATTGGCGAACGGCTGATCGCGCAGCTGCGCGGGGCTGGATACCAGGTGGCGGTCATCGGCCGCGGCCGTACAGCGGATGCGCAGTGGGGCGATGGCCCGGCGCTGGCGGCACTCATCGATGGTGCAGAACTGCTGGTCAATCTGGCCGGGAAGAATGTCGGCTGCCGCTATCACGAAGCGGCGCGCAACGAGATCCTCGCCTCGCGCGTGGACACGACCCGCGCGCTGCACGAGGCAGTGTCCCAGGCAGCTGATCCGCCGGCGCTTTGGCTGAACGCGTCCACCGCGACCATCTACCGGCACAGCATGGACGCGCCGAACACCGAGGACGGCCGGATCGGCGAAGGGTTCTCGGTGGATGTGGCGCGCAACTGGGAACGCGAGTTCTTCCGCGGCGAGCTGCCCACGCGCCGGGTCGCCCTGCGCATGGCCATCGTGCTCGGCGACGGCCCGGCCACGCGCAAGCTGCTTGCCGTTGCACGGCTCGGGCTGGGCGGGGCGCAGCATGATAGCTGGTGGCCGGCGCATCGGCGCTACCGCGGCATCGGCCCGGATCCGAGCGGAGCCGAACGCAGCGGCTGGCACCGCACGCGCGGGAACCAGCGCTTCAGCTGGATCCATGTCGATGATGCGATCGGCGCGATCGGGCATATCATCGACCACCGCGAAATCACCGGCCCGGTCAACCTCAGCTCGCCGAACCCGGTTGCCAACCGGGCGCTGATGGCCTCGCTGCGCCGCGCCACCGGCGCGAAATTCGGGCTGCCCGCGTATCGTTGGATGCTGGAGCCGGCCATGTTCGTGCTGCGCGTGGAACCGGAAATGCTGCTCAAGTCCCGCTGGGCGCTGCCCGGGGTGCTGCAGGGGACCGGGTACGAGTTCCGCTGGCCGCACCTGGATGCGGCACTGGATGACGTGGCCGGGAACCTGGCTGCGAAGCAAGCACTTTAAGGACGCGCATTGGCACCGAGAATCCGACGCTTCACCCTGCCCGAACTGGCCCCTGGCTACCGTGGGGATCTGGGCGACGACTACGTTGAACTGCTGCACTTCAGGGATTTCGATGAGCCGCTGGCGGCCGATGGCGCGCGGCTGGAGGAATGCCGTTTCAGCTCCGTGCAGATCGAGGCCTTGCGCAATGCCCGGCTAATCCAGTGCGAACTGGACCAATCCGGGGCTCCCGCCCTGCAAGCCGCTGGTGCGTTCCTCAACGATGTGCGGGTGACCCACAGCCGCTTCGGGTCTGCGGATTTCGCCGAGGCCCAGCTCGATGGCGTGGTATTCGAGAACTGCAAATTCGGCTGGCTGAATTTGCGCGGTGCAACGGTGCGCGATGTGCTCTTCGTCAATTGCCAATTCGAGGAGATCGACCTGGGCGGGCAGATCCAGCGCCTGGGCTTCGTCGATTCGCGGGCCGGGCAAATTACCGCTGCCGGGGCGCAATTGCGCGAGGTCGACCTGCAGGGGCTGGACTTCGCCCAGGTTGAGGGGGTCGACGGGTTGCGCGGGGCACGGATCAGTGCGCTGCAGCTGAGCCTGCTCGCCGAGGCGATGGCCAGCCACCTGGGGATCAAGCTAGGGAGTTGATTTGCCCGTGGCCGGCGGCCAGCTGCTGCGCGGTTTCGGCCAGCAGCTGCGCCATGGCCGCGGCGGCTCGGGTCAATGAGACATCGCGCCGGTGCGCCAGCCCGATGGTGCGGGCCAGCGGTTCGCGCAAGGCAATGGAGCGCACTCCCGGAGCGTCCAGCGCCACCGTCGCCGGAACCACGGCGACTCCGAGCCCGCGCTGCACGAAGCGCAGCACCGCGTCCATCTCCCCGCCTTCCACGACGATATTGGGCACCAGGCCGGCGTTCTTGTAGGCCAGGGCGGTGCTGGCGCGCAGATCGTAGCTGTGCGAGAAGGCCAGCTGGGGCACCGGAGCCAACGCGCGCAAATCAAGCTCCTGGCCAGCTAGGTGCGGGTGCTCCAGTGCGTCGATGACCACCAATTCCTCTTCGAGCAGCGGCAGGTTCTCCAGATGGTTGTCGTTCACCGCATGCTCCGAGGTCACGATGAGCGCCAGATCCAGTGCGCCGCCGTCCAGCTGCTCCAGCAGCTTGTGCGAGCCCGCTTCGAAAATCTGCAGTTGCACCCCGGGGTAGTAGGTGCGGAAGATGGACAGCGCCTCGGCGACCAGCGACACGCACAGGGTAGGCGGGGCGCCCAGGCGCACCCGCCCGCGATGCAGCCCGGCCAGGTCGGCCATTTCGGTGCGGATGGACTCCTCGTCGGCCAGCATCCGGCGCGCACGGGGCAGCAATGCCTGCCCGGCGGCGGTAAGCGTGATGTTGCCGCGGGCCCGGTGGAACAGCTCGGAGCCCAGTTCCTGTTCCAGCGTGGCGATCTGCCGGCTGAGCGATGGCTGGGCCAGGTGCAGCTGCTCGGCGGCCCGGGTGAAGTGCCCCACTTCGGCGATGGCGGTGAAGCCGCGCAATTGCTCTAGGTTCATGGTGCATAGCCTACTGCTATCAACATCATGCCAATAATTCATTGGACGTATTCTGGGCGCGGGGCGATGCTGGAAACCATGAGAAACGAACAGCAGATATCCACCTCCGTACTGGTCATCGGCACCGGTGGTTCAGGCTTGCGCGCGGCCATCGAGCTGGCAGAATCGGGCACCGACGTGCTGGCCGTGGGCAAGCGCCCGCGCCACGACGCGCACACCGCGCTGGCCGCCGGCGGCATCAACGCCGCACTGGGCACGATGGACGCCGAGGACAGCTGGCAGCAGCACGCGGCGGACACCATCAAGGAAAGCTACTACCTGGCCGATCCGCGCACCGTGCAGGTGGTCGCCCAAGGCGCGGCCCGCGGCATCGAGGACCTGGAACGCTACGGCATGAACTTCGCCCGCGAAACCGACGGCCGGATCTCCCAGCGCTTCTTCGGTGCCCACAAATTCCGGCGCACCGCCTTCGCCGGGGACTACACCGGGCTGGAAATCCAGCGCACCCTGGTCCGCCGTGCGCAGCAGCTGCAGGTCCCGATCCTGGACTCGGTCTATATCACCGAGCTGCTGGTCGCCGAGGGGCGGATCTTCGGCGCCTACGGCTTCGACGTCAACGACGGCACCGGGTACCTGATCCATGCCGACGCGGTCATCCTGGCCGCCGGCGGCCACACCCGCATCTGGCGGCGCAGCAGCTCGCGGCGCGACGAGAACACCGGCGACGCCTTCCGCCTGGCCGTGGAGGCCGGTGCCCGGCTGCGCGATGCCGAGCTCGTACAATTCCACCCCTCGGGCATCATCGAACCCGAATCGGTGGCCGGGACTCTGGTCTCCGAGGCGGCCCGCGGCGAAGGCGGGATCCTGACCAACGCCCTGGGCGAACGCTTCATGGAGCGCTACGATCCCCAGCGCATGGAATTGTCCACCCGCGACCGGGTCGCCCTGGCCGCCTACACCGAGATCGCCGCCGGGCGCGGCACCGCCAAGGGCGGGGTCTGGCTGGATGTCTCGCACCTGCCCCGCGCCACCATCATGGAACGGCTGCCCCGGGTCTACCAGACGCTGCTCGAGGAGCAGATGCTGGACATTACCGAGCAGAAGATCGAGATCGCCCCGACGGCGCACTATTCCATGGGCGGGGTGCAGGTGGACCCGCTCACCCATGAGACGGCGGTCCCCGGCCTGTACGCGATCGGTGAAGCCTCCTCGGGCCTGCACGGGGCCAACCGGCTGGGCGGCAACTCGCTGATCGAGCTGCTGGTCTTCGGCCGGATCGTCGGGCAGGGAGCTGCCCGGTATTCGCGTGCGCTCACTTCCCAGCCGCGTTCGCAGGCGGCCATCGAGAAGGCGCGCGGGGAAGTGGACCGGCTGCTGGCCGCCGATGGGCAGGAAAATGTCCGGTCCCTGCAGCGGGCGATCCGCGACATCATGACCCAGCACGCCGGAGTCGTGCGCGAGGAGGCGGGGCTGAAGCTGGGGCTGGAGAAACTGGCAGAGGTCGAAGCGCGGATGGCGCGGGTGGGCATCCACCCGGACATCGCCGGCTACCAGGACCTGTGCCACGCCTTCGACCTGAAGTCCTCGGCTCTGGCCGCGCGCGCCACCTTGGAGTCGGCGCTGGAGCGCCGGGAAACCCGCGGCTGCCATAACCGCAGTGACTATCCGCACACCGATCCGCAGCTGCAGGTGAACCTCATCTGGTCGCCTGAGGGCATCACCCGTGAGCCGATCCCCGAAGTGCCTGCGGAAGTGGCCGCGCTGATCACCGAGGTATCGCAGGCAGGCAAGCTCGTGGAATGACGCATCGGGCCCGGTGCATGGAAACTGCTCCCGGTCGCCCTGGAGGACCGAGCGGGAGCAGTTTCCTGCCGGAGCCATGGCTGGAAACAGGCAGGGAATCCGGAATTAAATCCCCGGGGAACGTTGCATTGTGCTGGAATGGAAAGTCGTGGCTTTTCGACGCGCTGGAGAGGTTCGGGTTGTTTTCCGTGAAAACTTCTTTGACTTGGGTGGATAAATTTTGTCAATGGTTGTTTTATGGATGGATTCCGGGTCGAAAAAACCTTTTCCGAAGGTCTGCTATTCTAGCCATATCCACAGCTGTTACGGCGTTTTCTGGCCGGAATTCAGCGATCTTGGTGGACACTCTTAAACACTCTTGAACGGGGAATTGTCGATGCATTTAACGCCGAGGGAGCAAGAGAAGCTGATGATCGTCGTCGCCGCCGATCTGGCACGCCGACGACAGGCGCGTGGACTGAAGCTGAACTTCCCGGAGGCCGTCGCGGTCATCACCTACGAATTGATCGAAGGGGCCCGCGACGGACGGACCGTGGCTGAATTGATGAGCTACGGGACCACGATCCTCCGCCGCGAAGACGTCATGGATGGCATTGCGGAAATGGTGGACCAAGTCCAGGTCGAAGCGACCTTCCTCGACGGGACCAAGCTGGTCACCGTCCACAACCCCATTCGCTAGTTCCCTCTGCGCAGAAAGGCACAGATCATGATCCCGGGAGAATACATCCTGCGCGATGAACCCATCGCCTGCAATGCACAGCAGCAAACCCGCATCCTGAACCTGGTGAACCGCGGGGACCGGCCGGTGCAGGTCGGCTCGCATTACCATTTCGCCGAAGTCAATTCGCAGCTGGAGTTCGATCGAGTGGCCGCGCGCGGATTCCGGCTCGATATTCCCGCCGGCACCGCAGTGCGCTTCGAGCCGGGCGATGCACGCACCGTCCACCTGGTCGAATTCTCCGGAGCCCGCGAGGTGCACGGCTTCCAGGACCGGATCAACGGGCCGCTGGGCCTGCCGGTCCCGGCCGTTGAAACGGAAGCGATCGGCGGCACCGCAGGCATCGATGCCGAGCGCGAGGCCGAGGTCGTCGAAGACTACAGCATCGACCTTCCCAACCAGGGCGATGCGGCCTCCGGGCTGGGCACCACCTTCGGCGTGGACCCGGTCGACGAGAATCTCCCGCCGCAGCCGCATGAGGCACGGCTTGCAGCAGAGGCGGAAAACGCCGGCAAGTCCTCGGCCGCCGACGAAGAGGAGGAGAACTAGGCATGGGCTTCGAGCTGACCCGCAAGCAGTACTCGGAAATGTACGGGCCGACCACGGGGGATGCCATCCGCTTGGCGGATACCGAGCTGCTGGCCGAGATCGAGCACGACTACACCACCTACGGCGAAGAAGTGGTCTTCGGCGGCGGCAAGGTCATCCGCGACGGCATGGGGCAGAACGGCCGCGTCACCCGCGACCAGGATGTGCCCGACACGGTGATCACCAATGTGGTGGTGCTGGACTACACCGGCATCTACAAGGCCGATGTCGCCCTGCGCGACGGGCATATCTTCAAGATCGGCAAGGCCGGCAACCCGGACATCTCCGACGGGGTGGATATCGTCATCGGCGCGTCCACCGACGTGATCGCCGGGGAGCACAAGATCCTCACCGCCGGAGCGATCGACACGCACATCCACTTCGTTTCCCCGGACCAGGTGCCAGTCGCCTTGGCCAACGGCACTACCACGCTGATCGGCGGCGGCGCCGGGCCCTCGGACGCGTCCAAGGCAACCAGCCTCACCCCGGGCCCCTGGCACATCGCCAGGATGCTGCAGGCGGTGGAGAACCTGCCGATCAACATCGGGCTGCTGGGCAAGGGGCACGCCAGCGACCGCGCACCGCTGGCCGAGCAGATCCGCGCCGGCGCGATCGGGCTGAAGATCCACGAGGACTGGGGTGCGACCACCTCGTCCATCGACAACTCGCTGAAGGTCGCCGACGAATTCGACATCCAGGTGGCCATCCACGCCGACACGCTGAACGAATGCGGCTTCGTGGAGGACACCATCGAAGCGATCGCCGGCCGGGTGATCCACACCTTCCACACCGAAGGCGCCGGCGGCGGGCACGCGCCGGACATCATCCGCATGGCCGCGCTGCCCAATGTGATGCCGGCGTCGACCAACCCGACCCTGCCGTTCGCCACGAACACCGTGGACGAGCACCTGGACATGCTCATGGTGGCCCACCACCTGAACCCGGACATCCCCGAGGACGTGGCCTTCGCCGACTCGCGCATCCGCGCGGAGACCATCGCCGCCGAGGACGTGCTGCACGACATGGGGGTCTTCTCCATCACCTCCTCTGACTCGCAGGCCATGGGCCGCGTGGGCGAAGTGGTGCTGCGCACCTGGCAGGTGGCCGACGCGATGAAGCGCCAGCGCGGCAAGCTGGAAGGCGACCCGGAGATCGGCGATAACCAGCGGCTGAAGCGCTATGTCGCCAAGTACACCATCAACCCGGCCATCGCCCACGGCATCGCTGACTCCATCGGCAGCGTCGAGGAAGGCAAATTTGCCGACCTGGTACTTTGGGATCCGGCCTTCTTCGGCGTCAAGCCGGAAATGGTGATCAAGGGCGGGCTGATCGTCCAGTCGCTGATGGGCGATTCCAACGGCTCGATCCCGACCCCGCAGCCGCGCACGCTGCGGCTGAACTTCGGTGCCCTGGGCAGCGCGGTCCACGCCTCCTCGATCACCTTCCTGTCCAAGGCAGCGATCGAAGAGGGCATCCCGGAACGCCTGCGCCTGCGCAAGGTGATCCGCCCCTGCCACGGCATCCGCGATTTGGTGAAGTCCGATTTGAAGCACAACGGAGCCACCCCGGATATCCAGGTGGATGCGCAGACCTACGAGGTATTCGTCGACGGGGAACTGGCCACCTGCGAGCCCTCGGACGAGCTGCCCATGGCCCAGCGCTACTTCCTGTTCTAGCCGGCCCGCCAACCACCAAGGAGATAGATGATTATCGACGAACTCGTGGGCAACCTCCACGAGCAGCCCGAGCAGCTGGCCGGGCGGCACCACGAAAAGGTCGTGCTGCCCAGCGCCGAGCTGGTCAAGCGCATCCAGCGCGTGAAGACCGACCACGGGCGGGAGCTGGGCCTGCGCCTGGCCCCGGGCCCGGATCTGCGTGACGGGGACATCCTGTTCCTCTCGGAGACCGAAGTGATCAGCGTGTCGGTGCTGCCCACCGACGTGCTGGTCATCGCCCCGCGCACGGTGCTGGAGATGGGCGTGATCGCCCACTCGCTGGGCAACCGGCACCTGCAGGCGCAGTTCTTCGGCGCCGACTCGGAGTATTGCGCCGAGGTGATGGTGGTGCAGTACGACCACACCGTCGAGGACTTCCTCAAGCACCACGACGCGCCCTACCAGCGCCAGGAACGGGTTATGCCCGTGCCCTTCCGCCATGCCGAGCACACCCACTAGCGCCCCGCACCTGCTCACGCTGCTCCAGCTATCGGACTCGGCACTGCCCACCGGCGCGTTCAGCCACTCCTTCGGCATGGAGAGCTACCTGGAGTCCGGGCAGGTGCACGACGAGGCCAGCTTCGCGACGTGGCTGCACCAGTTCCTGTCCCAGGCCCTGGCCTATACCGACGGGCTGCTGCTGCGCCTGGCCTATGAGGCGCCGGACCAGGAGCGGATCGCGCAGCTCGACGCGCTGATCCATGCCTCGGCCCTGCCCCGCCAGCTGCGCGAGGCAGCCACCAAGATGGGCGCGCGGATGCTCGCCGTGGCCAACTCGGCGTTCCCCACCGCGGACGTGGCGGCCTATGCGCGCAGCGTGCGCAGCGGGCAGTGCGCCGGGCACCCGGCCATCGCCTTCGCCCTGGGTGCCCGCGGGGCCGGCGCCCCGGTGGCCGACGCGCTGGGCAGCTACTTGTTCTCCACGGTGACCAGCCTGACGCAGAATGCGATCCGCGCCATCCCGCTGGGCCAGGACGCCGGCCAGCGGGTGATCCGGGCGATGCACGAACCGGTGGCGGACGCCGTCGCGGCGATCTTCACCCTGGAGGAGATGGATCTGGGCGCCGCGGCGCCCGGGCTGGAAATCGCCCAGATGCGCCACGAGCACCAGCGCGCCCGCATGTTCATGTCCTGACCCCGCCGCGCACCTGCGGCCCCAACAGATTCGAGGAAATACCATGGAACCCATCAAGATTGGCATCGGCGGACCAGTCGGTGCCGGCAAGACCCAGCTGATTGAACGCATCACCCGGGCCCTGGAGCACGAGATCTCCATGGCGGCGATCACCAACGACATCTACACCATCGAGGACGCCAAGATCCTGGCCGCCAACGGCGTGCTGCCGCTGGATCGGATCGTCGGCATCGAAACCGGCGGCTGCCCGCATACCGCGATCCGCGAGGACACCTCGATGAACGCCGCGGCCATCGAGGAGCTGAAAGCCAAGCACCCTGACCTGCAGGTGATCTTCGTCGAATCCGGCGGGGACAACCTCTCGGCCACGTTCTCCCCGGAGCTGGTGGACTTCTCCATCTACATCATCGACGTGGCCCAGGGCGAGAAGATCCCGCGCAAGGCCGGGCAGGGCATGATCAAGTCCGACCTGTTCATCATCAACAAGACCGACCTGGCCCCGTACGTGGGCGCGGATTTGTCGGTGATGGAGTCGGATTCCAAGCAGTTCCGCGGGGACAAGCCCTTCTGCTTCACCAACCTGAAGACCGACGAGGGGCTGGAGAAGGTCATCGCGTGGCTGAAGCACGACGTGCTGATGACGGACCTGGCGTAGTGGCCGCTTCGAGCCCGGGCTTGGGCTCCGGGCTGGAGCCCAGTCCGTTCCCGGATGGCCTGGTCGGCGAGCTGCGGCTGCACGTCGGCTCGCGGGCCGGGAAGGACATCGCGCTGCGGCAATACCACCAGGGGGCGCTGCGCGTGCTGCGCCCGCATTACCTCGATGACACCGCCCAGGTCTGCTACACCATCGTGAACCCCGGCGGCGGCTACCTGGGCGCCGACAAGTACGGCATCGAGATCCGTGTTGCCGAGGGCAGCAGCCTGCTGCTGACCACCCAGTCCGCCACCAAGGTCTACCGCACCCCGCAGGGCCCGGCGCAGCAGGACATGCGCATCAGGCTGGAACCCGGCGCGGTGCTCGAATACCTGCCGGACCAGCTGATCGCCTATAAGGACGCCAGCTACTTCCAGCGCACCGAGGTGCACATGGCCGCCGATGCCTCGCTGGTGCTGTGCGAGGTCCTCACCCCGGGCTGGAGCCCGGACGGCAGCCGGTTCAGCTACGAGCAGCTGCGCCTGCGCACCGAGGTCCACCTGGACGGGCGGCTCGGGGCGCTGGATAACCTGTGGGTGAAGCCGGGCAAGGATTCCATCGACTCGCTGCTGTACTTGCAGGAATCCACCCACGTGGGCATGCTGCTGGCCATCGACCCGCGCATCGACGCGGCAATGGTCGCTCGCCTGCGCGAACTGGCCTACGAGATCGCCGGGCAGCAGCGCGACGGAATTTCTGTGGGCATTTCCCAGGCCCCGGTGCCCGGTCTTGCGGTACGCACCTTGGGAGGCTCCACGGAATCGGCGAATGCGGTGCTGCACGCCCTCGTGAACCAGCTGCGCATCGAGCTGCGCGGACAGCAGCCGGTGAACCTGCGCAAGTACTAGCCTGTTCCGGAATTGATCCAACGGCCGCCGACGTTCCTCCCGCAGGGGATCCCGGCGGCCGTTTCGCATCCCGGCGAGGTCACAGGGCGGCGGTGCGCCGGCACAATTCGCCAATAAATGCCGTACCTGTGCCTGTCCGGAGCGCTGAGCGACGCAGGCCAACCGCAGCTTGACGCTATTGCTGATCATTTTGGTGTCCTTGACTAGCCCCGGACCCCACAAGTCAATCCGATAAACTGGCCATGGTGGTGCATCGCAAAATCCCGAGCTGATTCCACTCTTTGGCCGCCAGGTGCGCAGGCTGCATCAGGAACGGATGCTAGGGGACAACAAGCGCTCCGACCGCGTTTTCATTCTGGCTTGGCTGCCAGAGGTGCAGGCTGATCTGCAGGGCCACCACGAATTCTGGCTGGAAATTCCCCAGTTGGTGGAGCCCGACGTGCCGATTACACCGCTACCTGCGCTCGACATCATCGCTTGGCATTTGGGCGGGGAGTCCAAGTAGTGCCCCTTGGTCTGGGCGCCGCAGCGCCGACAGCTGGTGGATCGAATCGCAGTGCTCGGCCAGCGAGGCATTGTCGTGGGAGGCGATGAGCACCGCCGCCCCGGCTCGAGCCCGCTCGCCCAGCACCGTGAAGATCTGCGCAGTGGTGCCGGGATCCAGGGCTGACGTCGGCTCGTCGCACACCAGCAGCGCCGGGTCCAGGGCCAACGCCCTGCCCAGCAGGGCTCGTTGCAGCTGCCCGTCGGAAACCTGCCCGGGCTTCCGCTCCAGCAGCGCCGGTTCAAGGCTCGCCTCCCGGGCCAGTTCCTCCAGCTCGCGGCGATAGCGGCCCGGACGGGGGAACGCCAGCCCGTCGCGCAGGGCTAACGGCTCGGCCATGATCGCGCCCAGGGTGAGCCGGGGGTTCGCGAAGCTGCGCGGGTTTTGCGGCAGGATGCCGATGCGCTGGCGCAGTTCGGCCGGGACGTGCCCTCGGGCAGGTACCGCTTGGCCGTCGATGCGCAGCTTGCCCTCTGTCGGGGCCAGCATCAGCGAGGCGATGGCCAGCAGGGTGGACTTCCCGGCACCCGAGGGCCCGACCAGACCGATCACCGAGCCGGACGTGACCTCCAGGTCCAGTTGATCCAGGATTCTGGGGACGTTCTTGGCATAGCGGTGGCTCACCGCAGACAATTCAAGGCTCATGGGGTGCTATCCTCCAATTCCGGGATGACCTGCCCGTCGCCGGAAGCGGATGCGAGCACTTGCCCATCACTGACCACGGTCAGCGTGTCGGCGAGTTCCGCGGCCAGTTCAGCGTCGTGGGTGACCATAACGATGGTGCACCCGGTGTCCGCCAAGCGGCGCAGGATCCGAGCGATGGCCGCCGCGGTATCCGCATCCAGGGCGCTGGTGGGCTCGTCCAGCACAACGCAACTGGCGCGGGATGCCAAGCCCAGGGCCAGCACTACACGCTGGGCCTGGCCTCCGGACAGCTCGTGCGGGTAGCGATGGAGCAGTTCGGGAACCAGTTCGAAGTCCTTGAACACCGCCGCCAGCGCGGCCGGTGAGCTGTCCAGGCCGTGGCTCCGGCGTACGCGGCGCAAGGCGGTGCCCACGCTGAGCACCGGGTTCAGCGCCGTGGCCGCCGACCCGGGAATGAAAACCAGATCTTCACCCAGCTTGGGGGCATGGCAGCGCCCGCCAGCGGTTCCCGGCACGAGGACGCTGCCGGTGGATTCCAGCGATTGAGGCAGTAGCCCGGCGGCGGCGCGCAGCAGCATGGTCTTTCCTGCGCCCGAGGCACCCATGACCACGTTGACCGCTCCGGCGGCGGCAGTGAAGCTGACGTTATCCAGCAGCACGGAGCGTTCTGGGGAATCATCCTTGCTCCATACCGACAATCCCCGCAAGACCAAGCCTGCGCCCCGTGGAAGCGGATGCCCAGCGGCTTTTTCTGCGGCACCGCCCTTTCGTCGCGGAGCGAGAGAATCGAGGCGCCGCGCGGAGCGGCGGCGTTGCGGCTGTGGGTGCGCCAGGGCGGCAAAGGACCAGCTGAGCAGCACCAGCAGCGCGGCCGGGAACACCAGCATCCACCAAGCGCCGACCAGGATGCCTGTGCGGGCGTCCTCCAGCAGCAAACCCAGCGACGCGGATTGTGGCGGCAGCCCCACGCCTAGGAAGGACAGCGCGGATTCGTGCCAGATGGCATGGGGCAGCTGCAGGACCACGGCGATGCCCGCCTGCGGGAGCACCGCGGGAATCAGGTGCGTGCACCACAGCGCCAGCGGCCGGGCGCCGGAGGCCCGGCTGAGCTTGACGTATCCGGCCTCCCGTTCGGCCAACAGCCTGGCCCTAACGATACGCGCCACCTGGGTCCAGTGGGTCAGCGCGATGGACAGGATGATCGCCCACCCCTGCCCGGGCCACAGCGCCAGGATCACCACACCCAGCAGCAGGTGCGGGATCGCGCTGACGCTGTCTACCAGCCGGGTGATGATCCGGTCCACCAGCCCGCCGGCGGTGGCGGACAGGGTTCCGGCCAGCACCCCCAGCAGCGTGGAGGACAGCGCCGATGCGACGGCGAGCAGCATCGACAGCCGCAGCGCGGCCGCGGCCCGCACCCACACGTCGCGCCCGAGCTGATCGGTGCCGAAGAAATGCTCGGCCCCCGGCGGCAGGTACACCGCGGCCAGGTCGATGTTCTCCACCGCCTCGGGGGAGAAGAACGGAACGAGCACCGCATAAACCACGGCCAGCAGGATGATGCCCAGCGGCAGCAAGCGGGAATCACGGATGATGCTAGACATCGCCCACCCGCGGATCAAGCAGCAGGTAGCCGGCGTCGGCCAGGGCATTGCCCAGGAACACGGCCAGCGCCGAGCAGGCGGTCACCGCGGCCAGCAGCGCGAAGTCCGCGGACACCGCGGAATCGATCACCGCCGAGGCAATCCCGGGCCAGCCGAACACCGTTTCAACCAGCAGCGCTCCGGTGATCAGTTCGCCCAGGCGGGAGCCGATCACCGTGATGAAGGGCAGCAGGGCGCCGGGCAGCACCTCGAGCACCAAGATCCGTCCGGCTCCCTCGCCGCGTCCCCGAGCCGCGAGAACCGCATCCGAGTCCAGCAGATCGAACATGGAGGCCCGCAGGTTCAGCACCAGCCAGGGCAGCAGGCTGATGGCCATCACCGTGGCCGGCAGCAGCAGATGCACGGCCAGCGACCCGGCGGTCGGCTCCTGCCCTGGAGGCGCCACGCCGCCGGTGGGAAGCCCGAGCCGCAGCGAGAACACAGCGATGAACACCAGCGCCAGCACGAAGGGCGGGATGGCCTGGGCCAGCTGGGCGATCCAGGTGGTGGCGCGGTCGGCCAACCCGCCGCGGCACAGACCAGCGGCACAGGCCAGCAGTACCGCGAGCACCACGGCAAGCAGCAGCCCGGCAAGCATCAGCAGCAGGGTATAGGGCACGCGCTCGGCGAGCACCTCGGTGACCGGCCGGGCCAGCATGCGCGAGGTGCCCAGCTCGCCGTGCACCGCCGAGCCCAGCCAGCCGAGCCAGGCACCGAACCAGGAGTCGTCCAGGCCCAGCTCGGCGCGCAGGGCCGCGCGTTCGGCGGCGCCGGTGTGCTCGTAGCGGCTGCCCAGATAGGCAGCCAGCGGATTGAACGGGGCGACGGAAGCCAAGAAGAACACCACTGCGGTCAGCCCCGCGGTCAGCGGGATGGCCAGCAGCATCCGGCGGAGCACCAGCAGCCCGGCTCTTGGCAGCCGCGGCACGCCTCGCGGGCGCAGGACGGTCAGGCTCATTTGCCGGTCCACTGGCCGATTTTCACCCACGGGCCCCATGCGGTGCCGTGGTCATGGGGTTCGAGCAGGGTGCCGGCGGTGTTCCACGTCTCATGGACGTCGCTGCGCTGCACGTAGTTGTGGTCGGTGAAGGCCAGCAGCAGCATCGATGGCTGCTTGACGTAAAGTTCCTGGACCTTGCGGTAGGCCTGGTCGCGGGCCGTTGGGTCGGTGCTGGTCCGGCCGATGTGCAGCAGCCGGTCCATCGCCGCGTCCGCGTAGCGGCTGGGGTTGTCGTAGTAGGCGCCGTCCTCCGGGTAGCTTGAATGCAGCATCTTGTAGAGCTGGGTGTCCACATCGTAAGGGGTGTCGCCGCCGCCCAGCATCAGCGCGTCCGTGCCGATGCGCGGCTCGGCTTCGTCGAAGGTGGCGGGCACGACCTCGGCGGTGATGCCGTGCTCCTTGAGCTGGGCGGCCAAGGCCAGGGACAGGTCCCGTCGCAGCGTGTCGCCCGGGTTGTACATGATCGTGAATGCGGCGTCCTGGCCGTCCTTGGAGCGCATCGAGCCGTCCAGCGTCCACCCCGACTGCTCCAGCAGCTGCTCGGCCCGCTGGGGGTCGTGGGCGAACACGGCGTCAGAGTTGTAGGCCTTGCCGTACTGGGCCGGGACGAAGGTGTAGGCAGGGCGCCCGGAGCCCGCCAGCACCCCGTCGATCAGCGCTTGGCGGTCCACCAGCAGGTTCAGCGCCAGGCGCACGGAAGGATCGGCGGTGAACGGGTGGTCGGCGGGCAGCGAGATGCCGCGCCAGTCCGCGCTGGTTGCGGTGACCACCTCGAACCCGTCGCGATCCGCGAAGCTGGCCGCTAGCCGCGGAGGCAGCACGGTGCCGGTGTAGCCGCCGCCTGCCAGTGCCTGCGAGCGGGCGTTGTCGTCGGCTGACTGCTCGTAGACCACCCGGGCCACGTCGGGGGCGCCGGAACGGTAGTCGGGATTGGCACCCAGCACCAGCTGGGCGGAATCGATTTTCTGCACCGTGTAGGGGCCGGTACCCACCGGGGTGCGGTTCAGGCTGGAATTGCTCACCGGCCCGTCGGCGATCAGTTCTTCGGGGGCGATGCCGATCAGCAGTGCGGTCTTGAAGGAGACCTGGGGCTCCTTGAGCGTGAATTCGACGGTGTGCTCGTCCACGGCACGCACCGTATCGAGGTTTTCCAGCACGCCGGCGATGGGCGAGGCACTGGCGGGGTCCAGGATGGCCCGGTAGCTGGCGGCCACATCCCCGGCGTCGAAGCCGCTGCCGTCGCTGAAGCTGATGCCGGGCTGCAGCGCAATGCTCCAGCGCAGCCCGTCGGCGCTGATCTGCGGTTCGCCCTCGGCCAGCAGCGGCACCAAATTCGGCAGGCTGCCAGTTTCCCCGTCCAGGGTATACAGCGATTCGTTGATCTTGCCCGTACCGTTGTTGTCGAAACCTGCCAGCGGATTCAGGGTTTCGGGCAGCGCAGGGGTCAGCAGCAGCACGTCGTCGCTGGGGACGGCGGCCTGGCAGCCTGCGGTGGCCAGTAGGATGGGGAGCATCAGTGCGGCGCGCCGGACGTAGCTGTGCACGAACGAGGTCCTTCCGAGCGGTGCGTGGGGTAGATGTTCACAGACTACAGGTGTTTGATCACACAGATGAGGGGTTGCGTGGTGATTTTGCCAACCACTATTTCGCGGGGGCGGCATGCCTGAGTCCGAGCGCGGCCAGGTGGGCGCCAACGCCCTGGAGGAAGTGCAGGAATCGCTGCAGGACTGGATCGACGTGTTCGCCCTGTGCGCGGATGCCACCCGCATGAAAATACTGATTGCCATGCACGCCGCGCCGCTGTCCTCGGTCACCCAGCTGGCCGATGCCGCGCAGCTGGGCGCAAACACCGTGACCCAGTCGTTGGCCACGTTGCGCAAGGCCGGGGTAGTTCAGGTGCAGCGGGATGGAAAGTACCGCCGCTGGGAGCTGGTGCACCCCGGCGTGCATCAGCTGCTGCACCAGATGGACGCCCCGCATTCTCACCTGCACCCCGAGCATTAGTCCCGCGTGCAAACGCGCCGCAGAACGCAGAAGGCGCAACTGAAGGCACGGGCTTGGCATCATATTGTGCCGGACCCATACCCGCGGGCAGTTCCCTGGGATTAGCGCTTGCGCTGCACCCGGGCCTCGTCCCAGACCGGCTCGTCGGACTCGTAGACGGTGCCGTCGGAGCCGAAGACCAGGAAGCGGTCGAAGCCGCGGGCGAACCAGCGGTCGTGGGTCACCGCCAGCACCGTGCCCTCGAACGCGTCGATGGCACGCTCCAGGGCTTCGCCCGAGTGCAGGTCCAGGTTGTCGGTCGGCTCATCGAGCAGCAGCAGGGTTGCCCCCGAGAGCTGCAGCAGCAGGATCTGGAAGCGCGCCTGCTGGCCTCCGGAGAGCGATTCGAACTTCTGCTCGGACTGCGCTGCCAGCCCGTAGCCATCCAGCGCTCCGGCCGCCGCCTCGCGCGGCATTCCGGAGCGGTGCTCGTCGCCGCGGTGCAGGATTTCGAGCAGGGTGCGGCCAAACAGGTCCGGGCGGCTGTGGGTCTGGGCGAAGTAGCCCGGGCGGATGCGCGCTCCCAGCTTCACCGTGCCGGCATGCGCCACCGGGGCGATCACCACATCGGAGACCGGCAGGTGCTCGCGCTCCGGGTCGGATCCGCCGGAGGCCAGCAGGCGCAGGAAGTGCGACTTGCCCGAGCCGTTCGAACCCAGCACGCCCACCCGGTCGCCGAACCAGATTTCGATATTGAAGGGCTTCATCAGCCCGGTCAGCTCGAGCTTTTCGGCCACGACCGCGCGCTTGGCGGTGCGCCCGCCCTTCAGCCGCATCTGCACGTTCTGCTCCAGCGGGATCGCCTGCGGCGGGCCGGCCTCCAGGAACTTCTCCAGCCGGGTGGTGGCCGCCTGGTAGCGGTTGGCCATGTCGGAACGGAACGCGGCCTTGGTCTTGTACATGTTGACCAGTTCCTTGAGCTTGGCGTGCTCCTCGTCCCAGCGCTTGCGCAGCTCCTCGAAGCGCTCGTTGCGCTCCTTGCGGGCTTCCACATAGGAGCCGAACGCGCCGCCGTGCACCCAGGCGGTGGCCCCGCCGTGGCCCGGTTCCAGGGTCACGATGCGGGTGGCGGCGTTGTCCAGCAGCTCGCGGTCGTGGCTGATGAACAGCACGGTCTTGTTGGAGCGCGACATGATCTCTTCCAGCCAGCGCTTGCCGGGCACGTCAAGGTAGTTATCCGGCTCGTCGAGCAGCAGCAGTTCGTCGTTGCCTTCGAAGAGCGCTTCGAGGACCAGGCGCTTCTGCTCGCCGCCGGACAGGGTGCGCGCCAGCCGGTCCCCGGCCTTGTCGAACCCGATGCCCAAGGCGGCCATGCAGACCTTGTCCCAGGTGGTTTCCAGCTCGTAACCGCCGGCGTCGCCCCACTCGATGATCGCCTCGGCGTAGCGCATGTGGACTTTCTCGTCCTCGCTGGTGAGCATTTTGGCCTCGTACTCGGCGACCTTGGCGGCGGCCTGGGCCAAAGCCGGTGCGGCGGTGGACAGCAGCAGGTCCTTTACCGTGGAGTCGTCGCGCACCTGCCCGACGAACTGGCGCATGATGCCCAGGGTGCCGGTGCGGTTGATGGAGCCTTCGTCGGCCTTCAGGTCTCCTGCGATGATCTTGAACAGGGTTGTCTTGCCGGTGCCGTTGGGTCCGATCAGCGCGGTCTTGGAGCCGGCGGTGACCTTGAAGGCCGCGCCGCCCAGAAGCTGGGTGCCGTCGGAAAGGAAATACTGGATGTCTGTCACGTCTATATGGGCCACCCGGCAATCCTATCGGGTAGATTGCCGAACATGCAGATCACAGTAGAAATTTACGGAGCGCTCCATGCCTGCTGCCATTCAGCGTTTTCGGTAGGAGATCATGTGCGCTGGCAGCTGGCCCAGGTGCGCAATGGGCGCGGGGAAATTTCCTTCGAGCTCGATGACCACGGCACCTTCGATGGCACGGGGGTGCCCGTGGCAGCAGTCGCCGCCCGGGTGGTGCGCATCCAGTACCGGGATCATGAACGTGCGGCGAAGGCCGGGGGACTGGCAGGTGGCCCTGTCCCGGTGGTCGATACCCTGCATGTTCCCGAAGGCACGGATTTCGACCACAACTGGATCGTGGTGGGACTGGAAGTAGCGGATCCGAAGAGCCTTCCGCCGCTGGCCGACTGGGATGAGGGCGCGCCCCGCGGCGGCTAGTTGTACTTGTAGAACCCTTCGCCGGCCGCTGCGCCGAGCTTGCCCTGATCGATGTACTGGGTCTTGAGCAGCTCGGCGAACTTCTGGCTGGTTGCATCGCCTGCACGGGAAATGTTGTAGGCGGTGTTCAGCCCCACGATGTCGTAGATCTCGAACGGACCATGCGGCGCTCCGGTGCCCAGCTTCCAGGTCTTGTCGATGGTCTGCGCATCGGCGACCCCGTTGACCAGCAGGTGGCTGGCGGACTGCAGGAAGGGGACCAGCAGCGAGTTCAGCACGTAGCCCGGCTGCTCCTTGAGCACCCGGATCGCGACCAGCCCGGTACGCTCGGCGAAATCGACCACTGCTTCGTAGGCTTCGGGGGTGGTTGCTGGTGTGCCCATGACTTCGCCGGTGTTGTTGGACCAGATGCGGTTGGCATAGTGCAGGGCGAGGAATTGTCCGGGGCGGCCAGTGAACTCGGCGATATCCGAGGGCAGCAGGGTCGATGAATTGGTGGCGAATATGGCCTGTTCGGGGGCCAGCACGGCCAGCTTCCGGTAGGTCTGCGCCTTGATCTCCAGATTCTCGGGCACCGCCTCGATGACTAGGTCGGCCTCCCGCACCGCGTCGGCCAGATCGCTGGTCAGTTCGATGGACTCGCGGGCGGATTGGGCCTTCTGCGGGTTCCCGAAGTACTGGGCGTACTGCGCAACCAGGGCATCCAGCCGCTGGTTTGCGGCGGCCAGCGCTTGCTCGCTGATGTCGTAGCCGATGACGGGCAAGCCGTGGTAGGCGGTTTGGAAGATGATTTGTGCGCCGAGCACGCCAGTGCCCAGAACGGTGATGCGTTGCAGTTCCATGATTCTCCTTGGGGTACAGCTTCACTCTCCGCTTTTAGTTGCGCCATTTCGACTAAATGTGAGCGGGAGAACGCCCGACACCTGCTGGTTGGCTGCCAGTTGCCGAACATTCACTTTCTGGCTAGGTGGTGCTGGAACTCTTGGGGAGTCATCCGCAACCAGCAGGGGGGAGAACTACGTGCACCGCATATCCAAGAAGGCCCCGGGAATCCTGGCCGCCGCCGTCATCGCCGCGAGCCTGTCGCCGCTAGCCGCCGCCGCGGACCCGGGGGAGTACTTCGAACGCGAGGCCACCTACCCGGTCTACCAGAACCATCCCGAGGGCGCCGCGGCCCAGACCGCCGCAGAAATCTCCACCGTATCGGCGGACGGCAACACGCTGATCTACTCCGATGCGCTCTCGCGCAGCGTCGGCTTTCTGGACATTTCCAACCCTGCCGCGCCGAAGGGCCTGGGCCTGCTGGGCCTGCACCAGCTGGGCAGCGCCGAGGACGAGCCCACCAGCGTGGCCGCCTACGGCGACTACGTGTTCGTGGTGGTGAACACCTCGGCCAGCTACAGCGACCCCTCGGGGCGGGTGGATGTGGTGCGGATTGCCGACCGCACGCTGGTGCACAGTTTTGCGCTGCCAGGCCAGCCCGATTCCATCGCGCTGTCTGCCGACGGTGCCTACGCGGGCATCGCCATCGAGAATGAACGCGACGAGGACGCTGGCGAAGGCGCGCTGCCGCAAGCCCCGGCCGGACCGATCGCCATCATGGACCTGCAAGGCGCGGACCCGGCCGGCTGGAAGCTGCGCGAAGTCCCGCTCACCTCCGGTTCCCGCACCGAACCGATTGCGCTGCCGCTGCTGGCCGCGGCCGGTCTCGACACCCCGCAAGACCCCGAGCCCGAGTACGTCACGATCAACGAGAAGAACCAGCTGGCGGCAACCCTCCAGGAAAACAACGGCGTGGTGCTGGTGGACCTGGCCTCGGGCGGGATTACCGGCGCCTTCAGCACCGGGACCGTGGATCTGGCGGGGATCGACACCGAAAAGGACGGCGTGCTCGATCCCAGCGGGGAGCTGAAGGGCGTGCCGCGCGAGCCCGATGCCATCGGCTGGATCCAGGACCGCTATCTGGCCACGGCCAATGAGGGCGACTGGAAGGGCGGCAGCCGCGGATTCACGATCTTCGATTCCGCCACCGGCGACGTGGTGTGGGATGCCGGCAATAGCTTCGAGCACCTCGCGCTATCCCAGGGCTTGTTCCCGGAGCAGCGCGCAGGGAAGAAGGGCGTTGAGCCCGAAGGGCTGGCCATCGCCGAATTCGGCGGCGTGGACTACGGATTCATCGCGGCCGAACGCGGGAACTTCGTGGCCGTGTACGACCTGTCCGAGCCATCCAGCCCGCGCTATCTGCAAAGCTTGCCGACTACCAACGGCCCGGAAGGGATCTTGCCGATCCCCGGGCGCAACCTGCTGGCCATCGCCTCGGAAACCGATGAGGGCCAGGTGCGCTCGGCGGTGTCCCTGTACTCCTTCGGTGCCGCCGCGCCGCAGTTCCCGCAGCTGTCCTCGGATGCCGCCGATCCGGTGCCTTTCGGTGCGCTCAGCGGCCTGTCGGCCAACCCGGCCGATGCTTCGCAGCTCTTCGCGGTCAGCGACAACGCGTACCAGCCGCGCATCTACACCCTGGGCGCCGGCACCCCGGCCACCGTGGAATCGTCGATGGCGGTGACCTCGGCCAGTACCGAACTGGACCTGGAAGGCATTGCCGCCCGCGCGGAGGGCGGTTTCTGGGCCGCCCATGAAGGGGCCACCGGGGCGGAAAACCTGCTGGTGCGCATCGACGCGGCCGGTGCGGTGCAAGAAGAAGTCGCGCTGCCTGCACTGGCGGGGCTGGGCAAGCACGGGCTGGAAGGCATTGCCGCGACCGGCTCCGGGAAACAGGAAGAAGTAGTGTTCGCCGTGCAGCGCGAACTGCCCGGCGAGGACTTCGTCCGCCTGGGCAAGTACCTGCCATCCACCGGGGAATTCAGCTGGTACGGCTACCGGCTGGACGCGGCTGCCGAAGGTGCATGGAATGGCCTGTCGGAAATCACCGCCCTGCCCGATGGCTCCTATGCGGTGATCGAACGCGATAACCAGGTAGGTCCGAACGCCAAGCACAAGGCGATCTACCAGTTCCGGCTTCCGCAAGCCGTAGCCGGAGAGGTGCCGCTGGTCGAGAAGAAGCTGGCGGCCGATGCGTTGCCTGCCCTGCAGGAAACCAACGGATGGACCCAGGAAAAGCTGGAGGGGCTGGCCGTAGCCGATGGCCACCTCTACATGGTGACCGATAACGATGCGGTGGATGAGGCCACCGGCGAGACCGTCTTCGCGAACCTCGGTGCGGTGGAAGAGGTCTTCGAGCTGGCCGGCCAGGCACCAAGCGACGCGCCAGGCGAAGAACAGGGTGAAGACCAGGGCGAAGAGCTAGCCGCGGAACCAACCCGGAACCCCTCGCCGCAGCCGAGCGGGGAATCGCACGATCCTTCGCAGGTCCCGGATCCGACCCGGGAAGCTGGCCAGTCCCAGGCGCCGCAGGCCGCGGATCCAGCCCAGCCGGAAGCCAGCGAACACCTCGCCGATACTGGTGCGAACAGCTTCTGGCTGATTCCGGTGGGTGCAGTGATCGCGCTGCTCGGCGCCGCGGCGGCCCTCAAGACCGCACGGGCCCGGGCGAAGTAGGCCGAGCGGAAGGAACCGGGAAAACAGCGAAGGCGTGGCACCTATGCAGGTGCCACGCCTTCGGTATTGACAGCTAGTTCTTCTTCTGCGAAATCACGACCGCGGCCACGACGGCGATGATCAGCGAGATGACCAGGAACTTGCCGCCATTGCCGGACTTCTTGTCCTGGGCGGCGAGGTTCTTCTGCGCGGCCTGCACAGCGCTCTCCACCGAGGCGCGGGCACGCTTGGCGGCCTTGGAATTCCCGCCGACATTCTCGATCAGGTTGGCGCCGGCCTTGCTGATGGCTTCGGTGTTGACACCGGAGACGGCCTCGTTCCAGCCGCCACGGATTTCCTTCGGCAGCTCTTCCTTGGCAGCCTTGGCGAGTTTCGCCAGCGACTTTTCAACTTGCTTCAAGCTCTTGGCAGTCTTCGACATGTTGTTCCTCTCTGATGGACCTTGAGTCTGGTGGACCTTGAGGTCTCAGCTCCCAGCCTAGCCAGCCGGGGGTGGGCACTCAAGGCCGCGCCGTTGCGCTGACTGCGAACTGGGAATTTACTGGGAGGCTGCGGGCGGGCGCAGCTTGCGAATGCGGGTCCGCAGCGCGCTGAGCAGGCACAGCAGCATCAGTATCGCCGCGATCGAAAGCACCGTGGCAAACCCGGGAGAGGTGGCGTGGCCGGTGTAGCGGTCCACGATGATCCAGCCGATCACCCATAGCGCGCCGGCGTTCAGGTAGATCCCCATGGGATTCTTGAAGCTCACCGCGCTGAGGAACAGCGCCAGGAGCAGCACCGACAGGGCGCAGGCGCCCTTGAACATCAGGGAGCTGGCGTCGGCCCCGGACAGGGCGGCGAAGGCGACAGTTTCGGCCAGCACGATCACCGAAAGCCACCCGGTGAACAGCCCGAAACTGGCGCGGGTAATCCACCGGTCCACTTGCTGCAGGGCAGGGGTCTTGCCGATCATCACCACGATGCGGATCAGCAATGCCAGCAGGAGCAGGCCGAACACCAGCGAAGTGCCGATGCGGTCGCGCTCCAAGAACGCCACCCACAGCGCATTGCACAGCACCGCGCCGAGCACCCAGGGGCGCAGCCGCCGATGGAACCCGGTGCGTTCTTGCGGCAGGCATTGCCAGATCGCGTAGAACGCCACTGCGGCCATCAGCCCGAACCAGGGCAGCTGCCCGATGCGCGGCACCGAGGTGACGGTGGCGTCCTGCCCCATCCACCCGCCGGCGAGTGTTTCCAGCCCGGCGGCGGAAAGCACCGCCCACGCCGCCCAGCCCAAGCCGAGCAGGATGATGGCGGCATAACCGCCGGTAACCAGCCTTCTTTTCACGATTCCGAAGGTACCACGCCGCCAAGGGTTAAAACCGTTCGCCACGGTTAGAGTGGAGCCATGACAGATCTTTGGGTACGCCGTGCCATTTCCCTGCTCGACGCGGACGCGAACCGCAGCGCCGACACCCACCTGCATCGCTTCGAACTTCCCGCCCACTGGGGGATCGAGCTCTATTTGAAGGACGAGTCGGTGCACCCCACCGGTTCGCTCAAGCACCGGCTGGCACGCTCGCTGATCCTCTACGGGCTGGTCAACGGGAAGATCGGCGAAGGCACCACGCTGGTGGAGGCCTCCAGCGGATCCACGGCCGTTTCCGAAGCCTACTTCGCGCGGATGCTGGGGCTGGACTTCATCGCGGTGGTGCCCAAATCCACCAGCGGCGAGAAGATCGAGCTGATCGAGTTCTACGGCGGGCGCTGCCACCTGGTGGACGCGGCCGGCCAGGTCGATGAGGCGGCCCGCGCGCTGGCGGCCGAAACCGGCGGCTACTACCTGGACCAGTTCACCTATGCCGAGCGGGCGACGGATTGGCGCGGGAACAATAACATTGCCGAGTCGGTGTACGCGCAGATGGCCGCCGAAACCCACCCGATCCCCAGCTGGATCGTGGTCGGTGCCGGGACCGGCGGCACCAGCGCCACCTTCGGGCGCTATGCGCGCTACAAGCGGCACGAAACCAGGATCTGCGTGGGCGATCCGGAAGGCTCCTCCTTCTACGGGGGATGGCGCACCGGGGACATGGGCTACGCGACGGGGCAGGGATCGCGCATCGAGGGGATCGGCCGGCCCAGCGTGGAACCGAGCTTCGTGCCCGGGGTAATCGACCAGATGGTGCAGGTGCCCGACGCCGCCTCGCTGGCAGCCATGCATTTCCTGCGCGCCAAGACCCGCTACTTTGCCGGCGGCTCCACCGGGACCAACCTCTACGCGGCGTTCGGGATCATCGCCCAGATGCTCGAACGCGGCGAGCAGGGCTCGGTGGTGACGCTGATCTGCGACTCCGGCGAGCGCTACGCGAACACCTACTACAACGAGCAGTGGGTGGCCGAGCAGGGCCTGGACCTGGAGCCCTACGCCGCGCAGCTGGAGCGCTTCATCCAGACCGGGGCCTGGAGCTAGCTGCCACGCAGGGCGGGCATGAGCCCGGCCCGCTTCTTGCGCTGGTGCACCGAGAAGTAGCCCAGGCCCGCTTCGCCGGCCACGAAGCGCCGTTGGGAGCGGGCGGGCAGATAGATGATGTCGCCGATGGCCAGCTCGATGGATCCGCTGGCGGTATGCAGCACCCCGGAGCCGGCGAAGACGTGCAGCACCACGTCCAGCTCCGGGCCCTGGTGCTCCCCGATCTCTCCGGACGGGGCCAGCGAGATCACGTTGGCGTCGAGGTCGCGCTGCCCGGGTTCCAGCTTCCAGATCGCTCCGTTGGTTTCTCCGGCGGCCAGCTCGGTGGTATTGGCCATGCGGCGCGGTTCGGGCATCGTCTCTCCTTGAAGTTCTCTGCTGCAGCTTCCAGCCTATCCAATGGCGGGCAACGCCCCGGTCCACCGGGCGGTGACGCGGTGCGTGCCGAACTGAGCCAGTTGGCCACGCGGCCGCTCATCCTGGCCATGGCACTGGGAGCGCTGGTCAACGGGGGCACCTTCGCGGCGTTCACCTTCATCGCGCCGGTTGCGGCTATCACCGCCGGCGTGGCCGAGGGATGGGTTTGGGCCGCGCTGGTCCTGTTCGGGCTCGGATCCTTCCTCGGCGTAACCAGCGCAGGGCGGCTATCGGATCGGCGACCGGGCCTGGTGCTCTTCTCCGGAGGACCGCTGCTGCTGGCCGGTTGGGTCGTGTTGGCTTGGACCGCGTCGCATCCCATGGCGCTGCTCTGCCTTGTCTTCATCCAGGGTTTCCTGATTTTCGGCGTCGGCAGCACCGTGATTGCGCGGGTGCTCTACGCGGCCTGGGCATTGGCGGCGGCCGCTCCCTTGGCCATGCTGCTGAGCCGGCGCATGCTGTTGGATACCACGGCTGGCTCCCATCGATGATCCGCCGCGGCGCGCTTCGCCCACAGGCCCCGGGATGCCGGGAAAGAAGGCGCGGTGGACCTGGGTGGACCGGTGCGGGGTAGCCGGCGTTGCCCGGTAGGCAGCGCTCGTTGCGTGCGCCACCTGCCGGTGTGTTGGGAGGAACCTGCGGTAGCGTCAAAAACCCATGACACAAGGTGGCTGGCGCAGTAGGGTGAAGAATAGACCCACTGGAAAATTGTGTGCAGGAGGAATGTTTTGCCTACCGTAGCCGACCACCTGATTGAACAGCTCGATACCCAGGGAGTGCGCCGGATTTACGGCCTTCCGGGGGATTCCCTGAACGGCTTGACCGATTCATTGCGGGAGAACGGGCGGATCGAATGGGTCCACCACCGCCATGAGGAAGCCGCTGCCTTTGCCGCGGCGGCCGAAGCCGGAATCACCGGAGAGCTGACGGTATGCGTCGGCTCTTGCGGACCGGGGAACCTGCACCTGATCAACGGGCTGTACGACGCGAACCGCTCGCGCGTGCCGGTGCTGGCGATTGCAGCGCACATCCCTACCGAGGAGATCGGTTCCAACTACTTCCAGGAGACCCACCCGGTGGAAGTCTTCCGTGGCTGCTCGGTCTATGCCGAACAGGTTTCCGATCCCAAGCAGATGCCGCGCATGCTGCGCATTGCGATGCGCGAGGCCATCGAGAAGCGCGGCGTGGCAGTACTGGTGATTTCCGGCGATGTCGCGTTGGCGGAGATGGAACGCACGCCCACCCAGGAAATCACCAAGACCAACCCGCGGGTGCTGCCCAATGAAGACGAGCTCGAGCGCACCGCGGAGATCCTCGAAGGCTCGCGCAAGGTCACCATTCTGGCTGGTGCGGGCGTGGCAGGAGCCCATGACGAGGTGATCGCGCTGGCTGGCAAGCTCGGGGCGCCGATCGTGCATGCGATGCGAGGCAAGGAGCATATCGAGTACGACAATCCCTTCGATGTGGGCATGACGGGCCTGCTGGGTTTCGCTTCGGGCGCCAAGGCGATTGCCGAATGCGATGTGCTCCTGATGCTGGGCACCGACTTCCCCTACCAGCAGTTCTACCCGCAGGACGCGACCATCATCCAGGTGGATATCCGCGGCGAGCAGATCGGCAAGCGCACCCGGGTGGACATCCCGCTGGTGGGCACCGTGAAGGACACCGCGGCGGCTCTGGATGCGCTGCTGCCGGTGCAGACCCACCGCAAGCACCTGGAGACAGCGGTGGAGCATTACCGCAAGACCCGTACGAAGCTCGACGAGCTCGCCACGCCCTCCAAGCCGGGTGCTGCAATCCATCCGCAGTATCTGGCCCGGCTGATCGACCAGCACGCAGATGAGGATGCGATTTTCACCGCCGATGTGGGATCTCCGGTGATTTGGGCAGCCCGCTACCTGACCATGACCGGCAAGCGACGGGTGCTCGGCTCCTTCAACCACGGTTCCATGGCCAACGCACTGTGCCATGCCCTGGGCGCCCAGGCAATTGACCGGCAGCGCCAGGTTATCGCCTTCGCCGGGGACGGCGGATTGGCCATGATGCTCGGTGAGCTGCTGACCGCCACGCAGAACAAGCTGCCGATCAAGATCGTGGTGTTCAACAACTCCTCGCTGAATTTCGTGGAACTGGAAATGAAGGCCGCCGGGTTCGTCACCTACGCCACCGATCTGCACAACCCCGACTTCGGGGCCGTGGCTACCGCCTCGGGGCTCAAGGGCTACCGGGTAGATGATTCGGCGCAGCTTGAAGCCACGGTGCAAGAATTCCTGGCCCATGACGGTCCTGCGCTGCTGGATGTGGTGACCGACCGCCAGGAGATGTCGATGCCACCGGAAATCAAGTTGGAACAAGCCAAGGGATTTGCCTTGTATGCCATACGCACCGTGCTCTCCGGGCGTGGCGACGAGCTGCTGAATCTGGCTAAAACCAATTGGCGGCAATTGTTCTAGTCCTTTTATGCCTATGCTTGTTGCTGGTGCCCTTGGCACCAGCAACACGTTTGTGACATCAAGAAAGTTGGCGCTTTGGCTTCGCAACCTGCCGCTACCCACGCGGCCACCATCGAGGATTTCACCCGCAACCTGGCTGCTGTCAACCAGAAGATCGCCGCGGCGGAGCTGGCTGCCGGCCGCGACGCTGGCTCGGTTCGGCTGCTGCCGGTCACCAAAACCATCGATTTCGAGCGCTTGGCATTGGCCATTGCTGCCGGTGTGGACACGCTGGGGGAAAATAAGGTCCAAGAGGCCCAAGGCAAGTACGAGCACTTCTGCGAGGATTTCCCGCACCTGCGTTATGCGATTATCGGTCCCTTGCAGACCAACAAGGCGAAGTTCGTGGCGAAGTTCGCTGATGAGTTCCATGCCTTGGACTCGCTGAAACTGGCACAGACCCTGCAACGCCGTTTGGAGGCAGAGGATCGGACGCTTGAGGTCTTCATCCAGGTCAATACCTCCGGCGAGGAAAGCAAATCAGGCATCGAAGCTGCTGGGGCAGCGGACTTGCTTGGCGGGTTGGCGCCGCTGGATCGGTTGACGCCAGTGGGCTTGATGACCATGGCCGCAAATACCAAGGACGAAGCATCTATCCGTGGCAGCTTTGCGTTGCTGCGCGAAACCCGTGACCAATTGCAGCAGGATGCTCCTGAAAGCTTCCAGCACCTGTCCATGGGCATGAGCGGAGACTACGAGCTGGCCATCGCCGAGGGGGCCACCGTCGTGCGTGTAGGCCAGGGAATCTTCGGTGCCCGCACCTACCCGGCCTAAGACGCTTCTGCGTCGCCACTGAGCTTCGTTGCAAGGGCAGCTGGCAAATCGCCAGCTGCCCTTGCTGCGCGTTCTCCACAGCCGGTCGTGCGTCGGCCAAACTGTGGGTGCCAGGGGCGACACTACATGTAGTGGTGCACACCGTGTACCCCGAACTACATGGAGGGTGCAGAACACGCCGACGAACATCTCACAAGAAGAATTTTTAACCCACAGCGGACTTCTGCCAACCTGTGGACAAAGGTCTCGAGTCCGCGAGAAATCGCGGTTTAAACGGGGGTTAATATCCACAGTTCCTGTGGACGTTGCCGTGGATGAATGACATACTTGTAATACATCATGTTGTGGCCGCTTGACCCGCCAAACACAAGATGTAGTATTGAACCCGTCGGTGCGGCTCGCACCAGAAGCACCTCGAAACAGTGGTTTTGAGGCATCCGAGAGGATGGCTAGGACTTTTCCGAAAATCCGGGATCTTAGCCGAAACAAAGACTTTTTAAAGGGGATCAGGGACATGGCCATCACGGTTTACACGAAGCCTTCCTGCGTTCAGTGCAACGCTACGTACCGCGCGCTGGATAAGAAGGGTGTCGAGTACAACAAGGTAGACATCTCTCAGGATGCGGCAGCCTTGGAGCACGTTCGTGGCTTGGGCTACATGCAGGCACCTGTCGTAATCACCGATGACGATCACTGGTCGGGCTTCCGCCCAGACAAGATCGAGCTGCTGGCTCCAGCCAACTAATCAAGAATTCCATCCGCTAGCTTGTAGTGGAGGCGAAAAGCAATGTCACCTGCAGCGCTTGCCGATAGGCAACATGCTGAGGCCCAGGAACCGCTGGAACTCACCGATTCGAAACTGATCTATTTTTCATCTGTTTCGGAGAACACCAAGCGTTTCGTGGACAAACTTGAGATGGATGCCGCACGGATTCCGGTCTATGCGACCGAACCGCAGCTGATCTCAACTGCACCATACGTGCTGCTCATACCCACTTATGGCGGAGAGCGTGGCAAGCGCTCGATCATGCCGCAGATCATGAAGTTCCTGCGGCATGAAGCGAACCGCGTGAATCTTCGCGGCGTGATCGGTGCAGGGAATACAAACTTTGGCGAGTACTACTGCATTGCGGCAAAACGCATTGCCGAGAAATGCAACGTACCCGTGCTTTACACATTCGAAATTATGGGAACCTCAGAAGACGTTCTCAACGTCAAAGAAGGGCTTGAAACCTTTTGGACACCAGCGTCGCAGAACCGGCAGCAACGATGAATAGCTCAAAGGAGCTCCCAGCCCAGTTCCAGGGCTTGAGCTACAACGACCTCAACGCCATGCTGAACCTTTACGGACCAGATGGAAAGATCCAGTTTGAGGTGGACCGCTACGCGGCTCGCCAGTACTTCTTGGACCACGTGAACAACAACACCGTGTTCTTCCATGACCTCGATGAGAAGCTTGAATATCTGGTCAAGCACGAGTACTACGAGCGTGAAACCCTCGATCAGTACTCGATGAACTTCATCCGGGATTTGTTCAAGCACGCCTTCGGCAAGAAGTTCCGTTTCGAAACCTTCTTGGGCGCCTTCAAGTTCTACACCTCGTACACGCTGAAGACCTTCGATGGCAAGCGCTACCTGGAACGCTACGAAGACCGCGTATGCATGGTTGCCCTGCACCTGGCACGTGGCGATGAAAAGCTGGCCATGCACCTGGTCGATGAAATCATTGAAGGCCGCTTCCAGCCTGCCACCCCAACTTTCCTGAACGCCGGCAAAGCACAGCGTGGCGAACTCGTCTCCTGCTTCCTGCTGCGCATCGAAGACAACATGGAATCGATTGCCCGCGCAGTCAACTCGTCGCTTCAGCTGTCCAAGCGCGGAGGTGGCGTTGCCCTGTCGCTGACCAACCTGCGTGAGCACGGTGCGCCGATCAAGCAGATCGAGAACCAGTCTTCCGGCGTCATCCCGGTGATGAAGCTTCTTGAAGATTCCTTCTCCTATGCAAACCAGCTCGGTGCACGCCAGGGTGCAGGTGCCGTTTACCTGAACGCACACCACCCGGACATCTACCGCTTCTTGGACACCAAGCGCGAAAACGCTGATGAGAAGATCCGCATCAAGACCCTGTCCTTGGGTGTTGTTATTCCGGATGTCACCTTCGAGCTGGCTCGCAAGAACGAAGATATGTACCTGTTCAGCCCGTACGACGTCGAGCGCGTCTATGGCGTACCGTTCAGCGAAATCTCCGTCACCGAGAAGTACTACGAGATGGTAGACGACGCTCGGATCAAGAAGACGAAGATCAGCGCCCGCGAGTTCTTCCAGACCCTGGCCGAGATCCAGTTCGAGTCCGGTTACCCGTACATCATGTTCGAAGACACCGTGAACAAGGCCAACCCGATTGCCGGCCGCATCACCATGTCGAACCTGTGCTCGGAAATCCTCCAGGTTTCCTCCGCTTCGGAGTTCTCTGACGACCTGAGCTACAAGACCGTCGGCAAGGACATCTCCTGCAACCTCGGTTCGATGAACATCGCCAAGGCCATGGACGGCAAGGATCTGGCTACCTCGGTAGACATCGCCATCCGTGCCCTGAGCGCAGTCTCGGACATGTCCTACATCGCCTCGGTTCCTTCGATTGCTGACGGCAACAGCAAGTCGCACGCCATCGGCCTGGGCCAGATGAACCTGCACGGCTTCCTGGCCCGCGAGCACATCTACTACGGCTCCGAAGAAGGCATCGACTTCACGAATATCTACTTCTACACGATCCTGTTCCATGCACTGACTGCATCGAACAAGATCGCCATGGAGCGCGGCGAGACCTTCGATAACTTCGAGAACTCGAAGTACGCCTCGGGTGAATTCTTCGACAAGTACACCGAGCAGGAATGGGTTCCAGCTACCGAGCGCGTGCGCGAACTGTTCGACGGCATGCAGATTCCTACCCAGGAAGACTGGAAGGCGCTGAAGGCTTCTGTCATGGAGCACGGCATCTACAACCAGAACTTGCAGGCAGTTCCTCCCACCGGTTCGATCTCGTACATCAACAACTCGACTTCCTCGATCCACCCGGTCGCAGCGAAGATCGAGATCCGCAAGGAAGGTAAGATCGGCCGCGTTTACTACCCGGCTCCTTACATGAACAACGAGAACATCGACTTCTACGAAGACGCTTACGAAATCGGCTACGAGAAGATCATTGACACCTACGCTGCCGCAACCCAGCACGTAGACCAGGGCCTGTCGCTGACCTTGTTCTTCAAGGACACTGTCACCACCCGTGACATCAACAAGGCCCAGATCTACGCATGGCGCAAGGGCATCAAGAGCCTGTACTACATCCGCCTTCGCCAGCTTGCGCTGGAAGGCACCGAGGTTGAAGGCTGCGTTTCCTGCGCACTGTAAGACCTTGATCCATTGACCGGTTAGCCGGGCAATGGCATCACGCAACAGCTGCCGCATGGTTTCGTCCAACGGCAGCTGTTGCATATCAAAACGACCTCAGATCGTGTCAGCGATCTGACAATAACTTGGGGCCTTGCTGTACAGGCGGCGTTCGAAAGAACGGTAGAGTTGTAAGCAAAGTTCTTAATACGATTTAGCTTTTCGATGAGGGGCAATGACCGAGAAGATTCAGCTCACCAACAAGGTTGAGGCAATCAACTGGAACCGTATCCAGGACGACAAGGACGTAGAGGTCTGGAACCGCCTCGTCAATAACTTCTGGCTGCCGGAGAAGGTGCCGCTGTCCAACGACATCCAGTCGTGGGGAACCCTGACCGAAGACGAGAAGCTGCTGACCATGCGCGTCTTCACCGGTCTGACCCTGCTTGATACCTTGCAGGGCACCGTTGGCGCTGTTTCGCTGATTCCAGATGCGATCACCCCACACGAAGAAGCCGTGTACACCAACATTGCCTTCATGGAATCGGTACACGCAAAGAGCTACTCCTCGATCTTCTCGACCTTGGCATCGACCAAGGAAATCGACGAAGCCTTCCGCTGGTCCACTGAAAATGTGAACCTGCAGAAGAAGGCTCAGATCATTGAGAGCTACTACCACGGCGAAGATCCACTGAAGCGCAAGATTGCTTCGACCCTGCTCGAATCGTTCTTGTTCTACTCGGGCTTCTACCTGCCAATGCACTGGTCCTCGCATGCGAAGCTGACCAACACTGCAGACCTGATCCGCCTGATCATCCGCGACGAAGCTGTTCACGGTTACTACATCGGATACAAGTTCCAGAAGGGTCTAGAAAACGAGACCGAGGAGCGCAAGCAGGAGCTGAAGGACTACACCTTCGAGCTGATGTATGAACTGTACGAAAATGAAGTCCAGTACACCCACGATCTCTATGATCCGGTAGGCCTGTCCGAGGACGTCAAGAAGTTCTTGCACTACAACGCCAACAAGGCGCTGATGAACCTGGGCTATGAGGCGATGTTCCCATCGACCGTGACCGACGTGTCGCCAGCGATTTTGGCTGCGTTGAGCCCGAACGCTGATGAGAACCACGACTTCTTCTCCGGCTCCGGTTCGTCGTACGTGATCGGCAAGGCAGTGAACACCGAAGACGAAGACTGGGATTTCTAATCTAGAAAATCTTCAGCCTAATTGGTGATGGCCAGCAGGACCGGACTCATGCAGAGTCCGGGCCTGCTGGCATTTAAGCTGTTCCGAAGTTGACGAATCCGGCTGGGCTAACGGTACGTCAGCGGTGGACCGAGCAAGATCTTGGGGAGCCTGTGGTGTTGGAAACGCCAATGGTTATCACGTGCGAACCCGGTGCGTGGACAAATGTCCCGTTTGCGCGGTGAGCAGCGGTTATGAAATCTGGAGTTCGTTCTCGCAGTATCCCCATCGAGACAAGGACAACCGCCAGATCGCGGGGAATTATGGCTTGGGCGGAAGCAACCTGGCCCGCAACCGCAGATGAACGCGAAATGGCGAGATTTCGCAGGTATCGTGAGCAACGGGGTTTGACTAGCATCCACGCGAGTCCAGCCTCTTAAGGCAAAAACTCCTTCGGCCACAAAAGCAGAAGAGAGAGACCTCAGCACGGCGGTCGAATAATCAGATCGCTGCATCATTATGGTTCTCTGCCAAAGCAAAATGGGGGTCCAAATGCCTAGCTTGCCAGGCAAACTGGAGCGATTGAAACACCAATTATCGGGGCTTGGCGAGGTCTTTATTGTGCCTCCTGCTGAAGATGGATACGTATTCTTGCGGTATGCCGACTCCCAAGAGCTATACGCATTCGACTGCACTTTCGAAGAAGTGCTCAATCACGCGGCTCAACCTGGTGGCGAAGAGTTCTGGCCTCAAATGGAACCATTTGAAGCTCAAGTGGCGCTCTTCGCGGTGCACGTCATGGAAACGATCGAGACTGCGCCGGACAAGGCACGTATTTTGAGCTTTGGAGGCAGTGGTCTTGAGGCAGCGAAAGGTAAGCTGCCTACGGCAGCGATTCGTGAAAACGAGTAACTTGAGTAGGCGTAATAGCAATCTCGGTATGCTTCCACAGAAGCATGCGCCGCCGTTGCCCTATTCGAAAGGACCGATCTCACATACGGGTCCGAAATTTTGCGCCTTCGCCGACGGCTCAGCCAAACTGGGGTCTGAAGACCGCGAGATGGACTCCAATCCGGAGCCGCAGAGGTGTTCGCTGTTGATGTGAACCGTGAACTTAAAGTGGGACTGCCTGCTGACCCGGCAGAGCGATACGCCAGTATTATTCGAGCGTCGAAAGATGCGGATCCGCAATCAAGGTGAGTTACCTAGCCCATTGAATTGGAAATTCATGGGGATGCGACCACTCCGGCTATAGCCCAGCTTCGGTGGGTCCATAGTCATGCACAGCGGCGCACTCAACGCTCGGAGATAAATAGTAGATACTTAGACAGTACAGGTAGCTATAAATGCGGGGGAGTCAATGTGCAGATCGAATCCACTTCGGATGAACAGCGTTCATTGGATGACCAGCAGATTCAGCGGATTCGACGCAAGTCGATTTCCGTCCTCGCTGCGGGACAAATTCTTGGAGGTCTAGGCGGTGGCGCAACCCTGACTTTGGGGTCGCTGCTGATCGTAAGCATTTCCGGACTCGATGCATTGGCTGGCATGGCCGCGACCATGAATACTTTAGGTGCTGCCATCATGGCGTTGCCTTTGGCATTGCTTGCCCAGAAGTTCGGCCGGCGTATTTCGCTGTCGACCGGCGCATTGCTGGCAGCCAGCGGTGTTGTCGTCATCATTGCCGCAGCTTTTCTGAGATACTGGCCGTTGCTGCTGCTTGGAATGCTGGTTCTGGGAACAGGTTCGGCAATGAACCTCCAATCTCGATTCGCCGCCACCGACTTGTCCACCACGGCTACACGAGGCCGTGACCTTTCCCTGGTTGTGTGGTCAACAACTGCGGGTGCAGTCATCGGCCCGAATTTATTTGAACCTGGAGAAGAGCTAGCGCAGTTCATTAGCCTTCCACCGTTTACCGGTGGCTTTCTTATTGCGATGTGCGCCCAGCTGGTAGGGGTTCTTGTTTATTGGCTGGGCTTGCGTCCCGATCCGTTGCAGATCGCACAGCGTCAGGCGGCTGCCCAAGCGAGCGAGGTTCAGCTTCGCCGCCGCGGCTGGAGCATCCTAAGAAACACTTCTGCTGCCAGGTATGCCGTGCTTACCGTCGCCTTGACTCATCTTTATATGGTGTCCATGATGTCGATGACTCCAATTCACATGCAGCATCAAGGGGCAAGCCTCACGCTCATCGGGATCACCATTTCGGTCCATGTTGCGGGGATGTATGCGCTCTCACCAGTCTTTGGCTGGCTCACAGATATGCTAGGTCCACGAACGGTCATCTTTACCGGGCAGGCGTTGCTAGTTACCGCAAGCATCTTGGTATGGAGCAATGCAGAGAACCATACCGTGACAACTTTGGCGTTGCTTAGTCTAGGCCTCGGTTGGTCGGCGTCGACGGTTGCAGGCGCAACGATGATTACTGGATCAGTTGGCCTTGCCGAACGTCCGAAGTTGCAGGGCACGTCGGACCTCTGCATGAATCTGGCTGGTGTGCTTGGCGGTCTCACCGCTGGCCCAATTTTGGCAGCTGTAGGGTTCCGCGGACTGGCCGTGGTGCTGTTGATTTTCGCGATGTTCATGATCGCTGTGAATATGAAGTCTAATAGCGCTGGAACTGTTCACGAGTAGGGTGCAAATCCAATTCGGTAATAGGCACTTCAAATGAAGGAGAGCATATTCATGGCAGGCAGAAGGCAGTGAATCAAAGTTGGGGGAGGGCCGGCTGGAATGGCCGCCGGTTTAATGCTGCTCGCAGCGGTGTGCCAGTAGCGGTTCATGAAAAGCACCGTGAGTTCCTCAGGGACTTTCGCGGTGGCACCATCTGTCCGTCAACTTTGCACGTGCTCGATGAACTGGGACTGGTGGGCGAATTCTTAGAATCGGGTTCAGCAAAGTTACCCAGGCAAGTAGTCCGGTCTCCAACGGATCGCCGGCAACCGTTCCTAACCTGTCGCGAATGCAGCTCCCTTTTCGATTCATTGCCGTGGCGCCACAGTGGAGTTTCCGCAATCTACTAGCCCGTGCAGTTGATAGTCGAATTCCGAGCTGAATTCCGGCTACCGATGCCGATAGCTGCTGCTTTCCGCTTGCCCCCGAAGCAGACGGAACTGCCAGGTAGATTGCTTGGCGTTGGGGTTCTTCGCGAACGACCTCCGGTCGAAGCCTGCAGCTAAGAACCGGTTAAAAGCAACAAAGGTGCAGTTCCAACCTTGCGGGGAACTACACCTTTGAAGAAAGTCTCTTAGCGAGCCTGGATGTTGGTTGCCTGTGGGCCCTTTGGACCAGCTTCCAGGGTGTACTCAACAGTCTGGCCCTCTTCGAGGCTACGGAAACCGAAGCTCTGGATTGCGCTGTAGTGTGCGAAGACGTCAGCCGATCCATCCGAAGGAGCGATGAAGCCGAAGCCCTTTTCAGCGTTGAACCATTTCACGGTGCCAGTGGCCATAGTGTTATATCCTTATTTATTGATTGGCCACGATGTGGCCTGGTTGCCGATCCGAAGTTCCGAATCGGAAAATTTAGGGGTTACCTCGCGCAGAGCTGCCGAGAACGATTCGCCTGCCGTCGATACGGAGAATCGAATACTGATTTTGCCGGTATCGGCCAAAACGGGGGTCGCTGCACTTGCTTAAACATCGTCGGATTCCAGGCTGCTAACGGGTAATGACCCCACGCTAGCGGAGTAGAACAAGGAATCCACAGAAAAGTGACGTACGGAGTCGTCGAGATGTTTTATCTGCAGTGAAGAAGAGAAGATGAAGAATTCGTTTCGATAGGAGCTCATTCGATCTGAAGATCGATGAACCGATTTGTAAAGCACAGACGATTTGTTGGCTGTGCTACAAATCCTACTGCTAACAATTACTGGCGGGGACTCACACCTGCAACCGTTGAGGTAACAAAACAAGCGTACCATTGATCGTTGGTCCGTGGGGCGTGATGCGTGATACTTGGGCGTTTTGGCAATGCAAATCGTTGCATCGACATTCGTTATTTGCCTGTTGACTAGTGTTTTAGTAAATATTATTTTTCCGGAAAATTGATGCGGGCTATTTTCATGCTCACCCTGCGGCCCTGGCTCTACCCCGTTTGGGCCGGTGCCCGAAGGGGTAGAGCCAGCAGTTACGGATTCGCTTGCGCCTGGACCTTAGCTAGCTGATTTCCGAGCAGATCCGCATTTATGGCTGCTCCGGCGATCGTTCCGGCTGCGGCTGCTGCCATGACCATCGCGCCTAGGTTGCTGGCATTCCCTGCCGCATAAACCCCTGGCAGGGCTGTGGCACCCATTTCATTGACCTGGATGAAGGTGCCAAGCGGGTGCTCGGCAAGCTGTCCGCCGAGCTTGAGATAGAGCGAGGCTTGTGCGTTCATTCGGCTTGCAACTACCAGAGCTTGAGCGCTGATCTTCTGGCCGTCTGCCAGCGTGACTGAATCCAGAGTCCCCTGGGTGTCGAAATCGATTGCTTTCACTGGCTGCTCAACCACCGGTATTCCCAATGCGGCAAGTGTCGCGCGATTTTCATCGTTCAATGCATCCGGGGTGTGGTTGACGAAGGTGATCTTCGAGCTGAGCCGGCTGAACATCATTGCTTGGTGCGTGCTCATGGGGCCGATTCCGAGTACCAGGATCTCCTGGTCACGCACTTCCCAGCCGTGGCAGTATGCGCAATGGATCGCGGTATCACCCCATGCTTGGGCCAGCCCCGGAATCGACGGCAAATCATCAATGAGGCCCGTTGCCAGCACGATTCGTTCGGCGCTAAAGGTATTCCCTTCAGCTGAGACGTTGAATCCGGTGTCCAGTGAACCGGTGAGGTTCTCCACCTCGCCTTCGATGATCCGCGCGCCATAGCTAATCGCTTCCTGCCGTCCGCGGGCCAGGAGGTCCAGCGGGTTGATGCCTTCGTTTCCCAGAACGTTGTGGGCATGCTGCGCTGCCGCGTTCCGCGGATTTCCCTCGTCGATGACCAGGACAGTGCGCCGTGAGCGGCCCAATGCGACTGCGGCCGCGAGCCCGGCACTGCCGCCGCCGATAATGATCGCTTCGAAATGTTCCATGATTCCTCTCCCTGCTATTTGTGATGTTGTGTCCACGGTATCGACGTTTTGCGCTGTGGGGTGTACCGTTTTGCGCATGACGCAAGAATTCGAAGTTGACCAAGTTATCCGCCAGCGCATAAGAACGTTGCGGCAGAACCTCGGCTGGTCGTTGGAATCGTTGGCGAGCAAGGCTTCCCTGAGCGTTTCCACGCTCAGCAGGATTGAAACGGGAGGCCGGCGTATTGCTCTTGACCAGCTGGTTCCAATAGCCAAGGCACTGAATACCAGCTTGGATGAGTTCGTATCGACCTCTGAAGCCGAGATTATTATCCGCCCGGAGCCGATTTCGATGCCCGGGATAACCATGTGGAAGCTGTCCACCGATGACGCAGTTAACGGGGTGAATGTGTCGAAAATGCGTTTCGACCCTTCGCAGGCGCCTGCTCCCACCGAGCTGCGTATTCATCCGGGCAAGGAATGGTTCACAGTGCTCCTCGGAGAAATCCAGCTAAAGCTAGGAGATCGCACCTATCACGTGAAGGCGGGGCAATCTGCGCAGTTCGACACAATGACTCCTCATGCCCTGTGGGCGGTCAATGGCATTGCCGAGGTGCTCGGAATCATGGATAATGCAGGCCAACGAGCCCATGAGCACGACACAGCCAGCTAGTTTAGTGATTTCAATTACTCTTGGATAACCTGAGGGCAGAGTATTGAACACTGCGATGCCAGGAGGGCAACGATGACGCACCAGCTCAACGAGGAGCTTGAACAGGTCCTAGCTGATGGCGATTTCTATTTCGAAGCACTCGGTGAAGGCCGCTATCGCTCGTCGTGGCATTCCCAAGGTGCGTGGAATCCCCATGAGCAGCACATGGGTCCCGCCTCTGGAATCTTGGCCTACGCCTTGGAAAATTTCCAGCCTCGTGAAGACATGCGCATCGCACGGATCAGCTATGAGATCCATGGCCTTATTCACGCCGGAGAATTCGAGATCTCAACGCGAATGGTCCGTCCCGGCCGGACGATCGAATTGATCGAGGCCGAAATGACGGCCAAGGGCCGCACCAGCATCGTTGCGCGCGCGTGGCGGGTGATTACGGGTGACACCAGTGCTGTTGCAGGGGTTGAAGACAAGGAAATCCCAGGCCCAGAGGCCTGCGCGGTGCGCGAAATCAGTGAGCAGTGGCCCGGCGGCTACATCAAATCCATCGAGATGCGCGCCAATGATGAGCTGCGGCCGGGTCGAGGTTTTGCGTGGCTGCGTACTCCTTATGACCTCGTCGACACAGGAGACGCCACAGCGTTGTCCAGCTTGGTGGGAATGATCGACACGGCAAACGGTGTGGTGCCGCGCGTGGATCCGGGTGAAGGAACCTGGATCTACCCGAACGTGGATCTGCAGATCCACATGTACCGCAAGCCCGAGGGCAAGTGGCTGGGCCTGGATGTCCAGCAGAGCTTCGGCACAGACGGCATCGGCCTGACCTCAACGGTATTGCACGATGAAGCAGGCCCTTTCGGCCGTGCTGAACAGATCCTGACGGTCCGTTCGCGCTAGCTCGATGCGCCGGTTGAAAGCTTGGCCAGCAGCTTCTTGAGCTCTGGCTTGGACTTCAGCGTGAACTGGCGCTGGCGGTACTTTTCCCGGTCTGCACCGTGGGCCCGGAAAAGTGCATAGCCGCGCTTGACCAAGAACAGGACCGGTTTCCGGCGCTGTGCTACATCGCGCACGAACCGTCGAAGAGCAGTTACCAATGCAGGTTCGTCGACGTAATACGCTTGGACGTTAATGCCCTTGGCGCGCAGCGGATCAAGGATTTCGTAGAGGAAGATGCCTTCGGCGACAATCGGCCCGTCTGCGCAAGCGATTTCACGATGCCCGTTGTAGCTCGAGGTCGTGATCGAGTAGTTGGGGACCAGAGTGGTACCGTGGTGGAGCAAATCATCGATAGCCTGCAGTGCGGCTTCCTGATTCCAGGTAGCCGAATTGTCCCAATCGATTTCGCCGTAATCGGTACGGGGGAAATCAACGGGATTCCCGTCTTCGCTGATCTGGCGGTAGAACTCGTCAAGCGGCAGGTGGGGTCGGCCGAATTTCGACGCGAGATAGGACTTGCCGGAGCCGGACGGTCCGCCGATCAGGATGACAGGGGTAGAAGAATTTGGCACGCCTTTTATTATGGCCCAGAAACCTCGGCCATCGGCAATCGGATGCTGTGACATCTACTCCGCCTGGAGCGAATTGCTGAATTAGACTCAGATTTATGAGTTTGTGGAACCCCCAGTCAGATGCGCCGTTATCTGTGGAAATCGAAAATCCTACCGGAGACCCGGCTGCTGACCTAGAACGTGGAGTGCAACTGCTGCGCAGCGTCCAATCTGGCGAAAGCGGCGCGCTGCTACGGCTCTATCGTCCGGACCCGACCCTGGCCTTCGGCCAGCGCGATGTGCGGCTAGAGGGCTATGAGGCGGCTCGTGACGTAGCGCAGCAGCAAGGCTTTGCTCCTTTGGTGCGCAAAGCTGGAGGCCGGGCCGCCGCGTATCACCGGGGTACATTGATCGTTGATCATATTGAGCCCGAAGCCGAGGCGGTGATGCGCCAGCAGAATCGCTTCGAGGTCTTCGCGCGGGTGTATGCCAACGCTTTCCAGCGCCTTGGCGTGAATGCGCAAGTCGGGCCAATCCCGGGGGAGTATTGCCCGGGAGATCATTCGGTGCATGGCCTCTCTGATGGGAAATCGCCGCGCAACTATCCAGTGAAGCTGGCAGGCACAGCTCAGCGTGTGGTTTCCGGGGCATGGCTGTTCTCTTCGGTCTTTGTTGTCGAGGATTCCGCGCCGTTGCGGCAAGTCCTCGATGGGGTCTACCAAGCAATGGGCATTCCAATGGATCCCACGACGGTAGGCGCGGCTAATGATCTGCTCGCCGCTGTCACCACCGAAGCATTTATTTCAGCGCTGCTCGACGAATATAGCGAGCACGCCACGCTGCAAGGCATCTAGCACAGCTTAAAAAAGAATCGGCACCCGATGCGGGTGCCGATTTTGGTTCGCGGCCGGATCTAGGCGCCGACTCGCTCAACAACCTCGTCAATGCGCGGGTTGGTGGCTGCGGTGCCGTCCGGGAAGATCAGGGTTGGCACGGTTTGGTTGCCGTTGTTGAACGCCTCGACGATCTCTGCGGTGCCTTCGACTTCTTCGATATTCACCTCGGTGTATGCGACACCCTTCTGGTCCATCAGGCGCTTGAGGTTGCGGCAGTAGCCGCACCAGCTGGTGGTGAACATGGTGACTCCGCCGGCAGCGGGAACGTACTGGTCAAGGTTCAATTCGTTGCTCATACATGGTGTAACGGCAATGATGTTTACTTTGTTCCCGGAGCGGTAGAAAAAGTTCGCTGGATTCTTTTGCTCCGCTCGCTAGACTGGGGAGCAGATTTTCCTTGATGCCGGTTCTAAGGGGTAGGCGATGTGCGGACGATATGTGATGGCCAAAGCCATCGGCGATCTGGTGGCAGAGGCCGAGGCGGAAGCGGACGCCAATCTGGAACTGCGCCAGTCCTGGAACGTTGCTCCGACTACCGACGTGCCGGTTGTGCTCGAGCGGCTGATCGACGATGAGCTGCACCGCCAGATCCATGTAGCACGGTGGGGGCTGGTGCCAGGATGGGCCAAGGAGCTGGCGGTCGGGGTGCGCGCCTTCAATGCGCGCAGCGAGACGGCCAGCACCAAGCCGACCTTCCGTTCGGCGGTGAAGAAGCGCCGTGCCGTCGTCCCGGTGGAAGGGTATTACGAATGGAAAAAGGAAGGCAGCAAAAAGCGCCCCTTCTACGTGCATCGCGAGGATGGAAAGCTGATCTTCTTCGCCGGCCTCTACGAATGGTGGAAGGACCAGGACGGGTCCTGGATTCTTTCCACCTCGATCATGACCATGGATTCACCTTCGGCGGAAGAGCCCGGGGTGCTCGGCGAACTTGCGGGCCTGCATGATCGCCTGCCCATTCCGTTGGGCAAGGAGATGATGGGCCGGTGGATGAACCCTGCCGAGGAAGACGGTGAAGGGCTGATCGAGCAGATTCGCGCCGAAGCTTTCGATGTGGCTTCCCAATGGACCATGCATGAGGTCGATACCGCTGTTGGCAATGTGCGCAATAATTCGCCGGAGCTGATTGCGGCGCACAGCAACTCGCTGTTTTAGCCGCGGATGGCTGAGCCGCTGGGCTTGGACCCGAGCCGGAACCCCAGGTAGCTGCTGGCCAGCAGGGTTCCTGCCACAAGTCCCAGCTCGCCCATGACGTGGGCTGCGCTGTCAGGAACGAATGCTGCTTCGCTCAGCGGAGCATAGGCGAACCAGCCGAAGGTTCGAACCTGGTTGTAGTCCCATAGCAGTGCTCCGATGCCACCTGCTGCCAACAACAGCCCGGCGATCAGGAACCAGGCCTTGAACCGAGCGAGCTGGCGAAGCGATAAGCCGCCGGCAACCCCCAGCGCGCCAACGCCGAGCAAAGCCAGCACCCAACCGAGAACTTCGGCGGGACCCGGGCCGAAGTAGGTTTCAGAGTCTTCGACCAGCGGTACATAGGATCCAGAGTAGAAAACTACTTCTTGTTGACTGTCCCACCACAGCACGACGATGCCGACGATGATGAATACTGCTGCGCCCAGGAATAAGGCAGTGGCGGACTTGTAGCGTTTATCTGAAGGCATGTATTTAATCTTGCCATCACCAGATGTTTTGCGCATCAACTTTAAACACGAGCGGCAGCCGGCTCTAAAGGCCTGCTGCCGCTCGATGCGTGGTGCTTAGTGACCGCGCTTGATCCATTCATCCAGGTTCGGCGCTTCTGCACCGATGGAGGTGGCATCGCCGTGGCCGGTATTGACCACGGTTTCAGCTGGCAGGACCAGCAGCTTGGTGCGGATCGACTCGACGATCGTCTCGAAGCTGGAGTAGCTGCGACCGGTAGCCCCCGGGCCGCCGTTGAACAGGGTGTCACCGCTGAACAGTACACCGAGGTCTTCAGCGTAGAAGCAGGTTGAGCCCGGAGAGTGCCCCGGGGTGTGCAGGGCGGTCAGCGTGGTGCCGGCGATGGTGAATGAATCGCCTTCGCTGATTTCTGCGTCCACATCGCGCTCGGGGTAGACAGCTTCCCAGAGCATGCGGTCTTCCGGGTTCAAGAACAGCGGTGCATCCACGGCGTCGGCGAATTCGCCAGCCGCACGGATGTGGTCATCGTGCCCGTGGGTAAGCAGCACGGCCATGACTTCTCGATCGCCCACAGCTTCGCGGATCTTGGCTACATCATGTGCCGGGTCGATGACCATCACCTCGGAATCATCGCCGACGATCCAGACGTTGTTATCGACATCCCACGTCCCGCCATCCAGGGAGAAGGTGCCGGAAGTGACGACGTTCTCGATGCGGGCGGCCACTAGAGCTCCACCACCGAACGAAGCACGGTGCCTTCATGCATCTTGGTGAACGCGTCTTCGATTTCATCGATCGTGATGCGTTCGGTGACAAAGGCATCCAGATCCAGGCGGCCGAGCTTGTACTGCTCGACGAGCATCGGGAAGTCGTGGCTCGGCAGGCAGTCGCCGTACCACGAGCTCTTCAGCGAGCCGCCGCGGCCGAAGACATCGAGCAGCGGCAGCTCGAGCTTCATCTCCGGAGTTGGCACGCCTACCAATACGACGCGGCCAGCAAGATCGCGGGCGTAGAAGGCCTGCTTGTAGGTTTCCGGGCGGCCCACCGCGTCGATGACGACGTCGGCGCCGAAGCCGCCGGTCAGCGCCTGGATGGCTTCCACGGCGTCGACCTTGGAGGAATCCACGGTGTGGGTGGCGCCGAACTTCTTGGCGCCTTCCAGCTTGTCCGGGTTCACGTCCACCGCGATGATGGTGGTTGCGCCGGCCAGCTGCGCGCCGGCGATGGCAGCAGCGCCCACGCCACCGCAACCGATCACTGCGACGGACTCGCCGCGCTTGATCTCGCCGGTATTGATCGCTGCCCCGATGCCGGCCATGACACCGCAACCGAGCAGGCCTACTGCGGCCGGGTCGGCTTCTTCATCCACGATGGTGCACTGGCCGGAGTGGACCAGGGTCTTTTCGGCGAAGGACCCGATGCCCAGCGCTGGGGAAAGCTCGGTGCCATCTTCCAGGGTCATCTTCTGGGTGGCATTGAAGGTGTTGAAGCAGTACTTCGGCTCGCCCTTGGCGCAAGCGCGGCACTGGCCGCAGACTGCACGCCAGTTCAGGATCACGCGGTCGCCGACCTTGACGTTGGTGACGTTCTCGCCGATCTGGCTGACTACTGCGGTGGACTCGTGGCCCAGCAGGTACGGGTACTCGTCGCCAATTCCGCCGAGCTTGTAGTGCAGGTCGGTGTGGCAGACACCGGTGGTGAGCACATCGACAACTACTTCTCCGGGACCCGGATCCGGAACGATGATGTCTACGACCTCTACGGGTGCGTCCTTGACGCGGGAAATAACGGCTTTGACCTTATGGGACATGGGATTTAGCTCCTGGAACGATTGGCTAGTGCTCTCTCGATGCTATCGGTGTCTCAGGTGCTAATCGAGCATTCGAGACACAATGACGCAGGCAGTTTCGCGCAGAGCCAATTTGTGCAGGTTGATCACGGGTTGCCCCCGGAATGGATGTGACGGGGCAGGAGTGCTGCATCCAGCTCAAACACCGCTGAGCAGGAGGACAGCGCCTAGGCTGGAACCCAGTGCTCGCGCGGCATTGGCCCTGATCCACCGTGGCTCATATTTCGCCCAAGCCAACGAATTCTGCTCCAGTCGCCGATTGAGCGGAACATTGACCCCGATAGTGAGCAGGGCACCGCTAAGCACCAGTGCCGCTCCGATCGATATGCGGATATTCTCGTGGACGATGGAGAGGGCAAGGCATCCAGCGCTGGCGAGCAAGCCGAGGAAGAACAAGCTCAGGACTGGGGGCCGTTGGGCGTATCTGTTCACGTGGACCATGAACGTGCTTGCGGAGCGATCATCCATTCGCGCTAGCGCAGGGAAGACCACGAGGGTGAAGGAAACGTAGAATCCGGCAATGATCAAGCCGGTGGCAATTGTCAGCAGCGGCAGGAAAATAGTAAGCAACGTCAGGTTCATGATTTCATTCAACAGATGTTGGGCAGGATTTTGAATGCTCAAGGCTCGACAATGCATACGCAGTCGTCCAGAGTGGTGGCGTGAGACCCGATGCATTTTTCCCTTCTGGCCCACGGGCTCGTGAAGCCTTCATTCTCCGCATGTGCATGGAGGGCCAGTGGAGTGTTGCTGTTCGCGATCATTGCCCGCTGACGATTTTGGCGGTGCGCTCGGGATCCTGCAGTGTGCAACGAGGACAAAAGTCCGTGGTGGCGCAGCAAGGCGAACTGGTCGTCATTTGCGGATCAGCCTCCTATGAGGTTCGCTCGGCCAGCGCCCAGACCCTTCAGGCCGCGGCGCCTGGCAACTATGCCATTGCCCCGGGCCAGCAATGCCTGGGGCCATCGGGCCGAGCCATGGTCCAAGAGTTGCGCCATGGGGTGCGTGCATGGGGCAATTCGCCTAATGGCCCCGACCAGCTACTGGTTGGCACCTTCACTACGACCAGCGCTGTCGCTGATCTTGTCTGCGAGGGTACCGATCTGGCAGTTATCGATGACGACGCGGCGTGGCGATGGGCTGAACTGCTGGCGACCGAAGCCGAAAGTGCGGGTCCCGCCCAGCAGGTGGTATTGGACCGGCTGCTGGACATTCTGGCGATCTGCGCCTTGCAGCACTTGCCGGGAACCAGGGCGCTTCGCTCGGCGGCGCCAGGCATTGGGTTGGCGGTGGGGGCGATGTGGGCGCAACCAGCTCGAGCGTGGAGCGTGGAGGGGCTGGCCAGAACAGCTGCGATGTCCCGTTCGGCTTTTTCGCCAGCCTTCCGCCAGGCCATGGGCACCGCACCCATGGGGTACCTCACCAAATTGCGTCTGGGATTGGCTCATGATGCGCTGCTCGCCAGCGATGCACCGCTGTCGCAGATTGCCCGTGATGTCGGATATTCTTCACCCTTTGCGCTCAGCGCTGCCTTTCGCAGGGCTTATTCAACCAGTCCGTCGGCGCTGAGATCCGCTGCACTTGGCTAACCCAAACTGTCGGTCGCGCTGACTAGTGTAACTGTCATTCGAACACGTGTTCGAATAGAATGGTTCTACTAAGTAAGGAGTGCACACGTGGGGATGTTCACCGAGTCGATCGAGGTTACTCGTGCAGCTGATGGAATGCCGTTGCGCGTGAGCTGGCAAGGGCAGGACTATCGCTTGGTGGCCGAGCCTCAGCGCTGGTTCGAACGCCGCAAATGGTGGGATGAAAACCTGCGGATTCCTCGCGGAGCCGGTGCGGGGATTGCCGACTATGAGATGTGGCGCCTGCAACTGGTCGCGGTGCGCGGATCCCGGCAAGTGCACAGCGTTGATGTGAGTTTTGATGCGCAAACCGAACGGTGGCGTCTGGTGCGTGTGCATGAGTCGCTGGCCCGCAGCGCCTAATTCCCCTGCAGGGGAACATATATTCGAAGGACCTCCATGAGCTTCACCCACCTGAACGTCAGTTCTTCCTATAGCGCCCACTACGGAGTCTCGCACCCAAAGCGGCTGGCCCAAGCGGCCAAAGCGCAGGGTGCCCAGATGCTCGCACTGACTGACCGGGATGGGCTCTATGGAACGGTCAAGCATGTGGCGGCCTGCATGGCAGAAGGGCTGCACCCGATTCTCGGGGTGAACCTTGCCGTGCTCGATAACCACGGAGAAACCCAAGGGCGGATTGTCCTGCTGGCCCGTGGGCGCTGCAATGGCGCAGGGTATGCGGCGCTGTGCCGAGCCATCACCCTCGCGCACAGCACTGCGCACGGGGTTCCGGGGCTGAAAACCGAGCAGCTGGCACACCTGGGTGCTGCCGGGAACCTGATGATCCTGCTCGGCGGCGAATCAGACGTGGCCCGCGCAATCCTCAAGGGAAGCTACGCCCAAGCCCGGGCACTGCTTGCCAGCTGGAAGAAGCGGCTGGGAAAGATGCTGCGAGTGGAAATCACCACGCACCTCTCCAGCCCTGGATCGCGCTACAGCCTCGGTGAAGCAGCCCGCTTGCTGCGCTACGCCCAGGAGCGGGGGATCAGGGCCGTGCTCACCAACGCCGTGCGCTACGTGGACCCCGATGGAGCGGTTACCGCAGACATCCTGGACTCGGCGCGCGCCCTGCATAGCCTGAAGAACCTGGACTCCTGCCAACCCAATGGCCAAGGGTGGCTGAAAACCCCGCCCCAGATGCGCCAGCTGGCCAAGGAGATCGGCCAAGCCACAGAAAGGAGCTGGGCGCAGCAGCTTTTGCGGGAAACTGAAGCGCTCGCCGAATGGGCAGCGGCGGACCCGGTAGCCGATCTTGGATGGAAGCAGCCGGTGATCCCCGAAGCGAAGATCATCGGCCTGCACCGTCCGGCCATGCAAGAACTCACCGAGCGAGTCCATGCAGCGGTGCCTGGGCTCTTGCCGCACGCCAATCCCAGCCTCATTGAAAGACAGCTGGCTCTGGAACTTGGGGTGATCGACCGGCTGGACTTCGCCGGGTATTTCCTGACCGTCGCCGAAACCGTCAAGCTGATCACCGGCATGGGAATCCGCGTGGCCGCCCGCGGCTCCGGTGCTTCCTCGCTGGTGAACTACCTGCTGGGCATCAGCCAGGTGAACCCGCTGGCCCACGACCTGGTGTTCGAACGCTTCCTCTCCGATACCCGCACCACCCTGCCGGATATCGACATCGACGTGGAATCCGCACGCCGCCACGAGATCTACCGCGAGATCTTCTCCAGCTTCGGGGAAGAGCGCGTCAGCCTGATGAGCATGCAGAACGCCTACCGTGCGCGCGGCGCGGTCCGTGATGCAGGAGCCGCCCTCGGGGTAGAGCAGGAGCAGGTGGATGAGATCGCGAAGCAGCTCTGGCGCTTCTCCGCATCCTCTTTCCGCGAAGCGCTCACCGAGAAGCCGGAGCTGGCCGCATTGGCAGAACGCATTACCGATGACACCCAGCTCGATATCCTCATCGACGCTACCGAGCGCCTGGACCGGCTGCCCCGGCATATCTCCATGCACCCCTGCGGGGTGATCCTCTCCGACGCGAGCCTGCTGGACCGCACCCCGGTCCAGCCCTCGGGCATCGGACTGCAGATGAGCCAGTTCGACAAGCATGACATGGACCTGATGGGCTTGATCAAGCTCGACGTGCTCGGTGTGCGCATGCAATCGGCCATCGCCTACACGCTCGAGGAGATCGCCCGCATGCACCCGGATAAGCAAGCGGCCGCCCGCGCCGGAGGGCACGCCGACGACAGCTATATCTCCGCTACCGGAGCGATAGACCTGTCCAGGGTGCCACTGGATGACGAACCCACTTTCGAATTGATCCGCTCCACCCATACGCTGGGCTGCTTCCAGATCGAATCCCCGGGGCAGCGCGAACTGATCGGCAAGCTCGCGCCCCGCGAATTCAACGACCTGATCATCGATATTTCCCTGTTCCGCCCGGGTCCCATGCAGTCGAATATGGTCAAGCCCTACCTGGAGCACCGCCACGGATTCGCCCCTGCCCAATACCTGCACGAGGATCTGATTCCGGCGCTCGCCGAAACCCACGGGGTGACCGTCTTCCATGAACAGGTGCTGCGCATGCTTGATGTGCTCACCGGATGCGGATTGGGCATGGCCGATGTCTACCGGCGCCTGCTGGGCAACCCGGAGAAGGAACCAGCCGTAGAGAAGTATGTGCGCGCCGAGGCGGCCAAACGCGGTTATAGCCAGGAAACCATTGACCAAGTCTGGGAGGTGCTCTCCGGCTTCGGCTCCTTCGGCTTCTGCAAGGCTCACGGGGCTGCCTTTGCCGTACCTACCTACCACTCGGCCTGGCTCAAGGCGCACCACCCCGAAGCTTTCCTTGCCGGGATCTGGGAGCACGACCCGGGCATGTACCCCAAGCGGCTGCTGGTCTCCGAAGCACGCAGAATGGGCGTTCCCATCCTCCCGCTGGATATCAACCGATCCACCGGGCACTACCGAGTCGAACGAATATTCGAATCCGCTCCAGTGAAGGTTCCTGTGGTGCCCCGCGCACCCAGCTCGCTGCGCCCTGGGCGCTATGGAATCCGCCTGGCCTTCCGCGATATCCACCAGATGAGCGAACGCGAAGTGCAACGCCTGGTCGCAGGCCAGCCCTATGAGCACCTCGCCGATGTCCGCGCCCGCGCAGGACTCTCGCGACGCACCTACCAGAACCTTGCAGCGCTCGGAGTGTTCGATTCCCTATTGTCCGGGACCTCCCGTGCCAACACGATCGCCCACACGCAATCCATGGCGCACAGCTCCCTTCCGGCCAAATACCGGCCGGGACCCGGACAACTTGCCCTGGATCTGGGGCAGATCGAATATATCGACCAGACCGGCAAAGCACTGGATCCCGCGGAAGTAGTACGTACCGAATTGGACCTCATGCATCTGGACGCCAGCGAGCATCTGATCACCTCGTACCGCCAACGGCTGGCGCACCTGCCCATTACGCAGGCAGCCGAGCTGCTGCACCTGCGCAACGGAACCGAAGTTCTGGTCGCCGGGGTACGGGTGGCCACTCAGACTCCTCCCATGCGCGGAGGCAAGCGTGTGGTCTTCATTTCCGTGGATGATGGGACTGGCTGCATCGACGCCACCTTCTTCGATGACACGCAGCAGCGCACAGCGCCCTTGCTCTTCTCCACACGCATGCTGCTCATCCACGGGGTCACACGCCGTACCGGACCGCGCGGCATCTCCCTCCAAGCGCTGAACGCCTGGGACCTGCATCAGCCGGAGACCCTGCCTGCTGCAGGCTACCTCGCGGAGCTCACCCGGCCGCAACCAAGCTATCGGCCAAACCTCGGCGAGGGAGCACGCAAGATCGAAAATGTCAGGGAACTTGCCAAACGGATGGAAGCTGAAGGCCTGGACCAGAGAGGGGCCTGACGAGTTAGTTCGCTGACAGGGTTTACCTAACAGATACATCGGGTCCAATGGGAGAGATACCTGATGTGAGGGGAGAACGGGCGTAAGCGCAGATGATTGGTGGCTCACTGCAGGTGCACTATCCCAAACAGTTTGGAACGTGCTCGAAGGCAAAGATCCGCAAAGAGGAATTCGTGACTACGACTTCATCTACTTCGATGAAGATACGTCCTGGGAGGCCGAAGATGCGCTCATTCGTGGAGCCAAAGTCCTCTTCAAGGGCATGGACGCAGAAATCGAAGTACGCAACGGAGCATGCGTCCAACTTTGGTACGAAGAGCCCTTTGGGGCGCTGGCTATTCCATTCCTCAGCGTCACGGACGCCATCGACCATTTCGCAGCGAAGGCCTGCTGCTTTGCAGGCACTAGTGATGAGCCTGGGCAAATTAGCACCTATGAACCCTGGCCTGAACGGGAACCATCAAGGAAGATCACTGAAAACTGATAATTCTCAAACCGAGGAAACATGCCCATCGGCGTCGACGACAAATGACGGGTTGTGCACAAAATCCCAGCGGAAGCCATCCGGATCAGCCACACAGGCACTCTTGCCGCCCCACGGCTGCACCGTCGGTTCGGTGACAGAAGTCGCTCCCGCATCCAGCGCTCGCCGGTAGTGTCGGTCCACTTCTGCGTCAGAGTGCACGTTGTGTCCCAGTGAGATCGGTGGCGCCAGCTGGCTGTGCCCGACGTCGCCGTACTCGCTGGGCATCTGCTTCACATCCCAGAGGGCGAGCATCAAGCCATAGCCGGCACGGACAAAAGCGATTTCCGGGTGAGCTGGCTGGACCAGCTCAAACCCCAGGCCCTCGGTGTAGAACTTCGTGGAAGCACCGACATCGCGCACTCCGAGGGTAATGGCACTGATGACAGGTGGGGCCGGTTTGTTCATATTACTAGGGTAGGAGGGGTTGAAAATGAAAGCCATGGGTTTGCGGATCTTCCAAGACTTTTCCTGCCTCCTTATAGATAGATCCATTGCTCGTTGCGCAGCGCTTGATACCTCGCCTGGGCAATTGCATCGTCGGCTTGGTGCGTCAATGCAGAAGCATGGCGGTATCTTTTTTCGCTGCTGAAGATTCGCTTCCGGGCTGATCGCTTGAGCCGGAAATCGCTGGGCGACGTGGGATCGGAATTCACTTTGGATACTCCTATTCGGTGGAGGCCGCTGGGGCGGGGGATTGTTGAGGGGCGGATGCGCTGGTGAGTTCGGGCGATGCCGCCATCCAATGCTCAGGACGGGGTATGCGCCGTACCTGCGGTGAGAGCCAGGCCAAGACTGCTGCTAAGGAAACGAATGCCCCGAAAAATATCAGCGTTGGTCCCATGCCGACCGATTCCAGACCAAATCCGGTAAGCAGCGGAGATAAGGGCAAAGCGGCCAGTGCCATAAAGGTGATTAGGGAATTAGCGCGCCCAGACATTTGCTTCGGAATGGAGGCCATGAAGTATCCACCCACCGCAGCGTTGAGAGCTGGAACGCTGAGGAAGCTGATCATCAGCATGGTCCCCATCCAGAGCAGGTTCGTATTAAACCCGATGAGCAGCATGGCTACACCCAAAATGGTGAGACAGGTGCAGGTCAGTAAACCACTGCGGAATTTATCGATGAGCTTCGTTGCGACCAACGATCCGAGCAGCATTCCAGCGCCCATGAAGGTAGAAGTTAACCCGATAACCCAGGGTTCTTCGGAACGCTGTTGAAGTCCGTAGATCAGCGTTGTCATCAGCCCGTTGACGCCGATGTTGACGACCGTAATCAAAATCAGCAGAGCGCGCAGCTGTGGCCGGGAAAAGCACCAGTGCATGCCTGCCAGAATTCCGTGGGCCACTTTCTCTTCGGAATCATTGCTGGTGCCATTGGAATCTTGCCCAGATAGCTTGGCTGCCCGCAATGGACGACGCAGTGCAAATCCACTGGCCGCAGCGATCAGATTCAGGACACTGACGATGAGCAGGGCAATGCCACCGCCTAATCCCAGAAGCACGCCGCCCAGGGGAGCGGAGCCGAGCATCAGCACCGAGTCGCGGCCTTGATTCGCCGCCATCGCACGGCCGAGCTGTTTGGGGTGTACAAGATCCTTTAGGGCGGCATTAGTTGTCGACCCAAAGTACCCGCCGCGCAGTTCCATAAGGATGTGGGCAAGGCATAAGGAGGCAACCGGCAGTGAACCGACGCTGCTGCCCAGGGCCATGGCTGCCGTGATTGCAGCACCGGCGAAACTTCCTATGAGAATCATCCGAGCCTTGTCGGTACGATCCGCCATGGCTCCGCCGGCCAAAATTACGCCCGCCCGTGCTGCCATTCCCACTGCGGCCAGGGTTCCGGCCAAAACCGGGGACCCCGTAGCGGACAGCAAGATCAAAGGAAAGATGAACCCGTAAATACTGCCCGACAGCAAAGCCGTTGAGTCCGCCAGCAGCCACATCCGGTAGTTGCGCTGCACGCGCAAAGGCGGCAAAGGCTCCGTGATAATCGCTGTGGTGCCTGATGGATCGTTGGCCTGGATGCTGGTCATGGCACCAACTATAGATTCGCAAATAAAGTTGCGCAATAGAATTTGCGCAACTTTATTTGTGGGATTGCTATGCTGTGCTTATGAGCAACCATGAGCCACCGGTCACATTCACCACCCCCATGCTCAAGGCCATCGCAAACCCCTTGCGTCGGCAAATCCTTGACGCGCTTTCGGCAATGGAAACCGCACGCGCGGCAGACCTCGCGCAGGCTCTTGGCGTACCCGCGAACAAGGTCAGTTTCCATCTGCGTGAGCTGGCCAAAGCCGACATGATCGTTGAAGTTCCGGAACTGGCGCGCGATAGGCGTGACCGCGTATGGAAACCTGCGGCTCGCGGCTATACGACCGGCAAAGTGGGAGAGCGCCCGGAGGACCAGACCGGGACGGCCATGGATGCCTACCTCAGCCAAGTGGTCCATGACGAGCAACGCCGCTTGCAAGCGACGCTTCGGCATGCAGAAAGGCACTATCGCGGCGAAGAGCCCGGGGAGATTAAAGCGCAGATGCAAACGAGCAACCTGATGCTTACCCAAGATGAATGCGACGAACTCATGCGCCGCATGGAAGAAGTGATTCCGGCTTTCCGCGAGGATCTGAAAAACGGCAAAGTCACCAGTTCGCAGCCCGCGGGCGATCGTGAAATCTGGCATGTCATGAGCCTGTTCAACGCAGATTCGCTGTTGAACGAGTCACAAGAGGGCGATCAATCTTCGTAAAACCCGAGGTAAACGCACGCTGAGGTGGGGTCCTGAACTAAACTGGATTCTGGCTGGCTGTGGCCAAGGTATGCCACAAGCTATGAAGCCATCACAGATTGAAAGGTAGAACCCGATCTCATGAGCGAGCAGCTGACTCTCACCATTGACGGCGAGCAGGTACAGGTGGACGCGGGAACGACCGGTCTGCAGCATTTTGCCAACGATAAAGACGTGGTTGTCATGCACGTCGATGGCGTATTGCGCGACCTGGCCCGCGAACTGGAAGCCGGAACCACTGTCACCCGCGTAACCATCAATGATCCAGAAGGATTGGAGGTGCTGCGCCACTCGACTGCCCACGTGATGGCCCAGGCTGTGCAGCAGCTGCGCCCGGACTCCAAGCTGGGAATCGGCCCCTACATCACCGACGGTTTCTACTTCGACTTCGATGTCGAGGACCCATTCACCCCAGAAGACTTGAAGCAGCTGGAAAAGATGATGCAGAAGATCATCAACCAGAACCAGCTCTTTGTCCGCCGCGAAGTTTCCCCGGAGGAAGCCAAGGCTGAAATGGCCAACGAGCCATACAAGTGCGAGCTGTTGGCCAAGGCCGACTCCGCCGACACTTCCGGCGAAGGCGTCACCGTTGAGGTGGCCGCTGGCGAAACCACCATCTACGACAACGTGGACCGCAAGTCCGGCGACACTGTCTGGAAGGACCTGTGCCGCGGACCGCACCTGCCGAACACCAAGCTGATCAAGAACGCCTACGCGCTGACCCGCTCGGCTGCCGCCTACTGGCTGGGCAGCGAGAAGAACAAGCAGCTGCAGCGCATCTACGGCACCGCATGGCCAACCAAGGACGACCTGAAGGCCTACCAGGAGCGCCTGGCCGAAGCCGAGCGCCGCGACCACCGCAAGCTCGGTGCCGAACTGGACCTGTTCTCGTTCCCCGATGAGCTGGGCTCGGGCCTGCCGGTGTTCCACCCCAAGGGCGGCATCATCAAGCGCGAAATGGAAGACTACGTGCGCGACCGCCACGTCGAAGAAGGCTTCCAGTACGTGGGCACCCCGCACATCTCCAAGGATGGGCTGTTCCACACCTCGGGCCACCTGCCGTACTACGCGGACACCATGTTCCCGGCGCTGCACATCGATGAAGAGCGCGATGAAGATGGCAACATCACCAAGCAGGGCCAGGAATACCGCCTGAAGGCCATGAACTGCCCGATGCACAACCTGATCTTCCGCGGCCGCGGACGTTCATACCGTGAATTGCCGCTGCGCCTATTCGAATTCGGCCACGTCTACCGCTACGAGAAGTCCGGCGTGGTCCACGGCCTGACCCGCGTGCGAGGTTTCTCCCAGGATGACAGCCACTCCTACGTCACCAAGGAGCAGGCACCGGCCGAGGTTGAGCACCTGCTGAACTTCATGCTCTCGCTGTTGCGCGACTTCGGCATGGACGACTTCTACCTGGAGCTGTCCACCCGTGATCCGGAGTCGGACAAGTTCATCGGCTCGGATGAGCAGTGGGATGAAGCTACCGCCGTGCTGGAGCGCGTCGCCACCGAATCCGGCGTCGAACTGGTTGCCGACCCAGGCGGAGCCGCATTCTACGGTCCGAAGATCTCGGTCCAGGCCAAGGATGCCATCGGCCGTACCTGGCAGATGGGCACCGTGCAGTACGACTTCAACCAGCCAGCGCGCTTCGGTTTGGAGTACCAGGCTGCCGACGGTTCCCGCCAGGAACCAGTGATGATCCACGCTGCGAAGTTCGGTTCCATCGAGCGCTTCCTGGGCGTGCTCACCGAGCACTACGCAGGTGCCTTCCCCGCATGGCTCTCGCCGGTACAGGTTCGCGCGATCCCAGTGGCCGAGGCTTTCAACGACTACCTCGGTGAAGTTGTTGCCAAGCTCAAGGCGCAGGGTGTCCGCGTGGAACTGGATGACTCGACGGATCGCTTCCCGAAGAAGATCCGCAACGCGTCCAAGGACAAGGTTCCATTCGTGCTCATCGCCGGTGGCGAAGATGCCGATGCAAACGCCGTGTCCTTCCGCTTCCGCGATGGCAGCCAGGAGAACCAGGTTCCAGTCGACGATGCGGTAGCCCGCATCGTTGAAGCCATCAAGAGCCGCGACAACAACAACTAGTTCGGATAGGGAGTCCACCAAGCATGCAGGAACAAGCAGACCGGTCCGTCACCGACGACTTTGAACTCGCCGGAGTGCCGGATTCGTTCCAGCGCCTGTGGACTCCCTACCGGATGGCTTATATCAAGGGCGGACAGGACCAGGTCAAGGATGAGGCCAGTTGCCCATTCTGCGCCGGTCCTGGGCGTACCGACGAAGAAGCGCTGATCGTGCACCGTGGCAAAACCTGCTACGTGATCCTGAATCTGTTCCCGTACAACCCGGGCCACCTGCTCGTGTGCCCGTACCGCCATGTGCCCAACTACACCGATATCACGGTGGAGGAAACGGCCGAAATGGCAGCGTTGGCGCAGCAGTCAATGCGCGTGCTGCGCAAGGTCTCCAACCCCGCCGGTTTCAACCTGGGCATGAACCAGGGCGAAGCCGGGGGAGCAGGCATCGCCGCGCACCTGCATCAGCACATCGTGCCGCGCTGGAACGGGGATGGGAACTTCTTCCCTATCATCGCGCAGACCAAGGCGATCCCGCAGACCTTGTCCGAGGTTCGCAGTGCCATTGCCGAAGCGTGGGACAGCGAAACCCCGAACTAGGCAATAGCTGGTACTTGGGCCCGGCAGAACATGGAAATGTTCTGTCGGGCCCAACGTCATTTAATGCAAAAGCCACGATGTTGGCCTGCTGCAATGCAAGACCAAATAGACTGTTGCGGCATGTTGGAGAAACTTCTTCCTGAAATGAGCATCGTTGAATATTCCCAGGTCCCCTGAACCAATCGGCACCATCGAAGAAATCCGCGACTGGATTATTAGTGGATCCGAGCATGAAATGCGTTTCGCCATCCAAGGTGCAGCCCGCTACTCAATCGGCATGATTGATCAGCTGCTTGAAGACCTGAGCTACGAGCATGATGCAAACTGCGACAGGTTCCTGCGCGGTTGGCTCGATACCCTGGATCCGCTGGAACGGCTCGCGGCGGCTGTGGCCACCGAGCACCACTACCAATTGAGCCTAGTTGCGATCTCGCAAGCGGCGGACCGGGCATTGGTGCAGGTGATGGAGTCAGTTAAACCGGCAATCGAGGACCTTGCCAAAAATTTTGAATCCGTCCATCAGCGTGCCAGCGACCCGGACCCCTCCTACACCAAACACTTCACTCCGCGATTGCTGGCATATGCGCAGCAATTGCGCTCCGTAGCCGAAGATATCAACGGCGACGTTCCGCTGGTGCAATTTATGTCTGAGGAAGTGGCGCGCATTGAAGCAGCTAATCCTGAAGGCTACGGTCAACCAGCAAAATATCAAGTGTCGGATGCAATAGCGTCACGCCAAATATTCACCGGCAAAAAGCACTCTGACTAGTTGTTTAGTAGAGATTGCCAATGTTACGCACTAACTCGTAACTGGTGGATAAATCTACTATCTGCCAATTATGACGCAACACGCGAGGTAATAAAGCAAAGCGATCCTACGATTACTGGCGTACCACCTCGCTTATATCCCCGAAATTCTGGGGCAAAAACGAGTCACCGCAGTGTCGAAAGGAACCCCTCCTCACCATGTCTACGAACAACCAGAACTCCGTCGTCGGTTCGGACCGCGTCAAGCGCGGCATGGCCGAAATGCTCAAGGGCGGCGTCATCATGGACGTAGTCACCCCAGAGCAGGCACGCATCGCTGAAGATGCAGGTGCCGTGGCCGTCATGGCTCTGGAGCGCGTTCCTGCGGACATCCGTGCCCAGGGCGGCGTCTCGCGCATGAGCGACCCGGACATGATCGACGGCATCATCGCCGAGGTCTCCATCCCGGTAATGGCCAAGGCGCGCATCGGCCACTTTGTCGAGGCGCAGATCCTGCAGTCCCTCGGCGTCGACTACATCGACGAGTCCGAGGTCCTTTCGCCAGCAGACTACGAGAACCACATCGATAAGTGGCCTTTTACCGTTCCATTCGTTTGCGGTGCCACCAACCTCGGTGAGGCATTGCGCCGAATCAACGAAGGTGCCGCAATGATCCGCTCGAAGGGCGAAGCCGGCACCGGCGATGTTTCGAACGCCACCGGGCACATGCGCAAGATCCGTGCAGAGATCGCCAAGCTGGCCGCATTGCCGGAAGATGAGCTGTACGTGGCCGCTAAGGAGCTGCAGGCACCGTATGAGCTGGTCAAGGAAATCGCGCAGACCGGCAAGCTGCCGGTAGTGCTGTTCACCGCTGGCGGCATCGCCACCCCGGCCGACGCTGCGATGATGATGCAGCTGGGCGCCGACGGCGTGTTCGTCGGCTCGGGTATCTTCAAGTCCGGCAACCCAGTGCAGCGCGCCGAGGCCATCGTGAAGGCAACCACCTTCTTCGACAACCCGGACGAGCTGGCTAAGATCTCCCGCGGTCTGGGCGAAGCAATGGTCGGCATCAACGTCGCCGACGTGCCAGTGCCTCACCGCCTTTCGGAGCGCGGCTGGTAGGAACTGCGCTGAGTAGCTGATGACGAGGCCGAAGAAGTGGACAGATCAGTCCATTTCTTCGGCCTCGCTGCTTCTGTGCTGCCGGTAGTGATGCAGGGGCCCGATACGGAACGAGACTGCGATCTAGCCTTTGCCTCCAAGTGTTCTTTCCAGCCAGCATGAATCAACTGATTCCAGGTGGTGCGTTTACGAGCAGCAATCCGTCTCCGGCCCCGCCCAACCAGGTCCGCTGCCTGGAATCGCGAGTATCTCGGCGCACCCCGATCACTTACTGCTCGACCAGAGCCGGTGGGACATCGATGGCGACCTGCTGGTGGTGCAGCCCTGGAGCAGGCATGCCGGTAGCGAAGTGCACCCGGAGCCGTGAGCAATTTTCCTGTGGCAGACTATGTGCCATGAGCGAGATTATCTTCGATGCCGCGGTCAGTCTCAATGGATACTTGGCCGACGAGAACCATAGCCTGCAATGGCTCTTTGATGTTCCGGGGTCCCAAGAGCCTGATCCGGAACTATTGCCTGAAAACGTTGGTGTGCATGTCGAAGGCGCGAACACCTATATGTGGATGATCGAGAATGAACAGCTCATGGAAAATCCGCAAAAGTGGCATGAATACTATCCGGGGGTCAAGACCTATGTCTTCACTTCGAGGGAGTTGCCCATTCCAGAAGGGGCTGATGTGCAGCTGCTGAACGGGCCAGTTGCGCAGTTCTTGCCGGCAATTCGTGACAGCGCAGGGGAGAAGAATGTTTGGGTACTTGGCGGCGGTGAACTGCTGGGGCAATTCCTGGATGCCGATGCCCTCGATGTCTTGGCATTGACTATCGCCCCGGCCGCGCTATCGTCGGGTGCGCCCGTATTGCCACGAACTATTTCCAGCGAGAGCCTCGAACTGGTTGAAGCGCGGCAAGCCGGACCTTTCGCCCGGCTTGTCTATCGAGTCAACAAATCGCGGTAAGGCCATTCGAAAAAGCCCAGCCGGTCACGGAACGCCCCGTGACCGGCTGAGCTTTCTCGTTATCAGTGGCTGGCTACTGGTTCCAGGAGCGCAGAACCATATGGCGTCCTCGTCCCAGCAGCTTCAGGCCGTTCGCACTGAAGAAATCGGCACTAGACGGAGTCGCCGCTGCCAATAGCTCCTGAGGTACCTCATCGTCTGGCGGCGACAGCGGATTGATCATTGATCGCGACAGGCCATGAAGCAAGGCAGTGCCAACGCCATGGCGGCGATGTTCCTTGCCTACGGCCAAGGAATGCACCATGAGCTGGCCGTTCAGGCCCTGCTGGGCAAAGCCCCGGCCCACGATCTCTCCCTCGTCGGTACGAGCCAAGGCATGCTCGACGCGGCGCAATGCCGGATGCCCGCTGGAGAGCTGGGTGCTGGTCTCGCGCCAAAGGTTCGTCACGTTCAGCTCGGCCGCATCAGCTCCCGTGGCCTCAGGCACGTTATTGCCCAAACGGATCTTGCCGGTCCAACGATCCATTGGAATGGCCAATGGGCCAGCATGCCAGGAAACCTGGGCATTATCGGAGAAACCGGTCGCCCTCAGCTCATCTGCGTGGGCGCCTGAGTTAACCCAAGCTTCCACGCGCCGGGCGCCGAGCCGATGGCCTTCGGCTAGCGCCGGACGCAGGCCCGCCTGTTCTGGCTGTTCGGGGAACAGCAGGATCAGCCGCTTGCGTACTGGCTGCCATGCCCATGAGCATCCGTGGGTGGTAAAGATCTTGCCGCCGGTGGCGACTGCAAGTGCCTGATGCCAGTGGCTTAGTGCTTCCTGTGCGGAGGCAATAGTGGTCATTATTCTGCGTTCACCAATCCTCGACGGCGCAACAACGGTTCAACCAATGCGGTGCGGCCGCGGAATAATTCGTAGGACTCAAGGGGATCGCGCGTATTTCCGCGCGAAAGCAGTTCCTCACGGAACCGATTACCATTTTCGCGCATTAAGCCCCCATTTTCCTCGAACCACTGCACAGTGTCGGCATCGAGCACCTCACTCCAGATGTAGGAGTAGTAGCCAGCGGAGTATCCATTGGCGAAAATGTGCTGGAAATAACCGGTGCGGTAGCGAGGCGGAATCATTGCGGAGTCGAAGCCGGCGCCCTGAAGCACGTCCTGTTCGAACTGCAGCGGATCCTCGATAACAGTCCCGGCGCTGATGGTGTGCCAGGCCCAATCAAGGACACTGGCGGCAAGGTACTCAGTGGTTGCAAAACCCTGGCCCCATAGCGAAGCCGCGCGGATCTTCTCGATCAGCGCATCGTCCAATACTTCGCCGCTCTGGTGGTGGATAGCATAACCGGATACGACATCCTCGTGGAGCATCCACATCTCGTTGACCTGCGATGGGAACTCCACGAAATCGCGGGGGACCGAGGTGCCAGAAAGCGAAGCGTACTTTCCGCTGGAGAACATCCCGTGCAGCGCATGGCCGAACTCGTGAAACAGCGTATTTGCCTCATCCATGGACAGCAGAACCGGATCACCCGGCGCAGGCGGGGTGATGTTCAAGGTGTTGGTGACGATTGGCCGCTCGTCCAGGAACGAAGCGGCATCGCGCAGGCTGGTCATCCATGCACCGCCCTTCTTGGTATTCCTGGTCAGGTAGTCGCCGGTGTAGAGCGCCAGCGGCTTGCCATCGGCGTCGAAAACTTCGAAGACGCGAACATCCTGGTGGTAGGCGGGAAGGTCGAACCGCTCGCTGAAGGTAATGCCAAACAGCTTGGTAGCGGTCGCGAAGACCCCATCGACCAGGACCCGGTCTAATTCGAAGTAGTTGCGCAGTGCCTCGGAATCCACCGAGTACTCCTCACGCAAGACCTGGTTGGAGAAGTATTTCCAATCCCACGCGTTGATTTCGGCACCGGCGATCTTGCCCAGCACCTGGGCTTCCTGGCGGGCATTTGCGGTGGCGGCCTTGGTTAGCTCGGCCAGCCGTTCTTCCACCGCAGCGGTGGAAGGTGCAGTGGCCTGGGCGAGCACGGTTTCTGCATGGTTGGCGAATCCGAGCAGAGCGGCGCGTTCAGCGCGAAGCTGTGCCATTTCGGCGGCCACATGGATGGTCGCGTTTTCCTCGGTGCCACGGCTGATCGAGGCATTGAACACCTTGCGGCGGGACTGGCTTGACGCGAGCGACTCCAGGACCGGTTGCTGGGTAGGCGAAACCAGCGTCAGCAAGTATCCCGATGCGTGGCCTGCTTGCTTGGCGGCTTGCGCAGCGGACTCGATCGCTTGGCTGGAAAGACCTGCGAGTTCCTCAGCATCGTCGAAGTGCACAGCGCGGGCATTCTGATTTTCCAGGACGAGGTCAGCGAACTGCGTGGAAAGCTCAGCGAGTTTGGCGTTCTGTGCCTTCAACTGGTCCTTTTCGGCGTCGCCCAAGCCTGCGCCGGCCAACTGGAAATTCTTCAGCGTTTGCTCGGCTAGACGGGCATCTTCACCCTGGAGACCCTCATAATTCAAAGATTGTAGACGCAAGTACAAGGTTTGGTTTAGGTAAATCTCATCTTCTTGCCTAGTCCAGATCGAAGAAATCTCCGACTGAATCGCCCGCAAATCTTCGGTGCCGTGGGCGGAAATCACCGAGAAATACGTCATGAGCGCACGGCGCAGGGTCTGCCCGCTGGCTTCCAGCGCCAAGAAAGTGTTCTCAAAAGTGGGAGCCTGGGCATCGTCGATGATGCGCTGCAGCTCCTCACGCTGTTCGGCTGCGCCGAGCCGGACTGCCTCCAGGTAATGCTCAGCGGTGAGCTGGTCGAAGGCTGGCCATTGGTAGGGCCTGGTACTGGGAGTCAGAAGCGGGTTTTGCATAGGCCTAGGTTTTCATGGAAAACGTGATTTAGCTTGCATTTACACCCCAGATGCCCAGCTGAGCTAGGCTCGATGCATGCCCCAACGTGCACTGCCTGCATTTCTTCCGCTGAGCTCAACGCTGCTGGCCGCATTGCTGATTGGCGGTTGCTCTGCAGTCCCAAGCGATCACGCAGAACCAACAACCCCGCAGCCTTCCGTCCAGGCCAGCGTTCCTGCCTCGCCGGAACCGGCTCCGAGTTCAGCCATAGCGGATGCCCCGGCCGCACCTTCGGCGCCCGAAGAGCTATCGCTGATGGTTACCGGCGATGTACTGCTGCATCCGCAGCTATTGGATGAAGCGAAGCAAGCGGCTGGAGCGGAAACGGGCAACGGCGGCGACTACGATTTCAGCCCCTTGCTTGCGGGCCTGGCACCCTATGTCCAGGACGCAGATGTGGCGCTATGCAATCTGGAAACACCGATTGGCATCCCTCCGTATTCGGGGTATCCGCGGTTCACGGTCCCAGATCGAATCCTGGCCGACCTCGGCGCTATTGGCTACGACGGATGCACCACTGCCACCAATCACACGGTAGATGCCGGGACGGCCGGAGTAGAGCGAACGCTGGACGCTCTGGAAGCGAATGGGCTTTTCGCGACCGGCTCCTACCGCAGTGAAAAAGAATCCGAGAAGCCATCGATCCTGGACATGGAAGGCGTGAAGCTCGGTGTAGTAACCAGCACCTATTCGCTCAATGGCTTGCCGGAAGAAGCTGACTGGCAAGTCGATACCGGGGTGGATGCGCAGCAACTGATCGCCAGGGGCAAGGCAACGCGCAAGGCGGGAGCGGACATCGTCGTGGCTGCCGTGCACGATGGGGCTGAATACAGCACCGAACCGACAGCGTCCCAGAAAAGGCTCGGTCGAGCCTTGGCAGAGTCCGGTGTCTTCGATTTCATCTACATGCACCACACCCACTCGGTATTGCCCATTGAGAAGCACGACGGAACCTGGATCGTCTACGGTTTGGGCAATTCCGTGGCAAAACACGCCACACCAACCATTCTCAACCGCGAAGGCATCAGCGTAAAGGCAACGTTTACCCAGGGAGCGCCCGGCGAATGGGATGTCAGCGAATTGCGGTGGGTACCGCACCAGCTCTCAAATGAACCTGTGGCCTGGTGCCAAGTCTTCGATGCTGCTGGATGCATACGGGAAGATGAAGCAAAAGCCTCCTTGAAGCGCAGCGAGGCCACAGTGAATGCCTATGGCGCATTCGACGACGGACTTCGAGAGTGGACGCTGGACTGACCTAGCGCAATGGCCAAGGTGCCCACACGCGGCTTGAGGGAAGAATTGCGCGTGCTCTGGCTAGCCGTGCCGGCGATATGTCTTCAAGGCCGCGGGACTGCTCGCCGAATCCTGTCCGGTCAACGTCGAAACAGTGCACGAGGCGGTCCATGCCTCGATCCAGGAACTCGCCGAATCCTCCGGACGCGGCGGCACTCACCTGGATCTCGAGTTCCTCAAGGATTTCTGGGACAACTTCGTCGCATCCATCGCAGCCGCACGGCGGAAATGTCGCGCGGTACAACGCGCCGAGCTCCAGGTGCACCGCGGGAAACGTGGTGAAGACCATGCCCAGTGGCGCGCAGCGCGAATCCATCGGAAATACGCGAACAGAGCGCACCACATGGCCCGGTTGAATCCGCATTTGCCTGGCCAGCCCGGGATCTTCGAAGCAACGCACCTCGAACTGCTCGCGCAGGCAATCCAGCAACGCCTGGGCTACCTGCGGCACCGGGGCAAAGCATTGCACATGGGAGGTCAGCGAATAGCTCTCCGCTGGAGGCTGCTCATCCCAGCGCTGGCCATAGGGGATCAGCGCACCGTGCTCGTCGAAGTAATCCGCCACTTCGATATCTGGGCGCTGGTAGCCATGAAGCACGCTTGGGTTCTCCGTTTCTGCCGGATGCAGGTTTTGAGGGGATTTAGTGCCCGAACTCATCTGAATCAGTGAAGGGGCCAGCACCAGTATCCATGGCATTGATGGCGGCCATTTCCGACTGGGTGAGCTGGAAATCGAAAATGTCCAGGTTCTCGCTCTGCCGCCGCTGATCTGCCGATTTCGGTGCCGCTGCTCGCCCGGACTGGACATGCCAGCGCAGGGTGACTTGCGCGCTGCTCTTCCCGTGCGCCTGGGCGATCCGGGCCAGGGCGGGATGTGAAAGGAATTCGGATTTCTTGCGTCCCAATGGGGAATAGGCTTCGGTGCGAACGCCATGCTCGGTGTTGAAACCTTGCCATTCGAGGCTTTGCCGCTCAGGGTCAACCTGGATCTGGTTCAGCGCCGGGACGAGCCCCGCGTCCAGGACGTTCTGCAACTGGTAGGGCTTGAAGTTCGAGACCCCGGCAGCCCGGATCTTGCCCTCGTCGACCAATTTGCCCAGCTCCGTGAAGGCTTCAACGTAGGTGTTCTGCTGGGGGTTAGGCCAGTGGATCAAGAACAGGTCCACGTGCTCAAGGCCCAAGCGGTCCAGGGAGTTCTCCAACGCCTGGCGCACGCCTTGGGCCGAATGCCATTGCTTGTTGAACTTGGTGGTGACGAAAATTTCATCGCGATGAAGCCGGCTCTGTGCCAGGGCCTTGCCCACGGCGTCCTCATTCTCGTAGTTCTCCGCTGTATCAATGCGGCGGTAGCCCACGTCGAGGGCGGACAGCACCGCTGCTGCCGCCTCGTATCCACGCATGGGCCACGTGCCCAAACCGATCGAGGGCATGCTCACGCCGCCGGCAAGTTCGAGGGAAGAAATATCAGCAATCATGTCCTTGAACCTACCAAGTTCCACCACTTGCCGGGAGGCGGCGTCGAAGAATCCGCGACACACCGGGAAACAAAACTGGCGCACGGCGTCCATGGGTTTAACGTTGTTTCGGCGCATTTTTCGTGCTGCCAACCACTGAACACCATGAAGGTTAGAACCATGCCGAAAATAGGCGTCCTCGCTCTGCAAGGGGATTTCCGCGAACATCTGGCCTCTTTGGAGCGGCTCGGGCAGCGCGCGCACATGGTGCGCACCGTCGCCGATTTGGAGCAGGTTGACGCGCTGGTGATTCCCGGCGGCGAGTCCTCGGTGATTGACCGGCTTTCCCGCAACTACGGGCTAGCTGGTCCCATCAAGGAGCGCATCGCAGAAGGCATGCCAGTCTACGGCTCCTGTGCCGGAATGATCATGCTGGCCGATCGCATCGAGAACCCTGCAATCTCGCGAGATGGCGCGGTTCAGCAAAGCTTCGGCGGCATCGACATGACGGTGAAGCGCAACGCTTTCGGGCGCCAGGTCGACTCATTCGAGCACCAGCTGGACTTCAACGGGCAAAATCTCGAAGCGGTGTTCATCCGCGCCCCGGAAGCCGTGCAAATTGGCCCGGACGTGCAAGTGATCAGCACCGTTCAAGCGGGGTTGGATCGCGAACAGGGTAGAATTGTTGCAGTACGCCAGGGAAAATTGTTGGCAACCAGCTTTCACCCGGAAGTCACCGGCAGCACTGCTATCCACCAATTTTTCATCAATCTCACGCGAGGAGACGCTTAAAGCATGTCAGGCCACTCCAAATGGGCAACTACCAAGCACAAGAAGGCTGCGATCGACGCCAAGCGCGCCAAGGCCTTCGCAAAATTCATCAAGGGCATTGAAGTTGCCGCCCGTGCCGGCGGCGCCGACATGGCCGGCAACCCGGCGCTGGAACTTGCTGTCAGCAAGGCCAAGAAGAACTCCGTGCCGATCAACAACATCGACCGCGCAGTCAAGCGCGGCGCTGGCCTGACCGGTGAGGTCGTCGACTACACCGAGATCATCTATGAAGCACGCGGCCCGCAGGGCTCGGCCCTGCTGATCGAGTGCCTGACCGACAACAAGAACCGTGCAGCCTCCGAAGTGCGCGTGGGCATCACCCGCAACGGCGGCACCATCGCCGACCCGGGTTCGGTCGCCTACCTGTTCAACCGCCAGGGCGTTGTCCGCCTGCCCAAGGGCGAGCTGACCGAAGACGACCTGCTGATGGTCGTGCTGGACGCCGGTGCCGACGAGATCATGGACGAGGACGAGAACTTCGCCATCGTCTGCGACCCTTCGGACCTGCGCGCTGTGGCCGCTGCGCTGGATGAAGCGGACATCGCCTACGAGTCCGACGAAATGGAATTCATTCCATCGATGAAGGTCGACCTGGACGTTGAAGGAGCTCGCAAGTTCCTCAAGCTCTACGACGCGCTGGAAGAACTGGATGATGTCCAGGGCATCTACACCAACGCTGATCTGTCCGACGAGGTTCGCGCCGCGCTGGACGAAGAGCAGTAAGGCTTGGCCTTACGTGTTGTTGGCGTCGATCCCGGCCTGACCCGTTGCGGTCTTGCCGTGGTCGACGTCGCTGCAAACAGGCAAGTTTCGCTGGTGGACGTCACCGTCGCCGGCACCCCTCCGGGCACTCCGCTCGATGCCCGGCTCTTGAAGATCGCCAACGCCATCGACGAATGGTTGGATCTGCATCAGCCCGATGTGCTCGCCTTGGAACGCGTGTTCGCTTCGGCGAACGTCTCCACGGTCATCGGCACCGCGCAGGTCACCGGTGTTGTCATCACCGCGGCAGCGCGACGCGGAATACCCGTGGCCCTGCACACGCCGACCGAGGTCAAGGCGGCGGTTACCGGTTCGGGACAGGCCACCAAGGCGGCGATCGGCAAGATGGTTGCCAAGATCTGCCGGCTCGATGAACCGCCTAAGCCTGCCGACGCCGCTGATGCGGTGGCCTTGGCGATTACCCACGGTTGGCGCGGTGCGGCCACCGGCTCGAATGCCTCGGCCTCCGCGGCTAATGCCGGTGGTTCGTCGCAGCTGACCGGTGCGCAGCAGGCGTGGATTGCCGCTGAGGCGTCGGCCAAGCGCCGTGCAGTGCGCCGCTAGCCGGCCAGCACGGCAGCGGCCTCGACCCACCGGGGAACGCGGCGGATCGATATTCGTAGGTATCTTCGATAAACTGGGTTCGATCGAACATATATCCCAAGGAGTGGCATGATCAGCTCATTGACCGGCACCGTGCAGGCGGTAGCCCTGAATACCGCGGTAATTGACGTTAACGGCTTCGGGATGCTGGTCAATGCCACCCCCGGGACGCTGTCTACCCTGCAGGCAGGACGCGAGGCTACGGTATTCACCTCCATGGTGGTCCGCGAGGATTCGATGACCCTCTTCGGCTTCGCTACCGCTGAGGAACGCGATGTCTTCGAGGTCCTGGTTTCCGTATCGGGCATCGGGCCACGCACCGGCTTGGCCATCTTGGCGGTGCACTCTCCGGAGGAAGTCCGCATCGCGGCGAACACCAAGGACACCGCCGCTTTCACCAAGGTATCGGGCATTGGCCCCAAGGGCGCGAGCCGCATCGTGCTGGAACTGAACGGCAAGCTGATCCCGACTGGCGCGCCAGTGGCTCCGGTTTCCGGCGGCGGCAACGCGAGCGTCTGGGAACCGCAGGTGATCGAGGCGCTGACCGGCCTGGGCTGGAGCGAAAAGGATGCAACCAGCACCCTGAAATCGCTGTCCAAGGCTGATCCAGATGTCGTTGCCACCGGCAACGTCGCAGAAATCTTGCGTGCTGCACTGCGCAGCATGTCCAGCGGAACCCGCGCCTAAGCGGTCTGCGAGAGGATCAACTGATCATGAATGACTCCACCGGGCTCACGAACGCCGGCAGCGAACCCGAGGAACGGGTAATCGAAGCGGCCCTGCGCCCGCGGAACCTCGACGACTTCGTGGGCCAGTCCCGAGTGCGCCAGCAGCTCTCGCTGGTGCTTGAAGCAGCGAAAATCCGCGAACGCACCGCGGACCACGTTCTGCTTTCTGGCCCGCCGGGCCTGGGCAAGACCACCTTGTCGATGATTATCGCCGCCGAGATGAACGCGCCATTGCGCATTTCCTCCGGCCCAGCGATCCAGCATGCCGGTGACTTGGCCGCGATCCTCTCCTCGCTGACCGAAGGCGAGGTGCTGTTCCTCGATGAAATCCACCGCATGTCCCGGCCGGCCGAGGAAATGCTCTACATGGCCATGGAAGACTTCCGCGTAGATATCATCGTCGGAAAGGGCGCCGGCGCCACGGCCATTCCACTGGAGCTTCCGCCCTTCACTCTCGTTGGCGCAACCACGCGCGCCGGACTATTGCCCGGCCCGTTGCGTGACCGCTTCGGCTTCACTGGCCATCTGGAGTTCTACGCGGTCAAGGAGCTTGAACTGGTTTTGCGCCGTTCGGCCATGATGCTTGATCTGAGCGTCACTTCGGCCGCGTTCACCGAGATCGCCGGACGCTCCCGCGGTACGCCCCGTATCGCCAACCGCCTGCTGCGCCGCGTGCGTGACTGGGCGCTGGTGCATAAGCTCGAAGAGATCGATGCCCAAGCGGCCGAGGCCGCCTTGGACATGTACGAGGTCGATGCACGTGGCCTTGATCGCCTGGACCGGGGTGTGCTCGAAGCCTTGTGCACCAAATTCGGCGGGGGACCGGTGGGGCTATCGACCCTGGCCATCGCCGTGGGTGAAGAAACCGAAACCGTCGAAACTGTCGCAGAGCCATACCTGGTGCGTGAAGGGCTGATGGGCCGGACCCCGCGCGGTCGTATTGCCATGCCCGGAGCCTGGGCGCATTTGGGCTTGGCGATGCCAAAGGATGCCATCTTCGCCAGTGCGCAAAGCTATGAAAACGATGAGGATTAGGCAAGCATTACTTCACTGCCCGCGTAAATGGTCTGCCGGTTCACCGTGACGCATTAGACTAAAGACGCCCGACCTATGCCCGTTTCGGGGCGAGGTGGGGCGTCTTTGCTGTATTACGCCAGAAATAGCCGCAACAGCATCCCAGAACTTCAGATCAAATCGCAACAATTCGTTAGCAGGTAAATACGTGAATCCCCTCGTAATCGCTCAGGCCGCTGGTGGCGGCTTCAACCCTTCGCTGATCCTTATGGTCGCGCTGTTCGCAGTGCTGATCTTCATGATGTTCCGTGGCCGCAAGAAGCAGTCCGCCCAGCAGGAGAAGCTGAAGAACAACACCGTGCCAGGCGCCAAGGTGATGACCAACTCGGGTATCTTCGGCACCGTCGTCGGCGTTGACGCAGAGGATCGCGTCCAGGTCGAGGTCGCACCGGGCGTAGTGCTGAACCTGCACCGCCAGGCCATTGCCACCTTCCTGGACAAGGATGCAGCAACCCCGGCCGTGGCCGACGGCGCTGCAGAATCCACCAGCACCACCGAAACCCCGGAAGAGTCCCTGCGTCGCCTGAACGATGAGGGCAAGGACGAGCGCAACGCCTAAGTCCCGGGCAGCATAGCGGTGGCCTGAAGGCTAAGCCACCCAAACCAGAAAGCACAATAGATGTCATCAATCAGACCTGTTAAGCAGGCGCGCAAAGCGTTGCTATGGTTGCTGATCGTCTTCATCATCGCAACCGGCGTGTTGGTAGCCGGTGCAGCGAACGGTAAAACCGGATGGGGACCGAAGCTCGCCCTCGACCTCGAAGGCGGTACCGAGATGATCCTGGCCCCTCGGGTCCAGGGCGACGAAGCAATCAACCAAGAACAACTGGACCAAGCTGTGGAGATCATCCGCCAGCGTGTGGACGGTTCCGGTGTTACCGAATCGGAAATCACCACCCAGTCCGGTCGCAACGTTGTGGTCTCGATGCCCGGCACCCCGGACCAGACCACTCGCGATTTGATCCAGGCCTCGGCCAACATGGAGTTCCGCCCGGTGCTGATCACCGGCAGCTACGCAGCCACTCCTGAGGAAGATCGCACTCCCAAGGAAGACCTGCCAAAGCCCGAGGGCAAGCCAGAGAACCCATCGGACACCAACTGGATCACCGCAGAGCTCTTCCAGGAGTTTGAAGGCTACGACTGCGAAACCGAGCTCAAGGACCGTGGCGGCGACGCTGCGGACCCGGCCAAGCCAATGATCTCCTGCGATACGGACATGGGCGTCAAGTACATCCTTGGCCCACAGGAAATCTCCGGCGACAAGATCAAGGACGCATATGCGCAGCTCGCTCGCGGCGTCAATGGTTCGGTCACCGGCGAATGGGTCGTCGTCATCGAATTCGATGCCGAGGGCACCAAGATCTTCGCCGATACCACGCAGCGTCTGATTGCCCTGCAGGGTTCGCAGAACCAGTTCTCCATCGTGCTTGATGGCGAAACCATTTCGGCGCCAACCACCAATGCGGTGATCTCCGATGGCCGTCCGCAGATTTCCGGTGGCTTCACCCAGGACACCTCGCAGGCGCTGGCCGAGCAGCTGAAGTACGGCGCACTGCCAATCAGCTTCGACATCCAGTCAGAGCGCCAGGTTTCTGCAACGCTGGGTGCTGACCAGCTGACCGCGGGCCTCATTGCCGGTGTTATCGGCCTGGTCCTGGTATTCGTCTACTCGCTGTTCCAGTACCGCGCCCTGGGCTTGGTGACCATCGCTTCGCTGCTCGTCGCCGGTGTGCTGACCTACCTCTGCCTGGTCCTGCTTGGCTGGGGCATGAACTACCGCCTGTCGCTGGCGGGCGTGGCTGGCTTGATCGTGGCGATCGGCCTGATCGCGGACTCGTTCATCGTGTACTTCGAGCGTGTTCGAGATGAGTTGCGCGAAGGCCGGCCATTGGCAAGCGCCGTGGATATCGGCTGGAAGCGTGCCAAGCGCACCATTCTGGCTTCCAAGGCCGTGAACGTGTTGGCTGCAGTAGTGCTCTACATCGTTGCCGTGGGCAACGTGCGAGGCTTCGCCTTCACCTTGGGCCTGACCGCAATCGTTGACCTCGTGGTCGTGTACGGACTGACCCATCCAACCTTGGTCCTGCTGGCACGCACCAAGTTCTTCGCCAACGGCCACCCGCTCTCGGGCATGGATCCATCGTTGCTTGGCGTCAAGCCGCTGTACCAAGGTGCAGGCAAGGTTCGCCGCTTCGATGAAAACGTTGTGGCAAACCGCGGCAAGAAGAATGCGAAGGCCTCGGCTGAGGCCGCCAAGCGCATGACGATTGCCGAGCGTCGCCGTGCACAGGCCGAACAGCCAGCCAGCACGCAGGCCAAGGCCCAGGAGGAGAACAATGAATAAGCTAGTCACTTGGGGCAACGAGCTCTACACCGGCAAGCGTTCCTACCCGTTCACCTCCAAGTACCGGTTGTGGTTCCTGATCGCCGGTATTCTGGTGATGCTGTCGATCCTGCTTCCAGTGGTCAAGGGCGGCTTCAACCTGGGCATCGACTTCCGCGGTGGTTCTGAATTCACCGTTTCGGATGTGCAGAACACTGATATCTCGATTGGTGAAAAAACTGTTAGCTCGGTGGCTTCGGGTTCCGAGGCAACGGTCACCAACATTGCTCCGGGCACCATGCGCGTGCAGACTGAGCGTTTGAGCGATGACCAGACCTTGGCCATCGCCGGCCAGCTCGCGGAGAACTACGGCGTCTCCAGCGATGAAGTTACCAGTAACTTCATCGGCCCAACCTGGGGTGAAGACGTTTCGCGCCAGGCACTGGTTGGCTTGGTAGTCTTCGTGGTCCTGGTGGGCTTGCTGATGGCTGCCTACTTCCGAACCTGGAAGATGTCGCTGGCAGCGATCGTCGGACTGATTACCGTGGTGATCGTGACTGCGGGCATCTACTCGCTGTCCGGTTTCGAAATCACGCCCAGCGCGATCATCGGCTTCCTGACCATTCTGAGCTACTCGCTGTATGACACCGTGGTGGTTTTCGACAAGGTCCGCGAAAACACCAAGGACTACACCCAGCAGTCCAAGCGCACCTTCGAGCAGCTGGTGAACCTCGCTGTGAACCAGACCCTGGTTCGCTCGATCAACACCTCGGTCGTTGCCGTGCTTCCAGTGGCCGCGATCCTATTCATCGGTTCCTACCTGCTGGGTGCCGGTACGCTCAAGGACCTGTCCTTGGCGCTGTTCGTCGGTATCATCGTCTCGGCCCTGTCGACCTTGTTCGTGCAGGCGCCAATGTTCCATTGGCTCCGCCACAAGGACGACGACGTGGTAGCGCACGATAAGAAGATGGCTGCTGCCTAAACCGATCCGAAGATCTGAATTTGGTGCTCCCAGCATTTGCTGGGGGCACCAATTCGCTTAAGCGGGAAGATGCGTAATTAGTTGTCACCGCCCGAACGTGCTATAACGTTTGAACTAAAGAAGGTGTTTTTTCAGTGCACGGCTACCAGTGATCTGGTGGCCCGGAACTACCGTTGGATTCCGTCGGGCTTCACGCAGGCTCGGGAAAGAATCCAACGGCAACGGGAAGGAGCGGGGCATGGCGAATACGCCTAACCTGAACAATTCGAAACGACGCTCTATCTCTCGTTTGGTGCGCTTTGCTGGCCGGGGGAGCACCCCGAGCACATCGCCGACCCTTGAACCGCTATTGCGCACGGTCAAGTCCAAGCATCCGAAGGCGGATTTGGACCTGCTGGTCCACGCCTACGAGGTCGCCGAAAAGTACCATGAAGGCCAGAAGCGCAAGAGCGGCGACCCGTACATAACGCACCCGGTCGCCGTCGCCACGATCCTGGCGGAGATGGGGATGACCGGCTCGATTCTTGCCGCCGCCTTGCTGCACGACACCGTTGAAGACACCGATTACTCCCTGGAGTCGGTTAAGAAGGAATTCTCCGAGGAAATCGCCATGCTGGTCGATGGCGTGACCAAGCTGGACAAGGTCACCTATGGCGATGCGGCCCCGGCAGAGACCGTGCGCAAAATGGTCGTGGCCATGTCCCGCGACATCCGCGTGCTGCTGATCAAGCTGGCCGACCGCCTGCACAATGCCCGTACCTGGCGCTACGTATCCCCGGAATCTTCCTCGCGCAAGGCGAAGGAAACCCTGGAGATCTTCGCACCGCTGGCACACCGTCTGGGCATGAACACCGTCAAGTGGGAGCTGGAGGACCTGTCCTTCGCTGCCTTGCACCCGAAGGTCTACCAGGAGATCGTCCGCATGGTGGGCGATCGCACTCCGGAACGTGAAAAGTACCTCTCCTCGATCCGCCAGACCCTTTCGGGCGATCTCGGCGATGTCGCCATCCATGCCTCGGTGTCCGGCCGGCCCAAGCACTACTACTCGATCTACCAGAAGATGATCGTGCGCGGCAAGGACTTCGACGATATCCATGACCTCATGGGCGTGCGCATCCTGGTGGATACCGTCAAGGACTGCTACGGCGCCCTGGGCGTCGTGCATGCGGAGTGGAATCCACTGCCTAACCGCTTCAAGGACTACATTGCGATCCCGAAGCTGAACCTCTACCAGTCGCTGCACACCACGGTGATGGGTCCTGAAGGCAAGCCGGTAGAGATCCAGATCCGCACCCACGATATGCACGTACGCGCCGAATACGGTGTAGCAGCGCACTTCCAGTACAAGCATGGGCAGACCGATAACTCCATGCTTTCGCCGGAACAGAATATGGATTGGCTGCGTTCCTTGATGGAGTGGCAGGCGGATACCGCCGACTCCGAGGAGTTCCTGGACGGCCTTCGCTACACGATCAGCTCCGCTGAAGTCTATGTGTTCACCCCCAAGGGCGACATCATGTCTTTGCCGGTTGGTGCCACACCGGTGGATTTCGCCTACTCGATCCACACCGACGTCGGCCACCGCACCATCGGCTCCCGCGTCAATGGCAAGCTCGTCCCACTGCATACCGAGCTCAAGCAGGGCGATGTGGTGGAGGTCTTCACCTCGAAGGCCGAAGGCGCTGGCCCATCCCAGGATTGGCAGAACTTTGTCCGCTCGCCTCGTGCCAAGGCAAAGATCCGCGGTTACTTCTCCAAGGAACGCCGCGAGGAGGCCATCGAAAAGGGCAAGGAGCTGCTGACCAAGGAACTGCGTCGCAACCAGCTGCCATTGCAGAAATTGATGACTCACGACCTGCTCACGGCGGTAGCCAATGAACTGCACCACACGGACATTTCGGCCCTGTACCAGTCCGTGGGCGACGGCCATACCAGTGCACAGAACGTCATTGAGCATTTAACGGCCCTGATTGGCCCTCCAGAAGCCGAACAGGTCGATGAGGAAGCGGTAGTCCGCCCAATGGCTCCCAGCCCGGCTACGGGCAACGACGCCGGCGTGATCGTCGAGGGCCTGGGGGATGTGCTGGTGAAGCTGGCGCGTTGCTGCACCCCGGTGCCGCCAGATGAAATCCAGGGTTTCGTAACCCGTGGCGCCGGAGTCTCGGTGCACCGCACCGACTGCCTGAATCTGACGCAGCTCGCCGAGCAGCCGGATCGACTGGTCAATGTCACGTGGGCCACCAAGCACCATGGCGTGTTCCTGGTGGAGATCCAGGTCGAAGCATTGGACCGCAAGTCGCTGCTCTCCGACGTCACCCGGATACTCTCCGAAAGCCACTTGAACATCCTTTCGGCCAGTGTGCAGACAAGCAAGGACCGTGTGGCAATCTCCCGTTTCTCCTTCGAAATGGGCGATCCCAAGTTCCTGAGCCACGTGCTGAACCAAGTACGCCGCATCGATGGCGTCTACGATGTCTACCGCACCACCGCAGGGTCCCGCCGCTAATAGCGCGGTGCACCCCGCGGCGGCAACCTAGGCCGCTTGCGCCGTATCGGAGAAGGACTGGACCAGGCGCAGGGCTCGGGAGCGCTCGGGTGAGGGAACCTCAGATGCCAGGGCTTGTTTGATGGCGTCCAAAGTCAGGTAGGGATCTGCCAGCGCCGCGACTGTGCCCAGTACGCGGCTGGCAATGGGCAATGGATCGTATTTCGCGCAGTCGCAGGCGCTGCGCAATGCGGTGGCCACCCTGATGCGGCTGCGGAACACCATGTCCGTATCCGGCACCTGCATTTGGGCGAATTCCGCCCTCAGCCCGTGCCCGGGGTAGAACGGCCGATGGTAGCTCTTGGTGTAGATGCACAATGTGGACACTGACGGCAAGAGCCCATGGATCCAGGCTGCAGTTTGGCGAGCTAGCACCGCATCGCGGGCCAGCTCGCGGCCACAGGCGAAACCTGCAATCCGTGCCCGCACCGACGCGTTGACTCGGATGCTGCTGGGCAAAAAATAATCACCGAGGACCTCGATCAGCAGGCCGTTGTGGGCCATGGCGTGCAGCTCGTTGCGGGTGAACATCTCACCAGCGATCCACAGGTCCCCGGGAATGCGCAACGCGGCGGCGCGAGGTCCGGTAGCTGGGGAATTTCTCGTTTCCATAGAGCTACTGAACCAGTTCGCGCCGCCGCGTTGGCGGTGTGCAAGCGATCTGTGGATTACTTACTGGAAGTCGGCAGCCGACTTCTCCAAGGTGCTCAGCCACATGCGGCGTGCATCCAGGGCTTCCTGGGCTGTCGCGATCTGCTTGGCGTTGCCCTTGGCCTGTGCTGCTGCCAGATCATCTTCCAAGGCGGAGATGGTGTCCTGCAGCTGCGAGAGCATCGAGTTGGAGCGGGCCTTGGTCTCCGGGTTGGAACGGCGCCACTGTTCGTCCTCGGCACCCTTGACCGCGTCCTCGACCTGGCGCAGGGCCGATTCAATGCGCTGCAGGTCGTTGCGCGGCACCTTGCCGGCAGCTTCCCAACGGGTGCGGATCGAATCCAGCTTGTTCTTGGCAACAGCCAGATCCTTGATGGGAAGCAGCGCGCGCGCTTCTTCCAGCAGGGCTTCCTTCACCACGAGGTTCTGGGAGTACTCGTCATCGATCTTGGCGTTGGCCGCGGCGCGGGCCTGGAAGAAGACATCCTGGGCGGCGCGGAAGCGGCTCCAGAGCTGGTCGTCGTCCTTGCGCGAGGCACGGCGCGACTTCTTCCACTCGTCCATGAGCTTGCGGTACTCGGCGGCGGTAGCGGTCCAGTCGGTGGATCCCTGCAGCACCTCGGCGCGAGCGATCAGCTCTTCCTTCACTTCCTTGGCGGCCGCGTTGGTCGAATCCAGCTGCGAGAAGTAGGCCCGGCGATGGCGGTCGAAGGTGGTGCGGGCGGAGCGGAATCGCTTCCACAGCGCATCTTCGGTGGACCGTGGCAGGCGCACCGAGGAACGCTGCGAACCCTTCCAGGCGTCGAACAGCTCGTTCATCGCCGCCGAAGCGGTCTTCCACTGGATCTGCTCCGGGCGCTTGCCGGCCAGCTCTTCAGCCTGTTCGACGATGGCTTCGCGGGCAGCGAGCTGTTCCGCGCGAGCTTCGTCGTTGGCCTTGCGCTGTTCGCTGGTCAATGCCTCGACGGCTACGCGGGCATTCTCGAGGCGCGTTTCCAGCGCCGGGATGTCGCCGACCATATGGCGTTCGGCAACGGTGGCCGAGAGCGCCTGCACAGCCTTGCTGAGCTCGCCGGCCGGGGCCTTGGCAACGACGCGCTGCTCCAGGAGCATCAGCTGCGAGAGCGCGTCGTCGTATTTGCGCACGAAGTAGCCCAGGGCTTCGTCCTGCGTTGCGTCGGGGTATTGGCCCACTGGGAATTCGGCGCCGTCAATGATCACGAAGACGTGGCCGTCCTCGGTCACACGGGCGAACTTTGCCGCTTCGTCGAGGGGAGTGGTATGTGCGACGCTTGGCGCTACAACCGGCTTTGCGGCAGGCTTCTGGGCCTGTGGCAATGGGGTCTTCTGGCTGTCGTCGGATTGCTGACTGGTGGTCACCGCTGAAACTCTTTCACTTTACGAGCACTTGCTTTAGCCAACTCTACCTGTGACCTCCGCTTCTTAGTAAGCCGACGTGCACAGGTTTCTCGGGTTTCGGGCTATAAGATGGGTAGGTAGCCCAATTTGCACTAAGGAGTTTCATGGCACGCAAGGCCTCACTATCAGGTTTCCCGGAATGGCTTCCCGCCGAACGGGCAGTTGAACAGCATGTGCTCGATACCTTGCGCCACGTCTTCGAACTGCATGGATTCGCCAACATCGAGACCCGTGCGGTGGAAACCCGAGCGCAACTTCTGCGCAAGGGCGAAATCGACAAGGAAGTCTACGGACTGTCACGGCTGGCCGCGGAGGATGAGAAGAACGATCCCAACGCGTTGGCCCTGCACTTCGACCTCACCGTGCCTTTCGCACGCTACGTGGTGGAGAACGCAGGCCACCTGGCCTTCCCCTTCCGCCGCTACCAGATGCAGAAGGTCTGGCGTGGCGAACGCCCGCAGGATGGCCGCTTCCGCGAATTCACCCAGGCCGACATCGATGTCGTGGGCGATGGCACCTTGCCCTTCAGCTACGACGTGGAGCTGGCGCTGACCATTGCCGACGCGCTTTCCGCCCTGCCGATCGGTGATTTCCGCCTGCGGGTGAATAACCGCAAGCTGGCCGAGGGCTTCTACCGCGGCCTGGGCCTGGAAGATCCGGATGCAGTCCTGCGCGCCATCGACAAGCTGGAAAAGATCGGCGATGATGCCGTCGCCAAGATCCTGGTCGAAGAAGTCGGCGCCACCGCGCAGCAGGCCGCCGCCGCCCTGGCCCTGGCCAAGATCCGCACCATGGACACGTCCTTCGTGGAGCAGGTCCGCGCACTGGGCGTCAGCCACGAACTGCTGGATACCGGCTTGGATGAGCTCTCGCAGGTCATCGATGCCGCATCCAAGCGCGCACCGGGCAAGGTCATGGCCGATTTGTCCATCGCCCGCGGGCTGGACTACTACACCGGCACCGTGTACGAAACCGTGCTGGTGGGCCACGAATCCCTGGGTTCGATCTGCTCGGGCGGGCGCTACGAATCGCTGGCTTCCAAGGGCAAGAAGAACTACCCGGGTGTGGGCTTGTCCATCGGCGTCACCCGCCTGGTCTCGCGCATCCTTGCAGAAGAGTCCGTGACCGCAAGCCGTTCGGTGCCTTCGGTGGTATATGTCACCTTGGCCAACGACGAGTCCTGGCACGAAGCGCAGGATGTAGCCTCGCAGCTGCGCGAGCGCGGCATCGCCTGCGAGGTAGCAGCCAGCGCGGAGAAGTTCGGCAAGCAGATCAAATTCGCTGATCGACGCGGGATTCCGTTCGTCTGGTTCACCCATGCCGATGGCGCCCACGAGGTCAAGGACATCCGTTCCGGCGAGCAGGTCGCCGCGGATCCGTCCACCTGGATGCCGGCCGAAGCGGACCTGAAGATCGCCATCAGCTAGTTCTCGGGCTCCATCGCCCGCCCGCGCACCAATCACGGTGCACTAAACTTCATGGGAAGAAACTTTCCCAACCGACCGAAAGGATCGTAGTGCTACGCACTCATCAGCTGGGCGTCTTGAACGCCGAGCACATTGGACAGCAGGTCACACTCACCGGTTGGGTCGCGCGTCGCCGCGACCACGGTGGTGTCGCCTTCCTGGATTTGCGTGATGCTTCGGGCGTGGCCCAGGTCGTCGTGCGCGATGAAGAGGACTTCCATCCGCTGCGCAATGAGTTCGTGCTGCAGATTCTCGGCACCGTCGAGCGCCGCCCGGAGGGCAACGAGAACCCGAATCTGCCTACCGGGCAGATCGAGGTCATCGCTGAGACCGTGACCGTGCTGAACACCGCGGCCCCGCTGCCATTCCAGGTCGACGAGCACGTCGAGGTCGGCGAGGAAGCGCGCCTGCGCCACCGCTACCTGGACCTGCGCCGCCCGACCCCGGCCCGCAACATCCGCCTGCGCTCCGAGGCCAACCGCGTGGCACGCAACCTGCTGCACGACCAGGGCTACATCGAGATCGAAACCCCGACGCTGACCCGCTCCACCCCGGAAGGCGCCCGCGACTTCGTCGTGCCGGCCCGACTGACCCCGGGCAGCTGGTACGCCTTGCCCCAGTCCCCGCAGCTGTTCAAGCAGCTGCTGCAGGTCGGCGGCTTCGAGAAGTACTACCAGATCGCCCGCTGCTACCGCGATGAGGACTTCCGCGCGGACCGCCAGCCGGAGTTCACCCAGCTGGACATCGAAGCATCGTTCGTCGAGGAAGATGACATCATCGAGCTCGGCGAAAAGCTGGTCACCGAACTGTGGAACCTGATCGACGTGCAGGTCCCGACCCCGATCCGCCGCATGGCGTACTCGGAGGCCATGGCCAAGTACGGTTCGGACAAGCCGGACCTGCGCTTCGGCCTGGAACTGACCGAAATGACCGAGTACTTCGCGAACACCTCCTTCAAGGTCTTCCAGTCCGAGTACGTCGGCGCCGTGGTCATGCCTGGCGGCGCATCGCAGCCGCGCCGCACCCTGGATGCCTGGCAGGAATTCGCCAAGCAGCGCGGTGCCAAGGGCCTTGCCTACGTGCTGATCAAGGAAGATGGCGAGCTGGCTGGCCCAGTGGCCAAGAACCTGTCCGACGAAGAGAAGGCCGGACTGGCCGCAGCTACCGGCGCAGCCGCCGGAGACTGCATCTTCTTCTCCGCCGGCAAGAAGAACGAATCCCGCGCACTGCTCGGTTCGGTCCGTGTCGAGATCGGCCACCGCACCGGACTGATCAAGGAAGGCGACTGGGCCTTCGTCTGGATCGTCGACGCACCGATGTTCGAAGCTGCCTCCGACGCTGTCGCCTCGGGCGACGTAGCCGTGGGCGCTGGCGCTTGGACTGCTGTGCACCACGCGTTCACCAGCCCCAAGCCGGAGTTCATGGACACCTTCGACACCGATCCTGCATCGGCCCTGTCCTACGCCTACGACATTGTCTGCAACGGCAACGAAATCGGAGGCGGTTCGATCCGTATCCACCAGCGCGACGTCCAGGAACGCGTCTTCAAGCTCATGGGCGTAACCCAGGAGCAGGCTGACACCCAGTTCGGCTTCCTGCTCGAGGGCTTCAAGTACGGCGCGCCACCGCATGGCGGCATCGCCCTGGGTTGGGACCGCGTGCTGCAGCTGCTGACCAACTCGGAGTCCATCCGCGACGTCATCGCCTTCCCGAAGACCGGTGGCGGTTTCGATCCGCTGACCGCGGCTCCTGCGCCAATCACCCCGCAGCAGCGCAAGGAAGCCGGCATCGACTTCAAGCCTGAGAAGAAGAAGGCCGAAGAGACCGAAGCCAAGGCCGAAGCCAAGTAGGTTCACGCAGCTTCGTAACGCCGGATGGAACGCTTGAATGCGTTCCATCCGGCTTCTTTTTAACCTGGAATTAGCTCTTTTGGTGGACTATGAGTATTTTTAATACTAGGTTTGTTTTTGACTTAGTTTGCAGAACCAGTTCTCACGACCACTTTGGAGCGATACGTGCCAGCAGAAGAACCACACGATATCATCGAACGTTACCCAGAAGCGGACCAGGAATGGGCTAAAACCTTTTTCGCTTCAATGGTGTGGAACGACCTCACCAATGCGCAGGTGGCGCTCGAACTGGATCGCACCCTGAGCATGGTTCGCGATAGCGGGCAGCGGGCCGAGGAACTCTTTGGCCATTCGGGCGAATATGGTGAGACGCGGGCTCAATGTCTATTGACGCCAGAGCAGCGCGCGGACGCGGAACTTCCCGTCGAATCAAGTACTGCGCTATTGGCGGTTGTTGGGATGCTTATTGGCCTGCTGTGCACTGGATTTGGAATCTGGATCGGGTTCCGCGATGGGTGGACCTCGAGTTCGTGGCACTACTGGCAGCTTTCTGCTCTAACTGCCGGGGCAGGGATCGCACTATCGGGATACCTGTGGTGGTTTAACCGATTGAAGGGGAAATTCGGCCTGTCCTGGATACTGGGACCGGTAGGTATCCTCGTGTCGGTTGGAGCTGCCGCTCTAATCGTGCAGATAGGAGGAAGCAATAATCTGCTGCCCCTGCCAAATTGGTTAGCTCCAATTCTTGGCGCAGGGCTGGTGGTTGCTTGCTTCTATCTGATGCCTGCCTATAAAGCGCAGAAAGCCGCTGGCGGGCAACAAATCCTTCTCGGCACCGACGAGTGGTTCGCGGAAACCACCAGACTGCTGCGCGGACGCTACGGCATGAGTCACAAGGAAGCCAACGAGTCGCTGAGTACTGCGCGAGAACATCTCGATGATGCGGCGACCCGAGGCGAAAAAGCTGACCCAAACCTTGAATTCGGAACGCCCAATGAATTCGTGATTGGGCTGGCAGTGAACACCGAAAAGGCGCTCAAGCGTCGTTGGCTTCTACGCCGCATGGCCACCTTGACCGTAGTCGCTTTATTCGCGGTCGGCGCGGTCGCTGGCCTGATGGATCCAGCGCGAAATGGCGGGGATATTTTCTTTGGGGTCGCAGTGCTGGTGTTTGCCGCGGTGAGCGTTTACGAGCTGCGTCCGGCTGACCGCAAGGCCTACGTCCAAGAGAAGCTCAAGGAACGAGCAGCCAATGCCCGGGCACTGCAGGAGCGCGACGATGACTAAGCCCGAAGGCTTTCCGGGTAGCTGGCAACGCGCCATGTTGCCGATGCTCTTACTCGCCGAACTCTCGGCTGGCCAGGCCCACGGTTATGCACTGGCGAAATCCCTGCAGGAACGCGGTTTCGGGCCGATCAAGGGAGCCACGCTCTACCCCGCATTGGCCAAACTCGAGGCCTCGGGTTTTGTTGAAACCCGCTGGGAAGAAGGCCAAGGTGGCCCGGGCCGGAAGGTCTACGAACTCTCCGCCACCGGACGGGTAGCACTAGCCGAGCAACGAGCCAGCTTCGAACAACTGACCCAACTGGTACAAAGCACCGGCCGCTAGGGGAGGTCTGCCGAGTCTACGATCATCGTGAACGGTCCGGTATTGGTCAGCGAGACATTCATCATCGCGCCAAATACACCGGTCTGAACGCTCGCACCCAATTCGCGCAGGTGCTCCACGAAGTAGTCGTACAGCGGTTCGCTGATAGGACCGGGCGCCGCATTGGACCAGGATGGGCGACGGCCCTTGCGCACCGAACCGTACAGGGTGAACTGGCTGATCACTAGCAGTGGTGCATTCACCCCGGCTGCGGAGGTTTCATCCTCCATGATCCGCAGCTGCCAGATCTTTTCGGCCACCTTGCGTGCGATCGCCTGATCATCCTCATGGGTCACCCCAAGTAGGATCACCAAACCGGGGGAGTCGAGCTGGCCGGTAATCTGCCCTTCAACCTCAACATGGGCGGTGGAAGCGACCTGGACGACAGCGCGCATATGGCGGACCTTTCAAAAGACGGTGGGGCTTCCAGAATATCGGTAGGCTTAGGGGGTGAGCGATTTGTTCGATTCCCTGTCCGATGAGCCACGCGATGCGCGTGAGCCCCAAGTCAACCGGCCCCGTCCGCCACTGGCGGTGCGCATGCGCCCGAAGACCTTGGATGAGCTCGTCGGCCAACAACACCTGCTAGGCCCGGGTTCACCCTTGCGGCAGCTGGCCGAAAACCCTGAAACCGGGTTGGCTGGACCTGCCAGTGTGATCCTCTATGGCCCTCCGGGAATTGGCAAAACCACCATCGCCCACGTGATCGCCCGCGCCACCGACCGCAAATTCGTGGAACTTTCGGCCATCACCGCCGGTGTCAAAGATGTCCGGCGAGTCATCGAACAGGCCAAGGATGACCGCGATCTGCGCGGGATTACCACCGTGCTCTTCCTCGACGAGATCCACCGCTTCAACAAAGCCCAGCAGGACGCACTGCTGCCCGGCGTGGAAAACCGTGTCGTCGTCCTGGTAGCTGCGACGACGGAAAATCCCTCCTTCTCGGTGATCTCGCCGCTGCTTTCGCGCTCGTTGCTGCTGACCTTGCGTCCGCTGACCGACGGCGACCTGTCCACTTTGCTTGAGCGCGCTGTGGCCGACGAGCGGGGTTTCGACGGCCAGGTGGTCCTCAAGGAGGAGCAGCGCGACGCCATTGTCCGCCTGGCCCAGGGCGATGCCCGCCGCTCCCTGACCGTGCTGGAAGCAGCCGGCGCGGTGGCTTGGAACGCCGCGGGCGCCGGCATCGATCCACCGGTGCTGATTACGGACGACCATGTGCAGCTGGCCATGGACCAGGCGGTCCAGCGCTACGACAAGGATGGCGACCAGCACTACGACATCATCTCCGCGTTCATCAAGTCCGTTCGTGGCTCTGACGTGGACGCGGCCCTGCATTACCTGGCGCGCATGCTCTCTGCGGGGGAGGACCCCCGGTTCATCGCCCGCCGCCTGATGATCTCGGCCTCGGAGGATATCGGCATGGCCGATCCCACCGCACTTCCCGTTGCCGTAGCTGCCGCTCAATCGGTGCAGCTCACCGGCATGCCGGAAGCACGGATCATGCTCGGGCAGGCAACGGTTCATCTGGCTACGGCCCCGAAGTCCAACGCCTCGTACAATGCGATCAACGCCGCCCTGGCCGACGTATCCGAAGGCAAGGGATCGCTGGTTCCCGACCACCTGCGTGACGCGCACTATCCCGGCGCCAAGCAGCTGGGCCATGGCGTGGGCTACATCTACGCCCATGATGCTCCGCACTCCATCGCAACCCAGCAGTACCTGCCCGATGATCTGGTGGGCACCGACTACTACACGCCGACCAATAACGGTGCGGAAAAAACCATAGGGTCCCGCCTGTCCCGTTTGCGTGAAATCATCCGGGGCAAGGATCCGCAGCGCTCCAAGGGCAAGCGCTGATTGTGCGCTAAGCCTCAGCGAAAGCTGCTGCCGTTTCGTGTAAACTTGATCTTTGGCTGGCAAGCCTTGTCCCGCATTCGAGTCATCGAGCGTGGAGGCAGGGTTGAAGTGAAGCAGGGACGCGACGCCCACACACTCTCCCACCTGGAGGCCAGTAGATACCGTCGCTAATCGAAAGGGACACATTATGGCTAACGCCCGTGCCCGCCGCACCGTACGCCTTTCGCGTGCGCTCGGCCTTGCATTGACTCCAAAAGCTGAAAAGTACATGGAGCGCCGTCCATACGGTCCAGGCCAGCACGGCCGCGCCCGTAAGAAGCAGGACAGCGACTACGCAGTACGTCTGCGCGAAAAGCAGCGTTTGCGTGCCCAGTACGGCATCCGCGAAGCTCAGATGCTGAGCGCCTTCAAGGAAGCTAAGCGCCTCGGCGGCGAAACCGGCGGTAACCTGCTGGCTCTGCTCGAGTCCCGTCTGGATGCCCTGGTTCTGCGTGCAGGCTTCGCCCGCACCATCCAGCAGGCCCGCCAGATGGTTGTTCACCGCCACATCCTGGTCAACGGCCAGCGTGTAGACCGTCCGTCCTTCAAGGTACAGCCGGGTCAGCTGATCCACGTACACGAGAAGAGCGAGAAGATGGTTCCATTCCAGATGGCTGCAGCAGGTGAGCACTCGAAGGTGCTGCCAGCCGCTCCTGCTTACCTGGACGTAAAGCTGGAAGCCCTCCAGGCTACCTTCGTGCGCACCCCAGAGCGCACCGAAATCCCAGTGACCTGCGAAGAGAACCTCGTGGTCGAGTACTACGCACGCTAAATCCGTGCGCTAGTTCCAAGCCCGCAACCGGAAACGGTTGCGGGCTTGTCGCTTAACTACCTATCTGGGCTCTGACTTCGATAAGGTGGACTGGCACCAAAAACCCAAAGCAGAAGAGGAAGCACATGTCGGGTTCGGATATTGCAGGGCTCATCGCCGCCGGCGCGTTTGTTGTACTAGTTGTGCTGCTGGCAGTGCCGATCATGAAGTTGGGCAAGGTGTTCGACGAGCTGCGCAAATCGATCAAGGACCTGGCCGAGGGAACCACTCCGCTGATCGGCGAAGTCGCCAACACCGTGGCGACCACCAACGACCAGCTCAAGAAGGTCGATGCCATCACCAGCAACGTTTCTGACACCACCGCCAATGTGTCCGCGCTGTCCTCGCTGGTAGCAGCCACCGTTGGCAAACCGCTGATCAAGGTTGCCGCGTTCACCGAAGGCGTGAAGGTCGCGATGAACACCAAGCCAAGCGGCAAGGCTCGCCGCAGCCGCTAAGCAAGCAACGCTGTTTGATCGAACACGTATCGGCGCGCTGAATAGGATACGGCCAACTGGTGGCCGCCAAGGAGACTAGAATGAAAAAGCTCTTGTGGGTTTCGATTGGAGTGGGCGTTGGCGTGCTCGCGTCCAAGAAATACGCTGAAGTTTCATCCGGGGCGGCGCTAAACCGCCAGGTCGGCAAGTACACCGACCGCGCCTCGGAATATTGGGAAGCCTTCCGCCAAGGAATGAGCTCCCGCGAAGAAGAATTACGTTCCGCCTTGGGCGTGGACGCCGCTAAGTGAAGGGATCATCCGTAACACGATGAAAACGCAGGAAATTGCCCGTCGTTGGGTCGACTTTTTCGTCTCGAAGGGCCATACGGCGGTACCTAGTGCCTCGCTGGTCTCGGCCGACCCTTCGCTGTTGTTCACGGTGGCCGGCATGGTCCCGTTCATCCCTTACCTCACCGCGCGCGAAGAGCCCCCGTACTCCCGTGCGACCTCCGTGCAGAAGTGCATCCGCACCGGCGATATCGAAGAAGTGGGCAAGACCGCGCGTCACGGCACCTTCTTCCAGATGTGCGGCAACTTCTCCTTCGGCGACTACTTCAAGAACGAAGCCATCCACTTCGCCTGGGAGCTGCTGACCAGCTCCGTCGAAGACGGAGGCTACGGCCTGGACAAGGAACGCCTGTGGGTCACCGTCTACGAAGACGGAGACGAGAAGGACCTTGAAGCCCGCCGCATCTGGGAAGAAGAGATCGGCATGCCTACCGAGCGCGTTGTAGGCACCGGCAAGGAAGACAACTACTGGAATACCGGCCAGCCCGGCCCCGGCGGTCCATGCTCCGAGATCTACTACGACCGCGGCCCCGCCTACGGTGTCGAGGGCGGCCCAGCGGTCGACGAGACCCGCTACGTGGAAATCTGGAACCTCGTGTTCATGCAGTACCGACTCTCCGCGGTACGTTCCAAGACCGACTTCGATGTGGCCGGCGAACTGCCCAAGCGCAACATCGATACCGGCCTGGGCCTGGAACGACTAGCCATGATCCTGCAGGGCGTCGAGAACATGTACGAGACCGACCAGGTCCGTCCGGTGCTCGACAAGGCCGCCGAGCTTGCCGGCGTCACCTACACCTCCACCGAGGATCCAGCCGACCCGAACCACGCCACCGACGTGCGCCTGCGCATGATCGCTGACCACATCCGCTCCTCGCTGATGCTGATCTCCGACCAGGTCACCCCGGGCAATGAAGGCCGCGGCTATGTGCTGCGCCGGCTGATCCGCCGCGCCGTGCGCGCAATGCGCCTGATGGGCGTGGACACCGAGGTGCTCCCTGAGCTGCTCCCGGTATCGCGCGACGCCATGAAGGGCGTCTACCCCGAGGTGGAGGCCGATTTCGAGCGCATTGCCCGCATCGCCTACGCCGAAGAGCGCGCTTTCCGCCGCACCATCGCTTCGGGCACCACCCGCCTGGACGAGGCACTGGGCCACGCCAAGGAGGAAGGCAAGAACCTCTCGGGCGATGACGCCTTCACCCTGCACGACACCTTCGGCTTCCCGATCGACCTCACCTTGGAGATCGCCGCCGAAGCTGGCCTGTCCGTTGACGAGTCGCGTTTCCGCGAACTGATGAACGAGCAGCGCACCCGCGCCCAGAAGGACGCCAAGGCCAAGAAGGCCGGCCACGCCGACCTGTCGGTGTACACCCAGCTGGCCGAGGCCGGCAACGTGCACTTCACCGGCTATGACACCCTCGAAGGCGAATCCTCCATCCGCGGCATCATCCGCGATGGCCAGGTTGTGCCATTCGCCGAGCAGGGCCAGGAAATCGACCTGGTGCTCAACGAAACCCCGTTCTATGCCGAGTCCGGCGGCCAGGCAGGCGACAGCGGCCTGATCACCGGCGACGGCTTCGTGCTGGAAGTCACCGACGTGCAGGCCCCGGTCAAGGGCCTGAACGTGCACAAGGTCATCGTGCGCGAAGGCGAATTGCCAGCCGAAGCACTGGTTCGCACCCAGGTCGACGCGGTGCGCCGCCGCTCCGGCGAGCAGGCGCACTCCGCCACCCACCTGGTGCACGCCGCGCTGCGCGAGCTGCTTGGCCCAACGGCCACCCAGGCCGGTTCCTTCAACAAGGCCGGCTACCTGCGCTTCGACTTCTCCTGGGCCGAGGCGCTCTCCGCCGCGGCACGCAGCGAAGTCGAGGAGGTAGTGAACCTGGCCATCGCCTCGAACTACCAGGTCGTCACCAATGAGATGGCGCTGTCCGAGGCGAAGAAGCTGGGCGCCATGAGCCTGTTCGGGGAGAAGTACTCCAACGACGTGCGCGTGGTCGAGATGAACGGCGACTGGTCGCGCGAGCTGTGCGGCGGTACCCACGTGGACACCACCGCGCGCATCGGCCAGCTGACCTTGCTCTCGGAGGCTTCGGTCGGTTCGGGCAATCGCCGCGTCGAGGCCCTGGTCGGCATGGAAGCCTTCCGCCACGGAGCCGCCGAGCGCGCCCTGGTTTCCGAGCTCTCGGGCCTGTTCCGCGTTCCATCCAGCCAGGTGTCCGAGCGTGTCAACGACACCGTTGCCAAGCTGAAGGCCGCCGAGAAGCAGATCGCCGAGCTCAAGAGCCAGGCCATGCTGGCCCAGTCCGCAGCGCTGCTGCAGAAGGTCGCCACCATCGGCAGCACCCGACTGCTGGCCCACAACGCCGGGCAGATCGACTCGGCTGACGCCCTGCGCACCATGGCACTGGACCTGCGCGCCAAGCTGGGTTCCGAAGCCGCAGTCATCGTGCTGATCGGCGTGGCCAACGGCCGCCCGCTGGTGCTGGCTGTGACCAACGACGAGGCCCGCGCCAACGGCTTCAAGGCCGGCGCGCTGGTGCGCACCGCTACCGGCGTGCTCGGCGGCGGAGGCGGCGGCAAGGACGATATGGCACAGGGCGGTGGCCAGGACGCATCGAAGATCGATGACGCACTGGCTGCAATCCAGGCGGCACTGGCCAATGGCTAATGCCGCTCTCGGCGTCGACGTGGGCCTGGCCCGCGTCGGCGTCGCCGCATCTGATCCCTCCGGAATCCTCGCCACTCCGGTGATGACCCTGCGCCGGGATGCGAAGAAGAACTCGGATCTGCGGATGCTTCTGCGCATCATTGCCGATCGCGGCGTCACCGAGGTATTCATCGGGGAGCCGAAATCACTGGCTGGCAATGCGACCGAATCCACTAAAATGGCACGTGACTACGCGATTGCCTTGGCCCAGGAAGCTGCAAGCGCTAATATCGAGCTTGAGGTTTTCATGGTCGACGAACGCCTGAGCACCGTGAACGCGCATCGCTCGTTGCACGCCTCGGGCAAGAAGATGGAAGATCACCGCAAGGTGGTCGACCAGGTCGCGGCCACTGAGATCTTGCAGCAAGTACTGGAAATGCGACGCAACAATGTGCGCGTACAAGCCAGCCGGATTGTGCTGCGCTAGCCCACAACCGCTAGGGCACCACAAAGACCCGAGAGATGAGAGTTGATGCGAGAAGAAGCCCGCCATGAACGGCAACGCGAAACGCATCGCGCGCTATACGAACGCTTTGCCGCCGGCACTGGCTTGCCGATCGAACAACCCTCAGAACCGGAACTGACCGGCACCGGGCATTACCGCCAATCGCTGGCGGCGGCCGAGGACAGCTGGCAGGAGCCCGCAGACCAGGAATCCCCGGACGGGGAAGGAACCGACACCAGGTTCCTCCCCGCCCAGGCAGCCGCCGCCTCCGATGCGCCAGCATTTGCCGGGCACGAGGATGCCGCCCAGGAGCACTACCCGGAAGAGCCCGAAGCCGCGCAGCAGGCCGCGGTGCTCAGCAGCGATCCCCACGATGACCAAGCTGCCCAGGCCGCCGCCGCCGGCAAGGCCCAGCGGCGCAAGCGCACCAAGCGCAAGCGCAACCTGGTCATGCTGGCCACCGTGCTGATCTTCGCACTGGTGGTCGCCGGCTCGGTCTACTTCGTCAAGTCCGTGCTCAAGCAGTTCAACCCGGACGACTATCCAGGCCCAGGCGGCGCCGCGGTGGAATTCACCGTGGAAGATGGCTGGGGCTTGAAGATCATTTCGCGCAAGCTCGAGGAGCTCGATGTCGTCTCCAGCGACGGCCTGTTCACCGACGCCGTCGCGGACTCCGAAGCGCAGAGCAAGCTGATCCACCCCGGCACCTACCTGCTCAAGAAGCAGATGCCAGCGGCCGACGCGGCAGATATCCTCGTGAACCAGCGTCCGGACAAGGTCTTCTACATCGGGCTGAAGGCCAATATGCGCCTGGACGCGGCGATCAAGGAGATTGCCAAGGGCTCGGGACTGGCGGAAAAGGACCTGCAGGCGCTGGCCAAGAAGCCGCAGCAATTCGGCCTGCCTGCCTCGGTGCCGAGCCTCGAAGGCTGGCTGCACCCGGGGGAGTACCGCTTCCCGCTGAACGCCGACGCCGAAGAAGTCCTGGGCGAACTGGTCAAGGCCACCAAGGCTTCCTTGGAGCAGGCCGGCATCACCGACCTCGAAGAGGGCTACCGCACCCTGAAGGTCGCCTCGATCCTGCAGGCCGAGGCACGCACCCCGGACTACGCCACGGTCGCCGGCGCGATCGAGAACCGCCTGGACCCGGGCAACCGCGAAACCCACGGGCTGCTGCAGGTCGACTCCTCGGTGATCTACGGGCTGGACCGCTACTCGCTGCAGTTCAGCGCCCAGGAGAAGCAGGACGCGTCGAACAAGTACAACACCTATGTGCACACCGGCCTGCCGCCAACCCCCTTGGGCTCGCCGGCGAATTCCGCGATCGAGGCTGCTGCCCATCCGGAAAGCAACGGCTACTACTACTGGGTGACGGTCAACATCGAAACCGGTGAAACCAAATTCGCCTCGACCTACGCTGAGCACCGGCAGAACCAGGCAGAATTCCGCGCCTGGTGCAACCAGAATCCAGGAGTCTGCTAGCGCGGATTCCCGTGCTTGCCAGCCGCACTGCTGCCGCTGTGCGGGCAGCCACAAGCAGAAAGTCCATGAAGCCATGAAGCAGGCAGCCGTTCTCGGCCACCCCATCAGCCACTCCAAGTCGCCGGTGCTGCACCGCGCCGCCTACCAGCTGCTCGGCGTGCCGATCAGCTACAGCGCGATCGATCTGGAACCGGGGGATGCTGCCGGGCACGCGGCCGAGCTGCGCGCAGGAAACTGGGCGGGCTGCTCGGTCACCATGCCGCTGAAGGATGCGTTCGTGCCGCAGATGGATGAGCTGTCCGTCCGCGTGCAACGCCTTGGTGCGCTGAACACCGTGGTGGTCCGCGAAGACGGCACCCTCTACGGGGAAAACACCGACATCGACGGCCTGGTCCAGGCCCTGGCGGATTTCGGGCTCGCCCGCAGCGCGCAAGCGATGGTCCTGGGTTCGGGCAACACCGCGCTGGCCGCCATCGAGGCCGCCGCAGAAATCGGCGCCCGGCAGCTGACGCTGGTGGTGCGCGCAGCCTCCCGTGCCACCCGCGCTGTCGAATTGGCCCGCGAGCTCGGGATGGAAACGTCCGTCCACGAGATTTCGGGCATCGGCCAGGAGCTGGCCACCACGCTCAACGAGATTCCGCTGGTCTTCTCCACCCTGCCGCCGCACGCGGCCGATGACTGGGTGCCGGCGATCGGCGCAGGCACCGGAATCCTGCTGGATGTCGCCTACGATCCGTGGCCTTCGGCCTTGGCCCGGTCTTGGCAGGGAACCGTGATCAGCGGGCTGCACATGCTGGTGCACCAGGCGGTGGAACAAGTGCGGCTCTTCAGCGCCGGTGCATGGGAGGAATCGCGTCGCATGGACGTCACAAATGCGATGTATGACTCTTTGGGTCTGGCCCGACACCAGTAATCAGTTCGTGCCATGGCAAAATAGATGACATGTTGCGTTGGTTGACCGCGGGCGAATCGCATGGCCCGGCACTTGTTGGAATTCTCGAAGGACTACCCGCCGGAGTATCGGTGGATAGCGAAGCAGTGCGAGAGGCACTGGCGCGCCGACGCCTCGGCTATGGCCGCGGCGCGCGCATGAAGTTTGAAAAGGACCAGGTCACCTTCCTTGGCGGTGTCCGCCATGGCAAGACCCAGGGCGGCCCGGTAGCCATTGAAATCGGCAACACCGAATGGCCCAAGTGGGAACGCGTGATGAACGCTGATCCGGTGGACCTGGATGAACTGGCCTCGATGGCGCGCAATGCGCCACTGACCCGGCCGCGTCCGGGGCACGCCGATTTCACCGGCATGCAGAAGTACGGCTTCGAGGACGCCCGCCCGATCCTGGAGCGCGCCAGCGCCCGCGAAACCGCGGCCCGTGTCGCCTTGGGCACCGTGGCTTCCCGTTTCCTGAACGACTTGGGCATCCAGCTCGTTTCGCACACCACCGCCGTCGGCTCCGTGGCTGCTCCAGCCGATGCGCCGCTTCCCACGGCCACCGACGTTGCGGCGCTGGATAACGACCCGCTGCGCTGCTTCCACCAGGAAACCAGCGAGGCGATGGTCGCCGAAGTCGATGACGCGCACAAGGCAGGGGAGACCCTGGGCGGCGTCGTCGAGGTCCTGGCCTACAACCTGCCTCCGGGCATCGGCTCCTACGTGCACTGGGACCGTCGCCTGGACGCGCGCCTGGCCGCGGCCCTGATGGGCATCCAGGCAATCAAGGGCGTGGAGGTCGGCGACGGCTTCGCCACGGCCGCCCGCCGCGGCTCGGCCGCCCACGACGAGATCGTGCACGCCGAAGACGGCAGCATCAAGCGCAACTCGAACCGCGCCGGCGGCATCGAGGGCGGCATGAGCATTGGCGAGGTGCTGCGCGTGCGCGCCGGCATGAAGCCGATCGCCACCGTGCCCCGGGCCCTGCGCACCGTGGACACCGCCACCGGCGAGGACACCACCGCGCACCACCAGCGTTCGGATGTCTGTGCGGTGCCGGCAGCCGGCGTCGTGGCAGAAGCAATGGTCGCCCTGGTGCTCGCCCAGTCCCTGCTGGAGAAGTTCGGCGGCGACTCGGTGGCCGAAACCAAGCGCAATATCGAGTCCTACCTGGCGAACATCCCGGGCAACCTGGGTTCGACCGGCGTCTAGGAAGCGCGCTTCAATGATCTACCTCATTGGTCCGATGGCCAGTGGCAAGTCCACCGTGGGCAAGTCACTGGCCACGGCCCTTTCTACGAGCTTTGCGGATTCGGACGCGGCCATCGTCGCCCACCATGGAACCATCGCGCAGATCTTCGCCGAGCACGGCGAAGCGCATTTCCGCGACCTGGAAGTCCAGGCGCTGTGCCGGCTGCGCACCGGCGTGGTCGCCACCGGGGGAGGCGCAGTGCTGCGCGAAGAGAACCAGCAGCTGCTTTCGCGCGGGACGGTGATCTACCTGGAGCTGGGTGAACAGGCCGCCGCCGAGCGCATCAAGGGCGACGGGCACCGCCCGCTGCTGGCTGGTGACCAAGCCCTCAACAGCTGGATCTCCGTTTACGAAAAACGCCGCCCCATCTACGAAATGCTCGCTGACGTGCACGTTCTGGTGGATGGAAAGTCCGTTCCGCAAATTATCGACGAGCTTTTGCCGCAGCTGGACGCCCTGTGATTAGCCTCACGAGATGCAACTTCTGGCCGAACGCACGCGTACGCTAGAAAAATCACCACCATCAGGAGGAACTAGACTGATGCCTATCGCACCGACCACTCTGAAGGTCACCGGAAGCACCCCAGGGGAGTCATACCCTGTCATGGTCGGCAACGGCCTGCTGGGCCACTTGCCCGAACTGCTTGGCCCCGCGGTCAAGAAGGTCCTGGTCATCCACCCGCGGGCCCTGCGCGCCACCGGCGACGTCGTGCGCGACGAGCTGGCGAAGGCCGGCCTGGAAGCATTGACCGCAGAGATTCCGGACGCCGAAGAAGGCAAGCACATCCAGGTCGCGTCCTTCTGCTGGGAAGTGCTGGGCAAGAACGATTTCACCCGTTCCGATGCCGTGATCTCCGTGGGCGGCGGCGCCGTCACCGACGTCGCAGGTTTTGTCGCAGCCACCTGGCTGCGCGGCGTGAAGGTCATCCATATCCCTACCTCGCTGCTGGCCATGGTCGACGCTGCCGTGGGCGGCAAGACCGGGATCAACACCGCCGAAGGCAAGAACCTGGTTGGCGCCTTCCACCCGCCAGCAGGCGTGCTCGCCGATCTGGACGCGCTGGCCACTTTGCCGAAAAACGAGCTGGTGACCGGCATGGCCGAGATCGTCAAGTGCGGATTCATCGCCGACGAGCGCATCCTGGAACTGATCGAAGAAGATCCGGCCGATGCCATCGACCCGGCCAGCGACCGCTTGCGCGAACTGGTCGAGCGCACCATCGCGGTGAAGGTCGACGTGGTTTCCCGCGACCTGAAGGAAGCCGGCGACCGCGAATTCCTGAACTACGGCCACACCCTGGCCCACGCCATCGAGCTGTCCGAACGCTACCAGATGCGCCATGGTGCCGCCGTGTCCATCGGGCTGGCCTTCGCCGCCGAATTGGGCCGCTCGGTAGGGTACACCTCCGACGCGGTGGCCGATCGCCACGTCGCGATCCTCAAGTCCCTTGGCCTGCCGACCACCTACCGCAATGACCGCTGGGCTGCACTGCTCGATGGCATGAAGCGCGACAAGAAGGCCCGCGGCAGCCAGCTGCGCTTCGTCGTGCTGGAAGAAATCGGCAAGCCGCGCATCTACGAAGTCCCCGATAACTCGCTGCTCTTCGCCGCCTACCAGGAAATCGGGGAGTAACTACATGGTCGACTACACCGCATACGCCATTGACGTCGCATCGGTAAACCGCGAAGGTGTCGGCACCGCCGTAGAGGGCGTGCTGATCGACCCCCAAACGCTGAAGCCCTACATCGCCGACGAGGCCGCGGCCGAGCAGCAGCTGCTGGTCGGTTCCCCTACCGACCAGGTCATGGTGCTGCTGGCGCGTGGCGAGCTGGTGAAAGCCGGCGAGCTGATCGCTGAATCGCGTTTCGTGGATCCAACCAACGCCCACCTGCGCGTGCTGGACACCGAGCTGACCCGCATGCAGGGCGACTTCGATCGCGCGATCAACCGCCTGCGCAAGCTGGCCGAGGAATTCGCCGGCACCGCATACGAGCCGCTGATCCACCACCACGCTGGCCTGTCCTTCTTCGCGAAGGGCGATTTCAAGGCGGCGGCAACCCGTTTCCGCAAGGCCCTGGATCTGCGCATCGCGCTGGACGACGATGCGTACCTGGTCAACGCCGCAAGCACCTGCATGCAAATTGCCGAGGAGCGCGCCGCGCAGTAATGCGCGCCACCGTGTGAAACCCTTTGTACCGCATGGTGCGTAGGGTAAACTTGGAGATGGATTTTTGATAATGCCGGCGCTAGCTGGCGAAAATAGAGGATTGAGGAACCGTGGCGGATACAACTGACATCAAGAATGGACAGGTCATCAAGATCGATGGCCAGCTTTGGACCATCATTGACTTCCAGCACGTCAAGCCAGGCAAGGGCGGCGCATTCGTTCGCACCAAGATGCGCAACGTCATGTCCGGGAAGGTCTTGGACAAGACCTACAACGCTGGCACCAAGATCGAGCTGGCCACCGTTGACCGCCGCGACTACCAGTACCTCTACCAGGATGGCGAAGACTACGTCTTCATGAACCTGGAAGATTACGACCAGATCACCGTGTCCGGCACCACCGTTGGCGATGCAGCAGGCTTCCTGCTGGAGAACCAGGAACTGACCATCGCCATGTACGATGGCAGCCCGCTGTACCTGGAACTGCCAGCTTCGGTCATCCTGGAAATCACCTACACCGAGCCAGGCCTGCAGGGCGACCGCTCGTCGGCTGGCACCAAGCCGGCAACCCTGGAAACCGGCAAGGAAATCCAGGTTCCGCTGTTCGTTGAGCAGAACACCAAGGTCAAGGTCGACACCCGCACCGGCGACTACCTGGGTCGTGTCAACTAGTGAGAGCCCGCGCCAAAGCCCGTCGCCGAGCTCTTGAGTTCCTGTTCGAAGCCGAAGCCCGCGATGTCAATCCGCTGGCCGTAGCCATCGCACGACGGGAAAACTCGGATATCGTACTCAACGAGTACTCGCTGACGATCATCGAAGGCGTTACCGCACACCTGGACCGCATTGACGAAGTTCTCGAGAGCTACGTCAAGGACTGGACCATCGAGCGCATGCCAGCGGTTGACCGCAGCGCACTGCGCATCGGTGTGTGGGAGCTGCTTTACAACGATGACGTTCCCGATGCAGTAGCCGTGGCTGAAGCCGTGGTGAACGTCCGGGAATTGTCCACCGATGAATCGCCGGAGTTCGTCAATGGCGTTTTGGGTCGCATCCAGAGCGTCAAGGACACCCTGGTCGACTAATTCGATCCTCATCATTCCGAGCCCGGGCCGGAACCCCTTTCATGGGGTTCCGGCCCGGGCTTTTTTGCGTTAAGCCGTTGCCTGTCGCGGCTCGGCCCCGGGCAGGATCACGGCGAAGCAGGCGGAGCGGGCTACCTGCACGGCGACCTGCACGGCGACCTGCTGTCCACGGGCTCGAATGCCGGGGGCTGGATGGTTTGCTGCTGTCCACGCGTTCGGTTCTGCTTTCCACGCTCGGACTGCTTGTCCTGCCGCACCATCTAGGTGAAGCGGAGCGGAACTGGGACCTGGATATCCCGGGCTGATCCGGCGGGCAGGAACTCGGGTCCGCCGGGATCCGAGTTCGACGGAGCGGCGCAAATCCTGCACGAGCAGTACGCGCGGCATAGCGGGCCTGCAGATCTGCTGCGCGAATGCCTTGCCCGGGCGTGCGGGCCGATCATGCACGAGGAATCCCGGGCCCACGCCACTTCGCGGGTGTGTCGATCGCAACACATCTGCGCGCGGGGCCAAGGCCAAGCGCAGGGATCTGCGTGGTTCTGCCGGACGCACGAAGCCGCCGGCCGATCGCTGTGACCGATCCCATGCCCTATTCAGTGTCATGCATAGGTTTCCGCTAGGGAATCAGCTCCCGCTCGTGATAATTTGAGTTAGCAATATTCCTTTAAATCCCGTCCCGTGAGGCGGAGAAGGGAGAGGTGCACAGCATGAATGAAAATTCAGTGCCAGATGCTGCCCGCACGGTATTAACCGGCGACGACATCGAACGTGTACTCACTCGCGTAGCCTTCGAGATCATCGAGGCCAATAAGGGCACCGACGACCTGGTGCTCCTAGGCATTCCCAGCCGGGGTTTCCCGCTGGCACAGCGGCTGGCAGCGCGAATCGCGGCTACCGCCCCGGGCAACCTGGACCCGGCATCCCTGGTAGGCCAGCTCGACATCACCATGTACCGTGATGATCTGCGCCACTCCACTACCCGCACCCCGTCGCCGACGCGCCTGCCAGCAGGCGGCATCGAAGGCAAGGTCGTGGTCCTGGTTGACGACGTCCTGTACTCCGGACGCACCATCCGCGCCGCCCTGGATGCCCTGGCAGACTGGGGCCGCCCCCGCATCGTGCGGCTGGCCGTCCTGGTTGACCGCGGGCATCGGGAACTGCCGATCCGCGCCGATCATGTGGGCAAGAACCTGCCGACAGCGAAAAGCGAAAAGGTGCGCGTGCACCTGGCGGAAATCGATGGGAAAAACGAAGTCGTGATCGAGGGCGCCGCGTGAAACACCTGCTATCCACCGCGGACCTGACCCGCGAAGAAGCCATCGCCATCCTTGATATTGCCGAAGAGATGCGCGAGTCCTCGACCCGTGCCATCAAGAAGCTTCCGGCCCTGCGCGGTCGCACCGTGGTGAACCTCTTCTTCGAGGACTCCACCCGCACCCGGATTTCCTTCGAGGCCGCCGCCAAGCGATTGAGCGCGGACGTCATCAATTTCTCGGCCAAGGGCTCGAGCGTTTCCAAGGGCGAGTCCCTGAAGGATACCGCCCAGACCCTGTTGGCCATTGGCGCCGACGCAGTGGTCATCCGCCACCCGGATTCCGGCGCCCCGGCCCGGCTAGCGGCCACGGACTGGATTGGCCTGCCCATCGTCAATGCAGGCGACGGCACGCACGAGCATCCCACCCAGGCGCTGCTGGACGCATTCACCCTGCGCCGCCAGGTGGCATTGCGCGATGGCACCAGCCCGGCAGGCCGCGGCCTGGACGGACTGAAGGTCGCGATCGTCGGGGATATCCTGCATTCGCGCGTGGCCCGCTCCAACCTGTGGCTGCTGAACACCCTCGGTGCCGAAGTGACGATGGTGGCCCCTCCGACCCTGCTGCCTTTCGGCGCCGGCTCCTGGCCCTGCGCCATCAGCTACGACCTGGACGCAGTGATCGCCTCGGGCGTTGACGCGCTGATGATGCTGCGCGTGCAGGGCGAGCGGATGAACGCCGCCTACTTCCCGAACCCCCGCGAATACTCGCGCTACTGGGGACTGGACGATGCGCGCCTGGCGCAATTGGACGCCTCGGGCGCCGAAACCCTGATCATGCACCCGGGCCCGATGAACCGCGGCCTGGAAATCTCCTCGGCTGCCGCGGATTCGCCGCGCTCCACCGTGCTCGACCAGGTCACCAATGGCGTGGCCGTGCGCATGGCCAGCCTCTACATGCTCCTCTCCGGCGACCTGATCTGAAGGAAGAACCCATGAACTACTTGATCCAGCAGGCCTCCATCCTCGGCGGCGAACCGGTCGACGTGCTGATTGCCGACGGCAAGATCGCCCAGCTGGGCAGCATTGCTGCCGCCGGTGATGCCCAGGTCATCGACGCGCGGAATCTCGTGCTCCTGCCCGGGCTCGTCGACACCCACACGCACCTGCGCGAACCAGGCCGCGAAGACGCCGAAACCGTGGAAACCGGTTCGCAGGCAGCGGCCCGCGGCGGCTACACCGCCGTGCACGCCATGGCCAACTCCACCCCGGTAGCCGATACCGCCGGCGTCGTCGAGCAGGTCTACGAATTGGGCCGCAAGGCAGGCTGGGTGGATGTCCGCCCGGTCGGCGCGGTGACCGTCGGGTTGGCCGGCAAGCAGCTGAGCGAAATCGGCGCAATGGCCGACTCCCGTGCCCAGGTGAAGATGTTCTCCGATGACGGCATCTGCGTCTGGGACCCGCTGCTGATGCGCCGCGCCCTGGAATACGTGAAGGCCTTTGACGGGGTCATCGCCCAGCACGCCCAGGAACCGCGCCTGACCGAAGGCGCCCAGATGAACGAGGGCGAAGTCTCCGCCATCCTGGGCATGCCCGGCTGGCCAGCGGTCGCCGAGGAATCGATCATCGCCCGCGATGTGCTCTTGGCCGAGCACGTCGGCGCCCGCCTGCACGTGTGCCACGTGTCCACGGCCGGCTCGGTGGAGATCATCCGCTGGGCCAAGGCCCGCGGCATCCAGGTCACCGCGGAGGTCACCCCGCACCACCTGCTGCTCACCGATGAGAAGGTCCGCACCTACGACCCGGTCTTCAAGGTCAACCCGCCGCTGCGCCGCGAAGAAGACGTGATGGCGCTGCGCGCGGGCGTTGCCGACGGCACCATCGACGTGATCGGCACCGACCACGCCCCGCACCCCTCCGAGGCCAAGGACTGCGAGTGGGGCGCGGCCGCCATGGGCATGACCGGCCTGGAGACCGCGCTGTCCATCGTGCAGCACACGCTGGTGGACACCGGGCTGATGGGCTGGGCGGGCGTGGCCCGCATTACCTCGCAGGTGCCCGCGCAGATCGGCCGCGTTGCCGACCAGGGCCGACCGATCGCCATCGGCGAGCCTGCCAACCTGGTGCTGGTCGATCCGGCAGCCCGCTGGATCGTCGACCCGGCCGCCATGGCCACCAAGGGGCGCAACTCGCCGTTCGCCGGCATGGAGCTGCCAGGATCGGTGCGCGCCACCTTCTTCCACGGCCATGCCACCGTGCTCGATGGCCAGCTGGCTACCCCGAGGACGGCCAATGCCTGAGGGAGCCCTGACCCCGTTGATCTGGACGATTGTCGCGATCGTCGCAGGCGTGGGCCTGATCCTTTTCGGCTGGCGGAACCTCAAGGCCCGGCAGTCAGCGATTCCCGAGCCCTTCGAGGACTTCGCCGATGAGGTGGAGCACCATTTCGCAGGCATGTACGTGGTCACCACCCGGTTCGACGACTGGCTGGCCCGCATCGCGGTCCATGAGCTCGGGGTGCGCACCAACGCCACCTTGGAACTGGGACGCGAAGGGCTGCACCTGATCCGTTCCGGAGCGCGCGACGTGCACATCCCGTGGGAGCACTACGAGGACGTGAAGCGCAGCAACGGGATGATCGGCAAGGTCGTGGAGAAGAACGGCCTGATCGTCATCACCTGGAACAAGGACGGCTTCACCTTCGACACCGGATTCCGTCCCCGCTACCACGAGGACACCCCAAAGATCTATCAGTTGCTGGCGTCGCACAACGACGTAAGCCGAGCAGGAGACAAATAAGTGAATTCCCTGAGCAACCTACCAGCCGTGTTGGTACTTGAAGATGGCCGCATCTTCCGCGGGCGCAGCTATGGCGCCGTGGGCACCACCCTGGGTGAAGCAGTGTTCACCACCGGCATGACCGGCTACCAGGAAACCCTGACTGACCCGTCCTACGCGCACCAGATCATCGTGCAGACCTTCCCGCACATCGGCAACACCGGCGTGAACTCGCAAGATCCGGAATCCACCCGCATGTGGGCTGCCGGCTACGTGGTGCGCGACGCCGCCCGCCGGCCAAGCAACTGGCGCAGCGAGCGCACCCTTGATGCAGATCTGGTCGAGTACGGCATCGTGGGCATCCAGGGCGTGGACACCCGCGCGCTGACCCGCCACCTGCGCGACGCCGGCGCGATGAAGTCCGGCATCTTCTCCGGCGATGACGCCGCGAAGACCGACGCCGAGCTGGTGGCCCTGGTCAAGGCGCAGCCGTCGATGGCCGGCCGCAACATCTCCGCCGAGGTTTCGGTGGACGCCGCCTACATCGTCGAGCCAGCGGACCACGGCTACGATGGCGAGGCCAAGCACACCGTGGCCGCGATCGACCTGGGCATGAAGTCGATGACCCCGCACCGCCTGGCCGAGCGCGGCCTGCGCGTGCACGTGCTGCCGTACAACGCCACCCTGGAAGATATCAAGGCCACCGGCGCTAACGGCGTGTTCTTCTCCAACGGCCCCGGCGACCCTGCCACCGCCACCGCCCAGGTGGAACTAGTCCGTTCGGTGCTCGATGCCGGCATCCCGTACTTCGGCATCTGCTTCGGCAACCAGATCCTGGGCCGCGCGCTGGGCTTCGACACCTACAAGCTGCGCTTCGGCCACCGCGGAATCAACCAGCCGGTGATGGACAAGGCCACCGGCCGCGTGGAAATCACCAGCCAGAACCACGGCTTCGCCGTCGACGCGCCCATCGAGGGCGCCGTCACCGCTCCGGTCGAACGCTTCGGCAAGGTCGAAGTCTCGCACTATTCGCTGAACGACCACGTGGTCGAAGGCCTGAGCTGCCTGGACATCCCGGCCTTTTCCGTGCAGTACCACCCAGAGGCAGCATCCGGCCCCCACGATGCCGCCTACCTCTTTGACCGCTTCATGACCGCGTTGGATTCCGCCGCAGAAAAGGACAGCAAGTAATGCCTAAGCGCACCGATCTGAAATCAGTTCTCGTTATCGGTTCGGGTCCGATCGTCATCGGCCAGGCCGCTGAGTTCGACTACTCCGGCACCCAGGCACTGCGTGTGCTCAAGGAGGAAGGCCTGCGGGTCATCCTGGTCAACTCCAACCCGGCCACCATCATGACCGACCCGGAATTCGCCGACGCCACCTACGTGGAGCCGATCACCCCCGAGGTCGTCGAGAAAATCATCGCCAAGGAACGCCCGGATGCGATCCTGCCGACCCTGGGCGGCCAGACCGCGCTGAACACCGCCATCGCCCTGGACAAGTCCGGTGCCTTGGAGAAGTACGACGTCGAGCTGATCGGCGCGAACATCGAAGCCATCGAGCTGGGCGAGGACCGCGAGAAGTTCAAGGGCGTCGTGGAGCGCTGCGGCGCCGAATCGGCCCGCTCGGTCATCGTGCACACCCTGGACGAGGCCTTTGCCGCCGTCGAGGAGCTGAACTACCCGGTAGTCGTGCGCCCGTCGTTCACCATGGGCGGCTTGGGTTCGGGCATGGCCTACAACCCGGAGGACCTGCGCCGCATCGCGGGCGCCGGCCTGCAGTACTCGCCAACCACCGAGGTGCTCCTTGAGGAGTCCATCCTGGGCTGGAAGGAATACGAGCTGGAGATGATGCGCGACAAGAACGACAACGTCGTGGTCGTTTGCTCCATCGAGAACTTCGATCCGGTCGGCGTGCACACCGGCGACTCGATCACCGTCGCCCCGGCCATGACCCTGACCGACCGCGAATACCAGAAGCTGCGCGACATCTCGATCGCGGTCATCCGCGAAGTCGGCGTGGACACCGGCGGCTGCAACATCCAGTTCGCCATCGAGCCTGACACCGGCCGCGTCGTGGTCATCGAGATGAACCCGCGCGTCTCGCGCTCCTCGGCACTGGCTTCCAAGGCCACCGGCTTCGCGATCGCGAAGATCGCCACCAAGCTGGCCGTGGGCTACACCCTGGATGAGATCCCGAACGACATCACCCAGAAGACCCCGGCTTCCTTCGAACCGGCCCTGGACTACGTGGTCGTGAAGGTCCCGCGCTTCGCCTTCGAGAAGTTCCCGGCAGCGGACAAGACCCTGACCACCACCATGAAATCGGTCGGCGAAGCGATGGCCCTGGGCCGCAACTTCACCGAAGCGCTGCAAAAGGCGCTGCGCTCCCTGGAGCAGAAGGGCTCCGAGCTGTCCTTCGAGCCGATCCCGGAATCCGAGCACGAGGCCGTGCTGGCCTCGATCGTCAAGGGTTCGACCGAGCGCCTGTCGCTGGTCCAGCGCCTGCTGTTCTCCGGCGTGTCCCTCGAGAAGCTGTTCGAGACCACTGCGATCGACCCTTGGTACCTGGACCAGCTGCAGCTGATCAACGAGGTCGCGCAGCTGGTGGCCGCGAACAAGCACCTGCCGGAGCACGTGCTGCGCGAAGCCAAGCGCCACGGCTTCTCCGATGTCCAGCTCGCCCAGCTCACCGGCAAGGCCGAATCGGTCATCCGCGGCATCCGCCATGCCCTGGGCGTGCGCCCGGTCTACAAGACCGTGGACACCTGCGCCGCCGAATTCGAGGCCTTCACCCCGTACATGTACTCCTCGTACGACGAAGAGACCGAGCTGGCGCGCCACGAGAAGAAGTCGGTCATCATCCTGGGCTCGGGCCCGAACCGCATCGGCCAGGGCATCGAGTTCGACTACTCCTGCGTCCACGCGGTGATGGCGCTGCGCGCCGAGGGCTACGAGACCGTCATGGTCAACTGCAACCCCGAGACCGTCTCCACCGATTACGACATCTCCGACCGCCTCTACTTCGAGCCGCTGACCTTGGAAGATGTCCTGGAGGTCATCCACGCTGAAGAGGAAACCGGCGGCGTGCTGGGCGTGTTCGTCCAGCTTGGCGGCCAGACTCCGCTGAAGCTCGCCGCCGAGCTGAAGGCTGCCGGCGTGCCGATCCTGGGCACCTCGCCCGAGGCCATCGACCTGGCCGAGCACCGCGGCGCCTTCCAGCAGGTACTGGATAACGCCGGGCTGGTAGCGCCGAAGAACGGCACCGCGGTGTCCTTCGCCGATGCCAAGACCATCGCCGACTCCATCGGCTACCCGGTACTGGTTCGCCCTTCCTACGTGCTGGGCGGACGCGGCATGGAGATCGTGTACGACGAGGCCAACCTCGAGCGCTACATCACCAACGCGACCGAAATCACCGTGGACCACCCGGTACTGGTGGACCGCTTCCTGGAAGACGCCATCGAGATCGATGTCGACGCCCTGTTCGACGGCACCGACCTGTACGTCGGCGGCATCATGGAGCACATCGAGGAAGCCGGCATCCACTCCGGGGACTCGGCCTGCACCCTGCCTCCGATCACCCTGGGCGCCGACGTGCGCGACCGCGTTGCCGCGGCAACCCGTGCGATCGCCGAAGGCGTGGGCGTGCGTGGCCTGATCAACATCCAGTTCGCCCTGGCCAGCGACATCCTGTACGTGATCGAAGCGAATCCGCGTGCATCGCGCACCGTGCCATTCACCTCGAAGGCTACCGGCGTGCAGCTGTCCAAGGTCGCCGCGCTGATCGGCGTGGGCCGTACCCTGGCCGAAATGCGCGGCAGTTACCTGCCAGCATCCGGCGATGGCGCGCACCTGCCTGAATCGGCGGCGATCGCCGTCAAGGAAGCAGTCATGCCGTTCGCCCGCTTCCGCACCCCGGAGGGCAAGGTCGTCGACTCGCTGCTCGGCCCAGAAATGCGTTCCACCGGCGAAGTCATGGGCATCGACAAGTACTTCGACACCGCTTTCGCCAAGTCGCAGGCCGCAGCGAACAACCCGCTGCCAACCGGCGGCAAGGTCTTCGTCTCGGTCACCAACCGCGACAAGCGCTCGATCGTCCTGCCGGTCAAGCACCTTGCTGACCAGGGCTTCGAGATCATCTCCACCGGCGGCACCGCGGAAGTGCTGCGCCGCAACGGCATCCCGACCCAGGTGGTCGGCAAGCTGCACGAAGGCGGGGAGTCCATTGTCGATTTGATCGTAGCCGGCCAGATCGGCCTGATCCTGAACACCCCGTCGGGCTCGGATGCACGTGGCGATGGCTACGAAATCCGCGCCGCCGCGACGTCTGTCGGCACCCCGGTCATCACCACCGTGGCGGAGTTCAACGCTTCGGTCCAGGCGATCGATGCCCTGCGCGAGTACGAGTGGGATGTCACCAGCTTGCAGGTGCACGACGCCAACCTGAACGCAGCGCGCAATGCCTGAGCCGATCCCATTCGGTCAGCGGCTTCGTTCAGCCATGCAGGCTTCCGGCCCGCTGTGCGTGGGGATCGATCCCCACCCGGTGCTGCTGGAAGCCTGGGGGCTGGAGAATACGGCCGAGGGCGTGCGATCTTTCTCACTGACCGTCGTGGAAGCGATGGCCGGTGCGGCGGCAATCCTCAAGCCCCAGGTGGCTCTGTACGAGCGTTTCGGGTCCAAGGGATTTGCCGCATTGGAAGAAACCTTGAGTGCTGCGAAGTCCGCTGGACTGCTCACGCTGGCCGACGCCAAGCGCGGGGATATCGGTTCGACCATGGCAGCGTATGCGAGCGCATGGCTCGATGATGCTTCTCCGCTGGCTGCAGATGCTGTGACTTTGAGCCCGTACCTGGGTTATGAATCGCTGCGTCCGGCATTGGATTTGGCTGCTGGAACCGGCAGGGGAGTGTTCGTTCTCGGACTGACTTCCAACCCCGAGGGGCCATCGGTACAGCACGTAGGCGGGGAAAACTCGGTTGCTAAATCAATTATTGACCAAGTCACTGCGGATAATGCATACGCAGGAGATTTAGGACATGTCGGGCTGGTTGTCGGTGCGACCATCGGGGATGCACCGTCCAAGCTCGGAATCGATCTGGCAGCTTCCAAGGCTCCGCTGCTCACACCAGGGCTCGGCGCCCAGGGTGCCACGGCAGCGGATATTGCCAAGTCATTCGCCTCAAGCTACGGCCAGGTACTGGGCACGAGCAGCAGGGACATCCTCAAAGAGGGGCCGAATAAGGCCGCTCTCAGGGAAAAAGCCCTGCGGGTTAGGGACGAATTGCTGGCAGCTCGCTAGCAAAAAATTCGAATAAGTGACATAGGCGCGTTGTGGCTATTAGAGTTTCTAGTAGCCACAACGCGTTTAGTCTTGCAAAAGCAGCGTTAGCTCGCTATGTTTCTCAACATAAGCCTTAGTCCACTACAACTGAAGGATGGCTGAACGATGGTACTGCGAGAACTCTCTGACGAAGATCGTATCCGCGCCCGCGCCAAGGCACTCGCCGCACGCACTCGTCGTGCAGAAATCAAGGCCGAGTTCAGTGCCGGCAAAATTTCCATCACCGAGGTACTAGACTTGGTATACGAAGATGAAGCCGTGGGACGCATGCGTGTCATGGACCTTCTGGAATCGGTACCGGGCGTAGGTGAAGTACGCGCGGCAAATTTGCTGGAGCGACTTGGCATTTCCCCTTCCCGCCGTCTGCGCGGACTGGGACGCAAGCAGCGCACCGCAATCACCGAGCACTTCAAGCAAAGCCCGCCAAAAACGAAAGTGTAGTCAATGACCGCTGCGTCGGTAACTGTTCTAGCCGGCCCCACGGCAGTAGGCAAGGGCACCGTCTCTACCTACATCCGCGATAACTATCCAGATGTCTGGCTTTCGGTGTCCGCAACGACCCGCAACGCCCGGCCAGGGGAGCAGGATGGAGTCCACTACTTCTTCGTGGGCCCCGAACGTTTCCAATCCCTGGTCGAGGAAGGCCAGATGCTGGAATGGGCTGTTGTCCATGGCCAGAACAGCTACGGCACGATTCGATCGACGGTTGAAGATGCAGTGGCAGATGGCAAGAAGGTTCTGCTGGAAATCGATCTGCAAGGTGCGAGGCAGGTCAAGGAGTCGATGCCCGAGGCAAAATTCGTCTTCTTGGCACCGCCATCATGGGAGGAATTGGTGCGCCGCCTTGTGGGACGCGGCACTGAAACGGCCGAGGAACAGCAGCGCCGCCTAGAAACCGCTAAACTAGAACTTGCAGCGGAATCTGAATTCGACGTGACCATCGTCAACGACGATGTCGCACGTGCCGCCGAAGAGCTTGTAGCCCTCATGGGGCTAAAGAACGACAAATAGGGAGTCCTGTGTCCAACCCAGAGGGAATCATTAACCCATCGATCGACTCGTTGCTTGAGACCAACGACTCGAAGTACGCCATTGTGCTGAACTCGGCCAAGCGTGCACGCCAGATCAACGCCTACTACGCGCAGCTGAACGAAGGCCTGTTCGAGTACGTAGGCCCACTGGTGGAAACCAAGCTGAACGAGAAGCCGCTGACCATCGCCTTGCGCGAGCTGGACGATAACCTGCTGAAGGTAACCGCAGCCGAGGTCATCGAAGACTAATCGAAAAGTCGGCGCCCCTGAGCGGGCGCCTTCTTTTTCGTTAAGCTCCTTTTTCTCCCGCACCCACCTCATTGCCGCACCGAATCCTCGAGGAAGTACTTCGTGAAGCGAATTGTCCTAGGCGTTTCCGCTGGTATCGCCGCCTACAAGTCCGTACTCCTGCTGCGCTTGCTGCGCGAAGCCGGGCACCACGTCGACGTGATCCCCACCCGGAACGTCGCCAACTTCGTGGGCAACGCCACCTGGGAGGCCTTGTCCGGAAATCCTGTCACCTCGAACGTGTTCGACGCGGTGGATTCGGTCAATCACGTGCGCCTGGGCCAGCAGGCCGATCTGGTGATGGTTGTGCCGGCCACCGCGGACGTCTTAGCCAAGGCCGCTGCGGGATTGGCTGACGACCTGCTCACCGGAACCCTGCTGGCCACGCGGGCGCCGGTGGTGATGGCCCCGGCCATGCACACCGAAATGTGGCAGCATCCGGCTACTGCCGCGAATGTGCAGACCCTGCGGGATCGCGGCGTGCGGGTGATCGAACCCGCCTCCGGGCGGCTGACCGGCAAGGACTCGGGGCCGGGCCGGCTTCCAGAACCCGATGAAATTTTCGCCGCAATCCAGGACCTGCTCGCCGAACCGGTGCTGGCCGGAGCCAAGGTGCTGATCACCGCCGGCGGCACCCGTGAACCGCTGGACCCGGTGCGCTTCCTGGGTAACCGCTCCTCGGGCCGCCAGGGTGTCGCGCTGGCACAGGCCGCCCGTGATGCCGGGGCCGAGGTCACGCTGATCGCCACCCATCTGGAAGTGCCCGCGCCGCATGGCGTGCGGCTGGTGCACGCCTCCAGCGCACTGGAGCTGCGCGAGGCGGTCTTCGACTGCGCCGAGGGCCAAGACGTGCTGATCATGAATGCCGCGGTCGCCGATTTCCGCCCGGCAAGAATCGAGAACTCGAAGATCAAGAAGCGCGATGAGCATTCGGCGCCGGTCATCGAACTGGTACGCAACCCGGACATCCTCGCCGAGCTGGTCGCCGCGCGCGGACAGAATCCGCACTTGCCGCCGTTCATTGTCGGTTTTGCCGCCGAGACCGGCGACGAGCAGGGGACCGTGCTGGAGTACGGCCAGGCCAAGCTGAATCGCAAGGGTTGCGAAATGCTCGTGGTCAACGAGGTGGGCGCATCCCTGACCTTCGGGCAGGAAACCAATAGCATCCAGGTTCTTTTCGCCGATGGCGCCGACCCGGTGCAGGCCTCGGGCAGCAAGCTCGAGGTGGCCCGCGTGGTCATCGAACAGATTTCGAATGCAACAAAAAGTCATGCAGCTGTAACAAAGTGAGTGGCGCCATACGGTGCTTGTTCACGAAACGTACCAGATCTGCTTACCGGTCTCAGAGACCAGATAGAGTTATACGGTGACTTCAACAACCCCTGAACTTCGTCTTTTCACCTCGGAATCCGTGACCGAGGGCCACCCGGACAAGATTTGCGACCAGATTTCCGACGCGATCCTCGACGCCATGCTGGCGCAGGATCCGGACTCGAAGGTCGCCGTCGAGACCCTGACCACCACCGGGCTGGTGCACGTTGCCGGCGAGGTGACCACCAATGGCTACGTGGAGATCCCGGAGATCGTCCGCAAGACCATCCTGGACATCGGCTACGACTCCTCGGCCAACGGCTTCGACGGTGCGCGCTGCGGAGTGTCCGTGTCGATCGGCCAGCAGTCCCAGGAGATCCACGATGGCGTCTTCAACTCGCTGGAGTCGCGCGAAGGAACGGCCAAGGATCCCCGCGACATGCAGGGCGCCGGCGACCAGGGCCTAATGTTCGGCTACGCCTCGGATGAGACCGACTCGCTGATGCCGACCCCGATTTTCCTGGCGCACCGCCTGTCCGAGCGCCTGACCCAGGTCCGCAAGAACGGCCGCATGCCGCTGCTGCGCCCGGATGGCAAGACCCAGGTCACCATCGGCTACGACGGCGACAAGCCGGTCTCCGTGGACACCGTGGTCGTCTCCAGCCAGCACGCCGCCGAATACGAGCTGGCGACCCTGAAGGCCGACCTGCACGAAGAGGTTGTCACCCCGATCCTGGAGCGTTCGGGACTGGACATCTCGAACACCAAGATCATCCTGAACCCATCGGGCCCGTTCATCATCGGCGGCCCGGTCGGCGATGCCGGGCTGACCGGCCGCAAGATCATCGTGGACACCTACGGCGGCTTCGCCCGCCACGGCGGAGGCGCCTTCTCGGGCAAGGACCCTTCGAAGGTCGACCGCTCGGCCGCCTACGCGATGCGCTGGGTGGCCAAGAACGTGGTCGCCGCCGGCCTGGCACGCCGTGCCGAGGTCCAGGTGGCCTACGCGATCGGCGTGGCCCGTCCGGTGGGCCTGTACGTGGAGACCTTCGGCACTGAAACCGTTGATCCGGCCAAGATCACCAAGGCCATCAACGAGGTATTCGACCTGCGCCCGCTGGGCATCATCGAAGACCTGGACTTGAAGCGCCCGATCTACCGCAAGACCGCTGCCCACGGCCACTTCGGCCGCGAGGACAACGACTTCACCTGGGAGAAGCTGGACCGCGTCGACGCCCTGCGCAGCTGGTTCAACGCCTAGGACCTGAGCGTGCAGCAAGACGCCCTCATCTCAGCACCCGAGCCGGCCCGCCTCAAGCGGGTTGCCCGGGTGCTGATTGATTCTTCCGTCCCGCACCTGGACCGCTTCTTCGATTACGAGATTCCTCCCTCGATGGCCCAGGATGCCGTGGCGGGGGTGCGCGTGAAGGTGCCCTTCGGGCCGCAGCTGCTCTCCGGATTCATCGTCGCGGTGCTCGAGGACCACGCCCCGGAGATGAAACTGCGGCCGCTGGCCAAGCTGGTCAGCACCCAGGTGGCGCTGTACCCGGAAATCGTGGCCGCCGCGCAGGAGATCGCGACCCGCTATGCCGGAACCCTGTGGGATGTGGTGCGTCTTGCGGTGCCCGCCCGCGCGGCCAAGGTCGAAAAAGAGGAATTGGCCACCGTCGCGCCGTTGCTGCCCGACGCCCCGAACCAGCTCTCCCGCTACGAGCACGGCGCCCAAGCGCTTGACGCCTGGGGAAGCGGCGAAACCCTGCGCGCCGTTGCCACCTGGGTGCCGAATTTCCACGGTGCCTGGCCAGGGTTCTTGATGGATGCGGCCCGTCCGGTGCTTGAGCGCGGCAAGCGCGTGCTGCTGATCGTGCCCGACGCGCGCGACCTGCGGCTGCTGGGTGGCTATCTCGATGAGCACTTCGGCGCCGAATCCTATGCGCGGCTGCAGGCCGACGACGGGCCGACTCCGCGCTACCGCAACTTCCTGCGTGCCATCGGAGGGCATGTGCAGATCGTCATCGGCACCCGTTCGGCGGCGCTATGCCACGTGCCCGGGCTGGAACTGATGATCGTGTGGCAGGACGCGGACCAATCGCACCGCGAACAGCGCGCACCCTACCAGCACAGCCGCGAGGTGGCGTTGCTGCGCAGCCAGCAAGCAGGCATCTCCCTGCTGATCGCATCGCCATCGCGCTCGGTCGAAGCCCAGCGCCTGGTGGCGACCGGCTGGGCCACCGAACTGAAGGTTCCCCGCGACCTGTTGCGTGCGCAAACCGCCCGCATTGTGGCCACCACAAACGATTTCGAGCTCGAGCGCGACCCGGTGCTCGCCCGGGCCCGCATCCCTTCGCTGGCCTGGCGGGAAGCTACCAGGGCGCTGGAATCCGGCCCGGTGCTGGTGCAAGTGGCGCGCACCGGGTTCATGCCGGCGCTGGCCTGCCAGGACTGCCGGACCCCGGCGCGCTGCACTGCCTGCCAAGGCCCGCTGCACATCGCCGGCAAAGGCTCGCATGTGGCTTGCCGCTGGTGCGGCGAGCAGTACCACGACTACCGGTGCGTGCACTGCGCCTCACCGAGGATCCGGGCCGCCAGCATCGGCGCCGACCGCACCGCCGAAGAACTCGGGCTGGCCTTCCCCAAGGTCAGCGTTATTTCTTCCACCGGAGCAAAACCCGTGGACAAGATTCCCGGCAAACCGGCGCTGGTGGTCGCTACGCCAGGGGTCGAACCATTTGCCGAATCCGGCTACGCCGCGGTGCTGCTGCTCGATGCCGACAAGATGATGACCCACGATTCGCTGCGCAACCCCGAAGAAGTCATCTCCCGCTGGTTCACCGCCGCTTCCATGGCGCGTGCCGACGGGGTAGTGGTGCTCACCGGCAATCCGAGCCCCGCCGGGGCCGCGCTGGTGCGCTACGACCCGGCGAGCTTTGCCGAACGCGAATTGGCCGAGCGCCGCGAGGTGGGGTTGCCTCCGGCAGTGCGCAGCGCGGTGATTTCGGGCCTGGGAGCCGAACGGCTGGTCGCGAACCTGGATCCGCAGACCCGGCAGTGCGTGCAAATCCACGGCCCGACGGTGATAGACGGGCCCCCGGCCCAGCACCGCTACGTGCTCTTCTTCTCCTACGCCGACGGGCCGTCGGTGACCAAGGCCCTGCGCCACCTGCGCGCGAGCATGTCCGCGGCCAAGGACCCGGTCGTGAATATCGCTATCGACCCGGACGACGCGCTCTAGGAGCCCGCCGCGGGATCCTCGGCCTGGCCGGTTGCCAGCAGCTGCAGGAAGCCATCGATGGCGGCGGCGGTTTCGGGAGCCTTCTCGTAGTGGATCAGATGCCCGACGTTCTCGAGCATGACCAGTTGGGCGTTGGCGAAGCTGGCCCGCAGCGCCTCCTGCGTCTGCGCGGTGCCCAGTTCGTCTTGCAGGCCGCCGACCATCAGCGTCGGCAAGCTCAGCGCAGGGGAGTAGTCCCCGACCGTTGCGCTGACCGAGGCGCGGTACGACTGGGCCAAGGTGGCCCGCGAGTGGAAGCCGCCGAAGTAGGCGCGGTGCTGCTCGCGCACGTAGCGGCGGATTTCCGGGTCCCTGCTCTTGGTCATCACCAGGCTCATGGCATCGCTGAACAGCTTGGAACGCAGCAGCGGTTCGCCGATGCGGGCCGGAAGCTTGGCGCACACCTCGTAGTAGCCGCTGGTGAGCTTGGCCAGCAGCGCCTGGTCGGACTCCAACGCTGGCTCGGAGATCGGGTTGAGCAATACCAGCGAGGCAAAGCCGCGGACGGTGGCCAGCTTGGCGGCCACGATCGAGCCGAAGGAATGCCCCAGCAGGTGCACGGAGGATTCCAGCTGCAGCTCTTCGGCCAGCTGATTGAGCACCGCAGCGTACCCCTCGACGTCATGGGGCAGATCCGCCATCGAGGTCGAAGTGCCAAAGCCGGGAAGATCGGGAACGATCACCGTGTAGTGCTCCAGGTGCGAGACGATGCGCGCCAGCCCGTGGTGGTCTCCGCGGAAACCATGCACGGCGTAGATCACCCCGCGGGAGGGCTGCTGGGCCGGGTGGGTGTAGACCCGGATTTCTGCACCGTTCAAATGATGGGTGGTCACTAGCTGCTGTCGTGGGGCCATGGCTTTAACCCTACCCGTCCAGCAGCGCCAGGGCGGTGCCTTCGTCGATCACCAGATCGGTGATCAGCCCGCCTTTGAGCGCACCGCGCACGGCCTGGAGCTTGCCCCGGCCGGCGACCACGCAGAAACGGGTCGGCACCTTGCGAAGGGCATCGAGGTTCGGGCCGGTGGAGCGGGCATTAAGCGAAATGTTCGAGCTGTTCCCGTCCTTGTCGAAGAACACCGTGGCCACGTCGCCGACCACGCCGATCTCGTTGAGCTCTTGGGTTTCCGCCTTGGTCAGGTAGCCGCCGCGGTAGACCTGCGAAGCCACGGCGGAGCCGGCCGAGCCCAGGGAGAATACCGCGAGACTCATCTCTTTCTGTACCTGCAGTACCCGGCGGATCGATGTTTCCTCCCACATTGCGTCGCGGGTGGAGGCCCGGTCGAAGAAGGCCGGGACCGGGAACTGCTCGGTGCGTGCGGTGAAGGCTTGGCCGAAACGCGTGAGTATGTCGCTGGCATAGCGCACGCCGCTGGTCACCGGATTAGCCGCTCCATTGAGCTGCACGATCTTCGTGTCATGGGTCGGGTGGGAGCCCAGCGCCGTGGACACCGACTGCATGGTCGATCCCCAGGCAACACCCACCGTCATCGAGGAGGAAACCATGCCGCCGAGCAGGTAGGCCGCGTGCGCAGAGACCCGGGCCAGCAGCTCGGAGTCATCCATGTTGCCATCGGTGGGTACGACGTTGAAGCTGATCCCGTAGTGCTCGGAGAGCTGGTTTCCCAGCAGCGCCGACATGTTGGCGCTGGGGGAGATGCTGATCGAAACCATGCCGGTGCGCTTGGCGTGGGTGAGCAACCGGGAGACCGTGGACCGCGAGGTGCCCAGCTCCTTGGCGATCACTTCCATCTTCATATCTTGAAGGTAATACAGCTGGGCGGCGCGCAGCGCATCCTTCGCCTTGGGGGTGCTGTGCACAGATGTGCCAGTCGTTGCCCGCTTGTAGGTGCCCCCGGACGAGGATTTCATCATGATTCAGACCACTTCTGCACGTTTGTGCATTTCGTTTGACCGCTTTGCCGTTCAGTAACAAGACTAGCTTCAGACTCATTCAATATTTACATAAGGGGCACAAATCGTGATTCGGGAACAGCTAGCCAAACTGCGCGAACGTCCGCAGGCGCAGGTTCTGGTTGTTGGCGGTGGCATCAACGGCGTAGCGACCTTCCGCTACCTGGCCATGCAGGGGATTGATGTAGCCCTGATCGAGCGCGGCGATTACTGCCAGGGCGCTTCGGGTGCCAGCTCGCACATGATCCATGGCGGAATCCGCTATCTGGAGAACGGCGAGTTCCGCCTGGTTCACGAGTCGGTGCAGGAGCGCAACTCGCTGCTGGAGATCGCTCCGCACTACGTGAAGCCGCTGCAGACCACCATTCCCATCTTCTCCACCTTCTCCGGCATCCTCAGCGCACCGATGCGCTTCCTGTCCCACAAGTCGGGCAAGCCAACCGAACGCGGGGCGGCGCTGATCAAGGCCGGGTTGATCATGTACGACGTGTTCGCAGGGATCGGCGGACGCAACACCCCTTGGCATAACTTCAAGGCCGGCAAGGCTGCCCGCCAGGATCTGCCAGCACTGCGCGATGACGTCAAGTACACCGCCACCTATTTCGACGCCTCGGTGCACAACCCCGAGCGGCTGACCCTGGATGTGCTGCGTGAAGGCCTGAACGCCAACGACGAGGCCCGCGCCAGCAACTACGTTGAGCTGGCCGGCGTCGACGGCGGCACCGCGAAGCTGCGCGATATGCTCTCCGGCGAAGAATTCGACTTCGACGCCGATGTCATCATCAACGCCACCGGCGCGTGGGTGGATCTGACCAACAAGGACCTGGGCCGCGATACCAAGTGGACCGGCGGCACCAAGGGTTCGCACATCGTGCTGGATCACCCGGAACTGCTCGCCGCTACCGGAGGCCGCGAAATCTTCTTCGAGCATGAAGACGGCCGAATCGTGCTCATCTACCCGATGCTCGGCCGCGTGCTGGTCGGCACCACCGACCTCGAGCACGACATGAACGAGCCAGCGGTATGCACCGACGAGGAAGTCGACTACTTCTTCGAGCTGGTCCACCATGTCTTCCCGGGCATCAAGGCCACCAGGGAACAGATCGTCTACAAGTTCTCCGGCGTGCGCCCCCTGCCCAGCCATGACGACACCGCGCCAGGCTTCGTATCCCGCGATTACCAGATCAAGGAAACCCGCCTGACCGACGCGACCACCATGCTCTCGCTGATCGGCGGCAAGTGGACCACCTTCCGCGCACTGAGCGAGAACCTCGGCGGCAAGGCCCTGGAATTCCTCGGCGCCCGTGAAGTGAAGTCCACCGCCGGCGTAGCCATCGGTGGCGGAAAGAACTTCCCGGCCAACGAGGGCGAACTCGCCGCTTGGTATGCCGCGCGCGAGTCCAAGGCCGGCCGCGAACGCTTGCGCGTGCTGCTCGAGCGCTATGGCACCGGAGCCGATGCCCTGCTGGAAATCATCGGCGGCAACGAAACCATGCTGGAGCACACCAACGAGCTGTCCTGCCAGGAGTTGGCCTACATGGCGAACCAAGAGCAGGTGGGCCGGTTGATCGATGTCTTCATCCGCCGCACCAACCTGGCCTTCCGCGGCCTGGTCACGAAGGATTTGGTAATCGAGGCAGCTAATTGCCTTGCAGAGCCGATGGGTTGGGACCAGTCCCAGACCCAAGCCGAGATCGACCATTCGCTCTCGGTACTCGCAGAAGCCCACGGAGTCACCCTGGTCTAACCTGCATCCAAGCCGGCGGCAAGGCGCCGCTGGCACTCGAAACCACTAAGAGGTCAACGTTGTCCACTCACGTGTTTCTCGCCGAATTAGCCGGCACTTTCATTCTCCTGCTGATGGGCGGCGGCGTCTGCGCGAACGTCGCCCTGAAAGGCACTCTCGGCAGCGCCGCGGGCTGGGTAGCCATCAGCTTCGGCTGGGGCCTGGGCGTCTATTGCGGCGTCTGGATAGCTGGGATCTCCGGAGCCCACCTGAACCCGGCGGTCACCCTGGGCCTGCTGGTCAACCCGGACGTTGCCGAGTACGCCCCCGGCGTCGCCAAGACCATGGCCAATACGCTGCTCTACTTCGCGGCGCAGTTCATTGGCGCCTTCCTGGGTGCCGTGGGCACCTGGCTGTCCTACAAGAAGCACCTGGATGATCCGCAGAACGCGGGCACGCAGCTGGGCGTCTTCGCCACCGGACCGGCCATCCGCTCCTACGGCTGGAACCTGGTCTCGGAAATCTTCGGCACCTTCGTCCTGGTGTTCGTGATCGCCGGACTGGGGCACACTCCTCACGAGCTTGGCCCGCTGGCTGTCGGCCTGCTGGTTGTTGCCATCGGTCTGTCCCTGGGTGGAGCCACCGGCTACGCCATCAACCCGTTCCGCGACCTCGGTCCACGAATTGCCCACGCAATCCTGCCGATCAAGGGCAAGGGCTCCTCCGACTGGTCCTACTCGTGGGTTCCGTTGGCTGGTCCAGCCATCGGCGGTATCCTTGGCGGACTTGCCGCCGCGCCAATGTTCTAGAAAGAGAGCAGTGAATCATGAGTGAAAAATTCGTCATCGCCATTGACCAAGGCACGACCAGCTCCCGCGCAATTGTCTTCACGCACGCCGGTGAGGTGCATTCGGTAGGCCAGAAGGAACACGAGCAGATCTTCCCGGCTGCCGGATGGGTTGAGCACGATCCAGCCGAAATCTGGAGCAACGTGCGCGAAGTGATTGGCCAGGCCCTGTCCAAGGCCAACCTGACCCGCCACGACATCGAGGTCGTCGGCATCACCAACCAGCGTGAAACCGCGGTGGTGTGGGATAAGAACACCGGCGAAGCCGTCTACAACGCGATCGTCTGGCAGGACACCCGTACCCAGGACATCGTCGACGAACTGGCAGCCGATGGCGGCCTGGAACGCTACAAGCAGACCGTTGGCCTGCCCCTGGCGACCTACTTCTCCGGCACCAAGATCAAGTGGATCCTGGACAATGTCGAAGGTGCCCGGGAGCGTGCCGAAGCAGGCGACCTGCTCTTCGGCACCACCGACAGCTGGGTGCTGTGGAACCTGACCGGCGGCGTGGACGGCGGCGTGCACGTCACCGACGTGACCAACGCATCACGTACCCTGTTCATGGACCTCAAGACCCTGGACTGGGACGAGAAGATCCTGGCTGACTTCGGCGTGCCGCGCTCGATGATGCCGCAGATCCGCTCTTCTTCGGAGGTCTACGGCTCCGTGCACACCAACCAGCTGCTGCGCGAGGTGCCCGTTGCAGGCATCCTGGGCGACCAGCAGGCGGCGACCTTCGGCCAGGCGGCCTTCACCGCAGGTACCGCGAAGAACACCTACGGCACCGGTTGCTTCCTGATCTTCAACACCGGCACGGAGATCGTGAATTCGACCAACGGCCTGCTGACCACCATGGCCTACAAGCTGGGCGAAAACGCACCGGTGTACGCCTTGGAAGGTTCCATTGCCGTGGCCGGGTCGCTGATCCAGTGGCTGCGCGACAATATCGGCATGATCGCTACCGCTCCGGAGATCGAGGAACTGGCAGCAAAGGTGGAGGACAACGGCGGCGTGTACATCGTTCCGGCCTTCTCCGGATTGTTCGCACCATATTGGCGCTCGGATGCCCGTGGCGCGATCGTGGGCTTGACCCGCTATGCGAACAAGAACCACATCGCCCGTGCGGCCCTGGAGTCCACCGCATTCCAGACTCGCGAAGTCCTGGATGCGGTCAACGCCGACGCAGAGGTTCCGCTCACCGAACTGAAGGTCGACGGCGGCATGGTGGCCAACGAAGCCCTGATGCAGTTCCAGGCTGACATCCTCGGCGTGCCAGTGGTTCGCCCGAAGGTCACCGAGACCACCGCACTGGGTGCAGCCTACGCTGCTGGCCTGGCCGTTGGCTTCTGGAAGGACCTGGGCGAACTGGAAGACAATTGGGCCGAGGACAAGCGCTGGGAGCCAACCATGGATGAGGCTACGCGTGAGCGCAGCTTGCGCCTGTGGAAAAAGGCTGTCACCCGCACCTTCGACTGGGTCGACGAAGATACCAAGGCCTAAGCGCAACCGTGGCTTGGCCGGTTCCGAGCCGGCCGCAACCGGCAACGCCCGAATCACCCGGATGGGTGGTTCGGGCGTTGCCGGTTTAACCCGCGGGGCAGCTCAATCGCCTTAATCGCCCGATGCGGCCTCAGGAGTGTCTTCCTGGCCTGGACGCGCGGTTTCCTGCGCGGCGGGTCTGCGGCGCGCGGGGGACTCGCCGGCTTGCCGGGCGTCCCAATAGGTATTGCGGCGGGGCTTTTGCTCCGGATCGACATGTGCAGGCATGACCACGTGCGGCAGCCCATCGACATCGATGACCTCGAGCTGTCCGGCATGGCGCTTGTGGTGATCGGACGTGCACATTCCCGCCCCGGACCAGACACTGGTTTCGCCGCCTTCGGACCAGGGCTTCTGGTAGTGGTCGGTTTCGACATGATCCGGCGGCGCGGTGCAGTCGGGCACGATGCAGCCGCGATCCCGGGCCATGATCGCTTCGCGGATCCGGCCTTTGTGGTAGCGCATCTTGCGCCCCATATCCAGCACTTGGCTGTTGCCGCCGAGGACCATCGGGATGATGTTCGCCCTGGCGAGCAGCTGCCGGAGTTCTCCGGGCGGGATGTCGATGCCATTTGCGGTCATGCCGTGCGCGTCCGCCAGGTTCTGCAGATCCGCGAGCCACAGGTAGACCACGAACTTCGGGATGACGACTTTTCGCTCGCCGCCAGCAAATGGTGCGCGCAACAGCGCCATGAACGCGTTGAGCCGGCGACGATGCACATCGGGCTGCCCGGCGGGGGAGTCCTGCAGGTGCGGCTCGTCTTGCGCCCCGTCTTGCGGTTCGCCTTGGGCCTCTGCCTGCTTTGCGGTGCGGCCGCCGTCCGGGTTCTGGCCATCGTGAGCTTCTGGTTCCTCTTCGGCCCACGGCGGCATGGGCTGATCGCTGCGCAGCCACGACGGCGGCTCGGGTGCGGCTCCACTTCCGTTGCCAGCGTTCTGGCCTGCCGTGGACTCCTGGTCCGCTTGGGAGTCCTGGCCCTCTCGCGGGCCGCCGCTGGCGCTGGATCCCGAACCCGCCGGGCGCTGCTGCTGGGGATCGCGATCGGCCCGGCCGGCCTTGGTTCGTGGGTTGCCGGCCTGCGTGAGTACCGAATGAACCAGTTGCGCGTCGGTGGCATCGGTGCGCAGCGAGAAGAAATGCACGCCGTTTTTCACCGGGCCGATGAACATGCCGAGCTTGGGAGGCAGCTGCTTGCCGTGCAGTTCTTTGTAGGTCCTGATTGAGGTGCTGATCTGCTTCTGCGCGGCGGCGGGGCCCAGCTCCCGCAGGGAGTGGGCCGCGGCTTGGTCCAGGCTGCGGCCATCGGTGCCATGCGCCAGCAGCGGCACGGGCACGCCGTCAAAGATGGTGTCCTGCGGTTCGAGCCGTTCAAGGCGCCGCGCGGCGGAAGCGATGGCCCGGCGGTTGGCTGCGCCCTGCCCGTAGAGTTCGGCCAGATGCTTGAAACGCGGCGCGCAGATGCCGCCATCGGGGGTGCGCCGGCCAATGAGCAGGTGCGCGTCGGCAATGCGCCGTTGGGCTTCGAAGTAGCTGATGCCCAGCCATGCGGCCAGCAGCTGGGCGGTGTCCTTGTAGCAGCAGCGCCCCGGGGCAAGGTCCGGTTCCCCGGCAAAGAGCCCGTCGGTGATGGCGTCGGGGTCATCCGCAGGCAAACGCAGGGCCGCGTAGCTGTCCAGTGCCAGCGCCCGTGCGCCGGTGGCCTCGGCATGCAGTGCGCCGGCGTGTTGCTCGCAATGGATTTGCTGGGCGAACCTTTCGGTGAGCTGCAGATGCGCCAGGACCAGGCGCGGGTCGCCCGCATCGCGCACCAGCTTGCCCAGCGCGGCATACAGGGCCAGGCACAGGTAGCCAAGGCGCAGCACCATGGCACCGGACAAGGCCGGTCCGAGGTGCATCGGGGCCTGGCATGCGGTGCGCAATGTGGCGATCAGGGCTGGCGCGTTCATGGCTCCATGATCGGGCGCTGGAAGCTCCTGCCCCTGCGGGCAGCTGCGGGATGTGGATAACTGCGGTGGCGCCGCGTTTGCCGCTGTGTGCAATCCTGCGCTTCATCGATGCGCGCGTGGGCAGGGGATATGCGATAGAATCGCGATATGAATCCGAAGCGCAACCTAGCCTGAGCACGGCCCGTTGGCCGTACCCCCGAGTGGAAATTTGGGGGCTTTTGTTGTGTCTGGAACCAAGAATAAGTTTTTCCTATCGGAAATTTTCCGCAAAGCGTGTGAGAAGAGCAGCGTGACATCATCGACGAACGAACCCAGGACCTACGACTTCAAGGACATCGAGTCCAAGTGGCTTCCGGTGTGGGACGAACTACAGGTGTTCAAGCCCGCCGATGATGGCAGCCGCGAACGCCGCTATGTGCTGGACATGTTCCCCTACCCATCGGGCGATCTGCACATGGGCCACGCCGAGGCCTTCGCCATGGGCGATGTGGTCGCGCGCTACTGGCGCTTGCGCGGCTATGACGTGATGCACCCGATCGGCTGGGACTCCTTCGGCCTGCCCGCAGAGAATGCCGCGATCAAGCGCAATGCCCACCCTGCCGAGTGGACTTACAAGAACATCGATACCCAGGCCGCCAGCTTCAAGCGCTACGCGATCTCCGCCGATTGGGATCGCCGCTTGCACACCTCGGATCCGGAGTACTACCGCTGGACCCAGTGGCTGTTCAACAAGTTCTACGAGAAGGGCCTGGCCTACCGCAAGGACCACCCGGTGAACTGGTGCCCGAAGGACCAGACCGTGCTGGCCAACGAGCAGGTCGTCAATGGCGCTTGCGAGCGTTGCGGCACTGCGGTGACCAAGAAGTCGCTGAACCAGTGGTACTTCAAGATCACCGAATACGCTGACCGCCTGCTTGAGGACATGGAGCAGCTCAAGGGCCATTGGCCTGAGCGCGTGCTGCTGATGCAGAAGAACTGGATCGGCCGTTCCGAAGGGGCCGAGGTCACCTTCGGGATCGAAGCGCACGAGGACAAGCCTGCGCTGCAGATCCCGGTCTTCACCACCCGCCCGGACACCTTGTACGGTGCTACCTTCATGGTGGTCGCCGCCGACGCGCAGCTGGCTGGCGAACTGGTCACCGATGAGCACCGCGCCGCCTTGGAGGAATACCAGGAGCAGGTCAAGGCCCTGTCCGAGATCGAGCGCCAGTCCAGCGAACGCGAGAAGACCGGCGTATTCACCGGCCGCTACGCGATCAACCCGCTCTCCGGGGAGAAGGTGCCGGTCTGGGCGGCGGACTACGTGCTGGCCGACTACGGCACCGGAGCCATCATGGCCGTGCCTGCACACGACCAGCGCGACCTGGACTTCGCCAAGGCCTTTGACCTGCCAGTACGCGTGGTCGTCGAAACCGGTCTGGAAGACCCGAACGAAACCGGCACCGCCACCGCGGGCGAAGGCCAGCTGGTCAATTCGGGGCAGCTGTCCGGTTTGGAGAAGACCGAGGCGATCGCCAAGGCCATTGAGATCGTGGAAGCTGCCGGCACCGGCAAGCACACCATCAACTTCCGCCTGCGCGACTGGCTGCTGTCCCGCCAGCGCTTCTGGGGCACCCCGATCCCGATCATCCACTGCGCCGATTGCGGCGAGGTCCCGGTTCCCGACGACCAGCTGCCGGTGCGCCTGCCCGATAACCTGCGCGGCGAGCAACTGGCCCCGAAGGGCACCTCCCCGCTGGCCGCCGCCGAGGAATGGGTCAACGTGGCCTGCCCGCAGTGCGGCGGCGCCGCCAAGCGCGACACCGACACCATGGACACCTTCGTGGATTCCTCCTGGTACTTCCTGCGCTTCGTCTCCCCGCAGTACACGCAGGGCCCTTTCGACCCGAAGGCCGTGCGCGACTGGATGCCGGTAGGCCAGTACGTCGGCGGGGTCGAGCACGCGATCCTGCACCTGCTGTACTCGCGCTTCTTCACCAAGGTCATCCACGACCTGGGCCTGATCGACGCGACCGAGCCGTTCTCCGCGCTGCTGAACCAGGGCCAGGTCCTGAACGGCGGCAAGGCGATGAGCAAGTCGCTGGGCAACGGCGTGGATTTGGGCGAGCAGCTGGACAAGTTCGGCGTCGACGCGGTACGCCTGACCATGGTCTTCGCCTCCCCGCCGGAGGACGACGTGGACTGGGCCGATGTCTCCCCATCGGGTTCGCAGAAGTTCCTGGCCCGCGCCTGGCGCATCGCCCAGGACACCACCAGCGAGGCCGGCATGGACTATGCGGCAGGGGACAAGGCGCTGCGCCAGGTCACCCACCGCACCGTGCATGAATCCGCCGCGCTGCTGGATTCGGGCAAGTTCAACGTGGTCATCGCCAAGACCATGGAGCTGGTCAACGCGACCCGCAAGACCATCGACTCCGGTGCCGGGGCAGCGGACCCGGCAGTGCGCGAGGCCGCCACGGTGACCGCCCAGCTGCTGAGCATGTTCGCCCCGTACACCGCAGAGGACATGTGGGAAGCGCTGGGCTATGCGCCCTCCGTGGTCACCAGCGCCTGGCCTGAAGTGGACGAGTCGCTGCTGGTCGATGACACCATCACCGCGGTCGTGCAGATCAAGGGCAAGGTCCGTGCCCGCCTGGAGGTTCCGGTGGACATCACCGAGGAGCAGCTGCGCGCCCAGGCCCTGGCCCACGAGTCGGTGATCCGGATGCTCGATGGCAAGGAGCCGCTGAAGGTCATCGTGCGTGCGCCGAAGCTCGTGAACGTGGTTCCCGCCCCGTAAGCTCGGCTCATGACTGAACGCCAGAAAAGCTCGCGCGCGGGCTGGCTGCCCAAGTGGCTGGCCCCGCGCGGGCTTTCGCGTACCCGCATCGGGGTCGTCTCCGATTCGGCGTCCTGCCTGCCCGGGCATTTCGGGCCGCATCCGGACTTCATCGAAGTGCCGATCCCGATCATCGTGGACAACCATGTGCACGGCGAAGACCTGCAGGCGCTGATGATGGGCCTGGCCATGGGCAAGGCGGTGAAAACCTCGCGCCCGGCGCCAGGCGAGTTCGAACGCGCCTACCGGCAGCTGCTCGACGCCGGCTGCGAGTCGATCATCTCGATCCACATGTCCGGGGCGCTGTCGGGCACCGTGGAGGCGGCCCGCTTGGCGGCCCGCAGCTTTGACGCACCAATCACCGTGGTCGATTCGCGCACCGTGTGCCTGCCCCAGGGATTTGCCGTGGCCGATGTGCTGGCTGCCCGCGCCGCCGGCGCCCCGCTGGAGATGCTCGAGCAGATCGCCGGCACGGCCACCGCCAACACCGTGTACTTCGCGGTGCCAAGCCTTGAGCAGCTGCGCCGCGGCGGCCGGATCAGCGCGCTGTCCTCCGTGGTCGGCAGCTTGCTGAATTTCAAGCCGATCCTCGGGATTGCCGAGGGCTCGATCGTCGCCCTGGAAAAGCCCCGCTCCTTCGCGCGCGCCACCGCACGGCTGGTCGCCCTGGCCTTGCGCGACGCCCGCGACGCCAGTGGCGAGGTGCGGCTGGGGGTGATGCATTTCGGCGCCGAGGAACTGGCCGAGGAAATCGCCACCGAACTGGCACCGTTCAGCGCCATGCTGGTCGTGGTCGAGTCCCTTCCGGCGGTGCTGGCCGCGCATACCGGCCTGGGCGTGATCGCCGTGTGCGTCGCCCCCAGCTATCCACAGTCGGAGTCCATCCTGGATCGGCCGCCGGCGCCATAGCCCAGACTGTGGCCCATGGGCCGCCACGACTTCTTCAGCAAGTACGCGCCACGTCCCGGTCGCCTGAGATTCGCGATCTCGCGCGTGGCCGTGCTGGTGCTGGTCATCGTGGTGCTCGCCTGGATTGCGATCTCCATCCTGCTCGCGCCACCGCCGGTCGCCCAGGAGCTTGAAACAGTTCCGCTGGTATCCGACCCGTCCGCTTCGGCGCCGGAGGACCGCCAGTCCCCGAGCCTGGCCGCACCCGAGGTCACGGTCCACGTGGTCGGCGCGGTGAAGAAGCCCGGCGTCTACCAGCTGCCCGTGGATTCGCGGATTGCCGACGCGGTGGACGCCGCCGGCGGGCTGGCCAAAGGCGCACGTGCGCAGATGGTGAACCTGGCGGCCAAGCTGGTCGACGGCCAGCAGGTGGTCCTTCCGGGCGCCGAGACGGCCACGGAACTAGCCGCGGCACCGAGTGCGACGGCGGGCGGGAAGATTTCGCTCAACAGTGCCGATTCCCAGACCCTGCAGGAGCTTCCGGGGATCGGGCCGGCATTGGCAGCCCGGATCATCGACTTCCGCACCGAGAACGGCCCGTTCAGCTCCGTGGAAGAGCTGGATGCGGTACCGGGCATCGGTCCGGCGCTGCTGGGCCAGCTGAGCGAACTGGTGATCCCGTGAACACCGATTTCCGCGGCCTGTGGCTGCTGGGCGGCGCGTGGACCGCCGCCTACTTCACCCTCCCAGTCTGGTTGCTCTGGGTACTTTCCGCGCTGATGGCTATCCTGCTGTTCCTGCTATTGCGGCCCCGGCACGACCGCGCCTACGCGGCGCCATGGTTTACCGGTCCCATTATCCTGCTCCTGGGGGTGGTGGCCGTCAGCAGCCTGGCCTTCACCGACCCCCAGTGCCAGCTGCCGGGCGCCGGCGAGCAACAGCGCCGTGCCGTGGTCCGCTTCGAGGACCCGGCCACCGCGCAGGGCCAGGGGGCTGCCGCCGGCCGGGCGGAAATCCAGCGGTACTGGGCCAACGGCCAATGGGTGCCATGCCGGGTGCCGGTCTTCCTCACCATTGATTTCGGGGTGCCTGCCACTGCGGGCGAGTTCGAGACCATCCTCGACTTGGAAGCAGCAGCTGCCGGCGCCTTCGATTGGTGGGCGCATGCCGCCAGTGAACCGCAGGTGAGTTCCTGGGTTGAGCCTACCGCCGCGGATTACCTCAAGGAACGGTTCACCCAGGGCCTGCGCGGCCTGCCGGACAATGCCCAGGCGCTGCTGCCTGGCATGCTCTATGGCGATCGTTCCGGACAGGACGAAGCGTTGAGCGAGGCGATGAGATCCAGCGGGTTGAGCCACCTGACCGCGGTGAGCGGATCGAACATTGCCCTGATCGGGGCCATTGTGCTGGTGCTGCTCCGGCTGTTTTCGGTGCCACGGGCACCCAGCGCGATCTTGATGATTGGCGTGGTCGGGCTCTTCGCCTGGTTTGCCGGGCCGGATCCCAGTGTCCTGCGCGCCAGCCTGATGGGCAGCATTGCGGTCATCTCGGTGCTGCTGGGTCGTGGCCAAGGCTCTCTGGGAATACTGTGCCTGAGCGGAACCGCCTTGCTGGCTATCGATCGCTCGCTGGGTGCCGAACCGGCCTTCGCCCTGTCGATGCTGGCGACCCTGGGAATCATCATGCTCGCCCCGGCCCTGACCGAAATTCTTCTCCACATATTCCCGGCCTGGTTCGCGCAGCTGTCGGCCATTTGCTGCGCGGCACAGTTCACCTGCCTGCCGGTGGTCATCGCGTTGAATTCGGATTTCAGCCTGTACTCGCTGCCCGCGAACCTCGTGGTCGCGCCGTTGCTGCCCTTGATTACTGCGCTCGGCATGGCCTGCCTGCTGCTGTGCACGCCGTGGCCAGCGCTGGAATCGGTGCTGATCTGGGTTCCGGGGCTGCCGGCAGAAGCCATTGGCCAGGTGGCCCATTTCGTTTCCGGGCTCCCCGGTGCCGCCCGGCCGTGGCCCGAAGGCCTACCCGGAATCGTCTTGGCAGTGATGCTCTCCCTGGTGCTTTGCACCCTGCTGGTGCTGGGCCGGGAAACCGAGAGGCTCCGGGTCAGGCAGGTGTCCCTAAGCGTGCTGGGAGCGATCCTGGTATTCGCCGTAGCGCTCGTTCTGCCTGCGACGCTGTTCTACCGGGAAGATATCGCGCCGCATTGGAGCATTGCCATGTGCGATGTGGGCCAGGGCGACGCCTTCGTCATCAATCTGGGGGATTCAGAGGGCTGGCTGATCGATACCGGACCACCGGAGAGCGGGTTGTTGCTGTGCCTGGAGCGGCTGGGCATCAGCACCTTGAGCAAGGTCTTCATCACGCACACCCACAGCGACCATTTCGGGGCCGTGGGCGAGCTGGAGAATTCGCACGTAAAGATTGGTGAACGCCTGGTCTCGACCGGGTTCGACCTTGAACTATGGCCCGGTGCACGCGCCTTGGAGCCCGGTACGCGACAGGCTGCAGGGGAGGTGGGCTTCGAAGTCGTGGGCCCCGAGGCGCGCTTCGCGAAATACGCCGAACCCAACGATACGTCGCTGGTCATCCGGTTCAGCTTTTCCACCGGGGCCGGAACCATCGATCTCTTCACAGCCGGGGACATGGAAACCGAAGCCATGGATCGCCTGCTGCGCCTGCATCCGCAAGAGCATGCAGCGATCCTGAAAGCCTCGCACCATGGGGCACGCAACGGCGGTACCGAAATCATCGAGCAGATCCGTCCGCAGATCCTGCTGGTCTCCGCGGGGAAGGATAATTCCTATGGCCATCCGCACCCCGAAACCCTGGAGATGGCGCAGCAGGTCGGCGCGACGGTGATTCGCACCGACCAATCGGGTACCGTACTGCTCACATTTACCAGCCAGGGCGTTCTGGGTACCGCCCTGGGTACGCCAGTTCGGTAGGATCGTTATATCGACCGATGCACTAAGGAGTTCGATGGCACGCGCCCAAGCAAATCCGGGTATCTCATGGCGGGAACTGCGCCCGCAACCACTGATCCTGTTGACCGGTTCAGAGGATTACCTCGCTTCGCGCGCCTTCGAATTGCTGCGTTCCCAGGCATCCCAGCGGGACGATATCCAGCACACGCGTCTTGACGCGGCAAAGTACGAGCCTGGAGAGCTACTCATGGCCACCAGCTCTTCGCTGTTTTCCAGCGCCAATCTGGTCGAGGTCCACGAACTGGCCCACATGAACGAGTACTTCCTCAAGGACGCCCTGGCCTACCTGAAAGACCAGGCTCCCGAGAATGTGCTCATCATGCATTACTCGGGTGGTACGCGCGGCAAGAAGCTGATTGACGCAATCAAAGCTGCCGGTGCCCTGATCGTCAATTGCCAACCGGTGAAAAAGGACTCCGAGAAGATCGACTTCGTCCAGTCCGAATTCAAGGCCGCCAAGCGCCGGATTACCAATGACGCGGTCAAAGCCCTCGTAGCGGCGGTAGGCAACTCGCTGGCAGAGCTTGGATCGAGCTGCTCCCAGCTGATTGCCGACACCACGGGAACCATTGACCAGGATACGGTCGACAGGTACTACGGCGGCCGGGTTGAAGCAACTGCGTTCAAGGTGGCCGATGCCGCAATTTCCGGCAACGCCCAGATGGCGCTTCGCACTTTGCGCCATGCGCTGGGTACTGGAACCGACCCGATTCCCATTGTGGCCACCTTGGCGATGAGGGTCCGCCAGATCGCCAAGGTCGCCGGCGTGAATGAACCCGCAGCTTCATTGGCATCCGAGTTGGGGATGGCGCCGTGGCAAGTTCAGCAGGCGCAGCAGCAGGCTCGCGGCTGGAAACGCAGCGATCTTGCCCTGTGCGTCGAAGAAATAGCGAATACCGACCGCATGGTCAAGGGCGGCAGCCGTTCACCGGGCTACGCGCTGGAACACGCCATCATGTTCATTGCAGGCAAGGCTCCGGGACGCTAGCCGCTGAGGTTCCAGGTGGGGGCGGGCACGATGCACTCGTGCGCGCTCCCACTGCTCTTTAATGAAGGCTAGCCATCAGCGCGTGTCTGCCTGGAAGCTTCGATGAGCAGTTCCGGGCAAAACAAAACCCCCGCACTCGATGAGTGCGGGGGAGTTGATGAAGTCTAAGCTCGGCTTAGAGGGCGTTAACCTTCTTGGCGATAGCCGACTTGCGGTTAGCAGCGTTGTTCTTGTGCAGAACACCCTTGCTTACAGCCTTGTCGATCTTCTTGCCAGCCAGGCGCAGTGCCTCGGTTGCCTTTTCCTTGTCACCGGAGACTACTGCCTCGTTGACGTTACGGATCACGGTCTTGACCTCGGAACGGACAGCTACGTTACGCAGACGTGCCTTCTCGTTGGTCAGGATACGCTTCTTCTGGGACTTGATGTTAGCCACTTTAATAAACTCTCTCGTTTATCGTTTTATACGGTCGGTAGAGGGTTCATCCTTCAGGCCATCGACTGAGCGGTGTGGGGCACCTATGGCGACCCGAAGGGGGCGTGTTGCCCAACCTGCGCAACACACAAAGATTAACTTTATCAGATAGGGAGCCTGACAACGAGTGCTTATGCGCGTTCGTTTAGGGCGTTCACCACATTTGAGAAGCGTTCGCGATCCAGGATGGCGCCTTCGCGGCGGACGGCTTGCTCGCCGACTCGGATAATGCGATCGAGCTTGACCTCGCTCGGACGCCGCTCGCGGTCCCAGTCCCCGGTACCGATGTCCATGTAGTTGCGGTCGCGGTGATCCGAGTTGTTCTTGTCCTTGCTGGTGAGCATCAACCCCAGCAGCCAGCCACTATCACGGCCGACGATCAGCACCGGGCGATCCTTGCCCTGCGAATAATCCTCTTCATAGGGAACCCAAGTCCAGACAATTTCTCCCGGATCGGCGTTGCCGTCCTTCGCCGGGTTGTACTCGTAGTGAATCTTGCCACGGTAATCACCCGGGTAGCCAGCACCCGCTGGAGAATCCTGCATGGAGTTGGCACGAGAGCGGCTTCCGGCAGTGCTCGGGGACCCGCTGGCCCCGCGGTTGCTGGCCGGGCGCTTGCTTGCCGAATTTGCGCGGACCTTGCTGATTTCCTTCAGCGCGCGCATGACGATGCTAAATATCTTCTCTGGATTCAGTGCCATGGACGACAAACTATCAGTTTCAGGCTGTCGAAATATGAGAAGACGCGGAAATCATGACAGAATGGAAGCTAATCCAACTATGTCTTTTAGTCAGCTAGTGAGGTCTGTTTAGGTGTCTCCATTGGCCCGCACCGCTCCGGTGCCTGCCGCGACCGATCCGTCGCTCATCCGTAACTTCTGCATCATTGCCCATATCGACCACGGTAAGTCGACCCTGGCCGACCGGATGTTGCAACTGACCGGCGTTGTCGCTGCCCGCGACATGAAGGCACAGTACCTCGACCGCATGGACATCGAGCGCGAACGCGGCATCACCATCAAGTCCCAGGCTGTGCGCATGCCGTGGGGAGCCGAAGATGGCACCCCCTATGCACTGAACATGATCGATACCCCCGGGCACGTCGACTTCACCTACGAAGTCTCGCGTTCGCTGGCCGCCTGCGAAGGCGCGATCCTGCTAGTTGACGCCGCCCAGGGCATCGAGGCGCAGACCCTGGCCAACCTCTATTTGGCTATCGAGGGCGATCTGACGATCATCCCTGTGCTCAATAAGATCGACCTGCCCAACGCGCAGCCGGAAAAGTACGCTGCCGAGCTGGCCAACCTGATCGGTTGCGAGCCAGAAGACGTGCTGAAGGTTTCGGGCAAGACCGGTGAAGGTGTTGAAGCACTGCTCGATGAGGTCATCAAGCAGCTCCCGCCGCCTGTCGGCGATGCCAAGGCTCCGGCTCGCGCAATGATCTTCGACTCCGTATACGACACCTACCGTGGCGTGGTGACCTACGTTCGAGTTGTCGATGGCAATCTGTCTCCTCGCGAGAAGATCCAGATGATGTCCACCGGCACCACCCACGAACTGCTGGAAATCGGCGTATCCTCGCCGAACCCCGAGCCCACCAAGGGCCTGGGCGTTGGCGAAGTGGGCTACCTGATCACCGGTGTCAAGGACGTGCGCCAGTCCAAGGTCGGCGATACCGTCACCAACTTCCACAAGCCGGCCACCGAGTCCCTGGGCGGGTACGAAGAGGCCAAGCCAATGGTCTTCTCCGGCCTGTACCCGATGGACGGCACCGACTACCCGGTACTGCGTGATGCGCTGGATAAGCTGCAGCTCAACGATGCTGCGCTGACCTACGAACCGGAAACCTCCGTGGCCCTGGGCTTCGGCTTCCGCGTGGGCTTCCTGGGCCTGCTGCACCTGGAAATCACCCGCCAGCGACTGGAATCCGAATTCAATCTGGACCTGATTTCCACGGCGCCGAACGTGGTGTACGAGGTCATGGGCGAAGACAAGCAAATGATTACGGTCACCAACCCCTCGGAATTCCCGGATGGCAAGATCCTGGAAGTCCACGAGCCAATGGTTGCCGCCACCATCCTGGCGCCGAGCGAATTCATCGGCTCGGTCATGGAACTGTGCCAGACCCGCCGCGGCACCATGCGCGGCATGGACTACCTCTCCGAGGACCGTGTCGAAATGCGCTACCACCTTCCGCTGGCTGAGATCGTGTTCGACTTCTTCGACCACCTCAAGTCCAAGACCCGCGGCTATGCTTCGCTGGACTGGAAGGCCGACGGCGAGCAGGTTGCAGATCTGGTCAAGGTCGACATCCTGCTCCAGGGCGAGCAAGTGGATGCCTTCAGCGCCATTACGCACCGCGACAAGGCCTACAACTACGGGACCATGATGACCTCGAAGCTGCGTGAGCTGATTCCTCGCCAGCAGTTCGAAGTTCCAATCCAGGCCGCGATCGGTTCGCGCATCATTGCCCGCGAGAACATCCGCGCAATCCGCAAGGACGTTCTTGCCAAGTGCTACGGCGGCGATATCAGCCGCAAGCGCAAGCTGCTGGAAAAGCAGAAGGAAGGCAAGAAGCGCATGAAGATGGTCGGCCGCGTGGAGGTTCCGCAGGAAGCCTTCATTGCCGCACTGTCCACCGACGAGCCGAAAAAGAAGTAAATGCCTTCAGTACTGCCTGACGGCGATCCGGCTCCGGCCGATGGTCTGCTCCCTGCCTCATGCGCGCATGAGGCACAGGGGCGGACCATGTCCTTTTATGTGCATATTCCGTTCTGCACCGTCCGTTGCGGCTACTGCGATTTCAACACGTACACCGCCACGGAGCTGGGCTCCGGTTCCAGCCAAGCAACCTACGCTGCCACCGTCAGCAAGGAAATCAGCTTCGCCCGCGAGGTGATGGACCGTTCGGGCCAACCGCACCGCGAAATTGAAACTGTCTTCTTCGGCGGCGGAACTCCCACGCTGCTGCCCGCCGGAGACCTGGTCTCGGTGCTCGGCCGGATCCGCGACGACTTCGGCCTGAAGCCGGGTGCGGAAATCACCACGGAGGCCAACCCGGATTCGGTGACCCGCGAAAGCCTGCAGGAGCTGGCCGACGGCGGGTTCACCCGCGTGTCCTTCGGCATGCAGTCCGCGGTGCCCCACGTGCTCAAGGTGCTTGAGCGCACCCATGATCCGAAGCGCGTTCCGCAAGCCGTTGCGTGGGCGCGCGAGGCCGGCCTGGATGTCAGTGTCGATCTGATTTATGGCACTCCGGGGGAGAGCCTGGCAGACTGGCGCACCAGCATCGAAGCCGCGTTGAGCTACGAACCTGATCACATTTCGGCGTATGCGCTGATCATCGAGGAAGGCACCAAGCTGGCGGCCCAGATTCGCCGTGGCGAGGTACCGAACATCGATGATGACGACCATGCCGAAAAGTACCAGTTGGCCGACGACATGTTTGCCGCGGCCGGTTTCTCCTGGTACGAGGTCAGCAACTGGGCGAAGACCCCGGCGAATGCCTGCCAGCACAACATCGCTTACTGGCAGGGCGGCGACTGGTGGGGCGCAGGCCCCGGCGCGCATTCCCATGTTGGCGGGCTGCGCTGGTGGAATGTGAAGCATCCAGCCGCGTATCAGCAACGGATCGATGCTGGAATCTCGCCGGGCCACGGCCGCGAATACCCGGATGCCGAGGCCGTGCAGCTTGAGCGCACGATGCTGTTGACCCGGCTGGGTTCGGGCATGAAGATTAACGAGCTCGATGAAACCGGACGCAAGAAAGTCGTCGGCTTGATCGCCGACGAGCTGATTGATGCCAAGGCCGCGTTCGCCGGCACATTGGTGTTAACGCAGCGAGGCCGGCTCCTGGCCGACCTCGTGGTGCGTGAACTGCTCGATTTCTAAGACTGGGAAACCGCTGCTACTTCATCAGCCGCAGATTGAATTGGTAGCGGTAAGGGCGTCCCTTGTTGGCCTGGATGGCAGCAAGGGCGCCCGAGACCGTCATGAAGACCCAGAGGGCCACGGCGAGTACTGCGAAAAGCCAGCCGATCACCGGCAAGACCATGAGCACATTGAATACGATGGCGAGAATGGTCAGCGGGAACGTGAAATTGAACGCTTCCTTCGATTCCTGTGCAGTGAACGGGCCACGGTCCCGGAATACGGCAAAGACGATTGCCGAAGGAACGCAACCCAAGATGGCACCGAAGTGGGCCATCATTGCCCACTGGCGATCTTCTGAAGGAGTCAGCGGCAGCGCAGAGGTCCTGGAACCTTCGAAGCGGGAATTCTCCGATGGCTTCGTCTGGCGTGATGTCACTATTTTTCCTTGTCTTGCTACGTGTGGTTCCTCTTATCATAGCGACCGCGGCTGGGCGCACGGGGAGATTCGCAGACTAATCTCCAACTATTAGTCAATCGTTAGGAAACCGTAATCTTCGGTCGTGAGAAAATCGATCAATTCTTCAATCCGGCCCAAGAGCTGTGGTTCAAGCTGCCCGTAATGCTGCACCGTGGACAAGAGCCGCTGCCATCCGATGCCGATGTCTTCCGCGGTGGAGTGCGGCCAGCCAAAGGCCCGGAGCACACCGGTTTTCCAATCGGTGCCCTTGGGGATCACCGGCCAAGCCTTGATGCCCAGTGTCGCAGGCTTGATCGCCTGCCATACATCCACGTACGGGTGGCCGAGGATCAGCACGTTTTGCGCTGCACCGGGGACCTTCATCGCCTCGGCAACGATGCGCGATTCCTTGCTTCCGGCAACCAGGTGGTCAACCAGGATTCCCAGGCGGCGCTGCGCGGAGGGGGCGAAGTCGCGGATAGCCCCGGCAAGATCGTCCACGCCATGCAGCGGTTCAACGACGATGCCTTCAACACGCAGGTCGTGGCCCCAAACTTTTTCAACCAGCTCAGCGTCGTGCTTGCCTTCTACCCAGATGCGGCTTGCCCTGGCTTCCCGGGCCTTCAGTCCGGCAACGGCACGCGAACCCGAAGCCGAGACCAGCTTCTGGGGCGGTGCGGCCTTGGCAACGGGATCAATGATCTGCACCGCTTCGCCTTCGAGGAAGAACCCGAAGCCCGCCTGGAAGGAGCGGGTCTTGCCGTGTCGGTCCTCGAGCACGATCACGCGCATGCCACCGGATTTCTCGGTACGGATGACTTCTCCTACCCATCCTGAGGTGGCATCTTCCAGAATCATGCCACGTTCAACAGGGACCTGGCGGAGTTTTTTCGGTGCCGGTGCACTCAGATCCCGTGGTCCCCAGGAGTAATTAGTCACGTACTGCCTTTCGCTGTGATCGAATACGCTCGAAATCCAATGCTAGCAACTGCTGAACGTATTAGACTTGGCACTTGACAGGTTAGAGTGCCAAAGCCGGGCACAGGGAATCCAAGGAGGTGCTGTTGTGACAGAGCCGCGACGCCTAGACGTTCTGCGTGCCATCGTGGAGGACTACGTCCAATCCCGTGAGCCAGTGGGTTCCAAAGCGCTCCTGGACCGGCACAACCTCGGTGTCAGCGCCGCGACGATCCGCAATGACATGGCTATGCTGGAAGAAGAGGGGCTCATAGTCGCTCCGCATACTTCCTCCGGACGGATCCCCACCGAAAAGGGATACCGCCGCTTCGTCGATGAGATCGGCGAGCTCAAGCCGCTGTCGCGGGCTGAACGCGACGCCATCAACAAGATCCTGGACAGCTCCACGGACCTGGACGAGATGCTCAAAAGCACCGTTCGCCTCCTGGCGCGGTTGACCAACCAGGTAGCAATGATCCAGGTGCCGCACTACGACACCGCTTCGTTGAAGAACCTCGATCTGGTCGGACTGGGCTCGGCCCAGGTGCTGATGGTGATGATCGCTTCCAATGGCGCGGTGGATCAGCGCATGATGCCGGTCCAGCGTTCCTACAGCGATGATGAGCTGGACGACCTGAAGCTGTGGCTGCTCAACAATTTCGGGGGAGTGAAGCTTGCCGAACTTGCCGGCCGGCTCACCCGCATCGAGCGCAGTTCGACGCAGCAGGCCGACCCCCTGGTGGACCAGGTGATCGGTGCGCTGGAAGAAATGGCCCAGGCGGCCAACGCGCAACGCATCATCATGGCAGGCACCGCGAACCTCGCCCGCGTGGAAGGGGACTTCCCGCTGAGCATAACCCCGGTGCTCGAGGCGCTCGAGGAGCAGGTAGTGCTGCTCAAGCTCTTCTCCGAGCTGGAAGCCGATTCGCGCGGCGTGGCCGTGGCCATCGGCACCGAGCACCACTACGGGCAGCTGTCGGAAGCCGCCGTGGTCGCCACCACCTACGGCACCGATGTGCGCAACAAGCTCGGGGTCCTGGGCCCCACCCGGATGAACTATCCAACCTCCATGGCCTCGGTTCGTGCGGTGGCACGGTACCTGTCGAAGATTTTGGCTAACTAGCCTCGCTGGGCACCGCCCGGCACTACCGAATTTCAAGATTCTCAGGAAAGGACACGGCGAATAACGTGAGCTCGCATTACGAGACCCTAGGCGTCGCCAAGGACGCGACCCCGCAGGAAATCAAGAGTGCCTACCGCAAGTTGGCGCGTAAGCTGCACCCGGATGTAAACCCTAGCGATGACGCTGCAGAACAGTTCAAGCTGGTCACCCGAGCCTACGAAGTCCTTTCCGACCAGACCAAGCGCTCCAACTACGACGCCACCGGCGATGAGAACGGCAACGGCCACCCGGGCTTCGGCGGTGGCGGCCAGGGCTTTGGCGGCTTCGGCGACATCTTCGAGCAGTTCTTCGGTGGCGGCCAGGCCCAGGGCCCGGCATCACGCACCCAGCCGGGCCGCGACGCGCTGATCACCATCACCATCGACCTGGAAGACGCGGTCAAGGGCACGGTCTACCCGCTGGAGATGGAAACCGCTGTCACCTGCAAGACGTGCAACGGTTCGTGCACGCGCGAAGGCACCAGCCCGGTCACCTGCGACATCTGCCATGGCGCAGGCCAGGTGCAGCGTCCAGTGCGTTCATTCCTGGGCCAGATGATGACCGTGGAAACCTGTGCGGCCTGCCGCGGTTTCGGCACCACCATCCCGGACCCCTGCCTGGAGTGCAACGGCGAAGGCCGGGTGCGCGAGCATGTGTCCAAGTCGCTGAACGTTCCTGCAGGTGTCGACTCCGGCACCCGCATCCAGCTGCGCGGACAGGGCGAAGCCGGCCCGGGCGGCGGGCCTAACGGCAACCTGTTCGTCGAGATCGACGTGCGCCGCCATAAGGTCTTCGAGCGCGCCGGCACCGACCTGCACGCCAAGATGAGCCTGCCAATGACCGCCGCCGCACTGGGTTGCGAGCTGAAGCTGGAAACCTTCGACGGCGGCCAGTCCATCAATGTGGAGCCAGGCGCCCAGGATGGCGACACCGTCACCCTGCCGGGCCTCGGTGTGCCGCGCCTGCGCGGAGGCAAGCGCGGGGACATCATCGTGCACCTGCAGGTGGAGACGCCGACCAAGCTCGACGCTGCCCAGCGCGATCTGCTCGAGCAGCTGGCCAAGCTGCGTGGCGAAGAACTCTCGGCCGGCCGTGTGGAGCACAGCGGCGGCATGTTCTCCCGCCTGCGCGACAAGCTGAACCAGCGCTAGGCATGAGCAACCACAGCTTCGTCATCGACGCCCAGCAGGGCCGGGACGCAACGGTCGGGGACATTCTTGAACTGGATGGCTCCGAAGCGCACCACGCGGTCACCGTTAAACGGGTCTCCGCGGGCGAGCACCTGGACCTGCTGGATGGCAAGGGGCTGCGCCTGACTGTGGAGGTCATCGGCACCGCCAAGGACCTGCTGAGCGTGAAGGTCCTGCGCCGTGCCGAGGAAGCGGTCAGCGATCACCCGGTCACCCTGGTCCAGGCGCTGTCCAAGGGGGATCGCGACCTGCAAGCTGTCGAGTCCGGCGTGGAACTGGGCGTGCTGTCGGTACGCCCCTGGCAGGCTGACCGCTCGATCGTGCGCTGGAACGCGGCCAAGGTCGACAAGGCCATGGCCAAGTGGCGCGCCCAGGTGCGCTCGGCGCAGAAGCAGTCGCGCCGCGCCTATGAGCCAGAGGTGCTGGACCCGCTGGGTTCCAAGGAACTGGCCAAGGCCATCGCGGCCGATACCGCAAATGGCGCACTGGTTCTGGTTCTGCACGAGCAGGCCGCGGAATCGGTGGCCCGGCGTGTGCAGTCGTGGCTCGCCGATGCGCGGACCGGCCAGGAGATCATCATGATCGTCGGGCCAGAAGGAGGCATCTCCGAAACGGAGCTGCAGTCCTTCGTCGATGCCGGCGCCCAACCAGCCCTGCTGGGCCAGCATGTGCTGCGTGCCTCGACCGCGGGCCCCGCGGCCCTGGTCTTGATCCGCCATTTGATCGGCGAAATCTAGGTTCCAGAATTCCGGTTAGCAGGTGAATTGCTCCGCAGATCCCGGCAGGCATGTGCCTGCCGGGATCTGCGGAGCAATTTCGTCTCCGGCCGGCGCAACGGGTTCGAGCCGAGAAAAGGCCTCGGGAAGGGGAACGCGAAGTCGCTGCGGGCCGGATACGCGAATCCGGCAGCCGATCGGATAAGGACGCTGTCGAAGGCAACGGCACTGGAAATCCTGCCAGCAGGCCAAGAATGCTCTGCCGCCACCAGTTCAGGAGCTGGCCCGGACAACGGGCGCCCAGGTTCATGTCCAGGGCTTCCGGCGGGGGCTGCAGCGCTGGATGCTGCGTTACTCGACGCGGAAGTCGCTGGTGACCTTGCCGACCAGATGGTCCGATTCGGTCTCAACGCCCCAGAAAGTCAGGCGGTATGAGCCGGCACGCAGATCGGTGGTCAGGGTGAATGAGCCGTCGGCATTGATCTGCCCGGGGTTGACCTGCTTCTGAGCGGTCATCACCGTGAGCTTGCCGTCCGCGTCCTTGCGCTGCAAGGAGTAGAAGGTGCCGATGTCGAACTGGGTGGTTCGGCCGTTAATCTTGATCGAGCCATCCGCCAAGGTCTTGTTGAACTGCGGATCGATGATCCAGATCGGTGCAATGAACGCCGCATCGCGCTCGTAGACATCCTTGAGCCGGAAACCGTCGAAGACTGTGGCATTTGCCTGGCCGTCAACCAGGATGCGGACCGTTGCGGGAAGCTCGCCCACGACCAGTCCAGCGCTGGCGGCAGCTGCCGTAGCGGTGAAGACCAATTGCTGGATGGCGCGCTCCGACAGGCCCTGGTCGAGATTGGCGCTGAAGACCTTGGCCGGCAGATCCAAGGTGATGACATTCGCATTATTGATTGAAACCCCGATTTCATCGGTGGGCTTCAAATGGGTATAGCGTTTCGGCTTCATCGGGTCGGCTGAGAGCAGCGTCCAGATCGCATCGCCGATGGGTTCCTGATGGCGGGTGTCCTCGATGTACTCGCGGTACAGGAACACGCCGGTATCGGTGTTTTCCAGCCAGTAGATGGGCAGGCTAGCCGCGATGCCGACATCCTCGCCAGCGTCGGTGGCGTTCGGCAGGTTCAGCGATTCAGCCACGGCGGTCGATGGCATCTCATAGGAGCTCTCGCGATTCGTCAGACCGCATCCTGCGGCGACGACGAGAGCGGCAGTGATTCCCAAAACGCCGAATCGGCGTGGAATCTTCCGCAAGATCCTTGATTGCACTGCGTACCAATCCGTGGTGATTTTAGCTGTTGTGGCTCCTGGCCGTATTGGAACCGCTCTCAAGCTTGCCATATCAGAAGCGGCTAACTGCAGAAAAATGGCCCAACTTACTAATCCGTAACCAAATCTATATGTTCGCCACTTGCCCCGATTAGCATCATTCAAGACTACTTTCAGGTTCTACTGCTTACGCTGAGACCTGAATTTTCTCCGGATTGGCCTGCGACTCGATAGAATGGCAAGCAGGACAAATCACGATTACCACCAAGCTCGCAAAGGGGCGCCGCGCACTGCATGCAGGTTGAACAGAATAAGGCGACAGCGGAGAACGGATCCGCATCGCTCACCATCAGTTTCGATACAGCTGAGCTCATGATTGCCACCCTCGGTCCCAATGACGAGCTCTTGCGTATTCTCTCCGGCGCCTACCCGCAGGTGAGCTTCCGCCCCAACGGCCAATCCCTGGCTCTGGTAGGTGAACCGCAGCAAGTCCGCAAGGCCCAGCGCGTCACCGAAGAAGCCCGTTCGCTGGCCACTCGCGGCTCGCGCATGAGCGCCGAAACGATCGAGCAGATCATCAAGATGCTCAGCGCCGGCAATCCGGATGCACCCACCGACGTCCTGGGCCTGAAGATCCTCTCGGGGCGCGGACGTTCCATCCGCCCCAAGACCGTGAACCAGAAGAGCTATGTCGACGCCATAGAGGATTCGACAATTACTTTCGGCATTGGCCCAGCCGGTACCGGCAAGACCTTCCTGGCCATGGCCATGGCCGTCGCCGCCTTGCAGGACAAGCAGGTCAACCGCATCATCCTGACCCGGCCTGCCGTTGAGGCAGGGGAGAAGCTGGGCTTCCTGCCGGGCTCGTTGACCGAGAAGATCGACCCGTACCTGCGCCCGCTCTACGATGCCTTGCACGACATGATCAATCCGGAAACCATTCCGCAATTGCTCGAAGCCGGAACCATTGAGGTCGCTCCGCTGGCCTATATGCGTGGACGCACCCTCAATGACGCCTTCGTGATCCTGGATGAAGCGCAGAACACCACCAGTGAACAGATGAAGATGTTCCTGACCCGCCTGGGATTCGGTTCCAAGATGGTAGTGACGGGGGATGTCACCCAGGTGGATCTGCCCAACAATGCGACCTCCGGGTTGCGCATGGCCAGCGATGTCCTTGAAGGCATCGACGACATCAGCATCTGCCGACTCGACTCTTCGGATGTGGTTCGCCACCGTCTGATTGCCGACATCGTTACTGCTTACGACCGTTGGGATGACACCCGACGCAAAGACCACAACCGGGGACGCCGCAGCAAATGAGCATTGAAGTAAATAACGAAACCGAATACGACGTCGATCTCAAGGATGTCAACGCCTTGGCAGAATCGGTGATGCGGGCAATGTTCCTGCATCCGGAAACCGAAGTATCGATCGTTTTCATCGACGAGGATGCCATGAGCGCCCTGCACGTCGAGTGGATGGACCTCGAAGGCCCCACCGATGTGATGAGCTTCCCGATGGATGAGCTGCGCCCAGGAACTGCCGGTGCGCCGGGGGAGAGCGGCATCCTTGGCGACATCGTCATCTGCCCTGCCGTCGCCGAAGCGCAGGCCAAGGCCGGGGGCCACAGCACCCACGATGAAATCCTGTTGCTGACCACCCACGGCCTGCTGCACCTCATGGGTTTCGACCACATGGAGCCAGCAGAAAAGGAAGAGATGTTTGCGCTGCAGCGCCAGCTCCTAGAGAGCTACACCGGCCGCCCCGCGCCAAAGGAAACGGTGGAATAACCCCGTGGAAATAATTTTGCTGATTCTCGCCCTTGTTTTCATGGCCTTCTCGGCCGTGCTGACTGCCGCAGACTCAGCCTTCTACGCATTATCCCGGCACGCTGCTGAACGCCTGCGCGCCGAGTCCAATTCCAAATCGCTGTCCGCAATTCTGGATGAAACAGAAACCCACGCCCAGGCAGTGAAGTTCTGGCGGATCTGGTTCGAGACCGCTTCCGCTGTCGCTGTAGCCCTGCTCGTTTCGCAGTGGATCGAGAATGTGTGGCTGATCGGCATGATCTCCACTATTGCGATGGCCGCCTTGGGATTCGTCCTGGTCAGCGTGTCGCCACGTCGCTACGGGCGTTCCAACGCCCAGAACGTCGTGCAGTCCACCGCCACCCTGGTCCGCTTCCTGCGCCTGGTGCTCGGACCCATCACCACGTGGTTGGCATCCATCGCCAAGGCGCTGAGCCCCGGCGGCGTGGATGGCGACGGCTACCTGGGCAAGGAACGACTGCGTGATCTGGTGGATCGCGCCTCCGAAGGCGAGGACCTGGATGAGGAATCGGCCGAACTGATCTCCTCGGTGATCGACTTGGAGGAGACCAGCGTTCGTTCGGTGATGGTGCCGCGCACCGACATGGTGGTGCTGGATGCGGATCATTCCTTCCACAGCGCCATGGACCTGTTCATCGCCTCGGGCTTCTCCCGCATCCCGCTGATCGGCGAGGACACCGATGATATCCAGGGCATCATCTACCTCAAGGACCTGATCCGCGAGATCCACGGTCTGCAGCAGGCCCGGACCCTGGCCGAATTGGCGCGAAAGGTCCGCTTTGTTCCCGAATCGAAGTCGGCAGCAGAGCTGATGCAGGAACTGCAGCAGGAATCCATCCACCTGGCCATCGTCATCGACGAGTACGGCGGCACCGCGGGCCTGGTGACCCTGGAGGACCTGCTTGAGGAAATCGTTGGCGAAATCGATGACGAGTATGATCGTTCGAGGGCCGAATTGATCCAGAACCCTGACGGGTCGATTTTCGCCGTGGCGGCGGCATCCATTGACGATATTGCCGACCACTTCGACATGCACATCGAGGAAGAGGACGTCGACACCGTCGGCGGCCTGCTCTCCAAGGCCTTGGAATCGGTGCCGGTACTCGGTTCCACCGCTGAAGTGCACGGCCTGCGCCTGACCGTGGTAGCCCTCGCGGGCCGCCGCAACCGTATCGGCAAAATCCATGTAGAGCGTCTGGAAACAGATGCATCCGACCATATTGAGAACGACGAGGATTCCTCACATGAGTGAAAACCACAACCTGCTTGCATCCAGCGGATGGCCTGAGGGCTTCCGCTCCGGCTTCACCTCTTTCGTAGGCCGCCCGAATGCCGGCAAGTCGACCCTGACCAATGCGCTGGTGGGCCAGAAGGTGGCCATCACCTCGGCCAAGCCGCAGACTACCCGCCACACTATCCGCGGTATCGTGCACCGCGAGGATGCGCAGTTGATCCTGGTCGATACCCCGGGCCTGCACCGTCCGCGCACCTTGCTCGGCCAGCGCCTGAATGACCTGGTCGCCGACACCCTCTCCGAGGTGGACGCGATCGGCTTCTGCATCCCGGCCAATGAGAAGATCGGCCCGGGCGACCGCTACATCGCCACGCAGCTGGCTCAGCTGCAGCGCAAGCCGATCATCGCCCTGGTCACCAAGGCTGACCTGGTGGACCGCGAACAGCTCGCGCAGCAGCTGGTTGCGGTGGCCGAAATGGGTACCCAGAACTTCGGCGAGAACGGCTTCGCCGCAATCGTTCCGGTCTCGGCTGTCAAGGAATTCCAGGTCGAAGAGGTGGCCAACGTGCTGGCAGAGCACCTGCCAGTGGGCCCGCCGCTGTACCCGGACGGCGAGCTGACCGACGAGCCGGAAGCCAAGATGGTTTCCGAGCTGATTCGCGAAGCCGCCCTTGAAGGCGTGCGCGACGAACTGCCGCACTCGCTGGCCGTCGTCGTCGAAGAGATGGTTCCCCGCGAAGGACGCAGCGAAAGCAATCCGCTGATCGACATCCACGTCTCGCTCTTCGTTGAGCGCTCCAGCCAGAAGGCCATCATCATTGGCCGTGGCGGTTCGCGCCTGCGCGAGGTCGGCACCAACGCCCGCCAGGGCATCGAGAAGCTGCTGGGCACCAAGGTCTACCTGGACCTGCACGTGAAGGTTGCCAAGGATTGGCAGCGCGACCCGAAGCAGCTTGGACGCCTCGGCTTCTAGGCTGCGCACCCCAGCGCTGGAAAATGCGTAGCTCGTCCCTCAAGACCAGACCCGTTTTGGGGGACGAGCTGGTTAATCGGCTGCTTGGCCCGCACTCTGGATCTCCCGGGCCAGCCTTTCCACGGGAGAAGCACCGGTACGCAGCCCATGGATTCCAGCGCCGATGCTGATCGTCTCCATCCATGGACCTCCCTGGTGCTTAGCTCCATGAGCCCCATTGTTCGCCTGCTTGGGCATCCTGTCCGCCGCCTTGCGCAAGGCGAACGTCCACTATGTGACACGCAAGTGACATAAGTTTCACTTGCCTCCAAAGCGCGGTGCTATGCTCATTTCGTGCATTTCGAGCTTCTACTACTACTTAGCCGCTGCGAGGATCCAAAGGACCGCTAGTGGTCTACAGGCCGACCCCTCGTCGCGGAGTAGCTCTTGTCTGGCCCCACAAACTAAGCACTAATTTTGTCTAGGGGACCCACAGAAATGCAGAACATGCAGAAATCTTCGAACATGCCAATCCACAAGTATGTTCCATTCCAGGATCAGATCGAGGTCAATCTGCCCGATCGCACCTGGCCCGACAAGTACATCACCAAGGCCCCGCGCTGGTGCGCGGTGGACCTGCGAGATGGCAACCAGGCGCTGATCGATCCGATGAGCCCGGAGCGCAAGCACAAGATGTTCGACCTGCTGGTCGAAATGGGCTTCAAGGAAATCGAGGTCGGCTTCCCGTCGGCTTCGCAGACCGACTTCGACTTTGTCCGCCAGCTGATCGAGCGCGGCATTCCCGATGACGTGACCATCCAGGTGCTCACTCAGTCCCGCGAGCACCTGATCGAGCGCACCTACGAAGCGCTGGAAGGCGCCAAGCAGGCCATTGTCCACCTGTACAACTCCACCTCGATCCTGCAGCGCGAAGTCGTCTTCCGCCAGGACGAAGACGGCATCGTGGACATCGCCGTCCAGGGCGCCCGGTTGTGCAAGAAGTACGAAGAGCAGCTGACCGGCACCAAGATCACCTACGAGTACTCGCCAGAGTCCTACACCGGGACCGAGCTGGCCTTCGCCAAGCGCATTTCCGACGCCGTAGCCGAGGTGCTGGAAGCGACCCCGGAAAACAAGATGATCCTGAACCTGCCGGCCACGGTGGAAATGGCTACCCCGAACGTGTACGCCGACTCCATCGAGTGGATGCACCGCAACCTGGCCAACCGCGACTCGATCATTCTCTCGCTGCACCCGCACAACGACCGCGGCACCGGAGTGGCCGCGGCAGAACTGGGCTACCTGGCCGGCGCCGACCGCATCGAAGGCTGCCTGTTCGGCAACGGCGAACGCACCGGCAACGTCGACCTGGTGACCTTGGGCATGAACATGTTCGGCCAGGGCATCGACCCGCAGATCGATTTCTCGGACATGGACCACATCCGCCGCACCGTCGAGTACTGCAACCAGCTGCCAGTGGCTGAACGCAGCCCGTACGGCGGAGATCTGGTCTTCACTGCCTTCTCCGGTTCGCACCAGGACGCAATCAAGAAGGGCCTGGAAGCGATGGAAGCCAAGGCTTCGGCTGAAGGCAAGGACATCAACGACCTGGTCTGGGCTGTTCCTTACCTGCCGATCGACCCGAAGGACATCGGCCGTTCCTACGAGGCCGTGATCCGCGTGAACTCGCAGTCCGGCAAGGGCGGGGTTGCTTACCTGCTGAAGAACGACTACAACTTGGACCTGCCGCGCCGCGCGCAGATCGAGTTCTCCGGGGTCATCCAGCGCAAGACCGATACCGAGGGCGGCGAGATCTCCTCGCAGCGCATCTGGGACGTTTTCCAGGATGAGTACCTGCCGGTCAGCGAAGATTCGGGCATGAACCCCTGGGGCTACTACCAGATTGCTTCGGCGACCGCGGCTTCGGCGGAGGACGGAAGCTTCCGCCTGGATACCAAGCTGATCATCGACGGCGTGGCCCATGAGCGCAGCGCCCAGGGTAACGGTCCGGTCTCCGCGCTGGTCAAGCTGCTCAACGATGATGGCGTGGATCTGCGCGTGCTGGACTACTCCGAGCACGCCATGAGCGAAGGTGGCAACGCCCGTGCAGCCGCATTCGTCGAATGCGCCGTGGGCGATCGCATCCTGTGGGGCATTGGCCTGGACACCAATACCAACATTGCAGCACTGAAGGCCGTAGTTTCGGCCGTCAACCGCGCGATCCGCGACAGCAAGTAGGTCTGCGGCACCACCTTGTTGCTAGCTCAACGCCACGGCCAGCCTCACCACGCTGGCCGTGGCGTTTTGCCTTCCATATACTGCCAGGGCGGCTGGCAAGCAAGCGCCGACGAGGAAAGGGAAGAGCTTTGCCCCGCTTCATGGATGAAATCCGCGCGGTCATTGCGGGCGATCCGGCAGCACAAGGACTATTGGCCACGGCAACTACTTCAACGGGCTTGCACGCGATCTGGATGCATCGGGTTACTCACCAGCTGTGGCAGCGCAAGACAACCAGGGGTCTGTCGAAAATCATCAGGCTCATTGCCCGATCATTGACGCAAATCGACATCCATCCCTCTGCTGTTATTGGCAGTCCCGTTCTCATCGATCACGGCACTGGTGTCGTTATCGGGCCTAATACGGTAATTGGATCCAGAACATTGATTTACCAGGGGGCCACTATCGCGGCAGCCGGGTCTGCCGGTCCAGCTACGACCGTCATCGGCAGCGACTGCATGATTGGATCCGGTGCCACGGTATTGCGTGGCGTGCAAGTAGGTAGCCGGTGCAATATAGGAGCGAATGCCGTGGTCGCTACTGACCTGCCTGATAACTGCGTCGCTGTCGGTGTTCCCGCTCAATTCAAGTCGAGAGACACCTTGAACCCCTTTTCCTCGGGCCCGGTAGATGCCGGGTTGCTCCTGCAGCTACCGCGCCCAGGGACGAATCGACACCCATAGGAATCGTTGGATTCAGAACTTTGGGAGTTGAAGTGGGAGAATATTGTCCGTGTCCAGATCAGGTTTCGCTTCCAAGAGCTACCACACCCGTGGTTTGGTTTTGCGTACCCACAAGCTGGGAGAAGCCGATCGCATCATCACCCTGCTGACACCCAATGGGATTGTCCGTGCGGTGGCTAAGGGCGTACGCCGGACGTCGTCGCGGATGGGCGCCACGCTGGAACCGTTCATGGAAGTCGACGCGCTTCTGGTGATGGGCCGCAATCTCGATATCGTCTCGCAGGCACAGCTTCGAAATCCATACGGCCAATTGCTGGTCATGGATTACCCGAGCTACACGGTGGCCAACGCCATGTCGGAGATCGCTGAAAAACTGCTGGAAACAGAAAGCGATTCGGCCCTCCAGCAATATCAGCTCTTCCACGGTGCGATCGCCCTGTTATCCAAGCAGCGAGTCGATTCCGGAGCCGTGCTGGACTCCTACATCTTGCGGGCCCTCTCGGTTGCTGGTTGGGCGCCGTCCTTTACCGACTGCGTGCGCTGCGGCAAGCCTGGCCCGCATCAAGCGCTCCACGTCCAGCTTGGCGGCGTCGTCTGCCCCGAATGCCGTCCCTCTGGATCGTTATCGCCGCATCCCGTCACCATTGAATATCTGCAGGCGCTGCTGGAAGGGGACTGGTCCACCGTGGCAGAAGCAGGACCTCGAGCGCGCAATCAAGCTGCAGATATCGTGGCCAACTACTTGCAGTGGCACCTTGAGCGTGCCGTGAATTCCCTACGTCTTGTGGAGAGAAATTGAAGAAGCTTCCTAAGATCACCGGCCGCCGAGGCCCAGTTGCTCCTTATGCGCATCCGGATCATCCGCAGATGCCCGCCATTCCGCAGGAACTCATCCCTGAACACGTAGCTATCGTCATGGATGGCAATGGACGTTGGGCGAACCAGCGGGGATTGCCTCGTACCGAGGGGCACCGTGCAGGCGAAGCAGCTTTGCTTGATGTGGTGGCCGGAGCCGTGGAGCTGGGCGTCAAGTACGTCTCTGTCTACGCGTTCTCAACCGAGAACTGGAAGCGCAGCCCTGAGGAAGTGCGCTTCCTGATGGGCTTCTCACGTGATGTTCTGCGCCGCCAACGCGATACGTTGAACTCATGGGGCGTCCGCATACGCTGGTCGGGTCGAGAACCCAAGCTCTGGAAATCGGTTATCAATGAACTCAAGGAAGCCGAAGAACTCACCAAAGACAACTTGGGTTGCCAGCTGACCATGTGCGTGAACTACGGCGGGCGCGCAGAACTAGGCGACGCTGTCAGCGCGATTGCCCAGGATGTTGCAGCCGGCAGGCTTCGCGCTAGCTCGGTTGGCGAAAAGACTATCGCCAAATACCTACATGCTCCGGAACTGCCTGATGTGGATCTTTTCCTCCGAACCAGTGGCGAGCAACGCACAAGCAACTTCCTGCTGTGGCAGTCGGCATACGCAGAGATGGTCTTCCTCGACCAGCTTTGGCCGGATGTCGACCGGCGAACGCTCTTTACCGCCGTAGAAGAATATGCCAAACGCGATCGCCGTTACGGCGGAGCTATCGACAAGCCACAGGCCTAGGACGTTTTCAGCGCTGTTCCCACCAATCGCAACCAGAGGCTTAGGTCTCGATATGCTGCGGATCTGGCGGGCTCAGCGGAGGTGAACACATCGTGCATTGCGCCCGGAATTTCGGACAAAGTAACGAAACTGCCTAGTTTCAACGCCCGCAGGCGCGTTTGCTGAACGTCGAGTACCGAATCGCAGTGCTGCATGTCAGGGGAGTAGCTCGTGCCGATATGGGTGCGATCCGAGGTGAGGACGAAGATCGGCTGTTGAAGTTTCAGCCCCTTCGCAACTAGGGCATGGCCATCGAATATCGTTTTCAGCCATCCCGCGGTGTTCGGAAAAGCGATCCGTGGTCGCCATAGCCGATGAACGTCCCACTGGCCATGGCTATCAGTACTTAGCGATTGCCAGTAATGATCGAATTCTGGTCCGTTGAGCTTCCTGCGCGGATTCGTGCGAGTGATCGCTTCCATTAGGCCGTGAAAAGGAATGCGCAGGAAGGCCGTTCCCTGAAACTCAAGCCATGGAGCATTCAGGACCAGAGCTTTAATGCCCGGCGCTTGGCGCGCAAGCCACAAGCTGAGGATCAAGCCGCCCGTCGAGTGCCCTTGGGCAACCACCGGTAATTGAGGATGCTCATTACGCAGCAGTTCCAAGCTCGCATTGAGCTCCTCATCGAAGTCCGCCAAGTCATCGACATAACCAGGCAAAGCATGTTCGGCTCTCAGACTGCGTCCATGCCTGCGTAGATCAAGTGCGTAGAAGTGGTATCCATGGTGATGCCAGAAAGCTGCCAGTTCGCGGTTGTAAAAATAATCGCTCCAGCCATGCACGCTCAGAACAATTCCCTGGGCTCGTCGTCCGAGCCGATTCCTGAATCCAGCCGGGCAATAGCGGACCAAGGTCGCGACGGCCGGTCCTTCCGCATCGACGCCGAAATCCAAGGTTTGGTGCTCAAAATCAGGCCCGAGGGGATCTTCGACCCATTGCCCCGGCCTAGTTGAAGACATAAAGTCTGGCCAACTGCTGCTTTCTGGAACAACGAAGTGCTTCATATCTTGAATACTACCCATCTCAAGTTGTCTGTTTCGGGTTCTTCACGGGAAAATGGTTCCATGCGCATATACCCACTGGTCTTCAAGCACGTGTTCACCAAGATGGATCCTGAACAGGCTCACCATTTTGCATTCAACGCGATCAAGATTGCGCAACGCGCAGGGCTCACTAAGGCAGCTCGCAAGTTCTTCGCTCCGGCACCCAAGCTGAAGCGCACCGTTATGGGCATCGACTTCCCATCCCCATTCGGATTGGCTGCTGGCTTCGACAAGGGCGCCACCGGAATCCTGGCGTTGAGCGATATCGGTTTCGGCCATGTTGAAATCGGAACCGTCACCGGACAGGCCCAGTCCGGCAACCCGCAACCGCGGCTCTTCCGCTTGGTTGAGGACCGCGCGGTAATCAACCGGATGGGCTTCAACAACGAAGGCGCCGAAACTGTCGCTGCCCGTGTCGCCAGTTCTCGCCAAGAGCTCAAGACTGGTTACGCTGGAACCCGCCCGGTCATCGGCGTGAATATCGGCAAGACCAAGGTTGTAGAGCTGGAAGACGCGGTAGGGGATTACCTGGCGTCCACCCGCCAGCTGGCGATCCACGCAGATTACCTGGTCGTCAATGTTTCGAGCCCCAACACCCCGGGTCTGCGCCTGCTCCAGAGCGTTGACTCTCTTCGTCCGCTGCTTTCGGAAGTCGGCCAGTTGGCTGACAAGGTTGCCGGCCGCCATATTCCCTTGCTGGTCAAGATTGCTCCCGATCTTAGCGATGAGGATGTCGCTGACGTTGCACGCTTGGCCATGGAACTTGAACTCGACGGCATTATTGCCACCAATACGACCATCGGTCGCGAGAACTTGACCATCGATGCGTCCAAGGTTGAAAAGATTGGCGCCGGCGGGCTATCTGGCGCTCCGCTCAAGCAGCGATCGCTTGAAGTTCTTCGCCAGTTGCGTGCACTTGTTCCGGCCGAGATGGCTCTGATCGCCGTCGGCGGCGTGGAAAATGCCGCGGATGTGAAGGAACGCCTGGACGCAGGCGCGGACCTGGTACAGGGTTACACCGCATTCCTCTACGAGGGTCCGTTCTGGGCACGTTCGATCAATAAGGACCTGGAGCACATGCTCTAGTTCTTTGGAGTGGAATTTCCCAAATGCTCCGGAATGGCTCCGATTCTCGAAGAATCGGAGCCATTCCGCGTTAACCGGGCCCATCTTCTGCGTACGTCCTGCCTGCAACAGCTTTGAACGCAACTTGGATCAGGAGACTAGGCAAGGGCAGCCGCGCTAGGGGAGAAGGTGGCAATAACGGTTGCCGACCGGGATGAATCCTTGTATCGGAGCCAACAAGGCCGCATGCTGCGAGCACGGACAGGATTGGCAGAAATGCGTCGCGGCAACGATATTCCTATCGCAGAATTTGCATCACCTTGTAGTTGGCTCCACAAATTTTGAACATTGTTATTCAACCAAGCAATTAACTAGAAAGGGGCAAGCTCAGCGAGCTTGCCCCTTTGCGGTCTAGCGGTATCGACTAGTCGATATTTGCGCCGCGCTTGACCTGTGGCTTTGGCAGGCGCAATTTGCGGAACTGCATTCCACGCATTGCCGCGTACATGCGTACGCCCTTTTCCATGTGGCCGAACTTGGCGACCAGGCGCTTCTTCAAGAGGATGGTCGTCACAATTGCTTCGATGATGATCAGTGCGATAACAACCCAGAGGGCTGCCTGCACAAACATCTGGATCTGCAGGTTGCGCTGGAACACCAGCGAGACAACCAAGAAGGCCAGGATGATGAACATCATGAACTCGCCGAACATCCAGCGAGAGTCAATGAAGTTACGGGTGTAGCGCTTCTGCTCACCCTTGTCGCGTGGCATCAGGTAGCGTTCATCGCCAGTTTCGTTGGCTAAGCGCAAACGATTCTGCGCTTCTACACGCTGTTGACGCTGGGCTTCCTTAGCGGCCTTGCGATCGGTAGGAACCAACGGGCGCTGACGGTTCGCCTGCTGCGCATTGCGCTTGGGCGTTGGACCAGTCTTGCGGCCGTCGGTTGTTTCCGGGGCCTGCTGGGCAGACTCCACATTTACGGGGGATTGAGGTTCATCCTTCTTACGTCCAAACACCCCTCTATTCTAGCCGGAAATAGTTAGCGGCGTGACATTCGATACGCGAGGAATTGCTAGGCTGAAGGCATGACCGAAAATACTACCTTCGACGCTGTTGCAAGCGGCGTCGATATTGCCGCGCTAAAAAGCCACATCGACACGAACTTCGAGAAGATCCTCGAAGAGCTCACTTCCCTGGTCGCGATCCCGAGCATCGCATGGGAATCCTTCGACCCGCAGAACCTGGAAAAATCGGCTGCGGCAGTGGCCGAATTGGCCAAGTCGGCCGGGATGGAGACCGTGGAAATCCTGCGCGAGCCTGCGCAGAACGGCGCTATGGGCGCGCCTGCCGTGGTAGCCCAGCGCAAGGCGGCACCCGGAAAGCCAACCGTGCTCCTGTACGCACACCACGACGTCCAGCCTCCTGGCAACGCGGCGGACTGGAACACCCCGGTATTCGAAGCCACGAAGGTAGGGGACCGGCTGTTCGGCCGCGGTGCCGCTGACGACAAGGCCGGCATCATGGTCCACATCGCGGCGATGCGCGCCGTGCTGGACCTCATTGGCGATTTCGGCGTCGGCGTAACCTACTTCTTCGAGGGGGAGGAAGAAGCAGGATCCCCATCATTCCGCAACTTCCTCGAAGCCCATCAGGGCAAGTTGGCAGCAGATGTGATCGTAGTTGCCGACTCGTCCAACTGGTCGGTTGGAACCCCAGCACTGACCAGCTCGCTGCGCGGCATGTGCGCAGCGGAGATCACCGTTCGCTCGTTGAACCATGCAGTTCACTCGGGCATGTTTGGCGGACCAGTTCTCGATGGCCCGATCCTCGCCGCCAAGTTGATCTCCAGCTTCCACAACGAAGACGGTTCTGTTGCCGTTGCCGGCCTGGTTGCCAACGACATCGCTGAAGTCGACTTCGACGAAGCCGAATTCCGCAGGGACTCCGGCGTTCTGGAATCCTTCCAGCTTGCCGGCACCGGCAAGATCACCGACCGCTTGTGGAATAAACCAGCACTGAGCGTGATTGGAATGGATATCCCGAGTGTCGACCACTCGTCGAATACCTTGCTGCCGGCAACGCGTTTCAAGGTATCGATGCGCCTGGCCCCAGGGCAGAATCCTGCAGATGCGCTCAAGGCCCTTGAGGCACACGTCAAAAGCGTTGACCTTCGCGGCGCCGAGGTTGAATTTGTCGCCACCGAAGCAGGCAACGCCTACAAGGCGAACCTGGACGCTTCGGCAAATGACACTGCGCGCTGGGCGCTTGAACAAGCTTGGGGCGTTGTACCAGTGAATATGGGCCTGGGTGGATCAATTCCATTCATCGCAGATTTGCTGGAAGTTTTCCCGAAGGCGCAGATCCTGGTGACCGGTGTCGAGGATCCCGATTCGCGTGCGCACTCGGCCAACGAGTCGCTGCATCTAGGCGACTTCCAGCACGCAATTGAGGCTGAAGCCCTCATGCTGGCGAGGATCAACGCGAAGGGACTATGAACCGTGTCATACGGAGAGACGCAGGGGAAGAATTCTTCAGCGTAGCGACGTAGGATAGAAGCAAGAACAGAGGTGCCGGTTCCAGTAACAAATCTGGAGCTTGGTGCCGCATCGAGCAGTATGGGAGGAAAATCATGACTGCATCTGTTGACCAGACCAAGGGCGATCCAACTGAGGTGCCAACCCATGAGGTAGAGATTTCCGACGTGGCGGCGGACAAGGTTCGCTCGCTTCTGGAACAGGAAGGCCGGGATGATCTTCGTCTCCGCATCGCCGTGCAGCCAGGTGGCTGCTCGGGCCTTATCTACCAGCTTTACTTCGATGAGCGCATGCTCGACGGCGACGCGGTACGCAACTTCGATGGCGTTGAGGTCATCGTTGACAAGATGAGCGTCCCGTACCTCGCTGGCGCGTCCATTGATTTCGAGGACACCATCTCGAAGCAGGGCTTCACCATCGACAACCCGGCCGCATCGGGTTCCTGCGCCTGTGGAGATTCCTTCCACTAGGCCGTAGGGAACAAACGCCGCTGTTCAAACGTTGAAGAAATTTCTCGTTAGCACAGCGGCGTTTTTCGGCATTCTGACCCCAAAGAGGGTAAGCTCTACATTAAGTAGTAAAACTATGTTTCCCTTCGTGAGCCACCTCACCGTGCAACTCGTTTAAACCACGAGGTGACTTATGAAGACCACATTCTGCACCAACAAAGAGGAAGGGCCGTCTGTGAGTTCGCAAGACCGAACCGGCAGTCGCGGGTCCGCTAAAGCCAAAGTACTGGCTTTAGTCGGCACTGGCGCATTGCTGTTGACGGGATGTACAGCGGAGGCAAAACGCGGTTGGCTCCCAAACGTGGAGCGCGACACCACCAACCACACCGGGGCAATCCAGGATTTCTGGGTTAACTCGTGGATCGCTGTTATTGTCGTCGGCGTATTGACCTGGGGATTGATGCTCTGGTGCGTCATCGCCTACCGCCGCCGCAAGAACGATACGGGTTACCCGCGTCAGCTGAGCTACAACCTGCCATTGGAGATCTTCTACACGGCCATTCCTTTGGTCCTTGTTCTAGTCTTCTTTAGCTTCAACAACACCCTGGAAAAGCAGATCAACGCCCCTGTTGATTCTGAGGTCGTAGTCGACGTCCGAGCCAAGCAATGGTCGTGGGACTTCAACTACAGCTACCAGGGCACCGAGAAGTATTACGCCGGCGAACAGGCTCACCTGAACACCGATGGCTCGGAAGGCGTTCGCGAAGAACTGCCAACCTTGTACCTGCCAGCGGGCAAGTCGGTAACCCTTGAGCTGAATAGCCGCGATGTCATCCACTCCTTCTGGGTACCAGCCTTCTTGCAGAAGCTGGACATGATCCCAGGCAAGACCAACTACATCTACCTGACTCCACAGGTTGAAGGCAGCTACGACGGAAAGTGCGCCGAGCTTTGCGGCGAGTACCACTCCGAGATGCTCTTCAACGTCGAGGTTGTCAATGAGTCCGAGTTCAAGGCTCAGCTGGCAAAGATGGAAGATGGACACATTGGTGAAGAGTACGACCGTAAGCCAGATGTTGTTAACGGCGTCGTAGTAGAGCACGGGGAAGGAGAGTAATCATGACAACGTTTGAATATGCAACTGACGACGTGAAGTCGATTGCTCCAGCCGTAGTGCCGAAGTCCAAGGGTCGTCTGTTCGTCGACTACATTACTTCGACCGACCACAAGAAGATCGGGTACATGTACCTGATCAGCTCGTTCATCCTGTTCTGTGTCGGTGGCGTTATGGCGCTGCTGATTCGTGCAGAGCTGTTCGAACCAGGCATGCAGATCCTGCAGACCAAGGAACAGTACAACCAGCTGTTCACCATGCACGGCACTGTCATGCTCTTGATGTTCGCAACCCCGCTGTTCGCAGGTTTCGCCAACGTCATGATGCCCCTGCAGATCGGTTCCCCGGATGTGGCTTTCCCACGTCTGAATGCATTGGCTTTCTGGTTCTTCTCGCTGGGCTCGCTGATCGCTCTGGCCGGCTACCTCACCCCCCAGGGTGCAGCTAGCTTCGGTTGGTTCGCTTACGCTCCGCTGTCGAACACCACCTTCTCGCCAGGAATCGGCGGAGACCTCTGGGTCTTCGGCCTTGCACTGTCGGGCTTCGGTACCATCCTTGGCGCCGTCAACTTCATCACCACGATCATCTGCCTGCGTGCACCTGGCATGACCATGTGGCGCATGTCGATCTTCTCGTGGAACACCTTGATCACCTCGTTGCTGGTCCTGATGGCTTTCCCGCCACTGGCAGCTGCGCTGTTCGCACTGGGTGCAGACCGCCGCTTCGGTGCCCACATCTTCGACCCAGAGAATGGCGGTGCCGTACTATGGCAGCACCTGTTCTGGTTCTTCGGGCACCCTGAGGTCTACATCATTGCTTTGCCGTTCTTCGGCATCGTCTCCGAGATCTTCCCAGTGTTCTCCCGCAAGCCGATCTTCGGCTACAAGGGCCTGGTCTTCGCGACCATCTCGATTGCTGCACTGTCGGTTTCCGTGTGGGCACACCACATGTACGTCACTGGCTCGGTAATGCTGCCGTTCTTCGGCTTCATGACCATGCTGATCGCAGTTCCAACCGGTGTGAAGTTCTTCAACTGGATCGGAACCCTGTGGCGCGGCTCGATCACCTTCGAAACCCCAATGCTCTGGAGCATGGGCTTCATGATCACCTTCCTGTTCGGCGGTCTGACCGGTATTATCCTGTCGGCTCCGTCGCTGGACTTCCACGTATCGGATACTTACTTCGTTGTGGCTCACTTCCACTACGTAGTCTTCGGTACCGTTGTGTTCGCGATGTTCGCTGGCTTCTACTTCTGGTGGCCGAAGTGGACCGGCAAGATGCTCAACGAGCGTCTTGGCAAGATCCACTTCTGGTTGCTGTTCATCGGCTTCCACGGCACCTTCCTGATCCAGCACTGGCTGGGCGTTATGGGCATGCCACGTCGCTACGCCGACTACATGCCTGAAGATGGCTTCACCACCATGAACCAGGTTTCGACCGTCTTCGCATTCATTCTGGGTGCGTCGATGATTCCATTCTTCTGGAACGTGTGGGTAACCCACCGAAACGCCAAGAAGGTCGAAGTAGATGATCCATGGGGCTTCGGCGCATCGCTGGAATGGGCAACTTCTTGCCCTCCACCACGCCACAACTTCCACTCGATCCCTCGCATCCGTTCCGAGCGTCCGGCACTGGATCTGCACCACCCGGAACTGAGTGGACGGGTAACCCCCGAAACTCCGGTTGCGAAGATCTTCGGCTCGGCTGACCAGAAGGACGTGTAACGATGAAAGTTGAATCCTGGATTTTCCTGGGTGGCGTCTTCTTCTTCACCCCAGTAGCGATTGTCTACGGTTACATGACCAACTGGAGCGAATGGGTCGGATTCCTGGCATTGCTGATGCTGGTCGCGTTGTCCGCGATGGTAGGTGGCTACTTGCTATTCACCGCTAAGCGCGTTGGCAACAGGCCCGAGGACCGCGTGGATGGCGAAATCCACGAGAACGCCGGCGATATCGGAATGTTCTCCCCATGGAGCTGGTGGCCACTGGTCCTGGCTTCGGCTGCAGCGATTGGCTTCCTTGGCCTCGCTGTGGGCTGGTGGGTCTTCTTCATCGGCGCCGGTTTGGCCGTCGTTGGCGTGACCGGCTGGGTTTACGAATACAGCCGTGGCGATCACGCTCACTAGGCAGTAACCCTAACGGGACGACAAGCAATTTTGCTTGTCGTCCCGTTAGTCTTTTAATAGGGGTTCCTCGATGGCGATAGGCCGTCAGGATATTTGGATCAAGGAGAAGCAGCATGCGCCACGCACCGCAGCCACATGTCCAGGCGCACCTTGATCCGGCCAGCCGGCAAAGCAAGTACCGGCAAATCCGAGAGATTCTCAAGACCCATGCGCGCGAGGCCTGCAAACCCGGCTACAAGCTTCCGCCCGAACGCGTGCTGGCAGAGCACTTCGGCGTGGCCCGCAAGACCATCCGCCAAGCCATCGATGCCTTGGTGGATGAACAAGTGCTCAAACGCGTGGTGGGAATCGGCACGTTCGTCGTGCCCGAAAAATTGGACCTTCGTGTCCGCCTGCATTCCTACTCCGAAGATATGATGCGCCGCGGCATGGTTCCCGATGCCCATGTACTCGAATTCGCGGAGATCAAAGCCAGCGCCACCTTGGCTTCGCAGCTGATGGTGGAGGAGGGTACTGCCGTAGTCCAGTTCAAGCGCCTGCTGCTGGCCGATGGCACCCCCATGAGCCTGGACGAGAACTATATGCCTGCCGATCTCGTGCCTGGCTTTGTGGATGGCGAGCCGCCGTCAAAGCTCTATCAGGCATTGCACGAGCGCTATGGCATCTTGCTCGAATGGGGTGAGGACCAGGTGGAAAGCACTGCTGCGAGCAAGCGGCAAGCCGTGCTCCTGGGCGTAGAACCAGGCTTCCCGCTCCTGCAGATCACCCGGTATGCCTACATCGGCGATCGGCTAGCCGACTACTCGGTTTCGCTCTACCGCTCAGACCGCTACAAGCTCTTCGTGCCGTTGCAGCGAGTGGGCACACGCACGCCTCGCTACACCGATACTTTCTAGGCCTGGCCAGGCGGCCGGCTGCTTCGATTTCAACGGGCAAGTACCAGGCAAACCCGTCAACCATGCCCAAGGATGCCATATCTGCCGTTCAAAATGGTTCCGGGCATCAACTACTGAATAAGCACTCCCGCAGCCTGGTCCGCCGGTATGGAGCTATAGCAGGAGCAAGCAGGTCTCCCGCACACGGAAGAAGATCGCGGCGCAAGCTCAAAGCCGCTTCAAGGCAGCAGGACATGGAATGTCGACGGAAGTTGAAAAGTGGACACTCCAGCCGCCCTGTCCAGTGGGAAACCAGCCACACTGGTGCGATAGGCCGTAGCGAAGATCCAATATATCCCTAGATCACACAGTCTTGTTTGCAGCGTGATTCTGCCATCCGGTCGATGCGTCCAGAGTTATTCCGTCATCCAATTCAAACGATTCTGAAGCAGGACTGGAGGTCATGGTGCCTGCCGGGCATTCTTTCTGGCAGGGGAGCAGCCTTTGGAAGAGCGCTCTGGATATCGGCTCGGCCATGCCGAGCGCCAAAACGGGAGTCTGAACTGCTGCATTCGAAGTCTTGGCGAACGTGATTGCGGAACTGAGCTCGTCCCCAGTCTTGAGCGCCTTCGCTGGAAAGACGAATGCACTGAGCAGCTCTCCGCTCCGGTTCGGCCCGGGACGACACCGGGCAGCTGCGCCAGTCGCAACTGGCATTGGCGTGCAGCATTCGATTCCAGCCAATCCAGAATGGCTGCACTGCAGGCCGGCAGTAGCACTCAGCCCCGAACGGCATTTCTGACTGAAGTGCCAAACAGGATGGCCAATTCTTCTCCGCACTGGGGAGCGCAGCTCGATACGCGGCTAGGGGAGCAGGAACGGACTTTCCACCCTGAGCACCCGGCAGTGCCAGATGGCGTTCTAAGCCACTGGAATTTCGATGGGCGTCCACCATGCGTCTTCGGAGCGCTCACCGGCGCTAGGCTCACTGGGACCCCTGGGAAAGCCGGGTTAACGAAAGGAGGGACACACCTTGCGGTGTGTCCCTCCTTTTGTGACTAACTCAGGTCGCTATTACTTGGCGATCGAGTCCTGCGTGTCACCCTCAACCTCATGGTGGCCGTGGGCTGCATGAGCAGCTTCCAGCTCCGATGGGGTTACCGGGGCGACGCGATCTTCGAAGAAGAACTTCGAGATTGCTGCACGACGCTTCTCCGAACCGGAGACGTGTCCTGCTGCGTCAGGCTGAGCCGGGATGTACTGGCGATCAACGTAGTTGGTCAGCAGGTAACGCTTGTAGACGTCGACTTCCTCGTGCTTCTCCGAGAAGCCGCCCTCAGGCGACATCTGGATGATGCCAGCTTCGCGGCCGTGCAGGACGATCTCGCGATCCTTGCGCTGCAGCGACAGGCAGATACGGCGAGTCAACCAGAAGGCGAAGATTGGGCCCAGGAAGAACAGCGTACGCAGCCAGTAGGTGACATCGTTCAGCGACACGTGGAAGTGGGTCGCGATCAAGTCCGAGGAAGCAGCAGCCCACATGACGCAGTAGAAGACTACGCCGGCAGCGCCCACTGCGGTTCGGAATGGAGCGTTGCGTGGACGGTCGAGCAGGTGGTGCTCGCGGTTGTCCTTGGTGATCCAGCGTTCGATCCACGGCCATGCGAACATCACGGCGAACAGTGCGCCTGCAGGAACCAGTGCTGGCAGCAGTACCGACATCACCAGGGTGTTATCGCCCCATGGGAATGGAATGATCCATTCGAAGCTGAAGTTGCCCAGGTAACCTGGCATCAAGCGCAGCGCGCCATCGACGAAACCGATGTACCAGTCCGGCTGGGTACCAGCCGAAACAGGGGATGGGTCATATGGACCGTAGTTCCATACCGGGTTGATCTGGAACAGGCCAGCAATGAATGCCACGATGCCGAAGACGATGAAGAAGAATCCACCGGCCTTGGCTGCGTATACCGGACCAACCGGGAAGCCAACAACGTTGTCGTTGGTGCGGCCTGGGCCAGGGTACTGGGTGTGCTTGTGGGTCACGACCATGAACAGGTGCACAACGATCAGCAAGATGATGACCGCAGGAACAATCATGATGTGCAACGAGTACAGTCGCGGAATCACGGTATCGCCAGGGAACTCGCCGCCGAAGAAGAACATCGACAGGTAGGTGCCGACGATCGGCAGTGCCTTCATGACGCCATCGATAATGCGCAGGCCGTTACCGGACAGCAGATCATCTGGCAGGGAGTAGCCGGTGAAGCCGGCAGCAAGACCCATGATCAGCAGCACGCCGCCGACAACCCAGTTCAGTTCACGTGGGCGACGGAATGCGCCGGTGAAGAATACGCGCAGCATGTGCACGGACAGGGAAGCGACGAACAGCAATGCCGACCAGTGGTGTACCTGTCGCATGAACAGGCCGCCGCGCACGTCGAAGGAGATATCCATGGTCGAGGCCATAGCCGTCGACATGCCGATACCCTTCATCGGTACGTACGAGCCGTCGTAGACGACGTGAGCCATGGACGGATCGAAGAAGAAGGTCAGGAAGGTGCCCGAGAGCAGCAGCAGTACGAAGGTGTACATTGCCACTTCGCCGAACATGAACGACCAGTGGTCCGGGAAGATCTTGCGACCGAATTCCTTGACCATGCCCGAAGCGCCGACGCGGGAATCCACGAAGTTGGCGATGCGACCGGTAGCGGTCGATGCCTGGTATTCGTTAGTCGTCGTCATGATTAACCACGCTCCCAGTAGGACGGGCCAACTGGTTCGTGGAAGTCACTCTGAGCTACCAGGTAGCCCTCGGAGTCCACGGTAATTGGCAGCTGTGGCAGTGCGTGGCCAGCTGGGCCGAAGATGACCTTGCATTCCTGCGTCAGGTCGAAGGTCGACTGGTGGCAAGGGCACAGCAAGTGGTGGGTGTGCTGCTCGTACAGAGCAATCGGGCAACCCACGTGGGTGCAAATCTTGGAGTATGCGACGATGCCGTCGACGTTCCAGGTTTCGCGTCCCTCGGAGATCTGCATTTCTGCTGGATCCATGCGCATCAGCAGAACGACGGCCTTGGCCTTTTCGTTCAGCGGGTGCTCGGTCTCGTTGAGGCCTTCTGGGATCACGTGGAATGCGGAACCGATCTGCACATCCGAAGCCTTGATCGGGGTACCAGATGGGTCGCGGGTCAGACGGATGCCCTTGTCCCACATGGTGTGGCGCAGGGAATCGATCATCTCGTTCGCGGTGTTACCGGTGCGATCCAGGTCGCGGAACATGAAGATTGCTGGGATTGGCGCCAAGGCGATGGCACCGATCAGGGTATTGCGGATCAGCGGACGACGCTTGATGCCGGACTCTTCGAGCACGGTATCGATGATTTCGACGGCATCCTGGCGATCTTCTTCCGAGCGGATCTCGTGGCGCATTTCCATGAGCTCGTGATCCGGCATCAGGGTCTTGGCCCAGTGAACAATACCCACACCGATACCGAGCATCGCGAAAGCGGTGCCCAGTCCCAGTGCAGCGTTCTGCACACGCAGTTCAGCGAAGGTCATCTCGCCCAGGTGGCCCAGGACGAAGTAGGCCACGAAGAAGAAGAGCGTGCCGATGATGGAGATGGTAAATAGGAGCGCTACTTGACGCTCATGTCGCTTGGCTGCGCGCGGATCGCGGTCTGCGAGACGCGGACGATGGGGTGGTAAGCCCGGATCTGGGAATCGATCCTGAGCTACATCGTCAGCCTTAGCAACGGTGCCCGAGTTTTCGGGACTGCCGTGACTATGGTCGCCCATGTTTCTCTCTCATCCTTCTGTTAGGAATTTATGTACGTAGTGATGGTTACGGCCGAGGCCGCGGGTTTGCCTTAGGAAGGACGCGAGGTCAACCAAATGGTGAAGGCAATGATGATACCCAGACCTGCGGTCCAGGTGAACAGGCCTTCAGCAACTGGACCCAGGGAGCCCAGGGCTGCACCGCCAGCGGAACCATTTGCTTCAATGGTCTTCAGGAAGGTGATAACGTCACGCTTCTCTTCTGGGGTGATGTTCGAGTCGTTGAACACTGGCATGTTCTGTGGGCCGGTAGCCATCGCTTCGTAGATGTGCTTCTCGGATACACCGGTCAGGGTTGGTGCGAACTTGCCGCGGGTCAACGCGCCACCGGCAGCAGCCGCGTTGTGGCACATTGCGCAGTTCACACGGAAGACGGTGCCACCGTGGGCGGCGTCGCCCTGGGTGGTATCCAAGTATTCCTCATCAGGGATCGCTGGGCCTGCACCCAGGCTTGCAACATACGCTGCCAGCTGGGAGATCTGCTCGTCGTCGAACTGTACTGGCTTGACCTGGGCCTGCGGGCCCTGCATCTGCATCGGCATACGGCCGGTGCCGACCTGGAAGTCAACAGAAGCCGCGCCAACGCCGATCAGCGATGGACCGGAGTCTGAGCCTTCGGCATTCATGCCGTGGCAAGTAGCGCAGTTGGCGACGAAAAGCTTCTGACCTTCTTCTACATCGGCCTGCGATGCAGAAGTGGTCTCAGCTGCCTTCGCTTCGCTGATGTTACCGGCTGCAGTGTAAAGACTGCCGGTAATCAGCAATCCGAACAGAAGCAGGGCCACAGCGGCGAGCGGGTGGCGGCGCTTTTTCGAAAGAGCCTTCACTTGCTGGTTCCTCACTTAGTTTCTTTGGTGTGGTGTTGCCGTACTTCTTGTTGAGGCAACTAATGAATTTAAGTTGCTACTTCAAGAAGTAGATGATCGCGAACAGGGCGATCCAAACAACGTCAACGAAGTGCCAGTAGTAGGACACGACGATGGAGCCGGTTGCTTCGAAGTGACCAAACTTCTTAGCCAGCATCGCACGACCAATGATCAGCAAGAATGCAATCAGACCACCAGCGACGTGAATGCCGTGGAAGCCGGTCGTAATGTAGAAGGCCGAAGCGTAGGAGTTCGAGTCGAATGCCACGCCCTCGCTAACGAGGACAGCGTATTCGTAGGCCTGAACCGAAACGAAGATCGCGCCAAGGATGAAGGTAAGAATGAACCATTCAATCATTCCCCATTCCTTGAAGTTGAAAAGCCCACCGGAACGGCGAGGCTTGAATTCTTCGGCACGGAACACGCCTAGCTGGCACGAGAACGAGCTGGACACCAGGATGATGGTGTTAACCAGCGCGAACGGTACGTTGAGCTTGGCAGTTTCAGTCGCCCATAGTTCGGGCGCGGCAGCCCGGAGGCTGAAGTACATGGCGAAGAGGGCGGCGAAGAACATGAGCTCGCTGGAGAGCCACACCATCGTTCCCACCGACACCATGTTTGGGCGGTTCGGCGCATGTGGCGCCGTCGTATTTGGGGCATGAGTCGCAGTTGTCACACTGACATTATGTCTCTAAATGCCCCTCAGATACCAATGCAAAAGCGGGTTGGCAGAGGTTTGTTGCGCCACATCTTGGCAACATCCGCGGAAACATGCGGAAGTACAGAGAAAACTCTTTCTACAATTCGTAGAGCTTCGTCCGGCGAGTCTCACGAAACAATCATTTATGCAACGAAAGTGTTTCGTATTTAACCCCAGAAACTAGGCATTTTTAGCGACCTGAGCCACATCATCTAACGACATGAATTGGGTAGCGCCCCGGTGTCTGGATAGGCTTTCCCATGTGTCAACGAGCCTTGTAAACGAAAAGTTCCCGACGTGGCCAGATCTATTGGCCACCCTGATCAACGGTGGCGATCTCAGCCGCGAACAGGCCGCTTGGGCAATGAATGAGATCATGTCCGGCGAGGCGAGCGACGTTCAGATTGCCGGGTTCCTGGTTGCACTGCGATCCAAGGGTGAAACCGTGGCCGAATTGACCGGCTTGGTGGACTCCATGGTCGCTAATGCGCGCCCCTTGACCATCGATGCACAAACTTTGGACATTGTTGGGACCGGTGGCGATCGCCAGAACACCGTCAACATCTCAACGATGGCCACACTGGTGTGCGCTGGCGCGGGCGTGAGCATAGTTAAACACGGCAACCGCGCATCCTCTTCGTCCTCGGGTTCCGCCGACGTGCTTGAAGCATTGGGCGTCCGCCTGGAGGTACCAATCGAGCGCCTTGTAGAGGTGTACGACAAGGTTGGGATTGCGTTCTGCTTCGCCAACGTCTTCCATCCCTCGATGCGCCACGTTGCCGGAGCACGCCGTCAATTGCGCATACCAACCGCTTTCAACTTCATGGGCCCCTTGACCAATCCCGCATTGCCCAGCGCATCCGCCATCGGCTGCTCCGACATGGTCATGGCACCAATCATGGCGGGCGTTCTTGCAAGCCGTGGCGTGCGTGGGCTGGTCTTCCGCGGGGATGACGGACTGGATGAACTAACCACCACTGCAGCTAACCGCGTCTGGGAAGTGCGCAACGGCACGGTCTCCGAGTTCACGTTCGATGCCCGGGACGTGGGATTTGCCCGTGCGACGCTTAATGATCTGCGCGGTGGAGATGCACTACATAACGCAGGGGTTGTACGAGATGTCATCTCGGGGACTCCCGGACCCGTTCGAGATGCGGTCCTCCTGAACGCGGCTGCCGGAATGGTGGCTTACAGCGATACTGCTGAAGGCAGTTTCGAAGACCGCATGCGGGCGGCGATTGGGAAAGCAGCGCATTCCATCGATTCCGGTGCGGCGAAGGCGACCTTGGAAGCCTGGTCCTCAACGACCCAGGCGATCGTAGGCGCGTAGCACCGTCAGATGCCAACAAAGCCGGTCTTTGGTTCGCGATTTTACAATCGCTGAACCGAAGGCCGGCTTTGTTCTTGAAAAGTCCTTAGTCGCCTAGGCCTAGGGAAAAAGCTGCTTCAAGATCATGTTCCGAATATGCGCGGAATGCAATGTGGGTCTGGGTGCCGCGGATGCCTGGAATCTTGGAAAGCTTATTGGCAATGACTTCGGCAAGGTCCTCGTGCTTGTTGACTCGTGCAATTGCAATCAAGTCCCAGTCGCCTGCTACGGAATAGACTTCGCTGATGCCCGAGATTGCGGAGATCTGCTTAGCGCATTCAGGGATACTGTCCGTTGCAGTCTGGATCATGACGAATGCGGTGACCATCACTGTGCCTTTCGGTTCTAACTTATCGCCTGCCAGGAGGCGGCTGATCTGGAATCAACTCTAGTCGAAAAGCAGCGAATGAGAGGCATGGGCCCATCAATCCGCTTCGCATAGTACAATGATTTTAATTTGTAGATTCGAATACAAAGTTTTACAATTGTTCCATGATTGTGTTGACCATTGACCAGCGGCGTTCCCGTTCCACCGAAGATAAGGTGGAGGCTCTAGTCAAGCAAGCTAATGCTACCGTTCCAGTGGTCCGCCCCTTCCAGCGAACCGCCGGCGATGAAGTCCAAGCTGTCCTGGATAACGCCAACGAAGCAATTCGCTTGGCAGTGATGATGGCAGCTTCAGGGGACTGGAGTGTCGGCATTGGCTTTGGGCAAGTCGAAACGCCACTGCCCGAAGAAACCCGTGCCGGCCGGGGGCCTGCCTTTGAATATGCTCGTGTCGCAGTTGAGCGGGCAAAGAACACCAATGCGCATCTAGCTGTTCATGGACCGTCGCATGAAGCCACCCGTCTGGAAGCCGAGCTCCAGCTGACTGCCTGCATAGTTTCGAAGCGACGGGTCACGGCATGGGAAGCGGGCACTCTGGCCGACGAAGGCCTGACCCAGCAGCAGATTGCCCAAGAATTAGGAATCACCCAGCAGGCTGTCTCTTCTCGTCTGTCGGCCGCGCTATGGTTTGAGGCGAACCGAATGATGGATGAAGCTGCCAAATCGCTGAACCGACAGCTGAAGATGCTAAAGGAGCAGTAAATGCTTTGGATCGCTTGGGGGAGTCTGAGCCTGGCGGCGTTTGTCTCTTGCATAGCTGCCTACCTTGGCTATGCCATGGGCAAACGAGCTCGTGTCCGCGACTGGCTAGTTGTGGGCTCTGCCCTGTTCGCCATTCTCTCGGCCCTGCTGGCAGTTGCTTCTCAAACTTCGTTGGAGCAGAACGGGCTTTCGCCGGTGTACGCGATCGTCCTGAGTTCCATCTTTGCCATTAGTTTCGGCGGTCCGTTTACGGAACTTGTTTTCCGGCTTGCTGCGAAGAATGATGTCGAGCTCCAAAAGGAGGAGTCCGACCCTTCACCGCTTCGAGGCGGGCTGTGGATCGGACTCCTGGAGCGCACGGCCATCGTTGGCAGCCTCTGGGCCGGTTGGCCAGAAGGCATTGCCGTCGTCTTGGCGGTCAAGGGTCTTGGCCGGTTCTCTGAACTGAAAAACCATCGCGCCGCCGAACAGTTTATTCTGGGGACTTTCGCCAGCGGTCTCGTCGCTGCCGGTTCCTACGGGCTCGGCCTGCTATTTACCTAGCCGCTTAGCCACCATTGAGGTAACCAGCCGACGCCCCATCAAGAATGCGCCCAGAACCAATGTCGCGACAATGATGAAGGGGAGTGCCGCAGTGGAATCCATGCCAACGCGAAGCGCAAGGCCCGCTGCTACGGTCACCACCCAGACCAGTACGCCAACAGGGAAGAGCTTGTTGATCGTGGTCCAAGGCTTGGACAGCAAGGTCACGACGACGTAGGCAACCAAGAACGGCAGGGCGGTCATCAGGATGCCGCCAATGCTCAAGGCATGCTCGTGTTCACGTCGACCGAGCAGGGCGAATAGAACAATGAGAACAACGTCGACAGCCATCCACAGCGGCCACTTACGAATAGAATCCTTCATGTACTCATCATAGGTTTACCCCGGTGTCCGTGAGTAATTCGGCGTTGGCTGGATCGTTGTCGGTTCAGACACAGAACGTCGCCGTCGAGGCTCGCCCGAATGAGCTCACGGCCATGGTGGCCGCAGCTATTGTTCTAGCATTAGTCCTATGAAGATCTGGCCTGGCAATGCATGGATGCAAACGCAACAGATCGCCCTCTATTTATCCGCGATCACTGCCGGTTGCGTTCTCGGCCTGGCCTTGCCTGCCGCAAGCAAGGGTCTCGAGAACTCGGTTAACCCGTTCCTTGGATTGCTGCTCTACGCTACTTTCCTGGGCATGCCGCTGACCCGTTTTCCGGAGGCCTTCCGGGACACTCGCTTCATGGGTGCACTGTGCGCGGTCAACTTTGCCGTGGTGCCGCTCGTGGCCTTCGGGCTATCGCGAATAGTGGCGGGGGACCAGGCACTGCTCTTCGGCGTGCTGCTGGTCTTGCTAGCGCCCTGCATCGACTACGTTATCGTCTTTACCGGCTTAGCCGGGGGAGACAGCCAACGGTTGCTGGCGGCCACACCGCTCTTGTTGATCTTGCAGATGCTGCTCGTGCCGGCATACCTCTATATATTTGCTGGACCCTCGGCGATCGACGTGATCGTGCCAGCTCCTTTCCTGGGGGCACTGCTGGGACTGATCGTGCTCCCACTGCTGGCAGCAGCACTCACCCAGGCACTCGCCAAACGATTTACCTGGGCAGAGCCCATCGGGGATTGGGCCGACTATCTAATGGTTCCGTTGATGATGGGAACGCTATTTAGCGTGGTGGGCTCGCAGATCTTCACGGTGAGCGCAAGCCTGGGTCAATTAGGGCTGGCCATTATGGTTTTCGCCCTGTTTATCTGCATCATGAATGTCCTTGGATACTCCGCGGGGAAACTCTTCAAGCTGCCCACCGCCTCGCGGCGGGCAGTTACTTTCAGCGGCGTCACACGCAATTCTCTGGTGGTGCTTCCCCTGGCCCTGGCTTTGCCCGCGGAGCTGGAATTAGCTTCTGCCGTGGTCGTTAGCCAGACCTTGGTAGAGCTAATTGGAATGTTGGTGATGGTTCACTACGCACCGAAGCAACGCACCACCAAGTAGTTCGAGCCTTACCCTGCTATGTCCGGATTAGACAGAATTTGCCTGGCCAAGAACACATGGAAGTGACCGGGCCAGGCAAATTGGATTGAGGAGCAAGTGCATTCAGTGATGCCCAGGCGAAAGCAGCCTGCTCCTCATAGAATCCATGATTAGTGCTCGCCACCTGGAGGGCCAATGAAAAGCATGGCCGAGAAGATACCGGCAATAACGACGAATAGCAGGACCGTGGTCAGCGCCGGGCGGGCAACAAGCCAACGCATCGTCGCGTCGGTCCACTTGCGATCATCTGGATGATCGGTTGCTTCGGTACGCCAGGTACCTTCCAGCTTTCCCTTGCGTTCCAGCCACTTGTCGTAAGGAATGGTCAGATATGGGACGACGGCGGTCGCGGCAGCTCCAATGATCAGCGACTTCCTCCAGCGCTGATTCATGCCAATGAGCACAGCCATCGTTGCATAAGTCAGGAAGACAAAGCCGTGGATGAAGCCGGCAATGGATACAGGCCAATCACCAACCTTGACGACGTACTTCAAAATCAATGCGATGATCAGCATCGTCCATGTGACAGCTTCAGCGCGGGCAACTAGACGGTACAGGGCGCTTGGAGACATAGGGTGTTTTCTGTCCTTGAAGGTAGATAGGGGAGTAGTCCGGGAACTCGGTCAAGTACTAGCCTATCTGGCTCCCGGGATACCGCCGACATCCTGCCCTGGGACATGGAGTTCCCGGTTGACGCAGCACCTGCTAGATTTCTAGGCAGGCCTTCGCTGCAGGAAAGGCACCGCATGCACTTGGCCCCAGATGCCCCAATGCGCCTGCATCTGGCAGGATTGCCCCATGATCCACGCAGTAGTTTTCGATTTGGACGGAGTGATCCGCAACTTTCCCGAGGCCGCCACTGCTGACGTTGAAATGGAATATGGGTTGCCATCGGGCACTTTGAACGCGGCGGCTTTCGACCCTGCTCGCCTGGAAGGACTCACTACAGGTAAAATATCTCGTTTGACATGGATCAAGGAGATTGGGAAGAGCATTGGATCCACGGAAGCCGCCAACGCATGGGGTCGCATAGAGCCCGTTGTAGGTCGCGATGTGCTGCAGCTACTCGACGATCTACAACGTGCAGGTATCACCACCGCCATTCTCACGAACGGCAGCGACACCATTGACATCGAACTTAAGCGGCAAGGAATCGCCACCCACGTCGCCCGAGTATTCAATTCAGCAAAAATCGGTTATCCGAAGCCAGACCGACGAGCATTTCTGCACGTAATCAATGCTCTGCACCTGTGTGCAAACCAGATCCTCTTTACCGACGATTCCGCCGGGAAACTTGTCGGGGCGACCGATCTCGGGATCCACACACATCACTTTGCTTCCGCTGCGGATTTGAGGTCGGCATTGACCCGGCGCGGTGTACTCTAGCCGGATCGATCATCGTTTGGAATAACATCGAAGGGAGTGGCAAGAGGAAAGCGCCCTAGTTCTCGAATACCTCCTGATAAACGTCCCAGAATTGATCCATCGAGCGCGGAGCCCCAAGCAGGACGGCCTCCAGATACATGAGATGCGTTTCCCATCCCGCCAAGTAATTCGAGACGCCAACGCTGAGTTTGGAGTGGCTCAGCGCAAGTTCAGCTCCGAAGAGGCTCGACTGCAGAGTCAAACTAACCTCCGACACAGATTCTTCCGGAAACTTCCAGGACATCACGAGGGCGGATGCTGGCTCGACCTGTTCAATCCGGCTTTCGCAGATGTAGTTTTCCGCATGCTCGATCTGCACAGTAGAACCCACGCCAAGGCTTCCAGCGACGTGAGTTCCCAGCCAGAGTGGCAATGCCTGACGATCAATCATTGCGTGCCAAAGCCTGTCGGTCGATACGCCGAAGGACCACCTGAGATCCACAGATCCCGCCGAAGCGTCCGCGAACTTTCGAATGATGGGCATGAAAGGAGCCTGCTTCGATAGACGGGGCAGCCAGCACAAATGGCTGCAGTGAGACCCTGCGTGGGGAGTCGTGGATTTCCATTACTTTACATAATGTAGATTATCGGCTTATTCGCAATGTCGCTGGAAGTAGCCTTATTCGTCCATTTACGCCTCGGATTTCGAAGGCCGCTTACTGCTCAGCTTGTTGACGCTGATCCTGCAAATCCAGCCGGTGCCTCGCGAAGTCCAGGGTCTGCCGAATGAACTCGCGCGATCGCTCATCATGCATCGAGTAGATGACATGGCGGCCGGACTTCCTCGTTTGCAATACACCGGCTGCTCGCAGCTTGGATAGCAATTGGCCGGCAACCGTTGGACTAACGCCGATCAACTGAGCCAAATCGGACAGGGAAAGATCGTCCATGGACAGCGCCCAGAGCATCTGGAGCCTTGCCGGATCCGACAAGGTTTTGAGTACCGTTGCCGACATGTCCAAAAGATCGCTGGAGACGATCTCGTCTTCAGCCGTTGGGACAATGAATTCGCTGGTCATCTCACGCGCTCCCTCTCCGCATTTCGCCCGCCCTGCTTCGATTCAACTGCTTCAACCCAGCTCTGTGGGTGTGTCCATTATGGCCACGGATCAAGATAAAGCGATAGGTATGCTCAAAATTCACAAGACTAAACAGGCTCGTAGCCATCTTTGGGAGCACTCCCCTATTTAAATCATCCGTTTCGAAATAAATCGAAGGCTTCTTGACTAGGCACTTTAACGTCGCCTCGGCACCGCAAGGCATCCCTGCAAGCTGGAATGGTGGCGATTGCATCACAGAAGATTGGCCGCGTCTGCGCTCAGTGGCAAAATTTAGATATGGCTAATCCGTTGCTACGCATTCCCCACGGGAATAAGTACGCTCTTCAGATCCGCGAAGCTCTCAAGCTGCAAGGTATCGAAGTTGACCCGGTTCAGAGTGATCTGATCGACCTTCTAGGACGTACTTTGCGTACGACGATGACGGCAAAGCACCCTGGCGTCTACATTTATGGCCCTCCTGGTCGAGGCAAAACCCTCATCATCAATACCTTGGTCTCGGTGCTGCCTGAAACCACGACAGCGCGCTTCCATTTCCACGAGTTCTTCCAGCGCGTAAATTCCCCGGTCAACCGTGTCCCGGGCCAGCCGCTGGGCGCGATTTTCTCGCAAGGGCTTGAGCGCGAGCTCGCTGGACTGCAGTTGCTGGTCTTCGATGAGTTCCATTGCACCGAACCTGGCGACGCGATGTTCATGGCCAAGCTCATTCGGCATTGCACGGAACACGAGATCCAGCTGGTCACTACGTCGAACTACGGGCCGGAGAAGCTGCTTGACGATGACACTTTCCATCACCTGGTTCAGCCAATTATTGACCGGATCCAACGGGACTTCACTGTATTCTCACTGGATCATTCGGTGGACTACCGACAGCTCGCCGCCGATCCCGAGCAGGTCTTGGACGGGTATCGGAGAGGCACGCTAAATCTCTTCGAAGCACCAGGAGAACTGCCGGTCCACGATACGATGATCCAGATCGGCTACGACGAAATCGGGCCAGTCCACGTGAATGCGGATGAGATCTGGATCAGCTTCGATCAGATCTGCCGAACTCGCCGCAACACTGCCGACTATCTGGATTTGGCAAGCCGGTATTCGCGCTGGCATGTAACCTGCATCCCAGCTAGTGCCACCATGCCAATGGATGAGGAACGCCGACTGGCGAATCTTATCGATATCTTCTACGACAAGAACGTGGAAGTCCATCTGTACGCCGCAGACAATCTGGGCAATCTTGGACACATGCTGCATGACACTGAAAAGGCCCGACTCACCTCGCGCCTGGCTCAACTTCAGCTCAACGAATACGAACGGACTAGCGCTTGCCGATGAACACCGAGTACACCGCACAGGACATCGAGAATATCGTTCGAGAAGTCCTGGAGACTGCAGATGAGAACCTCATACTGCCTATTGTCCAGCTGGGACATCCCGTTCTCCGCCAGCAGGCGGTGGCCTACGAGCAGCAGCTTCCGCAGGAACTGCTCGAAGAACTCCTTGAAGCAATGCGCCAGACCATGTACGACGCCCCTGGCGTAGGACTCGCCGCTCCTCAGGTGGGTATCCCCCTGCAGATTGCCGTGCTCGAAGATCTCTATCCCATTCCGGAGGAAGCTGCCTCGCACAGAGAGCGTGAGCCGCTGGAGTACTTCGAGATCTTCAACCCCGTATATAGGGCATCAACAGAGCGCGCGGCAGTCTTCTACGAAGGTTGCCTGTCTTTCGAAGGATTCCAAGGCGTAGTGAGCCGGGCCGCCGATATCACCGCCACTTATAAAGATCGGGACGGCCAGGAAATAACTCGAAGCTTCTCCGGTTGGCAGGCCCGCATTGTCCAGCACGAAACTGATCATCTGTCGGGCACTGTCTATATCGACAAAGCACTTACCCGCTCCTTGATTAACGAATCCGAACTGTGGCGCCATGAAAGCATGGACGTTGCAACGGCACAAGAGGTTCTGAAATTCTAATGTTCTCCGGCACCACGAACGTTACTTGCCCGGTCTGCGAGCAACCCCTTGGCTTCGAGGAATCTCGGGATAGAACCCTGAGTTGCGAAGCCGGGCATCGTTTTGATGCTGCCAAACAGGGTTACTTCAACTTCCTTACTGGCAAAGGAACGAACTTCCTCGAAGACACCTCGGCCATGGTCCAAGCCCGCGATGCTTTCCAGTCAAAGGGACATTATGAGCCTCTGGCGCGCGCGCTGTCCGAGCTGATCAATGATCATCACGACGGACATTCGCTTGACGTGCTGGATGCGGGCGCAGGTACCGGCTACTACCTGGGGAAGATTCTAGAGAACTCTCCTGCTGCTGAACTTGATGCTTTGGCTCTGGACATCTCCCGCTTTGCCATGCGTCGTGCCGCGAAGGTTCCAAGCACGCTCGCTGTGGTCTGGGATGTCTGGCGCAAATTGCCTACTGCCGACCGATCACGCGATGTGGTGATCAACTGCTTCGCACCGCATAACCCGGCAGAGTTCCAACGTGTACTGCGTACTGGTGGATTATGCATTGTCGTGACCGGCGAACCAGATCATCTCAACGAAGTCGTCGACCCGCTGGGCATGCTCACCGTAGGACAGGGCAAGCAAGCCGCCTTGGTGGAAAAATTTGCGGCTGAAGGCCTTAATCATCGCGGATCCAAGAATCTGACATATCGGATGAACCTGAATGCGGACGATCTCTATAACCTTGCATTCATGGGTCCGTCCGGGCACCACCTCTCCCCTGAAATTCTTCATCAGCAGACGCTGGCGTTGGGTTCCCAGCCTGTAACAGCTTCCTTTGGAGTACACGCATTCGTCACGCAGGGCTAGAAGATACCCCAAAATGACTACACCTTTTATCTGCCTTCTACGGCAGAATGTAGGAAAGACCAGTTACGACTGGTCAATGTCCTAACAGAATTTAGGTGAATGCCATGACAACAGCCGAATGGATCATCAGCAACGCTTGGGTGATCTGGCTGGCACTGTTCTTGCTGCTGGCGATCATCGAGATGCTTTCTCTTGATCTCTACTTCATCATGCTCGGCGTAGGTGCCCTTGGTGGTGTAGCGGTCGCACTGCTCAGTGGACCCATGTGGTTGCAGGTCCTTGTATTCTGCGTCATTTCATTGTTGATGATCTTCCTGGTTCGACCTATTGCCGTCAAACATTTACGGAAATCACCCGAGGGCTTCCGCACCAATATCGAGCGATTAATCGGTGCGGATGCACTTATTCTCGAGCCGACCTCGCGCATGTCGGGTTCGGCCAAGATCCGTGGAGAGATCTGGACCGCCCGTGCTGAATCCAGCGTTCCGACCATGAATCCCGGCACCTATGCCGTGGTTTCACGTATCGACGGGGCAACTGCATACCTCACCGCGAAGTCCCCTGACCCTGCTAACGGCTAGCTAGCCTGACGCCCCCAAATTCATCACTACTGCACAAGGAAAGAGAGTACGAACCATGAATTCAGATGGCTTTGGCTTGACTATTGTGCTTGTCGTTCTGGCAATCTTCGTGATTGTCGTCCTACTGCGCAGCGTGCGCATCGTGCCGCAGGCACGTGCTGGCATCGTTGAGCGCCTCGGCAAGTACAACCGAACCCTAAATCCCGGTCTGACAATCCTGATCCCCTTTGTGGATCGCTTGCTGCCGCTGCTGGACCTGCGTGAACAAGTTGTTTCCTTCCCGCCGCAGCCAGTTATTACCGAGGACAACTTGGTAGTTTCGATTGATACCGTGGTCTACTTCCAGATCACCGAGCCGCGTGCCGCGACGTATGAAATCGCTAACTACATCCAGGCCGTAGAACAGCTGACCACCACTACGCTTCGTAATGTCGTCGGTGGCCTGAATCTGGAAGAGGCCCTGACTAGCCGCGACCAGATCAACGGCCAGCTGCGTGGTGTCCTTGACGAGGCAACCGGCAAGTGGGGCATCCGTGTTTCCCGTGTCGAGCTGAAGGCTATCGATCCACCGCTGTCCATCCAGGACTCGATGGAGAAGCAGATGCGCGCCGAGCGTGACCGCCGTGCTGCCATCCTGACCGCTGAGGGCACCAAGCAGTCCTCCATCCTTACTGCCGAAGGCGCACGCCAGGCTTCCATCCTCGAAGCCGAGGGCGATGCACAGGCCGCAATCTTGCGCGCTGACGGCGAGTCCCAGGCCATCCAGAAGGTCTTCGATGCAATTCACGCCGGCAAGCCGGACCATGAGTTGCTCGCCTACCAGTACCTGCAGACTCTGCCGAAGCTTGCCGAAGGCACTTCGAATACCCTGTGGGTGATTCCAAGCGAACTGACCGAAGCACTCAAGGGCATCGGCGGAGCGCTGGGCGGCAACGGATCGGGCAGCAAGCCTGCCACTCCGGAATCGCCATCGGCCCCAGGTAGCAACCTGTAGCAACAGCTGGTTTAGAACCGATTAGCCGTCTGCGGCGAGGTGCATACAATGCACCTCGCCGCAGACGCGTATAATGGATGTTTTGGCACCAAGAATTATCTTCACCTCTAGTCGGAGGGAATTATTTCCGAGTGCCAAACGTTGGTACGTGTAGCGAATTCTTCAATCATCGCGGAGGGAAAACATGAGCGATCGCAGCCTACGAGGCATGCGCCTGGGTGCACAGAGCATGGAATCTGAGGCAGGTGTGGAGCCGGCTGCCCGTCAGCGTGTGGAATACCGTACCGAAGAGGGCGAGACCGTCTTCGTCGTCTTTGCTGCCGAAGCTGAAATTCCAGCAACCTGGCACACCAAGACCGGTAAGGAAGCCAAGCTCGTCCACGGCGAAGCCAAGGCCGAAGAACCGGGCAATGAAAAGCCTGTCCGTACCCACTGGGACATGCTTCTTGAGCGCCGTTCCGAAGAAGAACTGGAAAAGACTCTGGCAGACCGCCTCCAGCAGCTGCGCGCTGCTCGCGGGGAAACTGCCTAATCTCCCCCACGCACGGTTCCATGCTGCCTTAGCATGGCCGTAGGGGCTTGGTTGAGGGCTGGGTTTGATGACCGATGGTTATCAAACCCAGCCCTCACTCTTTTGCCTGTCTGCTATGGGGCTCAAAGACCACGCCCAGTATTTTCAACTGCGTCAAAGAGCCTGCATGAAATTGCGCGGCCAGCGCCGCCGGCCTAAGCAGCTTCGTAGAAGCTATCTTCATCCTGCACAGTCCGCCTTTGGGGCGGTGGGCTGGTTTGTATTTCACTGCCTGCCCGAGACCTGATGATGATTCCTGGTTAAGCGAACTGGCGTGCAACGATCCATCGTTGCACGCCAGTTCGCTTAACCACGGGTATTACTTCTTGGAAGTCAGCTTCTTCCACCGGGCGCCCAAGCCCCAGCGGGTGACATTCCACATTGCTTCGAACACAATGTTGCCGCTCATCTTCGACGCGCCCAGTTCGCGCTCTACGAAGGTCACGGGAACTTCAACGATCGTCTTGCGCAGCATGGCCACGCGGAAGGTCATGTCCACCTGGAAGCCGTAGCCGCGCGACTCAACGGCGTCAAAATCGATTGCTTCCAGGGTTTCGCGCTTGAAGGCGCGGTAGCCTGCGGTGATGTCGCGCAGAGGCAAGCCCAGCATGGTGCGCGAGTAGAAGCTGCCGCCGCGCGAGATGATCTTGCGCAGCATTGGCCAGTTCACGACTTCGCCGCCCTTGACCCAACGCGAACCGATTACGAGATCTGCGCCCGCGGCACTGGCTTCCAAAAGGCGTGGAAGCTGCTCTGGCATATGCGAGCCATCGGCATCCATCTCTACCAGTACGTCGTAGTCGCGAGCCAACGCCCATTCGAAACCTGCAATGTAGGCGGCTCCCAGGCCATCCTTGCCGGTACGGTGCAATACGTGGATATTCGAGTCCTCAGCAGCCATCTTGTCTGCAAGTTCTCCGGTGCCGTCAGGCGAGTTATCATCAACGATCAATACATCCGAGTCAGGAACTGCGGTACGCAAGCGTCCTACGGTCAGCGGGAGCGACTCCAGTTCGTTGTAAGTCGGAATGATTGTAATGACGCGCACGCGGCGGCACCTTTCTGGGTATACAACACAAAGCCTCTTGCCTGCTCGGCGTCGACTGCATGGCTTATGCAGGACACCGGGTCGAAAAGAGTTAATCCAAACTCAAAGTATAGTCATCATTTGCCAATCAGCGCGCTGGAGACACCGCATTAACGAACGATCCTCAGTGACTTCGGCCCTATTCTCCACGCCGAAAGGCACAGAGAATGTTATCTAAGGTCACTGAGGATCGTTGTTTAAATTGCGTAGTTTCCAACGCAATGCATGTGCATCTCGAAGAGGCGCTTAGACCAGCCTAGTGGGTACCCCACCTAGGCTGTCAACCATCAAATGACTTCACTCTTTACCTAGACACCACTAGTCAGGGCAAATTTTGCGAATTCATTCTGCTTATTGAGCATCTGTTTCGCTTTAAGCCGATTCGCTTGGCTCAAGGGTATTGAAAAGCGTGATTCCAGCGCGTACTGTACGCAGGCACTGCGGAATTTCCTCATCAACGACCGGAAGCATCGGAGTTCCAGCTCGTGCATCGGTACTCCAAGAACTGATTCGGACGTCCGGAGTTTGCACAGCAAGTTCAGAGGCAGTCCACACTGCAAAAGTCGCCGGCGCGCCGATCACGAGCTGCCCGGCGAACGGGTTCATCTCGCCCATGGCGCGGTAGGTGGATCGGGTTTGAGCCAAGAAGGCCGCACGAGCCGAAATGCGAGCCTCAGCATTCGTCATGTTCATGCCGGCGCGAACAACCTGCCAGCCATCAACCTCCGTTACCGGAGCATCAGAGCCAAGCACCATTGGCACACCAGCCGAAAGCATAGCGGAGAGGTTGTTCATCGATGCTGCGCGCACCCCCAGGCGCTGCGCGTACATGCCGTTCGAGCCGCCCCACGCCTGGTCGAAGACCGGCTGCATCGAAACCATGATGGCGTACTGCAGCAAACGGGCCCGCGAGTCTTCATCAACCATCTCGACATGCTCCAGACGGTGCCGGCACATCTGCAGCTTAGCTGCCCCAATCTGCTCAGCAGCCAGGTCAAAACCTGCCAACACCTCGTCCAGGGCGCCGTCTCCGATCACATGGAACGAGGCCTGGATCTCCCGGGAACTGCAAGCGACCAGGTGGGCCGCAATTTCGTCACGCTTCAGATACAGGGTGCCGCGTTCGCCCGGCTGATCGCTGTAGTCTTCGCGCAGGTACGCCGTGTGGCTGCCTAGCGAACCATCCACGCGAAGATCGCCACCCAAGCCCAGCACCTTTCCCGTTGGGAAGGATGCGACCAGCTCCTGGGCGATGTCTGCATCGCTAACCAGTTCGCCCCAGTAGGCATGGACTTGCGGCAGTTCAGGGTTGTCGATGGCCAGCAACTGCTCCAGCGCCTCTCGGCCCTCAATATGCGGGGCCGCCATCTCCACAACGCTGGCGAAACCACGCGAGGCGTAGTGCTCCAGTGCCAGGCGCTGGTATTCCTGTTCGGCCTTCTGCGTATTGGTGAGTGCTTCACGCACGGCGTCGTGATCCGCACCAGAAATGATGCCAGCGGCGAGGTGGCCCAGGTCCAGCAGATCCAGCAGTTCCCGATTGACCAGGGCACTGTGCACATCGCGACGCGCCAGGTAATAGCCGCGGCCTTCCGCGGCACTGGTCAGGTCGGTTTCCGCGGGCAGCTGCTGGTCAGCCCAGTTCGAGTTGTCCCACCCCTGAGCCAGGACCAGCTTGGTCGACTTCTGCGCCTGCTCGGCGACGAGCGAAAGCAGCGAAGAAGCCGAGGTTGCTGCACCCAAATCGGCTCCCGAAAGGGTGCGGCCCAAGGCGGCAAGGTGCGTGTGGGATTCGACGAACGCCGGGGTAATCAAACCACCATTGAGGTCGACCACTTCGTCGACGGCAGACGCGTGGCGCTCGGCTGCGTCCTCGCCGCCCAACCATGAAATGGTGTCGCCGTCCACCACCATTGCGGTAGCAAATGGATCGGCCGCTGAGTAGATGGACCCGTTTCGGTAGAGTGTTTTTGCCATCAGCGTCTCCCTTTTCTCGTGCACTGGCTAATAAGTTTTTCGGCTGGACCTGCTGGCTAGTCCAGCACGTTCGAGTAGGCCACTACACCGCGCTTGATCTGGTCTACTGCCTTGTAGGCATTGCGAACCAGCAATGGCGGAAGGTCGCTATTCTTTGCGAACTGGTCCAATGTGTCGATGACCTGCTTGGCCCAGCGCACGAAGTCACCCGGTGCCAGATCGGTACCGCGCAGCGCGCTGTTCAGGCTCGAACCGCGGGCCCACTTGTACATTGGCCAGATCAAACCGGATTCCGGTGGAGCGGTCGGGTCAAGGCCCAAGGCCTCTTCAGCGTCCGATAGCTCGCCCCAAATCCTGATGGTGCTATTCCAGATGTCATCGATCTTGCCCGTTGGCATTTTCGGATCGGCACGGTCCCCGTCGCGGCGTGCCTGGTAGACCAGGCTGGCGACAACCGCGCAGAGTTCTTCCGCATTGAGCTGCGTGAGCTTGCCGGTCTCCAGGATTTGGCTGGTGAGCAGATCTCGGTCGCCATAGATGCGGCGCAGGCGGCGGCCCGAGTCGGTCAGCGCGAAATCTTCGCCGCCCTCGGAAGGCACGAGGTATTCGAACTGCTCGAGCACTTTGCAGACCTTGTCGAACTGCGTGGCAATGGTATTGGTTCGCCCGCGGATGGCGCGACGAGCCTTGTCCGTGTCCTTCTTCAGCTTCCAGTACCTGTCGGCCCAGCGCATGTGCTGGTCCTTCTCCGAGCAGGCGTGGCAAGGATGGTCCTTGAGCTCCAGGCGCAGTGCGTTGATTTCACGCTCGAAGGAATCCGAGCCTTCGAAATCGAAGCTCTGGGCGTCCTGGCGTGGAGGACGCGACTCGTAGATCGCGTTGCGCAAGGATGAAGCAAGGTCCCGGCGCTCCTTCGGTGTGCGCCCGTTGAACCCCTTGGGAATCTTGATCCGCGAAATGATCTGCACTGGTCCGTTGAGGTCTTCCACCGAGAGCCGGCGAAGCTGCGCTTCTTCGGTCAGCACGGTGTGTCGCGGGTTGTACATGGCCTTATCAAGCTCGACAACCACGGCGCGGCCGAAGCGGCGGCCACCTGGCAGGTCCACCACGTCGCCGCGGATCACGGCCTGCAGGGACTGCTCAGCTGCCGAACGGCGCTCGTGGCGGCGGTCCTTCGCAGCGTTCTTCTCGACCTGGGCCAGGTTTCGTTGGAGTTTCAGGTACTCGGTGAAATCTCCGAGATGGCATTCCATCGACTTGGCGTAGCCGGCCAGGGATTCTTCCTTGGAACGCACCTGGCGCGCCATGCCCACCACGGAACGGTCCGCCTGGTACTGGGCAAAGGAGGTTTCGAGGATTTGACGAGTCTGTTCACGGCCAAACTGCGCCAGCAAGTTGGTGGACATGTTGTAGGTCGGACGGAACGAGGAATTCAGCGGATAGGTTCGCTTCGAAGCGAGTCCTGCCAAGGATTCCGGTTCCAGGTCGGGGTTCCAGACAACAATTGAATGGCCTTCGACGTCAATGCCGCGGCGCCCGGCACGGCCGGTGAGCTGGGTGTACTCCCCCGAAGAGATCTGCACGTGGGATTCGCCGTTGAATTTGACCAGTTTTTCCAGCACGACCGAGCGTGCTGGCATGTTCACGCCCAGTGCCAGGGTCTCGGTTGCGAACACCACCTTGATCAGGTTGCGTGCAAAGAGGTCTTCAACGATTTCCTTGAAGATCGGGAGCAGGCCGGCGTGGTGGGAAGCGAAGCCGCGAACCAGACCATCGCGCCAGGACCAGAATTCCAGTACGTCCAGGTCTTCGCTGGGGATCCGGTAGGCGACTTCATCCAGCGCTTGCGCGATCTCGGCGGCTTCTTCATTGGTCGTCAGGCGCAGGTCAGCCATGGCGCACTGCTGCACGGCCATATCGCAGCCCTTGCGGGAGAAAATGAAGAAGATAGCTGGCAGCAGAGCAGCCCGGTCAAGCTTCCCGATAACCGCTGGACGGTTGATGCGGTGCCCCATGCCTGAACTGCGCTGGGGGCCGCGGCCGCCGCGACCCCGGCCGCGCTGCACTCGGCCGCCAGGGCTGTGGGAGCGTACGAGTTTTCGCAGTTCGGGGTTGACCGAGGCCTTTGAATCGTCTTCAGCCACCTTGTCGAAGGCTACGTCTTCGGCAAACAGGTCGACCACGTTAGGGCCGACCATGACGTGCTGGAAGAGCGGCACCGGGCGATGCTCGGAGACGATGACATCGGTCTGGCCCCGGACGGTATCCAGCCAGCCACCGAATTCCTCGGCGTTGGACACGGTTGCCGAGAGTGAAATGATCTGCACGTTGGACGGCAGATGGATGATGACTTCTTCCCATACGGCACCACGGAATTTATCGGCGAGGTAGTGGACCTCATCCATGATCACGTAGCCCAAGCCGTCGAGGGTTTGGGAATCCGCGTACAGCATATTGCGCAGCACTTCGGTGGTCATGACGACGATCTGCGCTTCGGAGTTGATGGAGGTGTCGCCGGTCAGCAACCCGACCTTCTGCGCTCCATAGCGATTGACCAGTTCCGAATACTTCTGGTTGCTCAGCGCCTTGATGGGCGTGGTGTAGAAAGCCTTGCGGTTCTCGCCTAGAGCCTGGTAGATGGCGTATTCGCCAACAACAGTTTTTCCGGCGCCGGTGGGCGCAGCGACCAGTACGCTGTGCCCTTCTGCGACCTTCTGGCAAGCTTCGGCCTGGAATGGATCCAGGTCGAAGGAGATGCTTGCCCGGAATCCAGGAAGTGCAGTGCCGTTTTCGACCTGCCGTGCCTTGGAATTCGCGTAGCGTTCCGCGGGTGAAGTCACTTGTGGTCGTTCACTTTCTTGCCCTGGTTCAGAGCTGGGATTTAGGTTCGTCAATCGAGCTAGGGGTTTCAATGCCAGAAGTTTCACCAGCTGCTAGGCGTTCATTCTCGGCTTCCCGTGCCGCCAGCTTCTTTGCGCGCTTCTTGTCGTTGAAGTGGCAGATCAAGGTGGCAACGGCGAAGGTGAGGAACAACGGTCCAGCCAACGCGAACATGGTGATTGCATCGCCGCCTGGTGCTGCCATAGCGGCAACCAGGGCGATGAGGAAGACGGTGATACGCCAGTTCTTCAAGATGAGCTTGGCTGGCAGGACGCCAACCATGTTCAGGCCAACCATCAGTACCGGTACCAGCATGGCCAAGCCGAATGCCAGGAGCAGGCGGAAGATAAACGGCAGGTACTCGGAAATGTTCAGCAGGTTATCCGAGTTCTCCGGCGACAGGCTAATGAAGAATTCCAGCGCAAACGGAAGAACGAAGTAGGCCATCGCCACGCCGCCAAGGAACAGCGGAACCGCGGCTGCTACGAAGCTGTAGCTCAATCGGCGCTCGTTCTTTTTCAGTCCCGGCACGATGAATGCCCACAGCTGGTAGAGCCACACCGGCGAGGAAACGATCAGGCCGACGAACAGCGCCACCTTGATCATGATGTCGAAGGGTGACATCACCGCGGTGAACACTACCGAGCCGCCGGCAGCTTTCACAGGCGCGATCAGCAAGGCAAGCAGCCAGTCGTATACGAAGAAACCGGCTACCGTGCCCAAGGTCAGCGCGATGAGCGACTTGAATAACCGGTTCCGTGCTTCAATCAGATGCTCTTTGAGAGCCATCCGACCTTCTGCGTCCTTGGCCCGCTTCTTCTTGCTGCGCGGGTTCTTGTCTTTATTTGTTGCCACTGAAGAGGTCTACGAGTTGTTCTTTTCGTTGGGGTTCGGATCATTGATGGTGCCATCAACGGTTTCAGATTTAGGATCATCATCCTTCATCTGGCGAACCTCGGACTTGAAAATGCGCAGCGACTGGCCCATCGAGCGAGCCAAGCCTGGAAGCTTTGGAGCGCCGAAAAGCAGCAGTGCAAGCACGATAATGATGACCAAATGCCATCCCTGTAAGCCACCCATGTGGATTCCCTTCTCTCTATCTAAAGTCTACGTCAGAACAAGCCAAGATCGCGCATGTTCTGAGCTTGGCCGCGCTGTGCGCGACGTGCGACGCGGCGAACTCGACGCGCCTCGATTCTTTCAGCTTTGCCCTTATCGCGAAGCTTTTTGATCTTCTCCGGATCCGCGTGCGTGGCATCGGTTCCGTGCGGGTAGCGACGAGGGTTCGCAGCGTACTCGACGACGGTGCCCTCCTGGCTTAAACCGGCGCTGATGTGATCCGCAGCGTCGCCCAGGCCCTCGACGACCGCCATTCCCCGTTTGAACAAACGGAAGCCGGCAAGTGCCGCAACAAGTATTGTCGCCAAAACGAGCACAGTCCACAAAAGTACCCAAAACCACCAAGGAAGCATCTATTAATCCTCATACATTGCGATAGCCTCGTCCAACCAGTTCACTACCTGTTCGCGCGTAGCGTCAGGAGAGACCACAGTCAGTTTACCGCTATGGCGAGCCACGAGCGGCGCAGCTACCTGGTGATCCGAGAACCGGACGTTGGCCAGATACCCCGTACCGACCTTTCCCGTGGACCAGGAAAGAGGATGGAAAGCTTCGATAACCGGTAAGATCTCGGCGTCTACATAGACCATGACCTCTAAGTCATCGTCGTTGGAGGCATACCGGATCTGGACATCTTGCTGGTCTTCATGCCGAGCCGCCAGCTCGAATTGTTCACCGGCAGTTTCCACACTTAACATCCGGTCCACCCGGAAAGTTAATAGGCTCTGGCGCTTTCGGCACCAAGCCCGCAGGTACTGCACCGCTCCGTCTTCAATGAGCCGGATCGGTTCCACATCGCGAACCTGGTGAGTTCGCGAACGGGCCGAGTAATAATCGATGCGCACGACGTCTTGGGAACGAATCGCCTGAATCAGCTGCTGCGGAATATCGTTCTCGCGCGCCTTGGACAGTGCGAAGCCCAGCGCCCCGCTCCAGCCGTCAAAACGGGCCACCGCGGAATTCACCTTGGCCAGTGCCGCGTCGAGCACCTGCTGGTGCTCGAACTCGGGAATGCTTGCCAGGGCGTTGAGCCCGCCGAGCACGGCTACTGCTTCCAGCGGCGCCAGCTTCTGCGGCTCGGCCAGCAGGGCTGCATTGGAGATCGTAACGGTATCGGATTCAACGTCGCCGTCATTGACGTTGATCAGTTCGTCATGCTGGCCGTACGGGACACCGCACATCATGATCATGGCCAGCTCTTCACGAACCTTGGCAACGCTCATGGAGTAGCGTTCTGCCAGCGCTTCGATTTCTACGGCACCATGGGCGTGCACATACTGGATCATGTCGATATTTCGCATGACCTGAGTTGTGGTGGTGCCACGGCCGGTGGCGCGATGCGGACGGAACTTCACCTCTGCGTAGGCATCCTGGTTGCCCTGGCTGGTCTGGGAGCTGCGCGCGTCGCGCAGAATCCGGCGCACCTGGGCCACCAGTTCGGAGGGTTCCAGGACTTTCACGGCCGGACCATAAGCTGCCAGCTGCTGGGCAAATGAATGCGGATCCGCATAGCCGATCTGCAGCTCATCCTGATCGCTGCGGCCATTTACTGCCTGGGCGCGCAGCGGGATTGCTTCATCGCCCAAGAGCCGCACCGTTGCCACCAGTCCCGGATTCTGCAGGTCGAAATCCTGCAAGACCTGGGTCATGTCGAAATCCTGGGGGCGGGCGTGGTACTGCCCGTCGGCGTTAGCGCCGCCATGCCGGTAATTCGTGAACTTGCCCTGAACCCGCGAGAGGCGGAAGACACGGGTATCTTTCCGCGTGTGGTCATAGCCGGTGAAGTACCAGTTGCCGTAGCGCTGCCCGATCCCCCACACATCAACAATTCGTTCGCTCTGTGCGCCGCCAGAGGACGTATAGGCGAACTTGAGCGTGTTGCGGTTGAAGACCGCCAGGGCGCATTCGCGGAAGTTCGGTTCATCCATGGAAAGGCGTGGTACCAATGAGCCGGCCAACGGAGCGACCGGCGAGGCCACGCCATCATGGCCGGTGACTCGGGCCGCGGCATTGAGCCCCAATGACTGGAGCTTGGTGTCTTTCCAAAGGCTCGCGGCCAATGCGACCAGGCCGGCTTCTGCGGGGCTGAATTCCACCGGCGGCAAGAACCACTCGGTCGTGTCGATGCTGTAGTACGTAACATCGTCGATTACTTCTTTGTCCAGCTGCAACCCGAAGTCATTGCGGATATCGTCCTTGAGGCGATCCAGCGCCTTCTCTCGGGTCTCCTTGGTACCGCCTGGCACCAAATAGGATCCAATGCGGTCGGCGTTGAACTTCCGTGATTTAGTTGCCAGCGCATAGATGAGGCTGGTCAGGCGTTCTGCCTTGCTGGGTCCCGGGGATTGCTTTGTGCTCACGTGCCTAGACTAACCAACTTTCGCCGATAAGGATGACTTCTGGGACAGCAATGGCCCCGATTATTTAATCGAGGCCATTGCCAGCACTTGGAATTACTTGGTGCCCATCAGATCCACAACGAAAATCAGTGCTTCGTTAGGCGCAATGGCGCCTGGGGCGCCACGCTCGCCGTAGGCCAGGTGCGATGGGATATCCAGTCGGCGACGGCCGCCGACCTTCATGCCCAGCAGGCCCTGGTCCCAGCCCTGGATAACCATTCCGACACCCACTGGGAAGTCGAGGGTCTGCCCGCGGCCCCAGGAAGAGTCGAACTCTTCGCCGGTGGACCAGGCAACGCCTACATAGTGCGCTTCAACGGTGGTGCCTGGGGTGACCTCGGCGCCGGTTCCCTCGACCAGGTCGGTGATGACCAGTTCTTCAGGAGCGTCGGTGCCCGGGAAATCGATCTCCGGCTTGGTGCGGTCGTAGTTGCGTTCTCCGAACGACATAGTCACGGCCTTTCTGTTACTTGCTTTCGCTTACCTTGTCTAATTCTACGTAGAAGACCAGTGGTCCTGCAGGACGCCCCTGGGCTTCAGCTGTTTCGCCGTAGGCCAAGTCCGTTGGGACAGTCAGCAAGACCTTGCTGCCTTCCTTCAGACCCTGGAAGCCCTGCAGCCAGCCCTGGATGACTCCGCCGGCCATATCGGCTTCGAAGCCTTCTTCGTTGCCGAAGTTGCCGTCGAACTTCTTGCCATCTTCCCAGCGCACGCCGTGGTAGTGGGCAGTGACCTTGGACGTTTGGCCAACCGCTGGGCCGTCGCCTTCTTCAAGGACGTCCACTGCCAGGCCTGCCGGGGCTTCGGTGTCCTTGGGGATGGTGATCTGCGGATCGCCCTTGCCGGTCTTCACGGTGGGGAGCTTGCCGTCGTCCTTGAGCTGCTGGACTTCTTCCTTGCCCATCGTCTGGCTAGGGCTCTTGGAGTCCGCAATCTTGATCACGATCAGCCGTTCGGCACGCGAGCCTTCGGCCGGTTCGGCGATGGACCCGTCCGGCTGCTGAACGCCTTCGATGGCTGCGTAAGCGATCCAGTCGCCAATCTGGGACTTCAGCAGGGTTTCGTAGAGCTCGGGCATCTGCTCCTTGAGCGTCTCGTCAACCTTCATGGGAGCCGGATCAGCAGTGAAGTTCTCATTGGTCAGCAGGCCGTCGATGGTCTTGTACAGGCCCGACTGGATCTGGATGGTGTCGCCTTCCTTGATGTCGGAACCCTCGCCCTCCACCACGGTGACTGCTTCTGACTTTTCGGTCAGGAGCGGCGCATCGAATTTGACCTCAGGTGCGGACTTGCTATCTTCTGCTGGCTTGACGTCGATGCCGCTCAGGGATGACGAACCCGAACCGCAGGACGCCAGGGCAAGGATGGACGCGGTGGCGCATACTGCCAAAACTTTTCGCACGAATCTTCTTTCCGGTTGGACTAGCTGGTCATGCATTGCGGGCTTGCACAGGGCAAGGCCCGTAATGATCTGCGTCCAGCTTAGAGGTTTTTGCTGTGTAAATACTTGTTTCCAGCTAGCTAAAGCTGCTGGCCCATCAGCTCAATGAGCTCGTCAATCTGTGAATTGGTGGTTGCGAACGGGTCCTTGCACAGCACAATTCCGCCCGGGCCATCCTCATACTTCATGTGGACCCAATCGGCGCTATAGCGTCGCCCATTGGCGCGGGCGGCGCGAATGAATTTGCTTCGCAGTGCCGCGCGTGTCGTGGCTGGCGGGTTGTTCACAGCCTGATTGATTTCAGCGTCGGAGACGACTGCGCTGGCCAGGCCGCGGCGCTTGAGCAGGTGGAACAGGCCGCGCTGCGGGTCGATGTCATGGTAAGTCAGGTTCAGCTGCGCGATCCGTGGCGCCGAGAGCTCCAGGGAGTTCTTCTGGGCATAGCCCGTGAGCAGCTTGTGCTTGATCGCCCAGTCGATGTCCCGGTCGATCAGCGAGAAGTCCTGGCTTTCCACTGCGTTCAGCGTGCGTTCCCACAATTCCAGGACGGTATCCACCTGGTCGTGGTGCGCGCCGTGGCGGGCGATGAATTCCTTGACGGATTCGAAGAGGATCCACTGGATCTGCAGTGCGGTCGGTTCGTCGCCGCCCATGAGCCGCACCACGGTCTGGCCAGTGAAATCGTGGGAGATCTGGCGGATGGAGCGAATCGGGTTTTCCAGTCGCAGATCGTGGTAGATTTCGCCGGATTCGATCAGGCGCAGCACCAGGTCGGTGGCGCCGATCTTCAGCAGCTGGGTGGTTTCGCTCATCGACGAGTCGCCCACTATGACATGCAGCCGGCGGTGGTACTCGGCATCGGCGTGCGGCTCATCGCGGGTATTGATGATCGGACGCGAGCGCGTTGTGGCCGAGGAGACCCCCTCCCACATGTGATCGGCGCGCTGGGAGAAGACGTACTTGGTCTGCTCTTCATCGGTGATCAGATGCCCGGCACCGCACAATAGCTGGCGGGTGACGAGGAAAGGGATGAGCATGTCAGCGAGGCGCTTGAACTCGATTTTGCGTGGAATCAGGTAGTTCTCGTGGCAGCCATAGGAGTTCCCGGCGGAGTCCACATTGTTCTTGAACATGTAGATCCGGCCTTCGTGGCCTTCCTCGGCCAGCTGGTCCTCTGCCTGGTCAACGAGGTCCAGCATGAACGCCTCCCCTGCGCGGTCGTGGGCGATCAGCTGCTTGAGCTGGTCGCATTCCGCGGTGGCGTACTCCGGGTGCGAGCCCACATCCAGGTAGAGGCGCGAGCCGTTCTCCAGGAACACATTCGAACTGCGCCCCCAGCTGACTACCGGCTTGAACAGGTGCCGTGCGGCATCCTCCGGGGTGAGCCGGCGCCCATCCGACGGGACATAATTCAGCCCGAATTCGGTTTCCAGACCAAAGATTCTGCGATCCACGCGAAGCTACTTCCCCTCAACTGCGGTTCCGCCACATTGGCCAGAACACGACTTCCAAAGCTGTGTGCCCGTTGGGGCTTACTGGCCGCCCTTTTGCACGAATCCGCGGACGAACTCTTCAGCGTTGGATTCCAGCACCGAGTCGATCTCGTCCAGCAGGTCATCCACGCCGGCGGACTGGCCGGTGGTGTTCACCTGGACCTGTTCCGTTTCGGCCTGCTGGTTCTGGGTGCTGCGGCGGGCCGAGAAGCTTTCCTGAGTCATCGTTTTCTCCTAAGTCGTCGTGAATCCCGGAATTACGCGCCGAGACTCATACCTATTCTGCGCCGATTAGCGACGCCTGGCCAATTCGTCGATAAATTCCGCAATCTCCAGCTGCGTGTCGAACAGCTCGCCAACCTGCGCACGGGTTCCGCCCAGCGGTTCGGGCATGTGGAAGCGGCTGATCTTGCGCGCCCCGGGGACGGCGAAGGACAACGCATCCCAGTTCGCTGCGACCACGTAGGGCGCATAGCGCTGCAGGGTCATGCCGCGCAGGTAGGCCCGGGTATCTTCCGGCGGGCTGGCCACGGCTTGGTTGATCTCCTGCTGGCTGAAGATCCTCTGGATGGCCCCGCGTTCGGCCATGCGGTAGTACAAGCCCTTGTCGGTCCGCAAATCAGCCCATTGCAGGTCCAGCATCGCCACGCGTGGATCGGACAGCTCAAGCTGGTGGCGCTGGGCGAAGCCGTTGACCAGCTGGTATTTGGCGATCCAGTCAATCTGGTCTGCCGCGTCCATCGGGTCGCGCTCGAGCAACTCCAGGATCTGCGCCCAACGGCTGAGGATCTCGGTGGTGTCCGGATCATCAATGCCGCGTGCCGCACAGTAGTTTTCTGCCGCATGCAGGTAATGGCGCTGGATTTCAATGGCGGTGAGCTGGACCCCGCCGCGCAACCGCACCTTGGCCTTCAGGGTGGGGTCGTGGCTGATTTGCTGCAAGGCCAGGACCGGCTCGACCAGTTCCAGCTGCGGGGCCATCCCCGCTTCGATCAGCGAGAGTACCAAGTTGGTGGTGCCCACGCGCAGCAGGGTGGAGATCTGCCCGAGGTTCGCATCCCCGATGATCACGTGCAGGCGGCGGTACTTGTCCCAGTTCGCGTGCGGTTCATCGCGGGTGTTGATGATCGGGCGGTTGATCGTGGTTTCCAGGCCCACTTCCGCCTCGAAGAAGTCGGCACGCTGGGAGACCTGGAAGGCGGCGCGCTCGTTGAGCATGCCCTGGCCCACCCGGCCGGCACCGCAGAAGATCTGCCTGCTGGCAAAGAACGGGGTGAGCCCGCGGACAATCGAAGAGAACTCGATGCCGCGCGGCATCAGGTAGTTCTCATGCGAGCCGTAGGAGACCGACTTGTTATCGGTGTTGTTCTTGTACAGCAGCAGTTCCCCGCTGCCCATGCGCTGGGCGGCGGCCGCGGCGCGGCGCATCACTTCATCGCCGGCTTGGTCCCAGAGCACCGCATCACGCGGGGTCATCGATTCGGGGCTGGAGTATTCCGGGTGGGCGTGGTCGACGTACAGGCGTGCGCCGTTGCCCAGGACCATGTTCATCACGACATCCGTGGATTCCTTCTCCTGGTAGAGCGTTGAACCCAGATGCGCGTCGTTGCCATCCAGCGCAATGGATTCGGCGGTCCAGATGCCCTCGTCGTCCAGCCCCGGCTCCAGGTCGGTCAGCTGGCTCGGATGCGCTTGGGCCCGGTCCATGGCGAATCCGCGCGCATCTTGCAGCGGGGATTCGTCGCTGTAGTCCCAGCGTGCTGCCTTGGCCGCCGAATCCTGCTCGGCGACCAATTGCGCGTAGGCGTCAACGATCTGCGCCGAAAGCACCGTGGCGTTGGCCTTGGGCATGTTCGGGCGGATAATTCCGTATTCGGTTTCCAGGCCGACCAGCCGACGTGCGCTCATTTGCCGGCCTGCTGCTGGACCAGGGAACGGATGTTGCTGATCCGCTCGCCCTTGCGGCCGGAAATTCGGGCCCAATCATCGGGGTTGGTGGTGTTGGGCATGTCTTCGTGCTCGGCGAACTCTTCGCGCACCGCACGCAGCAGGTACTCCATTTTCAGTCCGCGTTCGTTCTGCGTAATCAGCGCCTTGATGGCATGCTTCTTGGCGCGGTCCACGATGTTGTGGATGACCGCGCCCGAGGCGAAGTCCTTGAAGTAGAGCACTTCGGTGGCACCGGTAACATAGGTGACTTCGAGGAATTCGTTGATCCGCTCGGTGGAGTACATTGCCTGGACGGCTCCGCGGATCATGCGCGCTATGGTGGCGCCGGCATCCCCGGCATCGGCATCGAGCTCATCGGCGTGCAGCGGCAGTTCGGTCGTCAGGTACTTGCTGAAGATTTCTGTGGCGCCCTCGGCATCGGGACGGCGGATCTTGATCTTGACATCCAGGCGTCCCGGACGCAGGATCGCCGGGTCGATCATGTCCTCGCGGTTGGACGCGCCGATGACAATCACGTTATCCAGGCGCTCGACGCCGTCAATTTCGGCCAGCAGCTGCGGCACGATGGTGGTTTCCACATCCGAGGAGACACCGGTGCCGCGGGTACGGAACAGCGCTTCCATCTCGTCGAAGAACACCACCACCGGATCTCCATGCAGCGCCTTCTCCCGGGCGCGGGCGAAGATCAGGCGGATGTGCCGCTCGGTTTCGCCCACGTACTTGTCCAGCAGCTCCGGACCCTTGATGTTCAGGAAGTAGCTGCGGTTGCTGGCCCCTTCCTTGCGCTCGACGACGCGCTGGGCCAGGGAGTGCGCCACCGCCTTGGCGATCAGGGTCTTGCCGCAGCCCGGAGGACCGTAGAGCAGGATCCCCTTTGGCGCGCTCAACCCGTGTTCGCGGTACAGCTCAGGGTGGGTGAAGGGCAGCTCCACCGAGTCCTTGATGGCTTCGATCTGCGAGTTCAGCCCGCCAATGTCCGAGTAGGCAATGTCCGGGACTTCCTCGAGCACCAGGGACTGCATGTCGGTGAGCTGGACGCGGGATACCGCCATGCCCGAACGCGAATCGATGGCCAGCTGGTCGCCCACGCGCAGGTGCATCTCGCGCAGCGGGCCAGCGAGTTCAACGACGCGCTGGTCATCGGCACGGGCCATGACTACGGCGTGGTGATTTTCCAGCAGTTCCTTGACCGTGACCAGTTCACCGGTCTCCTCGAATCCCAGGGCCGCGACGATCACCAGTGCTTCATTGAGCAGCACCTGCTGGCCGATGACCAGCTTGTCGAAATCCATCAGCGGGCTGACGGCCACGCGCATCTTGCGCCCGGAGTAGATGACATCTGCGGACTGGGCGCCGGTGGATTCGATGCCGAGCCCGGGTTCGGGGTGCTTGCGCGGGTGCTTGGCCACGATGGTGCCGTGGCTGAAGGGAGTGTCCCCGTCCTTTTCCAGCGCCGACTTCAGGTTGATGATCTGCTCGCGGGTGGTTTCCAGCAGGGCCACCAGGCGCTTGTTATTGCCGCTGATCCCGGCGAGTTGCTTGTCGAGGTTGCGATTCTTGTCGCGCAGCACGTTGACCTGGCGTTCGGTCATCTGCAGCCGCTCGGCCAATTGTTCTGCCTCGCGATTATCGTTCACGTTCCAACCTCCAACATCCAACGTCACCGGGGCGGTTCGTGCGCCCTGATGAGGTTTTTTCCGGTGCTTGGCGCACCGTCTTGCTTCCATCCTAGGAACTGAAGGCCCCGAGTGCAGAACACTCGGGGCCCAATGTCACATAATGAGACGCAATGTCTCAATATATGGTTGCAGCTCAGGCTTCGCCGCCAGCGCCTTCGGCGCCTTCTTCAGCGGCACGCACGCGCACGGACTGGTTGGCATCGCGGGCGGCCCGGCGCAGCTTCTTATCAGACAAGCCGCGCTCGCCCAGTGCTTCAGCGGTCCACTCGCCCTCGGCGTGATCGCGCGTCCATGCGCTCAGGTCCTCATCGGAGTACGAGTGCTCCTTGATGCGCTTGGCCTTCGGGATGCCATCGGCGGAATCGGCCAGACGGCGGCAGGTGATCAGGAATGCGGTGTGCGCCACCATCCGGTGATCCGGGCGGACAGCCAGGCCGTCGACGTGCCAGCCGCGCACCAGGGTTTCGAAGCACTCTGGCTCGGTGAACTGGCCCGAAGCACGGATTGCCTCGACCACGCGGGACATCTGGGTCACCGAGGACACGTAGTTGGTCCACACGCCGCCCGGCGCCAGCACGGTAGCTACCGCATCCAGGCATTCCCAGGGGCTGAGCATGTCCAGGACCACGCGGTCGATGCTGCCCGGTGCTTCCAGCTCGACGACCCTGTCCTGGAAGTCGCCGATGGAGATCTGCCACGAGGGGTGCTCGCCACCGAAGACGGTGGAGATGTTGCCGCGGGCGATATCGGCGAATTCCTCGCGTCGCTCGAAGGAGTGCAGGAAGCCCTCATCGCCGACCGCGCGCAGCAGCGAGATGGACAGCGCGCCGGAACCGACGCCGGCTTCGACGACGCGTGCGCCCGGGAAGATGTCGCCGAACTGCACGATCTGCGCGGCATCCTTCGGGTAGACCACGGTGGCGCCGCGCGGCATGGAGAGCACGAAATCCTTGGCCAGCGGGCGCAGGGCCTGGTAGCGGAAGCCGTCGATATTCTCGATGACCGAGCCTTCGGGCAGGCCGATGATGGCCTCGTGCGGCAGCACGCCCTTGTGCGTGTGGAACTCTCCACCGTGCTGCAGGGTGATGGTGTTGATCCGGCGTTTCTCGTCGGTCAGCTGCACGCGGTCGCCGACACGGAAGAGGCCGCGACGGGCTGCCGCGCCGTGCGGCGCCTGGCTCTTAGCTTCGCTCACTGATGTGATCCTTTTCTTGGTGCTTTTCAGTCTGTATAGAGTTTACTTGCGGCGTCCGGTGACGGCGTTGACGATCTGCCGCTGGTGCAGCAGGCCCACCACCTGCCCGGTGGCGCTGATCACCGCGTATTCGGCGCTGTCCACGCTGGCCAGGTAGTCGATCAGTGCGCGGCCATCGGAATCCTCGGCCACGATCGCGCCCTGGCCCAGGGCACGGGACACGGCCAAGGCCGGAACCTGGGCCGCCTGGTTCGGGCCCACCCGGGACAGTGCCTGCGCATCGATGACCCCGACCGGCATCCCTTTCGGGTCGACTAGGATGATCTCTCCCCCGCGAGCGTTCTGGCGGGAGAGCACGTCGGCTACGGTTGCGTGCGAAACCATGGCCGAAGCCGGGCGCATCAAGTCGGTGGCGATCACGGTGGGCAGGTTCAGCATCATCTTGGAGTGCGCAATCAGCTGCGTGGTGGCTTGCCACATGAACATCGCCACCATGATGCCGACCACCACCGTGATGATCTGGGGCTGCTCGCCGCGTACCAGAGGATAGATCACGAAGTAGAAGACCAGGCCCACGGCGATTGCCCGGCCCACCCAGCTCGAGGCGATGGTGCCCTTGAACTGGGATCCGGTGGCCTTCCAGACGATCGATTCGACCAGCCGCCCGCCATCGAGCGGAAGCCCGGGCAGCGCGTTGAAGGCGCCGAGCAGCAGGTTGGCATAGACGAAGAAGTCCAGCAGCAGGTTCGGGTACACGCCCATGGCCGCGTTCTCGATCACCAGCCAGCCGATTCCGGCCAGCAGGAAGTTCGACAGCGGTCCGGAGAGTGCCACCCAGAGCGAGGCGCCGGGCTTGGCCTTGAAGGAACCGAACTGGGTGTGCCCGCCCATCAGCGTCAACACGATGTGCGCATCGGGCCACTTGAAGGCGCGCGCGGTCATCGCGTGCGCGACCTCATGGATCAGCACGGCCACGGCAATAGCCACCGCGCAGGCCAGGCCCATCAGGTAGGCGTTCAGCGGCGGGATGATTCCGCCGCGCGAAAGCTGGATGCCAACGCTGAAGGTGATGACCGCGGTGATGATGAACCACGAGCTGGAGAGGTAGACCGGGACGCCCCCGATACGCCCCAGCTTGATTCCAGGGGACTTTTCCTGAGTGTCGCTCACGCGCTAACCTGCACCAACCATCGAGTCATTTCATGTACATCCACGGATGCCAAGCTGTCGATCCGGCGCCAATTGCCTTCTCCCGGGTCGGTGGCGTTGGGGACCAGCACCGCATGCAGCCCGGCCGCGGACGCCGAGGCGATGCCCGGCACGGAATCCTCGAAACCAATGCACCTGGCTGCTTCCAGTTCTTTCCCGGTGCACTGTCCCAGCAGCTGCAGTCCAGCCAGATAAGGTTCCGGGTGCGGCTTGCCGTTGGCGACCTCTTCACCGGTAACGCTGGCCTGGAAGGTGCCTTCGGGGATGCTGATCATCAGTTCATCGACGATGCTGCGCTCGGACATGGTCACCAGGGCCTGCGGGATGCCAGCCTGCTTGCACGCCGCGAGCAATTCGCGGGCTCCTGGCCGCCAGGGGATCTCGCGGCGGATGCCGGCAACCACCCGGGCAGAGAGCCAGTCGATGATCTCGCGGATCTCCAGCTTGACCCCGGCCTGCTGCAGGGCCCGGGCGCCATCTGGCAAGGCGTTGCCGACCAGGGCCAGGCCTTGTTCATGGCTCCATGAGCCGCCATGGGAAGCCACCAGCTCAGCTTCGGCAGCCAGCCAATAGGGTTCGGTGTCGATCAGCGTACCGTCCATATCCCACAGGACAGCTTGCGGGGTTGCGGGCTCGGTTCCGGCGGCAAAGTCAAAACTGGTGCTTGGCATGAGTCCATTCTAGATGGAAGAGTGGGGCTAAGCCGCTTCGGCGAGCCACGCCGAGAGCATCGAGTGCTGCCAAGGAGTCTTCAATGAACGAGGAATACCACGCCCCGACGCTGAATAGCTATATTGCCAAGACCCAGCATGAGATTCGCCCCACCATCGTCTTGGCTGCCTTCGAGGGGTGGAACGACGCCGGTTCGGCGGCCACGGACGCCGTCCGCCTGCTGCTCGAGTCCAACGCCCATGAGCATGTGGCCACCGTGGGCGAGGACGATTTCTACGACTACCAGTTCACCCGGCCCAAGACCCGGCGCACCGGGACCGGGCGCGTAGTGGACTGGCCGTGCACCGAGATCTTCAAGATCCATTTGCCCCAGGCGGCCGCCGACCTGCTGGTGGTGCTGGGTGTCGAGCCGACGTTCAAATGGCAGACCTTCTGCTCGCGGATCATCAAGGTGGCCCAATCCCACAATGCCCATGCCGTGCTCACCCTGGGCGCCTTGCTGGCTGATGTGCCGCATACCCGGCCGGTGCCGACCTCGCTGGCCAGCGACGATCCGCGGTTCCAGGAGCACCTGAGGATCAGCGCCTCCACCTACGAGGGGCCCACCGGAATCCCCTCGGTGCTCGGCGTGGAGTTCGAACGGTACGGGATCCCGAGCCTGTCGCTGTGGGCTCAGCTCTCCCACTATGTTGCGCAGTCCCCCAGCCCGCGGGTGCAACTGGCCATCATCGAGCTGCTGGAGGAAGTCATCCCGGTCTCCGTGCCGGACCAGAAACTGCGCGAGGATGCGCTGGCCTGGAAGCACGGGGTCGATGAGCTCGCGGCAGCGGATCCGGATGTGGCCAAGTACGTTGAACAGCTGGAGCAGGCAACGGACACCAGCGAGCTTCCCGAGGCCAGCGGCGAGTCCATTGCCCGGGAATTCGAGCGCTATCTGCGCCGCCGGGGAAAGTACCGCAAAGACGGCCCGGGGTCCGACTTCGATATCTGAAGCCGGACCCCGGGATGCTTGGCGCGGTGCTGCCTAGAGCTTGAGCCCCAGCAGCGCGTCGATGCCGTGGCGCAACGCTTCGGCGCCGTCGCCATTCGAGCCGGCCGGCTGCGCCGCCCACCGGTCGAGTGCCTCCAGCGCGGAGGGCGCATCGATGTCATCGGCCATGTGCTTGCGGATGCTTTCCACTACCTTGGCTGCGTCCTCGTTGCTGGTGGTGGCCAAGGCCTGGCGCCAGGCAGCCACCCGCTGCTGGGCTGCGGCCAGCAATTGCTCGGTCCAGAACCAGTCGCTGCGGTAGTGCTGGGAGAGCAGTACGGCGCGGATCGCTACCGGCTCGACGCCGGCTTCGCGCAGTTTGGAAACCAGCACCAGGTTGCCCAGGGACTTGCTCATCTTTTCGCCGTCCAGGCCCACCATGCCGGTGTGCACGTAGGTCTGCGCGAGTTCCGCGTTATCGCCAGCAGCTGCGTGGGCCGCGGAGAATTCGTGGTGCGGGAAGATCAGGTCCGAGCCGCCACCCTGGACAGTGAAGGGGGCCGGCAGGGTCTTGCGGGCAATCACCGAGCATTCGATGTGCCAGCCCGGGCGGCCGGAACCGAGCTTGCCGCCATCCCATGACGGCTCGCCCTCGCGGGCGGCACGCCACAGCAGCGGGTCCAGCGCATCGCGCTTGCCGGCACGATCCGGATCCCCGCCGCGTTCGGCGAAGAAGCCGAGCATGGTCTCGCGGTCGTAGTTCGAAACGGCGCCCAGTTTCCAGGCATCGTTCTGGGCGGCCAGGGTGTCGAAGTACACGTCGCCTTCCACCCCATCGGCACCAGCCGGCACACGGTAGGCCAGATCCGCATCGAGCAGCTGCTCGACGACCGGGACCAGCCAGTGGATGGATTCCACCGCGCCGATGTAGTTCTGCGGCGGAATGACGTTCAGGGCTTCCATGTCGTCGCGGAAGAGCTGGATCTGCGACTCGGCCAGTTCGCGCCAATCGACGTTGGTTGCTGCGGCGCGCTCGAGCAGCGGGTCGTCCACGTCGGTGATGTTCTGGGTGTAGGCCACGGATCGACCGGCATCGCGCCAGGTGCGCTGCACCAGGTCGAAGGTGACATATGTGGCGGCGTGGCCCATATGGGTGGCGTCATAGGGGGTGATACCGCAAACGTACATGCTGGCCGGCGCAATAGCTTCATCCGCTGGCGCAGTGGCCTGTCGGGCTCCGGTGGCGGTATTGAAAAGTTCCAGTGTTGGTGCTGAACCAGCCACCTGAGGTACCTCAGGGTTATTCCACGCGTGCACTTATGGACATCCTTTCGCAGATGCGACGTATTTCTTCCTTTAACTCCAAGTGAAGCAAGGCGAGGTTTATTCCCGTTAACTGCAAGATGCCCGTGAAGCAGTCCACGGACATCTTGGAAAACCTGGATCAGGCGGCCATCCAGCCCAATCCCAGAGCGACGAACAGCGCCAGGCCCAGCAGGATGCGGTACCAGACGAAGAAGCGGTAGGAGTGGGTGGAAACGAACTTCAGGAACCAGCCCACAATCAGGAAGCCGACGACGAAGGCCACGACGGTAGCGACACCGGTCTGCGCCAGGGTGTAGACACCTGGTTCGTCGAAGGACTTGACCAGCTTGTACAGGCCCGAGGCGAACACCGCCGGGATCGCCAGCAGGAACGAGTAGCGGGCTGCGGCTTCACGGGTGTACCCCATGAGCAAACCCGCGGTGATGGTGCCGCCCGAACGCGAGACGCCCGGAATCAAGGCCATGGCCTGGGCGAAACCGTAGAAGATGCCGTGCTTGACGGTCAGCTTGTCCAAGGTGCGCTGCTGCTTGCCGTAGTGGTCGGCGATGGCCAGGATCAGGCCGAAGACCACCAGTGTGGTCGCAACAATCCACAGCGAACGGAAGTTCGTATCGATGTAGTCTTCCAGCAACAGGCCCAGGATCGCGATCGGCAGGGAGCCGATAATGATCAGCCAGCCCATCTTGGCATCCGGATCCGAATGCGGGATCTTGCCGGCCAGCGCCTTGCACCAGGCGCCGATGATCCGCACGATGTCACGCCAGAAGAAGACGATCACTGCGGTTTCGGTACCCAGCTGGGTAATGGCGGTAAATGCCGCTCCGGGGTCTTGGGCGTTGGGCAGGAGTTCGCCAACGATACGCAAGTGGGCTGAGGACGAGATCGGGAGGAACTCGGTCAGGCCCTGGATCAATCCTAGGAAAGCTGCTTCAAACCAATTCACCCCTCGACATTACTTCACCGATTGCGACTATCTGGACTCAGAAACACGGAATAGGAAAAATTCACTCCGTGGTCGTACTCACGCATCATCCGAGGGTATGGTGAAGGGCAATAACTCGGAATACTGATCGTAGAGGGCGTCTTCATAGTCTTCGAAGGCATCGGCCAGCGCGCCAAAAGCCGCGTCGACGGATGCCTCGCCAGCACCGCGGCTCTGCGACACAATTGCCAGGTGCTGCTCCAGGCGTGCAATAAATGCTTGCAGTGCAAAACTCGGTTCAGTACTCATAGCATGAGGCTACAACGCACGGCGTTCTTTAGATAGGGGGCAGGATGCTCGAAGAAAGAATTAAGCCACCGCTGCATCATCCCGATGACCAGCGCTTTGAATACCTGGTCATAACTTCTTTCCCGGGCGAACCAAAGCATGTCGCCCGCGCCGCCCTGCGGGAGCACGCCGATAACGGCAAATGGGAGCTCATGCGCACCTGCCGCTATGAAGGCGGCGCCCAAAAATACTGGCTGCGCCGCCGGGTGATGCGCATTCGCAGCACCCTGGCTCCCTGAACCGGCAACTGGGCACATGGCTCCGTGCCCGCGATTGGCCCTCACGGCAATCGCGGGTCCTTGCCTCAGCTGTCGAGCGGGCCTACCAGCCACGAGGCCACCGTATTGGCTGCCGAGGCGGCATTGGACGGGTGGTACCAGCTGGCCTGCACGTCGCGGTAGAGCCGTTCGAACTCCGATCCCCGGAAATATCCGCCACCGCCCAGCAGCTGTCCGGCAACCTGGATGTTCTCCCGTGCAGTGCCCCCGGCCAAGGTGCGCAGCGTCACCAGCTTGGGGAACCACGCGCTCTGGTGATCCGCCTTGGCCTCCAGGTCACCGGCCACCGAGCGTTGCAGGGCATCCAGGGCCAGCAGGCGCATCGCCGCTTCGGCCAAGAGCCCGCGGGCACGCACATCCTGCGCATACCGGGTCCCGTCCTGGTGCACCCGCTGGCCCAGGGCCTCCTGGGCCAGGGTCACCGCACGATCTGCGATGCCCACGTAGACGCTTGCGGTCAGGGTCAGGAAGGATGCGAAGATGCCGAAGACCAGCGGGTCCTGGTTAGGACCGGCCGGCAGCCGGCTATGCACCCATTCGCGCGGGGCCACCGCATTTTCCAGCTTCGTGGTGTGCGACTGGCTGGCCCGCATGCCCAGGGTGTTCCAGTCGTTCATGGAATGCACGCCCTCGCCCCTGGCGACGAAGCCGTGAACCAGTTCCCCGGATTCCTCATCCTTGCCGAACACCCCCAATCGGGTGAACGCCGGCGCCAGCGAGGTGAAGATCTTCACGCCATTGAACTCCACCGAGCCATCGGCAGCAGTTCTCGCCCTGGTCTTCGAGTCGAAGAGCACCGCGTCGTTGCCGGGCTCCGAAATCCCGAACGCCATCACTTCGCCCTCGGCAATCCAATCGGCCACCATATCCAGGCGCCGGTCCCCGCGGGCCTGCAGCAAATACGCGACGCCCGCCCATACCTGGTGCATGTTGATCGCCAGGGCCGTGCCGGGTGCCGCGGTGGCCAGGCGGCGCTGGGCCAGGGCCAGGGTCTCGAAGTTCCACCCCAGTCCCCCGCGCTCTGCCGGCACCAGCGCCTTGAGGTAGCCCAGTTCCACCAGTTCGTTGAAGTCTTCGATGGCGAACGAGTTCGACTCGTCATAGCCGGCGGCCCGGTCCCGGAAACGCTCAAGCAGCTCGTCGCTCAGTATGGATTCGATGGTCAAGGATTCTGCTCCTGGATTCTGTTGTGCTGGCTGGGCCAACGCTGGTTCTAGTATTCCTGCAAGAGGTTTTGCAGCACCCGCACGCCGAACTTGATGGAGTCCACCGGCACGCGTTCGTCGACGCCATGGAACATTCCGGTGAAATCCAGCTCGGCAGGAAGTTGCAGCGGCGCGAATCCGTAGCCGGTGATCCCCAGTTTGGCCAGCCATTTGTTATCGGTTCCGCCAGAAAGCATATAGGGCAGAACCACGGCATCCGGGTCTTCAGCCAGCAACGACGCGATCATGGAATCCACCAGCGCACCGGCGAAGGGCACCTCCAGGGATTCCTGCTCATGCACCATGGACAGCTCAACGTGTTCCCCGGCCAGTTCACGCAGGGTCTCCAAGGTGGCTTCGTGCTGCTCGGGCAGGGTGCGGCAGTCGATCAGCGCTTGGGCCTGCCCGGGAATGACGTTGTGCTTGTAGCCTGCCTCCAGGGCGGAGGGATTCGCGGTGTTCTGCAAGGTAGCCCCGACGAAGCGCGAGACATTGCCCATGGCCGAGAGCAGCGGGGCCGGATCGGCTTCATCGAAGTCCAGTCCGGACAGCTCGGCCACCTGCTCAAGCAATGCGCGAGTGGTTTTGGTGTAGGACAGCGGCCATTGATGCTCACCGATGCGATGGACGGCTCCTGCCAGATGGGTGACCGCATTATCGGTGTTGAGCTGCGAGCCGTGGCCGGCCATGCCCTTGGATTCCAGCTTCAGCCAGGCGATGCCCTTTTCCGCAGTCTGCAGCATGTAGGCCCGGCGGCCGTTGATTTCGACCGAGAACCCGCCGACTTCGCTAATGGCCTCGGCCGCCCCGGCGAAGAGTTCGGGATGGTTCTGCACCATCCAGCCGGAACCATAGTCCCCGCCAGCTTCCTCATCGGCGAAGAAGGCGATGACCAGATCGCGCCGCGGGGTGATGTTCTCGCGTTGCAGGTGGCGGATGGCGGCGATAATCATCGCGTCCATGTTCTTCATGTCCACCGCTCCGCGTCCCCAGATCATCCCATCGATGATCTGGGCCCCGAAAGGATCCACGCTCCAGTCTTCGGCGATGGCCGGCACGACATCCAGGTGGCCGTGCACGACCAGGGCCGGCAATGACGGATCGGCCCCCGGGATGCGGGTGACCACGTTGGCCCGCCCGGGAGCGGATTCATAGATCGTGGCTTCCAGGCCGACGTCCTCGAGCAGCCCAGCGACATAGCGGGCGGCGTCAAGCTCCCCCGCGCCCTTGTTGCCTCCATAGTTCGTCGTGTCGATCTGAATCAGTTTCCTGCAGATCTCTACGGCTTCATTTTCCATGAGTGGAATGTCGCCAGCAGTGGACATCGCCAATGATCCTCTCGTAGCAGTGCTTTGCAATACACACTAGTGGGCAAAGCCCTCACCGTCGTGTGCGCACGTGCGCAATTTCTAGCCGTGAAGTTCCTGGTAGGCCTTCCTCGCGCCCGGGTGCAGGGGCTGGCCTCCGGTGCTGACCAAGGTTTCGGGGGTCAAGAACTGGATGCCGGCGCTGGATTCTGGCACCAGCCGATCAGCGTGGGCGACCAGGAGCTTGACGACGGCTCCGGCCAGCTCCTCGGGCATGTCCGCGCGCGCCATCAACAGGTTGCCAACCCCGATCGTCTCCACGGCCTTGATTCCGCGGTAGGTTCCCTCCGGGATGACTACCCCGTCGTAGAGATCCGGGTACCGCTCGCGCAGCTGCGGCAGCACCGCTGATACATCGAGCAGGCCCAAGTCCATGGTTGAAGCGAGCCGGCTCAGCGAAGCAACAGGCAGGCCGCCGAAAAGGAATAGCGCGTCAATGCTTCCCTTGCCCAGCGCCTCCAGCCCTGCCGCGTACCCGTACTGCAGCTCCTTGGGCGCGATCCCGCGATTCTTCAGCTTCGCTGCCCGCAATATGCGCTGGCCGGTCACCCACGTACCTGACCCTGGCGCACCGGTGCCGATGGTGCGTCCTGCCAGATCCTGCAGCGAGCTAATCCCGGCTGCTGTGCGGATGATGCAATGGAAATAGTTCTGGTACACGCGGCCCAGGGCCAGCGGCTGCGCTTGTGGAGCGCTGTCCTTCCGGTACTGGTCCACCGTATCGGCCAGGGCAAGAGCCAGCCCGGCCTTGTTTTCTGCGAGCATCGCCAGATTCTGGGCGCTGGCCTGGGTATTGAGGGCTGCTGAATGCTCGGCGACGCCGTGGTCCACCAAGGCGTTGGAGAGCAAGGAGGCAAATTGGAAGTACATGCCCCCGTCTTCACCGGAGGCGATATCCAATCGATGCGCAGTGGGCAACGAGCTGCAGGAATTCAGTGCTGGCAGTCCGGCGGCGACTGGGGCTGCCAGGAGATATCGAAGCAAGTTCCGCCGGGACGGCATGGGCTCAGGATTCATCGGGCACCTCGGGCTTGCTGCCATGCAGGGGCAGGCTGATCGTTGCTTTGAGCCCTTCGCCCGGAGCCGATTCAAGCGTGAGCTCACCGGCATTCGCGCGCGCCAAGCGATCCACGATAGCCAGTCCCAAACCTGTTCCCGGACTGTGCCGCACACGTTCTGCACGCCAGAACCGCTCGCCTGCATTCGCGAGTTCAGCAGCGTTCATGCCGGCTCCGTGATCCTGTATTTGGATGCTGGCAGTTCCCGGGTTGAGCCGCAGGCCCAGGACGATCTTGCTGCCAGGGGCGTACTTGAAGGCGTTTTCCAGTAGTTCCGCGAGCATCTGCTGCAAATCGAATCCGTTGCACCACACCATGGCGGTCTGCCCCGAGGTGGCGCTGCCATCGAGCACCAGCTGGTTTCTCCGTTGCCGGGCAACCTCGGATTGGCGTTCGACTTCCTCGGCGAGCATCTGCCCGACGTCGACTTGTTGGCCGTGCACGGCTGTCTCGGGCAAGGACTCCCCCGCATTTTGCTCGGCTAGCCGATGCTCGGCGCTGGCCAAGCGCATGACGCCGTCCAGCAGGGTTTCCACCCGATGCAGTTCGTTTTCCACCGCGTGCACTCCGACGGGATCCGCTTGGTCGCCCATGCGCATCTTCAAAAGATCCACGCGCAACCGCAAGGCGGCAACGGGGTTCCGAAGCTGATGGGATGTTTCAGCAATGAGCTCCTGCTGCTGCTTCAGGCTCTCGGCCATAGTTCGGGCCATGCTGCCCAGCGACCGCGATAGTCGGCGCAGTTCCGGTGGGCCTTGCTCTTCGAGGAGAACTGGTGCCTGATGCCGCGCAATGTCATTGACGGCATCATTGAGCCGGTGCACCGGACGGAGCACCCAGAAGGTCAGGCGGTCGGCCAAGAGCAGGAGTCCAGCGCCAATGGAAATGACAACAAGCCACAGCAGGCTGGACTTTTCCAGCACCTTGGCGCGTGCAGTTTCCAAGTTCACTTGCATCGTGACAGAGCCGAGCACTTGAGCAGAATTGCCGAACGGCTGCGAGAGGAAGGCGGTGGCATCCGAGAGAGGATCGATCGGCGGGATCTGGACCAGTCCCAGATTCAGCTCTGAATTGCGCACGGTGCCAGCGACCTCGGGATCCGCAGGATCGATACTGCCCGAGACCAGTTGCCGCTGGCCCAGATTGATCAGCAGCCCTTCGCCATAGAGGTCGCTATAGGTGTCCATCTCCAGCTGGAGCAGCGACATGTCATTTGCCAGATCAGCATGGGCGGCAAGCTGGACAAAGCGGTTCAATGCCGATAACCGGTTCAACTGGACTTCAGCGGTGGCATCACGGCTGACGCTCTGCAACAGCATCGCGCTGACGATGGCGACGATTGCAAGCAGCAGCGTGCCCAGGATCCCCAGTACGCGCAGCCTCACGGGCTTGGCGTCTCTAGCCGGTAGCCGACTCCGCGAACGTTCACGATCATCCCGGGCGCAGCAAGCTTGGAGCGCAAACCGGTGAGGTGCACATCCAAGGAGCGCGACACCGCCACGAACGCGTCGCCCCACAAGCGATCAAGAATCTGCTCCCGGGTTACCACCGCTCCGTCATGCTGGGCCAGCAATGCCAGCAGCTCGAATTCCTTGGCGGTCAGTTGGAGGTGCCGTCCATTCAGAATTGCTTCGTGCTTCCCGGTGTCCACACGCAGTCCGCCGGCGATGAGCACACCGCCATTGTCATTGGATTGGACCTTGGCGCGGCGGGCCACCGCATCGATGCGGGCCAGAAGGACCGCCAGCCCGATGGGCTTGACCAGGAAATCGTCGGCGCCCTGGCGCAGTCCCCGGACAACGCTCCGCTCGTCATTGCGCGCCGAGAGGATGACCACGGGGACTTCACTGATTTGGCGCAGTTTGCGCAGGACTTCCAGTCCATCCATATCCGGCAGGCCCAGATCCAGCAGGATCATCTGTGCATTGTGGTGCTTCAATAGCGCGTCAGCACCGCGGCTGACATGCTCGGCCTGATGGCCTGCGGCGCTCACGGCATCGATCAGGGCGCGGGCGACGGCGTGGTCGTCTTCGGCGATCAACAGCTGCACGGCATCATCCTCGACGTTCAGATCCGGGCTCGGCGCCCATGGGTAACTGATCAATTCTAGCAATTCGGAACACGCAGTGTTCTCCACGTCACTGCATTCCTAAGAAAGTGTTAGTACTTGACTGAGAGTTTGCCAGTAAGAAAGATCACTACCAAGATTGAATACGATCTCACACCCCCGTGGTCCGCGTCACTGCCGATGCGACTCTGCGGCGGCATCGCACTGTGTCAAAAGGAAAATCAAATGAGCGAGAACATCCAGGCGCAACGCGCCGACCTAGACGGTGGCGGCCCGCCGCGCTGGAAAGTCATTGGCCCGGGACTGGTCGTTGCGGCGACCGGCGTTGGCGCAGCTGACATGGTTGCCACACTAGTAGCAGGCAGCCAGTACGGCTATGCGCTGCTCTGGGCAGTGATTGTCGGCGTGATCCTGAAGATTGTTCTGGTTGAAGGCGCCGGCCGCTACACCCTGGCAACTGGCAAAACCATTTTCGAGGGCTGGAAGACCCTGGGCAAGTGGACCACCTGGTACTTCGGTCCCTACATCATCATCTGGGGCTTCGTTTACGGCGCTACGGCGATGAGTTCCGCTGCATTGCCGCTGGCCGCCTTGATGCCGGCAGTGGATCTGAAGATCTGGGCAGTGCTCATGGGCCTGCTGGGCTTCGTGATGGTCTGGTTCGGAAAGTACAGCTTCTTCGAGAAGATCACCGCTGTACTGGTGGGCATCATGTTCGTGACCGTGGTGGGCTTGGCTTTCATCGCTGTGCCAAATATTCCGGAAATGCTCAAGGGCCTGATCCCGATGATCCCGGAAGGCGGCGTGGTCTACACCCTGGCGTTGGCTGGCGGCGTCGGCGGTACCATCACCTTGGCCGCTTACGGCTACTGGCTGCGCGAGAAAGGCTGGTACACCCCTAAGTGGATGCGGGTCATGCGCATCGACAACTCCATGGCTTACGTCATGACCGGCATCTTCGTGTTGGCCATGCTGATCGTTGGCGCGGAAGTTGTTCGCGCCGCCGGCGTGACCATCTCCGGTGGCGACAAGGGCCTGCTGGAACTGGGCGACGTGCTGAAAGCCGAATACGGCGATGTCGTAGGCAACGGCTTCCTCATTGGCTTCTGGGCCGCGTCCTTCTCGTCGATCATCGGCGTATGGAATGGCGTTTCGCTGATGTTCGCCGACTTCTGGGGCCATATGCGCAAGAAGCCGGCAAACCACCCGGATACGCTGACCGGTGGCAAGTACTTCAAGTTCTATGTGCTGTGGCTGACCTTCCCGCCAATGGTGCTCTTCTTGCTGGACAAGCCAATTGCCCTGATCCTGGCCTATGGCGTCCTCGGTGCGCTGTTCATGCCATTCCTGGCGGTCACCCTCCTGGGCCTGCTCAATGGCAAGCGCATCCCCAAGGAATGGGCCAACCGCTGGCATACCAACACCGCGTTGGCGATTACCGCAGTACTGTTCATCATCTTGGGTGTACAGCAGCTGTACAAGTCCCTGGCTCCGCTCTGGAGCTGATGGCCTTTCACTAGGTCCAGAAGCCATGGTGGCATGCAATGAATTGCATGCCACCATGGCTTTCGCGTTTAGGCTGGAGGTTATGAGCATCAAGCGGATTGGAATCCTCGGAGCGGGACGAGCCGGTACAGCCCTCGCCCGCGCAGCAGCATCGGCCAGAATCGACGTACGCATCGCAGGTTCCAGGCCGCCACGGATGATGAAGTACCACCTGGCACAGTACGCATCGCATGCCACCGCCGTACTGGCCGAAGACATTGCCGAGGATGCCGATTTGGTGGTGCTCATGGTGCCCCAAGAGGAACTCGACGACATTGATGTCCCATCCCTGGCTGGCATCTTGCTGGTGGATGCGACCAATCGCTGGGAAGACGAGCCGCTTCCCGACTGGCTGGAAACATCACTTGACGCTGGCTTGTCCAGCTCCGAAGGCATTGCAACCCATTTCAAGAGCTCTCGCGTGGTCAAAGCCCTCAATCACATCAGCCATTGGGACATGGACGCGGATCAGGCAACCAAGCAATCCGCGCAACGCGCCTTGGGCGTCGCCTCGGATAACAAGCAGGATGCCCAGACGGTTTCGGAACTTACCGTCGCCCTGGGTTTCTCTCCGGTCCTCCTGCCCAACTTGGCCGCGGGCCGCGGCTTGGAACCCGGTGGCGCGATCTTCAACGAAGTTCTCGATGCGGCAACGCTGTCCGCCAGGCTCGGCCCATCTTCGCAGTAGAGCCGCTAAACCCGCGTTTCACTAGGCAAATCGCATCATATTCCTGTGACGCTCGACACTGATTTTCTGATTTTTTGCCTTAAACCTCTACTCAATCCCGGTTTTCCCGCGGAATTCCGGGGTTTTCACCCTCCAGTTGCGAGGAGTTTCCCGATTGGAAATCCCCTGCTGGGGGTGGTAAAGTTTTACTTCGTTGCCAGCGATAACAACGCGAACAACAGACAACCTGCGCGGGTGGCGGAATAGGTAGACGCGCTAGCTTGAGGTGCTAGTCCTCGCAAGAGGGTAGGGGTTCAAGTCCCCTTTCGCGCACAGGTAGAATCCCCGGTTGACTTCGGTCAACCGGGGATTTCTTTATTTAATCCGAACGACTCCCCGCCCTCGATTGAGGATGCGGCGCATGCCTCCGCCGCGCTTGCACGTGCGCTGTCGTAAAGTGCTTATATGACTGATTCTTCCCCGGGCAACGTCCCCGCCCAGCAGGGGCTCATGCCAACTGATGACGGCCACCAGCTGTACTGGGAAGAGTTCGGCAGTCCCGGGGGAATCCCGGCACTGCACCTGCACGGTGGACCAGGAGGAACACTCGGCGCGAGCGGCTACCGGAACCGCTGGGATCTGTCCCGTACTCGCCTCATTGGTTTTGAACAGCGCGGTTGCGGACGTTCTCTCCCCTCGGCAGCCGCTGCGGATACGGACATCGGAGAATTCACTACCCAGCGGCTGATAGCCGATATCGAAACGCTGCGTGTCGGGCTGGGTATCGAGAAATGGATTATCAATGGCGTGTCCTGGGGCTCGACCTTGGCTCTCGCCTACGCACAGGCCCATCCCGAACGCGTCGTCGGCATGGTGCTTTTCGCCGTCACGACAACGAGCCGTGAAGAAGTCCAATGGATCACCGAAACTGTTGGAGCGCTCTTCCCGGAAGCATGGGACCGCTTCTCGCGATTCGCCAGCAGCCACATTCCGGCCTACGCGGCGGGTGAACTGCGACTGGTCGAGGCCTACGCGCAACTGCTCGGCTCCACCGATCTGGAACTTCGCGATGCGGCGTCCCGCGAATGGGCGCTATGGGAGGATACCCACATTTCCCTCGGATCGGAGCAGGTAATCCGCGATCCGCGCTGGCATGACCGCCGCTTCCGGCATTCGATGGCACGGCTGACCACTCATTTCTGGGCCCATGATGGTTTCTGCCAGCCGCCGATCATCGAGAATATGGCTGGGATCCGGCACCTGCCGGCCGTTTTGATCCACGGACGAGCCGATGTTTCCGGACCGTCAATGACGGCATGGAAACTTCACCAGCTCTGGCCAGCTTCCTCACTGGTTATCTGCGAGACCGATGGCCACGGCGGAGCGGAGATGGTCGATCACTGGACGTCGGCGAACGCGAACATGCTGGACCTGGCTTCTTGATAGCATCAGAGGCGGAGTTTTGAACGAAAAATTCCGTCACTAGCACAGCACTACTGGAGTACTGAACATGCGCATAGCCATGCTTTCCCTGCATACCTCACCGATGCAGCAGCCGGGCTCCGGCGATGCAGGTGGCATGAACGTGTACATCCAGAACCTTTCCTATGCGCTGGGCGCCCTGGGCCACGAAGTCCACATGCTCACGCGCACCGCCAACGAATCCGAGTCGCTCCAGGTCAGCGAGGGCGTGTGGATGCATCAGGTGCAGATCGCTGCCCATCGGAACCTTGCCAAGGAACAGCTCCCGGCGATCATCGACGAGGCCGCGGAGGAAATCGCAACGCACTTGCACGGCATGAAGTTCGATGTCGTCCACGGGCACTATTGGCTCTCCGGAATGGTGGGGCTGCAACTGGCGCAGCGCTGGTCCGCTCCCTTGCTGGTCTCGATGCACACCTCGGCCGCGGCCAAGGAACACGAATCAGGTCTCCCCGAGCCTGGGAAGCGAAAGGAAGCAGAGAAGCAGCTGCTCGCCGACTGCGCGCGCATCATCGCGAACACGCCCGTCGAGGCGAAACAGCTGCAGCGCTTCTACGCCGTGGACTCGAACAAGCTCGACATCGTCCTGCCGGGCGTCAACCACCGCATCTTCCACCCGGATCAGGACAAGCTGCGCCGGCCTCTGGGAGACGATGACTTGCACCTGGTCTACGCCGGGCGCATGCAACCGCTGAAGGGAGCCCATCTTCTGCTCGAAGCCATGGGCATCGCGCGTCGCGAGGATCCAGCCCTGCGCATTACCGCATCGCTGTTCGGTGCGCTGTCCGGGGCAACGGACTACGACCTGCCAGCGCAAGTCCAACACCACGGCTTGGAGGACGTCGTCCGGTTCTTCGATCCGCTCTCCCCCGAGAAGCTGGCGCTCGTCTTCGCCAATGCCGATGTCGTCGCGGTGCCCTCGCTCTCCGAGACTTTCGGATTGGTGGCCGCCGAAGCGCAGGCCTGTGGCACGCCGGTGTTGGCCAATGCGGTGGGAGGGTTGGCCTACGCCGTCAATGACGGCGAATCCGGTTGGCTCATGACCGAGCCTGATGCCCAGCTTTGGGCCGCCAAGCTGCTTGAACTGGCCCGGGATCCTGAACAGATTACCGCTGCCGGACATGGGGCGCTGGAACATTCGGCCCTCTTCACCTGGGAACGCGCGGCCGTGGCCACCCTGGCCAGCTACCGTGTCGCCCAGTCCGAGCGCCAAGTACGTTGAACGCAATAGTGCCTTGGCCTTCAAGGCAATTCCATTGAAGGCCAAGGCACTAGCGGTGGAGCCTAGCTGCGCACCAGATCCAGCTCGAAGTGGGGCTTGGACTTGCGTGCATTCCACGCGTGGACCTTGTACCCATCGGCTTGCGGCTGGAAGGCCAGGTCAACCGATGCCGGAAGCACTACCGGGGACTTGAACTCGATGCTCCAGTGGTACGTTCCGTTGGCTGGTTCGATCCCCGCCAATGCCCGGGCTGCCAGGTAGATGCCGTGGGCAATAGCCGCTGGCATGCCCAACGCCTTGGCGCTGAGCGCGGACAGGTGAATCGGGTTGTAGTCGCCGGCTACTGCGGCCCAACGACGTCCCGTTCCCTGATCCAGTTTCCAGCTCGCGGTACGCTGCGGTGCAGCAAAGGCCGGATGCGCGCTCTTCTCCGGTGTACGACCCTCGAGCCGCACGCCTTTGGCCAAGAACGTGCTGCGCAGCAGCACCCGGTCCTGCCCGTCCACGACGAGGCGCATCACCAAGTCGGAGGTCGCCCCATGGGGATGGGCCGATAGGTTCTCGCTGTGCACCTCGATGTCAAAAGCCTCATCCTCAGCCAGCGGCGCAACCACATCGACCTGGTTGGACAGGTGGATCATGCCCAGCAGCGGCAAGGGGAAATCATCTTGCACCATCAAGGACATAGCCAGCGGGAAAGCCAGCGAGTGCAAGTAGAGGCTGGGCAGCACGCCGTTCATCGGCGCGCCTACGGCCTGGCGGAACTCGGCGAGTTTCACCGGATCGGCCTTGGCACCCTGGAAGACCAGGACGGTTTCTGGCAGCACCGGGTTCTTCGGCTTCCGCTTCAGGGTCTTCACGGCCTTGGCATAGACCGAGGCCATCGAGGGAATCGAGGTGACGATCTGCGCACCCATCTAGGCACCTACCAGCGATTGGCCGCAGACCCGCAGCACCTGGCCGTTCAACCCGGCTGCGGCATCGGACCCGAGGAAGCTAATCGCCTCGGCAACGTCTACCGGCAGACCGCCTTGCATCAGCGAAGGCAGAACCATGCGGGCAACGGTGCGGGTACCCAGCGGGATCTTCGCGGTCATCTCGGTCTCGATGAACCCCGGAGCCACAGCGGCGATGGAGCCGCCATTTTCTGCAAACAGCTTGGCGCTGGCGTGCACCATGCCGATCACCCCGCCCTTGGAGGCTGCATAGTTGGTCTGGCCGCGGTTCCCGGCAATGCCGGAGGTGGAAGCCAGCGAAACGATGCGCAAACCGGGCAGCTTGGCTGCCAGGAAGGCCTCATTCATGCGCAGCTGCGAAGCGATGTTCACGGCAATCACCGAGTCCCAGCGGCCGGCATCCATATTGGCCAGCAGCTTGTCCCGGGTGATACCGGCATTGTGGATCACCAGATCCAGCGAGCCATGGCGGCCGATCGCATGGTCCATGATCTGCTGGGCGGCATCCTGGGCGGTGACATCCAGCTGCAAGGCGGTGGCGCCGATGGAGTTGGCGACCTTGGCTAGCGATTCGCCGGCAGCAGGCATATCCACCACAACCACCTGCGCGCCGTCGCGGGACAGCGTCTTGGCGATGGCCGCGCCGATGCCGCGAGCGGCACCGGTCACCACCGCGACCTTGCCGGCCAGCGGCTTGGCGAAGTCGGCAGGCAGCACGCCATCATTGGTGCGCACAGAAAGGAACTGGCCGTCCACGTAGGCGCTGCGCCCGGAGAAGAAGAAGCGCAGCGCGGCCAGCGCACTAGGGCTGGCAACGCTGGTGCCTTGGGCAAGCACGATGCCGTTGGCGGTGGCTCCACCGCGCATTTCGCGGCCCATCGAGCGCACGATGCCGTCGATGCCCTGGCACACGGCGGAAAGCTCCGGCGCATCGTCATCGCTGGCGGGACGGGAGAAGGCCACCACGCGGCCACCTGGCAGCAGCTTGCGCAACGCCTGGCCGGCCGCCAGCATCAGCGGCGACAGCTCGGTGGGGTGCTCGAGTTCATCGAGCAGCAGCACCAGGCCGCCGAGCTTGGCATCGCCGGCGTCGTGCCGGCGCACATCCAGCCCCCAGGCGACCAGGGTGTCGCTCAGGTCCTGGGCCTTGGACGAGGCACCGAGCACCAGCACCGGGCCGGGCAGCAGTGGCGCATCGGGGCTGTAGCGGCGCAAGCGCGGAGGACGCGGCAAGCCCAGCAGGGTGGCCAGCTTCTTGGTGATCCCGGAATTAACCAGTTCCATGTACTTGTCCGCCATTAGCTGCGAGCCTCCAGAATTGCGACGACGCCCTGGCCACCTGCGGCGCAGACCGAAATCAGCGCGCGACCCGAGCCCTTTTCATGCAGCATTTTCGCGGTACTGGCGATGATGCGCCCGCCGGTGGCGGCGAAGGGGTGCCCTGCGGCCAGCGAGGAGCCGTTCACGTTCAGCTTCGACCGGTCGATGGCGCCCAGCGGGGCATCCAGCCCCAGCTTCTCGCGGCAGAATTCCTCGTCCTCCCACGCCTTGAGCGTCGAGAGCACGGTGCCTGCGAAGGCCTCGTGGATCTCGTAGAAATCGAAGTCCTGCAAGGTGAGGTTGTTGCGCTCCAGCATCCGGGCGGTGGCGTAGGCCGGAGCCATCAGCAGGCCCTCGGCACCGTGCACGAAGTCCACTGCTGCCGCTTCGAAGTCCACGAAATTGGCCAGCATCGGCAGGTCGTTGGCTTGCGCGTACTCTTCGCTGCCCAGCAGCACGGCCGAGGCGCCGTCGGTCAGCGGGGTGGAGTTTCCGGCGGTCATGGTCGCCGCATCGCCCAGGTTCCTGCCGAAGGCGGGCTTGAGCTTGCCCAGCTTTTCCATGGTGGAATCGGCGCGCAGGTTGTTGTCCTTGGACAGGCCGTTGAACGGGGTGACCAGGTCATTGAAGAAGCCGCGGTCGTAGGCGGCCGCCAAGTTCTGGTGGCTGGCCAGGGCCAGTTCATCCTGGGCCTCGCGGGTGATGCCCCACTTCTTGGTGGTGATTGCCTGGTGGTCGCCCATGGACAGGCCGGTGCGCGGTTCGCCGGTGCCGGGGGCTGCGGGGGCCAGATGGCCTGGGCGCAGCTTGGCCAGCGCGGCGAGCTTGGCCTTGGTGCTGCGGGCGCGGGAAAGCTCCATCAGGATGCCGCGCAGCGCATCCGAGACGGCGATCGGCGCGTCGGAGGTGGTGTCCACGCCGCCGCCGATGGCGGAATCGAGCTGGCCCAGCTTGATCTTGTTGGCCAGCGAGCCGATGGCTTCCATGCCGGTGGCGCAAGCCATCTGCACGTCATAGGCCGGGGTGGCGTGATCCAGCGAGGAGCCGAGCACCGATTCGCGGATCAGGTTGAAGTTCTTGGAATGCTTGAGCACCGCGCCGCCGGCGACGGCGCCGATGCGCTGTCCCTGCAGGCCGAAGCGGGCGACCAGGCCCTCGAGTGCTGCAGTGAACATGTCCTGGTTGGACGCATTGACGTAGGCGGTATTGGAACGGGCGAAGGGAATGCGGTTGCCACCGATGATCACGGCATTGCGCACAGAGGGCTGGCTCATGTTCGTTGAACTCCTACAAATATTCTGGTGTGACAAGTATTACTGCAACCAAGAGTACATGATACTGTGAGTTACGTGAACAAGATCACTGGGGAAATCGACCGCGAGACCGACGGCCGGGCAGCTCGCTGGCAAGCGCATCGCACCGCGCGCCACGAAGAACTGCTCAAGCTGGCGCGCAAGGCCGTGCACAAGCTCGGCCCGCAGGTCTCCATGGAAGACATCGCCAATCACGCGAAAACTTCCAAACCGGTGTACTACCGGTACTTCGGCGACAAGGAGGGCCTGCGCCAGGCACTGAGCGCCATGGTCATCAACGACTTCCGCGAACGCGTCATCGCCGCAGGCCTGGCCAAGGAAGACGAAATCAGCGCCCTGCACGCCATGGTTTCCTCCTACCTGGAGCTGGCAGCCAACAGCCCGAACCTGTACTTCTTCGTGACATCGGCCCCGCGCTGCGCCGACGATGAATCCGCTGGCGCCCTGAGCACCTTCTTCGAAGAGGCATCCAGCTTGATGAGCGAACGCCTGCTCAAGCTCTATGACCAGCGCGCCACTTCCGCGACCCTGGAGTTGTGGCCGCGCGCGGCGCTGGGCATGGTCCGCGCGGCCGGCGAACAGTGGCTGCGCCAACCGGATTCCGCCAACAAGCCGGCATTGCCGTCGCTGGCCGCGGAACTGACCAATTGGCTGGCCTATGGCATCGCCTCCACCCGGACCCCGAAAACCAACTGAAGCACCCAGGTGCACTCCCAACCCGACTCACCACCGAATAGAAAGACACGTCATGAGCGAGAACCGCATCAACGTCAACGCCCTGTCCGAACAGCTCTTCGGCCCCTATGCCGAAATCCGCAAGGCCTCTCGCGCCCGCGCCGCGGACCCGCAGCTGCAGCGCGACCCGCTGCTGGGCATGGATGAGCACCGCGAACGCGTTCTGGGCCAGCTGGGCATCCTGGTGCAGCAGGAAGCCGTCCAGCGCGCCTTCCCCACCGAATTCGGCGGCAAGAACGACCACGGCGGATCCATCGCCGCCTTCGAGGAACTGGTCGCCGCGGACCCGTCGCTGCAGATCAAGGCCGGCGTGCAGTGGGGCCTGTTTGCCGGGGCGATCCTGCACCTGGGCACCGAAGAGCACCACAAGGCATGGCTGCCCGGGGCGATGAACCTGGACACCCCCGGCGCCTTCGCCATGACCGAAATCGGCCACGGCTCCGATGTGGCCGCAGTTGCCACCACCGCTACCTACGACGAAGCCACCGATGAGTTCGTCATCCATACTCCGTTCAAGGCCGCCTGGAAGGAATTCCTGGGCAACGCCGCCCTGCACGGCAAGGCCGCCACCGTCTTCGCGCAGCTGGTCACCAAGGGCGTCAACCACGGCGTGCACTGCTTCTACGTGCCGATCCGCGATGAGCAGGGCAACTTCCTGGAGGGCATCGGCGGAGAGGACGACGGGCTCAAGGGCGGGCTGAACGGCATCGATAACGGCCGTCTGCACTTCACCAACGTCCGCGTGCCGCGCACCAACCTGCTCAACCGCTACGGCAACGTGGATGAAACCGGCACCTATTCCTCGCCGATTCCCTCCCCGGGACGCCGCTTCTTCACCATGCTCGGCACCCTGGTCCAGGGCCGCGTATCGCTTGATGGCGCCGCCACCAACGCCTCGAAGATCGCCCTGCAGATCGCGATCACCTACGGCAACCAGCGCCGCCAGTTCAACTCCACCTCGGACACCGAGGAAACCACCTTGCTGGACTACCAGCGCCACCAGCGCCGGTTGATCACCCGCCTGGCCCGCACCTACGCTGCCTCCTTCGCCCACGATGGGCTGCTGGAGAAGTTCGACGCGGTCTTCTCCGGGCGCGAGGACAGCGACACGGACCGCCAGGATCTGGAAACCCTCGCCGCGGCGCTCAAGCCGCTGAGCACCTGGGACGCGCTGGACACCCTGCAGGAATGCCGCGAAGCCTGCGGCGGAGCCGGGTTCATCGCCAAGAACCGCTTCACCCAGCTCTATGCAGACCTCGATGTCTACGTGACCTTCGAGGGAGACAACAATGTGCTGCTGCAGCTGGTGGGCAAGCGCCTGCTCACCGACTATGCCGCCGAATTCCGCAAGCTCGATACCGGGGCCATGGCCCTGTACGTGGCCAAGCAGGTGGGCACCACTGCCCTGCACCGCTCGGGCCTGCGCAGCGTCGGCCAGGCGTTCGCGGATATCTCCGATGAGCGCAAGAGCGCCAATTTCTTCAAGGACCCGGAGAACCAGCGCGCTCTGTTCACCGACCGCATCAACGCCAAGGTCGCCGAGGTGGCCAACGCCCTGCGCGGTGCCGGGAAGAACAAGGCCAAGGCTGCCGCCGCATTCAACGAGAACCAGGACCTGCTGATCTCCGCGGCACGCGACCACGGCCAGCTGCTGCGCTGGGAAGCATTCACCGCGGCATTGGAGAAGACCGGGGATCCGACCACCAAGGAGGTGCTGACCTGGTTGCGCGATGTCTTCGCGCTAACCCTGATCGAGGATGACCTGGGCTGGTACCTGGCCAACGGCCTGCTCTCGATGCAGCGTGCCCGCACCCTGTCCGGCTACATCAACCGCCTGCTTGCCCGCCTGCGCCCGCATGCCCAGGACTTGGTGGAAGCCTTCGGCTACACCCAGGACCACCTGCGTGCCGATATCTCCTCGGGCGGCGAAGCCGAGCGCCAGGATGAGGCCATGGAGTACTTCCGCAAGCTGCGCGCCAGCGACAATGCGCCAATCAGCGAGAAGTCCTTGCAGAAGGCCAAGCGCTAGAGCCAACGAGCAGGTGCCCGGACCAGGGGGATTTCCCCCGGGCCCGGGCACCTGCTGGTTAACGACTGCTTCGCCTAGTTTCCCAGCCGCTGGGCCAGGGCTACCGTCAGCCCTTCGGGGCCCCGCACATAAGCCATTTTCCAGGCGCCTTCGTATTCCCCGACGCCGCCGATCAGTCCATAGCCCCGGGTTTCAAGGCCGGCGACCATCCCCTGGAGGTCATCTACCTCGAAGGCGATCGAGCGCAGTCCCAGTTCGTTGGCCATGGCGTGCGGGTTGCCCGGTTCATGGGCAGGCTTCTCGAAGCTGGCCAGCTCGATGCCGACCTCCGAATCCGCGGACTTGAGCATGACGACATTCGTGCGCGAGCCCTTGACCCCGCACACGGTTTCCAGGAACTCCCCTTCCATCCCGTCGACCCTGCCCTCGACACTCAAGCCCAAGCCGATGAAGAAGCCAGTCACCAGCTCAAGGTCTGCAACGGTGACGCCGATATGGTCAAAACGGATGATTCGCGGCATGGTGGTAGGCACCCTTTCGCTCCTAGATGGCCAGGCAAAGATGGCCAAGTTCGCTGGTTAGCCACAGGGTACGCCCACCGCGCGCCCGGAACCAGCCCGCGAAGAAGACTCCATGGAACTTGGAATCCGGCCAGCAGTGCGATCCCTAGTGGTGCCAATGCCAGTACTTCAAGGATGAAGAATGGAACCGCGGGGCGGAATCCGCCTGGGTGCTGATTTGTCTCGTGATCCGCCCCGCATTCCGCGGGCGGATCATTTCAGGGCAGTTGCCTGCTGCCGCGGTCGAGCATGCCCGCCCCACCGATACCGGAATCACCTACAAGGGCAGAGAGGGCCTATTTTCCGGCATCTTGGCCAGTTTCGAATCTGCCGGCTTCACGATCATGAATCGAAATCGAAGCCTCGCACTGGCCGAACAGGGCCGCTGGCCACCCAGCTAGAGACTTGCCTGCCCCAGTCCATCGAGCACCAGCGCCACCCTTGCCCGCTGCTCCCGGTTAAGTCCCTGGACCGGCAAGGGCAGGCAATTGGGTGCTGCCAGGCCCAGGTGCTCGGCAATGGCGGCACTGACGCGCAAGCTGCCGCCGCATTGCGCCATCAGGTCCCACAACGGCCGCAGATCCTCGGAAACCGCTAGCGCCTTCTGATGGTCTCCGGCCTGCACCGCACGCGTAATTCCAAGCATCGGGGCCGGGATCGTTCCGCCCACCGCGGTAAACCACGCGTCGCATCCTGCGATGAGTCCGGCTGCCCCGAACGCATCGCCCGATACCCCGATGCCTACGTGATCGGGAAGCACCGCCCGAATCGCCGCGACATGCGCCAGCGCATCCACCGGATCGGCCGGAACCCCCGGAATCTTGATGGAAATGATCCCCGGCAACTGCGCGATGCGCGCATAAAGCCCGTTGCTGAAGGTGAAATGCGTTGTCCCAGGGTTGTCATAGACAACGACCGGTAAGTCGCTGCGTTCGGTCGCCGCCCTGAACAGTGCGAAGACTTCATCATCGTCCAGCCGCTGGTAGCCCACCGGGGCGAGCAGAACGCCGGCCGCACCGGCGGCCTTGGCGTCGTCAATATGCGCCAGGACGTGGGCCGTGCGCATGGCGCCGACTCCAGCCAGCACCGGGATCCCCGTTGCATGCTGCACCGCCAACCCGATGACGCGTTCGCGCTCCGCGCGGTCCAGGTACATGTACGAACCGGTCGAGCCCAGGACGGTAATTGAATCCACCCCGGCCGCAACCAGTCGCTGCACCAATCCGATGAATGCAGGTTCATCGAGTTGGTCATCATTCATTGGGGTCAGCGGGAAGGCGCTGAGCCCGGTCAAAGCGGTGACTGGCACTGCGCCAGTTTTCGTTGATGATTTCATGATGCGCCATCCTGTCTCATGTGCTGGTTCCTCGATCTTACGGCCAGCAGCGCGCAGGCGATGACCGCGCAGCCGCCAACCACGGTGGGCCAACCGATTTGTTCGTGCAGCAGCATCCCGGCCCAGCAGATCGTCATCACCGGCTGCGCCAGCTGCACCTGGCTCACTTGCGCCATCGGGCCGATGGCCAATCCGCGATACCACGCAATGAAGCCGAGGAACATGCTCACGACGCCAAGATAGGCGAATGCCGCCCACTCGCTGAATGTTGCCGTGGGCGGTTGCTGGAGCGCCGAGACGGTCGTGAGGGTGATCATTACCGGTGAGGCCAGGACCAGCGCCCATGAGATCGTTTGCCATGAACCGAGCTCCCGCGAGAGCAGTCCGCCTTCGGCGTAGCCGATAGCGCAAGCGAGCACCGCCCCGAAGAGCAACCAGTCGGCCCCGTGCAAGCTGCCCAGCCCGCCTCCTTGCAAAGCGGCAAACGCCAAGGCTGCCAATGCCCCAGAACCAGCCGCGATCCAGAATCTGGCACTGGGTCGTTCCCTGGTTCGCAGAACAGCGGCTGCGGCCGTCACTGCAGGCAGGATGGCGATCACTACCGCGCCATGGCTGGCCGGAGCCGTGGTCATCGCAAAGGATGTCAGCAGGGGGAAACCTGCGATGACTCCCCCGGCGACGACCAGCAGACGCCACCATTGCGACCGTGTCGGAAGTTTCTGGCCGGTGCTCCATAGCACGGCAACAGCCAGCATTGCGGCGATAACGGATCGCCCGGCGCCGACGAACAGCGGTTGCAGATGGCCGCTTTCCACGGCGATGCGGGTGAAGGGCACGGTGAAGGAGAAGGCGAGCACTCCCAGCAAGCCCCAGATCAGCCCGGTAACGCCCGAGGATAGCGGTTGCCGCGAAATGAGAGTAGCGGTACTATCTAGTTTCATGTTTAACAGTAGCAGTGAGCGCCTGGTTGCGGTACTGCGCGAATGGATTGCGACAGCCCCCGCCGGGAGCCAGCTGCCCTCCACCCGTACTCTGGTGGCGGATTATGAAGTCAGCCCGGTCACCGTGCAGAAAGCGCTGCGGATCCTCACCGGCCAGGGCATCATTGAATCGCGTCCGGGTATCGGCACCTTCGTTCGCAGCCACCCGGTGGCCAGGGCGCACGACCATGCCTGGCAAACCGCGGCCTTGGGCGTTGTGCAACGGCCCCTGCCTGAACTCGCCTCCGCCCAGCGCGCTACGCCCAATGACGTCATATCCCTGCAGTCGGGCTATCCGGATCGAGACTTGCTGCCAGAACGACTGGTGCGCAGCGCCTTCTCGCGGGTCGCGCGCAGCGATGCGGTGCTCCAGCGCACCCCGGCCGCGGGGCTGCCTGATCTGCAGAGCTGGTTCGCATCCGAGCTCGGCGCCATCACCGCCCCTGGGCTGAGCGCGCCGGCGGCCAGCGACGTCGTCGTCCTGCCCGGCAGCCAAAGCGGGCTGGGCTCGATCTTCCGCTCACTGGTTGGGGCCGGCAAGCCGATGCTCATCGAATCGCCCACCTACTGGGGTGCTATCCTCGCGGCCGCGCAAGTCGGCGTGCAGCTCGTCCCCGTTCCCGCCGGTCCCCACGGCCCGGACACCGGGCAGTTGGATCGCGCTTTCGAGCAAACCGGGGCCCGCGCCTTCTACGCCCACCCGAATTTTGCCAACCCTTCCGGGGCCCAGTGGTCGCCCGAAGTTTCCCAGCGGGTGCTGGAAATCCTGAAGAATCGTGGCGCTTTCCTGGTGGAAGATGACTGGGCGAAGGATTTGGGGATCAATGCCGAGTCTTCACCGATGGCCGCCAGAGATGACAGCGGCCATGTGGTGTATCTGCGCTCCCTGACCAAAAGCGTGTCCCGGCGGTCCGTGTTGCCGGCGTCATTGCCAGAGGGCCAGCACGGGAACGGATCTTGGCCGATAACCAGGCCCAATCCATGTATGTCAGTGGTGCGCTGCAATCCGTCGCGCTTGACGTGGTCACCCAGCCCGGGTGGCGCACCCACTTGCGCTCGGTGCGCCAGCAGCTGGCAACGCGCAGGGATCTGGTGCTCGACGCCCTGGCGCAGCATCTGCCCGAAGCACATGTCGAGCAGGTCCCGCTGGGCGGGCTGAACCTCTGGGCAAGGTTGCCGGATGCCACTAATCTGGTGCAGCTGGTCCGCGACTGCGAAATGCGCGGCGTGGCCATCTCGGCCGGAGACAGCTGGTTCCCCGCGGAACCGACCGGACGCTTTCTGCGGTTGAACTTTGCCGGCCCGAACCCTGGAGCCTTCAACCAGGGCGTCGAGATCATCGGCCAGGTGCTGCGCGCCTAGGTCCAATGCGAAGGGCTAACCAACATACCTGGTCTTCGTAGGGCTGTGCGAGGGCCGTGGGGTGCCTATAGGGCTCCAGCGATCATCAAAGCGACAAGTCCTGCAAGGCATTCGCCACCGTTGCAGCATTCAGATTGATACATAAGTGTTGCATTTCTGGTTATATATGAATATTCCAGCCGTCAATTAGCTTGAAAATAACACAATATGAACTGAAAGCATTTGTTTCGATGCAAGAAGATAAATTCTCTGACAAGAAATAAGCCCAGAGAAGAGACTCAACCGCGAGAAATCAGGTACGGAAATCTCAAATAAACCAATCTAGTTTTATGCATCGGAATAATGCCGTGATGTTTTAGGAATTTTTTAATCAGAATAGTTCTTTAGCCTAGGATTATCGATTAGAATCGACACTAGACTTCAACTAATTTCTTACCTGTGATAACTACCTGCCTGGCGCAACGTTGAGCTACTCGTTCACTATGGGTTGCAATAACGAGCAAACTTCCACGAGCGCGAAGAATGTCGAATAGATCCAACACTTCATTTTCCGTCTGCTCATCGAGCGCCCCGGTTGGCTCATCCGCAATTAGAATTGCTGGAGATTTAACGATTGCGCGGGCAATCGCCACACGCTGAGCTTCGCCACCTGAGAGTCTGCCGACTCTATGATTTTCGTACTTACTAAGACCTACATGACCGAGTGCGTCTGCTGCCGGGTCGCGGAAGGCGTTCTTATTCCCGCCTAGTCCCAACATGACATTTTGCAAGGCGGTCCGCTCAGGTAGCAGATCATAGCGTTGCGTAATTACGCCGACATTCGCCTTGCGAAAGGCCGCCATCCTCGATTCCTTATGCTGGAGAATTTCTTCGTTAAAGCGAAATTCCCCCATATAATGAGTATCAAGACCGGCCAAAATTTTAAGTAAGGTACTTTTTCCCGAACCACTGCGTCCGAGGACGGCAATTGAAGCATCGTTCTCATCTGCTTCAAAGTTCGTGTTCTGGAACAGTGTATGGGGTGTGCCGTTAGCCTCACGAAACCCTTTGGATAGGCCTCGAAGTTCGATTCTTGTCATGTCTCTATGCAATCTTTCTTTGAAAGTACAGTTTGGTCGACCTGGTAGCAGCAGCAATATCAACACAAGCAGCAACGGCAAAAATTAGAATAATCCAGCCGACGGCTGATGAACCCTCATTGGGTAAAACTTGATAAACAGTGAGGAACAACAGTCCGATTGCGGCCCATTCGATGAGCACAATCATCCCCATCCACTTCTGCAACTCCAAACAAGAAGTTCCAATTATCCACCGTAAATTGAGGACAGTACGCCGACGACGGAAATTGAATGAACTCAGCGCGCACAACACGAGTCCGCCAACTATTCCTAAAGCAACTTGAAGGAAGGCGACTAGCCATACATTATCAAATAGCATTGTTCGCATCAGGGAATATTGAGTTAAATATTGAGGCACACCTATAAGTGCATAGTTCGTGAATCCAGTTTCCCGCCCGATCTGGTCAAGATGCTTGAGGATATCGTTACTGGACATTTCTTTCGACGCAGTAAAATCGCTGTTGATCATTGCGAAGGACAATATCCCACCAAAATCTAGATTCGTCTTCGCTATCCCACGTAGTGTTTTTGGATACGGGATGACAATGGTGTCATCAAGGAAGTGGTCTATATCGTCTTGGTAGAACATCGAAGAGTGCGGCTCAAGGAATCCAACAACTTTGAGTGAGAACGGTTCCATGTAGAACATGCCGTCAAGTGTGTCATTGACACTGTAAATACCCCTGTAGTCCGCACCAAGCAACACTGGGATCTGGCCAGAACTGTAGTCAATATTCTCCCAATCAGGAAGTTGCCCCTCGTCGACCGTCAAATGCGAAAATTCAAACGCTTCCTTACTCATCTGCATTGACCGAACCTCCAGTGTCTCGCGCCCTGTCAGCTGATCGACGTAAACGCCGCCATTAACATAGTCTCCCCCAGCCCAAGCATCGAAAGACTCACTGCCTTTAAAATCAGCAATCGGTATAGGTTGATTAAAAGACGACAATAAGTTCACGAGCTTGCTCTCATTGAGTTTCTCGTAAAACTCTCCAATTTGATCTAGTTTTTCTGGGCTTTGACGAATTTCTGTGAACTCATTGGCATCGATAAAAGTATCTGTCACACGGTAGAGATCTTGATTGTTTCCATCACTAAAGCTTTTGATAATCGCGTTCTGCGTTGACGCTGAGAAACTGATAGTGCTGTATAAACCCGTTAAAAACAGCACTACGATAACAGCTTTTGTTGCAATAGCAAGCCAGTTTCGACGTAGATCAAAAATGAACTCGTTCATTTCATTCCTCCGTTCCTAACCACAAACGACGTCGTGAAAGAGAGAATGAACATAGATGTCAGAAGCACATGCGAGTAGAGAAAATCTTGAAACAATAAGCTAGCTCGACCCGCACTAAATAGAATTAGCGTCGGTACTATTGCCGCCGCGATCCAGACTGTCGTGTACGAGAGAATATGTCGTGACAACAAAAATGCGCGGGTGCGTCCCCACAGACGATCTACCGAATCACGCGCTGCACCCCAGGTATGCGTTAGATACCCTAAAATACCTGTCCCAGTGATTAGCAAAACCACAGTAAGCATATTCATGATGGGAGAAATGAAATCAATATTAGTTCGCCTGGAGAGACCTGATTCAATCGCACGCGTATTCTCGAAACGTTCAGTAATCCGATCGGCGTCTGGTCCGTCAACGACGAATCGACGCTCACCTGGCTCCTCAAACAACTGTGGATCGTAAATAACGATTTCGTCGGCTAACAGGCTCTTGTCCCGTGCCCCTAATAAACCAGCAACTTCATATTCTTTTCCCAGTATTACGATCTCGGCGCCCACAGCTTGGAGGTTGGCCCCTACTAATGCCCCCGGACGACTATCGGATACATTCCAACGGATATCGTGCAGTGGTAAAGATCCAGACACGTCCGTTGTCGAAAATACGGCACGAATATGATCATCGTCAGCGAGCGGTTGGAAGATGGTTACATCCAACCCATCGCCCCGAGCGTAATCGATTGCTGTCGATGGATCACCGCTCAACTCGATAGCTCTGTTCGTATATAGTGAGTTTGCCTCCTGTAGGGTGGCAGCCTGTATGGCGCGATAAGACAGCATCGCTAGATCCAACAACAGCAACAATCCGGCAAACGCGAGCACCAGAATTATGGGTTTTGATCGCAAGGTACACTTTCACATTTGGCAGGTGGGGAGATGTACTCATATCTCAACCCACCTGTGTCGGTTATATCTTCCGGAAGATGTTATCTAACATAGTAAGTTCTAGCGGTGCCTGGGTCTATAAGAATCCCGCTTGAGACGGCATACCGCCGCCAAGGCAAATTGACCCCAGTACCATGGGAGCCACAGATACGACCTGAAACACCATCGATAGTGCTGCCCTTCTCCTAGTCGTGCACGCGTGGAGTGATAAATGCCGGACCAAGTCGTACAAGGCGGGTTCTGACGGTCGTTGCAACTCCTGTTTGATCAAGGTGTTGCAACGACCGTGAGAACCCGCCTCCTTTCCGGAAGTAGAAAGAAGGCCCCGGTGAATGAAAAATAATTTCATCCACCGGGGCCTGTTGAACTCTTTGCTGGCTACAGTCCGTCTACCTCGACCAGGCCGCGGCGCGTAGGCACCGGGGCCACGTGCGTGCCGTTGGCCGCCACGCGCTGAACCGACAGCAACCGCGGCGGCGCCCCGTCGGCGGTTTGCAGGATCCACGGACCGACCATCAGGTAGCCGCGATCATTTTCGGCTTCGGTGACCACGCCGGTAATCACGAAATCACCGTAGGGTTCCTGGCTGAAGGATGCGGCAACCAAATCGCCGTGGGACAGCTCGGAAACTTCGACGTCTTCCGGGGCGAACTCGCCTTCGAAGACTGCGGGGAAGGCGCGCACGTCCTTATCAGGCTGGCGGGCCATGGTTTCGCCGCCGTCGGCGTCTTTGGCTTTCTTCTTGGCAGCGGCCGCGTTCAGCCCGCCGACCATGACGTCGTCGAGCACCGTGGCGTGCGCGGCGCCGGTGATCAGGAAGTTGCCGAAGCGGGCGGTCTTGTAGAGCACCGAGATCACGTCTCCGGCTTCCACCTCGCCGAAGGCCGCTTTCATGCCGGCTACATCGCGCTTGGAAGGGCCCTTGATAAAGACGTCCACGGGGTGATTCTCCGATTCTGCAGGAATTAGGTTCTGCGCTTAAGCGTAGGCCAGTTACCAGCCACGAAGAAAACGCCTAGCCTCGCAGGGCGGCGTCGAACCATCCGGTAATGCTCGCCGGATGGGTGATCGCGGTGCCCACCACCACGGCGAACGCGCCGGCATCCAGCGCGGCTTTGGCCTGCGCCGGGGTGTGGATCCGGCCCTCGGCAATCAATGGCGGCTCCAGGCCCGCTGCTGCGATCTGCTCCAGCAGCTCCAGGTCAGGTCCCTCGGTCTTGTCCCGTTCCCCGGTGTAGCCGGCCAGCGTGGTGCCGATCAGATCGGCCCCGGCCTGCGCGGCAGCCAGCGCGTCGTCCAGCGACCCGCAGTCGGCCATCACCAAGGCGGCAGACCGTTCGTGGACCGCGTTAATGGTTTGTTCCAGGCTCTTGCCGTCGGGCCGTTCGCGGCGGGTGCCGTCCAGGGCCACGATGTGCGCCCCGGCGTTGGCCACCGCCAAGGCGTGGTGGATGGTGGGGGTGATGAACACGCCCTCATGGCCGTCCTTGAACAGCCCGATGACCGGCACCTCGACGGCCGAACGGGTGAATTGGATATCCGCGATGCCCTGCACGCGCACGGCGCCGGCGCCGCCGATCACCGCCGAGGCCGCCACCTGCGCCATGGTCTGCGGGTGGCGCATCGGCTCCCCCGGATAGGCTTGCGCCGAAACGATCAGCCGTCCGCGCAGGGCTTGAAGTGCTGCTGCCGAAAGCAACATGTCTTTCTCCTCTTAGTCTTGTGGCCAGAATAGGCTGGCCGCCCCGATCAGGGCGGCATCGGTTCCCAAACGGGCAGGTTCCAGCGCGGTGCCGCGCACCAGGTCGATGGCGCTGGAGGCGAAGCCCTCGCGCACACCCTCCCACCAGATTCTCCCCGCCCCGGCCATCCCGCCGGCAATGACGATTTTCTGCGGGTCCAGCACGTTGGCCAGCGATCCGGCGGCGGCGCCTGCGGCCAGGCCTCCGGTATGCACTGCCCGATAGGCCAAGGCGTCGCCGGCTCCGGCCAGCGCGGTGACCGCCTGGGTGTCGCGCACCTTCGGGTTGCCGGCCAATCGCTGGTAGTGCCGGTGGATCGCCGGCCCGGCGGCGATCGCCTCCACATGCCCGGTGCGTCCGCAGGAGCATTCCAGCCCGGTGGCGTAAGCCGAATCGATGTGCCCCATATGCCCGGCCACGTGGTGGAAGCCGGTGACCAGCTGGCCGCCGTGCAGGTAGGCTCCGCCGATTCCGGTGCCGATGGCCAACAGCATCATCTGGCCGGTTCCCCGGCCTGCGCCGAAGCGGGCCTCGCCCAAACCGTGGGCGTGCACGTCATTGACCGCGCGGACTCCCAGTCCGGTGAGCCGTCCCAGTTCGGCCGCCATGTCGGTGCCGGCCCAGCCCGCTAAGGTATCGGTGGCCGATACCACCTTCGCGGTTTCCGGGTCGATGACCCCGGCGGCGCCGATACCCAACCCGGCCGGCTGCGCCGAGCATGCACCGCGCAGCTGCTGCACCACGCCGGCCATGGCCGCGATGATCGCGGCGGAGCCTTCGCGGGCCGGTGTGGGTGCTTGGCTGCGCGCGGTGATGGTGCCATCGCGGCGCACTACGGCGCCGGCGATCTTGGTGCCGCCCAGATCCAGGGCGAGCACCTCGCCGGCGCCTGCTAGTTGTTCTTGCACTGGGCCAGGGCCTACTTGGCGGCCACCGGCAACAGGCCGGTTTCGGCCAGGATCCCGCGGATCGCGGCGGCCTCGGAGGCATCCAGCGACGCCATCGGGGCGCTCATGGCGTTATTGGCGATGATGCCCAGTTCCACCAGGGCGGTCTTGAAGGCGCCCAGGCCCGCAGCCCCTGGCGACACCCGGGAAGCATCCGGGGTGTAGACGATGTCGAAGACGCGGGCCAGGCGGTCCTGCTCGGCCGCGGCGCTGGCCCAGTCGCCGGCCACTGCCTTCTCGAACAGGCGGCGGTAGCCAGCTGGGTCCACGTTGCCCAGGCCCGGCACCACGCCGTGGGCTCCGCCCAGCAGCGCCCCGTCGACGACGACCTCATGGCCGGTGAACACCGAGAAGCCCTCGATGTCCTTGGTGGCCAGCAGCAGCTGGCGGAAGGACACGTCGTCGCCCGAGGAGTCCTTCACGCCCACGATGGCGCCGGACTGCGCCAGCCGGATGGCCACATCCAGCGGCAGCTTGTGGTGGGTGCGCACCGGCACGTCGTAGGCGAAGATGTCGACCTGCAGGGCGTCGTGGATGGCGGTGAAGTGCGCTTCGATCTCCGGGCCGTTGGAGATGGCATAGAACGGGGTGGTGACCACCAGCGCGTCGGCGCCCAGGGCGATCAGGCGCTGGCCCTCGTCGATGACGCGGGCGGTGGTCTGCTCGCTGGCACCGACCAGCACCGGCACGCGGCCTGCGTTGGCGGCCACGATCCGGGTGAGTACCGCGTCGCGTTCGGCATTGGCCAGGTAGGGCACCTCTCCGGAGGAACCGAGCACGAACAGGCCGGCCACTCCCCCGTCGATCAGGTGTTCCACCACGGCATCCAGGCCGGCGGTGTCAATGGCGCCATCGGCGGTGCGCGGGGTGATGACCGGCGGGATGACGCCGGAGTACTTCGGGTTGTTCGTGTAAGCCACGGGGATTCGGTCTTTCTCTAGGTGCCGCAATTGCGGCGATTGGTTAGTGCTCCAGCAGTGCCGGGGCAGCACCCAACAGGGTGCGGGTGTAGTCATTGGTGGGCGCGTCGAATACCTGTGCGGCATCGCCTCGCTCGACGATTTGCCCGGAGTTCATCACGCAGATGGTGTCCGAAACATAGCGCACGGTCTGGATATCGTGGGAGATGAACACCATGCCCAGGTTCAGCTCGGATTTCAGGTCGGTGAGCAGGTTCAGCACCTGCGCCCGCACCGAGACATCCAGCGCGCTGGTGGGCTCATCGGCCACGATCACCGCAGGTTCCAGGGCCAGCGCCCTGGCGATGGCCACGCGCTGGCGCTGGCCGCCGGAGACCTGGCTGGGCAGGGCCGAGGCCGCCGAAGCCGGCAGGCCCACCACCTCAAGCAGTTCCAGCGCCTTGGCCTTGCGCGAAGCATCGCTGCCGATGCCATGCACGCGCAGCGGGTCGGTGAGCGTGTCCATGATCGACATGCGCGGATTCAGCGCGGTGGCCGGGTCCTGGAAGACCACGCCCACGCTGCGCCCGAACTCCTTGCGGCCTGCGGCGTTGCGCTTGCCCACCGGCTTGCCGTTGAACAGCACCTGCCCGCTGGTGGGTTCCTGCAGTCCCACCAGCACCGAAGCCAGGGTGGACTTGCCGCAACCGGATTCGCCCACGATGCCCACGGTCTGCCCGCGGCGCACCGCGAAGTCCACCCCGTTGACGGCCTTGATCAGGCGCGGGGAGAACAGCTTGCCGCCGCGGATCTTGTGGTGCACGTGGATATCCTGCAGCTCGATGATCGCGTTGCTCATTTGCTGGCTCCTTGAAGTTGGCTGCCATTGCCCTGGTGGCTGGCCCAGCGGTGCTCGCTGCCGGCGTCCACCGGGACGAAGGACAGGTGCTGGTCCGGGTCGGCGCCGGCACGCTGCGAACGCTCGGCGAAGCGGTCGCCGGCGGCGAAATCGTACGGGCTGGGGACGGTGCCCGGGATCTGGTGCAGGCGTTGCGCCTTCGACTCGATGGAGAGCACCGCGCCGAGCAGGCCCTGGGTGTATTCGTGATGCGGGTCAGAGAGCACCTCGCTGATCGGACCGGACTCCACCACCTGGCCGGCGTACATCACGGTGACCCGGTGGGCCAGCGAGGCCACCAGCGCCAGGTCGTGGGAGACGAAGACCATCGCGAAGCCCAGCTGCTCGCGCAGCTCGTTGAGCAGGTCGACCACTTGCTTCTGCACGGTGACATCCAGCGCGGTGGTCGGCTCGTCGCAGACCACCAGCTTGGGGCTGCGCGAGAGGGCCATGGCGATCAGCACGCGCTGGCGCTGGCCGCCGGAGAGCTCATGCGGGTAGGAGCGCAGGGTGCGCTTGGCATCCAGCTTGACCAGGGCGAGCAGTTCCTCGGGGGTCTGGCGCCCGCCGCGGCGGGTGAGCTGGCGCAGCTGGTCGCCGATGAGCATCGAGGGGTTCAGGCTGGACAGCGCGTCCTGGTAGACCATCGCGATCTGCTCGCCGCGCAGGCCCTTGTAGACCTTGTCGTCCCCGGCCCGGGTGCCGCCATCGGTGGTGGCCGGCAGCAGTTCCCTGCCCTCGAAGGTGATGGAACCGGAGAGCTGGGCGCTGCCCGGCAGCAGGCCCATGATGGCCAACGAGGTGATGGACTTGCCGCAGCCGGATTCGCCCACCAGCGCCATGGTTTCGCCCTCGCGCACCGCGAAGGAGACATCCTGCACGATCGGGGTGTCCCCGTAGCGCTCCGGGAAGCGGATGGACAGGTTCTTGACCTCCAGGATGGTGCGCGGCGCGCCCTGGGAGGTATCGAGCACCAGGCGGTCGGTGCGCTGGGCCTCGGCCGCTGCCAGCAGGTCCAGTTCCCCGCGCAGCCGTTCGGCGGCCTGCGGGTCCGCGGCCGCCTTGGCCTTGGCCAGCGCAGGCTCGCCGTTCTTCTTCGCCTGCTTCCTGGCCGAGCCCTTGGTATTCACCAGTGCATCGGTCATGCCTTCGGCCAGCATGTTCAGCGCCAGCACGGTCAGCAGGATCACCAGGCCGGCGAAGGTGGTCGCCCACCACGCGCCGTTGAGCACCAGGGTGCGGCCGTAGGAGATCACGTTGCCCCAGCTCGGGGCCGGATCCTGGATGCCTGCACCGAGGAAGGAAAGGGATGCTTCGAGGATGATGGCGTCGGCCACCATCACGGTGGCGAAGACCATTACCGGGGCCGCGCAGTTGCGCAGCACGTGGGTGCCCAGGATGTAGAAGCGCCCGGCGCCGATGACGCGTTCGGCGCGCACATAGTCCTCGCCCCATTGGGCCAGCACGTTGGCACGGACCACCCGGGCGATTTGCGGGGTGTAGATGATCGCGATGGACAAGATGATCACCGGCAAGGTGTTGCCCAGCGAAGCCAGCAGCGCGGCGGCCAGGGCGATGCCCGGGAAGGCCATCACCATGTCCATGATGCGCATGATCGTCTCATTGGCCCATTTGGCGCTGGTGGCGGCCAACGCACCGAGCAGCCCGCCCATGACCAGTGCCAGCGCCACCGACCCCAGGCCGACCAGCAGCGAGGCTTGGGCGCCGAAGAGCAGGCGCGAGTAGATGTCGCGGCCCAGCCGGTCGGTGCCGAAGAAGTGCTCGGCGCTCGGCTTCTGCGCCGGGATTCCGGTGGCCAGCGGGTCGTGCGGGGCGATCAGCGGGGCGAAGAGGGCCACCGCGGCAATGGCCAGCAGGAAGGCCAAGGCGATTTTGGAGCCTGCCGGCAGCGCCTTGAAGCGGGCGCCGGACTCGGAAAGGCGGTTCACGAGGTTGTTGCGTGGGGCCATGATGCTCATCCCTACACCGTCCTAATTCGTGGGTTGATCAGCAGGTAGAGCAAGTCGACGATGATGTTCACGAGCACGAAGGTGATCGCGATGGTCAGCGTGACGCCCTGGACCAGGTTGGTGTCCTTGTTGGTAATGCCGTTCATGATCAGCTGTCCCATGCCGGGCAGGGAGAAGATCATCTCGATGACCACCGCACCGCCCAGCAGGTAGCCGATGCGCAGCCCGAGCACGGTCACCGGGGTGACCAGGGCGTTGCGCAGCACGTTCTTGGAGATCACTTCGCCGCGCGGCACGCCGTTGCCGATGGCGGTGCGCACGTAGTCGCGGTCCAGTTCCTCGACCATCGAGGTGCGCACCACGCGGGTGAGCGAGGCGGAGACCGGGATGGCCAGGGCCAGGGCCGGCAGCGCCATATGCAGCAGCCAGGTGCCCGGGCCCGATCCTTCAGGGGCCGCTCCCCCGGAGGGGAACAGCGGGCTGGAACCCAGGGCGAACCACTGGATGAGCAGGATGCCCAGCCAGAAGGACGGGGTGGCGATCGCCGCGATGGAGAAGATGCGGACCAGCTGGTCCGGCCAGCCATCGCGGTACAGCGCACCGAGCAGGCCGAAGGCCAGCGAGATGACCACGGCGATGACCACGCCCAGGAAGGTCAGCTGCAAGGTCAGCGGGAACGCGCCGGCGATCATCTGGGAGACCGATTGGGCCGGCGGGGTGGTCAGGCCGAAGTCCAGGCGGATGAGCCGGCCGATGAAGCTGATGTACTGGACCACCAGCGCGTCGTTCAGGCCGCGTTCCTCGCGGTAGGCCTCTTTGGCGGCCTCGGAGGCGCCCTCGCCCAGCGCGGAGGTGGCTTCATCGCCCGGGGCCAGCTTCATGATGATGAAGACCATGGCGGAGATGCCAAGGACCATCACCGGCAGCGCGGCCAGGCGGCGTAAGAGCAGGTTGAGGAAATTCCCCATGGAGTAGCTCCGTCGAGTATCGAAGTGTGCAGGTCATTGCGCTGTGCGGGCCGGGCGGCACGGCGTGGGTGCCGTGCCTCCCGGCCTGCTGCGCGGGGCCGGGGCCAGCTAGGCCTTGCGGTTCACGCCGACAAAGGAGATGCCGGTGGTTGGCAGCGGTGCGAAGCCTTCCAGCGCGTTTTCGTCCCAGGCCGATGGCAGCTGGCGGTGCAGCACCGGGTAGAGCGGGGCCTGGTCGGCGACGATGTTGATCGCCTTGCCCCACGCCGCCATGGCCTTGTTCGAATCATCGGTCTGGATGGCCGCGTCCAGCTGCTTCTGCAGCTCCTTGTATTCGGGTGTATCGTTCCAGCGGAAGCGGTTCTTCGGCCAGACATCGCCTCGGTAGAACCAGCTCATCAGCAGGTCCAGGTCGTTGCCGAAGACCGATGGGTCGCCCGGGGCGGCCACCACCGAGAAGGTGCCGCTGTCCACGTTGTCGGTGTACAGCGCGCCGGACTGCAGGTTCTTCATGGTGACCTTCACGCCCGGGATCTTGTTCCAGGATTCGAGGATCAGCGGGGCGATGTCCTTGACCCACGAGGTGTCGGTGGTCAGCAGCTCGAATTCCAGCTTGTCCACGCCGGCTTCGGCCAGCAGCGCCGCGGCCTTCGCCGCGTCGTAGCCGTAGACCGTATCCGCCTTGATGTACTGCGGGTGGCTTTCTTGCACATAGGAGCTGGCCGCCTTGGCGTTGCCCAGCAGCGCGGTGCTGATGATCGACTCGGTGTCCAGGCCGTAGTGCAATGCCTGGCGGACCAGGGCGTTGTCGAATGGCTTCTTGGCGCAGTTGAACATCAGGAACAGCAGGCCGAAGGAATCGGCGCTCTTCACCGTGGCCTTCGAGGCCAGGCGGTCCATGTCGAGGTACGGCACGTCCTCGATGGCCTGCACGCGGCCCGATTCCATGGCGGTCACGCGGGCCGCCGCATCGGAGAGCAGGAACCAGGTCATGCCGCTGGCGGTCGCCGGGTACTTGCCGTTGTAGTCCTCGAACTTCTCGAAGACGATCTTGTCGTCCTTGGTGGCCGAGACCAGCTTGTACGGGCCGGTGCCGATCGGTGCGGCGTCGAAGGCGGCCTGGTCCTTGGAAGCCACGGCCTTCGGCACGATCTTGACCACCGAGATGCGGGTCGGGAACAGCGGGAAGGCGTAGTTCAGCGTGAACGCCACGGTCTTCTCGTCCTTGGCCTTCACCGACTTGATGAAGGGGATGAACTGGGCGAACAACGAGGCGTTGCCGGTGTCCAGCACCCGCTCGAAGGAGTAGACGACGTCCTGGATGGTGACCGCTTCCCCGTTGTGGAAGGTGGCCCCGTCGCGCAGGGTGATTTCCCAGCTGGTGTCGTCAATCTGCTTCGGCTCCGCCGCTGCCAGCGCCAGGTACGGTTCACGGGTGGCCGGGTGCAGGTCCACCAGGCCTTCGAAGATGTGCATGTTGGCGGCGAACGGGGTCGCGCCGGAGGAGGTCATCGGGTCGAAACCGGTGGACAGGGCGTAGGAAATGCCTGCCTCGATGGTGCCCGTGCCGGCAGCTGCGGTGCTGCCCGCGCCGCCGCTGGCTCCTGGGGAGCAGGCGGCCAGGCTGGCCGAGAATGCCGCAGCAGCGCCAACCATGCCGGTGATCTTCAGGAAATCTCGTCGTGCAAAGGGCTTGTTGGCTACTTCGTTCAAAGCCATTCTTGCCACCTCCAGGAAAATGAGTGAGTGTTGTAGGACGTAGGATGTCCGATCTATGGTCTAGACTGTAGTGGACGTCACGCCGCATGGTCAACTGCGTCACATGAACTTCTCCGCCCGCCGAGGAAAGCAGGATCCGTTGAGCACGATGCCAGCCCGCCGATCAGATGCCCGTGCCCGCCTGCGCGCGCTGACCAATGACATCACCGCGCTGATCCTGGAACGCGGATTGCTGCCCGGGGACCCGCTGCCCACCGAGCAGGAACTCATGGCCGAGCTGGGTGTGGGGCGCAACTCCCTGCGCGAGGCGATCAAGGTGCTCCAGGCCCTGGGCATCATCGACACCCGCCACGGTTTCGGCATGTTCGTGGCCCAGGAAAATCTCAACGCCCTGCATGACTCCCTCGCCTTCCGCGGGCAGATGTCGCTGCGCCACCATGGTCATGAGGCCAGTGAGCTGGTCGATGTCCGCCAGGCACTGGAAACCGGCCTGATCGGCCTGGCCATCCGCGCGGTCACCGACGAGCACCTGGAGGCCTTGGAGCAGTGCGTAAGCCAGATGGAGCAGCACGCGGCGCGCGAGGAGACCTTCGTCGAGCAGGACAAGGCCTTCCACCGCATCCTCTTCGAGCCGCTGGGCAACCAGCTGCTGACCAACCTGCTCGGAGTGTTCTGGGATGTCTACCGCACCATCTACGATGCGATCGACTCCGATCTGGAAATCACCCAGCCGGCCAAGACCGCCCAGGACCACCGCGATATCCTCGACGCGGTACGCGCCAAGGACGTGGAAACCGCCCGGCAGCTGATCTCCGAGCACTTCCACGGCATTCGCGCCCTGCTGGCGAGCCGGGAAGTTTAGCAAAAAGAACCCTAAAGCATTCCTTTCACAGCTAAGCTGGGGTGGTGGACACACTTCAACGCTATGCACCCAATGAAAACCTCAGGCGCGACGAAGCGGCCTGGCGCGCACGGAATATCGAATGGCACTTCGCCGAGGTCCAGCTCGATCTTTCCAATGCCACCGATCGCACAGCCACCAGCTTCAGCTCGATCACCACGCTGAACTTCAGCTCCAAGGATCCGGCAGCCTTCATCGACTTCATCCACGAATCCGTGGACGAGGTACTGGTCAACGGCACCGCGATCGACCTGGAATCCGCAGTGCTCGATGCACGCATCTACCTCGATCAGCTGCGCACCGACGTGCCGAACACCGTGAAGATCACCGGGCGGGCGATCTACTCGCGCTCCGGCGAGGGTCTGCACCGCTTCGTGGATCCGCAGGATGGGCAAACCTACCTCTACACCCAGTTCGAGCCTTCCGAGGCGCGCCGGGTCTTCGCCTGCTTCGAGCAACCCGACCTGAAGACCAGCTACCGCTTCACCCTCACCGGCCCGGCAACCTGGCATCTGGCCAGCAACCAGCCGATCGTCGATGAGGTACTGCACGATGACGGCACCAAGACCGTGGCCTGCGCCCCGACTCCCCCGATCTCCAGCTACATCACCGCGGTGCTGGCCGGACCGTACCACGTGGTGCGCGGCGAGCACCTCCAGCGGCTGGATGACGGCGAAGAGCTGAGCATCGAGATGGCCGCCACCTGCCGTGCCTCGCTGGCCGGGCACTTCGACGGCGACGAGATCATCAAGCTGACCAGCCAGGGCCTGGACTACTACCACCAGCTGTTCGACTACCCCTACCCGTGGGGCAAGTACGACTCGGCGTTCGTGCCGGAGTACAACCTCGGCGCCATGGAAAACCCGGGCCTGGTCACCTTCACCGAACGCTACGTCTTCACCTCGCACGCCACCGAAGGGCAGTACGAGCAGCGCGGCAACACCCTGATGCACGAAATGGCGCACATGTGGTTCGGCGACCTGGTCACCATGAAGTGGTGGGATGACCTGTGGCTCAAGGAATCCTTCGCCGACTACATCGGCACCCTGGCCAACGACGAAGCCACCGACTTCACCACCGCGTGGACCACCTTCGCGGCGCGCCGCAAGGCCTGGGCCTACGTGGCCGACCAGATGCCCACCACCCACCCCATCGTGGCCGACATCCCTGACCTGCTGGCCGCGGACCAGAATTTCGATGGCATCACCTACGCCAAGGGCGCCAGCGTGCTCAAGCAGCTGGCCGCCTTTGTCGGCGCCGAGGCCTTCCGCGACGCCGCCCGCGCCTACTTCCGCAAGCACGCCTACGGCAATACCTCGCTGGATGACTTCCTCGAAGCGCTCGAAGCGGCCAGCGGCCGCGATATGGGCCAGTGGGCGGATGCCTGGCTGAAGACCAGCGGCGTGCCGAAGCTGCACGTCGAGTACACCACCGATGCCGGCGGCACCATCACCGCGGCATCGCTGATCCAGTCGGGCACCGATCCGGTCACCGGGCAGAAGATCGCCCGCCCGCATGTGCTTTCGGTCGGCGCCTACCAGCTGGACGGGAGCCAGCTGGTGCGCACCGACTCGGTGGACGTGGAGCTCTCCGGCGAATCTGCGGCCCTGGACTTCCTGGTCGGACGCCGGATCCCGGATCTGCTGCTGCCCAACGACGGCGATGAGACCTATGCGCTGATCGAATTCGACCCGGTTTCGCGTGCCACCTTGCTCGGCCACCTCTCGGGCCTGGGCGACTCGCTGCCCCGCGCCACCTGCTGGGCGTCGCTGTGGGATGCGGTGCGTTCGGCCACCTTGGATGCGCAAAGCTACGTGCAGGCGATCCTCGATCACGCGCACGCCGTCACCGACGCGGGCGTCTTCGGGGTGCTTACCGACCAGTTGGCCACCTCGATTTCCAAGTACGTTGCCCCCGAGCTGCGCGCGGAGCTGCGCCAGAAGGCCGCCGCAACCCTCACCGGGTGGCTCACCCGGTTCGAGGCCGGCGGAGACCAGCAGACCACCACCGCGCGCACCCTGGTTCGCCTGGCCCGTGCCGGCGTGGCTCCGGAGGTGCTCGACGCCTTCCTGGGCGAGCAGCCCAATGCCTACCAGGTCACCGTCGATGAGCAGCTGCTGTGGGGTTCCTACATCGCGCTGGCCGCTTCCGGCCGGCTCGACGAGGCCGCCGAGGCATCCATGCACGAAGCGGCCAAGGCCAACCCCACCAGCGTGGCGCAGAATTCGGTTCGCACCGCGCTGGCGGCGCGCCCGGATCCGCAGGCCAAGGACACCGCTTTCGACACCGTGCTGATGGCGCGCGATGAACACGGGGAGCTGTCCAACGATGCCCTCTCGGCCACCGCGCTGGGCTTCACCATGGGTTCCTCCGCCCTGCTGGCACCGTTCGAGGAACGCTACTGGGCCGCGATCCTGCCGGTCTTCGAGACCATGGGCATGGAATTCGCCACGCGCGTGATCGAGGGGCTGTATCCAGGGCACCAGGATCTCCAGGGCGCCATCGAGCAGAACCATGCACTGGCTACCGCTACCGCATGGCTGGAACGCCATGAGAGCGCACCGGCCGCCCTCAAGCGCATCCTGCTTGAGGAACGCGCAGAACTGGAACGCTCGCTGAAGGCCCAGGCCTACAGCCGCACCAGCCGCTAGGCGCTGGCCCTCCGAAGCCGGCCCGCTGCTTATCCACGCAGCGGGCCGGCTTTTCCGTGCCGCTACACGCTGCCGGCGCAGCGGAGATGGCAGGGCCACAGCAACCATGGCCTCAAGCAAAACATGGGCCTGGCCTCGAACTTGATCGAGAACAGCCCCTTGGATCTTGGCTCGCTACGGAACCCGCGCGGTCCACTGCGCGGTAGCGAATTTGGCCTCGGCCAATTCCTTCGCCGCCAGACGGGATTCGGCATCCAGCTGCGCCGGCTTGGCCCCGGTGCGCTTGGCGAAGGTGTCCATCATGACGTTGATGATCTCCATGCGATCCAGCTTTGTCTGCGACTTCAGCGGATCCACACGCTTGACCGCTGAGGTGATGCCCTTGTCGGAGATCTTCTCCCGGCCAATGCGCAGCACCTGGGTCATCTTCTCCGCGTCGATGTCGTAGCTCATCGTGACGTGGTGCAGCATCGCACCGTTGGCCAGGCGCTTTTGCGCTGCGCCGCCGATCTTGCCGGCAGGGGTCGCGATGTCGTTCAGCGGCTTGTAGTACGCTTCCAGGCCGATGCTTTCCAGCGCTTCCATCACCCAGGCGTCCAGGTACGGGTAGGAATCGGCAAAGCTCATGCCGTCCACCAGGGATTCAGGAGCGTAGAGCGAGTAGGTAATGCAGTTGCCAGCTTCCATGAACATCGCGCCGCCTCCGGAAATGCGGCGAACCACCTGGATGCCGTGCTTTTCGGCTTGCTCCATGTCCACTTCGTTCTTCAGCGACTGGAAGGATCCGATCACGACGGCACCTTCGCTCCAGTCCCAGAAACGGATGGTCGGCTTGCGGGTCCCCTTGGCGATTTGCCGGGTCAGCACCTCATCCAGCGCCACTTGCTCGGTGATTGGAATGATCTCCGGGCCCAGGACTTCCCACTCGTGGTCTTCCCACTTGGTGGCGTGTCCCAGCGCGCGGCGGACGACGCGCGCGATGGCGTCTTCGTCAAAACCGAACATCACTGCGCCTTCACGCAGATTGTCGGTTACCGCATTGCGTATGGTGCTGTGGCTGGCGTCCGCTGGCAAACCGCGTAGCGCATCATTCAAGTCATCGAGTGCATCATCTGGTTCCAGGAAGAAGTCGCCATTCAATGACACTTCGGTGATCACGCCATCGGAAGTATCCAGATCTACAACGACTAATTTGCCACCGACTACCTTGTATTCACCATGATGCTTCATGGTTTCATTCTATCCCCGGCTGCCCGCTAGTCGAATCCACGCACCCCCGGATTCGGTGGTTCGCAGTGGCAACATTCGACGCCGGATAACAATCGAATAAATATTCGAGAATACTTCCACATTCCGCGGATTTCCGGGCCAAACTGTCTGTTGCCGGCAGGATAATTAACTATGGCTATACCCGATTTCATCCATGACGACGATGATGAACATCGTCTACCGTTGCCCCCAGCTGGCACTCGCACAGAATCCCACAAGGATTCGTTATTCAGCGACCATCTCGAACATCACCTGTTCCATGGTCCGCTGAAGCAATTGGCAGATGAGCTCTACGACGCGGGCCCGCTCAATGGCCCCGACGACGCCCTCGAACGGCTGAAGAAGATCCAACGCATTCAGAGCACCCTCGATGCAATGACATCTGTGCTGCTGGCCGATTCAGTAGAACAAGTCAGTGAATCATTTGCCGATATGATCGCCACCGCGGGGACCACTACCGAGGAGGAGGAACGCGAGGCTCGGAAAAGTGCTCAATACTATGGCGTTGACCGCGGCAGTGACCAGGTCATCAACTCCAACTTCATCGCAGAAGCGGCTGTCGCGCTGCGTGAGACCCCTCGCATGGTAGGCAAGCGGATGTTCTATGCCAAGGGTCTTCGCTACGCCTGCAAGGAAACCCTCACGGCTTTGGCTGCAGGAGAGATCACGCCCAAGGCAGCGCATGACATCGTGAAGTATTCGCAGGACTTGCTCCCCGAACAAATCATGCAGATGCAACGCGTGCTGTTGCCCATGGCGAAGACTGCGTCTGATGACGCGATATACCAACGCGCACGCCGGTTCCATGACAGGATGTGCCCGGAGGCCGCCGAACAAAGGCACAAGAAGTCTGAAAAGAATCGCAAGCTCACGCTATGGGATAACGAAAATGGCATGTCCACCCTCAAGTACTACAACAGTGCCGCAGTGATTCATTCCATCAAGAACTCCGTCAAGTGGCTAGCTGATCAGCATAACGATCCGCAGGATCCCCGCACCCGGGAGCTAATAGAAGCGGACGCCTTTGCAGACATCATCCTCAACGGCTGGCCGGACCGGGAAGGCACGCCCCTCAAGCCACGGGTATCCATCACGATTCCCGCGGTGGAAATGCTGGCGGATCCTACAAGGACCGTGGCTGACCTGGAAGGCTACGGCCCCATCCCACTGGGGGTCGCATTGGTGTTGGCAAAGGATGCGCCTTCGTTCCAGCGCGTGCTGACCGACCCATGGACTGGCGCCGCGATAGATGTCGAGCGAAGGCGCTACCGGCCCTCGCAGAGCCTCAAGGATCTGTTACGGCACCGCGATGAGCATTGCTGCTTCCCCGGCTGTCGCCGTCCAGCTGACCGCTCCGAGATTGACCATATAAATGGCTGGGCTCACGGAGGGCATACGACCAGGGACAATACGCATCTGCTGTGCAAGCAGCATCAAATGTTCAAGCATGCATTGGGTTGGAAAGTCGTTCCGCGTCCTGACGGATCCAAGATGTGGGTGACTCCACACGGGCTGAGCGCACTCGTTATTCCGGAAAGCGTCAAGCGTGTGGACCAATTCGATCATGTAAATGATCATTGCCCAGAGCGCCCTAAGGTCATTCCTTTGCCGCATATTCGACTCACGGCAGAAGTACGCAGGGTACTTGGGCTCAAGCCTCGCGTCGACATTCCAGACGAGGATCCCGGTCCTGAATCGCCGCCAGATGACGGCCAGAAGGAAACAGGCTGAGGACGCTATCCCGATTGACCGGTTTTTGGGTGACAGAATTTTTCAGTCACCAGCACCTCCACACCACCAATAACACCATTCACGCAACGGCGATGGAGCCAGTTGCTCGGAGCAGTGCGGCCAAGACGTCTGCTTCGACGAGTCAGCGAATCCTTATTCAGCCGCCACTGGAAACCCCGACGGCTATAGCACCGAAAAGCTCTGGGCAAACGCTCCTGACAATATTTTTCAGTCAATGGCGCCTCCAGGCAACTGCCAAAATGCCCGATGCGCACCGCTGTGCCTAAAACGGGACCTCTACGACAGTTCCGTGAAAATATTTTTCAGTCATCCCCGGCTGCCCCGACGGCTATTGCGCCGAACGACTCTGGGGCGAACGCTGCTGACAATATTTTTCAGTCACTGGCGCATCGAGACGACTACCAAAATGCCACTAGCGCATCACGGCGCGAAAAAGGAATCCTCCTAGTCAGTTAAGTGAGAGCATTTTTCAGTCATCTCCTGCCGCCCCGACGGCTATTGAGCCGGAAGACGCTGGGGCGGACGCTGCTGACAATATTTTTCAGTCACTGGCGCATCCAGGAAACTGCCAAGATGCCGCGATGCGTATCGTGGCGCGAAAAACGAATCCTCTTAGACGGTTCCGTGAAAACATTTTTCAGTCACTGATGGACAGGTGTGCTGTTAAAGCAGCAGCGGCGTGTTTCCAAATACTGGAAACACGCCGCGAAAGCTTGCTAGGGGCGAAGTATTACTTCTTGCCGCCGAAGCCCTTGAAGCGGGCGTTGAAGCGCTCGACACGACCAGCGGTGTCCATGATGCGCTGCTTGCCGGTGTAGAACGGGTGCGAAGCTGCCGAGATTTCGACGTCGATTACTGGGTAGGTGTTGCCATCTTCCCATTCGATGGTCTTGTCCGACTTAGCGGTCGAACGGGTCAGGATCTTCTCGCCGGATGCCAGGTCGTTGAAGACAACTGGGCCGTACTGTGGATGGATATCAGCCTTCATAGCTATACACCTTTTTGTTTATGGCCACTGGATTTTGCCAGTAGCTACTTACTCGGAAATTGTGTCCCGCATTCAGGGCTCCATGAAGAGACCTCAATGCACAGACAGTCCATCCTATCGCAAAAGCGGCGGCGGCAGAAACCTTCTTAGCGTGGCGCGGAGCACAAATGCCAGAATGCAATTGCGCTAGCGGCACCAACATTCAGGGAATCCACTTCGCGGTACATAGGGATGATCACGGTCCGGTCAACGGCGGCCAGAGCTTCATCGGTAACTCCCCTGCCTTCGTTGCCCAAGATCATGGCGACCTTCTGGCCAGACTTGATCTCTACTTCGTTTAGCGGGATCGCGTCCTCGGTCAGTTCCATGGCGAGCATCTCGTAGCCATGCCTCTTCAAGGTCTGGATGTCCTCTGGCCACGACAGCATGCGTACCCAAGGAAGGTCGAAGACCGTCCCCATTGAGACGCGGGCGCTGCGACGGTACCAGGGGTCCACGCATTTGGGGGTGAGCAGCACGGCGTCAACGCCGAGCCCTGAAGCCGAACGGATAATTGCGCCGAGGTTAGTATGGTCGGCGATGTCTTCCAAGATGGCGACGCGCGAACTGGCTTCAAGCACTTCGTCCAGATCCAGCGGTTCGGGACGATTCATCGCTGCCATGGCGCCGCGGTGCAAGTGGAAGCCGACCAGATCCTGGAGCTGCCGATCATCCCCAATGAAAATCGGCGCGTCTGGGAAACGGTTGAACTCCTCGGTTAGCTGGTCCAGATGCTTTTCGGCGAGCAAGAAGCTGCGCGGCACGTGGCCCGCGTTGATCGCACGCTGCACCACTTTGGTGCTCTCGGCAATGTAGAGCCCGTTTTCCACGTCAGTGCGCATACGCAGGTTCGCTTCGGAGAGCCGGAGGTACTCATCGAGGCGGGAATCGGCCAGATCCGCGACCGGCAGGATCCGTTCAGGGTTGAGAATTTCAGCCACGAAGCTACACCAACTTGTAGAGCATGTTGCCCAGGGCGACCAGGCCCAGGATGACGATGACCAGGCGCAGCAGCCCAGGCGAGAGCTTGCGGCCAATCTTGGCGCCGGCAAATCCGCCGATCAGCGAGCCGACAGCGATAAGCAGGACGACGAGCCAATTGATGCGTTCCGGCGCAATGATCAGGTACATCGCGGCCGCCACGAGATTCACGATCAGGGAGAGGATGACCTTGATTGCATTGGACTGCTGCAGGGATGCTTGCAAGAACACGCCGAATACCGCCATCAGCAGGACTCCCTGCGCGGCGGTGAAGTAGCCGCCGTAGACACCGATGATGAACACCAGGATGTAGAGGACCATTGGAATCTGGGCGCGATCGGCATCATCCGGGTCGGTGCCGCCGGAAGCGGCCTGCCGGGTCTTCGCCCACTTGGCAAGACGGGGCTGGAAGATCACCAGCACCAGCGCGCAAACCAGCAGCACCGGCGCAACGATGCCGAAGACGGACTCCGGCAGGTTCAGGAGGAGCAAGGAACCGATCAACCCGCCGATCAGTGAAACCGGCACGAGTTTGAGCAGCGTCTTCTTGACGCTGGCAGCTTCTCGACGGTACCCCCAGGCACCGGAGAAGCCACCAGCAACCAGACCCATGGCGTTGGAGACGACGGCATTCACCGGAGCCATGCCCAACGCCACGAGAATGGGGAAAGTGACCAACGTGCCCGAACCGACGACGGTGTTGATAGTTCCGGCCCACAGTCCACCAATGAAGACCAGGGCTTCGCGCCAAAATTCGATCACGTGGAATTTTCCCCTTTAGTTATTGCTGTTAGCTGCGTGCGAAAGCAGAGTAGCGTCCACCTTCACGCCGCAGGCTCAGCGGCATGCCGTAGGTTGCTTCCAGGTTCGCTTCGTTCAGCGTGGATTCGATCTCGCCGGCAGCGACAACTTCGCCGTCGCGCATCATCAGGATGTGGGTGAATCCCGCTGGCACCTCTTCAAGGTGGTGGGTTACCAGAACCAGCGCCGGGGCATCCTCGTCGGCTGCCAGTTCCGCCATCTTGCCAACCAGGTCTTCGCGCCCGGCAAGGTCCAAGCCTGCTGCAGGCTCATCGAGGATCAGCAGTTCGGGATCGGTCATCAAGGCACGGGCGATCAGCACGCGCTTGCGCTCGCCTTCGGAAAGCTTGCCGAAAGGCTGGTTCATGAAGGTGGACATGCCCCAGTTGTGCAGCAGATGGAAAGCACGGCGCTCATCGAGCTTCTCGTACTTCTCGCGCCAGCGACCGGTCATGCCGTAAGCCGCGGTGAGTACTACGTTCAGCGCGGTTTCGTTGGCTGGAATGGAGTTGGCAACCAGGGCTGAGCTCAGGCCGATCAACGGACGCAGATCGAAGACCGACACCTTGCCCAAACGTTCGCCAAGGATATCCGCGGTACCGCGGGTTGGGTGCAGCCGGGTGGCCGCAATGTTCATCAAGGTCGACTTGCCGGCGCCATTGGGGCCGATCACAATCCACCGCTGTCCTTCTTTGACTTCCCAGGACACGTCCTTGAGCAGGTCTTTTCGCCCGCGTACAACGCTGACATCTTTGAAAGTTAGCACTTCGCTCATGGTATTCAAGATTAGACTTTTCGCCCCTGTTTCACTAATTGGAAATGCCGAACGGGGCCTGAGATCGCCGGATTGACCTGTATTGCGTCCAACGGCAATACTAGTTCGCTCCCCTGGGCCTGGTCAGCAGCTTTGCGCCAACACGTCATGTTTGGTCGTAAACACCGAAGCAATGAAAAATGGTTGCATGGCTTCATCATTGGTTTTCGCATCCCGCCCCGCTTTCTCCCGCACAGACTTCAACGCTGTATTGCAGCAAGCGGCCGCCGCCGGGCTCATTCCCGCCGCGGACGAGAGCCAGATCAAAGCCAGCGAAGAGCGGCTGGTCGCCAAGTTCCGCCTTGAACAGGCCGATCAGGCGAAGCTGCAGCAGGCTGCTGCGGCATTCGTCGATGCGCAGGTCGCCGACGGCGCACTGGAATACGCGGACATGTGCGTAGCGGTGGTACCGGCCGAACTCGTCGATGCTCCGCAGCTGCTCTTGCTGATGGATGTCGATTCCACCTTGATCAAGCAGGAAGTCATCGAACTGCTCGCCGCTCACGCTGGACGGGAAGAAGAAGTGGCTGCGGTGACCGAAGCCGCGATGCGCGGTGAACTGGATTTCGCCCAGTCCTTGATCCAGCGCGTAGCTACCTTGAAGGATCTGCCAGATACTGTCCTTGCCGAGGTAGGCCAGCGCATTGTCCTCTCGGACGGCGCCGAAGCCCTGGTCAAGCGGTTCCACGCTGCTGGGCACAAGGTCGGCGTAGTTTCCGGCGGGTTCCAGCAGATCCTGGATCCGTTGGCTGCCCATCTGGGCCTGGACCATGCGCTGGCTAACACCTTGGGCATTTCCGAGGGAATTCTTGACGGAACCGTTCACGGCCAGATCGTCGATCGCGGCATGAAGGAAACGATGCTGCGCGCCTGGGCCGAGGAACATCACATCCCGATGACGGCAACCGTCGCCGCCGGTGATGGCGCCAATGATCTGGCCATGGTTGCTGCCGCGGGTTTGGGTGTGGCTTTCAATGCGAAGCCTGCCCTGCGCGATGAGGCGGACGTGCGCCTGGACTTCTCGCGCCTGGACGTCATCGCCGACCTAGTACTCAATGATTTGGCTTAGCGGAATCCAACAACTGCATAACAATTCTGCCGATAGCGGCTTTCGGTAACTTGATCGGTTGTTCCAGCGGTTAGTATTTCTATTGACGCGTTTAACGGCTGGCGGCATAAGTCCTAGCCGCGCGCGTAGCCCCTATCGCTTTCGAAAGAGCTACCAGACCAGTGCAGACCCCCTCCCCGGACAGTTCCTCAACTACGCCTACGCACTCCGCACAAGACAAGAAGAAGCCGAAGAGCAAGGCCAAGCCTTGGATCATTACCGGTTCTTGTGTTGCAGCCGTAGCCGCAGCATATTTCGGCGGAGCCGCCTATGTCAGTTCCCAGGTTCCAGCCAACGCGTCAATTGCGGGCGTCAACATCGGATCCATGAACAAGGACCAGGCTCGCGCCGAATTGGAACGCGAGGTACTCCCCCTGGCTGAAAAGCCAATGGATGTCACCGTCAACGGTGAAAAGTACACCCTGGATCCGGCCAAGGCCGGCCTGGAACTGAACGTTGATGAAACCATCAACGAACTGACTTCCTACGAAATCAACCCGGCCAAGCTCTACGAGCGGCTCACCGGCGAATTCCACGTCACCCCAGCGGTCGACGTAGATCAGGAAAAACTGGGCGCGCAGCTTGAAGCGCTGGCCAAGAAGGCCAATGCCGAGGTCGCCGAAGGAACCATCGATTTCAAGGATGGCACCTCGAAGCTGACCAAGCCCGTTGACGGCGTAGCGCTGAAGACCGAAGAAGCCGCCACACTGATCAGCGAGGAATGGGAAATTGCCGGCGCGGCGATCGACCTGCCTGCCGAGGTCAGCAAGCCGGCAATCTCTGCCGACGCCCTGCAGGCGTTCTACGACAAGGACGTCAAGGCGCTGCTGAAGGACGAGGTCATCCTGGCATCGGATGACAAGAAAGCGTCCATCTCGGCCGCGTCTATTGCCGCGGCGGCAAAGTACGCGCCCAAGGATGGCGCCCCAGCGATCGCATTGGATGACGAGAAGCTCTACAAGGCTGCGACGAAGAATTCCGATCTTTCCAGCACTGCCAAGGATGCGCAGATCGTCTTGAAGGACGGCAAGCCGTCCATCATCAAGTCCTCCAAGGGCATCTCGCTGGAGACCAAGGGCCTGGGCGCCAAGGTCCTGGCCGCCACCGCTGCCAAGAACCGCACTGCCGAAGTTGAGATGACCGAGAAGGAAGCCGACTTCACCACCGCAGATGCGAAGAAGCTCGGCATCAAGGAACCGATCGTCACCTTCTCCACTCCCTACCCGGCTTCCGATACCGTACGCACCAAGAACCTGCATGCCGGTTCGGCGCGCGTCAATGGCGATATCATCAAGCCCGGCGAACGCTTCTCGCTGCTGCAGGCCTTGGGCCCGATCACCGTGGCCAACGGCTATTACAGCTCCGGGGTCGTGGAAAGCGGCTTCAGCACCGAAGCCGTAGGCGGCGGACTCTCGCAGATCTCCACCCAGATGTACAACGTCGGCTTCCTGGCCGGATACGACGACATCACCCACAAGCCGCATTCGCGCTGGTTCGAGCGCTACCCCGCGGGACGCGAAGCCACCTTGTGGGAAGGCCAGATCGACATGATCTGGGAGAACAACACCCCCTACGGCGTGATGATCCAGGCCTGGGTTTCGGGCGACAAGGTCAATACCCGCCTGTGGTCCACCAAGTACTGGGATGTCTCGCAGAAGAGCTCGGGCAAGTACAACCAGACCAACCCCGAGACCAAGTACAACCCGGCCGAAAAGTGCGTCTCGGAATCTGGTGGCAAGAAGGGCTTCAGCATCGATATCACCCGCTACCGGGAAGCCTTCGATGGATCCAAGAAGCTGCCAGCTGAAACCAAGAGCTGGACCTACAGCCCATGGCACAAGATCGTCTGCGGCGACAAGCCCAAGGACTGATCCAAGCGAAATCGCCGGGCGCCTCCCTTTCGGAGGTGCCCGGCGATTTCGCTTAACCCTGCGCATTTTGCCCCAGGCACGGAAAAGCTGGCGGTCGGAACCCCTGCACGGGGTAACTGCCGCCAGCTGATGCGCGCTGCTGCGGGGGCTTACTTGCCCGACTGCTCCAGGAAGTCGCCTGCGCCGCCAACCAGCTCGGTGTGGCCGGTCTCGACGTCGGCGAAGACCATCTTGGCTACCTCGGCGCCGAACTCCTCGACGGAGTACAGCTTGCCGGCAGCTTCGCGGCGGGCGTCGATAGCACCTGGCTCCATGCGGTTGAGCAGGGTTGCGGTGATGGTCCCTTCGATCATGTCACCGGAGACCACCACGAAGGTGATGTTCTTCTCGGCCAGCTTCGGGATCATTTCGCGCAGTGCATCTTCGCCGGCGCGCTTGGACTTGGCCACAGCGTCGTAGGCATCCATGGTGGTTACTTCGTTGATGAAGTGCGCCTGGTGGCTGGTAACGAAGACCACGCGGCCGCCCTCGCTCAGCTGGGGCAGCGCGGCTTCCAGCATGGCCACCTGCGCGTCGCGGTTCAGGCGCAGCGCATAGTTTTCGCCCATGGAGGTTTCCATGCCGCCCGAAGCGTTGAGCACGACGACATCCAGCGAGCCGAAGTTCTCAACAGCCGCGTCAACCAGAGCCTGCGGACCCTCAACGGTGGTCAGGTCGGCGCCCACGGCAACGGCCTTGCCGCCCTTTTCTTCAATAGCGGCAACAATCTTGTTGGCGCGCGGGGCCTTGGCGCGGTAGTTGACCACTACGCCAACGCCCTGCTCGGCCAGCAGCTGCGCGGTCACCGCACCGATGCCGCGCGAGGAACCGGTTACAACGGCACCTTTGAATTCACTCATGGTGGTACTCCTTTGGATTTCTTGCTTAAATCTTCTAGTGGCCCATGCCCAGGCCGCCATCAACCGGGATCACGGCACCGGAGATGTAGCCTGCTTCGTCGCTGGCGATCCAGCGGACCACGTTGGCAACCTCTTCAGGCTCAGCAAAGCGGTTGGCCGGGATGCTGGAGAGGTATTCCTTCTGGGTGTCCTCTGGCAGCACAGCGGTCATCTCGGTGTTGATGAAGCCCGGAGCCACAACGTTGGCGGTGATGCCGCGTGAGCCCAGTTCACGGGTCAGCGAGCGGGCGATGCCCACCAGGCCGGCCTTGGACGCCGCGTAGTTGATCTGCCCTGGCGAGCCGTAAAGGCCGACGACCGAGGAAATCAGCACGACACGGCCGCGCTTGAGCCGGATCATGCCCTTGGACGCGCGCTTGATCACGCGGAAGGCGCCGGTGAGGTTGGTGTCGATCACCGAGGTGAAGTCGTCTTCGCTCATGCGCAGCAGCAGGGTGTCCTTGGTGACCCCCGCATTGGCGACGAGGACTTCTACCGGACCGTGGGCCGCTTCAACTTCCTTGAAGGCCGCGTCGATCGATTCGCCGTCGGTGACATCGGCCTTGACGCCGAGCAGTCCGGCGGGAACCTCGCCGCTGCGGTAGGTAATGGCCACTTTGTCGCCGTTGGCTTCGAATGCGCGCGCAATAGCAAGTCCGATCCCGCGGTTGCCGCCGGTCACGAGGACACTGCGGCCAGTGGTTGGTTCCGTAGTCAATGTATTTCTCCGTTCATGCGCTCGCTGTCCTGGCATGGTAAATCTCTCCAAGGGCCAGCCGAAAAGCGCACTTTGCCTAGTTAAGTAGCTACTCCGTGAACAATCCTATTAGTTACTACCCAGTTTTACCGCTTCGACAGCGCGTAGAAATTACACTCTTCGTGCCGCAGGTGAGACAATGGGAGCAGATCCCGTACTGCGAAGCGAAGTCTTTTACATGTCCCCACAGCCCACGAATCACGGTTCCAGCCAACCGGAAGTTCACCGCATTACCGAAGCGCGCGAGTCCCATACCACCGAGCGCGATTCACGTGTGCGCAAATACACGATTTCCATGACCGTGCGCCTGATCTGCTTCGTTCTCGCTTTCTTCTTCGATGGCTGGCTGCGCTGGGTCTTGCTCGCGGGCGCAATTATCCTTCCCTATATCGCAGTGGTGATCGCCAACGGCGGTGCGGATCTGACCAAACGCGAACCGCCCGCCGAGTTCTACAAGGCTCCCGGCGCCCAGGCTATCGCCGCACCGGACGAAACCGCGCCGGCCGCGCAGCAGGCACCGGAACCAGAAGTGATCGACGGAAGCTTCGCCGAAGAAGCTGATCCGGTGCAACAGCCAACAACTGCTCCCAAGGAGGACTAGTGGATCTGCTAGGTTCGCTCGGCGGCTCCCCTGCCGCCGCCGAAATCCAGTGCTCGCGAAAGGGCTGCCGCAACGCCGCCAGCCACCAGCTGCTGTGGAATAATCCGAAGATCCACACCCCGGACCGGCGCAAAATCTGGCTGGCCTGCGAAGAGCACCGCGACTGGCTCGAAACGTATCTGAAGGAACGCCTGCTCTACAAGGAAACGCTGCCGATGCCGGGCAATGAAGGAGAAAGCAAGTAGATGTATCGTTTTCTGGCCAGTACCCGGTGGGTCGGCTGGCTCATTCTGGTGGCGATCTTCGCCGCCGCCTGCATTGGCTTGGGCAATTGGCAAGCCGACCGCCGTGCCGAAGTCCTCGACGGCATCGAACGGGTCAACCGCAACTACTTCGCAGAGCCGGTCACCGGCACGCAGGCCCTGGAGAATTTCCAGGACCTGGACGAGGACAAGACCTGGATGACCGCGCAGCTCAGAGGCCAATATCTGCCCGCGGATACCATGATCGTGCGCAACCGCATCAAGGCCGGCAGCCCCGGCTACGAGGTGCTGGTGCCGTTCAGGACCACCGAGGGCGGAACTGTCGTCGTGAACCGCGGCTACCTGCCGATCGGCAACCAGGAAAACGGCCACCCGGATGCTGTTCCAGCGCCACCTGCCGGAGAAGTCACTGTGGATGTGCGCTTGAAACCATCGGAAATCCGCTTGGACCGCGGCGCCCCGGAGGGCCAATTGGCTTCGATCCAGCTCGAAGACTACGCCAAGCTCCTGGACTACGAGATCGCCCAGGGCGCCTACGGCCTGATGTATGAAGAGGATCCGGCCCCGGCCACTGCGCCACTGCAGCTGGACGCTCCGGATATGGATGAAGGTCCGCATCTTTCCTACGAGATCCAGTGGTACATCTTTGGCGTGCTGGCTTTCATCGGCTTCTGGTATGCCGCTCGCCAGCAGAAGAAGCTGAACGCCGAGGATGCCGCCGAGCAAGCCGAAGCCGAGGCGCTGGGCCTGGACGAGCCGCTGCACAAGGTGCGCAAGATTCGCGCCAAGCCGGATAAGAAGTTCCGCCGTGACGGCACGCCGACCGATGAAGCCATCGAGGATGCGCTGCTCGACCAGGCCGACCACACGCCAGGGGGCCTCCCGAAGTAGCTGCGGGAAACAAGGGAACCGCGCGGCAGCTGGAATATTCCAGTTGCCGCGCGGTTCTCTGCTTAATGCAGTTTTCTTTCAGCTGCCGTTGGCCGGCGGCGTCCAGCGGATCCCGCTGTCGCTGCACCCAGGAGTCTTGTGCCACTCGCCTTCGAGGCAGTAGGCATCGATGAGGGTGCGGTCCCCCACCGGCTCCTGCAGTTCCAGCGTGTAGGGCGCGGTCTCGTTGCCCTGGCAGGCATGCGCTTCGCCTTCCAGCGGTTCAACCACGATCCCGATGGCGATCTGGTCATTGGACGGCTCCACCTGGGTGGCGGTCACGTCGCCGGTCACCCGGAGGAACAGGCAAGCCGCATGACCCCGAGGTCGAGGCTGGTGCTCGACGCATTCACCCCGGCAGGGTCCAGCAGCGTCCACTGGGCGTTGATCTCATCGGAAACCTGTGCGGCGCAGCCGGCCAGCGCGCTGGCAAGCAGCAGCCCAGCGCCTGCGATCCGCGGTAATTTGCGTCCAAAAACACTCATGGCTTGGCAGCTCCCTTTGAAGATGGTGATCTGCCAAGCCTACGAGAGCTATTGCGCGTTGTCAGGATTTAAGTCAGCGAAACCAATTCCAGGTAATCCTCGTTGAAGAGGTCCTCATCGCCATCAGGCAGGATGACCACGCGCTCAGGCTGCAACGACATCACTGCGCCCTCATCGTGGGACACCATGACCACGGCACCCGGGAAGGTGGACAGCGCGCCCAGCACCTCGGCGCGCGAGGCAGGGTCGAGGTTGTTGGTCGGCTCATCAAGCAGCAGCACATTGGCGCTGGAAGCCACGATGGTGGCCAGGGCCAGACGGGTCTTCTCGCCGCCGGAGAGCACGCCGGCCGGCTTGGTCACGTCGTCGCCGACGAACAGGAACGAGCCGAGGATCGAGCGGACGTCGGCATCGTTCAGGTGGTCAGGCGCGTTGCGGCGCATGTTCTCCAGCACGCTGGCTTCCGGATCCAAGGTGTCATGCTCCTGGGCGAAGTAGCCGATCTTCAGGCCGTGGCCCGGAATGATCTTTCCGGTATCGGGTTCGGAGACACCGGCGAGCATGCGCAGCAAGGTGGTCTTGCCGGCACCGTTCAGGCCCAGGATGACAACCTTCGAGCCGCGGTCGATGGCCAGCGAGACATCGTTGAAGATCTCCAGCGAGCCATAGGCCTTGGACAGGCCTTCGGCCATGAGCGGGGTCTTGCCGCAGGGAGCCGGATCCGGGAAGCGCAGGGCTGCAACCTTGTCGGAGGCACGCTCCTCCTGCAGCCCGGAAAGCATGCGATCCACGCGCTTGAGCATGGACTGCGCCGCCGAGGCGCCGGAGGCGCGGGCCTTCATCTTGTTCGCCTGGGTCAGCAGGACCGAAGCCTTCTTCTCGATGTTGGCGCGCTCGCGCTTGCGGGCACGCTCATCGGTTTCGCGCTGGATCTTGTAGCGCTTCCAGTTCATGTTGTAGACATCCACCACGCCGCGGTTCGCGTCGAGGTTCAGCACCTTGTTCACGGTGGATTCCATCAGGCCGGTATCGTGGCTGATCATCAGCACGCCGCCGGGGTAGTTCTTGATGAAGTCGCGCAGCCACATGATCGAGTCGACGTCCAGGTGGTTGGTCGGCTCATCGAGCAGCAGGGTCTCGGCGTCCGAGTAGAGGATGCGTGCCAGCTCGACGCGGCGGCGCTGTCCACCGGACAGGGTGCGCAGCGGCTGGTCCAGGATGCGGTCCGGCAAATCCAGGTTGGCGCAGATGGCGGCCGCTTCGGATTCGGCAGCGTAGCCACCGGCAGCGATGAATTCTGCTTCCAACCGGTCGTACTGGCGCATGGCCTTGGCGGAGACGGCAGCGTCCTCGCTGGCCATGTCCTCGCGGTTCTGGGCCAGCTTGGTGACCACCACGTCCAGGCCGCGGGCGCCAAGGATGCGATTGCGCGCCAGCTGCTCCATGTCAGGGGTCTTGGGGTCCTGCGGCAGGTAGCCGATGGAGCCCTTGAAGGTGACCTCACCCGAGGCTGGCTGGGTCTCGCCGGCGAGGACCTTGGTCATCGTCGTCTTGCCGGCACCGTTGCGTCCCACCAGTCCGATCTTGTCGCCCTTGTCGATGCGGAAGTTCACTTCGTCCATCAGCAAGCGGGCGCCGACGCGTAGCTCAAGGTTGGCTACGGAAATCATATGGTGTGGCCCTTTCATGCGGGTACAAGAATTGTGCGGCCCACAAATTGGGCAACTTGACTATTCTACCGGCCAACCACGCCGTGGCCTGCGGAACGTGCACAAACTAACAGTTTGGGGTTGAGCTGGCTAAAGAATCGAAGCCCGCACTTCCACCGCAGTGGAAATCCGGGCTTCGAATCGAAATTATTCCTTGTCGCTGGGTTGCGATCGGTAATCCATCATCTGGATCAGGCGGCGGCGCAAGGAGGCTTCGCGGCGCAGGTCCCCGCCGCTGGTCTTGTCGATGTGGTCCTTGCCGAAGCGCCAGAGCAGCACGTCGTCCAGCAAGCGGTCCGGACCCGGCGAGTACCGGTGGTCCAGCGCCGCACGCACATCGGTGACCACATTCGCATCCAGCAGCTGCGCCAGCTGCCAGGTCTGGTCGATGCCGTGGGAGCCGAGCAGCTCGGCGGCCCAGGACCAATCGTCATCGCGCTTGCGGTCCACGTGCGGCAACAGCGTCTGCCATATTTCGCCGATCTTCTCGCCGGTCAACGGCTCGGATCCGGCGCCCTGCTGGTCGTGGTAGCCGTTCAGGCGGTGGTACAGCTCGTCGATGTCCGTGAAGTAGTCCTCCACGGTTTCCAGCATCGCCGCGGTGGCGGTGAAGTGGCGGTCGATCTGCGGATTCCAGGCGGCCTCGCCGGGATGCTTGAAGCGGATGTCGTGCTCCATTTCGGACCAGGCATGCTGCAGCACGGTGCGGATCTGCACTTCGAAGACGAAGTTGCCGCTGGCTACCACCGGCTTGCCCAAGGCCTCCTGGAATTTGCGCACGATCGGCTCGCTGCGGGTCTTGAGCAGCAGGTGGCGCGAGGAGTAGCCGTAGGTGCCGGACTCCACCGAGCCGATGTCCTTCTCCCGGTCGCTGCGGCAGTCGAAGGAGTCGCGGTGCGACTTGATCAGGCTGGCCACCTGCTGGATTTCATGGGGCAGCATCACGATGATGCGGATGCCCACCATGTCGTGGATTTCGCGCAGCGGGTTGGGGAATTCCAGCACCGGGGCGGTCTCGGAACTTTCCTGCAGCCGGCGCGAGGCCTTGGCCGCGAAGGACTGCGGCGATTTCACCCGGCCGGTAATGAACAGCGGTTGCACCTCGGAATTCGCGAACAACCGGCGGATCTTCGCCTTCATGGCCGACATGACGGTATTGAGTTCGCCGGTCACAGACTTGTACTGCTCAACGGCGGCCGCAATCTGTTCGGAGAACTCGTCGTTCGCCTGGCCCTGCGCCGGATCCATCATTGATGCCTCCTGGATGCTAAAGCGTTCCTGAAAATGCTGTCCTCATGCTCATGCCCTGGCGCCAGCCGGGTGCGGCGACGGCCCTTATGGGCGGGAAAGGCGCTTAGCCATGTCGTCGAACAATGGCGCCTTGTCCTCGGTCTTCTTCTGCGCTGCAGGCTTGGTTTCCTTGGCTGGCTGCGCGTTCTGCTTGATCGGGGTGACCTTCGAGTCCGATCGGCCGGCCGCGATGCCTTCGGCGCGGGCTCGGGCCAGCGCGTCCTGGTGATCCTGTTCCAGGACCGATAGGCGTTCTTCCTCGGCGGTCTTGGTGTCGGTCAGCGCAGCGTTGTAGCCATCATCATAAGCGACGCCGTACTTCTCGGCGTTTTCCTGCTCTTCGTTGTATTCCAGCTCAGCGCGCAGCTTCGCGGCTTCGGACTTCTTCTGGTACATGTGCACGGTCAGGTGGGTGATGGCCAGCAAGACGATTGGCGGCATGGCGGCAACCAGCGCGGAAACCAGCGGCGGCACTCCGTTTTCGATCGAGTCCACGGTCAGGATTGCGTGGGTGGAGTTCGCCGCGGTGGAAACGATCGCACCGAAGAACAGCAGCGACCACGGGTAGATCATGGCCTTGCGATGGAAGCCGTTCAGGGCCACGATGGCCACGGTGGCGGCCACGATCATGCCGTCGATGATGATTGGCCAGATCCAGGCCAGGCGCGGGCTGATGCCCGAGCGTTCGGCCAGGTCGGTCAATGCAGCGAACGAGAGCACGAATGCGCCGATGGCAATGAGGACCGTCGCGCCTACGGCCGTGCCTAGGACGGCGCGGTGCGGTTCGGCCGGGACCTCTGGTTTGTTATCTTCCATGCTGCTGAGCAGACCTAACTTTTGGGAATTATCGGTATGTCTTCAAACGCGAGTTTGCTGGACCGCACCCCAGGCGCAGACCACCGCGTTCCATTTTAGCGTGCGCCTTGCGTTGCTGGGGCGCCTTGGCTCAAAGGGCGCGACGGTCGATGAAACCGGTACCGCTGATTTTTCCGGCCAGCCCCCGGTGATTCGCCTCGAAGATGAAGTAGAAGGCGCTGATCGCGATATAGATCACAACGAGCATGTTCAGCAGCGGGTAGGGCGTGAAGTCGACCATGCTGGTGGAAATCTGGAAGAGGAAGTTAATCCCGCCAAATCCGAGCAGGCTGCGCAGCAAGGCCCGGCCGGCCGGAGCCGGTTGCCCCTGCCCGTCGGTGAGCATCAGCCAGGCACAGCGCTGGCCGAGGGTAGCCCGTCCCGGCGCCAGGCTCGGCAGCCAGAAGACGCAGAAGACCACGAGCAGCGGAAGCCAGAAGTTCATCCACTGTTGGCCGAACTCCGGGGCACCCAAGCGCTCCAGGAGTTCCAGTGCAGCGCCGATGACGAAGAGCACGGCCGAGGTGAAGCCTGCATCGAAGATGTTGGCCAGTGCGCGGCGGGCGCGGGTGACCGGCCGCGCCGGCGCGTTGGCCGCGTTCGCTTCCACCGGACCGGACAGGAAGCGGAACATCGGAAGGTAGGCGATCATCGCGCCCAGCAGCGCGCCGGCAGTGTTAGTGATCAGGTCATCGACGTCGGCCACGCGGTAGGCGCAGGTGTACAACCCCCAAATAGCGGTGTACTGGGTCAGCTCGATGGCCAACGAGGCCGCGAAGCCCAGCAAGACGCCGGTGAAAATGTTGCCGCGCAGCCAGCGCACGGCCAAGATGCCCAGGGGCATGAACAAGATGATGTTGAACAGCACCTGCCACAGCGTGAAGCTGGTGGCGAAGCCGCTCAGCCCGCGCTCCACGATGGCCACCCTGAAGTCGTCGACGAAACGGCCGGGCACCAGTTGCGGGATGGCCACCCCGGGACGGCAGAATTCGTCGCGCGTGGCCGGCAGCGGAAGCATGGTGTAGCTGAAGAGGCCGAATCCGTAGACCGCTGCGGTTGCGGTGGTAATGGTGCGGCGCCAGGACAACCGTCCATGCCGGCGGTATTGCACGGCCAGCAGGAAAACGCCGGCGGACGCCAAGAAGAGGGCGCCGCCGAGAATGGCGATTGCCGCTGGCCAGAACATTGTTTGCATATTTCTATCTAAGCGGAATATTCCGGGAGAAAGCTGGGCTGCAGAATGTGACCTTGGCTATGCTTTCGGCCCGCGCAGCACTTTCCTGGTTCTGGCATCGGCAGTGAAGAGGCCGATGAACAAGCCCGCTACGAGCACGCCAGCCAGGGTCTTCATCAGCCAGGCCGAGTGCCACTGCTCGATGGAGAGCTGGTCGACGAAAACCGCCACCAGGATCAGGCTGGATACATAGATCATCAGCTTTTCCGATCCCCAGGACACCTTGTGCGAAATGGCGAACAGCGCCATCAGCCACAGGATGTACCACGGCTGGATAATCGGAGCCAGCAGCACCACCGCCGAGAGCGCCCACGCCGCTAGGCGCACCGGGCTGGAGGTGTCCTTGGCCAGCGCCAGGCGCGCCACAATGGCCAGCGCGATGACCTGGAAGACGCCCACCACGATGGCATTCACCAAGGAGATATCGGCGCCGAATATGCCAGCGAGATTGCTCAGGGACCAGCCGATCAGTCCCACGGGAGCGTACGGGAACGCCGCATCGCCCGCGGTGAACATGGCAAGCAGCCAGCCGAACCAGAGGTTGGTGACCGCACCGATCAAAAGCAGCCAGGTCAGGGAGAGGGCCGCGACCTTGGCCCAGATTTTCCACCTCTCGCGCATCGACGGGCTCCTGCCCAGCAGGACCAAGCCGATAAAAGGCAGCGCCAGCAGCACGATCGGCTTGACCGACACGGCTATGGCCAGCGCCATCGTGGCGGCCATGGGACGGCGGTCGTAGGCATAGGCGAAGGCGCTGAAGACACCGGCGATCATCAGCGCGTCGTTGTGGACGCCGCCGATCATGGTCAGCAGGAACAGCGGATTGCCCACGATGGCCCAGTTGGCCCAGTTCGCGCTCTGCCCCATTTTCTGCGCCAGCTTCGCAGTGAAGTGATAGCAGCCCCAGACACCGAGCACGGCAATGACGCGCAGCAGGCCCACGCCGATTTCGGGAATGCCGTTGGAGGCGAAGTAGATGATGCGGGCGAGCACGAGGAAGAACGGGCCATAGGGCGAGGGCGATTGCGCCCACAGGCTGTCGGATCCGCCATCGAACCAGCCCGGAAGCGCGGACACGCCTTCGGCGTACGGGGATTTGCCGGCGTGCAGCATGCGGCCCTGGGCCAGGTAGGAGTAGACGTCGCGGCTGAGGATCGGGAAGCTGAGCATCAGCGGAGCAGACCACATGGCCAGCACGCGGGCCAGTTCCCGCCCGGTAATCTCACCGGCAGCCTGGACCCATGGCCGGGCCAGGATCCAGGTTCGGGTCAACCAGACAATTCCCACGGCCATCAGCACGATGCAGCTGATGACACCTGGCACTTCGGTTCGGAATTCTATGAAGAAGCCGCTGCGTGCCAGCGGGGACAGCTGGTTGCGCGGGAACCAGCCGATCCCCCAGGAGGCGACGGTAATCATGGCCGAGGCGGTGAACCCTTGCCATGATAGTGACCGCAGGCTTGCGCGCTGCGGTGCCAGCTTCGGCTGCTCCACTGCCACTAGGCTTTCTTGCTCTTCTTCAGCCAGTTGGTCGAGCTGAGCAGATCAGCGCAGATGTTCTTGGTCTTCGGATCGAAGAAGACAAGGTACAGGGCGCAGGCGATGGAGATGCCCCAGGAAATCAATTGGACGCGTGGAACCAGGGAATCCTGCAGGAACTGCCAAACGAAGATCTGGTCAGCGGCCTGGTAGGCCAGGAAGAAGATGGTGGTCAGGTGCAGCCAGAGCATCTGCCAGTCATCGCGCAGGCCGGTCGCGGCGAAGAACGGCAGCAGCCACAGGAGGTACCACGGCTGGATCACCGGGGAGAGCACGACAATCGCCGCGAAGGCGATGGCCATGCGCTGCACCAGGTGCGAGTGCTTTCCTCGGAAGATCAAGACAAAGGCGATGGCTACGCCGACCAGGCGGCCGAAGAGCTTGGCCGCGGGCAGGATCCACTCGGTGGACAGCCCGATGGCGGAGACCAGCCCGCTCAGCGCGATGACCGCAATGCCTACCGGGGAGAAGATGGAGTATCCGGTACCGGTGAAGAGCATGACCTTCAGCCAACCGAACCAGTAGCCATTGAGCCACCCAACCACGGTCATCAGGGCCAGGAAGATCATGCCGGTGTAGAACCAGTAGAGGATGCGGCGCGGCCAGGCAGCGTTAGGCCCTGCCCAGAGCAGGCCGATAAACGGCAGCAGTACCAGGGTAATCGGTTTGACCCCCACCGAGGCCGCCAGCACCACGATGGCCCAGAAGCCGTAGCGCTTGCATGCCAGGTAGACAGCCCAGACCGACAGGCCGGTCATCAGGGCATCGTTGTGCGCACTGGCCACGAAGTTCACCAGGAACAGCGGGTTCGCCACGGTCATCCAGGCGGCTTTGGCCCCGGAGACACCGTGCAGTTCGGCAAGCTTGGGCACGTAGCGCAGGCAGAGCAGCACGCCGATGAATGCAATGGCGCGGAAGGCCAGGACCGCCGCGTCGGTCGAAGGGCCAGTCAGCTTGACCACGAGGAATTCGATGCTCAGGTAGAGCGGGCCGTAAGGGGTGCCGTCCTGCGCCCACATGGTGTCGGCACCGAGCTGGAACCAGTTATTCAGCGAGGATATTCCGTCAACATAAGGATCCTGCCCGGCATCCACCAGCCGGCCTTGGCCGATGTAGGCGAACACGTCCCGGCTCATGATCGGCAACGTGACGAACATCGGGATGCTCCACAGCCAGACCGCACGGCGGACCACCTTCAGCGAACCCTCGCCCCAGCCCTTGAGCTTCTGGCCCAGGCGCCACCAGGAACGGAAGAGGACCCAGCAACCCAGGGCCAGCAGGATCACGCAGGTGATCACGCCGGCGGGTTCGGTGCGCAGCATGATGAAGAACGGGTCGCGGTTCAGCGGGGATACGCTGGCCAGCCACCCGGTACCGAAGGATCCGAAAAGGATCAGGGAGGAACCGATGACGCCGCTGAGAAGGGTCCTATTCACTCCAGCGTAGGGCGGGGAGCTCACTGCTGCTGGCTTGCTGGCTGACACACTGACACCTCGGGCTGTAACGGACATGAGTTCGAGAGTAATTAAGCCAGCGTCGCATGTGCCGCGCCCTTGCAAGCAGGCAATTCAACAGCCGGAAATCTCAGACGATTTTAGCATCGAGCACGCGTCCAGGCCGGTTGAAACACTGTCCTTCCGCCGTGCGACGAGGGTGCGCTCCCCCACAGCGCTGCTTGAAGTGTAGATTGGTTACGTGGCTAGTAACTCAGAAAAAATTGTATGGATCGATTGCGAAATGACCGGCTTGGATCTGGTTAACGACGCATTGATCGAAGTAGCAGTGCTCATTACCGACTCCGATCTGGAGATCGTCGACGAGGGCATCCAGGTAGTCATCAAGCCCGAGCCGGCAGCTCTGGCGCAGATGGATGATTTCGTTCGCAATATGCATGTGGTTAGCGGCCTGCTGCCCGAGCTGGAGAACGGCATTTCCATGGAGGAAGCCCAGCGCCTGGTGGTCGACTACATCAAGAAGCACGTTCCGGAGCCGAACAAGGCGTTGCTGGGCGGCAACTCGGTGGGCACCGACAAGAACTTCTTGGCACGCGATATGCCCGAGGTCATTGAGCACCTGCACTACCGCATTATCGACGTGTCGACCTTGAAGGAGCTGAGCCGCCGCTGGTTCCCGAAGGCGCACTACGGCGCTCCAGCCAAGACCGGCAACCATCGCGCACTGGGCGACATCCAGGATTCGATCAACGAGCTTCGCTACTACCGCGACGCCATCATGGTGCCGGCGCCGGGACCAACCTCCGTTGAGGCCAGGAAGATCGCCGCCGGGATCACCGAAAGCGCCGGCTAACCGCTAAACGAAGGCCCCGGCGCATTGGTGATGCACTGCACAGTGCCCCAGGGGCCTTCCGATTGGCATCAAGCGCGGAATTGTGTGTATAGTATTTCTCGTTGCCAGATACGGAATTGGTTCGCAAAAGCGTTCTGACTAGTAACGAAGCAAACATGGTGGGTATAGCTCAGTCGGTAGAGCGTCTGGTTGTGGTCCAGAAGGTCGCGGGTTCAAACCCCGTTACTCACCCCAGAGACAAAGACTCGATCCAGAACGAAAGTTCCGGATCGAGTCTTTTGCTTTACCCGCACGCCTGGCAACGCCGCCGCTCAGCTGACGAGCCGCAGAATTAGACCGTGCGCACCACCCTGGCTGGCGAGCCAACCACAACAGCGCCGGCAGGTACGTCTTTCGTTACGACCGCGGCGGCAGCGACAACTGCGTTCTCGCCGATCGTGACACCGGAAAGTATGGTCGCGTTCGCGCCAATCCAGACGTTGCGCCCAATGATCACTGGAGCCGGAATCATATCCGCCCGCCGAGCAGGTTCAAGATCGTGATTAAGTGTTGCCACAACGACGTTGTGCCCAATCAAGCACTCATCCCCGATACTGATGCCGCCTTGGTCCTGGAATTTGCAGCCAGCATTGATGAAGACGTTTTTCCCCAGTTCGATATTGCGGCCAAACTCCGAGTTGAACGGCGGGACTAGCACCACCGAGTCGTCAACGTTCGTTCCGGTCAGCTGCCGCAGCAAATCCCGCACTTGCCCTGGGCTGCGGTAGCCGTCGTTCAGCTCCGCGCAAATGCGCAGCGCGTCCTGGCTTGTGCTATGCATGAGCGCATGCAGCGGCGAACCGGCGGTAATTCTCTGGCCAGCATTCAAGGCTTCCAGAAGATCGTCAATGCCCAAGAATTCCCCCCATCATCAATTCTTCACGGTGGCTCGAACTATATCGGCTTCCACCGTCGATGCCTAGCATCGTCGGGCCCTGCACCTGCAGCAAAGCATTTCCCGCAAGTACTGCTGGCAAAGGCGTGATCACGGCACGGGGATCCATCTCATGAGGCAGTTCAGCGGCGAGCAACAGCCCCACAGCCATGAATAATGAGCATCCCGTCACAATCCCGGAAATGGCTCCATGCGAATTGGTATTTCCGGCCTGGATACGTGTATAGTATTTCTCGTTGCCCGGTACGAGATCATGAGCACTACAGCTTCTGACTAGTAACGAAGTAGACATGGTGGGTATAGCTCAGTCGGTAGAGCGTCTGGTTGTGGTCCAGAAGGTCGCGGGTTCAAACCCCGTTACTCACCCCAGATCGAAAGACCTGGTTCGGAATGGAAATTCCGAACCAGGTCTTTTCTCGTTTCCGACGCCTTGAAGCGCAATCAGCAAGGCACCGGGCCTCGTTGATTCCAGACCGAACATCTGGAATCCAGAGGCACTCGCCACCAGTCCCCGCCAGCGAATCCGACACGGCGTTCAGCATCGCGCCGCTAGCCGCCAACCCGCCTTCACCGCCGGCAATGGCCACCGCATGGAACCACCAGATGCCCAGGCACCCTGCCGACGCCGAAAAGATCGCTTCCATGGCACAGGTCGGGCGCCTCGACGCGATCGCACGCAACCCTGCCAGCAGTCTCGAAACAAACAGATTCCATCAAGCGGCAACCGGGTCGATTTCGCGTGGAGTGATCCGCAACCCGCGGGACAGTCCAGGGTTGCATTATTGGCACTGCCCGCCCCTGCATAACGAGCCACTTGCCTCCCCTAGGCCCCTATTCGAAGTATCACTGTCTCCGGTGAAGCCAACGCCATCACGCACGGATGCCGGTTGCAGATTCGTCGCCGACAGGACCGATTGAACAGGCAGTTCGAACCTGCCGGCGAGCGCAGTGCTGCCCGGATGCGGTGTTAAGTCATATTTCGGTGGCTAGGAACACGGATTCGAAACTATGTTCGAATGCGTTGTGTTTTGGGGTCTACCCCCGTGTTTTTCGAGACTTTTTGCGTTATCTAGTGACTTGAATCGTTGTTTGCCCTGGCGAATAGGCACGCATTGGCCTGAGCGACCATAATGGATGATGTACTTCGGCAAGCCAGTGAGCTTTATGCCTTCGTTCCATCCACCGAAAGGTACTCCCCCTGTGAAACGCGCGCTCTTTGAAGAGGACCACGAGCAGTTCCGTGAACTGGCTACGGAATTCAACGCCCGGGAGATTTCCGGTAAATACGCTCAGTGGGAAAAGGATCATCAGATCCCCCGCGAGGTGTGGCAGTCTGCCGGTGAAAACGGCCTGCTGGGTCTTGCAGTGCCTGAGCAGTTCGGTGGCATGGGCATCGATGATTACCGCTTCCGTGTAGTGCTTGATGAGCAGCTCGTGCGTTCGGGGCATCTGTCCGTAGCCTTGGCCTTCCACCTGCACGACGACCTGGTGCTGCCGTACCTGCTCTCCTACGGCTCTGCCGAGCTCAAGGCCAAGTGGCTTCCACGCATGGTCGATGGCTCCACCATTACCTCCTGCGCGTTTACCGAGCCTGGCGCTGGATCTGACCTGCGCGCGGTGCGCACCAAGGCGGTCCGCGATGGGGATGACTGGCTGATTAGCGGCCAGAAGACTTTCATCGGCAATGCTGCGTTTGGCGATGCCGCTCTGGTGCTTGCGCGCACCGATGGCGAGAGCGGACGTGCGGGCGAGCAGTCATTCTCGCTGTTCATGGTCGAGCGTTCCGAGGGGTACACCAACGGCAGCCCCTTCGACAAGATTGGGCTGCGGGCTTCTGATACCGCTGAGCTGTTCTTCGACGATGTCCGCGTCTCGTCTGCGGATCTTGTTGGCGAGGCTGGACAGGGCCTGTCCTATGTCAAGGCGCAGCTTCCCCAGGCCCGTCTGGCTATTGCCGTGGCTGCCTCGGCGATCTGCACCGCGTCCTTCGAGCAGGCGCTGGAGCATGCGAAGAACCGCTCGACCTTTGGCCAGGCGCTGACCGAGTACCAGAACACCCGTTTCGAACTGGCTAACCTGAAGACTGAGGCGCATGTCACCCAGAGCTTCGTGGACCGGGCCGTCCTGGCATTCAACGACGGCGAGCTGGATCCTTCCGAGGCTGCCGAGGTCAAGCTTTGGGCTAGTGAGAGCGCTAAAAAGCTTTCCGATCAGGCATTGCAGCTGCATGGCGGCTATGGCTACATCATGGAGTACCCGATTGCCCAGTCCTTCACTGCCTCCCGCTTGCTGACCATCTTTGGTGGCACAAGCGAGATCATGCGTGAAACTATTGGACGAGCACTCTAAGCACTTTTGAAAGGAACCGATCACGTGCCTATTCGGCAGATCACTGTTTACGGAGAACCTGTACTTCACAAGCGTGCGGTGGAGGTCACCGAGTTTGATGGCGCCTTGCGCGAGCTCGTTGCCGATATGCACCTCACCATGGATGAAGCGCATGGCGTGGGCCTGGCGGCTCCGCAGATCGGTTTGGGCCTGCGCATGTTCACCTACGTCTTCGCGGACCAGGACGATGCTCCCGAGCGGGGCGTAGTGATCAACCCCAAGCTGACGCTTTCAAAGGTGTCGCAGGCTCCCGCAGATGCTGATGACGACTCCGAGGGCTGCTTGTCCGTGCCCGGGTTGAACTACCCGCTGCAGCGTGCCGACTATGCGAAGGTGGAGGGTTTCGACGAGTTCGGCAATCCGATCTCTTTCGAAGCGCACGGCTGGTTCGCGCGCATCATGCAGCACGAGTACGACCACCTTGATGGCTACCTCTACGTGGACAAGTTGCAGCCACGCTGGGAGAAGAAGTGGAAGAAGGCCAAGAAGGCTCTGGGTTGGGGCGTGCCTGGCAACACCTGGTTGCCGGGTACCGATGAGGATCCATTCGGCCACTAGGCCTCCCGCCGCCTACCGGGCAGTCTTGAAGTCCAGATACCGCTGATGCAGCGCCGCACCGATTTTGCCGGTGGGCGCTGTTTCTGCGTTCCAGAGCTTCGAAGCCCTGCCTTGTTCTAGCCAGAAGGGCAGGAACATGCCGTTCTTGCCGGGCAGGATCTGCGCAGCCATCTGCTCGTCGGCTACCAGCGTGCGATTCGCGTAGCCCAGGTAGTACTCGTCAAAGGGACCGAGCAGGCGCAGTGGCAGCCCGGTGGGCTCCATCGCTTCAAGCTCCCGGTGGGCGCGGCTGCCGGCGATGACCCAGTAGCCCTCCCCGCGCTCATCGCTTCCTGCGCTGGACAGCAAGCCGCCGAGTGCTTCTGCGGCGGTTCTCATGGTGGTCAGCGTCTGTCCCGTGTACCAGGCTGCGTCGCGAAGGGTAGCTGGCCCATGCGAGTGCAGGTACCGGCGCAAGAGTTGCGCCAACGGATCTCCTGGTTCCCGGTGACTTGCAATCCATTCATCCACGAGCACGAAGTCCTGCGCGATGAGTTTCGCGTCTTGTGGAATGGGCCCCTGGCAGATCAACCCGTCCAGGACGAGGACCTGCAGGATAACCAGTCCTCGCTGCTGGCCGGTCTCCATTCCATTCTGGTTCAGTGCCTTGAAGAGCGCGGAGCGGCTGGCTTGCCCGTGCTCCTGCAGATGCGCGCTGATGATGCCAGCTGCCTGGTCAATGTCCTGGGTGCCGATCTGCAGTCCCCGCATCCGTGTGGCCGAGGAGCGCAAGGTGCGTTCACGTGTTGCGCGAGTCATCCAGCGCGCATCTTCGGCCAAGCAGATATGCAGCGTGCCCCGCATGGTCCATGACCGCACGAGCCGGCCTTCGCTGAAGAGCGCATCGACTTGCTGGCGGGATTCTTGCGCTGCGGAGCGCTGAGCCAGCGCGTAGCGTCCTGCAGCGAAGTCCTGGGACTGGAACGCGAGCATGTGTTCTGCGGCCTGCAGTACGGATTCTGCCGGCTCCAGTAGCAGCTGGCTCGCCATGCGCGCCGCCAGCGTCCGGGTACTGTCCATTAACCAACCTCGATCCAATGCTTGATGGCCTAAAGCCTAGCAGTGCGGGGGTCCAGAGATGCCCGCGAAGCGGCGCACCTGCAGCCGCCGTTGACGCAGGGACGGCGCAGGCTCAAGCGGACCTCCACGCCCGGATGCGCGCAAAGGTCGAGACCTGCCTGGACTTTGCTGGAGAGGTGCTGGCCAGGTACTGGTTCTCGTTGGCCCCCTGGACCCGGAAGGTCCTTTGGAGGGCTTCGTGCCACCCGGATGGAATAGCAAAAGGGACCATCCCAGCGCGCAATGCGTTGGGATGGTCCCTTCAGCTGCAAGCAGCGAGGTCCTAGGCGGTGACGGCTTCAGCCTTCACTGCAGGCACTGCAGCCGGGTGGGTGCCGGCCATCGATTCGATGACGCGCACAACCTGGCAGGAGTAGCCGAACTCGTTGTCGTACCAAACGTAGACGACAGCGTTCTTGCCGGACACGATAGTGGCCAGGCCGTCAACGATGCCGGCGCGGCGCGAGCCGACGAAGTCGGTGGAGACAACCTCAGGCGAATCGATGTAGTCGATCTGCTTGTGCAGGCTGGAGGTCAGCGAGGTTTCACGCAGGTAGGCATTGAGCTCTTCCTTGGTGGTCCCGTTCTCCAGGTTCAAGTTCAAGATCGCCATGGAGACATCCGGGGTCGGTACACGGATCGCGTTGCCGGTCAGCTTGCCTTCGAACTCCGGCAGGGCCTTGGCCACTGCCTTGGCGGCACCGGTTTCGGTGATCACCATGTTCAGCGCTGCCGAACGGCCGCGGCGCTCGCCCTTGTGGAAGTTGTCGATCAGGTTCTGGTCGTTGGTGAACGAGTGAACGGTCTCGACGTGCCCGTGGGTGACACCGAACTTGTCGTTCAGGGCCTTGAGCACTGGGGTGATGGCATTGGTGGTGCACGAGGCAGCGGTGACGATCTTGTCTTCTGCGGTGATCCACGAATCGTTGATGCCGTGGACGATGTTCTTCAGATCGCCCTTGCCCGGTGCGGTCAGCAGCACGCGGGAAACGCCCTTGGCGGCCAGGTGCTGGGACAGTCCGGCCTCATCGCGCCAGCGGCCGGTGTTGTCCACCACGATGGCGTTGTCGATGCCGTGTTCGGTGTAGTCGACGGTGGTCGGGTCATTCGAGTAGATGACCTTGATCAGGGTGCCGTTGGCGAGGATCGTGCTGTTTTCCTCGTCGACCGTGATCGAGCCTTCGAAGCGGCCGTGCACCGAGTCGCGGCGCAGCAGCGAAGCGCGCTTGACGATGTCGTCATCCGAGCCCTTGCGGACCACGATGGCGCGCAGGCGCAGGCCGTAGCCGCCACGCTCGATCAGGATGCGGGCCAGCAGGCGTCCGATGCGGCCGAAGCCGTAGAGGACAACGTCCTGGGGTTCAGCGTCGGTTGCGCCGGCCTGGCCAACCTTCTCGCCCAATTCATCAGCCAGGAAAGCGTTCAAATCAGCGGAACCGGATTCCTTGAACTTCTTGTTCACGCGGCCGAGGTCAACTGCTACCGAACCGACGTTCAGGGCCTCGATGGCATCCAGGATGGCCTTGGTGTCGTTCAGGTCGAGCTCTTCGCCATCGATGCGGCGCACTACGCGGTGGGCCTTGATGATGTCGATGGCGGACTGGTTGATCAGCTTGCGGCCGTAGACGGAGGTCACCACATTGTTCTTGCGGTACAGACGTCCGATCAGTGGGATCATGGCCTCGGCGAGCTCTTCGCGCCCGCTCCATTCTTGCTGGGCAACGACAGACTGCTGGGTCACAGAAAATCCTTCCAATTCAGCCGACTCGCAGATCCATAAAGTCGGTTGGCACCGTGGGAAGCACCATTGCTTTTGCGGTGGCACGAGGTAACAGGATCATCCTCGTAAGTACATGATCCATTCTAGACCGTGCGCAGAAAAACTGAGGATCGGGGACTGTGAATCATCTCACCAGCGCACTAAAGGCTGATGCCGGCGCAATCGCAGGGAGGAAGAGTGTGAATGGGATGGCCGATACGCCGGGTTTTGTCGCGCCGAAGCGGGACGGTCATCTATCTACGACTGCCGTTGCCGGCAGCCTCTAGCGGTCCACCCGACTGCATGGGGCGAACAGCCCTCATGACGCAGTCTGTCTGACCTTGCTCCGAGTGGGGTTTACCTAGCCACCCCAATCGCTTGGGGTGCTGGTGGTCTCTTACACCACCGTTTCACCCTTACCAGGAAAACCTGGCGGTCTATTTTCTGTGGCACTAGCCTGCGGGTTACCCCGAGTGGGCGTTACCCACCACCCTGTTCTGCGGAGCCCGGACGTTCCTCGGGGCAATTGACTTGCCACGCGACCGTCTGGCCATCCCATTCACTACCAGTCTAATGCGTTGGGCGCGGCCTGCAGACCACTTCCGAACGCTGATTCGGTCACAGCCAGGTTCACCCGAACCGCAGCGCCTCAAGCAACCGCAACCAGATTTCGCTGATCGTCGGATAGGCGGGGACCGCATGCCACAGCCGGTCCAGGCTGACCTCGCCGACGATCGCAATGGTGGCCGCATGCAGCAGTTCCGCGGCATCCTGGCCAGCGAAAGTGGCGCCGACGATCACCGAACGCGCCTGGTCTATCACCAGCTTGGCCCGCCCGGAATACCCGTCGGCGTGCAGGCTCGCCCCGGCCACCGCACCCAGATCGTGCTCGATAACCGAAATCTGCAGACCGGCGTCGCGGGCCTGGCGTTCGGTGAGTCCGACCGCGGCGATCTGCGGATCGCTGAAGACCACGCGCGGCACCGCATGGTGGTCCGCCGTGGCCGCATGCCTGCCCCAGGGCGCATCGAGAACCCCGGTTCCATTGATCCTCGCGGCAATGGCCTCGCCCGCGGCCCGGGCCTGGTACTTGCCCTGGTGGGTCAGCGGGCTGCGCCCGCTGGCATCTCCCACGGCGTAGAGCCAGTCGGTGCCCGCCACGAGCATCGTGTCATCGACCTGCAACCGCCGGGACGGGTCCACCCCGAGTGCTTCGAGTCCCAGGTTCCCGATGTCCGGCCGCCGCCCGGTGGAGACGAGCACTTCCTCGGCTTCCACGAGGGATCCTCCGGGCAGCTGGAGGCCGGCTATCCCGTGCTCATCGCGGTGGACCTGCAACGGAGTGGTGTCCTGGTGCACCACTACCCCGGCCTCGGCCAGCGACTGGGCCACCAGCTCGCCGGCGAACGGCTCTTCGCGGCCCAGCAGCGACCCGCGGGCAAGGATGGTGACCTTGGAATCGAGGGAGGCGAAGGCGAATGCCAGCTCCACCCCGGCAACTCCGCCACCGATGATGGCCAGCCTTGGCGGGATCGCCTTGGCCGCAGTGGCCTCCCGGGTGCCCCACGGCCTGGCTTCAGCCAATCCCTCGATCCCAGGCAGAACTGGAGTGGATCCGGTGGCCAGGACTACGGCCCGGGCCGAGTACTCGCGATCCGCCACCTGCACCAGGCCGCGCCCGGAAAGCCGCGCCCGGCCGCGGATCAACTCGATGCCCGCCGAGCGCAGCCACCGTTCCTGCCCGGCATCATCCCAGTTGCTGGTGAAGGCGTCCCTCCGCGCGAGCACCGCCTCGGGATCCAGCGCACCAGTCACCGCTTCGCGGGCCCCAGGAACCCGGCGTGCCGCGCGCAGCGCATCGCCGCTGCGCAACAGGGCCTTGGAAGGCATGCATGCCCAATACGAGCATTCCCCGCCCACCAGCTCGGATTCGACGATGGCCGCCTTCAGGCCCTGCCGGGTGGCATAGTCGGCGGCGTTCTCCCCGGCCGGCCCGGCGCCGATCACGATCACATCGAAGTCGCAGTGCTGCCCGGAGGCAGTTTGGCTAGCTCTTGAGTTCTGCTGGGGCATGCTCTGTCCTTACTCTGCGTGAAGCGCTGCTGGGTAGTGGGTTCAGCCTAGCCAGATCTGCTCTGCGGGTACATGCCCTGGGCAGAAGATCAGATGAACTCCGATAAGCTGGAACGCGTGCTTATTCTGTTGCCGCCTTCCGAAGGCAAGACCGCCCACGCCGAAGGTTCTCCGTTCGAAATCGAGGACCTGTCTTTTCCGGAGCTTTCCGGGGAACGCCGCCTGGTGCTTGACGCCCTTGCTGAAGTCTCAGCACGCGAAGATGCCATGGACCTGCTGGGAGTCGGAGCCTCGCTGGCCAAGGAAGTAGCGCGGAATATCAATCTGCACACCGAGCCCGCAGCCAAGGCGCACGATATCTACTCGGGCGTGCTCTTCGAGGCCCTGGACTACGCAAGCCTGGATGAAGCAGCGCAGCGGCGCGCCGATGAATCCATCATCGTGGTCTCCGCCCTGTGGGGTGCCGTGCGTTTTGGCGATCGCATTCCGCCCTACCGCTTATCCATGTCGGTCAAGCTCGAGCCGCTGGGCAAGCTGGCCACCTGGTGGAAGAAGCGCCTGGCTCCGGTGCTGGATGCGGCGGCCGGCGACCAGCTGATCGTGGACGCGCGGTCGAGCACCTATGCGGCCGCCTACAAGCCGGCCAATGGCAACACCGTTGCGGTCAACGTCTTCCAGATGCGCAATGGGATCCCGAAGGTGGTCTCGCACTTTGCCAAGCACACCCGCGGAGAGGTCGCCGGTTTCCTGGTCCAGCAACCGGTCGCACCGGAAAACCCTGGAGAATTGCTCGAACTGGTCCAGACCAAGTGGGAAGCGTCCCTCGTCCAAGACAAGAAGGGCTTGGCGCTGAACATCCTGCTGCCGGAAGACCACCAGTTCACCACCGCCAAATAGCCCAATCAGGATTTGCAGTCCACTACCCCTCCGGCGTTGCCACGCGAAGAATCCTGACTGCAACCGCCGGCCTCGCAGCACCCCGGGCTTCGTTATTCCATGCAGACCCCTTCCAAATGTGATGCAGTTCACTTAGGCTTCACGTATGACATCCTACGTCATACGTCCTTCCTGATTACAGGATCCCACTCACCTGCGAGGAACTGGCCCATGCGAATTCGCTCTAGGCTTCATCATGGAAAAACCCTGGCGGCTGCCATCGCCATCTCCCTAGCCATCCCGGTCATCAGCGCCCACGGGGCGCTGGCGGCAAGCACGTTGGACGAAGCTGATCCCGGTGCACCTCCCGGAAACTTCTCCGAGATCAATCTGGGTTCCGACCGCACTGCCCAGAACTTCTTCTACCGCATTCCGGCGATGGCCCATCTGGGCAATGGCGTTATCATCGCTGCCTGGGATGCCCGCCCCGGCAGCGCCGCCGACGCTCCGAATCCAAACAGCATCGTGCAACGCAAGAGCACCGACAACGGTGCCACATGGGGCGCGATGACCACCATCGCCGCCGGCTTCCCCGGCTCCGCTGACGAAGGAAAATACGGCTATTCCGACCCAAGCTACGTGGTGGATGAAGAGGTGGGGAAGGTATTCGCCTTCTTCGTCTATTCAAAGGATCAAGGTTTCCATGGCAGCACCTGGGGTCACGATGACGGGAACCGCCAGGTCATCAGCGCCGCGGTGGTCGAGTCCACTGATGACGGTGCTACCTGGAGCAAGCCACGGTTGATCACCGATGTGGTCAAGCCCGGCGACCACGCAGTACCCGGAGCGGTCCGCACCACCTTTGCCACCTCTGGCCAAGGAATCCAGCTCACTCGCGGTGAATACGCCGGCCGCTTGGTACAGCAATATGCCGGTGATGTCATGCAAGCCGATGGATCGCGGGCTATCCAAGCCTATTCAGTGTACTCGGATGACCACGGGGCTACCTGGCAGCGTGGCGAATTCACCGGGAAAGCCATGGACGAGAACAAGGTCGTTGAGCTTTCTGATGGCCGCTTGCTGCTCAACTCCCGCGATAACAGCGGCGGCGGCTACCGCAAGGTCGCAATTTCGTCCGATGGCGGCCACAGCTATTCATCGGTCACTCAGGACAGGAACCTGCCTGACCCCACCAATAATGCCCACATCACGCAGATGTTCCCCGATGCCGAAATCAACAGCAGCCAGGCCAAGAAGCTGCTATACACCGGAGCCAACTCGCAGGCCTCCCGCTCCAACGTCTCGGCGAGGATCTCCTGCGATGACGGCAAGACCTGGCCGGGGCTTCGCACGATCCGCCGAGGGTTGTCTGCCTATTCGGTGGCAGGTGCGCTCGATGGGGGCAAGTTCGGTGTGTTCTACGAGGCCGGCTATACCGACAGCATGCAATTCGCATCCTTTGATGAAGAGTGGCTGAATTACGTTTGCGCCCCAATGCAAGCCAGCACATTCAAAGCCGATGCTGGAACGACCGTGGATGTGCCGGTCACCATCACCAACCAGGAAGCCCAAACCATTTCGGGAACCATAGACGTCGGTGCATCGAACCTGTTCAATGCGGCAGCTACCCAGGTCACCGATCTTGCACCGGGCCAGAGCACCACCGTTAACGTGCCCATAACCATTGCGGCGACAGCTCTCGGCGCCCAATCATTGCAGCTGCAGTTCACGAGTGCGTCCGGAAGCACTTCGCAGGCCACCATCGCAGCTCAGGTGGCCGGCCAAGAAGTCACCGGCATCGAGGTAGTCGGCCAGCGCGGCGATGCGAGCCGCGACCTGGCAGCAGATCCCTACGCGGTGGGTGAAAAGGTGCCATACAGTTTCCGCGTGAGCAACATCGGCAATATCAATCAATGGGTAGTTCCCGCAGAAGGCAATTTCTCACCGTTTGCCGCCAAGCCGGTAGGCGAATCCAGTCCAGCAGGGAATTGCCGCTACTCAAACCTCGGTGCTGACAAGGCCTACACCTGCGCAACCCCGCGCCACGAGGTGACGGATCAGGAACTAGCGGACGGTTATTTCGTTCCTCAGACCCGCTGGACTTCAGGCCGCATCGGCGAATACACCAGCGTTGTGGATGAATACACCGTTACCGGCGAGGAAGTAGATCTGCTGGATCGCCAACCGGCCTTCAGCGTTGAAGTATCCGAGCCGGCAGTAGCGGACCGTACGGGGAACTCCTCTTCGAGGGCCGGCGCTTGGGTCAACTTCGAGGTGACTGTCACCAACACAGGCAACGTGCGATTGACCGATCTAGAAGGACCGGGGTTCAGCGTCATCGAATTGGCGGCCGGGCAGTCAAGGACTGCAACCATCAGCAGATTGCTAACCAGCCTGGAAATCTCGGAAGGAAAACTGACCAAGGGTTCGTTGCTTGCAACTGCCAGCAACGGGCACAGAGAAGTTGAAGCCGAGTATTCGCTGGCCGAGGTGAAGCTGGCGGAGCGCTAGGACCTCGTAAAAGTGCGCGAGGAGGCCGCGGCAGATCTATCCGGCTGCTGCCAGCACCCTGAAGAAAGCAACCGGTGCGATCCGGGATTGGGTATTTCCTGGATCGCACCGGTTGCTGGTTCACACTTCAGCTTGTGTCAGGGCCGCTACTAGCTCAATCTCGAAACCGGCAGCATCTTCCAAATACGCCGCGTAGTGCTTTGGTCCCCCGGCGTACGGGTGCAGCTCCGGGAACATCAGGGTGAACCCGTGATCCAGCGCCTGGGCAGCCAACGTTTCCACCGCCTGCCTGGTTCCAGCATGGAAAGCCAAATGGTTCAGCCCGGGAGCCAGGCGGTCATGCCGCTGCCTTTTGGCATCCGGTCCGAATTCCAGGACTATATAGAATCCATCGCGGGCATAGCTGATGCCATCAGCCCATTGGGAATCCACCACATAGCCAAGGCGAGTGAGCAGCCAGCCCAGGGAAGCTGTACTGGCTGCCAAATCCTCAACCCATATTTCCAGATGATGCAGCATGGAACTCACTGACTACGGAGTCAGCACGAAGTCCCATGGATCGGAATTCACTTGGGAAACCTCGATCTCCACGGTGTGGCCAAGATCGTTGAGCACATTGCCCAGGGCGCGGGCACCAGCCGACAGCCAGACCCATTCCGAAGCGAAGTGGGAGACATCGATCAGGTAAGGGAACCCGCCGTTGGCAGCTTCGCGTGCTTCGCTTGCCGGGTGGTGACGCAGATCAGCAGTCACGTAGACATCGGCCTGGTGCGAGCGCACCGCGTCAAACAGGGAATCGCCGGCACCGCCGCAAAGGGCGACCTTCCGGATGATGCCTGTACGGTCTCCGGCGACACGAACACCGCCAGCCACCGCTGGGAGCACGGTGTAAACGCGTTCAGCGAAATCCTCGAGCTTCATCGGCTTCTCCAAGAAGCCCACCCGCCCCAAGCCTTCTTCTGGCAGTCCATCCTTGGACTCGATCAACGGCACGCAGTCCTTCAGCCCGAAGGCATCGGCGAGGGCGTCGTTGACTCCCCCGATGGCGCTGTCGGCATTGGTGTGCGCCGTAAGCAATGCGGTTCCGGATTCGATCAGGCGGTGAATGGCTTCGCCCTTGAAATTGGTGGCGGCAACCTGGGTGACTCCGCGCAGGAGCAATGGGTGGTGAGTGATCAGCAGATCGGTCCCACGCTCGATTGCATCCTCGATCACCTCCAGCGTTGGATCAACAGCCATCACGATCTTGGAAATCTGCTGGCTGGTACGTCCGGTCACCAAGCCAACGGCATCCCAATCTTCGGCCAATGATTTTGGCCAAAGTTCCTCAGCTGCTTCAAGGACGTTACCCAAGGTGGTCTGCGGAACCGAGGTGTCTTCCACCGGTTGCTCAGGCGTTTCTCCGGTAACGGGCTTGAGCGTCGAGGCATCCAGGGAATCGCTGCTCTTCCCCAGGTCTTGCGAGTTATCTGCCTTGCTCTGCATACCCACCACCCTACGCGGTGGGTATGGGGATGGAACAGAATGCAACGCCGCAACGTTGTGAACTGTGTGAGTATTCCCAGCCTTCAGTCCCCTCATCAATTCAGCCCGTTCCTGGAAGTCCAGGACACCAAGTTGAGCACCTTCGTACTAGCCGGCGGTTGCTTCTGGTGCTTGGATGCCGTGTACCAGCGAACCCGTGGCGTCCACGCCGTGATTTCCGGATATATCGGCGGCCACACCAAGGATCCGGCCTACCGCGAAGTCTGCAGCGGCACCACTGGCCATGCCGAAGGTGTCGCCGTGATCTTTGACCCGCAAGTGGTTCCGGCCGAAGTCATCTTGGACATGTTCTTTACCGTGCACGACCCGACGACGCTGAACCGCCAGGGCTACGATGTGGGCACGCAGTACCGCTCGGCGATGTTCCCGCTCGATGACCAGCAGCGCGATCTCTTCCAGGACGCCATCGAGAAGTTCTCGCGCGTATACCCCAATCCGATCGTCACTACGCTCGAAGAGTCCAAAGATTTCTATCCTGCCGAGCAAATCCATCAGGATTATTACTCCGAAAACCAGGAAGTCGGCTATTGCCGCGTGATTATCGACCCAAAGATCGCGAAAGTCAGGAAATATTACGCTCAATGGCTAAACGAAGCCTAGTCGCGCTTTTGGCCTACTAGGGTTAGTTGTGAACCTCATAGGTGTCCGGCGGTTACGCCAGATTCCGGCAATTATTTCGCCGCAACTAACTGCGGCTGCATAGAGTCACGTAAGGATTGCATACAAGATGGGCAAGATCTACAACAACGTCACCGAAGTCGTCGGCAACACCCCGCTGGTGAAGCTGAACCGCGTCGGCGAGGGCCTGCCAGGGAACATCGCTGTGAAGCTGGAATTCTACAACCCGGCGAACTCCGTCAAGGACCGCATCGGCGTGGCCATCGTTGATGCAGCCGAGGCCTCTGGTGCATTGAAGCCAGGCGGCACCATCGTTGAGGGCACTTCGGGCAACACCGGCATTGCACTGGCGATGGTCGGTGCAGCCCGCGGCTACAAGGTCATCTTGACCATGCCTGAAACCATGTCCACCGAGCGCCGTGTGATGCTGCGCGCTTTCGGCGCCGAGATCGTGCTGACCCCGGGCGCCGACGGCATGCGCGGGGCTGTGGAAAAGGCCAAGGAGATTGTTGCGACTTCCGAGAACGCTATCTGGGCGCAGCAGTTCGCTAACACCGCGAACCCGCAGGTCCACGCAGAGACCACCGGTCCGGAGATTTGGTCCGATACCGAAGGCAAGATCGATGTCCTGGTTGCCGGCATCGGTACCGGTGGCACTATCACCGGTGCAGGCCGCTACCTGAAGGAAAAGAACCCAAACCTGAAGATCGTGGCCGTTGAGCCCAAGGATTCCCCGATCCTCAACGGCGGAAAGCCCGGCCCGCACAAGATCCAGGGACTGGGAGCGAACTTCATCCCAGAGGTGCTCGACACCGAGCTGTACGACGAAGTCCTGGATGCCAGCATCGAGGATTCGGTATCGACCGCTCGCGCGCTGGGCGTCAAGGAAGGCATCCTCGGCGGCATCTCCGCTGGCGCAGCCGTTTGGGGTGCGGTACAGATCGCCGCGCGTGAAGAAAACGCCGGCAAGCAGATCGTTGCGATCATCCCTGACTTCGGTGAACGCTACATCTCCACCCTGCTCTTCGACGACATCCGCGGCTAAGTAAATTTGCAGAAGCAGAATAAATCGGCGCGAGCCACTGTTGGGTCTATAGAGAGACCTGTATCGGTGCAGCTCGCGCCGATTTGCTGTGTGACATCTGCGGATTGTCCCCGAGCGAACCGCAACCCCTAAGGTAGTATTCATGAGTTTTTTCTCCCGCCTGCGTGAGGATTTGGCCAACGCACGCCAGCACGATCCGGCAGCGCGAAGCGATCCGGAAAACTTCTTCGTGTATTCCGGACTGCACGCGATCTGGCTGCACCGGTTGGCCCACAAGATGTGGCAGAACCCCTCGTTGAAGTGGCCAGCGCGTTTGCTATCCCAGGCGAACCGCGCCCTGACCGGGATCGAGATCCATCCCGGCGCCACCATTGGGCGCCGCTTCTTCATCGACCACGGCATGGGCATCGTCATTGGCGAGACTGCCGAAATCGGCGATGACGTCATGCTGTACCACGGGGTGACCCTCGGCGGCCGTTCACTGGCCAAGGTCAAGCGCCACCCGACCATCGGTGACCGCGTGGTCATCGGTGCCGGAGCCAAGGTGCTCGGCCCGATCGTCATCGGCGCCGATTCCGCCATCGGTGCGAACGCCGTGGTCGTCAAGGATGCTCCGGAAGGCTCGATTGTCACCGGAATCCCCGCACAGAACCGTCCGCGCAGGCCTGAAGAACGCAAGCCTGCTGTAGACCCGGCCGAGTACATCGACCCGGCCATGTGGATCTAGTACTACCGCTGCTGCCACTGCGGCAAAGCAAACCCGCCCAGCACACGGACCGGCCACGGTCCGCCTGCTGGGCGGGTTTTCGCTTTCGCCCCGATCCTTGCGGGCAAAGCAAAACATCGATGCCCGGTACCACTGCGAGTCTGGTACCGGGCATCGATGCCTATGCGAGTGATGGAAGCCGTTTAGGCCAGCTTGTGGTCCGCAGCTTCGGTGCCATCGGCCAGCTCTACGACCTCGTCCTCAGGATCCTGGGGCTGGGCGCCGAGCTTGCCACGGGTCAGCTTGTGCATGATCATGGCCAGCGCGCCGTCACCGGTCACGTTGGTTGCGGTGCCGAAGCTATCCAGGGCAATGTAGGCTGCGAACATCAGGCCGACTTCGACCTCGCCGAAGCCCAGCATCTGGGCGAGCAGGCCAGCAGCGGCCGCAATAGCGCCACCAGGCACGCCGGGAGCTGCAACCATCATGACGCCGAGCATCAGGATGAACGGGAAGTAGGCGCCGAAGGAAACGTCGCCACCGGTCAGCAGGAGCACGGCGATGGAGAAGCAGGTGATCTTGACCATCGAGCCCGACAGGTGGATGGTGGCGCACAGCGGGATGACGAAACCGGCGACCGCATCGGAAACACCGTTCTTCTTCGCAGATTCCAAGGTCACTGGAATGGTTGCGGCCGAGGAGGAGGTACCCAATGCGGTGAAGTAGGCATTGCGCATGCCCCACAGGGCGGCCAGCGGGTTGCGCTTGTTCATCGCGCCAGCGATGGAGTACTGCACCAGCAGGACAACCAGGGTGAGCACGAAGGAGACCACGGCAACGAAGAGGAACTTCTGCACTACGGTGACGGCGTCACCGGCAGCGGACAGATCCAGGAAGATGCCGAAGATGAACAGCGGCAATGCGGGAACAACCACACGGCGGATAACCATCTCGATGATGTTGCGGAACTCCACTGCCCCGCGGAAGAGGACGGTGGAACGGAAGGCGGTCAGGCCCAAGCCCAGCATGAATGCCAGGACCAGCGCGGTCATGACGCCCATCAGCGGTTCCAGCACGATCTCTGTTGCCGATTCGCCTGCGCTGCCGACCAGGGAGAAGTACGGCTCAAAGCCGGATCCTTCGCCTCCGCCAACTTCCTCGACGCCACCGCCGGAAAGCGACTTGGTGAATAGCCAACGGCTCACGAAGTATGCGAGCAGGCCCGCGCACAGGGTGGAGGCGTAGGCGATGGCTGCGGTGATGCCCAACCACTTGCCGGCGCCTTTGCCGAGCTCAGCGATAGCGGGTGCCACCAAACCGAAGATGATCAAAGGCACGACGAAGCCAAGGAATCCGGAGAAGATCGAGTTGTAGGTCAGGAATACGCTTCCCAACCAGACCGGCATGACCGGGCCAAGCAGAATACCCAGCAGAATGGCGACGACCACCCAGCCAAGCAGTGGGATAGATTTCAGCAGCTTCATGAATGTCCTTTAAACGGTTCGGGCTCGGAGCGCACTGTTGGACGGGCCACAAGTGTGTCGTGGCGCACGCCTCAATCATGATAGACGTAATTTTTGTTACACCGAAATCCTGTGAATGGATTGAGTGTTACGAGAATACGCCTTTCTGCCGAATATTCTCTACCGTAAATCGCAACACGCTCAATCAGGTTCGATCCCTGGTGCGGAGGGGGTTCGGGAGCTGAATATTCGTCGATTAAACGGCAGCAGGGCGGATCTGCCCCATTAAGCAGTCCCGCCCCACCTTGGATTCATTGATTATTCGAAGTTCGCTTCGACCACGCCTTGTTCTTGGCCCTGGCCCACCACCTGGCTTTGCACGCGGAGGTTGAGCACGGATCCGTCATCGGCATTTTCATAACTCACGAAGACCGAACCGGCTCCGGCATCGCTGCCCGTTTGCGACCAGTTCGGTCCGCCCGCCGCCGAATGCCCGGTGAGCAAGGCGACCACCTGATCGGTGGCCAGCTGTTGCATCTGCGCTTCATTTCCATTGCCCCAAGCGACGACCAGGGCATCTGCATACTCGGTAGCGCTCGATGGGAGCTTGCCCAGCTCTTGGCCTCCGACAGTTCCAGATTGCTCCGACTCCCCGGCATCCCCGGGAGAGGATGCCGTTGGCGATGCGGACTGCGTTGGGCTGGCTTCAGGACTTGACGGCTCCTGGCTTGCGGTGCCACCTGCAGTGCTGCCGCAACCGGCGAGCGCAAGGCACCCGGCCAGCGCCGCCACCGAACTGAGCTTGAGTAGTTTCCTAGGTGCGTCCGGCATGGATTTCTCCGCTCTCGCAGGGGGTCGCTGATTCCTTGTGGGTTCGATACTCCACCGGAATCGGCAGCGTTTGCAAGTCCGCCGCCCTCCAGCAGGTGTCGGTTGGAGCATTTCTCAGTAGGCTTGGGGCATGAGCCAGCACCCTGCCGATAGCCATGACACCATTCGAGTACGCCAAGCCCGGGAAAACAACTTGCGAGGTGTTGACGTCGATATTCCAAAACGGCGCATTACCGCGTTTACCGGTGTTTCCGGTTCCGGCAAGTCCTCCCTGGTGTTCGGCACGATTGCTGCAGAGTCCCAGCGCCTGATCAATGAAACGTATACGACCTTCATCCAGAGCTTCATGCCCTCGATGCCCCGGCCTGATGTAGAAGTGCTGGAAAACCTCTCCACGGCCATCGTGGTCGACCAGGAACGCATGGGCGCGAATTCGCGTTCTACCGTGGGCACGGCGACCGACGCCTACTCGCTCTTGCGCGTTCTGTATTCGCGTTATTCCACTCCGAGCGCCGGCGGCGCTGGCGCGTACTCGTTTAATCTCGGCCAGGGCGCGTGCCCTGTCTGCGAGGGTTTCGGCACCGAGGCGAGCATCGACCTTGATGAGCTGCTGGATTGGGACAAGTCGCTGAACGAGGGGGCCATCAAGGCGCCGAACTTTGCCCCGGATTCATGGCTGTGGCAGACGCTGACTGCCGGCACGCAGGCAGATCTGGACATGAAGCTCAGGGTCATGCCCAGTGCCATGCTTGACCGCTTGCTCTACGAAGAAGCAGGCAAGGTCAAGCTCAATGGGGCCAACATGAGCTACTCCGGTTTGGTCACGCGCATCAAGTCCAACTACATCCATTCGGGCAGGGAGATCAAGCAAGCCCATATTCGTGCCTGGATCGAACGCATCTCCACGACCGCACCGTGCTCTGCCTGCGCCGGATCACGGCTCGGCCAGGCCGCTCGTGATTCGAAGATCAATTCCTTGGGAATCGCGGACATGACTGCACTGCAGGTTTCCGAACTGCTCGAAATCCTCGAGAAGATCCAGATCCCGGATGCAGCGCCATTGACCACCAATTTGAAGGCAGTGCTCAAATCCATGGTGGATTTGGGGTTGGGATACCTGTCCCTTGACCGTCCGGCGGGGACCCTTTCGGGCGGCGAAGCCCAGCGCGTGAAGATGATCCGGCATCTTGGATCAGCACTCAGTGATGTCACGTATGTCTTCGACGAGCCCACCGTTGGTTTGCATCCCCATGACATCCAGCGGATGAACGGGCTGCTGGCTGGCCTTCGGGACAAGGGCAATACCGTGCTGGTGGTGGAGCACAAACCCGAGGTCATCGGCATCGCAGACCACGTGATCGACTTGGGCCCGGGCGCTGGTACCCATGGCGGCACCATTTGCTACAGCGGTCCAGTGGACGGCCTGCTGTCCAGCGATACGCTGACCGGAAAGCACTTCACCACGCGTGCTGCGCTCAATGCGAACCCGCGCGAGGCACAGGGGTCAATGCAAGTGCGCGGCGCTTCCTTGCACAACCTGAAGAATGTTTCCGTGGATATCCCTACCGGCGTGATGTGCGCAATCACCGGTGTCGCCGGTTCGGGCAAATCCACGCTGATCCATTCGACAATCGCCAAACGTGATGACGTGGCGGTGGTGGACCAAACCGCCATCCGAGGCTCCCGGCGTTCGAACCCGGCCACCTATACCGGGATCATGGATCCGATCCGTGCGGCGTTTGCTAAAGCCAACGGCGTGAAGCCTGCCCTGTTCAGCGCCAATTCGGCCGGAGCATGCCCGGGGTGCAGCGGTGTCGGATACACCTATACGGACTTGGCATCCATGGCCGGAGTGGCCTTGCCTTGCGAGCAGTGCGGCGGCAAGCGATTCACCGCTGATGTGCTGGAATACACCCTGGATGGGTTGAACATTGCCGAAGTCCTGGACTTGAGCATGGAAGAAGCGCTTGAGCAGCTCAAAGTACCCAAGGCGAAGGCCGTGCTCGAACGCCTGAACCAGGTGGGTCTGGGATACCTGAAACTGGGACAGCGGCTGAACACGCTTTCTGGCGGCGAACGGCAGCGAATCAGGCTGGCTATCCATTTGGGCCAGGGCGCCGGTACCTACATCCTGGACGAGCCAACCACAGGATTGCACATGGCTGACGTGCAGAACCTGCTGCGCCTGCTCGATGAGATGGTCGATGAAGGCAATACCGTCGTGGTCATCGAGCATCATCTGGCGGTGGTAGCCCACTGCGACTGGGTCATTGACTTGGGTCCCGGGGCAGGGCACGAGGGAGGAAGCATTGTCTTCGAAGGGACCCCGGCTGACCTTGCCGCCTCGGGCACGCTGACCGCAGTTCATCTGTCCGACTACATCAAGGGATAGGAATGGCACAGAAGCTCAGGAAACCGCTGCCTGCCGACGCGCAGGAGCTTGCCAGGCTGCATGTCGAATGCTGGAAAGAAACCTACACGCAGCTGCTGCCAGATGGTTTCTTCGACCCTGCCCACAGTGAGCAGCGGCTGCGCATGTGGGACAGGGTTCTGGAGGACCCGAATCCGCTCTTCAGGATTTCGGTGGCGGAAAATGAGGACGGGAAGCTTGTCGGATTCGCGTTCTCTGCATCACCCATGGGGAATACCGACGGGATACCGGAGAACGTCTCTCGCCAGCTGTACAACCTGTATGTGCTGGAAGACTTCCATGGCGACGGAACAGGGCAGGCGCTGCTGGATGCAGTCCTTGGCGATGAGCCGGCCGTGCTGTGGGTGGCGGCCCAGAATCCGCGTGCCATCCGATTCTACGAACGCAACGGATTCGCCTTCGACGGCGTGAGCGAGGACGACCCGGCTGCTCCGAAAATTACCGACGCAAGAATGATCCGGTAGCTAGCAAGCGGAGAGAATCCCGACGATGTCCGGGTCGCTCCCACGACCCAGTTTCGCGTCGATTTTCAGCACCAGCTGAGCCTGGCGAATCAGTGTGCCGTATTCGGGGCCAGGATCGGGGGTCGCGCGGATTCCCGTGGCGCTGAGTTGGCGCGATTTGTCCATGGCCAGCTCCTTGAGCACATCACGGATCAAGGCCAAATCCTCTGGCTGCACCGCCCAGCTATCCCTATGGCCACGAAGCCAGGATTTGCGCCGCGCCCCCTCCAAGCCTTCGGGCAGCTCGCCGACGCCTTGCAGGTGGTCGAGCATCGAGGTACCGACGTTCCGCTCGGTGATGTCTTGGGACAGGCACCGGTCGATGGCGTATTGGACACGCAGCCACCATTGCCCGGCGGTATCCAGCTCCGAGCGCAGCCGCAGTGTCCGCAAGGCCAGAACAACGCCTACGGCCGCGATGAGTACTGTCGAAAGCGGGACGAGCGAGAGCAGGATCCCCAGCCCCGCGCCCCAGCTACCACCATAACCGTTCATGCTCCGATCCTAGCCCCTGAATCGGGGTCGGACCGGAGCAATCCTCGGGTTGGAAGAACTAGATGCGCACCAGCATCTTGCCGGTGTTCGCACCGCGCATCATGCCAAGGAAGGCGTCCACGGTATTCTCGATGCCATCCACGATCGTCTCGTCGTAGGCGATTTTGCCTTCGGAGAACCACTTGCCCATGCGCTCGCCGAACTCGGGGGCGAGGTCAAGGTAGCTGGAGAGGGTGAATCCCTGCAGTTTCAGGCCGCGGGTGATCAGGTTGGCCATGTTCTTCGGGCCCGGAGTCGACTCGGTGGTGTTGTAGCTGGCGATAGCGCCGCACAGGGCAGCACGACCGCCATCGTTGAACGCTGCCAGGGCGGCTTCGAGGTGGTCTCCGCCCACGTTGTCGAAGAAGACATCGATGCCTTCCGGGGCTGCGGCGGCCAGCTGCCCGCGGACATCGCCATCCTTGTAGTTGAAGGCGGCATCGTAGCCGTACTTGCTGGTCAGCAGTTCAACCTTCTCTGTACTGCCGGCCGAGCCGATGACGCGCTTGGCACCCATGAGCTTGGCGATCTGCCCGGCAGCCGTGCCCACGGCACCTGCAGCGCCGGAGACGAAGACGGTCTCGCCCTCGGCAAGATTGGCGACTGCGCTCAGGCCTACATAGGCGGTCAAGCCGGTCATTCCCAAGATGTGCAGGCGCAGCGACGAGGAAACGCCGGGCAGATCAGGTGCGGACTTGAAATTGGCAGAGTCGGCCTGCACGGTGTCAGACCAGCCCAGCTGATGCTGGACCAGGGTACCTGCCGGGAACGCTTCGTCCGCGGTCTCGATGACACGGCCAATGGCGCCGCCGAGGATCTGCTCGCCAATCTTGAATGGCGGGATGTAGGAACGGGTGTCATTCATGCGTCCGCGCATGTACGGGTCCACGGAAATGAACTCGTTGCGCACCCGGATTTCACCGGTCTTCAGCTCCGGCAGCTCAACGGTCTGGACGGTGAAGTTCTCCTGCGTTGGCCAACCGGACGGACGGGAGGCGAGCAGGATCTGCGTGCTGGTTGCTTCAGTCATGGTTACCAGTTCTTTCAATTCTCGGTGATATTGGAAACTCTCGGTGTCGTTCTAGTTGCCCAGCGCCAGGCCGAGGACCAGCAGCGCAACTGACAGCAGCGGGAACATCCCTTGCTTGACGGCCAGCTTGGCTTTGCCCGGGCTTCCCAGTGCCAGCACCAACGCAGCGGCCAGCATGGAGCCGGCCCCGGCGAAGACCAACGTGGCACCCACAGCCAAGTGGCCCATGCCCAAGGCAATCACCCCGGCAAGTGCGGCAACCGCCAGGAAGAGGTTGTAGAACCCCTGATTGAAGGCCATTTCGCGCGTTGCTTCTGCTTCAGCCTCGCTGGTCTTGAACAAGGCGCGGGTTTTTCCAGTGGTCCAGGTGATGGACTCCATCGAGAAGATGTAGACGTGGAGCAGGGCAGCGGCGGTTGCGAAGATCTGCGCGGCGATGATCATGGCTTGTCCTTGGTGTTGGGAAGGCAACTATTCTGTAACGACCATTTCAATATATACTGGAATGGTCGTTACGAAAAGAGGAGGTGGGTGTGATGGCGCGTACATCTGCATTCGACAAGGAAGCGGCTATCCAGAACGCCCGCTCGGTGTTCTGGTCCAAGGGCTTCGAGGCCACGTCCATTCCCGAACTTGAAAATGCCACCGGCCTGAGCCGTTCAAGCATCTACAACTCCTTCGGCTCCAAGCGCGGCCTGTTCGATGCCGCAGTGGACAGCTACCTCAATGAAATTGTCCGCCCGCGGTTGCGTCCGCTGCTCCAGGACCCAGTACCTTCACAGGCATTGGGAGACTATCTGCGTGGGCTTGCTGCCGTTTTCGCGAAGCCGGAGTCCCTGCCTGCAGCCCATGGGTGCCTGCTGATCAACACCGCCAGCGCACCGATTGCAGCAGAGAACGAAATCGCCGCCATCATTGCCGCGTACCGGGAAGAACTTGATGAAGCCATGGGCCGTGGCTTGCATGCCCTTCGGCCGGATCTTTCAGTCGAACGCCATGCCCTGCTGAGCGACACCATTACCGGTCTGGTGGTAGCGGCCTTCGCACTGGTGCGCATCTCCCCCAGCGAAGCTGTTCGCTTGTTGCAATGCGCCGAGAACTTGCTGGAAGACTAGTACCGGCTCCTTTCCAGGATTAAGGCGCAAGCCCCGGGGCATCTGTTGTCCGGATTGCTTCTAGCCAGGCACTGATCCACGGATCCATTCAGTGAATGCATCGCGGAGGGCTGCCGGCTCGATGCGCGGGGGCTCCGCCGACTGCTGCCAGCGGCAGATCGTTCTGCAATCACCGGCGCATGCTTGGCAGATGAGTTCGCACGCAGGGGGCCTTATTCGTCGCGCTTGCCACAGAAAATCCAACTGGCTTTGGCTGCCGCACCGATTTTCCGCACCTCTGGGATCAGTTCCTCCATGAGCGCATGGCACTGGCCGGGACCTGCCTCTGTCCCACCCAGCATTCGGCTGAGCATGCCCCACGGCTGCCAGTTCCAGCGAAGCGGGACAGCGCGCAGAAGGGCTCAAATGGCAGAAGCCCACCAGTTCAATCGAATTGAACTGGTGGGCTTCGGATCAGCCAGCAGCTGCTAGCGTCAAATCGCTCCGCTTAGTGGGTGTCCTCGGCAGCGATTTCGGTACGGTCACCGCTCCACTGCGTGTGGAAGGTGCCTTCCTTGTCGGTGCGACGGTAGGTGTGCGCACCGAAGTAGTCGCGCAGGCCCTGGGTCAGGGCTGCTGGCAGACGGTCGCGGCGCAGGCCATCGTAGTAAGCCAGCGACGAGGAGAACACTGGTGCAGGGATGCCCAGCTGGACAGCAACGGAAACCACGCGGCGCCATGCTGGAACTGCCTTGTTGATGGCTTCAGCGAATGCCGGAGCGAACAGCAGGTTCGAAGGCTTCTCGCCTGCCGAGTAGGCAGCGGTGATGTCCTTGAGCAGGGCTGCACGGATGATGCAGCCTTCACGCCACAGGCCAGCGATCTCGTCGAGCTTCAGGTCCCAGTTGTATTCGCCGGCAGCCGAAGTGAGCATGTCGAGGCCCTGCGCGTAGGAGACGAGCTTCGAAGCGAACAGCGCCTGGCGCACATCCTCGACGAAGTTCTCCGGCAAGGTGACCTCGGCAGTTTCGCCGGTCAGCACCTTCTGGCCCACGGCGCGGATATCACGCTGCGAGGAAAGGGAGCGGGCGAAGACCGATTCGGCGATGGCCGAAACAGGCGAGCCCATATCCAGGCCGGACTGCACGGTCCAACGGCCGGTGCCCTTCTGGCCTGCGGAGTCCTGGATAACGTCGACCAGCGGCTTGCCGGTGGAAGCATCGACGTGGCCGAGCACCTCAGCGGTGATCTCGATCAGGAAGCTGGACAGTTCGCCCTGGTTCCATTCGTTGAAGATCTCCGACTGCTTGGCTGGCTCGATGCCGGCGGCGCTGCGCATCAGATCGTAGGCTTCGCCGATAACCTGCATGTCGGCATATTCGATGCCGTTGTGGACCATCTTCACGAAGTGGCCGGCGCCGTCGGTGGAGATCCAAGCGCAGCACGGTGCGCCGTCGTCGGCCTTGGCGGAGATCTTTTCCAGCATCGGGCCCAGCGACTTGTAGGATTCAGCGGAACCGCCGGGCATGATCGATGGGCCGAGCAGTGCGCCCTCTTCGCCACCGGAAACGCCGATGCCCACGAAGTGCAGGCCCTTTTCAGCCAGGGCAGCTTCGCGGCGGCGGGTGTCGGTGTAGTGCGAGTTGCCGGCGTCGATGACCACGTCGCCCTCTTCGAGCAGCGGCACCAGCTGGTCGATGACCGAGTCCACTGGACCGCCGGCCTTGACCATGATCAGCACGCGGCGCGGGGTTTCGAGGTTTGCTACCAGCTCTTCCAGGCTTTCGGTGCGAATGAAATCGCCCTCATCGCCATGAGCTTCCAGCAGCGCGTCGGTCTTGCCGACCGAGCGGTTGTGCAGGGCGACGGTGTATCCGTTGCGAGCGAAGTTACGGGCAAGGTTTGCGCCCATGACGGCCAGACCTGTGACACCAATCTGTGCAGGCATAAAAATAAGTCTCCATCGATTACGGGGAGTTGAACCGCCAAGCAGAGACCGGATGAGTCACGATCCCTGTTCACGGCCACGTGACCTTTCCATCCTACAAGGGCGACGCCCGTGTTTTACAGAGGATCGCGTAAATTAAAGCATATTTATTTCGCCGATCGACTCGCCATAGTCCGATTTGGCGCAAGTCATTGGCTAAACTGAGCCCATGGCAACTAGTCTGCACGCTCATGTGGTTGAGCACCTCGGCTCTCGCATTATCAGCGGGCAAATTCCGCGCGGCTCCATTATCCTCGCCGCCGACCTCGAGCAGAAGCTCCAGGTCTCGCGTTCGGTGATCCGTGAAGCCATCCGCGTTCTGGCCCAATGCGGCCTAGTCACCAGCACCAAGCGCGTGGGCATCCGCGTGCTGGGGGCCGAACGCTGGAACCCCTACGACGATCATGTCATCCGTTGGCGGCTGGCCAGCGACCAGAAGGGCGCACAGCTGCGCTCGCTGACCGAGCTGCGCATTTCCGTAGAGCCGATGGCCGCGGAACTGGCGGCCGAGTTCGCCCCCGAAGCGATGCGCAAGGAGCTGATGATGCTCTCGGCGCAGATGAACCATTACGGGCGCCAAGGCGATTTGCGACGTTTCCTGGAACTGGATATCCGATTCCACGCTGTGGTGCTGGCCGCCTCCGGCAATGAGATGTTCGCGAACCTCTCCACCCCGATCGGAGCGATTTTGCGCGGCCGCACCGAATTGGGCCTGATGCCTGAACGCCCGCACGAGGAAGCGTTGCTCTGGCACCAGTCGGTCGCCGATGCCATCTCCAATTCGGACTCCGCCAGCGCGCGGAAGAACATGGAAAGCATCATGCGCCGGACGCACAACGAGATCTGCAGCCTCTGGGACGGCGCGCCGCGCTTGTTCGTGGACCCGGCCAAGAGCGCCCAGTAACCCGGCATTCCCTTCTTAAAAGCGAATCCGCCGGGACAGCGACTGCATCGCTGCCCCGGCGGATTTTTTGTCCTGCTCGCTGCCCCTTTTTAGGCCAGCGCGGTCGCCAGGCCGTAGAGCACCATGACGCAGGCGAAGCCGACCACCGATACCAGCGCCTGGCCAACGGTCCAGACCTTCAAGGTGGTTGGCACATCGATGTCCAGGAAGCGCGAGATCAGCCAGAAGCCCGAGTCGTTGACGTGGCCGGCGAAGACCGAGCCTGCTGCCAGCGCGAGCACCATGGCGGCGACCTGGAATGCGGTCAGCGAGGCATCCGCCAGCACCGCCGGCTGGACGATGGCCGCCGCAGTGGTCAGCGCCACTGTTGCCGAGCCCTGGGCCAGTCGGACGATGGCCGCGATCAGGAAGCCGGCGACGATCAGCGGCATGCCCACCGATTCAAGCGAGGTGGCAATGGCGTTGCCGATGCCGCTGGCACGCAGCACTCCGCCGAACATGCCACCAGCGCCGGTGATCAGGATGATCGAGCAGACCGGGCCCAGCGCGGAGTCCACGATGGTCTCGGTAAGGGTCTTGTCCTTGCCCTTGCGGAAGCCCAGCAGGAAAATGCCCAGCAGCACGGTGATGAGCAGGGCCACCGGAGTTTCACCCAGCAGGCGAAGCCAGCGCACCCAGGAGGCTTCCGGTTCCACAATGCCGGCGGAACCGAGCATATTCAGTCCGGTGTTCATGAAGATCAGCAGCAGCGGGAGCAGCAGCAAGCTGAACACCGTGCCCACGGAAGGAGAGGACTTGAACTCGTCCTTCGTTGCACCGTTGCCCAGTGCCGCATCCAGGATATTCGGTACCGGGATGTTGAACTTCTTGCCAACGAACTTTCCAAAGAGATGGCCGGCAACGAACCAGGTTGGAATCGCGACGACCAGGCCGAGCACCAGCACGAGCCCGACATTGGCTTCCAGCAGGCCGGATGCGGCCACAGGGCCCGGGTGCGGCGGAACGAAGACGTGCATCACCGAGAATGCGGTGGCCGATGGGATGGCGTAGAGCAGCAGCGAGCCGCCCAAGCGGCGGGCCACGGTGAAGATGATCGGCAGCATGACTACCAGCCCGGCATCGAAGAAGATCGGGAAGCCGAAGAGCAGCGAGGCAACTGACAGTGCCAGCGGCGCGCGCTTCTCGCCGAACTTGGAGATCAGCCAGTTGGTCATCACATCGGCGCCGCCACTGGTTTCCAGCATGCGTCCGAGCATTGCGCCAAGGCCGACCAGCAGGGCCACACTGGCCAAGGTGGATCCGAAGCCGCCGGTCAGCGTCGTGATGACCGATTCAGCCGGGATGCCGGAAGCGACCGCGGTCAGCAAGCTGGTGAGCACCAGTGCGAGGAACGCGTGGACGCGGAAGCGGATAATCAGCACCAGCAGCAGCGCTACCGCCGCGACCGCTAGCGTCAGGAGCCCGGGCGTACTTAACGTCCAGTTCAGTTCAAGCTCAGTTGTCATTGTCATCCTTGATCAATGGGAGGCTTATGCCATAGGTGGTCTGTGGATTGCTGTCGGCGCACTGCACTAGGACAGTTTGGCGATCAGCTGTCGAACGATGTCCTCGGGGCTATCGGCAATATCGGCGCTGAGCACCGGCTCGTCCGCATCGGGAGCCTCAAGCGTGGCCAGCTGGCTGTCAAGCAGGCTGGTGGGCATGTACTCATGCGAACGCGCGTTCATCCGGTCCCGTATCAGCGTCGGGACACCGGTGAGGTGGATGAAGATCGTTGCTGGCTCCAAGCTGAGGATGAGATCCCGGTAGCTTCGCTTGAGTGCAGAACAGGCAATAACCAGCGGCGCTTGGTGCCGATTGCTTTCGGCCAGTTTGGCGCCGATCAGCTGCAGCCACGGCTCACGGTCAGCGTCATCCAGAGACTGTCCGCCGGCCATTTTTTCCTTGTTGGCCTTGGGGTGCAGGTTGTCGCCATCAATGAATTCATGATGCAGCCGATCAGCCAGCATCTTTCCGATGGTGGTCTTGCCGCTGCCCGAGACACCCATTACAACAAGGGGCGGGACCTGTTCACTCATCCATTTACTCCGTCGTACGTGAACCTAATATATGACTTATGCTGTAGCCAAAGTCATAAAGTATGATTTAACTAGAGTAGGAGCGGCAGCGGACGCTGTCAACAGGTTGCACCTGGTCCACCGGGAAGATTCTGCAAAACATGTGGCCAGAAGGGGAATTTCCGGATCAATTGGCCCGAGGTTCAAGCATGGCTTGAACCTAGCCTTTGAAAATGCTGAATTTCTTCGAGGTCGTTGTAGAACCCCAGCTCAATGCCATGTACTCTCGGTTTTTAAGTGGATCGAACCCGACCACTGCACAGTCTGACCATTGGAGCGAATCATGGGATTCATTGGATGGATAGTTTTGGGCTTGATTGCCGGAGCGATCGCAAAGGCCATTCTGCCCGGCAAGCAAGGTGGCGGCTGGATCGCTACCCTGATTCTCGGCGTCGTTGGCGCCCTACTCGGAGGCTGGATCGGAAGTGCTATCTTCGGTGAGGGCGTGGATGAGTTCTTCTCGATCTCAAGTTGGCTTCTTGCCATCGGCGGCGCCCTGATCGTCTTGGTCATTTGGGGCTTCATCACCAAACGACGGGCCTAAGGCACCTCCCGAGGGACCATTGTCCTGCGGATCTTGAATTCCCGCCGAGCAGCAGTACCAACTGCTGCTCGGCGGGTTTTTCTCTTGTCTTGGCTACTTCACCCGCAGCAGCTCAGAGCCCACGGCTTCCCTGCGCAATTCGAAAAGCAGAAGGCTCCCCTCCGTGTCCGAGGCTTCCCCAAGTGCGGTATGGAATACCTTGAAGCTCAGTACCGCTGGGCAGTTGCGTGCGAACATCTGGGCCACGGCAGCAGGCCGGGACCGCTGGCCCGGGGCGTCGAAGACCATATCGGTAAATCCTTCGGGAACCCAGCGTGCACCAAGGTTGTCGTCGCCATCCAGGGAAGCTTCCTGCTGCTTTTCCCAGCGTTCAACGATCCGTTCTTCCGAGACATCTTGCGGCGCGTACGCCTCCACGATCTGAATCTCGTATCCGGCCTCCTGCAGCTGAGCTGCCAGCTTCTGCGCTGAATCCTCGGACGCAAGGACCTTGTCAATGACGACATTCAGCCCTTGCTCGAAGCATGCGGCACGCAGGTTCTCGCTGAGCATGGAAGATTCCTCATGCACCAGGCTCGCCATGTCCATCGGGAAGAACTGCTCACCGCGCTGCTCGCGCTCTTTGACTTCCCGAGGCTTGAAGAATCCTTCGTAAGTTCCGTCTTCTTGCGCTTCGCGCATCAGATTCGCCTTGAATTCATCGGCATCGATCACCACATAGTCATCTTCATGACCGCCAAGCAGTTCGCGCAGCAGGCTGCTCTTGCCGGCTCCCGGAGCTCCGGCAAGCACAACAGCTTGGCGCTGCGCTTGGGCGCCGCCCGCTGCCCGCAGTTCCTGGTCGATCAACCGCCGATGCAACTGGTCGCGTTCCCCGATCGCCTTCCACGAGCCCGGGGCCACTTCTTCGAACCAGTCAGGGTTGCGCACGGAGATGAACGGTGAATCATTGGCCAGCACTTCTCCGGGCTCATTGAGTTGAGCAATAGTCTTCAGGTGGTCGGTAATTTCTTGGTCATCTGCCATATTCGAATCCTAATCGGGATTAATCGCGATGACCCCACAGCACGCTGACAGCCGATTATCGTATAGTTCGATGATGGGCCCAGTGCCCGCGCACGACGTTAAGGAGACCCATGGCTACCGCACCGCTACCATCTGCAGGCAAAGGCCGAGCCGGGCGAACCTTCGCGCACATCGGCACCGAGCGTACTCGCTGGCGCGGGCTGATCCATGCCTGGTCCACCCCGGGCATTATCATCATGAGCCTGGTGCTGGTCGTACTGGCCAACGGACGCTTGGCGGAATGGACCACCGCGGTCTTCGCGCTCTGCTCGATCCTGCTCTTTGGCACCTCGGCGCTTTACCATCGTGGCAACTGGACCGACAAGGTCATGGGGCTCTTCCGCCGGGCCGACCATGCGAACATCTTCCTGCTCATTGCCGGCACCTACACTCCGGTAGCAGCATTGACCTTGCCCGGTCCGCAGGCGATCATCGTGCTGTCCGTCATCTGGGCCGGTGCACTGGCCGGCATTGCCATCAAGTCATTCTGGCCCGCGGCACCCCGCTGGGTTGGAGTCAGCCTCTACATCCTGCTCGGGTGGGGCGCATTGATGCAGTTGCCAGCGTTCTGGGCCGCGAACCCCGCGGTGATGATCCTGATTCTCGCTGGCGGCTTGGCCTACACGATCGGTGCGGTTTTCTACGCCACGAAGCGGCCAAATCCGCTGCCGAGCGTTTTCGGATTCCACGAGCTCTTCCATGCCTGCACCGTCATGGCCTTCCTGTGCCACTGGACGGCTGTGCTTCTGGTGGCCCTGTAAGCGCGCGAACCCGCTGGAAAAAGCGATCGCCGCAAGTTCCACGAGGAAGCTTGCGGCGATCATTGGCTGAATCCCAGGCTGGATTAGCGCTGGCCGTAGCGCTTTCGCACGACCACGAGGCCGATCAGCGAAATCACGGCAATTGCCATGTAGTACAGGCTTGGTGCATCCAGCGACCCGGTCAGGTCCAGCAGCCACGTCAGTACCAGCGGGGCAATTCCGCCCAAAAGGGTCACGCCCACGTTGTAGGCCACCGACAGGCCCGAACCCCGGATGGCAGCCGGGAAGAGGTTGGAGAGCAACGCCGGCAGCGGACCGAAGTAGAAGGACATGATCACGCCGAGAACCGCGATCACGATCACCATCACGATCACGCTCGGGTTCGAGGTCATCAGCTTGAACAGCGGGTAGGCCAGCACGAACGCCGCGACCGCTGCGTAGGTCATCACCCGGGCCGGGCCAATGCGGTCAGCCAGATGGCCCACCAGCGGGACGCCGCACAATGTGATGATGCCCGCCGAGATGCCGCCCAGGAAAGCCGCGTCGGCAGGGATCTTCAGGTTCGTGACGGCGAAGGTCGGCATGTACAGGATCATGTACACCGAAATCGTGGCCACGCCAATGGTTGCCGCTGCCGCCAGCAGGCGGCCGTAGTGCTGGGTGAACAGCGTGCCCAGTGGCGATTTCTCCTTGGCGGCGGAAACGAACTCGTCGGTTTCATCCAGCTTGGCGCGGATGTACAGGCCTACCGGCCCGATTAGCAGGCCAACGAAGAACGGCACGCGCCAGCCCCAGCTCTCCAGGGCTTCCTGGCTCAGGCCGGTGGTCAGGAAGTAGCCGAAGGCAGAAGCCAGCAGCATGGATGCACCTTGGCTGGCGACCTGCCACGAAGAGTAGAACGCCTTCTTGTGCGGTGCGGTTTCGATCAGGAATGCAGTGGCCGTGCCGAATTCGCCACCGGCAGAGAAGCCCTGGATCATGCGCGAGAGCAGGATGATCAAGGCACCGGCTACGCCCGCCACCTCATAGGGCGGTGCCACAGCCATGATCAGCGTACCGAGCATCATCAGGCCCAGCGTGAGGGTCAGCGCGTTCTTGCGTCCCTTGCGGTCGGCGTAGCTGCCCAGCACCATGCCGCCCAGGGGGCGGATCAGGTAGGAAATTGCGAAGGTGGCGAAGGTGAGAATCAGCGCGAACGTGCCGTCCGATTCCGGATAGAACACCTTGGCAATGGTCGTCGCGAAAGTGGCATAGACAATGATGTCGAACCATTCCAGCGCCGCGCCGATGGAACTGGAGATGACCGCCTTGCGGGCTTTGACGATCTGCTCTGGTGTCGCCTTCACCTCGGCGCTCACGAGCTGACCTGCGCAATCAGCGAATCGATGAAGTTCTCGCACGCCACGATCTGCTCCAGCTCGATGTATTCGTCCGGAGCGTGGGCTTGGGCGATATCGCCAGGACCGCACACCACGGTGGGAATGCCGGCCGCGGCGAACAGCCCGGCCTCCGTGCCATAGGTAACCTTTTCATCGGTGGCAATGGCGCCGCAGGCGGCCGCGAAGGACACGATCCCTTCCTCCGCAGCGGTATCCAGTCCCGGAGCGCCCGCCTGCTGGGAGAACTCCACGGAGCAGCTCGGGTTCTGCTCGCGCATCTGGGCTTCCAGCTTGGCCGCTTCTGCGCGCAAGCGCGCGGTCAGCGCCTCGCGGTCCACCACCGCGAGCGAGCGGTACTCGAAGAACACCACCGCCTGCGAGGGAATGGTGTTCACCGCGATGCCGCCGTCGAACTTGTTCACGTTCATGGTGGTGGTCGGTTCGATGAATGCTTCATCGCGCGGGCCATGGTTGCGCAGCTCGGCCGAAACCTCCTCGACGAAATTCGCGAAGCGCAGCGCATAGGAAATTGCGTTGACCCCCTCGGAAGGCAGCGAGGAGTGCGCTGCGACGCCGTTGAATTCGGCGCGGAAAACGTTCATCGACTTGTGGCCGCGGATCGCCCGCATGCTCGATGGCTCCCCCACGAAGCATCCGCGAGGCGCCAGCTTCTCGTCAACAATTCTCTGCACCAGCGACACCGCGCCGACGCAGCCGACTTCTTCGTCATAGGACAGCGCCAGATGGATTGGTTCGGCAAGTTCTGCGCCGGTGAACTGGTCCAGCTTGGCCAGGATCACCCCGAGGAAGCCCTTCATGTCGCAGGTGCCGCGGCCATAGAGCTTGTCTGCGCGCACCTGGGCGTCGAATGGATCGCTGCTCCATTTCTGCCCGTCCACTGGCACCACGTCGGTGTGCCCGGAAAGCACAATGCCGCCGGTGCGGGTTCCATCGGCGGCGGGGATGGTGGCCAGCAGGTTGGCCTTGGTGCCCTGTTCGTTGTGGATCAGCTGGGAGCTGATGCCATAGGCGTCCAGCTTCTTCACGACATTCCCGATCAGCGCAAGGTTGCTGTCGCGGCTAGTGGTGTCCACGGCGATGAGCTCGTGGATTTCTTTCATGCTTGCTTCGCTGGGCGCGGGCATTTCAGCTCCTGGTTCTAGGCGATGATGCTATGGATTCATGTTTCCATATTGCTCCCGCACCACCTAGAAGATGTCAAAGAATGGCCTCTGGCTAGTTGGGAATAACACCGGCACCACGCAGATAGTGCATGATCGCGTTCACGAAGGCCTCTTGCTGGTCCACGGGCCTTGCCGCTTGGCCCAGCGCGGCCGACAGGTGGGGGTAGCGGCCTGTTTCCAGCTGGGCGAACAGCGCCGCCGGGTCTTCGGGCCGCTGCTGGCTTTGCTCATTGAGCGCGAATGCTGCGGTGATGGCGTTGAGCATCGCCAGGCAATGCAGCTTGGCCCCTGCCTCCAGCCCGCTGCCTTCCAGGGCCGCTAATCCACGTTCCAGGTAGGCCAAGGCGTTCGGCCCCATGGACGCCTTGCCCATGGCCAGCGAGGGCACCCAGGGATGCCTGCGCATGATCTGCAGGCCCTGGGTGGCCAGGCCGAGCAGCTGCTGGGCAGCCGAACCGGCCAGCGATTCCAGTTCATATTCGGCGCTGATCTGCTCAACCATGAGGCCGGTGAGCTCCTCATGGGACTCAACGTAACGGTACAGGGAGGCGGCTCCTGCTCCGATCTTTGCAGCTACGGCTCTGATGGATACCGCTCCCATGCCTTCTTCATCGGCCAGCGCGATCGCCGCCTGGGCGATCTTGGCCCGGGAGTGCCGGGGCCTGGGCCCGGTGCGAGGCTGGTTGCCGGTCATCGCCCGTCCTTTCCCGCAGGGCGCGTCACGCGCCGTGCTCTGGCTGTATAGTTAACCGCGAACACTGTTCGCATTTAACTCTACAGGAGGAACCATGCGCTTGCTGATGATCGCACCGGGAACACGAGGCGATGTCGCGCCGATGGCCGGCCTCGGCCAGAAGCTGGCGCTCCATGGTTTCGATGTATCCATTGCGGCAAACCCGGCATACAAGGACCTTGCGGTTTCCGCAGGCTGCCGATTCCGGGAGCTCCCCGGCGACATGGTTGCCTTGGTCAAGCCGGCAGCTCCGGGCGCTAAGGCCAGCCCCAAGGATCTGCGCCGGTACCTCCGGGAGCTCCGGGACTATTTCGAACTGGCAGCTACCGGAACGATGGCCGCAGCCGAGCGAGGTGCCGATATCATCATGACCAATGCGGTAGCAGCCTATGCCTACGACGTGGCCGAGGCCATGGGCATCCCCGCGATCGGCGCGCACCTGCAACCCATTGAACCCAGTGCAGCGTACTCGCCCATGGCTTTGGGTGCATCGCGCAGCTTCGGGCCACTGGGCAACAAGCTGCTCGGCCAGCTCTTCGCCGCTTCCAAGGCGCCCTACGACCTCCCAGCAAAGCGGGTACGCGAATCCCTGGGATTGCCCGCACGCAGCCGTGCCGCCTCCGAACGCCTTCGCCGCCAGCACCGGAGCCCCATTCTCCACGGCTTCAGTTCAGTTATCGTTCCACGGTCCGCTGATTGGCATGAGGGGATCGTCAATTGCGGGTACTGGTGGCCGCCAGCCGATCCGGCATGGACACCGCCGCAGAGGCTGCTCGACTTCATCGACGAGGGGCCGGCGCCAGTCTTCATTGGCTTCGGCAGCACGCAGGCGCTGGAACCGGACTTCATCACGGATGTTGCCCGGCGCACCGGAAGACGGACTATCGTGCAAGGGGAACCGGAAATCGACGAACCCGGCATCCTGGGCATCGGCGCGGTACCCCACCACTGGCTGTTTCCGCAGATGGCGGCCGTCGTGCACCATGCAGGGGCCGGCACCACGGCCGCTGGCCTGCGGGCAGGCGTCCCCGCAGTTCCGGTTCCGGTCTTCACCGACCAGCCGTTCTGGGCCCAGCGCATCCACCGGCTCGGCGCGGCTGCCGAGCCCATTGCCTACAAGCACTTGACTGCGCAGCGGCTCGCGTCCTCAATTACCGGAGTCCTGGCCAATGAGGACTTGGCCGATGGCGCCCGGCGAATTGCCCGGCAGCTGGCAGCCGAAACGGACAGCTCGATTCCAGTGATAAGGATCCTCGAACAGCTGGGCGCCAGGCACCGGCCCAGCTAGCCTGGCCGGGACCGGTAGAATTGGAACTCCAGCCCCTCGCAACAGAACAGCTCATGCGCGGTTGCCATGCGCTTGAGCAACGCTGATCGACAGGGCTATCCCATCGCTTCCCATTCCGCCACCGCCCCTGTGACCGTTTCCTGGGACCACGAAGGAACCAGCACCACAGCCATCTGGCTGTCCGCCAATTCCCGCCGGGCACCAGCACACATCGTGGTGGCCGATGACCGCTTGAGCGCGGATGCGGCCATGCGCCACGCGGCCCGCGGCACGGCCATGCTGTGGACCGGCGACTTCCACAACGCCAAGCAGCTGCTTGCCGCCATGGACCGGCGCATGGCGGCCGCCAACGCGGCCAAGGCCAGCAGCGCGAAGGCCAAGAAAAAGGTCCTGGATGATGCGCAGAAGTTCTACGCCATCCGGCAGGCCCGGGCCCAGCGTTCACGGATGCTGTCGCTGATCCTGGTTCCCTTGGATTTCCAGGCCGAGGACGGCCTGGCCGTCCTGGACTTGCCCCGGGCGCCGATCGTCGGTCCGGCGGTGGCATTCGGCTACGAGCAGGCCGCGGACCTGGCTGGACACCGGGCTGTGGCCAGCCTGCAGGAACTAGCTGGCATGCTCAGTGCCCACCAGTGGTTCCTGAAGGGTGTGGACGTTCCGGCCCTGGGAGCGAAAATCCACCCGGCCTACGGGACGTTCATGCCCACCCGCCAGGAATATGTGGATCTGGTGGCGGTGGCTCCGCTGGAGGACCTCTCGCTGGCTTTCGACATCGGCACCGGAACCGGAGTGCTCTCGGCAGTGCTGGCCCGCCGCGGAGTCAAGCAGGTCATCGGAACCGACATTCACCAGCGCGCGGTGGACTGCGCCAACGACAACTTCGCGCGCTTGGGCATTTCCGGCGCCGCTCGTGCGCAACTGACCAGCATGTTCCCCGAGGGCCGGGCCCCGCTGGTCGTGTGCAATCCCCCGTGGCTTCCGGGCAGCGCGCCGAGCACCCTGGATGCGGCCATCTACGATCCCGAGAGCAAGATGCTGATGCAGTTCCTGCGCGGATTGCCCGGTCACCTGACCGAGAGCGGCGAAGGATGGCTGATCATCTCGGATCTCGCCGAGCTGCTGGGCTTGCGTACCCGCGCGCTGCTGCTGGAGGCCATCGAGGCGGCAGGCCTGGAAGTCATCGACAAGATCGACACCGCGCCAAGGCACCACCGCGCACAGGATGCCCAGGACGTGCTGCATGCGGCCCGTTCGAAGGAAGTCACTTCATTGTGGAGGCTCAAGGCCAAGTAGCCCCGAGTGCGTTCCATGCAGAAACGGCAAAGGTGCCCGCGGAATTCGCGGGCACCTTTGCCGTTTAAGCTCCTGCGTGCCTGTTGCTACTTGTCCAGGCCGTCGCGTACGTCCTTGGCCGCATCCTTGACTGACTCGCCGGCCTGTTTGGCTTTCGCAGCGGCTTGGTCCTTAACGCCTTCAGCCTGCAGGCGTTCATTGCCGGTCGCATCGCCTACGGATTTCTTGGCCTTGCCCGAAACTTCTTGCGCCTTATTCTGGATCTTATCGCCTAGGCCCATTGGAAAATCTCCTTCTGCAGTTGATTCGACAGCGTACCTTCTCCAGCCTAATGGGCCGCGCAGATGATTCACCTGTCCCGGGCCTCTGCATTAGCTGGCAGATTTTCCCGGTTCCTCCCCGGCTGCGCAATTGCGTGTATCCTTGCACGTTCGTCCGACGATCACACCGTATCCAGCAATGCGCGAAGCTGTTCCTTGTACTCTTCGAAGGCGGTTCGCCCAGCGCGGGTCAAGGCAATGTAGGTCACTGGGCTGCGCCCCTCCAGGATCTTGTCCACCTTCACGTAGTCACCGTCTTCCAGCTTGCGCAAATGCGTGGCCAGATTACCCGAGGTCATCGACAGCAGGCCCTGCAGCTTGGGAAACGAGATGCTGTCCCCGGCCCGCAAGGTGTCCAGGACCGTGACGGTCCTCAGCCGTGCCTGGGCGTGGATCAGCGGGTCAAGCTCCTGCATGCCCACCCCGGATCAAGGCTCCTGAGACCAGTTCCGGCTTGCTGCCGTGCAGCAGGCCCAGCACGATGAATCCCAGCCCGCCAACTGCACCGGCCAAGAGGTTATGCGGTGCCGGCGCGGCCAGTGAGAGCAGGGCAATAGCCAGGATCCAGGACCCGAAGACCAGCTGGGCCCGGTCGTTGAAGAGCACCGAGCCGGCAACCACGAGCACGCCGATCACCAGGCACAGGCCGGTGAGGGCAAAAGTCGCCATGCCCATTGAGCTCAGCCCCTCGGCATGCAGCCGCCAACCGAGCAAGGCGGTGATGATCATGCCCAGACTGAAAGTGTTGCCGTAGATCGCCCCTTGCGCCATCGACGGACCTTTGGTCCCCGAACCGCGCTTGGCCGAATGCACGCCGGAAGTCACGATCGCGATGAGGAATGAGGCAACTGCGGTGCCGATGCCAACCGCCGGCGGCAGCAGCGGCGAGCCCTGCGGCGCGAGTGCCAAGTAGAGCCCGAGGAAGGCAATGATCCAGGCACCGCCCCAGATGGAGAACAGCAGTTGCTGGTTCGGGCTCATGCCCTCGCGGGCTTGCTGTGCATCCGATTCGATTCCACGCAGAATGCGAGCCGGGTCGATGTCATTGCTGTTCGTGTTGTCCATGGCGCACTGCCTCCTTCGGCGATCACCGCCTCCGAGCCGCAAAGCAGTACGTGATGAAAACCACTTTGCATTACAAAGTTCAAGATAGCGCTAACGACGGCTTACCGCAAGAGGCGCATTCTGGCAGCTGCGCCTAATCGCACCCCGCCGTTTTCGACCCACGGCAGAAGCCGCAGGCCAGAGGCCTTTCAAGAGCAATTGCACGTCGCATGGAAGCGAAGTGGCTTTTTTCCTGCAGTGTTCGGGTCGCGCTTGGAGCTATTTGCGCCCGAGTACGGCGACCAGGAAATCGGCGGCAGGCAAATGGAAGCTCCAGGTCGAATAGCGTTGCTGCAGTGCCAGCCCCGCCTCCAAAGCGTCGGCCTCGAAGTCATCGAACCCGTAGCCGCGTCCCGAGCCGAAGCCGATGATCATGCGCCCGTCTGCCGCCAGATGCCCGCGCAGTTGCTGCAGCGCCGGGCGGCGTTCGGACTCGGAGAGGAAGGTGACGACATTGCCGGCAGAAACTATCAGGTCGAATTCCTGGTTCTCCCCCGCTGCGTCAGCGATGGTGAAGTCAGCCAGATTGCCGACCTGCCATTGGGCTTTGGGGTAATCTGCCCGGGCAACATCGATTAAATGCGGGTCGAGGTCCACGCCAACCACTTGGTGCCCTTGCTCGGAAAGCCAGCCGCCGATCCGCCCGGTCCCGCATCCGGCATCCAGAATTCTGCTGCCCCGGGCAACCATCGCGTCAACGGCGCGAGCTTCCCCGAAAATATCCTGGCCTTCGGCGGCAAGCGTGCGCCAGCGCTGGGCAAAATTCTGCGAGTGGTCCGGGTTCTTGCGAACGGTGGCGAGCCAAAGGTTTTCTTCTGGTGCAGTCATGCATCCAGTTTCGCACTTTCGCTGGCATTCGGCGATTGGCTGGCGCCGGCCGGGAATACGAAGAAGACCGCTTCAATCACTCTTTCCAGAGTGATTGAAGCGGTCTTCGTTTTGGTGGGCCCTACCGGGATCGAACCGATGACATTCACGGTGTAAACGTGACGCTCTACCAGCTGAGCTAAAGGCCCTCCTGCAGTGTGTGAAATCGGGAAGTTTCTTTCCTTCAGTCCTTCGCTGCAACAAGTAATAATCTAATGCATCCCGAACTGACTTGGCAAATTGAAATGGAGGTTTTCATAAAAGAGTGCCGAGCGTCACCACATCGCCTGATCTTGGAACCTACTCTCCAGTGGCGTTGCCGGCAAGTTCGAGGCTGTTCGCATGCACGGGTAATCCGCAATCGCCAGCATCGCCCCCACACCTGCTTATTCCCCGCTGCACCACTGGGACCAGCGCCACCGAGGCGCGAGCTCAGTCCAGCGCGGAAGAACACGAGGCGCCTGGATCTGCGGACTTGCCCCGCAGGTGGAAGCGAAGCAGCTCGATGAGCGATAGCACGTACCAGGAAGCGGTGATCGAAGACGACCCCGCCACCCTCCACGGGGCATTGGAAAACAGCGATGCCAGATCGCTGTACCGGGTTCGCAGATTCGAAGCACCCTCCGGTGCCGCGCAAGGGCCACCGGCTCAGCCACGCTGGCTTCGGACGACAATGCCAGGAGTCCAGCGTCATCGAGGATCAAATATTCCATGAAGCCGGCACTATGGGCACCGCAGGACTTGCCCGAGTGGAAAAATCGCCTCAAGGAGACAAAAAATCCCCGATCCGAATGGATCGAGGATTCTTATTTGGTGGGCCCTACCGGGATCGAACCGATGACATTCACGGTGTAAACGTGACGCTCTACCAGCTGAGCTAAAGGCCCTTACCATGTTCGCTTTTGCAAGCCAACGAGGAATAACTCTACACAGGTTTCTGCGTCCGGGCAAATCGGTGAGCCGACTTTTTTCGTGAACTGGAGCACAGCCCATATCGGCACGCTAAACGGCGCGTTCCACTGCCGCCTTGTAATCATCAATGCTTCTTGGCTGCGTCATCTCGCTGCGGAAAATATCGCGCACTTCACCGTCAACCAGGTACAGCGTCAATCTGGCCGCGACCCCACGCTCAGGGTCAAAGGCGTCGGCCTGTTGCGCCACCGCCCCATGAGGCCAAAAATCGGCCAGCAGCTCGAAGTCCAAGCCAAGCGACTGCGCATAGTTGCGCAGGGTGAATTTATGGTCCACCGAAATGGCCACGATGCGCACCTGGTGCTGCGTGAAGAATTCGTAGTGCTCTTGGAGTGTTGCCAGTTCCGACCCGCATACCCGCGAAAATGCCCAGGGATAAAAGACAACCAGCACCCGGCCGCTAGACAGCCCGGTACTGGTTATCGTTTCGCCGTACTGATTTTCCAGCGAGAAGTCGAACAGGCGTGAACCTGTTTGAATCATTAGTTCTTCTTACGCGGGGCGAGGCGGATTGCGGACCAATCCTCCGAAACGCCTTCACTAGTAGTTACATGCAGGCCAGCGGTTGGCGCCTCCTGCTGGATAAGTGCTGGGGATACATGTCCCTCGCGGCCCTGCTTAGGAGTAAGCAGCCAAACGATGCCACTCTCGTCCAAGCAGTTCAGCGCGTCCATCAATGCGTCAACTAGATCTCCATCGCCGTCGCGCCACCAGAAAATGACTGCGTCGACAACGTCATGGTCCTCTTCGGTGAGCAGCTCTGAACCAATCAGGTCCTCGATCGATTCGCGCAGATCGTAGTCCACGTCATCGTCGTAACCCAGTTCCTGAATAAGGTCTTCATTAGCGAAGCCCAATTTTTTGGCGGGCTCCAAGTTTGCCGATACGGCGTCGCTCACTTCATTCCTCCTGCTGGTGCAAAGCGTTACTACCAACGAAACACGGTTTTGCCGCTCCGTTCAAGCGCTACAGCGATAACACGCCGAACAAATATAACCCACATTCCAGTGACCCGCATCATATTGACATGGCCATCGGGAAGTTAGCTCCCGTACCTAGTTGCGCAAGTCACTTCAAATATCTGATTTAAACCGGTTTTTGCTGGAAAACGCGCCACAAAACTGGATCGTTTAACACTAGAGTTGCATATGAACCGGCAGTGCACATCATTCCAGTGCTACTGCACCCGTTGTCCCAATACCGATGCACCGCAGCGCAAAACTGCACAGCGTCGGAGCCGCAATTCAATCAAGGAGCTTCCGTGGCTGTAGAGGAACACATCTCCCAGATCCGTAGCGGGTTGACTTACCAGCTGTCCGATCGGGATCCTGAGGAAACTCAGGAATGGATGGACTCGTTTGACTCCCTCGTAGAGACCCAGGGCACCGAGCGTGCCCAGTTCATTATCCGCTCGCTGCTGCAGCGTGCAGGTGCCAAGTCCGTGGGCGTGCCTCACGTGACCACCACCGACTACGTGAACACCATTCCTGTGGACCAGGAACCAGAATTCCCGGGCGATGAGGCCATCGAGCGCCGCTACCGCGCCTTCATGCGCTGGAATGCCGCCATCATGGTGCACCGCGCCCAGAACCCTCATATCGGCGTTGGCGGGCACATCTCCACCTACGCCGGTGCAGCGACCCTGTATGAAGTAGGTTTCAACCACTTCTTCCGCGGCAAGAACCACCCAGGCGGCGGCGACCAGGTCTTCTTCCAGGGCCACGCCTCGCCAGGCATGTACGCCCGCGCATTCCTCGAAGGCCGCCTGTCCGAAGAGGACATGGACGGGTTCCGCCAGGAAAAGTCGAAGGAAGGCCACGCGCTTCCTTCCTACCCTCACCCGCGTTCCCTGCCTGACTTCTGGGAATTCCCAACCGTCTCGATGGGCATCGGCCCAGCTAACGCCATCTACCAGGCGCAGCTGAACCGCTACCTGCAGAACCGCGGCATCAAGGACACCTCGGACCAGCAGGTCTGGGCCTTCCTGGGCGACGGCGAAATGGACGAGCCGGAGTCGCGCGGCTTCCTGCAGCTGGCCGCCAACGAAAAGCTGGACAATCTGAACTTCGTCATCAACTGCAACCTGCAGCGCCTTGACGGCCCGGTTCGCGGCAATGGCAAGATCATGCAGGAACTGGAAGCCTTCTTCCGCGGTGCCGGCTGGAATGTCATCAAGGTTGCTTGGGGCCGCGAGTGGGATGCCCTGCTCGAAGCAGACAAGACCAACGCGCTGGTTGACATCATGAACCAGACCCCGGATGGCGACTACCAGACCTACAAGGCTGAGTCCGGCGCATTCGTTCGCGAGCACTTCTTCGGCCAGCGTCCGGAAACCAAGGAATTGGTTGCCGACATGAGCGACGACGAGATCTGGAACCTGAAGCGTGGCGGCCACGATTACCACAAGGTCTACGCCGCCTACAAGGCTGCTGCGGAGTTCAAGGGCAAGCCGACCGTCATCTTGGCCAAGACCGTCAAGGGCTACGGCCTGGGTTCGCACTTCGAGGCTCGCAACGCGACCCACCAGATGAAGAAGCTGACCATGGAGGACTTGAAGAAGTTCCGTGATCACCTGCGCATCCCTATCACCGACGAGCAGCTCGAAGCGGACCTCTACACTCCTCCGTACTACCGCCCAACCGAGGATTCGGCTGAGTACAAGTACATGATGGAGCGCCGCGAGGCCCTGGGCGGTTCGGTGCCTACCCGCCGCCAGGAAGCTTCGAAGAAGCTGGCCCTGCCAGGCGAGAAGACCTACGCGATCGCCAAGCGCGGTTCGGGCAAGCAGCAGGCGGCCACCACCATGGCCTTCGTGCGCCTGCTCAAGGACCTGATGCGCGACAAGGAATTCGGCCACCGCATCGTGCCGATCGTGCCAGATGAGTCCCGTACCTTCGGCATGGACTCGTTCTTCCCGACTGCGAAGATCTACAACCCGGGCGGCCAGAACTACCTGTCCGTGGACCGCGATCTGGTCCTGGCCTACAAGGAATCCCCTCAGGGCCAGCTGATCCACCCGGGCATCAACGAGGCCGGCGCTGTCGCAGCCTTCACCGCTGCCGGCACCAGCTACTCGACCCACGATGAACCGCTGATCCCGATCTACGTGTTCTACTCGATGTTCGGCTTCCAGCGCACCGGCGACCAGTTCTGGGCAGCCGGGGACCAGATGACCCGTGGCTTCATCATCGGCGCTACCGCCGGCCGCACCACCCTGACCGGTGAAGGCCTGCAGCACGCAGATGGCCACTCGCCAATCCTGGCCTCGACCAACCCTGCTGTGATCACCTACGATCCGGCCTACGGCTACGAAATCGGCCACATCATGCGCTCCGGCCTGGAACGCATGTACGGCGGAACCCACGCCGATCCGAACGTGATGTACTACCTGACCGTGTACAACGAGCCGATCAGCCAGCCAGCTGAGCCGGAGAACGTTGACATCGAAGGCATCATCAAGGGCATCCACCTGCTCAAGGAAGCTACCACCGACGGCCCGCGCGCACAGCTGCTGGCCTCGGGCGTGGCCGTGCCATGGGCGCTGGAAGCCCAGGCCATCCTGGCCGAGGAGTGGGGCGTTTCGGCTGATGTCTGGTCGGTCACCTCGTGGAACGAACTGGCCCGCGACGGCCAGCGCGCCGACGCCGACGTGCTCGTGGATCCATCGAAGCCGCGCCGCACCCCGTACGTGACCTCGAAGCTGGAGTCCACCCCGGGCCCAGTCATCGCGACCACCGACTACATGCGCGCCGTGCCCGAGCAGCTGCGCCCGTACGTGCCAGGTGAATTCCACACCCTGGGCGCGGACGGCTTCGGCTTCTCGGACACCCGTGCCGCGGCCCGCCGCTTCTTCAAGATCGATGCGCACTCGCTGGTCGTGCAGACCTTGCAGTCGCTGGTTGAGCGCGGCGAAATCCCTGCGGACACCGCAGTGAAGGCGCACGCCAAGTACGACCTGAATAACGCCAACGCCGGCCAGTCCGGCAACGCTGGCGGCGACGCCTAGGCCCCAGGGTCCAGGTGCCCGGAGCTTGCTCCGGCGCCGCATTGAGCAGCTGCCCGATGACGAGGTTTTCCTCGTTGCCGGGCAGCTGGCTCATTTAATCTCACCTTTACCTGCTGTGCCGGGCGCGGGGGAAGAAAAGAAACTAAGCTGGAACCCATGAGTCCTGAAATGGATGCCGCCGCAGCTCCGAAGAACCGTCCCAGCCGATCCCAGGCACCCAGCAGTGAAACGCTCAAGCGACTCAAAAGCCATATTGGCGTCCTGTCCACCACCGCGCTGAAGTACCTGGACCAGCAACTGCCCTGGTACCGATCGCTGGCGCCCAATGAGCGCGCCGCCTTGGGACTGATCGCCCAGAAGGGCATCTCCACCTTCGTTACCTGGTACGAGGATCCCTCCTCCACCCCGTCCTGGGTGGTGACCGATGTCTTCGGCGCCGCTCCCACGGAGCTGACCCGATCCATCTCCCTGCAGAAGGCCTTGGGCCTGTTGCGCACCATCGTGGAAGTGGTCGAATCCCAGGTGCCCGACATCGCCGCCGAGCATGAGCAGGCAGCCCTGCGCGAAGCGGTGCTGCGCTATTCGCGCGAGGTCGCTTTCGCCGCCGCCGATGTCTATGCCCGCGCCGCCGAAACCCGCGGCGCCTGGGACTCGCGCTTGGAGGCCCACGTGGTCGACGCGGTGCTGCACGGCGAGGCCCACGACTCGCTCTCCTCGCGCATTGCGGCCATTGGCTGGAAGTCGCAGAAGAATATCCGCATCCTGGTGGGCACCACCCCTTCGTCCAACCCGGCCACCTTCGTCTCGGCCCTGCGCCGTATTGCCATCCGCTACTCGCGCGATTCGCTGGTGGGCGTGCTCGGCGACCGCTCGGTGCTGATGCTTTCGGACACCAAATTCGAAGAAGCGGATCTGAGCCGGCTGACCCGGTTCTTCGGTCCCGGCCCGCTGGTCTACTCCCCCATGGCTCCGACGGTGAAGGAAATGCACCACGCCGCGGTGGCAGCCGTGGCGGGATTCAGCGCTGCCAAGGCCTGGCCGCAAGCGCCGAATCCGGTCGGTGCCGATGACCTGTGGCCAGAACGCGCCTGCAACGGCGATGAATTGGCCCGCACGGCGCTGGTGGACCAGGTCTACATTCCGCTGCAGCAGGCCTCCAATGGCCTGGCTGAAACGCTCTCCAGCTACTTGGCGCTCGGCCACTCGCTCGAAGGCACCGCCCGGGAACTGTTTGTCCATGCAAACACGGTGCGCTACCGGCTCAAGCGGGTCAGCGAAGTCACCGGTTGGGATCCACTGGTTCCCCGGGATGCCTTCGTCCTGCAAACCGCGCTGCTTTTCGGACGGCTCCACGAATCGAACTTGTAGGCTTCAACCAAAGAGCGTCGAGCTCCCGACATCGATAATTCCGAGTTGATCGCGCATTACAGCGGAATTCAGCTTCTGGATACGCTAGGCTTTTGTAGAGATCCTACAAACAGTCACCACGAGCTTGGTACTCAAATGAAGCGCCAAAAGCTCCCAACATTTGGAAAGCTGTAAGAGTGTTAGCAATCGTTTGCCCCGGACAGGGCTCCCAGACCCCAGGTTTCCTCACCGAATGGCTCGACGTCGATGGCGTGGCCGAGCATTTGCAGGCGCTCAGCTCGATCACCGAGCGCGACCTCACCGCCCACGGCACCACCTCCGATGAAGAGACCATCAAGGACACCGCCGTCGCCCAGCCGCTGATCGTCGCTGCCGGCCTGGTCACCGCCCGTGCGCTCTTTGGCAGCTCGCTGCCGGCAGGCGCCGTTGTGGCCGGCCACTCGGTTGGCGAGATCACCGCGTCGGCCCTGGCCGGCGCGCTGGACGAAGCTGACGCCATGAATTTCGTGAAGGTCCGCGCCAACGCCATGGCCGAAGCCGCTGCGGCGGCTCCGACCGGCATGGCAGCAGTGCTCGGCGGCGACCCGGATGAGGTCCTGGCCATGCTCGACGAACTGGGCCTGACCCCGGCCAACGCCAATGGCGGCGGCCAGATTGTGGCCGCAGGAACCATGGAGCAGCTCGCGGCCCTGGGCGAGAACCCGCCGGCCAAGGCTCGCGTGATCCCCCTGAAGGTTGCCGGCGCATTCCATACCGCGCACATGCAGCCCGCAGTTGGCATCCTGGAGGAACTGGCCGGAACCATCACCCCGAAGGAACCAGCGGAAACCCTGCTCTCGAACTTCGACGGCAAGGCCGTAGCCGATGGCCAGGCGAACCTCGATTCGCTGGTCGCCCAGGTATCGCGTCCGGTCCGCTGGGACCTGTGCATGCAGACGCTGGCCGAAGCTGGCGTGACCGGTGTGCTGGAACTGGCACCGGCCGGAACCCTGGTGGGATTGGCCCGCCGCGGGCTCAAGGGCGTGAAGACCCTGGCGGTGAAGAGTCCAGCGGATCTGGAAGCTGCCAAGGCGTTCATCGCCGAGCACACCGCCAACTAGGCTTTTGCGCCGTTCACAGATTGTGCACGCCGGGAACGTCATGTTGCGTCCGCCGAGCGCGTCTCTGGCCTAAGCTTTAAACCGACGAAACGTGCCGCGCATTCTTGATGCGCCACCAAAGTTTCATTAAGCCGGCTGGAACCGGTTCCTGGAAACAGGATCTGCGCCCAGCCACAAAAATGACCGGAGTCCTCCGGCTAAGAAGAAAAGGAGCCATCCATGGCTAGCAACGAAGAAATCCTGGCGGGCCTCGCCGAAATCGTCAACTCCGAGACCGGCCTGGACGAAGCAGACGTGCAGATGGACAAGTCCTTCACCGAGGACCTGGACATCGACTCGATCTCGATGATGACCATCGTCGTTGAGGCTGAGGAAAAGTTCGAGGTCAAGATCCCTGACGAAGAGGTCAAGAACCTGAAGACCGTCGGCGACGCCGTCAACTTCATCGCTGCGGCACAGGCCTAAGCTTCCCGGCGTTTTTCGCCACACCGTTGTGCGGGCAAGCCGCGCACACCGGCCGGTACGTCAAGCCGGCCCCCTGAATTTCCAAGCACAGTTCTTATTCGCACAGTAGAGAGTTTGATGATGGCGCGCAAAGTAGTGATCACCGGTCTCGGAGCCACCACCCCAATCGGCGGGGACGTCCCCACCCTATGGGCAAACGCCCTCAAGGGCGTCTCCGGCGCCGTAACCCTGGAAGATGACTGGGTTAAGGAATACGACCTGCCGGTCACCTTCGCCGCCCGCGCTGCTGTGCAGCCGACCGAGGTACTCTCCCGCCCGGAGACCAAGCGCATGGACCCATCGACCCAGTTCGCTGTGGTTGCGGCCCGTGAAGCCTGGGCCGACTCAGGCCTGGTCAAGGAAGAGATGGACCAGAACAAGCTGGCCGTTGCCTTCGCTACCGGCATCGGCGGCGTCTGGACCCTGCTCAACGCCTGGGACACCCTGCGTGAAAAGGGCCCACGCCGCGTCCTGCCCATGACCGTGCCAATGCTGATGCCTAACGGCCCAGCAGCTGCCGTGTCGCTGGACCTGGGCGCCGCCGGTGGCGCGCATACCCCGGTTTCGGCTTGCGCTTCGGGTACCGAAGCGATGCACGTTGGCCTGGAACTGATCCGTTCGGGCAAGGCCGATGTGGTCATGGTCGGTGGCGCAGAAGCCGCGATCCACCCCATGCCGATGGCCGCCTTCGCGTCCATGCATGCACTCTCCCGCCGCAACGATGATCCGACCAAGGCTTCGCGTCCCTACGACACCGACCGTGATGGCTTTGTCATGGGCGAGGGCGCTGGCGCGCTGGTACTGGAAGCCGAAGAGCATGCAATCGCCCGCGGCGCACGCATCTACGCCGAGCTGGCAGGCTCCTCGGTCACCTCCGATGCGCACCACATCACCGCACCGGATCCAGAAGGCATGGGTGCAACCCGTGCGCTGAAGGCTGCCATGTTCGATGGCCGCATCCAGCCAGAGGACGTGGTCCATGTGAACGCCCACGCAACCTCCACCCCAGTTGGCGACAAGCCGGAATACGCTGCGCTGAAGAACGCCCTGGGCGATCACCTCGAGAACGTGTGGGTATCCGCGACCAAGTCACAGATGGGCCACCTGCTGGGCGCTTCCGGTGCCGTGGAGTCCGTGCTGTGCGCACTGGCCATCTACAACCGCAAGGCCCCGGTGACCATTAACCTGGACAACCAGGATCCAGAGATCCCGTTGAAGGTCGTCACCGGCCAGCCTGCGCAGCTGCCTGCAGAGGGCTCCATCGTTGCGCTGAATAACTCCTTCGGCTTCGGCGGCCATAACGCCGTGGTCGCCATCCGCAGCGTCTAGCCGTTCCGGCAGCTGCAGGCGAGCGCGCCACTGGGCTGGTTGAAGAGTAATCTTCAACCAGCCCAGTGGTCTTTAACCCCGAAAGAATTGGCTCAGAGCCATTGCTTCGGTCCTGACATGTTCGTTAAGCTCAAGTACCGCCTCATGTCGGAGGCAACTGACGGTACATGCCACGAGCAAAGGATCCCTTCCCATGCGCACCCTGATCGCCACTTCCTTCGTCTCCTTGGACGGTGTCGTCCAAGCCCCGGGCGGCGAACCCGGCTACCGCAATTCAGGCTGGACGATGAACTCGGTCGAGTTCGACCCCGCCGCCTACGAACTGAAGGGCGCCGAGCAAGAAGAAGCCAGCGCCATGCTCTTGGGCCGGCACAGCTACGAGGCCTTCTGCGCGGTGTGGCCCTCGATGACCGAGCAGTTCCCGCAGTACAACGCGATGCCCAAGTACGTGCTCTCCACTACCTTGCGGGAGAAGGACTTGGCCGGGAACTGGGGCGAGACTGCGATCTTGCGCTCGGTCGCCGATGTGGCGCGGCTTCGAGCCGGCGACGGCGGCCCGATCAGTATCCATGGATCGGCAACGATGGTCCACTCGCTGCAAGAACATCAGCTCATCGACCAGTACAACCTGCTGGTCTTCCCGGTTTTGCTTGGTGCAGGCAAGCGCCTTTTCAGCGACGCGAGCCTGGACGCGCAGAAGCTGGCCCTTATTGATTCGCAGGTCTACTCCAACGGCATCCAGAAGAACGTGTTCAAGGTTCAGCGCTAGCTGGTCCTAGCTGGCTGCGGGCAGGTAAGGCCGGGTGATCAATTCCAGGTAGTGCCCGGAAGGATCAAGCAGATAGACTCCCCGGCCGCCGTGTTCATGATTAATCTGCCCTGGCAGCTGCCGTTGGGGATCGGCCCAATGCTCCATTTTCCCCTCGCGGATAGTCGCGTAGGCGCGGTCGAAATGCTCGTCATCGAGCAGGTAGGCATAGTGCTGCGCTGGGAAGTCCATCGGTGGTGCAGCGAATTGAAGCAGCACCCCGTGGGCCAGGCTGATGTTGGTAAATGGTCCCCAGCTTGATTCCGCGCGGGCTTCGAGCAACTCAAGATAGAACTTTGCCATGCGTTGCGGGTCGAGTGAAGCGATGATGGTGTGGTTGAACTGTGCGGTCATGTCTCCCTTTCGTGGTTCAGATGTGCTGTTCTTTGGTGGAATGCATCTGGCACGGGAGGGCCGCGGATCAGGGAACGACCAGTTTGCCGTTCCGGGAGTGGCCGCATGCGGCCTGACTGGTCTTCATCGCCATCGAGCATAGCACTGCGCTTCGGCACTTCTCCACAACCGCAGTTTTTAAAGCAAGAAGTGGGATCCCCGGCATGGGATCCCACTTCTTTTGGGTAACAACCCCGCACCATCGGGGTTGTATCTGAGTGTCTGTTGATAAGTCACTCAGGGACTAGATAACCAGTTGCTAAACCACCTGGTTGAGCCATCGAACAGGCGCGTCTTCGCCTGCGTGACGGAAGGGTTCAAGTTCTTCATCCCAGGGCTCGCCGAGAGCGATGGACATCTCCTGGTAGAAGACCGAGGGATTGCCGTCGCCCTTTTCATAGGCCCACCGGATGCGTTCTTCGCTGACCATGACGTTGCCAGCGCAATCAACGGTGGCGTGGAAGATGCCAAGATCAGGGGTCACGGACCAACGGCTGCCGTCGGCACCCGGGCTTGGGTCTTCGGTGATTTCGAAACGAAGGTGCTGCCAACCATGCATCTCACTGGTCAGCAAAGCGCCTGTACCTTGCGTACCTACCCACTCGATTTCGGCGCGACAAAATCCGGGTGCGACGTGCTGTTCGGTCCACTCCATTTTTACTGGAGTACCGAGCACGGACCCGATTGCCCATTCCAGATGTGGGCATAGCGCTGCAGGGGCGGAATGAATATAAATCACGCCTCTGGACATCGGTGCAGACATGCCATCCTCCGTTGCGGTGTTGATCGTCTTCCCCTACGTCAACATCGTTCCGGTGCCATCGCCGCCGATACTTCCATTTTGCCCGATGAAGAGGCCTTTCGCCACCCAGAAAGGCTATTTTTGCAGATTGGTACCAAATAGTCAGGCTCGGGGATGGGCTTGGCGGTAGCTTTGCCTCAATCGGTCAACCGAAACGTGAGTATATAGCTGGGTCGTTGCCAGCGAAGCATGCCCGAGGAATTCCTGGACAGCACGCAAATCTGCGCCGCCATCCAGCAGATGCGTGGCTACGGTGTGCCTTAACGCGTGCGGGCCGCTGGCAGCGGTATCCCCCAGCGATTGCAAGGCCTTGGAAATGACCTCTCGTGCCTGGCGTACATTCAAGCGCGCACCGCGCACCCCTACGAGCAAAGCGCCTTGAGCTTCCTGGCGGGCCAGGACCTTGCGATGCGACCGAATCCACCCGATGATCACGCGTTCGGCGGGCTTGCCAAACGGAACAACCCGTTCCTTGTTGCCCTTGCCGAGAACCCTGACGGTGCGTCGTTCGAAGTCGATGTCGTCAACGTCCAAGGCCACGAGCTCGCTGATACGCAGGCCGGATGCGTACAGCAACTCGGCGATGACTTTATCGCGTGCCGCTACTGCCTGGCTCTTGGCATCGGGGGCAGGTTCCGGCTTGCTCTCGCTGACTTCTTTTCCAGCAGGCGGCTGGGCTGTTTCGGAGAGCAAGCGGTCGATCTGGCTTGGCTGCAAAACATGCGGAAGACGCCGTTCCTTCCTGGGCGCGGCCAGCCGCAGGGCAGGGTCCGCGTCGATCAGCTGATGCTTCAGCGCCCACGCGAAGAAGCTCTTCACCGCAGAGATCCTGCGGGCCAAGGTGGTGCGGGAAATCTGCGATTCATGAAGCTGTGCCAACCAATCGCGGAGCGTATCAACTGAAATCTGCTTGAGGCTCGGATCCTGCGCATGGTGGAGCAAGAACTGGCCGAGGTTCCGCAAATCCACTTCGTAGGCTCGCAGGGTATTAGTGCTGCGGCCGCGTTCGCGTTGCAGGTACTCCAGGTAGTCTGCCACCGGCTCAGCGAATTTTGCTGACGTCGCATTGCTGGCGTGCGTCGTTGATTCTTGCTTCATCACTATTGAGGATACCCTCAGCTGCGTCACCGGTCAGTTTTGGCGCACCAACTTCCATGCCAGGCCATCGGTGGCAGCCATTTGCAGTGTCTCCAATCGATTGATGGCGCGTAGCGTCTGGATCAGCGGCACCCCGCTGCGGGCAGAGATCTCATCGACCAGCAGTCCTTTGGTGAAGGACATGATGTCGTACACCATTGCTTCGTCCCTACCCAGGATGTCCGTCGGGCGTTGCTGAACTTTGGCACTCCGCGGCTCTGCTTGGCAGTGGTGGCCAACCAGGCCCAGCGCATCTTGCGGGCTGGCGAGCAAGGCCGCACTGCCTTCTGCAATCAATCGGTGGCACCCTGCGGAGTTGGGCGCGAAAACGCTTCCGGGAACGGCCGCTACATCGCGTCCCAACTCGACTGCATGGCTGGCGGTGTTCAGCGCTCCTGAGCGGTGGCGCGCTTCGCTGACGATAACCAGCCTGCTCAATGCCGCGATCAGCCGGTTGCGGTTCAGGAAGCGGAAGCGTGCTGATGTGGTTCCGGGAGGCACCTCTGAGATCAGCACGCCGCGAGCAACAATCTGGTTGAGCAGGTTGCTGTTGCCCGAAGGGTAGAGCCGATCGATGCCGCCAGCCATAACCGTGATCGTTGGCGGGTTCGGATGCTGCCAATCGTCCACGCTCAGAGCGGCCCGGTGCGCGCTGGCGTCAATGCCGTAAGCGCCACCCGAGACAATGGTGTACCCGTTCAAGGCCAGGGTCCGGCCAAGATCGAAGGTGACTTGATCACCGTAGTCACTGGCATCGCGGGAGCCGACGATGGACACGCTGCGCGCCAGCTCTTGGCCGTCGAGCAATTGCGGGTTCGCTGAACGCCACCACAGGCACAGGGGACGTCCCAGTTCCAGGTCGGCTAGCTGTCGCGGCCACGAAGCATCGTCCGGGATCAGCAATCCGCCACCCGCGTGCGCAGCGGCATCCAAGGCTCCCGCCGGGTTGCTCAGCGACAGGCGCTTTCTCCATCGGGCCAAGGCTACCCTCAAGTCTTGTGCGCCATCCCCGGGCGGGTGGAATCCGAGGATTCCGTCGACCGGCGCTTTGAGCGCGGCCGGGTAGAAATCCTCCCGCTGGATCAGGCGCAGCAGTTCCTGTGGGCTCATCAGTTCCAGCAAGGCCGTGGCCACATAGTCGTTGGGCTCGATAAGTTGGTTCAGATGGGCGTAGACCCGGCGCTCCTGGCTGGTTGGAGGCGAGGCTTTTCCGGCAGTGTTCACATCGTTGAAAGTCATGGCCTTACCTAGCTATTTTCCAAGTTCTGGCGAAGGTGAGCGGCGATGGCCAGATCATCCTCGGTCGGTGCTGCATGCCCTTGCTGGTCTGCAACCGTCCACGCGACCCGCAGGAGGCGGTGGATGGCGCGCGCAGATAGCCCGCGTCGTGTGGCGAGTTGTTCAAGCGCCGCCCGGGTCTTGGCCGGGTATTCCAGTTCATTCCTGAGGATCTGAGTTGGTATTTGCGCGTTGCAAGCAATGGAGAACTTTCCCAGCCGCTCCTTGCTGCGTGCCCGGGTGGCCAAGACGCGTTCACGCACCTGTGCACTGGATTCATTTGGTACCCCGCTAAGAAGCTGTGCTTGCGCTACCGGATTGACTCTGACTTGCAGATCCACACGGTCGAGGATGGGTCCTGAAAGCCGGGCGAAATAGTGCCGGCGGGCCATGGGCGTGCAGGTGCACCCGGTACCGGTGCCGAAGTTTTTTCCGCAGGGACACGGATTGGAGGCCATGATGAGTTGGAAACGGGCCGGCAGCCGCTGGTGGCCGCGTATCCGCGCGAGGTTGATATAGCCTTCCTCGATCGGTTGGCGAAGCGCATCAAGTACTCCGGTGTGGAATTGCGCTGCTTCATCGAGGAATAGAATGCCCTGGTGCGCGCGGGTAATGGCCCCGGGAATGAGTTGTGCGGTTCCGCCGCCAATCAGGGCTGAGCGGGACGCGGTGTGGTGCGGCGCCACGAAAGGCGGGGTGCGTTGCAGCTGGTCCAATTCCCCGGATCCGCCCCGAGTAATGGAATGCACCGCGGTGGCTTCAAGGGCTTGCAGGTCATCAAGTGGCGGCAGAATCGATGGCAGGCACTTGGCCAGCATGGTTTTGCCGGCGCCGGCCGGTCCGACCATGATCAGGTGGTGCCCGCCGGCCGCGGCCAGTTCCAAGGCGAGCCGTGCTTCCTGCTGCCCGTTGACCAGGCCCAGGTCCGCATCGCCCGAGGCAGCAGTTCCTGCGGCAGGGCCGGCAGATTCGGTAGGCGCCTGCGGCTGCCGGTGGCGCAGGTAAGTGGTGACCTGTTCGGCTGGGGCTCCGCAGCAGGTGAGGACCTGTCCCAGATGGCGTAGCGCCATGACCTCGATTCCATGCACCAGCCTCGCTTCTGCCCCGTTAGCCTCGGCCACGATCACCCGGTCAAGACCATGGACCTTGGCAAGCTGCACCGCTGGCAGCACCCCGGGTACTGGCCGCAAGGTGCCATCCAAGCCGAGTTCCGCCATGTACAGCGTGCTCGGTGACGCGAACAGCTGTTGATCAGCGGCCAAGGCGGCGATGACGATGGCCAGATCGAAAGCTGATCCATACTTGGGCAGGGTGGCTGGCGAAAGATTGACCGTCAGTTTCCGGTTTGCCAGAGGAATCCCTGAGTTCCTAGCCGCGGCTTTGATTCGTTCGCGGGCCTCGCTCAAAGATGCATCGGGCAAGCCCAGCAGGACGAATCCTGGGATGCCGTTGCCGAGGTCGGCCTCGACTTCCACCAGTGAGGCGCTGACCCCGTGCAGGGCCACTGCGCTGGTCCGGGCGGTGCTCATGAGCGCACGTTCTCATGCAGCCGGCATTCGAACCCTGTTGTTGTCAGATAGACCTCGACGATGTCCACGCGAAGTTCGGCGAGAAACATGCGATGGCATTGGGCCCAGGAAATCAGCAGCCTGTTGAGCCGGCGGAATTTTGCCGCGCTGATCGCCTCGAAGCCTGATCCATAGCGTTGCGAGGACCTCGTTTTGACTTCGATGGCGGTGATCTGGCCGTTGCCGGCTCTTGCTACCAGGTCCAGCTCCCCTGCTGGGCATCTCCAATTGCGATCGAGAATTTCGTAGTGCTGCCCGGTGAGAAATGTGGCGGCAGCTTGTTCGCCATCGGTCCCTAGGCGTTGCTTCGCGGTCTGCATGTTTGCTCCTCGATGTCTGCGATCCGTAATGGAAACATCGTCGGAGAATTATGGTCCACAGCGGCGGCGCCCGCCGCGGAATGTGGACAATTCGCTTTAAGCGAGATCGCCGGCTCTGTTCCAGGAACAGAGCCGGCGATCGAATGCCGCAGTGCCTCGCGTTAGGAGCCCAGCCCATCCTTCGGGATCTGGAACTCGTCAGGGTTCAGTTCTTCGACGTTGACGTCCTTGAAGGTCAGCACCTTGACGGACTTCACGAAGCGCCCTTGGCGGTAGATGTCCCAGACCCACGCGTCGGTGAGGTTCAACTCGAAGTACACTTCCCCGGCGTTGGACAGGGTCTTCACGTCCACTTGGTTGGCCAGGTAGAAGCGGCGCTCGGTCTCGACCACGTAATTGAACAGCCCCACCACGGTCTTGTACTCGCGGTATAGCTGCAGTTCCATGTCGGACTCGTAGTTTTCCAGGTCGTCGGCAGCCATCACTTTGCTTTCTTTGTCGTGGCTTCACCTTGGGCCTGATCAGCACCCGAAGTCAAGTTCCAGCTCTTGCGGTGGTAGTCGCAGGGACCCTGCGCAACGATCGCGGCACGATGCGCAGCGGTGGCATACCCCTTGTTGATCTCCCAGCCGAAGGCCGGATGCTCGGTGGCCAGATCAACCATGATTCCATCGCGTTCGACCTTGGCCAGGATGGAAGCTCCGGCGATCGCCTGGCAGGTCATGTCGCCTTTGATGATGGTCGTCACCGGGATGTGCAGGCCCACGGGTTCGCGGTCATCGGCCAGGATGTCGAAGAGGTCCGGTTCCGGTGCGGTCAGCCAGTCGTAGCTGCCATCCAGAAGCGCCGCCTCGGGCTGTACCGCGCACAGCTCCATGGCCCGCGATCCGGCCAGGCGCAGGGCGCCAGTAACTCCCAGCTCATCGATTTCAGCCGCAGAGGCATGCCCGACGCCGTAGCCCACGGCCCACTGGCGAACTGGATCGACCAGTTCCGTACGGGTTTCCGGGCTCAGCAGCTTGGAGTCGCGCAGCGCTGGGAACTCCGTGACCTGCTCAATATCTATCACCGTCATGCCGACGGTAATCGGACCAGCCAAGGCGCCGCGTCCCACCTCATCGACCGCTGCGATATAGCGGAACCCATGCTTGGCTGCCAAGGCGCGCTCATGTTCTAGCGTGGTTGCCTTGCTCTTCAAAACGGCCATGGGCGGTGCCCCTACTTCGCCACTGCGTGCGGGACGTTGGCGAAGACTTCTTCGTGCGAGTCGACGATGCCCCAGCGCGAGGTTGGCCAAGAGATCACCGAAGCGCGGCCCTGGACGGATTCGAGGTCGACGAAACCGCCCTGGCGATCGGCGTGGAAGCGGGAATCCGCGCTGGCACCTCGGTGATCACCCATCACCCAGATTTTTCCTTCTGGGACGGTCGCCTTGAATTCCATGTCTGACGGGCTGTCGCCGTCAAAGATGTACGGCTCGTCAATGGGCTCGCCGTTGATCGTGATGGCGCCTTCCGCGGTGCAGCATTCCACGGTGTCACCGGGCATGCCGATGATGCGCTTGACCAGGTACTGCTCATCAGCCGCTGGCAGCACGCCGACAAAGGAGAGCGCATTCTGGAACGCGGTGGGGTACTCGGTCAGCGGTGGCAGCCATTCCTGGTCATCGCGGAAGACGACGACGTCGCCACGTTCCAGCTCGAACGGCCCGGGAACCATGAGGTTGGCGAAAATCCGGTCGTTGACCTCGAGGGTATGCTCCATGGAGCCTGATGGGATGTAGTAGGCACGGAAGAAGAAGGTCTTGATCACGAACGAGAGCAACAGCGCGATCGCGATGATGATGACAATCTCGCGGACGAAGCGCCATATTTTGTATAGGGGTCCCCTGCTTGGAGGAGTCTCTGCTGATGCTGCGCTCACGATTCGATTAGTACCTTCCATTGTCGCGTGTAATCCCCATCTTACGTGTCTTGCCAGGCGCAACGGATCATTGCATAGCCACGGCCAGTTGCCCAGAAACGCACCAATGGCCAGGTCCGTCGCCGGGCCTGGCCATTGGTGCGTCCGTACAAGCGGACTGCGGGCTACTGGGTGGCAGCAGGCGACATGATGCCACCGCTCTGCTTGTAGTCCACGGGGATTTCGCCGATGGGCTTCTCAGCTTCAATCAGCTTTTGGACTTCGTCCAGCTGGCTCTTGTCCACCGACAGGGTGATGCCGCCCGTTTCAGGATTCAGCGTGTATGCATGGATGGCAGTGCGCACGGGGTTTTCCTGCTTGCCCTGCCACTTCATGATTTCGGAAATCGCCGAACGAAGCTCCTCGCTGCTGAATCGGACTAGGTGCCCGATGGCCCCGGCTTCTTCAATAGCGGATAGCTGCTCTTCGCTGGTCGTCGAAACATTCAGCTGCCCGTCCTTGATCCAACCCTGGACGTATTCATCGCCCAAGGCTTCGGAGAGCTGGTCATTGGTCTGGAGCAGTGCGTCTTGATCCACGGTGTTCCCGCTCGAGTTTTCTGTTTGCTGCGAGGATTCCGATCCCGTGGCGCTGGCCGTAGCCTGCGCACCTGGATCGGTGCCCTGGCCGCAGCCGGTTAGCAATAGGGCAGCCATGGCGGCAGTAGAGGCCAGCATGATTGGCGTGCGTGAAGTTCTAGCGTTGAAATTCATAATTTACACCTCGGTGATATTCACGTTGCCGCAACGATCTTAGCTTTGAGACTAGTGCCGAAATCGTAGAGCAACCAAGGAACTACATGTGTGCCAAGTAAAAATGCCCCGCTACTTGTTCTCAAGTAGCGGGGCATTTTCAGCAGGACCCAGTCCCGCCGGAACAGAATCCCTTAGCCGTGGCGACGTGCGTTGCGGCGGAACAGCAGGAATGCCGCACCGGCCAGGGCCATTGCGCCACCGGCGGCGATCAGCGGAACGCTGTTCGAACCGGTATCCGCCAAAGGATCGTCCTTCTTAGGAGTTTCCTTTGGAGTTGCAGACTTGCTTGGCTCGTCGTCCTTCTGGTCCTTCGGAGCTTCCGACTTGTCGTCGTCCTCCGAAGCGGAAGGAGAGGTGCTCTCCGATGGCTTGTCGCTTTCGTCCTCGGAAGGCGATGGCGAGGTGCTCTCGGAAGGCTTGTCGCTTTCTTCTTCGGAAGGCGATGGCGAGGTGCTCTCGGAAGGCTCAGTAGTTGGTTCCTCGGAAGGCTCCGTAGTTGGTTCCTCAGTCGGTTCCTCGGTAGGCTCCTCAGTCGGTTCCTCGGTAGGCTCCTCAGTCGGTTCCTCGGTTGGTTCCTCGGTTGGAGTTGGAGTTGGAGTTGGAGTCGGCGCAGCAACGATCACGACGTTGGCGTTGACCCGCTCAGAGGTGTTGAAGCCGTTCTTGGCCACAACGCTGAACGCAAACTTTCCTGGTTCTTCCGGGGCTGGGAACGAGAAGTTTCCTTTAGCGTCCAGCTCAACCTTCTTGTAGAGCTTGCCGTCAACGACCACACGGATGATGGTGCCAGCCGGAGCATTGGCAAGGGTACCGGTGATTGCTTCACCAGGTTCAACTTCAGTACCGTTTTCCACCGTGATGGCAGGGGTATTGATATGGAATTTCAGCGTGTAGCCATCAATGTAGCCCTTGTCGAAGACATCATCGAGCGAGGTGTACATGGCGATGTCATCAGCGGTGTTTTCCTTCAGGTCTTCACCTGCGGCGTTGGCCGAGTTGATGCCTGCCGCCTTGCTGCCTACGAGCATTGGGCCACCGGAGTCACCCTGGTCAAGCACGCTCTGGCCAGGATTTTCAGCGACATAGCCAGCAACTGAACGGTAGGTCTTATCCGAGCCACCAACGAAGAAGACGCCTTCACCGATAATCGGGGAGCAGCTCCAACCGGTCGTACGACCCGAAGAGCAAGCTTCCGACCCAACTAGTGCCTTGGTCGTGCCAGTCACGTTGATAACTTCGTCGCGAGGTTCCTTGCCGTCAGCCCATTCGGACACAGCAGCGTGCAAGTTCAGCGCAGGATTGATGTTATCGATCACCGAGATATCCGTGCCTGGTTCCAGGTTATTGAACTCTTCCTCGGTCAAGGAGTTCAGTTCTTCGGCAGATAGGCCCGAATTACCCGGACCACCGAACTGGTTGAATCCAAAGGTACCCAGCTCGGCACCCAGCGTTGGCGATTGGCCTGGTACCGACTGTTCGGCAAGGCCCAAAATCTTGGTGGCGCCATCTTCCGAGCAGTGCCCAGCCGAGATGATGGCATCTTCACCCTCTGCGGTCCACGCAGTGAATCCGAGCGAGCAGACCGTCGACGTGCTAGTAGGTGCGCCGGACTTGTCCATTGCGTAACCCAGGGCACCGTAAATATCCTCTGCGGCGGTGGTCTTGGCAACACCCGAACTTTCTACACCGTCAACGTGCGTAGCTTCGCTGACGAACTGCTCAACGGTCAGCTTCTCAGGCAGGGAGCCAGCGGACTTGGACTTCAGTTCGTCCGCAGCTTCCTTCTCGTCGAAGCCCTTTGCGTAGATCTTCAAGCCATCGTTGGTCTGAAGGATAGCGGTGATGCGCTTCAGTTCCTTCGGCTCGATGTTGGCCAAAAGCTCGGTGTAGACCTTGTCTACGGTCTTGACCTGCGAGTCAACTTCGGTCACTACGATAGGAGCCGGAGCTGCACTGGCCTTGACGATCTCCTTGGCCTTGGCAGCGTCCTTCTTGCTTACGGTGATCTCGGCTTTGCCGTCCTTCACCGAGGCAGTGGCGTCAATGCCTTTCGCATTCAGTTCATCGCGGACCTTGGAAGCAGCGTCGCTGGTCTCCCCGTCCTTGACGTACTCTTCAACGGACTTATTGAGGTCCTTCTCAATAGCCTTGTCGAGCCCCTCGGTGTCCAGAGCGGTTTCGCTGGCCAAAGGCTTCTCGCTTGCCGTAGCGGACGCAGACGGCGATTCGGAGGCCGTTGGCGCCGCTGCGGCAGGCATGAAGCTAGAGCCGACCACCAAGGCGGTCGCGGCTGCTGCAACGATGCCGCGTTGCGCAGTCTTCTTTTTTGGATGTGGCATTAATGCTTCTCCCAGATTTATGGTGCGAGTGCCCGCGCGTCCCCTTACCTAAGGGCGCGCGCGTAAGCACAGGTGTTGTTACCAAAATGAAACAATACTTTGTTCCGACACAGCTTTTCAACCATCGAATCCAACAAAAATATAAATTCCAGAACCCGTTTCACCTAGTCAAATAGCTCTACCCTCATCGAGCTTGGTTACAACTTACGTGCCAGTAGTATTGGTTTAAGATTGGACTTCTCTTTCTAATCCCTAGTCAGCTTGGTGGATCCTGAGTGTTGTCGCGAAATTTACACACCAATTGCACAGCAAATCGGGTGGGATGGAAATCCATCCGAATTAATTCCATTAACCTAGAAAAATAGCGCCAGATGGGTAGTTCTACCCATCTGGCGCTATCAAAATCGCCGGTTGTTACGGCGTGTCATCTGATTACTGAACGCTGATCGAGCGGCCAAATCACCTCGGTCGCTTTGCCCGTGACGCGCTCGACGCTGATCATTCCGCCGCCGCTTGCGCCCAGCAATGCCCGCGAATCCTTGGAAGTGGAGCGGTGATCGCCCATGACCCACAAGCGGCCAACCGGCACTTCTACGGAAAACTTCTGTTCGCTCGGAGCGTCCCCGGCGAAGATGTACTGCTCGTCTGCAGGCTCGCCGTTGACGAGCAGTCGCCCATCGGCGCTGCAGCATTCCACTGTGTCTCCCCCAACGCCAATGACGCGCTTGACGTACTTATTGCTGCTCCCGGTGAGGCTGAACGCCCCCAGCAGATCATCAGCGAAGCTGGCCTTGGCGTAGGGCAGGAACGAGCCGCGGCCATCGAAGACGATGATGTCTCCGCGTTGCGGTTCGGCATCCGAGTAAGCGCGGCGGTCTACGGCGATGCTCTGGCCAGGGTTGAGCGTGGATTCCATGGAGTTGGACTCGATATGGAAGACGTCGATCAGGGTGGCGCGAATGACGATGGTGGCTAGCAGACCAAGAGTGATGGCGAGTACAGCGAAGCGCCAGACCCATGAAAAGGCCCGGCGCTTCATTGTTGCCCGCTCAGTGCGTGCAATCCGGTTCATTGAAGAACGCAGATTACTTCTTTGCGCTGAAGTCGCGCTTCTCGCGGATGCGAGCAGCCTTGCCGTGACGATCGCGCATGTAGTACAGCTTTGCACGACGAACGTCACCCTTGGTCACAACCTCAATCTTGTCGATGATTGGGGAGTGAACTGGGAAGGTACGCTCAACACCGGTGCCGAAGGAAACCTTGCGAACGGTGAAGGTCTCGCCAACACCCTGGCCCTGGCGACCAAGGACGTAGCCCTGGAAGACCTGAACACGGGAGTTCTTGCCTTCGATGATGTTGACGTGAACCTTCAGGGTGTCGCCTGGGCCGAAGGCTGGAACGTCGGAGCGCAGCGAGGCTGCGTTAACAGAGTCAAGAATATGCATAGTGCATCTCCTAGGATCAATGCCGCAGGTCACCGAATCCTCGTAGCGGGGCCCGACACCGGTCGAAACCAGTGAAATCCCCGGAACGTTGTACCACCGATTGCCTCTAGCAAACGGTGCGGCGGTCTTCTGTGGCTCGAGCTTCCCCCTGCGGCAGGAGTCGAACAAAAACACACCAAGAAACAATTATGCCGTATCAGCGAAGCCGATGCGAGTTTGCCCGAAATGGCTTTCGAGTGATTTTGGCCTCTTAGTCGCTCTCGGTGCCGGCGCCGGTAGCCCAGTCCAATTCGGACTTGGGGGTTATGGCACCGTCAACGAGCGCGAATCCGCTGTGCCATAGGGCATCGCGGTCCCTGCGGTTCAGGCTCTCGGCATCCAGCTGCGTGATCAGGTCGGGGCGACGCGCTGCGGTGCGCTTGATCTGCTCGTCGCGGCGGAACCGTCCCACCCGCTGGTGGTTGCCACCGAGCAGCACCTCGGGGACATCGCGGCCGCGCCAGGAGGCCGGCTTGGTGTACACCGGGTATTCCAGCAGAACATCCGAGTGGGATTCTTCTACCAGCGATTCCGGGTTGCCGATGACTCCTGGGATCAGCCGGGCGATGGCTTCCACCATCACCATCACGGCCACTTCTCCCCCGTTGAGCACGTAATCGCCGATGGATACGGGGATGACGTTGAAGTTCTCGTGCGCGTATTCGATGACGCGCTCATCGATGCCTTCGTAGCGGCCGCAGGCGAAGACCAGATGCTCTTCCTCGGCAAGGTCGTAAGCCATCTGCTGGTTGAAGACGGCGCCTGCAGGCGAAGGGACAATCAGGGTTGGCTTGGGGCCGCCAGCATCGGCTGGGCGCACCGCGTCCAGTGCCTGTCCCCATGGTTCCGGCATCATCACCATGCCGGCGCCGCCACCGTACGGGGTGTCGTCGACCTTGCGGTGCTTGTCGGCAGTGAAGTCGCGCAGGTTGGTGACGTTCAGATCCAAGATGCCGTCTTCGGCGGCGCGGCCGATCAGCGAAAGCGAGAGTGGCTGGAGGTACTCAGGGAAAATCGAGATGACGTCAAGACGCATGGCTTACTTTTGTCCCTCTTCGTCGCTGCCGTCTTCATCGCTGTTCAAGGTCAGCAGGCCTGCCGGCGGGGTAATGACTACGATGCCGGCTTCCGGATCGATCTCCGGGACGAATTCGTCGACGAACGGGAGGTAGATCTCCTGGCCGTCAGCGTCTTCGAAGACCAGCAGGTCCTGGGCGGGATTGGTGCGCAGTGCGGTGATGGTACCGACCTGCTCGCCATCGAGCATGACCTTCAGGTCCAGCAGTTCATGCTCGTACCATTCGTCCGAGTCATCTTCCGGCTGATCGGAAACTTCAATCTCAAGGCGCGCGCCGCGCAGGGTTTCAGCCTGGTTGCGGTCGGCGATTTCCTTGAAGGAGAGCAGCAGGATGGTCTTGTTCCAGCGCGCATTGGCGATGGTCAGCGTCTTGACCGGGCCGTCGACGACGATGAGTTCTTCGCCAGCGGTGAAGCGCTCTTCCGGGGTGTCGGTCATGACCTGGGCGGTGACTTCGCCACGGATGCCGTGGGGCTTGCCGATGCGGGCAACCTGCAATCGCATAGTCTGCTGCTCTTTCTGCACTGTGTTCCGTGGCGTGTGCCGGGAGACTGGAATGGAAATTCTAGGGGTAAACACGAAAGGAGTTTCCGTCACTAGTTAGGACGGAAACTCCTTTCGTTTCGAAGCCAACTTAAAAGCCAGACCTCTAAGTTGCTTAGCCTCGGCGACGGTCGGTGTCGATTACATCGACACGTACCGGCTCCTTGGCCAACGCTGCCATTACGGTGCGCAGTGCTCGTGCGGTGCGTCCCTGGCGTCCGATCACACGACCTAGATCCTCAGGGTTCACACGTACTTCGAGCAGGTCGCCGCGGCGGGTGGACTTCAAGGCGACCTTGACGTCTTCCGGTTCCTCGACAACCCCGCGTACCAGGTGGTCTAGCGCGTCAACGAGCACTGTTACTCAGCCTCGGTAGCTTCGGCCTCTGCCTCTTCAGCAGCTGGCTTTTCAGCCTTCTTGGTGATTGCCTCTGGGAGGATCACCGAACCCTTGTCAGGAGCAACGAATGCTGGCTTAGGCTCGGCAACCTTGTAGGTGCCTTCCTGGCCATCGATGCCCTTGAACTTCTGCCAGTCACCGGTGATCTTCAGCAGTGCGTGTACCTGCTCGGTTGGCTGAGCGCCAACGGACAGCCAGTACTGTGCACGATCCGAATCGATCTCGATAACCGATGGGTTCTCGGTTGGGTGGTACTTGCCGATCTCCTCGATGGCACGGCCATCGCGCTTAGCGCGCGAGTCCATGACGACAACGCGGTAGAAAGGTGCGCGCATCTTACCGAAGCGCTTCAGACGAATCTTTACGGCCACTTTTGTGGTCTCCTGTTTCTCAACATGGTCGAATCCAATTTTTAGCACCTGTGGGGCAGGCCTTACTGGTCGGATTCTAAAAGGACAGGACTCATAGCGGAGAGAGGGGCCACTGCGAATCGAGTACCCTGCAATTATGCCAGAGAGCGTGCGCGGTGGCCAACTCTAATTGGCCCCGCGCGTCGGGCGAAGATCATGAGCTTGCTCACCCTGGGGCCTGCGCCCAGCTGCAGCTTCTAGCATTGAGTGCATGACCGTTGCTTCCGCCTTGCTGGGTTTCAGTATAGTTGCCGCCCTGATGACGTTGATTCCGGGTGTCGATACCGCGCTGATCCTGCGATCGGCCATTGCCCGGGGACGCGGTGAAGCGCTGCTGGCGGCGCTGGGGATCTGCACGGGAGTATTCGTTTGGGGTGTGGCCGCGGCCGCGGGAGCTTCGGCAATTCTGGCCGCCTCATCCCTGGCCTACCAGGTGCTGGCCTATGCCGGCGCAGCCTATCTGGTGTTCCTGGGCGGGCAGATGATCCATCGGAGCCTGCGGGGCAAGCAGTTGGCCACGATCCATGTCCCGGTATCGCACAGCAGGTATCGAACCTACCTGACCGGGCTGGTGACCAACGTGCTGAACCCGAAGATCGGCGTCTTCTATATCGCCGCGATCCCGCAGTTCACCCCGGCGGGCACCAACGCCCTATTCATGGGCATGGGGCTATCGGCGGTGCATGTTGCACTGACCCTGGTGTGGGCAGTGGCCTTGGTATACGGGGTTCGGATCGCTGGCCGCTGGCTGGGCTCCGCGAAGTCGGTGTCCTGGATGGACCGGATCACCGGGACAGTGCTGATCGGGTTCGGACTGAAAGTTGCGCTCTCGCGCCCATAGCATCTTGGCCACGCCGGCAGGTGCAGCAGTTCGCGGCTCCGGGTGCTCAGGCGGCCACCGGAACACTGTTTCTTCGCGGTACCTGCATCGGGTCCAGGTGCTTGGGCAGCAGGATGTGAGCCAGTCCCCCAACGGTAACCAGGGTCAGCAATCCTGCATGAATGGCATGGTGGTGCCTCCGACACAGGCAGCTGCCATTGCGCGATGAAGTGCACCCGCCACGTTCCCACCAGTTGTCGTGATGGTATTCGAGCATTTCAGGCGGTGCGGTGCATCCCGGGACGATGCATCCGCGGTCGCGGGCGAAAATTGCGCGCTTCATTGCATCCGTGAAGAAGCGTTCCTTGCGTCCTACATCCAGCGGTTGCCCATCGGGTCCGAAGACCACCCGGTAGATCTCGCCTTGGCAGATCAGCTGTGCGGTGTCCGCGGAATCGAGTTTCACCCCGTGGTCGGAGGTGGCGCGAAGCTTGGCCGGATCGCCAAGATCCTGCGGATCGCGCAACTGGATATGGATGCCGATCCTTGGAATGATTCCATTGGGCGCGGCACCTGCCGTGCGCGCTCTCAGCGCGGCCAATAGTGCGTTGAGCCGGCGCTGGGCCACCGGAACCTCCCCATAGCCAAGCAGCAGGGACGTTTGGAGGCCTTCACCTGCTCGGCCTGCGCCGCGCGTTTCCTGCTCATCAACAAGCTTGTCAGGTTGTTGCTGCGCTCCGGACAAGGATTCTTCCTCCCCGTGCCCGTCCTGGGCCCATGGCGGTGGTGGTTCCTTGCTGCTGAACAGGTCGTCGGTGGCTGATTGCCCGGCATTTGCCCCGGGATCCGCTTCCTGCTGGTCCTCTGAGGCGTTCTGGCCATCATCAGGGGCAGCGCCTGAACCGGATTTGGCGGCACGGGCGGCTTTGCCTGCCTTGGTACGCGGGTTATCGGCCTGGGCCAGGGTGGAGCGGAATTCCTCGCGCTGGGTCCCGGCGATGTAGAGCTCGTACTTGTCGCAGTCGCCCACGGTGCCTCGCGGATAGATGCCGGGTGCCGGGTTCCTGGTTTGCTTGCGGGCCTTGCGCTCAGCGGAAAGCATTGCCGCGAGCTGGGTCTCGCGGGTGGCACGGTCAGGTTCCTGCAGCAGGGCCGCGGCTTGGTGATCGAGCAGCTGGCCCTGTTCATTGCGGGCGGACGATTCCAGCGGCCGGCCTTGGAAGCTCGTGTCAGCCGGCTCGAATTTGTCCAGTGCGCGGGCCGTGCGGGCAATCAGCCGCGGGTCCAGGTCCGGCGCTTCGGCGTAGAGCCTGGCCAGCTGGGACAAGCGCGGCGCGGCGGTGCTGCCATCCATGAGGCGCCGGGCGATGAGCAGGTGCGCGTCATTCACCCGGTGCTGCCCCTCATGGGCGTTGATCCCCAGCCAGCTGGCCAGGAAGTCGCCGGTGTTCTGGTAGTGGGCGCGGCCTGAATGCTGGCGGGCGGGGCGGTCGTAGCTGGTCCGCGATGCGGAAATGGCCGCCAGCTCATCGTCTTCCAGCAGGTGGGCGCCGGTTGATTCGAGATGGATAGCGCAGTGCAATTGCTCCCGCAGGGTGTAGCGGTAGAGCGTTTCAATCAGCCGTGCATGCCCCGCCGCCACCCGCGGGTCATCGGACTCGCGCAGGGTGCAGGAGAGCTTGGCCAGCAGCGCGCAGCAGGAAGCCATCAGCTCAAGGAGCACTTGGATCGCTCCGCGCGGGAGCGACCCGGTGATGGATTCGCGCAGGATCTGGATCGCTGCGGCTAGCTGGTGGATGCCCATGGACCCATCATGGGCGCGGCCAGAGGCCCGAGCTGGCAGCCATCGCCAACTGTGGATAAACCGCTAGCCGCGTTGGCGGACCTTGGATTGGCGGATGACCAGGAAGATCAGGTACGGGGCGCCAATCACCGCGGTGGCCACCCCGGCGGGCAGGATCACCGGGAAAGCCCGGGCCGCAACCAGGTCGGCCAGCAGCACGAAGATCGCCCCGATCAGCGCGGCATGGGGCACCGGCGGGATGGTGCCGCGGGCCACCAGCCGCGCGGCATGCCCGCTGGCCAGCGCAACGAAGGCCAGCGGCCCGGCGATCACGGTCGCGGCGATGGCCAGCAGCGAGGCGAGGCCGAGCATCAGGACCCGGTCGCGCCCCAGGTTCATGCCCAGCGCGCGGGAGGTATCCGAATCCAGCGCCAGCACCTCGCGCTGGTTGCGCAGCAGCGCGGCCGCGGCCAGTCCCAGCGCGATGACCGCCGGCGCGAAGGCCAGGTCGGCCCAGGAGATCGCGTTGATGGTCCCGGCCAGCCAGGTCAGCGCCTGCTGGGCGTTGTAGATTTCTCCCAGGGTCAGCATCCAGGAGGTCAGTGCGGCGCACAGCCCGGAAAAGCCCAGGCCCACCAGCACCAGCCGGTTGCTTTCCAGGGAACTGTGCCAGACCAGCGCGAAGACCAGGGCGGAGACCAGCAAGCCGCCCAAGGTGGCGGCAATGGGCAGCCCGTAGTGCACCAGCAGTTCCGAACGCCCGCCGGCGTGCACGCTCAGGGCCAGCACGGCCACTGCGCCCAGGGCCGCGCCGTTGGTCACCCCGAGGATGTCGGGGCTGGCCAGCGGGTTGCGCGCCACGTTCTGGGTCAGCGCCCCGGCCACTCCGAAGCCGGCCCCGGCCAGCACCGCAGCCACGCTGCGCGGCAGCCGGAACTCGATGATCGACAGCTCGGTGCGCGGATCCGGGGCCGCGCCGAAGAGCGTGGCCACCACATCGCCCAGCGCGATCGGGGTGCCCCCGATGGCCAGGTGCAGGCAGAAGGCCGCGAGGGCCACGGCCAGCAGGATCAGGCCGGTAGCCACAGCGCGCCGGGCGCGCACCGCGGAAGCGGGGGTGCGGATCGCCGGGGCGCTCATACGGTGACCGCCTTGCGGCGCCGGGCCACGTAGATGAAGAAGGGCGCGCCGAGCAGCGCGATGACCACGCCCACGGGCAGTTCCCCGGGGCGGGCCAGCATGCGGCCGAGCACATCGGCCACGCACAGCAGCAGCGCGCCGCACAGGGCCGAGCCGGGAATCACCCAGCGGTAGTCGGCGCCGAAGATGCGCCGCGAAATATGCGGTACCAGCAGGCCCAGGAAGGCGATCGGCCCGGCCAGGGTGACCGCCAGCCCGGACAGTGCCACGATCGCCGCCAGCCCCAGCCCGCGGGCATGCAGGGCGGTGACCCCGAGGCTGCGGGCGGAATCCTCGCCCAGGGTCAGCGCGTTCAGCCCGCGGGCATTGGCCAGCGCCAGCACGGTACCGGCCACCAGCAGCGGCCACAGCGACAAGAAGGATTCGTAGCCTTGGACCACGGAGCCGACCTGCCAGAAGCGCAGGGTTTCCAGGGCGGCCTCGCTGAGCAGCACGATGGCCGACACCACTCCGGCGCAGAGCGCGGTGACCGCGGCGCCCACCAGCAGCAAGGTGATGGGCGATCCCCCGCGCCCGTCGATGCGCCCGATGCCGAAGACCACCAGGGCCGCCAGCAGCGCTCCGCCCAGGGCCAGCAGCGCCTGGGTCCACGCCGGCAGCGGGCCGGTGAAAGCGGCGACCGAGACGATGGCCAGGGCCGCGCCCTGGTTGATGCCCAGCAGGCCGGGTTCGGCTATCGGGTTGCGGGTGTGGCCCTGGATCAGCGTGCCGGCCATGCCCAAAGCGGCGCCGGCGGCCAGCGCGGTAACGGTGCGCGGCCAGCGGATCTCGCGAATGGCGATGTCGCTGACCTGGCCGTCGGGGGCCAGCAGCGCGTGGCGCAGCTCGGCGAAGCTGGAGGTGGTGCTGCCGATCCACAGGCTGAGCCCGATGGCGGCGCCCACGCCGGCGGCCAGGGCCAGCAGCGAGCTGATGCGCGGTGTGGTGCGGTCGATGGTCGGTGGCCTTTCTCGGGCCGCGGAGTGCGCGGCGGGTGCGTGCAGGATATGCGAAGCAATGATGTCGCAGGACCTTGACCAGGACGGCCGGATCCATGCTACTGTTCTTCTCGCGCGCTAAGCTTACCCTTGCCTAAGTGGGGCAAGCAAAAATACATCATGCGCTAATTAGTCAATCACCTTCATGGAAAGCACTCGCATGCACACTCCCCGCATTCTCGCCCTGAGCGCCGCCCTGGCCGCGGCCGCACTGGCCCTGTCCTCCTGCGCCAGCTCTTCCCCGAGCACCGAGCCAGCAGAAACCGCCGCCACCGCGGAAGCCGATTCCAGCTTCCCGGCGGCCATCAAGCACTTCCGCGGCACCACCGAGCTGGCCGAACGCCCGCTGCGCGTCGCCGCACTGGACCCTTCCTACGTGGATGCCGCCATGCTGCTGGGAGCCGAGCTGGTGGCCTACACCGAATACCGCAAGGGCAACAATCCCTTCCCCGAGTACCTCGGCGACATCACCGAGCAGACCGACGAAGCCGTGAACGTCGGCACCATCACCGAACCGGATCTGGAAAAGCTGCTGGCCACCGAGCCGGACGTGATCATCTCCGCCGACGTGCGCCAGGGCGCCATGTACGACCAGCTGAACAAGATCGCCCCGACCATCTTCTCCGAGTCCACCGGACCAACTTGGAAGGAAAACGTGGTGCTGCTGGGCGAGGCCCTGGGCAAGAAGGAGCAGGCGGTAACGGCCGTGGCTGACTACGAGGCCCGCGCCGCCGCGGTGGGCAAGGAAATCCTGGCGAAGAAGCCCGAGACCACTTACTCGCTGGTGCGTTTCGCCGGCGAGGACACCGCGCGCCTGTACGCCACCGATTCGTTCATCGGCGAGATCATGGTGGACATGGGCATTCCGCGCCCGGAGGATGCCCCGGATACCACCGAGTCGATCTTCGTTCCGCTGTCGCCGGAGGAAATCCTGAAGGCCGACGCCGAAGTGATCTTCCAGTCCACCTGGGCCCCGGAAGGCGCCGAGGGCGACGCGTCGCGCGCCCAGGAAGACAAGTTCACCTCCAACCCGTTGTGGGAGAAGCTGGAAGGCGAGGTCATGCAGGTCGACGACTCGATCTTCCTCTCCTCGGTGTCGCTGCAGGGCGCCCACGAGGTCATCACCCAGGTCGCCGAGCACTTCGAGGTCGACCCGCAGCTGCCCTAAGCGGCGCCCGGAAAACCGGCAATTAAAATACTCGAGTCCCTGCCCGGCGTCGTTCGCCGTAGGCAGGGACTCGATTCATTTACCGGCTCCGCGCGCGGGAACCGGTGCCAATCAGTGGTTATCTGGCAGCTTTGCGCACCGGATCGACAGCGACCTCCGCGTGCTTCAGCCGCTTCTCAGCGCGCTTTTCCTTGATGCTCTTGCCTGGTTTTTTCGCTTCGCCCTTGCGTGGGGATTTGCTCGACATGACGTGCCGTCCTTTACCGGAGACGCGCTGCGCCTCCAACAAATGTGGGGAGAGTACCCCATAACCTGAACCATAGGAAGTTTCGCACCGAAGAGCAAGGGCTGGAGCCTTCCCGGCGATTCTCCCACGGCTTTCGGCGAGCGCCATGGCATTTTCGAGGATACGTTCGAATCCGCGTTGGCGGCTTCTTCGGCCACTGGGCCATCCCTGCGGTGCAGGCCAGGGAAATCGAGGCCGACACGACGGCGTCTTCCCAGCGCCCGCCTAGCTTCACCGCGTAGTCTGGAATGTGGCGCGAGGAACTGCATATCCTCGCGCGAAATTAACTTTGTCGTGGTCAAACTAAGGATCATTCTCCGTGGATATCAGGGAACAGCAGCTGGACGCCTACATGGTCACGTGGAAGCTTGAGCGCGAATTCGGCGGGATGACCACCGTCTGTACCCAGCGCGCGGCCGCTTTCGCCCAGCGGCACGGTTCTGCCGCGGTGGTGACCTTCGGCCCCAACGAACAGCTCCCGCAGATCGTCGAGGAACTCGTCGCGCGCGGCAAGCTTTCGCCCACGGTCCGGGTGCTCAATCCCTACCTCCACCTGGCGGACCATGACCTGCAGCCGCAGACCAGCATCCCCGAGCGGAAGGCCGAACCGGGCTGCCTGGACTTCACGGTGCGCGAGTCCGTCCACCACCCTGGCCAGGACGCCGCCTTGTTCTGCGAGCACAGCGTTGCCGGCCCCGAAGGCGGGATCAAGAAGACCACGTACTACCGGGCCGATGGCACCGCCTTCTTGTCCGATATGAAGTTCCACGACGGGAAGGCCCGCCGCATCGTTGAGGCTTTTGACCGCAGCGGAACCCTGGTGGCCCGCTTCCCCAGCGCGGCGTCGTTCTACCGCCATTGGCTGTCGCAGATCGTCGACCACCCGAACTCCTTGGTGGTCATCGACAGCAAGTACACCGCGGCCATGCTCGCTTCCTGGAAACCGGTGCACGTGCCCAAGGTGTTCGCGTTCCACAGCATCCATGTGGCCAAGGGGCAGGACCTTGCCAGCGGCCAGCTCTCCAAGGGCCACGGGCCCATCATCGAAGAACGCTCCAACTGGGATGCCTTCGTCTTCCTGACCCACGCCCAGCGCCAGGCCTATGTCGACCGCTTCGGCGAAGCCGACTCGGCATTCGTCATTCCCAACCCGCTGAACCCGTCCACCGTGCAACCGCCGGTACCGGCACGCAGCTCGACCAGCCTGATCGTGGCCGGCTCGCTGACCCCCAACAAGAACGTAGCCGCCGCCCTGGATGTCCTCCACGAGCTGGCTCTTCGCGGCAAGCGGCCAACCCTGCACATTGTCGGCCAGGGCAGCGAATGCGACGCGCTAGCGGAACGGGCCGCCGAGCTGGGCCTGCGCGAGTCGGTGATCTTCCACGGCTACTCCGACCAGCTCCCCCGGCACTTCGCTTCCTGCACGGCCCAATTATTCACCTCGACCAACGAGGGCCAGGCGCTGGTCATCCTCGAGGCCCAGGCCCAGGGATGCATCCCGGTGTCCTTCGACATCAACTTCGGCCCTGCCGACAGCATCACCGATGGGCATAACGGCTTCCTGGTCCGCCATGGCGATATCCAGGCCATGGCCGACCGGGTGCAGCAGCTCATGGACGATCCCGCCCTGGCCGCCCGGATGTCGCAGCAGGCCCGCACTTTTGCCAGCGAGTACCAAGCCCGCGATCTAGTCTCACTTTGGGAGGACACCATGTCCATAGCGAAGATGCTCAAGAAGCTCGGCGCGAAGAACCGCGTCCCGCATTTCGAAGCAAGGCTGCGGGGCGTCGACTTCCCTGACGGCCAGGGATTGCAGGTGCGGGTGGAGCATCGGGCCCACGTCGAAGACCTGCCCGATCCGGCAACCTTCGAGCTGGTCTTCGTCAATCGGGACAGCAAGGAAGAAATCGCGGCCGTGGCCAGCAGCAGTGTGGACGAGCAGCTGGCGGTCTTCGATGTGGAACCGCAGCTCTTGGGCGAGACCCAGGAACAGGATGCGGCGGTGGACGTGAACCTGCGCCTGCGCGTGGGCAGGGCCATGGAAATGAAGCGCCTGGGTCTGCCCGAATCAATGATCCTGCCGTACTTCACCACGCACAAGAACCTCTCCTTCCGCCCCAAGCAGTAGCCGGGCAGCAGGTCGCATCCAGCGCGCGTTCGGGACTTGCTGACAATTCTCCAAGTCCGGTCCCATAAAGTCGATCGCATGCGAATTCAGATGTCCCAACTGCGACCGCTGCTCAAAAGCCACCGGATCCTCATGACGGTTCCGGGCATGAAGGATTTCCAGGACACCGGAAGCACCTGCAATCCCGAGGCGTGGATCAGCTACCGGGAAGACCTCGCGCTGGATCCCTACACCACCTTCTGGGGAACCAGCGGAACAGCCCTTCCGCGCATGGGCGCGTTCTCCTACACCCATTCAAAGCTCAACAAGGCCATCAGCGTCGGACGGTTCACCTCGATCGCCAAGGGCATGACTGTCATGGGAGCCAAGCACCCCCTGGAGTGGGCATCGACCAGCCCGGTGTTCTACAACCAGCGGCTGCTGATGCGCACCTACGCGGCTGATCACGGCGTGGATCTGGGCACGACGAAGTACGGCTACACGCCGGGGAAGATCTCCATCGGCAACGATGTATGGATCGGCGAAAAGGTCACGCTGGGCCATGGGGTCGCCATCGGCGACGGCGCGGTCACCGCCTCGAATTCCGTAGTCACCAGCGACGTCGAGCCGTACACCGTGGTCGGCGGCCTGCCGGCCAAGAAGATCCGCGACCGCTTCGATGCGCCGACCGTCCAGGCCCTCCAGGCATCGCAGTGGTGGCAGTACGCCCCGGAGAACCTGACCCACCTGGACGTGGCCAACCCGGCCGCCTTCGCCCAGCAGGTGCTCGAGCAGGCCGAGGCAGGGACTGTGCGGCCATTCCAGACGAGGCCCTTGACCGCCAAGACCATTGCCGAGCACCTGGAGGCCCTGGGCACCGGAACCGGGTGAAGACAGGAAGTGCCCCCGGGCGCTCGCCGATTCGGCGAGCGCCCGGGGGCACTAAAGCCTCTGGGCGTTGGATCCGCGTTAGCCTACGGCGACGCGCAGTTCGTTGTTCCACGGGTCCCGGAAGCGAAGTTCGGCTCCGGTGTGGTGGTTTGCCACCTTGGCGTAGGCCAGCCGCTCGGCCAGCTTGCCCACTTCTTCTTCGGTCGGGACGTTGATCAGCACTTCACCCAGCCCCAGCGTGTCCTTGCGCGGGCCGGCTCCGCGCGAGTTCCAGACGTTCATGGCCATATGGTGGTGGTACCCGCCAGCCGAGACGAACAGTGCCTGCTCGCCCAGGGTGGTGGTTTCGTCAAAGCCCAGGGTGCTGACGTAGAACTGGCGGGCGGTTGCGACATCGCCCACCTGCAGGTGCACGTGGCCTACATCCGCGGCGGCCTTGCGCTGTCCGGCAATGGACTGCTCGGTCAGGTGCTCATTGAGGAACTTGTTCGGATCCAGGTAGATGGTGTCCATGGCCACCTCGCCGCCGCTCCAGCTCCAGGTCTCGCGCGGGCGGTCCCAGTACAGCTCGATGCCGTTGCCCTCCGGGTCGGTGAAGTAGAACGCTTCGGATACCAGGTGATCGGAGCTGCCCACGAAGCGGCTCTGGTCGAACTGGGCTGCCGACAGGACGGTCGCAGCCAGATCAGCCTTGGTGTCGAAGAGCAGCGCGGTATGGAACAGGCCCGCTTCGTTGCGCGACGGGAGCTGCAGTCCTGGCGCGTTCTGCAGGTTGACCAGTTCCTGGGTACCGCGGCCCAGGCGGGTGCCTTCGGCTGATTCGGCCAGCACTTCAAGGCCCAGGGCCTTCTGGTAGTACTCGCTCATGGTTTTCATGTCGCCGACCTTGAGCTGGACTGCGTTCATGTGGGTGTTGGCCGCTAGTTTGTCTTGCTGGAGTACTGACATGGCAAGCTCCTTTTCCAAGTGCATCGATTCCCTATTGATTAACAGCCTATCGCAAATTACTTGATGCTTCAATGAAATTGGGATGTTCAGCCGATCACAGCGAATTCTGTTCCGGGGATGGCATTAGCCTCCCCTGCTCGCACACCAAGAACCCCGCTGCAAAAACTACGAAGGCCATCCGGATTTCCTTGCGGCAGCAAGGTCGCTGTTTGCCAGTGCCATAGAACTCACCAGCAGTGGCGGATCGGAGAATCGCGGTACGGCCACCCGGGTTGCCGATGGCGATGGCGACACCATGGATGCCAGGGTGGCGGGCGCAGAAACTCGAGTCCAGCTGCTGAACATCGACATCCCCGAAGCCATTCACCCGGGCAATGGGGTCAAATGCCTCGGGCCAGCGGCTGCCGAATATCTTGAGCACGCCCTGCCGGCAGGACAAAGAGTCAGCTTGGGATTACAACGTGCCCCGCACGGACCATGCGTGCCGGACCCTTGCGGCCGTCCCTGGAAGCGATCTGCCCATCAATAGAGATATCGCCCGCGCGTTCCCCTCGAAGCGCCGCGACAACGCACGCCTGCCAGGCGACCGAATGCTTGAAACCGTTCACTAACGGTATCTGGCCTGCAGGATTGCCACCGCGCGATCATCGGCAATATAGACCAGTCAATTAGCTTCATCAATGCGGCGCAACCACGCGCCAGCCAGGGTACGCCTCAACAGTTCAGGCTTGCCAATACCCTCAAATGGGTCACAGCGCAGCACAGCCTCAATCAACGCATGGATGCGCCTGAGCGTTTTGCGATCTTGGGTCTGCCAGTGGAAATAGTCAGCCGGCAGCCGTCCAGGTCAGCAGTCTTTCACTCAGGGATCAATAGGTCCACGCTCGGACACTTGGCTACCGCGTACCGCTTCCAGCGAAGCAAGCAGGCGGAGCGCATTCCTCGGCGAGCGCAGAAGGTAGCTCGTTTCCACCAGAGAGTCATACTCATCTTTTGACATGAGGACTGCAGATCCGCGCTTTGACAAGATCTCCACTTCGGCACGGTCAAGATTGACTCGTTCGATCAAGCCGCAAAGATCGCGGCGCGCCTCACTCGCTGTGATTGCCATGCCCCTCCTTGGTCAGTACTGGATATGGTACAACTTCTAGCCGTCTTCGAGAGACTCTATCCCCAAGTGCAACCCGATCCCTGTTTCCATGGGGCATCGCAGTTGATACTCAGATTTCACGGAAAATGGGCTGCCCGGACAAAGCCGCTTGGCTTTAACCATGGGTCACCCAGTCCCATTTCTTCGTCGGCACTTAATAGAGGATAGGCCTGGACTGCTCGTGGATCCAGATCAATCAACAGCACGTTTCTACCCGCTTCAACTACTCCGGTCGCAAGCGAAACCGCTGATGCGACAACAATGGAACAGGCAGACGAGCTCGCCGATCAGGCAGATTCCGCAGCGGCCCCGGGCCACACTGCAGCCACTGCATTCCATGCCGTTGCCCCGGCGTACGGGTTGCATCCGCGAGGATCGGTAAAACCACTGCCCTGGAAATGCAGCATTAACAGCCCTGGCCGAAGACCTCAAAGGCCAACAACGAAGAAGCCTGCATCCGGGCAGTCGGACCCCAGAAATAATGCAAGGCCACACGCCGCGGCTGCAGACGGGATATCGGGAACAAACTGCTAGCTGGGCTCTGGCCACCGCGTAACCAGGGACCGGGATTCAGTCCGACTTCGCACAGCAATCATGGGGTGGCCCGGTTTTATATCGGTGGCGATCTGCCACTCGCTAGGACTTCCAAGTATATTGACTGGTGATCCACCTCACCTTGGGTTTTGGTGGTTTACCCAGAGCTACGGAAGGTTAGTTGTGAGCGTTACCGAAGAATTCAGAGCAGCCCGTGACCGTCTCCTGGAGCTAAGGGAGGATTACCACCAGGCTCGCGCCGAGTTCGCATGGCCGGAATTCACCGAGTTCAATTTCGGCTTCGACTGGTTCGACCACGTCGCCCGGGATCCGCAGCGCTCCGAGCGCCCAGCACTGGTCATCGCCGAATCCGACGGCAGCTGCACCCAGCGGACCTGGGCAGAACTATCAACCCGGTCCACCCAACTTGCGCGCTGGCTCAGCGACCAGGGCATCAAGCGCGGGGATTCAATCGCCATCATGCTGGGCAACCAAGTAGAGCTTTGGGAATCGATGCTGGCAGGCATCAAGCTGGGGGCGGTCATGGTCCCGTGCACCACGCAGCTGACGCCCACCGATCTGGCCGACCGCATTGCCCGCGGCCATATCCAATGGGTCGTCACCAACGAGGGCGAAATCCCCAAGTTCGAATCGGTGCCGGGCGATTACACGCTGATCCAGATCGGCGGGCAGCCGCCGGCTGGCATCCTCGACTACTCCCAGTCGTCCGCGGCAGAAGCGGCCTTCGCACTGGAGCATCCGACCCGCGCCGATGAAACGCTGCTACGCTATTTCACCTCCGGCACCACCTCGAAGGCCAAGCTGGTCGAGCATACGCATACCTCGTATCCGGTCGGGCACTTGAGCACGATGTTCTGGATCGGCCTCGAACCAGGCGATGTCCACCTGAACGTCGCCTCGCCGGGCTGGGCAAAGCACGCGTGGTCCAACTTCTTCACCCCGTGGATCGCCGAAGCGACGGTCTTCATCTACAACTACGACCGCTTCGATCCAGTGGCCCTGATGAACCAGATGGACGCCCAGCAGGTCACCAGCTTCTGCGCGCCGCCGACCGTCTGGCGCCTGCTCATCCAGGCCGACCTCGGTGCGCTGGAGCATCCGCCGCAGAAACTGGTCTCGGCCGGCGAGCCGCTGAACGCAGAGGTCATCGACCAGGTCCACAAGGCCTGGGGGCAGGTGATCCGCGACGGGTTCGGGCAGACCGAAACCACGGTGCAGATCGCCAATCCCCCGGCAGAGCCCATCACCATCGGCGCCATGGGGCGCCCGATGCCCGGCTACGAGATCGTGCTGCGCGATCCGGTCACCGGGGAAGAAGGCGATGTGGGCGAGATCTGCCTGGTCACCGCCCAGCGCCCGCTGGGGCTGATGAAAGGCTATTTCGAGAACGAGGAAAAGACCAATGAGGTCTTCCGGGACGGGGTCTACCACACCGGGGATATCGCCGAGCGGGACGAACGCGGCGTCCTGACCTATGTGGGGCGCGCCGATGACGTCTTCAAATCCAGCGACTACAAGATCAGCCCTTTCGAACTCGAATCGGTTCTGATTGAGCATCCGGGCGTGGCCGAAGCGGCCGTCGTTCCAGCACCGGATGAGCTGCGGCTCACGGTGCCCAAGGCCTACATCGTCGCGTCCGGCGGGCATGAGCCCGGACCGGAATTAGCCGAATCGATCCTGGCCTACTGCCGCGAGCACCTTTCGGCTTTCAAGCGCATCCGCCGGCTGGAATTCGCGGACCTGCCCAAGACGATCTCGGGCAAGATCCGACGGGTGGAGCTGCGCCAGACTGAAGAGGACCGGCACCGCGCCGGCGCCCCGGCGGGCACCGAATACAGGGACACCGACTTCCCGAATCTCAAGGGGTAGAGACCTCGAGCATCCAGGGCGCGTTCCGGACATGGCTTCGGCAGGCGCCCTGGATTTTTCTCTTCCCTCGAAACTTTCGCCAGCCCATCGCTACTCCCCTTCCTCGCGTCAAGCCGCCAGGGTTCGCATCGGGTTTATTTCCAGAGGTTTCCCGCTTAAGAAGCCAATAGTTTACATCGTGAGCTGACACTCATACTATGAGTTCTTATGCCGTGGCTTATGTCACACTGCTCCCCGATTCCTCTAGAACGGATCCAACATGTCCGATATCGCGATTCTGATAAATACCGCGGTGGCCGTGCTTGCCGCCGTGGTGCTTATCGTGAGATTCAAGGTCAACCCAGTCATCGCCTTGGTCATTGGCTCGCTCTACCTGGGCCTATCCACCGGCTTGGGAGTCACCAAGACCATCGAGACCATCACCCAGGGTTTCGGCGACATCATGGTGGAAGTCGGACTCCTGGTGGCTTTCGGCGTGCTGATGGGTTCCATCCTCAATGAGACCGGCGCCATCCGCCGCCTGGTCGAGCACCTGCTGAACACCTTCGGCCCCAAACGACTGCCATACACCATGGCGTTGGCTGTCAGCACCGCGTTGCAGACCATTTTCCTCGATGTGCTGCTGGTCATCGCGGCCCCCTTGGCCCGGCGCATGGCGCCGAAAATCGGCAAGCACGGAACCGCGCGCATTGCCACGGCCATGGCCATCGCCGGCGAGGTCGGCATCGTCCTCATGGTTCCTGGCGTCGGCGCGGTCGCCTTGGCCGGCATGCTTGAAGTTCCCCTGGGCAAGATGCTGATCTTCGGCCTGCTGGTCGTCGTGCCCACGGTCTTGATTTCCGTCGCCATCATGTCCTTCTTCTTCGACCGCGGCTTCTGGAAAGCCGAGAGCGATGAGCAGCTGCTGGCGCAAGACGAGCCGACACCGGGAACCCGCAAGCTGGAGCGCGGCGAAGGGACCGGCCAGGATGCGGCACGCACCGGCAACGCCGGAACGGCCGCCGCGGCCACCGCGGTGCAGACCGGGCAGCGCCGCGAGGCGCCCCTGTTCCTGCTCTTCCTGCCGCTGCTCGCATCCTTGCTGCTCATCGCCAGCGGCGCGCTGGCCGAAATCCTCGGCTATGAGGCCAGCTGGATCCAGCTGGTCGGCAATCCGGTAGTTGCCCTGCTCATCGGCCTGGTCGGAACGATCGCCGTGGCACGCTACACCATCGGCCAGAAGGCGATTGACCGCGGCGTGGCCAGCGGGTTCAGGGAAAGCGGGCAGATCCTGCTGCTGACCGGTGTCGGCGGCTCCTTGGCAGCCACGGTTTCCACGGCTGGATTGGGCGACATCATGGGCCAGTTCTTCTCGGCCAGCACCGTTGCACCACTGGTAGTTGTCTGGGGCATCGCGGCCCTGCTTCACATTGCCGTTGGCTCGGTGACCCTTTCCGGGATTACTGCCGCAAGCCTCTTGGCACCGATCGCCCCGAGCCTGGGCATCGACCCGGTGCTCATCGCGTTGGCGGCAGGTTCCGGAGCGCTGTTCATGGTCCATGTCACCTCGAACACCTTCTGGCTCCTGCAGTCGTTGTTCGGGCAGACCGTGCGCGGTGCCCTTAAGACCGTCAGCGTAGGCGTGTCGGTCGCATCCATCGTGGCCCTTGGAATGGTCATGATCCTCAACATCTTCATTTAGCGCGACAGCAAAGGAACGGCAGAACATGTCAGAGCACATCGCCCCATTGAAGGGTGTCCGCGTTCTCGAATTGGGCAACTACATTGCCGCCCCCACTGCAGGCCGGCTCCTGGCGGACTTCGGCGCCGAAGTCATCAAGGTGGAACGCCCGGGAACCGGGGACGAGCTGCGAAATTGGCGGCTCAAGAAGGGCAGCGTCTCGATGCTGTACCGGACGATCAACCGCAACAAGAAGTCCATCGTCCTGGACCTGCGCAGCGACGCCGGCCGGGAGGCCGTGCTGGAACTGGCCAAGCACTGCGATGTGCTGCTGGAAAACTTCCGTCCGGGCACCTTGGAGAAGTGGGGCCTGGGTCCAGAGGAACTCAGCGCCGTGAATCCGGACCTGGTGATCACCCGCATCTCGGCCTTCGGCCAGACCGGGCCGCTCTCCGAGCGCCCGGGCTTTGCCGCCGTGGCCGAGGCCTTCAGCGGCTTCCGCAATCTGGTGGGCGATCCAGATCGCGCGCCGGTTCGTGTCGGCGTATCGATTGGCGATTCCATTGCCGGACTGTATGCCGCGTTCGGCGCGGTGATGGCGCTCTACCAGCGGGAGATGGCGCGCGGGGAAAAGGCCTCCCTCGGTCTGGACCATCGCGTGATCGATGTGGCGCTGCACGAGGCGATGTTCTCCATGATGGAATCTTTGCTCCCGGACCACGGCGCCTACGGCGAAACCCGGACCCGCACCGGTGGACGCATGGAAGGCATTGCGCCATCCAATGCCTATGTCTGCGCCGATGGGGCCAGCATTGTGGTCGCCGGAAACGGTGACGGGATCTACCGCCGCTACATGGAAGCCATCGGCAGGCCGGAGCTCGGGGCCGATCCGCGGCTGCAGGGCAATGCCCAGCGTTGGGAGGCAAGGGAAATGCTGGATGCCGCCATTGGCCAGTGGGCCGCAAGCGTGGATTCGAGCACGGCCCTGGCCATCCTCGATGCGGCAGGAGTTCCTGCCGGCCCGATCTACACCGCCAAGGACATTGCCAACGAGCCGCAATACATCTGCCGGAACATGATCCAGCATCTGGATGTCTCCACCGGCGAGGAAACCTTGCAAGGTGTCGGCTTCCCCGGCATCGTCCCGGTCATGGGAGGCACCTCGCTGCCTATTCGGAACCTCGGCCCCGACCTCGGCGAGCATACCGAACAGGTACTGGGCGGATTGCTGGGAATGACCGATGCGCAAATTGCGCAAGCCTCGGCTGGCGAAAGGAATATCGCGTGAGCTACTCATTCACCCCCGCAGCCGCGTTGCGCGACGTCACGCTGCGTGACGGGCTGCAGCTGACCGGGAAGCTTTTGAGCACCCCGGAGAAAATCAGGACCGTGCGCGAGTTGATCCGGCTCGGAGTCCAGGAAATCGAGCTCGGCTCCATGGCGCGTGCCGACCTGGTGCCGCCCATGGCCAATACCCTCGAAGTTGCCCGGGGGCTGCGCCCCGACGAGCTGGAACGCTGCTGGATTTGGGTGGCGACCCCGGGGCATGTGGCCAAGGCGGCCAAGTCGGGCATCCGGAACTTCCAGTATTGCCTCTCTGTTTCCGATGCGCACAACCAGGCGAATATCGGGCGCAGCACGGAGGCAAGCCTTGCCGCCCTGCCAGAAGCCGTGCGCTATGCCCAGGAAGCCGGCGGGCGCATCCAGCTATGCCTGGCCACCTCGTTCACCTGCCCTTTCGAGGGGCAAGTCCCCGCCGAGCGCGTGCTGGACATCGCCAACGATCCACGGGCCGAGGGCACCAGCGACATCGTCATCTGCGACACCCTGGGCCAAGCAGTTCCGGCACAGGTCGCCTCGCTCATTTCCAGGGTGCGCGGCGAAACCCCGCAACGGCGCATCGTGTTCCACGGCCACGATACCTGGGGGCTGGGTGTTGCCAATACGCTGGCAGCCATTTCGGCAGGAGCCACCCTGGTTGATGGAGCGCTCGGCGGCCTGGGAGGCTGTCCCTTCGCCCCCGGGGCCAGCGGGAACACTTCCAGCGAGGACATCCTCTTCGCTACCCAGCCGCCATGGCTCACGCCGCAGCGCTTTGCCGGGCTCGTCGGGCTCTCCGAATCCTTGCTGCAGGAGCTGGGCGAGCCGAACCGCTCCAAGTCGGCCCAGGGGGCGCGTTCCAAGGCAGAAGCCTTTGCCTGGGTGATCCCCTCTGATGCCACCCCGGATTGCGGTACCAGCCTCTAGTGCCGCTATTGCCTGGTGCCGCCGCAGCCCTCGGACCGGGCGGGCGGCGCTAGGCGGAAGGCCGGTGGGTTTCGCCCGGGAAGCGTCCGCCGATCAGCCGGGTCATCCGTTCAGCAGTGTCCAGCAACGGCTCGATCCAGCTCTGGCAGATCTCCCGCGGCATGCGCAGGGTGGGTCCGCTGATGGTCACCGCCGCCACCAGGCCCGCCGCGGAATCGAACACCGGTGCGGACAGTCCCGAGGCCCCGCTTTCACGCTCCCCCGTGGTGATCGCGAAGCCATCGGCGCGGGTCTGCTGAACCGCTTTTTCCAGGTTGGCCATGCCGGTAATCGTGGCATCGGTCAACGGCTGCAGCTGTGATTCCTGCAACCGCTGCATGAGCTCGGGCTTCCAGGCCAGCAGCACGCGGCCGGCAGATCCGGCATGCAATGGGGCGAGCTCGCCCAGGTGCATTTCCCTGCGCAGCGCGTGGCGTGTTTCGGCAATGCCCACGCACACGCGGAATTGCTGCTCGGCACGGAAAAGGCAGGCTGTTTCCCCGGTGAAGTCGCGCAGTTCGCGCAACGATGGGCTGATGACGTCCAGCACTTCCCGCCCCCGGGTCGCCGGCGCGGCCCAGTAGGCCATCTTCATCCCGATGCGGAAGCCGTCATCCTCGCGGTCCAAGAAACCCTGTCCCACCAAATTCGCGACAAGCCGCTGCACCGTGGAGGCAGGCAAATCCGTTGCTTCACGGATATCGGCCAAGTTCATCACCGGCTGGCGCAGTGAAAAGGAATCGAGGATGGAACTGATTTTTCCCAAGACCAACAAGGGGTTGTGCTTCTTGGCGGGGGTCTCTTCCTTTGGCATATTCCAGACGCTAGACCATCGGCATCTGCGAGTCCAGTTGCCTACCCGGCACTGCTCGCAGGCGCCTTGGCCAGCCCGCCACCGGCAGCGTCCCCGCCAGCGGGTTCAGCCGGATCGGGCATTCGGTCACTATGCATGCCCGCACAGGAAGCTAGTGGACAAAATTCGTGAACTTCAGCACCTGCACCACGCATGGTGACGCAACAATTCGCCAGAACTGTGCACTGAAGTATATTGAATCCTGAAGACCGAAGAATTCTGTCGGGCGCAGGCGCCCATCACGCAAAGGACCCCCATGGGCAATACCGAGAAGTTCCGGGCAGCACGCGATCTGCTGCTGGCGGCACGCGATGACTACGACCGGGCTCGGGCGGAGTTCACGTGGCCGGAATTCACCGATTTCAACTTCGCCTATGACTGGTTCGACGAGGTAGCCAAGGACCCGGCGCGAGCCAACGAACCGGCACTGATCCTCACCGAACCCGATGGCAGCTCGGCACGCTACAGCTGGGCCGAACTTTCGCGCCGCTCCACCCAGGTGGCCCGCTGGCTTTCCGACGAAGGCCTGCAGCGCGGCGATACCATCATCGTCATGCTGGGCAACGAGGTGGCCCTCTGGGAAGTGATGCTGGCCGGCATGAAGCTCGGTGCGGTCATCATCCCGACCACCACGCAGCTGGTCAGCGCGGACCTCGCCGACCGCATCGAGCGCGGCAACGCGAACTGGGTGATCACCAGCCATGACCAGGTCGCCAAATTCGAAGCAGTCCCCGGGGACTACCGGATCGTGCAAGTCCGCGGGCAGGCCGCCGAAGGGACCTTGCACTATGCCAAGTCCCACGACGCTCCGGCCGAATTCCGCCTGGACTCCCCGACCCTGGCCGATGAGAACATGCTGCTCTACTTCACCTCGGGCACCACCTCGTTGGCGAAGCTGGTCCAGCACACCCATACCTCGTACACCATCGGCCACCTGGCAACGATGTTCTGGATCGGCCTGGAACCAGGCGATGTCCATCTGAATGTGGCGTCCCCCGGGTGGGGAAAGCACGCCTGGTCGAATTTCTTCGGCCCGTGGATCGCCGAAGCGACGGTCTTCGTCTACAACTACGAGCGCTTTGATCCGCTGGCGCTGATGAACCAGATGGATACGGAGAAGGTCACCAGCTTCTGCGCACCGCCCACCGTCTGGCGCTACCTGATCCAGGCGGACTTAGGCAGCTTGCAGACTCCCCCGCGCAAGCTGGTCTCTGCCGGCGAGCCGTTGAACGCCGAAGTCATCGACCAGGTGCGCACCGCGTGGGGGCAGGTGATCCGTGATGGCTACGGGCAGACCGAGACCACCGTGCAGATTGCCAATTCGCCGGGTACCGAGGTGAAGGTCGGCGCGATGGGCCGCCCGATGCCGGGCTATGCGGTGGAGCTGCGCAATCCGACCACCGGGCAGCTGGCCGAAATCGGGGAAATCTGCCTGCGACTGGATCCCCGGCCTGCCGGGTTGATGAAGGGCTATTTCGCCGATCCGGAGAAAACCGCCGAGGCGCTGCGTGGCGGCGTGTACCACACGGGAGATATCGCCGAACGCGATGATGAGGGCGTCTTGACCTATGTGGGGCGTGCCGACGACATCTTCAAATCCAGCGACTACAAGCTCAGCCCCTTCGAGCTGGAGTCAGTGGTCCTGGAGCATCCCGCGGTGGCCGAGGTGGCGGTGGTGCCTTCGCCGGATCCACTGAAGCTCTCGGTGCCCAAGGCCTTTGTGGTGCTGGCATCGCACGTCGAGCCAGGCGCGGAGATCGCCAAGGACATCCTCGGCTTCTGCCGCGAGCACCTGGCGCCGTACAAGCGGATCCGGCGGCTCGAATTCTCCGCGCTGCCCAAAACCATTTCAGGCAAGATCCGCCGCGTGGAGCTGCGCCTGGCGGAGGAAGAGCAGCATGCGGCCGGCACGACCCCGAGCGGCGAATACCGCGATACCGACTTCCCTGAGCTGAAGGAACGCGGGTGAGTAAAGGCCTTACATAGCACCCTTTGTGCTTGACGCAATCGTTTCAGATGAAATCCGCATACTGAGATACAGGATTAATGAAATTTGAGCGGTGCAGCCTGTCCTCGTCGGACGACAAAATTTTCCGGACGATGCCAATACAGTCACCGTGCGCACCAAACTGCTGCCCGATCCTGTCGTGTCTCTTCAGATGGGATAGCTAAGATAACAGGGCCCAATCACTACCAATTTTTAGAGTAACTTCGTCCTCATAGCCACTAGATTGTCCCCTAATCACAATCGAACCAGACAAAGGACAAGTCAACATTCCTTCATGCACATCTCTGTCCAACCAAGTACTTTCTTCGCGCTTTAATCCAATCGGAACACCATCGCATTCAAGACTGACTTGAGTAACATCTGACGAAACTGAAAAGCGAATTTGAACACCTGCGCCGACCACACGAGAATTAACCAACATCAATACAGGTAGATCATTTTCATAATCTACATTATCTGATTTCGCGTGGAACTCCTCCATAAATAAGTCGTAAATACTCGTTGCCTGATCTATGAATTTCGACCCAACATTATGTTCCGCAAATTTGGCTATAAGGTTTACCCGTTTGAAGCGATCGTCTAATTCAACAGGAAAAAAACCCTCATATTTTCTGCATAAACGTCGAATCGACTCTTCATCGTTAATTGGATTCTCTGAGAAGATCTGAGCAATTCCATAGGTGCCTTTTGGAAAAATCAAACCCACCGCACGTTCGAAACGACGCAGAACAACAGGGCGATTAATGTTTTCCGTGGCGACTATCGAAATAATAAATCTTGGAGAAGTCGAATACTTCCTTGCATATTTTAGAACTAAGGACTGGTTACTTTTGCTAATTTTCCCTAGGATGTCCTGAATCGATAATTGCGACTGCGCTTCAGTAAACCTAGTCAGTTTGCGATAAAGCAGAAACAACGCGCCTATCAATAAAGAGCCCCAGAAGGCTTCCTTCAACTCAAGTGCACTCGGAGTCCAGACATCCGTGAATCTTCGAAGCAGGTACGGGATCACTGCCGCAAACACCACTATCAGAAGCGACAATGTATGAACAAGCACTCGCCTGACCTTAGTTCCCCATGACTGACGACCTACGTCACGCCAGACACCTGGAGAAAGTGTCGTAACAGCGAGATGAACGACAATAAGTGCAACTATCGACCAGAAAGAACTCAATTCGAAAGCGCTGTTTACTCCAACAAGCAGCGCAGAAGTAAGAAGCACAGGAACGAAGCGAAAAACAAAATATACCCAGTGATTTCGGCTACTGCCCGAGTCTACGACGTTGGCTACATCAGAGTACTGCGCAGGCCACTCCAACGCATAAGCACGAAATATAGGCTTGAGTAGAATACCTGCAATTGCACCGAGACAGATAGATGCAAGAGTTTCCCAAATTAAGTTCATTTACCGAAATTCCTTCTCAAGAAAACCGAACCAGCCTCTAGCGATCGAGTATACGATAAGTTCCGCAAAACCCTTATTCTGGTTGAATAATGCAAGGAACCATACAACAAGTAGCGGCAATACTGTTAGAAAGTTGGTTAAATTTTGTTGAATTCAAGATTTCAGGGTGATTGGAGTGAAATTATGATTCCGCGTAAACGCTATGGTTGCACAAAAATTTGAAGTCTTGACACCAGAAAAGAGAACGTTTCGTTTAAATATACTACTTACTTTGATCCGACAGAAAACTAGAACTCAGCGCGACTGAAGGAAATTTCTCAGATAGGTATCATAAAAGTCTCAGTACGCATCAAGGGACGATCGGTCCGGCGTTAAAGAAAGTGCTTCAATGTTTCATTTGGCCTTCAGCGCATCGACGATGCCCTTGCCCAGATAGAAGGCGCCGTCGGCGTACCAGGCCAGCATCAGCAGCTGGCGCGCCGGCTTGGGCAACCAGGCGAACTTGCCGCTCTTGGCCAGGACCAGGTGTGCTGCCGCGCCGGAGGCCAGTACGGCGGCACCCGAACCCATCAGCGCTTTCGGATTCCAGTTGTGCCGGTGCAGCAGCCGTTCCAGGCCCTTGGCCTCGCGCTCCTGCTCAGCCAGTGCGGACTTCAAGGTCTTGAACGGGCCGCCGGTGGCAATGACCCTGCGGTCTTCGGGCAGCGGGCGGCCGGTGAGATAATCGATGCTGCGCGGGTCGAAGCCGAAGAGCGAGACCAGGCGCTTCATGTCCTTCAGGTCCCCGCTGCTGCACAGCAGCTGCTGGGCCTCGGAGCGGTCGGCCGGATCCGGAATCAGCTGCTCGATGATCTGCATTTCTTCTTCGTCCCAGCCGAAGAGCAAGCTGTTGAGCTCATCCAGGCGCACCGCTGCCGGCGAGCCGGCTTCCGGTTCCAGGATTGCCGTGCGTTCCAGGTCCACCACCATGGACACCGAGGAACCGAACATGGTCCGGCGCGGGCCCTTGGCCTCGATGGTTGCGGTAATGACATTGCCGGTACGGTCCAAGCACAGGTACGGGCGGTTCGAGCGCGAGATGCTCGGGGCATAGACCGGTTCCTTGGGCATGGCCATCAGCCCGGATGCATTTTCCCAAACGGTGATCTCGTTCTCGGCAAAGCCGGCTGCCAGCACCAGCTCGGAACCCTTGAGCTTTGGCCCGTGCAGCAGCTCGTTGGTGCCGCCGTACTCGCCGAGCTGCTCGTCATCCGGGTTGGGGCCGTCAATTTCGTCCCCGTCAACCAGTACGTAGTCGGCGCCGGTGGAGTTCTTCAGTTCGTGGACCAGTTTGGTCACGCGCGAGCCTTCGCGCAGCTTGCCCTTGGCATCGATGCGGTAGAGCACCGCATCGCGGGCTTCGCTCACCGTGGCCACCTCGGCGGCTACTTCAGTGGAATTCTCGCGCTCAACAGCTCCGCCGATGAAACCCAGCAGGCGGCGATCGGCCAGCGCGGTGCGTACCAGTTGTGCAGATTCAGGCTTGTCGCCCATGAAAATGAACTCTAGGTTGAGGTAGTTGAACCCGGTTGAATCCACGAAAAGTAACCCCTTTGGTTATTTGGATATGGCGATAAGTCAATCATAGGCGGTAACCCGTGCCGTCCTGGCAGGCAGCGCCCGGGTGGTTGCCTGGCGCTAGCGCCGGCGCCGGGCGCGGAACCAGCGGACCGCGCCGAGGACGGTGTTCCCGGTGGCATCAACATAGCCGAGCACCAGCAGCAGCACGATTACCCAGGGCGGCGCCCAGGGCTGCTGCCAATGGGTGGCCGCAAGCACCAGCGAGAATACCAGGGCCTCGATGAGCCCCAGCGCCAGCTGCGCGGCGGGTTTCCACGACAACGTGTTGTACCATCGCGGCCGGGCACCAGAGGTGCGGGATTCGGTGATCAGTGCACGGCCCACTGCCCTGGCCATTGACACCGGTTCGATCCATCGCGCGCCCCCGGGAAGATCGGCGTCGTCCAGATAGCGGGCCAGGACCGGTGGATGCCCGAAGGTCTCCAGCACCCGCTGGGCCGACTGCAGGCTGCCGGTGCCCACCAGCGCCAGCTTGAGCCGCTCGATGTTCTCGGCATCGACCACAAGCCCGGCCAGCTCGTCGAGTTCCTGGCCATCCACGCTGTCCTGGTTGGCGAGCAGCCAGTCCAGTTCGCGCCGGGCGGGTGTTGAGGCCTGAGGCCAGAAGGCGGGGCTGGCCGCGACCGGCCAGATGTGCACCCAGGCCGGGTGCCCGCCGAGCTTGGCAGGCTGCTTGTCGAACCAGAAGCTCGCGGTGAAGCGCGCGCCGGTGCGGCTGAGCATGATCGCCGGATGCTGGCTGGCAGCCAGCACGCCGCCCACCAGGAAGCCTTCGTGCACGGCCACGGCCGCGCCGGCGGATTCCGGCGGCAGGAGCTGCCAGCTGGTTTTGCTCGCCGCGGCCCACACCCCCATGTCCGGCTCGTTCAGCGCGCCGATGGCCACGGTCCGCCCCGGCGGCATGGCATCGAGCCGCGGATCCTCGATGGGCTCCCCGGTTTGCACCTCGGCGTCGTCCTGGTCGATGTACAGCGCACCGGTGCCCAGCTTCAGCGCCAGCGCGAAGTCCTCGACCTGCTGGCCCAGCCTGATGGCGCCCGCGGCGCCAGCGAGCAGCAAGAGCCCCTCGTGGTTCACCGCAAGGCTGGCCTCGATCATCGCCAGCCCGTTCCAGGGCACCGGCACGGAGACCAGCGAGATCACTTCGCGGGCGGCCAGCAGCTCGCGGACCTTGGCTTCGGCCTGCTGCGCCTGGGGTTCTTCGAAGAAAAGAGTCAGGGCGGCGACCAGCGTGTGCTCCTGGTCGCCGCCCTGCAAGGACTGGTTGCTACTTGTTGCCAAGGTACTTTTCGAAGCCCGCCGGCAGGTTCAGGCTCGAAGAATCGAAGTCCTGGTTGGCGCCCTGCCCAAAGGCGGCACCGCTCGGGGCGGCGGCCTTCTTGTTCTTGGCCTCCAGCTCGGCCTGCGCGGCCTTGGCCGGGTTGCCGAACTTCTGCTGCTTCTTGCCCTTGCCCTTGGCCTTCGCCTTGCGGGCAGCGCCCTTGCCGGCCCCCGGCATGCCCGGGATGCCGCCGCCGGCAGCCATCTTCTTCATCATCTTCTGCGCTTCGGCGAAACGCTCCAGCATCTGGTTCACCTCGGAGACCGAAACACCCGAACCCTTGGCGATACGCGCGCGGCGGGAGCCGTTGATGATCTTCGGAGCCACGCGCTCGTGCTGGGTCATCGAACGGACGATGGCCTCAACGCGGTCGATCTGGCGTTCGTCGAACTGCTCGAGCTGCTGGCGGGAGATCTGTGCGCCGGGCATCATGCCCAGCAGCTTCTTCATCGAGCCCATCTTCTTGATCTGGGCCATCTGGGCCAGGAAGTCGTCCAGGGTGAAGTCTTCCTGGTCGGCGAATTTCTTCGCCATGCGCTCGGCTTCGGTCTTGTCCCAGTTCTTCTCGGCCTGCTCGATGAGCGTCATCACATCGCCCATGTCCAGGATGCGCGAAGCCATGCGGTCCGGGTGGAAGATCTCGAAGTCGTCCAGGTTCTCGCCGGTGGAGGCGAACATGACCGGCTTGCCGGTGACCGAGGCGACCGACAGGGCGGCGCCGCCGCGGGCATCGCCATCGAGCTTGGAGAGCACGACACCGGTGAAGTCGACGCCCTCGTGGAAGGCCTGGGCGGTGTTGACCGCGTCCTGGCCGATCATCGCGTCGATGACGAAGAGGACTTCATCCGGGTTGATGGCGGCGCGGATGTTCGCGGCCTGGGCCATCATCTCGGTGTCCACGCCCAGGCGGCCGGCGGTATCGACAATCACGATGTCGTGCAGCTTGGCCTTGGCCTCGGCCACGCCGTCGCGGGCTACCGCTACCGGGTCGCCGGTGGCGGTGTCGAATTCCGAGGAGACGCCCGGGTGCGGCGCGTAGACAGGCACGCCGGCACGCTCGCCGTTGATCTGCAGCTGCTTGACGGCGTTGGGGCGCTGGAGGTCGCAGGCCACCAGCAACGGGGTGTGGCCCTCGGACTTCAGGTGCTTGGCCAGCTTGCCGGCCAGGGTGGTCTTGCCGGCACCCTGCAGGCCGGCGAGCATGATCACCGTCGGCGGGTTCTTGGCCAGGTTCAGGCGGCGGGTTTCCCCGCCCAGGATGCCAACGAGTTCCTCGTTGACGATCTTGACGACCTGCTGGCCCGGGTTCAGCGACTCGGAGACCTCGGCACCCAGAGCGCGTTCCTTCACCTGGGCCACGAAGCCGCGGACCACCGGTACGGCAACGTCGGCGTCAAGCAGGGCGCGGCGGATCTCGCGTGCGGTACCGTCGATATCCGCTTCAGTCAGGCGGCCCTTGCCGCGCAGGTTCTTGAAGGTTGCTGTCAGGCGATCGGAAAGTGAATTAAACACGTGCCGGGCACTTCTTTCGATAGGTCTTGTGGTGCGCATTGGAAAATCGCACAGGACTCAACTCCCAAGAATATCAATAATCGGGCGCTGGACTAACCAGCTGTGCAGCGTTTCACCCGTTGTCTCTTCCCCAGCGCCACGCTGCTCCCGCCCAAAGGGACGGGAGCAGCATCAGGGACCGGGCAGCCACGGACTACGGCTTGGCCTCGCTGGCAGGTGGTGCGGCTGCAGCCGGCGCCTGCGGGAGCTTGGCCGGGGCGCCCGCTTGGGGCTTCACCGCCGCTGTCGCCTGAGGCTTCGGTTTGGCCGGTGCCGGGGCAACTTTTTGCACTGCCGGCGCTGCAATAGCAGGCGTGGGCTTCGGCTTGGACTTGGGCAGAGTTGCTACCGGCGCCTTGGCGACCTGCTTCACGGGCGCTGCAACTTTAGGCTTGGCCGGGGCCTTGGGCTTCGCTGGCGGCTTGGCTTGCTTTTTCGCAGCCGGCACCGCGACCTCGGGCTTGGACTTTTCAGCCGGTACTTCCTTCGCGGCCGGCTTTTTCGCAGTTGTGGACTTGGCCGGTGGCAGGGCCTTGGCCACTGGCGGTTTCTTCTCCGGCTCTTGTGCTTGCAAGTCCACGGTTTTGGGTTGGGCTGCACCTATTTGGCGCTCGACACGAGCTGCGGGGTCGGTGGGTTCCTCGCTGGCTGGAGCATCTTTACCGCCTGGGCCCTGGTCCTCCCGGGGCTCGACGCCAGTTTCCTCGCTGGGTCCAGGCACTTGGGTTGGTTCAGAGGTTCGCGTGGAGTTGGTCGATTCCGTTGCCTCCGGAACGCTATCCGTAGCTGATGGCGACACGCTGGAAGGTGATGCCGAAGGACTTGGCGAGGCGGTCGGCGCCGCCGACGGGCTCGGCTCAGCAACTGGTGCAGTGCTGGGCGTCGGCGCTACGCTCGGCGCGCTCGGCTTGGCCGAAACGGGTGCTGGTGACGCTGATGCAGATGGCGTGGCCTTCGGGCTTCCGGTATTCAACTTTTGCGGCGGCTCGAGTTTCTTGCTCGGCTCTGGTGCCGGTTGCGCCGGACGCGGGGTCGGGCGGAGTTTGCCGGATTCCTTTTTCAGCTGGGCCTTCGGCTTGGCTGGCGCGGCTTGTTTCTTCTTGCTCGCCGCTGGCGGCTGGAGCGGATCCGCGTGGGAGTGCCTCGTGGTCTTCGGCGGCGCTGGATGCTCAGTTCGGGCCGATCCGTGATGCCTGGCCGCCCCGGTGTACTGCCCGCTTCTTCCTGTTGCCGGTTGATGGCGGATCGCGCTGCCGGCATCGACTGCAAATTGCGTCGAAGCGAACAATGCCTGGCGCTGCCCTCCGCCTGAAGGAAGGTAGTTGCGCGGATTATGCCATTGGCCATTGACGATGACCTCGAAGTGCACATGGCACCCCGTGGAGTTGCCGGTGGTCCCGGCCAGGGCGATGATCTGGCCTTGGATAACAAGCTCGCCCACTCTGACGAGCAAGAGCGAATTGTGGCTGTACCCGGTCTGCACCTCATGCCCGTGGTCGATGGTGACCCGCTGGCCCGAGTGCCCGGCCCAGCCCGCGACGACCACCCGGCCCGACTCGCTGGCGCGCACGGGCGAACCGCAGGAAATTGGATAGTCCTGGCCGATATGGATTTGGCGGCCGAACCCGGTCGGATTGAACCTCCAACCGTACGGGCTGGAAATCCGGCGGGTGGCCACTGGATGCTCCAAGAGCAAACCAGGGCTCAGCATTGCCGGACGAATGCCCTGGTCGGCAGCTAGCGGCGCGGGCTGTGCCAGCGCTCCAGGGCTTGTCTTTGCTGTCATCGCTGCCCGATTGGCGGCCACGTGGGCCAGCGGGTCGGGCGCGGACCTTCCAGTTCTTCCGCCAAGTGAACTCAGTCCGAGCACTTGGAGAGCGGATGTTCCGCCCAGATCCGGTGCGGTGACAGCCTCGCTCCCGAGCGCCGGCGCTGGCGCGGCGGGAAAGGCCAGTGTGCTTGATTGGGTTCTGGCTGGCACTGCACCGGCCGCCCCGGGCCAAGCCAATGCACTGCTTAAAGCGAAAGCCGCGGCAATGGCCAGCGCCCCATACGGAAGCCGCCGGCCATTCCCCAAAACGCCGCGCGGCACAGAACTGCTTAAACCATGATGTTGTCGTTTCATAACTTGCCAGTCCCCCAAAAACTGCAACTACTCAACAGAACCTCAGAATAGCCCCGGCACGATGATTAATCCATGGCTAGTTGAAGCCTCTTCAGCAGCGTGAGGATTCCATGCACCACCTCTTTCCCCCCTGCGCCATCGCGGCCACGCCACGCGCGTGGAAATCCAGTACCGGCTCGATGCGGTTTCGGGACCTGGGCGAGGCCCGAAGCACCCTGGAATCCGCCAAAGCACCATGCCTCGCCATCCCAGCCAGCACCCGCGGTAACCCGATTCGGGCTGAAATTTTTAGAGCCCCCACCTGGCTCGTGGGCTGGCACGGGCCATGAAGAGCGCTTCGGCTCGTCGCGGCAGCGGGACGGCCGGCGGCCCCACGCCCGGAATTCCCCAGGCCGGGCAATGTCGCTGCCGGACTCAGCCCTACTCATGTGGTGATAATGCTCTTGGGACTGCGCCTCGGCGCAACCGGTCCCACAGCGCAACACGCAGCAAAGGAGCACCGGTGGAGACCAGCACCCTGTCCAGCAGGCTATCGCGGTGGGCGGTATTGTCCCGCGCCTGGCTGCAGGATTATCTCTATGCCGGTGCCTGGCAGCTGCGTTCGCTGCTGCCAGGTACGGAGGCCGGCCGGCTGCGCTCCGGCAGCCATCCGGCAGCCGAACCGGTGGTGCTGATTCCGGGTATCTGGGAATCCTGGAAATTCCTGCTCCCGCTGGCCGACGCGCTGCACCAGGCCGGCCACCCGGTGCACGTGATCCCGCAGCTCGGCTTCAACCGCGGCACGGTGCCGGAGATGTCCCAGGTGGTCTCCAGCTACCTGGGCCGGGCGCAGCTCGACGATGCGGTGCTGGTGGCGCACAGCAAGGGCGGTCTGATCGGCAAGTACCTGATGTCCGCCTCGCCGCAGGGCTACCGGATCAATCGGATGATCGCCATTGGCACCCCCTTCTCCGGTTCGCGCTATGCACGCTATGCGCCGGTCCGCTCCCTGCGTTCCCTGTCGCCCAACGACCAGGGTCTGCTCAAGCTCTCGGCCAACCTGAGCGTGAATTCCCGGATCATCTCCATCTACAGCAGCTTCGACCCGCACATCCCCGGCGGCTGCGACCTGGCCGGAGCCACCAACATCAAGCTGCCTACACTGGGGCATTTCCGCTTGCTGGGCGATGCGCGCCTGCACGCCGCAGTGCTCAAGCACTTGGCGCCTGGACTGCCGCCGGCCAGCTGAATTCCGGCAGGCAGCGCACCGCAATCCGTGCGTTCCGTGTGAATCGCCCGGTGCTGTTGAGCCCGCCGGGGCCCTGGCCTAGCGTGAGCGGACAAGGGCTGGATCCCCAGCCCGCAGCCCAGATGCAGAATAGGAGCAGCCGATGGACCCGCAGGAATCCTCCGCGTCGCAGCCCGACGCACAGTTGGATGAAGCCCAAGAGGCCAATCGCGAAGCCGCAGCCACATCCAACCCCGACCCAGAGCAGCAACTGATTACCGGACTGGAGCCGGGCGGTTCGGTGCCGCCGGGCGAAACCCCTCCCGGTGAAGGCTCGATGAGCCAAGACCAGGGGCATGGCGAATAGCGGCCCGCAGCGTCCGATCAGCGAGGCGCGCATAGGACGCTGGCTTGAAGAACTGGCCGAATCGGACGGGAACCCGGGCGGCGGAGCGGCGGCGGCACTAATGCTCGGTGCTGCCGCCGCGCTGATGTCCATGTCCGCCGGCTACGTCTCGGCCTCCGGACCCGCCCACGCAGAGCTCGCCGGCCTGCAGGCCCGGGCCAAGCAGCTGCGGATCGACGCGCTGGGCCTGGCCGACCGGGATGCCAAGGCCTCCGCGGATTTCGGGGAAGCCTCCGCGCAACCGCCCTCGGAGCAGCGCGACCGCCAGCTCGCCGAGGCCTGCTTGCAGGCCGCGAAATCCTCGGCCGCACTCGGCGCGCTGGCCATGACCGCAGTGAATGACCTGCGCTGGCTTGACCAGCATGCGAAACCGCAATTGGTGGCCGATGTCGCCGCAGCGCTGGGCATGGTCCGCGCAGTGCTGCAGGCCGCCAGCAGCAACCTGCGCTACGACCTGTCCCAGCTGCCCTTCGGCCCGGCGCACGCGCAGCACTCCGGATTATGGGATACCGCAGCATCGCTGGAGCGGGCGATGCAGACCGCCACGCAGCTGGCCGCACGCGTTGATGCACGCATCAAGCGCTGATCCGGCTGCCCGGGAGCACCCTCGATGACAAGGAATGATAGCCATGGCCCAGACACCGATCAATGCACTGATCCTGGTCTGCACCCTTTCCCCTTAGCCCAAAGCCTCCAGCAGCGATCTGCTGGCCCGGCAGGTGGCGGCGGAATTCACGGGGCACCAGGTCCACTCCGAGATCCTGCGCATTGCCGATTTCGACGTGAGGCCCGGAGTGCTCAAGGACATGGGAGGCGGCGACCAGTGGCCGGGGATCCGGCAGAAGCTGCTGGCCGCGGACATCCTGGTGCTGGCCACCCCCGATCTGGCTGGGCCACCCCTCGAGTCTGGCCCAGCGAGTGCTGGAGCGGCTGGATGCCGAGTTGTCCCAGACCGACGAGCAGGGCCGCCCGATCCTCTTCGGCAAGGTGGGCGTGGTGGCCGTGGTGGGCAATGAGGACGGCGCGCACCACGTGATTGCGGATCTGGGCCAGGGCCTGGCCGATGTCGGGTTCACCCTGCCGGCCCAGGGCTCCACCTATTGGGTGGGGCAGGCCATGCACACCACCGACTACCAGGATCTGGACCAGACCCCGCAGGTCACGGCGAACGCCACGCAGATCGCCACGCGCAACGCGGCGCATCTGGCGCGGCTGCTCGAAGCCCGGCCTTTCCCCGCCCGATAGCCGCCGGATGCTGGGTGCAGCCTGCGGATCAGTGCCCGGCCATTGGCCAGCGGCGGCCGGTGCCCTAGCGTTTCAGCCAGCAGAAGACTGCGACCCCAGGCGAGAACTAAGGACGGGCCCATGCCGCACAACACCATCGACCAGACGACCTTGCACCGGTACCTGAGCGAACACCTGCTGGGTTCCGAATCGGGACTGAACCACTTCAAGGCCGCCCACGGCACCTGGGCGGACACCGCCTATGCCCAGCGCTTCGAATCGCTGCACCAGCAGGTCCAAGCGGATCAGGATGACCTGAAACGGATCATGGACCGGCTGGGCTGCACCAAGCGGCCGATGGCCCGCCTGCTCGCTCCGGCGGCCAAGCTGGCCGGGCACGTCAACCCGTTCAATCCGCTGCGCATGCGCAAGCTGGCTGCCGCGCAGGTGCAGCTCGATGTGCTCACCGGGCTGCTCAATGCCAAGCTGCGCATGTGGCAGACGCTGCTGCTGATGCTGCCCCATGATCCGCGCCTGGACCAGACGCTGCTGCAGGACCTGTCGCACCGGGCCGAGTCGCAGATCAGCCAGCTCAAGGCGCTCAGCGACGAAACCTGGCCCGAGCGCTTCGCCCCGCCAGTGAACGATGAGCAGGGGGAACACCGCCCATGACCGGCAGGAAAGCGAACATTGTCGGCGCCGGGCCCAACGGGCTGGTCGCCGCGGCGGTCCTGGCCGAGCAGGGATTCGACGTCCAGGTCTTCGAGCGCAACGCCCGTCCCGGCGGTGCCGCGGCCTCCGGCAGCACGCTGGGCGAAGGCACCATTGTGGACCTGGGAGCTGCCGCCCACCCCTTCGCCTATGGCAGCCGCGCCTTCGCGCATTTCGATCTGGCCGGACATGGTTTGCAGTGGGATTTCCACGGCTATCCGCTGGCCCACCCGCTGGACGACGCCGAGTCGGTCTTCCTGCACCAGGACCTCGAAGCCACCATGGCGCAGTTCCCCGCAGACCGGAAGATCTGGCAGCTGCTGCATGGCCCGCTGGTGCGCCATCCGCAGGAGATCCTGGACAACGCCACCAGCCCGCTGCTGGGCATCCCGCCGCATCCCGTGCTCATGGCACGCTTCGGGCTGCGCGCGCTGCCGCCGGCGAAGCTGCTGGCTTCCGCCGCGTTCCGGACCCGGCAGGCCGCGGCGCTCTTCGCCGGATCCAGCGCGCATTCCATGCTGCCGCTCTCCCACCCGTTCACCTCGGGATTCGGCGCGCTCTTCGGGGCCTTGGGCCAATCCTGGGGCTGGCCGGTGGCGCACGGGGGCACCGGCAGCATCATCGACGCGCTGCTGCGGGTGCTCGACGGGCTGGGGGTGCAGATCCATACCGGGCACCAGATCACCCACCTCGCGCAGCTTCCCGATGCGGACCTCACCTTCCTGGATGCCACGCCCCGCCAAGCGGTGCAGCTCGCCGGCGACCAGCTCCCGGCACGCCTGCGCCGGCGGTTCGAGCGCTGGCGCCATGGCACCGCGGCCTACAAGGTGGACTACCTGCTCGATGGACCGATCCCCTGGAAGGATGCGCGCACCGCGCAGGCCGGCACCGTGCATGTGATCGGCGATGCCGCCGAGCTGGCCCGGGCCGAGCGCCAGGTCGCCGCCGGGTCAATGCCCGAACGCCCGTTCGTGATGGTGGTCCAGCCTTCGAGCGCCGATGCCTCGCGCGCCCCGGCCGGCCGCCAGGTCATCTGGTCTTACGCCCACGTGCCCCAAGGCTATGACGGGGATGCCGGGGCGCTCATCGATGCGCAGATCCAGCGGTTCGCGCCGGACTTCAAGGACCGGATCGTGCAGCGGGTAGTCACCGGCCCGGCTCAGCTGCAGGCCTGGAATCCGAATCTGGTCGGCGGGGATATCGGCGGCGGATCACTGGCCGGCACCCAGCAGTTCTTCCGCCCCTCGCCCTCGCTGAATCCCTATTCGCTGGGCGTGCCGGGACTGTACCTGTGCTCCTCCTCCACCCCTCCGGGCGGCGGGGTGCATGGCATGGCCGGCTGGCATGCGGCGCACCGGGCGCTGCGTGATCTTGGGCGGGACTGAGCCGCGGCGCGCTGGATGGCACTGGCGGGTACAGCGCTCAGCAGCGCAACCACGGTAGCTGAATAGGGATACTGACTAGTAAAGAATAAAGTCTGGGAATTTCCTCAGAATCGCGGCCTGTTCGCAACAACTTGGTGGGCCAATGATAATTTTTTATCAAGTCCCCACCGCTGGCCGCAGGGTCCACAGCGCATTTCAAGGGCCACGCTGCCCAGTCCGGAGGGACAGATAACTGCATTGTTGAAGTGAGAAGTATCGTCTAGAAGTGGAGGGTAGTTCACATGCCAGGAAGGCTAGTCAGGTCCCAGACCGCGTTGCGCGTAGCAGAGCTGCTGGGATCACGCGAGGGAAGAAGGCATCTGAGCAGCTATGGCTGGACCCAAGGAATGCCAGTGGTCATGACACAGCCTTTGGAAGCGCTCGATGATGTGATGGGCCTGGTCTCGGTGCACAAGCGGCCGGTGCTGGTCGCGATGGTTGAACCGCAGACCGAGGAACTGAAGTTCTTGCACATTTCCGAGCCGTCTCCAGTCTTGGAAGTGGTTCAGGCCAGCGCGCCGCGCAGCAAGATCAAGGATCTGTTCGGCCAGGCCGAGCACAGCGGAATGGCTGCATTCCGTGTGAAGTACTGGCAATACACTGCGCTCGCCCACGCGGTTCCGGCTTTCGACGCCAGCAAGCTGGGACACAGGTACGCCACGCAGGAGTCCGGCAGCAGCGTGTAACCGCAAGCACCGCCGCAACGGGCACAGCCCCCGGGAAATCGCGCATCCGCGCAGATTCGCCGGGGGCTGTTCCTATGCCAGGGACCGGGACCGCTTACTTGGGCACTACCGGGCGTGGAGCATCTGGTGATCCAGCGCGGCAAGATAGTCCGCGAAGCCCTCGCACAACCGCCCGCGCAAGCGCCCCGAGGTGATCGCCTGCAGGCGGGCCGTGGCCTGGACCCGGTAGCCGGCGCGGCGCAGCGCCTCGACCAAGGCCACATCCTCCCGGGCCGCCAAGGGCTCGAAGCCTCCAACATCCAGGTAGGCAGCAGCGCACACTCCGAAGTTCGCGCCGTGGATATGGCCATGCCCCTCGATCGGCTGGTAGGCCTGCTCCCATAAGGCGAAGATATGCTCATCGAGTTCGCCGCGGTCCGGTTCCACGGTTCCGGCCACCGCATCGGCCCCGCCGGCGTGCAGGGTGGCAAAGCCCTCCAGCCAATGCTCGGCGACGCAGGTATCCGCGTCGGTGCTGGCCAGCCAGATGGCGCTCGGGTCCGCGTCCGCGCCGAAGCTGGCCAGGGCGTGGCGTGCCCCGGCAGCCCGGCTGGCTCCGACATTACCGAAGCTGGCCTGCAGCAAGCTGATCCGCTGATCTGCGCTAATCTGCCGCTGGGCAACCTGTACCGTGCCGTCGGTGCAGCTATCGGCAACCACGATGGCCCGGACCTGCAGCTGCGGGCGGGCACGCGCCAACCGGTCCATGGCCGCGCGCACCGAATCCAGGCAGCGGCCCAGGCGTTCTTCCTCGTCATGGGCCGGGATGATGACCGCCATGGCCGCCAGCTGCCTACCCATGGGCACCAGCGGGCTTGCGCAGTATTTCAAGCAGGAAATCGGCCTCGCGATGCTCCACGATGCGCTCCCACCCCAGTTCTCCCGCCATCCGGTGCACATCCTCCCCGTCCAGCGGCCAGCCTTCAATGGGATGCAGCCAATGGCAGAGCACCAGCTCTCCGCCGGCTTCCAGTGCGGCAGCACTGGCGGCGAGCACCTGCGCCAATTCGTCGGCGGCCAGGAAATAGCCGATCTCGCTGAGCACTACCAGCTGCACGCTCCCCGGCTCCAGCTGCGGAAATTGTTGGGGCACCGTGGCCTGCAGCAAGCTGACATGCTCCATTCCGGCCACGGCACGCCGGGCCTGGACTAGCGCTGTAGCGCTGGCATCCACCGCCAGCAGGCTGGTGCTGCGGCGGCCCAGTTCGGCGCTCTGCACCCCGATGGAGCATCCCAGCTCCAAAACCGCCGCATACTGTTCCCGGGGCAGGGAGGCGAGCAGGATCTGCTGCTTGCGCTGCTCGTAGCGGCTGCTGCGGTATTCCCACGGATCTTCGCGTTGCCCGTAGAGCTCGTCGAAGACCACCGGAGCCGACGCGGCGTCCTTGTGGCCAGGCCAGGTGGCGCGGAAGATCTCGGCGCCGCGGGAAAAATGCTGCAGGAAGCCTTCGCTAAGGAGGACTTCGTCTCCTGGCAGGGCGGACAGCGGCCTGGTTTGGGAACGGTGGGCCTCCAGGGCGCGGGCCTTGGCATCCGCGCTGGATGCATCCAGGGCCAGCCGGCGCCAATGCCTGAAGCTGGGCTGCCGGTCCGGTTGCGCCCAGTGCCAGAACCAAATGGGGAATTCCAGATGGCAGGCATTGTGCGCCAGGGCGCAGTCCGCGGCGAGCAGGCCCAGGATTTCGTGGTCCGGGTGCCCGTCGCTGCGGTAGGTGCTGGCGATCAGGCAGCGCTCGCCGGCGTGCTGCTCAAGGGCTGCGCGGATCGGCTCCTGCTGCGCTTCGAGTTTCCCGTCGCCCAGGCCCAAGCAGTGCAGATGCAGCGTTCCGCTGCGCGGTCCTTGTGCGCGCAGCGTGTCCATGGCCTCGGCCAGCTCGGCCTGGCGCAGCGCGGCCAACTGGGCCGGGGAGTGTGTGGTGGAGTCCGGATGCGAGGCTTCCCCGAAGCTGCAGACGATCACGTGGACATCGATCCCCCGGCCAAGGGCCATGCGGATCAGCCCTCCGGCTCCCAGCGTCTCGTCATCCGGGTGGGCGGCCAGGACAACCACCGATGCGATTGCGTGGAAGAGCTTCTCCGGATCCAGTGCGGCGATCCGCTCAAGCCCAGCCTGCTGCCAGCAGCTTGCAGATGTTCCCTGGTCCTGATGCGTGAAGTTCACCATGCGCTGCCACTTTCCGTTCCGGCGCGGTCCGCAATCAACTGGCCCAGCGCCGCGTCGTCGCGGGCCGCGTGGTGCTGGCGCAGATATATGCCCAGGTCAGCTGCACGCCGCGCATGCTCCTCATCGGCGGTCAGCGGGCCCGGACCGGTGGACTGGCCGCTGAGCTGCAACACCCGCTCGCAGGCCCCGGCCACCTGGCCGCGGACCCGATGGGCCGAAATGGCATCCAGCGCTCCGGCATCGGCCAGCCCGGCGGCCTGTTCCAGCAGCGCGGCGCAGCTGGCCAGCAAGCGGTCTGCTTCGCCGAGCCAAGCAAGGGCCAGCTGATCCGGGGTGCGCGCTTGGGCGCTGCGCAGCAGATGGCGGTAGATTCCCACCGCTGCCCCGAACCAGCAGGCGGCCACGCCAACGCCCCCGACAGCGAACCCGGGACGGGACAGGTACCAGCCGGCGTCCTGCACCGGTTGTGCCGGCACGCCGGTGAAGTTCACGCTGCCGCTGGGCAGCTGCGCCATGCCGCGGCTGACCCAGGCATCCGATGCCGGTTCAACGCCCGGATGCCGCAAGGAAACCATGAACAGCCGGCCACCATCGGGCGTGGGGGCGGTGACCAGGGCATGCGTCAGCTGCGCGGCCAACGAGCACCAGGGCTTGGTGCCGTTCAGCTCCCATCCCCCGCCGGACTGGCGAACCGCTTCCAGGGTGGCGTTGGGCGGCTGCGCGGCGAAAACGCCCCATGCAGTGCCGGCCGGCCACGACATGCCCGCCTGGTTCAGGATTCCCGCGGCATCCAAATGCGGTTCCAGCGTCCTGGCCGCGACCAGGTCGGTGGCGGCCACGGAGGCCAGCAGCTCCCACAGGCGCTGGGTCTGTCCGGCCGCTGGCACCGGAGGTTCCTCCCCCGAACTTTCCAGCGTACGCAGCATCGCTTCCGGGTTGCCCTCGCAGCGCACGGCGGCCGCACGCACCGCGACTTCGGCGCCCCACCATAACTCGCTGTTGCGGGGGCGGGATCCTGGTTCGGCTGCACTAAACGACACCGGCCGCTGGTCCATCGATTCTCCTTCTCTGCGCGGAACTTTTGGCCAGTCTAGGTCACGGCCCATTCGTGCCCGGCCCAGCTGAATGACTCCTGATAACCGCAAAGAACAGCGCAACGCAGCGAGGCAGTTTATGGGATTGGCCGCCGCGACGGCGGCACTGTGATGATCTGCAAAGTTGGCCGCAAGCAAACTTTCAGCTTCGGAACCCCAATTTGCAATCTGCCCTATAGTTCAAGTTGTCAGTAACCAGATCCACACAGGAGGTAAGAATCATGGGAATTGGAGACAAGATCCAGAACAAGGCCCAGGAAGCATCTGGCAAGGCCAAGGAGGCCTACGGCGATGCCACTGATAATGAGCGCCTGCAAGCCGAAGGCGTGAAGGACCAGGCCGCCGCCAAGGCAAAGCAAGCAGGAGAACACGTCAAGGACGCCGCCAAGGATGTCAAGGACGACCTGTCCTAAACCGCACCACCAGCTATGCCCCATGGATACGAATCCATGGGGCATAGCTCTGCGCCAGGCAATGTGCACAGGAATACGGCCGCTGCTCCAGGAATTTGGAGCAGCGGCCGTTGGCGGTTTTCGGCGTCCTAGAGTTCGACGCTATTCGAGTCCCCGGGCTCGGCAGGTTTGCCGGTGAGCTTCTGCTTCACCCAGCCGGCCACCAGGCTCGCTGCCCCACCGGGGTTCTCCCAGTATTCAGCGGAGTCGGCATCGACGCGCAGCAGCACAGTCTGCGCAGATTCCGGGCCTTCGCTGGCGAAGGTCTCCACCGCGGCGTTCCACAGTTCCTTCTTCTTGGCGACATCGAGCACCACCTCGGCGTGGCCGCTGACCGACACCCACGCCTTGGATCCGCTGAACGCGGCATTGACCAGTCCCTGGGCCCGGATTTCCTGGACAATCCCGGCGTCGGCGGTAGAGAAGAACCAGAGTTCTCCTTCGTCGGTGGCTTCAATCAGCGTCAGGGGGCGGCTGGCCAGCCGTCCAGCGCTGAGGGTTGAGACCATGGCGATCCGCAGGTCCTGGATGATGCTGATGACTTTGCTTGCCTCGTCGTTGGCCATGAAGAGCTCCTTTGTCTTGGAATGATCTGGTCGTTTCACACGCTACCGAGGTGCTGGCCCGCGCCAAGGGGCGCCCAGGCGATTGCCAGCTTCGGCTCCTGCTCAGCTTTCCGGGTTCCGCCTGGATTCCGCATCCGCTTGCTCTTCGGCGTCCAGCTCGCTGGCGAAACGCAGCTGCCGTCCGTCGCTGATGTCCTGCTCTTCTTTTTCCTCCTGCTTCATGCTGGCCTTGGTATCCCGCGGCGGAAGCTGGACCGAGCGTTCGGCCGCAATCCCCGCCTGCAGCTGGCGCCCGCGCTCGGCTTCCGCGTCGAAGACCGCGCCGAACAGCAGCGACAGGTTAGCGATCCACAGCCACAGCAGCAGCACGATGACCCCGCCGATGGCGCCGTAGGTCTTGTTGTAGTTGCCGAAGTTCGAAACGTAGAAGAAGAAGCCTACGGTCGCTACCGCCAGCACGAGCAGCGCGATGGCCGAGCCGAGGCTGATCCAGCGGAACTTCGGTTGCTTCACATTGGGAGCCCCGTAGTAGAGCACGGCCACCAGCACAATCGCGCACAGCACGATCACCGGCCATTTGGCGATATTCCATATCGCCACCGCGCCCTCGCCCAGCCCCATGGCGTTGCCCAGCGCCTGGGCCAGCGGACCGGAGACGATCAGCAGCATCCCCAGCACGGACACGGCCACAAGAAGCACCAGTGTCAGCAGCAGCATCAGCGGGCGTAGCTTGTAGAACGGCCGGCCTTCGGCCACCTCGTAGATCTGGTTCATTGCCCGTCCAAACGCCCCGACATACCCCGAGGCGCTCCATAGCGCACCGAGCAGACCGGCAATCAGCGCCAGGCCTGCCGACGGGGCCGATGCCAGCTGCTCGATGGGCTGGCGCAGGGTTTCGACCACTTCCTTGCTGGCCAGTTCCTCGATCAGCGAGAGGATGTTGCGGGTCATGTTCTCCGCCTGGCCGGCAACTCCGAGCAGGGAGACTACCGCCAGCAGGGCCGGGAAGATGGAGAGCATCGCGAAATAGGTCAGCGAGGCCGCCATATCCGTGCATTTCTTCCGGGAGAATTCCCTGATGGAGCGCTTGCCCGCGTATTTCCATGACCTGGAGTGCATATCCGGCGGGGAACCGGGTTTGGATTCGGCATCGGGTCCAGGAGCGTGCCGGGCCTTGGCAGCGGTTTCGGCCGCGTTCCCGTTCCCGGCATGGCTATCGGTTCCTGAAGGCATCTTGCACCTCTCTTCATCAGCTATCTGTGCCAGTTGATTGCCGCCGGCCCTGCTGCTGGGCCAGGCCGGCGCGTCAGGCAAATCGAATCATGCACCTGCCGCGCCGCCCGCTAGGCCAGCTGGGCCACGCTGCTACTCGGCGACCGGGAAACGCTCCCACGCGCGGTGGGTGGACAGCAGCTGTTCGGCGCTTTCGGCCACCGCCGAAAGCTCGACCAGCGCGATGCCCGGCGCGTCATCTTCCAGGCCCACCGCTTGCAGCAGGCCATCGGAGAGCCCGTCCAGGGTGATGATGGCCTTGTTGTGCCGGTAGGCCTCCGCGACCAGCAACGCCACGCGCGGGTCGATGGGAACCCCGCCTGCCCCCAAGGCGCCGGCCTTGGCATCCAGCGCAACCGCGGCGTCCGGGGCCGGCGGCAACGGGCCGATGAGCACCAGCGCATCGAATTCGATGGAGCGCGCCGTCAGGTAGGTGCGGTCAATGGGCAGGTCCGGGGCCACCTCGCCGCCGGAGGCCGAAACGAGCAGCGGGGACATGCCCCGTTCGGCCAGCGCCTGGGCTATTGCCGGCACGTGCTGGTGGTTTCCGCTGTTGAACACCACCCCGACCTTGCGCCCGTCCACTGGCCAGGCTTTTCCGATCTGGGACAGCGCGGGGCTGGCCACCGGGTCATCCAGCTGCACTGCGGCCGGTGCCGGAAGGCCCAGTGCCTGGGCGACCCCGGCGGCCAGCTGGGTATCGATCTTCGCCAGGCATTCCACCTGCCGCTGGCGGATCGCGGTATCGGTGCACTTGCCCAGTTCAAAGGAGTAGGCCTGCTGCACGTGGGCGCGCTCCACGGCCGAGAGGCTGATGTAGAACAGGCGCGCCTGGCTGTAGTGGTCCGAGAAGCTGGCCGGCTCGGAACGCACCTTCTTCCCGGAGGCCACAGGCTGCGGGAAGTCCAGCGGAGGCTGCTGGCCAGAGAGAACCTGCGACATGTACGGGCAGCCGCCATCCAGCGAGTTCGGCTTGTACGGCGCGATGCCCTTGGGCACCCGGTGCTGGTGGAAGCCGTCGCGGAACATGTCGTTGACCGGAGAGTCCGGCGAGTTGATAGGGATCTGCGCGAAGTTCGGTCCGCCCAAGCGGGTCAGCTGGGTGTCCAGGTAGGAGAAGAGCCGCGCCTGCAGCAGCGGGTCGTCGCTGATATCGATGCCCGGCACCAGATGCCCGGGGTGGAAGGCGACCTGCTCGGTCTGCGCGAAGTAGTTCTCCGGGTTGCGGTCCAGCACCATCTTGCCCAGCGGCTGGACCGGGGCCAGTTCTTCTGGCACGAATTTCGTCGGATCCAGCAGGTCGATGCCTTCGAAGACCCCCGAGCCGTCGTCGGGGAAGATCTGCACGCCCAGTTCCCATTCGGGGTAGGCGCCTGCGTCAATGGCTTCGGCCAGATCGCGGCGGTGGAAGTCCGGATCCGCGCCGGCGGCCAGCTGGGACTCTTCCCAGGCCAGCGAGTGCACGCCGAGCTTGGGCTTCCAATGGAACTTCACCAGTGACGCTTTGCCCGCCTCGTTGACCATGCGGAAGGTGTGCACGCCGAAGCCTTCCATCATGCGCAGCGAGCGGGGTATCGCGCGGTCGCTCATCTGCCACATCACGTGGGCTTGGGCAGGGGTATGCAGGGAGACGAAATCCCAGAAGGTATCGTGGGCCGATTGCGCCTGCGGGATCTCGGTATCCGGGTGCGGCTTCGCGGCATGGACCAGATCCGGGAACTTGATGCCATCCTGGATAAAGAACACCGGGATGTTGTTGCCCACCAGGTCGAAAATGCCCTCTTCGGTATAGAACTTCGTGGCAAAGCCGCGGGTATCGCGGGCCGTGTCCATCGAGCCGCGGGAACCGACCACGGTGGAGAACCGCACGAAGACCCGGGTCTGCTTTCCCGGCTTGAGGAAATCGGCCCGGCACAGCTCGGAGGCGTTGCCGTAGCTGATGAAGGAGCCGTGGGCGCCAGCCCCGCGGGCGTGGACCACGCGCTCCGGAATCCGCTCATGGTCGAAATGCATGATCTTCTCGCGCAGGTGGTGATCCTGCAGCAAGGTGGGCCCGCGCTCTCCGGCTTTCAGCGAGTGGTCGGTATCGCTGACGGGAGCTCCCTGGTTGGTGGTCAGGAATTCGCTGTCCTGGCCGGGGCCGGACAAGACCGGTTCCCCTCCCGGGCTTGCTTGCTGTTGTGGTTCGCTGGCCATGGCACTCTCCTAGCTGCTTGGGAATAATCGGCTGGTGAATGCCACGCTAGGGGCCGGTGCACCGCTGATGCCAGCGAACTAGGCGATTCCCATGATTTACACATGTGCCCGCCCCCGGGCGTGAACACGCCAGGACCGCCGGTGGCTGCATGGCCCACCGGCGGTCCTGGTAGGACGTTTCAGAAACGCCCTGCCCCTCGTGCTTGTGCTGCGTTATTTTCCAGATTCCGCTCCTTACTTGGAAACCAGCTGGTATCCATTTTCGTTGTGCTCCGCCTCGTCGATGCCGGCAATTTCGATATCTGCCGCGACACGCCATGGGCTGAACTTTCCAATGACCGTGGCGATGACCCAGGTCATCACCGCGGAGAAGACCATGACCACAATCAGGGTGGCTGCCTGGGCGATCAGCTGGGCGACGCCTCCGCCGTAGAACAGTCCGCCAGCGCTCTCCTCGGTTGGCAGGGCGAAGAAGCCCAGGAACAGGGTTCCGATCAAGCCGGCGACCAGGTGCACGCCGACAACATCCAGCGAGTCGTCGTAGCCCAGCTTCCATTTCAAGTTCACTGCCCAGGCTGCACCGGCGCCAGCCAGTACGCCCAGCAGCATCGCGGCCCACGGGGCCACATCTGCGCAGGAAGGGGTGATGGCGACCAGGCCGGCCACCAGGCCGGAGGCGACACCCAGCGAGCTGGGGCGGGAACCGCGAAGCTTCTCAACCAGGATCCAGCCAAGGACGGCCGCACCCGGAGCTGCCAGGGTGTTGACCCAGATGAGTCCAGCCTGCTCGACGGTGGTCGCCGCACCGGCGTTGAAACCGAACCAGCCGAACCACAGCAGGCCGGCACCGAGCATGACCAGCGGGGTGTTGTGCGGCTGCGGACGATCGTGGAAGTTGTGGCGCTGGCCCAACTTCAGGGCCAGGACCAGGGCTGCGATACCTGCGTTGGTGTGGACCACTGCGCCGCCGGCGAAGTCAATGGCTTCGCCGAAGATGCTGCCCAGGAATCCGTCTGCGGAGAGCAAGCCTCCACCCCAGACCCAGAAGGCCACCGGTGCGTACACCAGGGTGACCCACAGCGGGACGAAGAACAGCCATGGCGCAAAGCGGGCACGGTCGGCGATGGCTCCGGAGATGATGGCTACCGAGATCATGGCGAAGGTACCGGCGAATCCGGCGGCGAGCAGCTCGGACTGCTCGGTATTGTGCATGGCAAAGTCGCTGATTGGATTGCCGACGATTCCGGCGATGGCTGGTTCCCCGGCGGAGAACGAGTAGCCCCAGAGCACCCAGACAACGGCGGTGATCGCCGCGGCGGAGAAACTCATCAGCATCATGTTCACCACGCCGGTGGCGCGAGTCATGCCGCCGTAGAAAAGTCCCAGTGCCGGTGTCATCAGCAATACGAGTGCGGCAGCTATCAGGATCCATAAGCTGGCTACATCCAACTCCATCTGGATCACTTCCCCTCAAGGTATTCGGTGTATCGGTGGTGTTATGACTATCTAACGCGCCCGATGTTTCCGAACACTCGCTGCTTCGTTTCCGCTGTGTATCAAGTTCCTGCCGGGGGTAACGTTTGCTTCTCGGCAATGTTTCGCCGCCGTTTCGAACAGTTCACGGTGCTGCTGGCCGACGGTCAAAAGAACAGCCCGGGGCGGACGCCGGCAGCGGCTATAGCCGCTTGATCTTCACGACTCGGGACTTCGGCACCGTAGGGGATCCGCCGATTCTCGTGTCGTAGCTCAGGGATCCGGTCACCGTGGCGGTGATTTGGACGATGCCCTCGGCCACGACGCCATCCGGCGCCTCGCAGTCCGCCAGGCCGTCACCGGCAGTGAACATCGGATTGTGCTCGTAGTCGTATTTGCCCACCTGCGCGTGGCTCAGCTCGGTATGGAAGGTGCATGGACCGGTCGCGGAGTCGAACTGGGTGACCAGCCCGTAGAGAATCACATTCTGATCAATGTGCGAGTCCGGTTGCTTCATGATGTGCGCCAGAGCACGCTTGGTGACCTTCTTGGCCTTGTTGGCCGTGGCTTTCTCAGCCGCGGCTGCGCGAAGCTCTGCTGCTTCTTCCTTGGGGCCAGGGCCAATTGCACTTCTGCTTCTGCCAGCTGGGCTTGCAGTGCTTCCTTTTCAGCAGCTATGGCTGCGCTCGAGGTTTGCGCAGCCTCAAACTCTTCTGCCGATACCCCGCAGGCAGCCATCGATAGAATTCCGGCCAGTGCGGTTGCAGTTGCTAAGAACCTTTTCATGCTCATTCCCCATTTCACGAGTGCGAGTTGCTTGAACCCCCAAGTTTCAAGTACCCATGATCCTTACAGGGGCCGGGGACAATTTAGCTGGAGCAGGCACACTGGAAGCATGGACCGATCTTTCTTCTTGCCCGATGCCTTGGACGTTGCGCCCCGGTTGCTCGGGGCAGTACTCACCGTGGATTCCAGTGATGGACCGGTCAGCGTGCGCATCACCGAAACCGAAGCGTACATGGGCCTGGGAACCGCAGGGCCCTATGATCCGGGCAGCCACTCGAAGGACAGGAAAACCGATCGCAACGCGTCCATGTTCCTGGAACCCGGGCACGCGTACGTGTACTTCACCTATGGAATGCATTACGCCCTGAATTTCGTTTGCTCACCGCCAGGAGCTGCGTCCGGGGTGCTGATACGTTCTGGCGAAATTATTTCCGGCGCCGACCTGGCCCACGCACGAAGACTGGAGAAGCGGCCCATCCGCTACGCCCGCAATCCCATCCCGGAAATCCAGCTGGCCCGTGGACCGGGGAACTTGGCCACCGCATTGGGACTCACGAGATTGGAACATGACGGGCTGGATCTGTTCGCTGCACCCTTTACCCTCCATGCTGCCTCTGGTCCCCCGGAGGCTTTGCGCACCGGACCCCTTGTTGGCGTCGCGGGGATAGCCGGCGGTCCGCAGTTCCCCTGGCGATTCTGGCTGCCCGATGAGCCAAGCGTTTCCGCTTTTCGCCCGGGCCGCGATGCTCCTGGGGCAGTCACGGGCATCAGGAATCAGAAATAGGCTCTGGCTGCAACGCAATTAATGCGTTGAAGCCAGAGCCTATCGAGCAAGGTGCCGCAAAGCCCTATGCTGCCGGGAACAGTTCCTTCGAATCCAGTTCCTTCTTCAGCCGGGATTCCAGGGTCTGGGACAGGGACTCGGCAAAGGTTTCGGTCAGGTGCGAGTGGTCCCAATAGGCCACGATGCCACCGACTACCGCAAAGCAGCGTCCGTCCTCGCACAGCTGGTCATTCATGTCGACGTCGATAATATTCGGCTTATCCAGGGCCTTCACCGCGTCGGCTTGCGGATCCATCGGAATCCATTGCTTCGCCTCGCCACTGCATTCGCTGAATTCGCCATCGCTGGAGGCCACGCAGTCAGGCACATTCTCCACGGTCTCCCCCGGGAAGGACGTATCCCGGATGACCGCTACAGCGGCGCCGGTGCCGGCCCAGTCCTGGAGAATCTTTTCGTAGGCCTTCTGGGCAGGCTCAGCGGTGTTTTCCATTTCGTATCCGGAAACCGGAAGGGACTGGCGGTTGGAGCTGATCACCAGATCATAGTCTTCCTTTTCGATCTGCTTGGTCACCCAGCTGCCATAATCAGCGCAGCCCTTTTCCCGTGCCTTGGAGTCAAAGACCTGGGGTTCGCCCATGACGGCGCATCGGCTGGCCAAATAGGTATCAATACTCCAGCCATTCTTCTTCGCCATAGGTTCCAAGGCAGGAATCCACTGGCCTGCATGCGAGTTTCCAACCAGTGCTACCTTGATCTTGCCATCACCGTAGTTGCATACCGGGCGGTCCTTGTAGTCGGCGTCCTGGCTGGCGAAGCAATCGTCCTTGTAGACAACCGGCTTGTCGGTCTTCGCAACTACCGGGGCGGGAGCCACCGGCTGGTAGGCCGTCTCGATATTCACTGCTTCACCGCATGATTCACTGAGCGACGCGGCACCGAAGCAGTCTTCGCCCAGCTCCTTTTCGACCTGGGCCAAGGCCTTGTCGACGTCTTGGGCGTCATTGATAATGCGTTCGGTGTTGAGGTAGAAAGCTCCGGCAACCAAAGCCAAGACGAGGCTGCCCGTGGCAAGGAAGCGTGGCGCCGTGAGCAGTACCGAGGCGTCAATGAACTTACGGAATCGAACCTCGACAAACTTCTGCGTCAAAACAGCCAAAACCAGCGTCAAGGCCAGGGCAATGATCTTCTGGGGCCATTTGAAGTCATCCACCATGAACGGCATCAGGATCAATAGCGGCCAATGCCAGAGGTAGATGGCATAGGAATTGTCACCGAAGAACTGGAACGGCTTGCTGCTCAAGAACATGTTCGGCGAGTACTTATGCGTGGAATGGCAGAGCAGGATCAGTGCGGTGCCGAATACGGGAATCGCTGCGATGTATCCGGGGAACGGCATCTGCCCGGTAAAGGCCACCGCGCTGAATGCGATGGCAAGGACTCCGCCCCACGACCCGATCAAGCTCATCGCATCCTTCTTGGCCGCATACGCACGCGCTCCCAAAGCCGCCACCAGGGCGCCTGCCGAGAATTCCCAGACTCGGGTAAAGGTCGAGAAGTACGCGCTGCCCGGTTCAGTCGCGGTTGCGTATAGCGAGTATCCGAAGGAAATCAAGAAGACGGCGCTGATTCCGGCCAACGCGGCGGTTGCCGGCTTGATTCCGGACTTGATTGCGGCGAAGATCAGCACGCCGATCAGAATTGGCCATACGAAATAGAACTGCTCTTCTGCAGACAGGGACCAGAAATGCTGGAAGGGGCTTGGAGCTTCGCCTTCGGCAAGGTAATCGACCTTGGTCAGTGCCAGGTACCAGTTCTGGAAGTAGAACGTCGCGGCCATCGCTTGCAGCCCCCAGTCCTGCCACACCGTGGACGGTGCGAAGAACCAGATGCCCAATACGCTGGCCAGGATCACCAAGAAGGAGGCAGGGATCAGCCGCTTGACTCGCCTCATCCAGAAATTGACGACATCGCCAATATTCTTCGGCGGCTTGGCGAGCAGATGCGAAGTGATCAGGAATCCCGAGATCACGAAGAACACGTCGACTCCGACGAAGCCGCCGGGCAGATAGTGCCCCCAGAAGTGGTACAGCACAACAACACCTACGGCGATGGCGCGCAGGCCCTGGATGTCCATGCGGAAGGCTCTGGGCTGAGGGTCCTGCTTGACTGGTATGGGCAGGTCTTGGTTCGACGACACTTCTGGATGGATCCTTTACCGGCTGGTCTGGCCGCACGGGGGCATCCAGAATCAACCGGAGTATCCCTCATGCAGTGCGTACAGATTGAAGGGACACACTTCCCCAGAAAACATCTTTACCCAAGTAATCTGGACGTTTTCTGTAGCGCTGGTCACTGCTTCCTTGGGTGACCTGCGGCCAGAAGGCGCCGGAAAAGTTCCATTCACTCACTGACTAGATCTTTTCCGTGGAGGCCCCAAGGAGAGTTTCGGACCCGGGATCGAGTGGTGTGACTGACCTCACTGCAAGATTTCCTTGATTCCAACCCCTGTGTGCGCCCCATGGCCCAACAGGAACAAAACCGCTCTGTGCAGGAATTGCAGATGCGCAGCGCCCGCTTAAACAAGATCTCCCCGCCGCAGGAGACGACGGGGAGATCAAGAAAATATGGAATTATCGATTAGCCTTCGAGCAGTGCGTCCACGAAGTCTTCCGGATTGAATGGCGCGAGATCATCCGGGCCCTCGCCCAATCCCACGAGCTTTACCGGAACACCGAGCTGACGCTGGATAGCCACGACGATGCCGCCCTTGGCCGTGCCATCGAGCTTGGTCAGCACGATACCCGAAACGTTGACAACCTCGGAGAAGACCTTGGCCTGCTGCAGGCCGTTCTGCCCGGTAGTCGCATCGAGCACCAGCAGGACTTCGTCAATGGTGGCCTTCTTCTCGACCACACGCTTGATCTTGCCCAGCTCGTCCATCAGGCCGACCTTGTTCTGCAGGCGGCCGGCGGTGTCGATCATGACAATGTCGACTTCCTGCTCGATGCCCGCGGAAACGGCTTCAAAGGCAACGGAGGCCGGGTCGGCGCCGTCGATCTCGGAACGCACGGTAGGCACGCCCACGCGGTCGCCCCAGGTAGCCAGCTGCTCGGCGGCGGCGGCACGGAAGGTATCGGCGGCGCCCAGCAGGACGTCCTTGTCTTCCGCAACGAGTACTCGCGCCAGCTTGCCGATGGTGGTGGTCTTGCCAACACCGTTGACCCCGACCACCATGATGATGCTTGGGCGGTCCGGATGCGGTTCAGGCAGGTAGCTGCGGTCCAGGCTAGGATCCACCAGCTTGAGCAGTTCCTCGCGAAGCATTGCCTTGACGCGAGCCGGGTCCTTGCTGCCTTCAATCTTCACTCGTTCACGCAGTGCGTCAACAAGCTCAAGCGCAGGCTCGGTACCCAGGTCTGCCATCAGCAGATTTTCTTCAATCTCTTCCCAGACATCCTCGTCAATCGAGTCTTGGCTGAGCAGGGCCAGCAGGCCCTTGGAGAACATGCTGTTGGATTTGGTCAGTCGCGCACGCAGCCGGGCCAGACGGCCCTGCACTGGTTCTGGAACATCGAGCTGTGGCGCAGCAGGTGCGGCAGGCTCTTGGACCGCGACAGGCGCATCGCTTGCACCGGCGGTGTCCGCTGCGGCATCAGTATCGCCCTCAGCGCTCTGGCCAGCTGGCAAGTCGTCTGCATCGCGCTCTGACGTATACGGAGTCTTGGGCTTGCGGCCCTTGGTGACGAAGGCAATGACGCCAATGGCCACCACGGCAACAACCGCGACAATGATGATGGTTAATATAAGCGAATCAGACACGCTCTAAATCGTCTCATATCTCCAACGATTTAGGGATCATATGGCAGGCAGCACCAGCATCAGCACATTTTGCATTCAAGGCTAGACTGGCAGGTGGGTTGCTTAGCCCCGCTCGTCGTTCCAGAAAGGCTGAGGGTTACTGCTCGCTGAGCGGCAGAACCATCTGTTCAATTGATATGGCATTGAAAACCACCCGTGCTGCCAAGGCGCCCATCCCCCAAGAGATCAGCGTATTGCTGGTTGCGGCATTCATCATCGCATTGGGTTTCGGGCTCATCGCCCCCATCTTGCCCCAGTATGCAGTGAGCTTTGATGTCGGCAATGCGGCCGCCACGATTATTGTCAGCATTTTCGCCTTTACCCGTTTGATTTTCGCACCGGTAGCAGGCGTTCTGGTAGGCAAGCTCGGCGAGCCCAAGATCTACGTCACTGGCGTTCTGCTGGTAGCGGTATCGACTTTGCTTTGCGCGGTGGTCCAGGACTATACGCAGCTATTGATTGCTCGTGGACTGGGCGGGTTCGGTTCGACCATGTTCACCATTTCAGCGATGGCATTAATTGCGCGCCTGGCTCCGGAGAAATCCCGTGGACGCATCTCAGGCTTGTACGCCGGCTCATTCCTCTTGGGCAACGTCTTCGGCCCGGTTCTTGGAACCTTGCTTGCCCCGCTGGGCATGCGTATTCCGTTCTTGATTTACGGTACCGCCCTGGTGATTGCCGCAGGCGTGGTCTACATGGCCTTGGGCCGTCGCCGCGATCTGGATGCAGATGCGGCAAACCCGCGATCAAGGCATTCCGATATTGAAGTGGTGACCACCCGCGAGGCGCTGGTCTCCCCCGCCTACCGGGCGGCATTGTTCTCCGGGTTCAGCTACGGCTGGCTGGCGTTCGGCGTGCGCAACAGCATGATCCCGCTTTTCGCCTTGGCCGTGTTCGGCCAAACCATGGGTGCCACGGCCGCCGGAATCTCCATGACGGTGTTTGCCATCGGCAATGGTTGCGCACTGGTGTTCTCCGGTCGCCTGACAGACAGCATTGGACGCAAGATCCCCGTGGTCATTGGCATGAGTGTCCTGCTCGTGTCCATTGGCGCGATGGGGTATTCGACCTCCCTGGCTGGCTTCATCGTCTTCTCGGTCCTGGCAGGCATTGGCGGCGGGCTGCTGGGCCCAGCACAGCAAGCGTCCGTGGCTGACGTGATTGGTTCCGGCCGCAACGGCGGCAAGGCACTGGCCGGATTCCAGATGTGCACCGATCTAGGCTCCATCATCGGCCCGCTGCTGGCCGGGGCCATGGCCGACATGATCAGCTTCCAATTGGCCTTCAACATTTCGGCTGTCGTGGGCCTGGTCGGAGTGATTGCCTGGCTGTTGGTTCCAAAGACCATAAAACCGGTGGAATTGGCCGATTAAGCAATTCCGCAGTTTTAGATTTCCCTTGGCATCGGCGGCGATATTAATTCCCGGAATCTTGCCGGGAAACATCGGGTAGATATACTAGCAAAGGCTTTCGCCATTTCACTTGCACTCGATTATTCAGGGGAATCCATGCCGGCTATCCGGACGCGACGATCCAAAGCTCTATCAATTGCGGTTATAGCCGCACTTTCCATCCCGCTTTCTGCTGGTCCGGGGTTCGCCTCGCCAACAGAAGAGCCCTCCGCTCAAACTGTTCAGTCTCCCTCGCCCACTGCTACCGTGGCTGATGCGCCGGAACCATCGTCTACGCCGTCTCGCGAGGCCGAGGCCACTGGGACCAGCACCAGCGAAGTTGAGTCCGAGGCGCCAGCACCAAGTGCGCCGGCTGCTATTGCCACTCCAGCAGCTGAAGAAATTTCCAAGGCACTGTCCAAAGACGATGATCTTTCCAAGAAAGAACGCGTACGGCTAGCCGACAAGGCGCTGGCCGAAATGGAGCTCGAGCACCTCGATGCCCAGCTGGGCCAGGGAGCCAAGCGAATTGCCGAAACCGGTGACGCGACGATCCCTACCATGGACGAGCTAGCGGATCTCGCGAAGCTGTCTTCAAATGATTCTGCGGCATCCGTTCCGTTCCAGGTGGGTGCGCCGGCTTCACTTGATGAGTTGCGGACCTGGCGTCCACCCGGCACCCTTGGGATCGATGTTTCCCGCCATCAGGGCGACGTGGACTGGTCCACTGCCAAGACAAACGGGGCACGTTTCGCCTACATCAAGGCCACCCAGTCGTGGCCTTCTTCCTTGTACAAGGACCCTAAGTTCAGCCAGAACTACACCAAGTCGCGCAATGCCGGCCTGATTCGCGGTGCGTACCATTTCGCCATGCCTGCCCATTCTTCCGGTGCTGTTCAGGCCAGGGAATTCATGGCTAACGGTGGTGGGTGGACCAATGACGGGTACACCATGCCCCCACTGCTGGATATCGAGTGGAACCCGTACAACAAGACCGCTTATCCGCAGGGCAAGGGCGATATGTGCTACGGCATGACGCCTTCCCAATTGGTTACCTGGATCAAGGACTTCGGCAATACTGTCAAGGCCAAGACCGGTCGCCTGCCGATGATCTACACGGCCCAGTCGTGGTGGGATGAGTGCACGGGTGATTCCGCAGCGTTCAAGTCCTGGCCACTGCATGTCTCGATCTTCCCCACCGCTGACGTTGCGAAGAATCCCCGCGAACTTCCTGAAGGCTGGACCACGTTCAATGTCTGGCAGTATTCTTCCAACTCCAATTTGTTGGGGTCAACGAAGAATGTGGATGCCAACGTGTGGAACGGCGATCTGACGTCGCTGCGCGACTTCGCGAAGAACCGCCGCAGCACGCAGTACAAGCTGACTACCAGCTACTTTGGCAATATGGATGTCTGGCCGACCCGCTTGGGCCCATCACGCATGTCTGGCGCCAACCGTTATGGAACGCCTGTTGCGATCTCCAAGCGCACCTTCCCCTACGGGGCCAAAACTGTTGTCGTGGCTTCCGGCGAGCACTTCGCTGACGCACTATCAGTTACCTCGCTGGCCAACCGCCACAATGCACCCCTGTTGCTGACCAAGCAGGCCTATCTGCCGAGCGCAGTGGCTGCGGAAATCAAGCGGCTCAATCCGTCCCGCATCGTCATTGCAGGTGGCCCAACCGCAGTCAGCAGCAAGACGTTCACGCAGCTGAAGAAGTATGCACCGGTATCCCGAGAAGCAGGAAACACGCGCTATGGAACCAGCGCAGAGATTGCTACGAATTGGTCTTCTGCCAAGAACGTGTTTGTGGCATCTGGACGCTCGTTCCCTGATGCCCTGTCCATGGCAGCTGTCGCGGCAGACCGCAAGGCTCCATTGCTGCTGAGCAGTAAGAAATACGTGCCAAGCACCATCTTGAAGCAGCTCAAGCGCCTGAATCCCTCCACCGTGTACTTGGCTGGTGGGCCACTGGCAATCTCCAGAAATGCGGAAAACGAGATCCGAAAAGCGCTTCCGAATGCCAGGATCGCTCGTTACGGCGGAGAAACGCGTTATGACACCAGTGCTGTCATCGCGAAGGCCTTCTGGCCAAATGGTGCGCAGCGCCAGTTCATTGCCAACGGCAAGAGCTTCCCCGACGGACTGAGCGGTGCCGTTGCTGCAGGCTACAACGGCGCGCCAATGCTGCTGGCTAAAAAGTCCTGCCTGCCTAAGTCCATAGGCTCAGCGCTGACCGGCATGGAAGGTTGGACTAATGTGCTGATTGGCGGTCCGCTGGTTCTCGACGAGACTGTTGCCTACCGAAATGACGGAACCCTCAATACGTGTTCGTAGGCGTTGCGAGTTAGGGTTCGCCTAGCTGCACAGAGGCTCGTAGTTGCTGTTTGGGGCAACTACGAGCCTCTCTGTGTTCTGCAGGAGGGAGCCTGTCCCGGGAAAGGCTGGTACCCCGGCTCCCTATAGCGCGGTGCTACTTAGCTTGGCGAGCATCTATGCTCATATACCCATTGGCTGTTGCGTAGACCAGCAAACCCGAGAATTCCTGGCTCGCAACGCTTTTCCCCATCCTGATCCGCTTTGCAGGAACGCCCTGATACTCGATGAAGATGTTGCCCAAGCGAGAAATCGATTCAAGCACGGCGGCACGCGGGAAAGATGCAGTGAGCCGCGATCCGCTTTCGTCAACTGCAAGCTCGCCTCTTGCCACGGTTTCGGTGTCTCGATCCCTTATATGAATGCCGATTGGCGACGGTCCCGAGACTGGAAAATCGACGACCAGACAGATGCGTTCAGCAGTATTCTCGACCGAAACAACTGCAGGCGCTTTCTCAGCTTCCATTTTATTCTGGGCAAGCTGCTCCAGGTATTCCAAGTCGCCGGCGAGGATGGCGTCGACCAGCTTTGCCTCTTGCGGCTTGAAGAGCGCTGCAGAATTATCCAGATGGAAGGTTTCCAAGAAGCTCTTGTGGCTCGACACCCATGCTGCGCGCTGTTCGGCGGTATAACGCAGGAAACGTTGTCCGTCATAGAAACGCAAACCCTTGCGAACGAACAATCCGGCAATGCGCTTCCTGGCCACTTCCAGATCCGGCCCAGTGTACGTCGCGATAGTTTCCGCGATCTTGGTCAAAGAACCTACGTAACCGGCAGGATCGATTTGCTGCGTACTAATATTTTGGCCGTCCGACCTTAGCCGGATCTCGTAGTAGTTGTAATCGCCCAGGATGCTGATTCGCTGAGCAGCGGAATAGGCTTCGACCATGGCGATGCCATCTTCAAGCCTGACTTTTTCTTCGACAAAGCGGATGCCATGCGAATTGAGAAGCCGTCGCCGGATCATCTTTTGCGGCGAAAGGGTCCGCAGAATGAAGTCGTAGTCCACATCGAGAATTGTTTTTTCAAACAGCTTCGCTTGAACTCTCCGGCCGTCCAAACCGACCATTTTCGGAACGAGGACATCCACGTCATGCTCCAGCGCAAATGAAGTCATGCGCCTGAGCGCTTGGGGACCGAGCCGGTCATCACTGTCGATGAAGAAAACATATTCTCCACGCGCATTTTCAATGCCTACATTGCGCGGCTTGCCCGGCCAACCACTGTTCTCTTGATGCAAGGCGATGAAGTTCGAATTTCGCTTCGCATAGACATCCAAAATCTCTCCGCCAAAATCCGTCGAGCCATCATCCACTGCAATGACTTCAAATTCTTCTGGTTCCAGGTCCTGGGCTTCTAGAGAATTAAGCAGTTCCGTAAGGAACGGCATGGCGTTATAAACGGGAATAACCACACTCACCAATGGAGAAGATCCCTGGAGCATCGACCCGCTCGGGAGGACATCCTCCTCCCCTGTTTCCCGATGTGCCGGACTCTTCGAAACAGCAGGGTTATCATTGATACGTTTACGGAAAAATGCCATGTCATCCTCAGTAGAGACAGTGAATTACGGAGCATGCAAGTTCGCCCCTGCAAATCCCTACTTTACCGCAATAGCTACGTCGTCACAGCTCGTTCCATTTTCTGGCTAATCACTGTAGAAACCCCGTCTCCGCGCATAGTGACGCCGTACAGAGCATCAGCTACTTCCATGGTCTTCTTCTGGTGGGTAATCACAATCAGCTGCGATGACTCGCGCAGCTCTTCGAAGATCGTGATCAGGCGTCCCAAATTCATATCGTCCAAGGCCGCCTCCACCTCGTCCATCACGTAGAACGGCGACGGGCGAGCCTTGAAGATGGCGACCAGCAACGCGACAGCAGTCAGCGAACGCTCTCCACCGGAGAGCAGCGAGAGCCGCTTGATCTTCTTGCCGGCCGGACGCGCTTCCACCTCGATGCCTGTGGTGAGCATATTCTCGGGATCGGTGAGCACCAGCTGGCCCTCGCCGCCTGGGAAGAGGCGATCGAAGATCCGCCTGAACTGAACGGCGGTGTCGTTGTAGGCTTCGGTGAACACCCGCTCGACGTGGGAATCAACGTCGGCAATGATCTGCTGCAAATCCCCTCTGGACTTCTTCAAATCCTCGAGCTGGCCGGAGAGGAACTTATGGCGTTCCTCCAAGGCAGCGAACTCTTCAAGTGCCAACGGATTGACTTTGCCCAAGGCCGCCAGGTCGCGTTCGGACTTCTTCAGCCGCTTTTCCTGCTCGACGCGATCATATGCCCGGGTGCCGACAGGATTGCCTTCTTCATCAACGTTTTGCCGCAGCGCGCCCCACTTGTCATCTTCGTCGAGGGCCTCCGGAATCAGCTGGTCTGGACCGTAGTTGGCGATGAGGTGATCAGGGGTGTATCCCAGTTCTTCCAGGGCCTTGGTCTCAAGATTCTCAATGCGCATCCGCAGTTCCGCACGGGCCATCTCATCACGATGCACAGCATCAGCAAGACGGGCCAGCTCGGCGGAGAGCTGCTCCGCTTCCTTGCGTTGGCTGCTCAGCATGGATTCCAGTTCGGATTTCTTTCCAGCCAGCTCTTCGCGTTCTTGGCCAGCCATCGATACCGATACTTCAATGAAACGCAGGACGCGCTCAGCAGCTTGCTCAATACGGATCGCATTGGCTGCTTGCGCCTTGCGCTGCTCCGCTCGACGAGCTGCAACTTCACGGTGATTGCGCTCAGCTGCCGCAGTGCGGCGCAGACCCTCAACGCGCGAACGCAACGCAGAAACGCGCTCTTCACTACTGCGCAAGGCAAGCCGGGCTTCTAATTCCTGCTGTCGTGCCGCGGCTGCAGCATCTGCAAGAGCCGCTCGTGCCGCGTCATCAACGGTTTCTTCATCTTGATCCGTTGAAGCTAGCTCCATGCGCTCGGTAATCTCTTCCAGAGATTCCTGCTCGATTTCCAGCTTCTCCAGCGTTGCTTCGAGCTTTTCTTCCAGCTTGGCTTTGTCCGATCGCGCGCTGCGAAGTTTCTGTCCAAGACGTGCCAGATACGAGGACAATTCATCAATGGTGGCGTCAGATTCAGCCAGCGCCGACAGGGCTTCATCTCGCTGTTGCTGAGCGATGGAAAGCTCTGGTCCCCGCTGAGCCAATCTTTGCTCGACTGTGGAAAGTTCTTCCTGGCACTGGGAGAGTTCAGTTTCCGTCTGCTCCACTAAGGCCTGCTGCGCGATCAGGGAAGCGCCTGCTGAGTCCCCCACGGAACTGCGGACTGCCGAAACCGTGATGCCATCCAAGGTGGTGAGCAGCGCAGATGGGTTCTGCACCAAGGCCGCAGGTGCTTGGCTCATTTCCTCAATGATGTAATGGCCAACAAGAAGCTGATCAAGCAAGCTGTCCAGCGGGCCATCGGCAGCTACAACTTCACGAGCGCTGACGGCATTAGGCATTGCAGTAGCCTTTGCACCACTTGGCAGAACTTCGGCGTGCAGGAATACCTGGCTGGCCTGCTGCTGTTGGAGGTCCTCGATGAGATCCAACGCATCACCGAGGTTCTTGGCTACCAAAGCTTCGGCACTGTCACGCAAAATCGCGGCGATGGCCTGTTCATATCCCGGATTAACCGTAATCAGCTCCCCCAAACGACCGAGGAGCAGTCCGGATGTTGATCCAAGAAGCTGTGACGACTGATCATCTGGTTTGGAGTTCAGCTTCAGGGCTTCAAGGCGAGCACGCAATCCGGAAACACGCACCGATAGCTCGCGTTCACGCTGGCTATCGGCATTGTGCTCTTCTGACAATGCTGCGTGTTCCCGATCTAAACTCTCAAAATCGATATTCAGTTGGGCTTCGCCAGCCAATTGTTTTTCAAGATCACTGGCAACTTCTGCGTGAGAGCGCAAATCCAATTCAAGGTCCGAGTCGAAGGACTGGACGCTTTCCTGGAGTCGGGATATTTCGGCCCGGGTCACGTCGACACGGCTGCGTGCGGAAGCCACCTGCGAGGCGAGCCGTGACATGCCTTCTCGACGGTCCGCTGCGGCACGGAGCATGGCAGCCATTCGCTGCTGTTCGGCGCGTGATGCTTCCTCGGCCTGCTCTTTAGCCTCTACAGCTTCGGCAAGAATCTCGTGGCGGTCTTCAAGAGCTTCTTCAAGTTCCTCAAGTTCTTCGCTCATTCGCTCAGCTTGAGCTTCCAAACGCTCAGGATCTCGGCTGGAATCGAAATGGGTTTCATTGCTTTCCAGCAATTTCCCGCGTTCACGAGCCAACGCGGCCAGCGATCGATAACGCTCTGCCTGCGTGCTCAACGAAACCCACGTTTCCTGGATCTGAACCAGTCGCGGGGTAATGGTTTCCATCTGGGCAGTCAGTTCAGCGATGTGCTTCTTGATGCGTTCCAGGCGTGCCGCAGCGTCTTCTTGCTGAGCTTGGATCTTGGATTCGTCATCAATATCCTGGGCAAGCTTGTTGTTCAGTGTGACCAAATCATCTGCCAGCAGGCGGGACTTTGCATCCCTGACATCGAGCTGCACCGTCTGCGCACGGCGAGCGATTTTCGCTTGCCGTCCCAACGGAGCCAATTGGCGGCGAACCTCGGCGCTCAAATCTTCAAGGCGATCCAGATTTCCTTGCATCGCTTGAAGCTTGCGCAGGGTTTTCTCCTTGCGCCGGCGGTGCTTGAGCACGCCGGCCGCTTCCTCGATGAAGCCACGCCGATCTTCAGCAGTAGCGTGCAGGATGCGGTCCAGCTGCCCCTGTCCGACAATGACATGCATTTCTCGACCCAGACCGGAATCCGAAAGCAGCTCTTGAATGTCCAGAAGACGGCACGAACTTCCATTAATGGCGTATTCGGAGCCACCAGTACGGAACAGCGTGCGGGAGATAGTGACTTCTGCGTAGTCGATAGGCAGCTGGCCATCAGAGTTATCGATTGTCAGGGACACATGGGCACGGCCCAGTGGTGGGCGGCCAGAAGTGCCAGCAAAGATCACGTCTTCCATCTTGCCGCCGCGAAGCGTCTTGGCACCCTGTTCACCCATGACCCAGGACAGCGCGTCAACCACATTGGACTTGCCGGAACCGTTAGGTCCTACAACAGCCGTGACACCCGGTTCAAACTCAAAAGTGGTCGCCGATGCGAAAGACTTGAATCCGCGAACGGTGAGAGTCTTGAGATGCACGGCGTGAAGTTCCTATGTTTGGGCCAAATCGCTAAAGTTGGGTTGGGCAATCAAACCCAATCCTTGTGGCAATTCTAGCGAAGCGCACTGGGGATTATCTGGTTGTGCTCGCAAAATCCGAGGAAGAAAATCGAGGGATAGATCATTCTATGAGCATTCTGACGCAGATTGACCAGTGGCCAAGTGACAACGCGGTATCCGTGGTGGTGAACGGCAATGGTGCAATCGTTGACCAGCACGGCGATACTGCACGTGTTTACCCCTTGGCTTCGGTGACCAAGTTGCTCAGTGCCTACACGTTCTTGGTTGCTCTGGAAGAAGAAGCCATCACCCTCGAAGACCCTGCAGGGCCAGAGGGTTCAACCGTGCACCACCTGTTGGCGCACACCGCAGGCTACGATTTTGATTCGGAAACCATCCGCTTTGCTGTAGGGACTAAACGCGGATACTCCAACTACGGCTTTGAAAAGCTCGCAGAGCATCTGGAACAACAGACCGGAATCAGCATGGCCCAGTATGCCCAGGAAGCGGTCTTCGCTCGCCTGGGCATGGCTGACACGGAAATTGCCGGCAGCTGCGCAAAGGATGGCCGCTCCACCGCTACGGACCTAGCAAAATTCGCTGCCGAACTTTTGCACCCAACTATCGTGGCGCAAGAAACATTGAGCGAGGCAACGCGTGTGCATTTCGAGAACCTGGCTGGAATTCTGCCCGGCTATGGCCGGCAGAACCCGAATGATTGGGGACTCGGGTTTGAAATCCGTTCATCCAAAGCGCCGCACTGGACAGGTGCAAACCATCCCGGTACCACTTTCGGGCATTTTGGCCAGTCCGGCACATTCCTCTGGGTGGACCCGGAACATCGTCTGGCCTGTGTGACGCTCACCGACAAAGGCTTTGGCCAGTGGGCTGTTGACGCTTGGGCGCCGTTCAATGAGCAAATCTTGTCTGAGCTAACGTAGTTTTCCGTACTTCCTGCGGTTCTGAATCCGATGTACTTCCAACACCCTAAGGTCAAGTGACATTCGAATTTCTCAAGTCCGACTGGATCCCTCCAAGAGGTCCAAGCCTGACACTGAGTCTCCCCTTCGCGACCGCACATCAGAATACCGGTATTATAGCAACAAGAATACATGCCAATACAGACGAGATATGAATGTTTACGATATCTAAACGACTTTCCAGGACGAAATGAAGAAATTTTTCGTATACGGCGGTTGCGTTTCGCGCGACACATACGAGCTAATAAAAAATGAAAACTCCTTAACGCACTATGTCGCGAGGCAATCGCTAATTAGTGCGGCATCTAAGCCCGAAAAACGAATTCCAGTTCAGTCATTGCCGCTAAACTTTAACTCTCGAATGGTTAGAGGAGACATCGAGTCCTCCCTTTTCCCTAAAATCATCCAAAACAGTGACGAAATTGATATCTTCCTGTTCGATATATTGAGTGAGCGCCTAGGCGCATACCGCATACACGGCGGAACTTATATAACGAATTCCACTGAACTTGTTAGCTCAAATCTACTGTCAACGTTTAAGATTCCACGAACGCTAATTCGATTTGGTAGCGATAGGCATTTTGATATTTGGTCAAAATCCGCGGATCAACTAAAGATCCTATTGCAGGCTAAGGGGCTCTTGGAAAAATCGCGCTTAATCAAGGCAAATTGGACAGACATAACGATACAGGGAACTCCAACTCCGCAATTCAGGGGCATGGACTCAGCATCGGCGAACACCCTATACCAACGATACTACGATTACCTTTCTGGATTAGGTTTCGCAACCATAGAACCAGGACCTGAGATTTCTCTATCTGACAAAAATCACAAATGGGGCCCTTCTCAATACCACTACCAAAACGACTTCTACAATAAAATAATTGAAGAACTCGCTAAGGGCTAGGACACTAAATGACTAATTATAGATTATTGACAAGAGGTTTGGGCCTAAAAGTCAACGCGCGGCTGACGGGCGGACCTGACGACGCCGAATACACGTTCAAACTGCACCGTGGCAACGAGGTCACCGCGACGTCCAAAGCAGGCAGTTCGAACACATGGGAAACGCCACCATCTCTAGCTCCGGGCAAATACCATTTTACGTGCATGATTCGAACCAATTCTTCCATGGAAGTAGTTTCGAGCCTACCTTTTGACTTCGGACTTAACAAACAGATGATAAGGCCGCGGACTTTAAAACCACACCCTGCCCATCAGCCTCCTGCTTCTTTTCATTCATTACTCTATTGGGAGAGCAGAAAAGCTTTCGGCCACCGAGAGAATAGTGCGTGGCTATTGGACGAGAAACTAAATGCCTATGCCTTCGCTGAAAGTCTTGGACTGTCTAGCCCTGCACTAGAATTGAGGAGTTTTAACCACGATCAAATACCCCTTGAGCGAAATACTGTCGTAAAGCCACTCACAGGAGTCATGTCGCAGGGCGTATTTCTCATAACCGCTGATTCCATCATAGACCTTGTTAATAATCACACAATTTCTAATTTCACTGACTTACGCCAGTGTATGAAGAATCTTATAACGAGCGGTAAGATCAAGGAAGATCAGTGGATCCGCGAACGTTTGATTCTTGATGATAAAGTCGTAGACCAGCCTGCTCGCGACATTAAATTCTACACCTTTTACGGTCAGCCGCTCCTTGCGCTGGAGACCGTTCGCATTCCTAAAGTACAACGTTGCTGGTATGACAACTATTCAAACCTAGTTAACACAGGTAAATACTCGAAGGAACTTTTTGTTGGGCACGGGATTCCTCCAGAATTCTACGAAATCGCTGAGCGAATAGGTCATAGCATTCCAGCACCATTTGTCAGAGTTGATTTGTTGGCCTCACCAAGCGGTGCCGTTGTTAATGAAATTACTCCCAAGCCTGGGGGTGCACATCTATTCGCTGCATCGATCGACAATTCTTTAGGCAACCACTTGGTGAGCGCAGATGCCCGATTGAGAACGGACCTCATTTCAGGTAAGAAATTTGAGCATTTTAAATCGATCCAAAAACATCGCACTGATATTTAATCAAAAAATTTAGGTATGGTGAGATTTTAATATGAACTATTCGAACTACGCACAATGGAAACAGTTTCACTATTTGTGGGATTCTTTAGAGCATTTCAGGAATACGTGGAATCGCATTCCGGGAATTCACACTATCCAGTTTGCAGCTGGGCAGAAAAACATTGACCTCTACATCAACGAAAATATTAAAGAGACTACTCATAAGGCTACTCCGATATTTTTCAGTGGAGCGATATCGAATCGAACCACTCAATTAGGACCATTTTTTTCCGGTCTCGGCATGACTAAGAGGCTTGGGCTACCATTGATTGCGATTGCGGATCCAGCTCTCGATGCTGATCGCGATCTCAAGCTGGCCTGGTACTTAGGGGACGCAACCGACAATTTCGGAGAAAACCTGTCCGCAACTCTCGATGCCTTGCATCAGATTATAGAGACTGAACTGATTCTGGTTGGTGGATCCGGTGGTGGATATGCTGCTTTGAACGCCGGGCTAGACACTTCGAGCCGAACTACGACATTGGTTTGGAACCCACAAACCGATATATTCGAATACTCCCCCAGATTCGTCAAGGACTATCTTCGTAGTCAATACAATTTTTCGCACGACACTCTGCGCCGCGATGATTGGAAAGAATACTGCCGAATCCGTACTGATCGTGCGTCACGAACGTCAGTGGTCACTGAATCAACTCTACATAGACCGCGCAGATTGGTTTACCTTCAAAATCTAGGTGATTCACACCGTATAGAACATTTGCAGCCGCTTTGGTTCAAGACGACAACGCGTGAGTTGGTACAAGGGAAAAATCTATTGGGAGATGACCATGGTGTCTACCTAGCAGAGTTCGCATTGGGCCATGCTCCGCCATCCGGGACGCTCATTGGGTCTGTCCTACGGGAGTTGATGAATACAACCCTCGCGGTTAAGGATTTGACCTCTCTAGATGAATTTATCTAGCTACCCTAAATCTTAAATATTTTGGGTTGATATGCCATGGACCGTTCTTTACCCCACGATTTATACGAGAAAAGGGGTAAAGAACGGTGCCCAGTTTTGTTATGATGCATGCCAGGAGATTAAGGCGACTACCGAATATATATCCCTGATTCGTCCACGAGTTAAGGGTTTGTCTTTCAATAGGTCGTTTACGTACGCCCAGTTTAAGTCCGGTGCCGCTCCACGAATTTGTTTATCCGCTAACATCCTGGTCAAAACAGATTGAGCATCAGTATAACTAGCGGACTGCCAAAAATTAACGCCAAGACGGTTTGCCTGCTCGACGAATTTTGCTCTCTCCGCGGCAGTGGGATTCTTATCGTCCAAAATAAATGGATCCAACGTGTTAGGAATGACACGATTCTTGGTATGAGGCGTGCTGGGAGCATTTTCATAAGAACTCGGTCTGCCCAAAGGCAACGAACGCACACCATTGAATCGTCTCAAGTTCTGGAATTCGTCAGATTCAAAGCGCGGTTTATCAAACTCGAAGCTAACCAGATCCGGATCGAATGATTGCATGAGATCGTAGCCTAGGGCATTACCCGAACGTAGGAGAATTGGTGTTGACATTGCGAGCCTGAATCCATGGAGGGAATAAGCCGGATCGATTCGGGTCCCTACGCGGCTCCAGGCCATCGAACCTTGTCCAAAGTGAAACCTAGCGCGACGATGTATCCATAGGGCATCACCCCGGAAATCCTTTTCTTCGTACTGATCGGCGACCGACTGCCATTTTGCGTTGATCGACCGTGATAAGGAGGCCCAGGCTTCCTCTGAAATATACGTAGAATCTTTGTTAGACCATGGAAGCATCGACCGCATAGCTGCATTCGGATCATTCCTGTCAATTTCGGCGAATCGGTCTGCATAGACGGTTCGGTACATTTCGCCGTATCCACCACCGACAGCAACAACATCGACTGGGATCTCTCTACCATTAGGACCTGTGGTAAGAATTCCCCCACTGTGAAATAGCGGACCTAAAAGTCGCTCAGTGATGGAATGCGCTGGTCCAGGGACAAGTCCTGGACCAGTTGTCCTTTTTAATCCGTATTGCTCGGTCAAGCCATCCGCGATGATTCGATCCCGAGTTTTCTCGGGACCGGAACAGAAAAATCTGAACTTATCCTTTACTCCTGCGTGGGTGATTGCTCCTAGCACCAGACGCGAATCAAACCCGCCGGTAATGTGAGCGATTTTCATCTGAGAACGAGACCCTGCGACAGCAACAACGTTCTCGATAATGTCTTGCCGCGTCTTCCTGAGCAACTCGAAATAAGATTCTGAGTTGCTTTCCAAAAGTTCATTTCTCATATTAACTATTTGGAATGTTCCAGATTTGATCTGGATGAATTCAAATGAATCTAGTGTCTGAATCTCGTCATAGCTAGAATCACTAGTACCACAATTACCAATTAAAAGTCGTTCGACTTGGAAATTGTATGACTTAGTCGTTCGAACACCGTCAGCTTGCAATGCGCTATTCAATGAAGCTATATCTGTTGAAGCATAGTATTTCCCTTCTACATTGTAGTAGTAGACTATCGCGCCGCCGAGCGGGTCTGGCACCACTACGGCTTCTTGGTTCGTCTCGTCCACCACAAATAGAGCATTGGGGTTGCGGGTCCGAGATATCCAGCTTGCTCCGGTGCTCCGAAGCGTATCACTACCAGCGATCAACGGGACGAGAGAATCTAGATTCTCACGAGCCGAAATGACGCGGCCGTCGAATATAGCCGCTCCGTCTATCGTGTATCTTCTATCTCCGACAACGTTTGTGGATTGCCCGTTCAGGAGAGCCATTTTAGCGCCGTCTTGTCGCAATGGGTCATATCTGATGACGGGCGCAACGGTGCGAGTTATCGTTTTGGAATCCGCAGCTTCTGGGACAGAAATATTATCCATTCGCCCAATATAACACCTTGATAACTTATCTTTCGAAATGCACCTGAAGTTCATAGCAGCAGCAGCTGCTTATACAAATTAGTCATCATCCGGCCATCTGCGATCCATAGAACATCTCCACTTCGAGCAGAATGATACTTTATCGAAAGTTAGAAACACTTTCAGCAATGCAGGTTTCGATAGGCACCAGGAAATTTCCAGAGAACAACGAAGTATTCTCAGACGTTTCCGGTATCTTGCATACTTCCTGAAGGAGGGGACATTTCTACTCTCGGCTATCCATCCGTGTCACGACGTCTAGCCTTTATCTATCCATAGGATCATAGAAGCGAATACTGCTGGTGCGCCAGCAGAATACGAGTTTATTAGCGGTAAGCCCTCTTCGACTTATAGCGAGGTGAACCTGAAAGAAATGTAGGGCTCGCAATCCCTTCTGAACCGTCTGTAACTGTTTGTAGGGGCTGGCCTGGGACTAGCTGGCAGGGTGATATTGGTTCCTTGGACCCGATGTGACTCATGAACCAATTGACTCCTAAAGGGTGTCATTTCCGGTATCTGTCCGTCTGGCTGGACGGACAGGCATCGACCCCGACTACCGCGACGGCCTGACTAGAAGCCAACCCCAATCTTCGTGGATTGTGGCCCCATACAGGCCTGCCTCGTAGTGAACTTCTCCCGGGCCGATATCGGACACGACACGGCTCACAAGAAGGCGGCATCTTATGCCAATTACGGCTGATCACTAGCAATTTAATTTCTGCGTTGACACTCACGCAGCAACGCATGCATACGCGATTTTCGAATCGGCTTCAGGTCGGGTTCTGGCTCAAGAAACCTTCTCGACCAGTTCCACCGGCCTCACCCATGTAGCAACCTGGATCAGGCGCCGAACCGAGGACAATATCGACACTGTTCTTAGCTTGGGCGAGTCCACCGGTTCTTACGGAGCCGACATGTCCGAACGACTAACGCCGGAAAGATATGTGGTGTGGTTGAAGCGCCCACTCCTTCAGCCAAATGGCTCCGAGGCAAGGGAAAACAGACAATCTGGACGAAAATACAGCAACTAGGTCGGCACTAGTAATGGATCTTGAAAAGCTGTGTGACCGTCGAGCAGGCGATGTGCAGACCGCGCTTAGAGTACATAGCGTCAGGCGCGACCAGATGATTACTGATCGGCTTCGAGTCAATAACGCACTGGCGAGGCTGATACGGGCGAATGATTCAAATATGAATGCCCGCAAGCCGCTGAGCGCAATGCAGAGCAAGAGTATAACAACATGGCGCGAACGAGATGAGCCACTTGGCACTGGTATCGCCCTCGGTGAAGCTGTACGTCCAGCGCACAACAGATCAACGGGCTGGATTGCGACCTGAAAATTAACCAGATAAAGCTCACCGAGCTGACTTTTAAACATACACCGTCACGGGTGGCGATGCAGGGCGTGTCTTCTGACCAGGCCGTTCGTGCCCGTGTCCCGCATTAGCCGGTCAACCGTGTGTTTGGAGAGCACGGGGAAGCCTCTGCGGCGCAGCTATGCGGCAATCTTCTGACGACTGTAGAGGATTTCCGGCCCAAGCCGCTCCCCTAGCATCTGGATCGCGGCGCCCGCGCCACGAGTCGATGATCTAGGCGTCCTCGATGGCGCGCAGTGGCCGCTGTCTTGTTTTCCAGACCCGCTGGTTCGTGCATCGACCCGCACGCCTGCTGGCGGAGGACGGCGCAGATCAACTCGACCACATAACCTTCGGCCCTGAACTGTTCAATGCCCCGGCAGATCAGCGTCGGCGAGGGTCCAGCTTCATCGCGAAGAGAATCGATGTAATCCTCAGGGTTTCATTGACTTCCTTCAGATCCCGGTTTTGGGCAGGTTGGCGCTTGCGCTAATCCTGATAATCGGTGGTTGACCGATCCTTCACTCCGGTGTCAACCTGGGTCGGGAACACCCAACGACGCAAGGACTCGGGACCGGCATCCAGCATCGGAGCAAAGACCTTGCAAGCCGCGTGCACGCATGGGTGTTCGGGGAGCCGATCCAGGACCAGATGTACGGCACGGTCACGATCTTCGGAAGGCTACTTCTTGGGTATTGTGTCATCTTTCTCTCGAAAGACAGTGGCATCAAACCGCGTACGGTAAACAGTGGTCGACTTTTCGTGATCTTGCGTGGATCTTGACGCCCGAGTCTGCTATCAACCCTTCAAGCACCTCTCGATTTTTGTGAGCTTCGAGAAGTTCTTTCGCCCAAATTAATCCTTATTGTTTCCGCGCGGGTACTTTTTACTGAATGGAAATAGTACTCCATTGCTTTCAGAAAAATATGTATGCTGGTGACTCAATGATAAAATTTATTGAAGTGTTAATATCTTGCATTTGACTCTACATTCACTAGATAGCACTCTTCTCTGAACTTCCAGAGGATCACGTAGAAAGTTGTTTTCATTGGAGAGAAATATCAACGATCCTGACGTCTTCGATTCTCTGGACCAAATCCGCATTCGTCAGTACATCGTGAATCGTTTTAAATCAAGTTCAACCATGAGCACACTCAGGAATCTCCAGAATTTTACTCTGTCCGGCTCGCTCTCACATCCCAACTGGGGATCTGTGGAGATATTAATGAATGGAATTATTCAACTATCGAATAATAATAGCGTGAATCGTTTTGTACAGGGGTGGATATTTCTTTCTGGGTGGTACGCAGCTTTGGAGTCCTCCGCCGAAGACTTCGACCATGTTGAAAATTTCGTTCTAATCTGGATTGAACAATATGGCTCATTGCAGGAATCCGATTTAAGCTACAAGACTGTTTATCATGATGAAACCACCGCGCAAAGATTAGCTGCAGCTATCCATTTACATCAACTTTGCATGAGGCATAAAAGAACCCGTTTGATCAGTGAACTACAACGTTTAATGGACCAAACCGCGGCACTCCTGTACACAGACGATTTCTATGCTGGAAAAAACAATCACGGTATGTTCCAGGCAAAGTCTCTGCGAGACTATGCAGTTTATGCTGACTGGGCAGAGCATGCCACTCGATCCAACTTCTTAGCCCGCTCCCTGACGCGTATTTCTGAGTATTTTGCATATTCCTTCACGTCCGAAGGAGTGCATATCGAACACAGTCCGTCCTATCACCTAATGATAGCTAGACATATTCACGAACACTCATTGTTCATGGAGGCTGCTTTCGGTGTTATTCCCCCTGAGCTAAGCAAGATACTCGCGAGTGCCGAATCGCATACGATTCATTGTGTTCAACCAGACGGGAAATTTCTCCCACTAAGTGATACTGCGCAAGTTGCTCTTTCAGGAGCACGGAACAACGTTTTCAATAGCGAGGAGTTTGCTTACGTGTCTTCTTGCGGTTCGCGAGGTAGTGAACCCGGTACCCGCACATTGTCGGAACCGGTCTCTGGATACTTTTTTCATCGCACGTCTTGGAGCGATAGTTCGGCTGGATATCTGGCGTTTATAGCTGCATACAACGGGGCCTACCACAAACATTCGGATGATCTCCACGTGTACCTTTGGAAATATGGCTACGAATTACTGACTGAAGCTGGACCTTTCGGCTATCAAATGCAAGATGCCATGACAAAGTATGCTTTCAGTCAATTTGCACACAATTCAATTGTGCTGGATCATAAATCTTTATCCCGGCATGACAGACAATATGACCATGTGTCGATGACTCGCAGCCGAGTCGGAGAACTGGGTGAAATTTATGTAAGAGCATCAAACTCCAGGTTCACCGGCACTATCCATAATCGATCATTATTCATGTCCGATGATCTGCAACGCATCCGAGTGGTAGACAAACTAATTTCAGAATCTAACCATATCTACTCATTAATTTGGAATTTTGGTCCGTTTCTCAGAGTTGAAATCTTTGAGAATTATGTCATAGGTTGTATCGATTCCTTACCTGTCATCAGGCTCGATTTTTCTGGCGTCGATATCCAGAAGATCATTCGCTTTACCGGGCGGAGTGGATCTCGTCCGCGAGGATGGCGCTTTCCGAGTTTTGGTCACAAAGTCCCTGGCTCACAGATTCAAGTTATATTCGAGGGCCGGTCGGAAAGTGTAACTACCTTCATCACAACCTTCGACTTTGAAGCGAAGAAGCTCGGAAACTCCACCCCAAAGCAAATAACTAGCCTGCAGGAGACTCCAAAGGTTTCTAGTGCCCTCCCTTCCATTCCACAGGAAGGAGTCGAAGTGAAGGATCGTCAAAGATCACAGTTTGGTACTCTGCTTTGCCTTAACCATGTTCTTCGACTTGATCGTTGCAGCAAAGACACACGAGCAGTGATCCGTATTTACTACGAAAACGAACTAGTACACGAGCACCGAGGGTTGGTTAAAAGTATGGCCTTCACTGTAACGCGGAAAGGTAGATACCGAGCCAGAATTTTTCCTAAAGGTGCAAACCATGCCATGAAGGCTTTCACGTCCGACTGGGTTCTTGTCCCCTAGGTTAGCAACATTGTTGAATGCGGGTTCTCCACCGCGCAAGTGGTGGCGTAGAACTATTGATTATAGGCGATGTGTGTCCCCAGCTGCTAGCTTAAGATTCGCACTTCTACAATCAAAAATATAGGCAGAATAAATCGCGCAGCTGTGTCACTTACGAATAGAATAACTTCAGCCAAACTCGGGGGAGACGAACGCGTTGGGTCACGATTCAGTTGACGACCATCCGTGAAACAATGATTACGAGAACATAGATTAGTTGGGTGCCCCCCCCCTCGAAGGAGATAAGCATGGTAGTAGTTTGGCCCGTTCACTTCTCATCTCGATTGATGGGCCGGCGCTTGGGGAGTAGTGGCCTTTCAAGTTTCGCGATCGCTTTAGAAGCATGGCGACGAGGACTAGAAGTGACATTCACGGCGCCCGAGCTACACCTCTACTCCATTTCAGATGGCACCACTACGATCGACTTCAATTTCGCTAGGCCCGACTCACTTACCCCACGAGCAGACTATCTTCGCCTCGATAGAAAGGGAGAAACCAACCAGATACTCGCAAGACACGCAATACCTTCGCCACGGAGTATTCTGCTAGAGACATCGAACACAACATACGAACAGCTGCGTGAACTCGGTTTAATAATGGGATATCCTCTCGTTTTGAAGCCAAATCAAGGTTCAATGGGCCGTGGTGTCTTCTCGAACCTCAACGATTGGAACGAACTTCGGGATGCTTTCCATGAACTGACTGTCATGCTTAAACAAGATACGATCCTTTTAGAGCGTCATCATGGAGGAGACGACTACCGTCTACTTGTGATAGGAAATCGTGTTGTCGGCGCGGTCAAGCGGATACCCGCCAATATTGTTGGTGATGGAAGATCCACCATCGAAGAACTAATCGCCATCAAAAACAACCGTCGGACCAGAAATCCATTTTTGGGTTCTGGGTTAATCAAAGTTGATTACGAGGTCCGCAAGTGTCTGACGGACCAAGGACTGACCATTGACACTATTCCACGGAAAAATCAACAAGTGACATTACGCAGGGTTGCAAATGCATCTGCCGGTGGCGATGTCCAGGACGTAACAGAGACTATTCCTGATGCTATCAAGGAAGCCGCGATACGAGCAGTGCGCGTTCTCCCAAATATCCATATAGCTGGAGTAGACGTGCTCTACGACGGATCTGAAGAGACAAACTACGTGATAATTGAAATCAATTCGCGGCCACAGATTGGCGTGAATATGTATCCATCGATCGGCACTGGTCGCGACGTTCCAAAAGCCATACTTGACTCGTTCTTCCCTAGCTCTTCCAGGCCCACCGGTGACTCGTTCAAAACGATCCGCTTTGATCCCTCTGCGGTGCGTAATCTGTTCGCAGAAGGTTTGGCTTCGAAACTAACGTTACCCGCACTGCCTAAGCACGGTTTTCCGTTTCGTCAAAGGTACCTTTTCGACTCTGAGAGCGGTTCTGTTCAGTTACGTCCATATTCAGGTAGAACCATCAAGAAATTAGCACGAATTGGAGGCATTTCAGGTAAAATTACAAGCCGCCCGGATGGTGCACTTGAATTATTTGTTGCCGCTAGTTCAGAGTCTGCGGCACAACCACTTGTCGATAAAGTTTCGGACTTTTGCGGACAATCCGCACAGCTTTCAGCCTGGGACGGAATCGTCACTGTGGGGTTCAGGATCACGTAGTCGTTGTTCATCGAACATGTGAATTGACTTCCCGTGGCTAGCACGAATCGCGTGTTGCCTCTTGATCGGATCCCCGGGAGTGCCAGCCACGAGTAAACGATACTTTGGAATCGCAGCTAACGTCTTGTTCGGCGTGGTCGCGGCTGGCACACGGGACAGCTGTAGGAAGAACGGCCCATGAAGGGATCACGACGAATCAGAGACTCACGGCCGTTTTCTCTGCAACGCAAACAGGCTTTGCCTTCGCGCCCGTAGGCGTTCAAGGACCTGGAGAAATAACCGCTAGCGCCGTTAACATTCACGTATAGAGAATCAAAGCTCGTACCACCAGCGGCGAGGGCGCGTGTCATCACATCAACCAAAGCATCATTGAGGCGTTGCACTTCTGGACGCCTGATAGTGCCAGTATTGCGCAAACCTGAAAGGCCTGCTTGCCAAAGTGCTTCATCCGCATAGATGTTGCCGACTCCGGAAATGATCCCCTGGTCCAGAATGGCTCTCTTGAGTTCTGTCGTCTTTTTGCGAAGCGCGACGTACAGGTCTTCGGGCTTGCGGTGAGGATCCATCACGTCTCGGGCAATGTGAGCAGCCGCCTGTGGGATCGATGCTTTTAGCGACCCGGCTCCGGCAGGCAAACCATCAGATGTTGCAACCAGTGGGGAGAGGAACATTCCCCCAAAGATTCGCTGGTCTATAAAACGCAGTTCGTTGGGGAAATCGGATTTTTCGCTGAGTGAGAGCCTGACTTTTAGATGTTTCTCATCGGGAGCATCAGGTTCTTCTACAAGAAGTTGACCGCTCATGCCGAGGTGGGCAACCAATGCTGCAGGAGTTGAAAGGCCTTCGAGGTCCATCCAGAGGAACTTGCCGCGGCGAACCACAGAAGCGATAGAGCAACCACTCAATGTCTGTTCAAAATCTTCAACACCGTCGGTATGACGGCGGACGGAACGCGGGTCCAGCACTTGAGCGGTTAGTACCGTTCGAGTGCGAACCCACTTATCCAGTCCTTCTCGGACTACTTCAACTTCTGGCAGTTCTGGCATGAACTAAACGCTATCCCTTAGGTAGCTGCTCACCTGGATGCAGCAACAGCCAAGTCTTGTGCGCCGCTTCCTGCTCAGCTTCCTTCTTGGATGGCCCATGTCCCTGGCCGTATCCCTCGTTTCCGATGCGGAGTTCGGCAAGGTAGGTGCGTGCGTGGTCGGGACCGGAACCAGTGACCTGGTAGTGCATCTCGCCTAGCTTTTGGGAAGCTACTTCTTCCTGGATTACAGTTTTCCAGTCAGTCGTCGCGCCCAGCAGCCGATGATCTTCCAGCAGTGGAGTGACGAAACGAAGCACAAACGAGCGCGCAGCTTCCATGCCTTGAACCAAATAGGTGGCCCCAAGAATTGCTTCCATGGTGTCTGCCAGAATGGAGGATTTATTGGCTCCGTTGGACTGGGCTTCCCCACGTCCTAGGAGCAGGTGCTCCCCCACTTCCAGATCACGGGCAATGATCGCCAATGCGCGGGTACTGACGATAGCCGCTCGCCGCTTCGCGAGATCGCCTTCTGGCAGATTCGGGAAAGTTGCGTATAGGTATTCTGCAACGCAGAAGCCAAGAATCGAATCGCCTAAGAATTCAAGGCGTTCATTCGTTGGAATGCCACCGTTCTCATAGGAATATGAGCGGTGGGTAAATGCAAGACGAAACGTCTCGGAATCAATATTGATTCCGAGACGCTTCATAAGTTCTTCTTTTGAAGACATGTCTTAGACGTCTGCGACCTTGCGACCCTTGTACTCAAGGAACAATTCGGTACCAGCCGAGTCGGTGACAACCTTAGCCTGGTGAGGCAGGCTGTAGGTTACGCGACCGTTTTCAACGGTCTTCACCAGGTTCGGTGCGGTAGCCTTCCACTGAGAACGGCGGGCACGAGTATTCGCACGGGACATCTTCCGCTTTGGAACAGCCACGACTACTTCTCTTCTCTCTTGTCTGACGTTTTATCATTTGTCGCATCCTCTGCGACAATGTCGGACAGCTGCGCTAGCGCTGCCCAACGTGGATCCAGAATCTCATGATCATGCTGAGGGTCATCGTTGAGACTGATTCCGCATTCACTGCAGAGCCCCAAGCAATCTTCCCGGCAAACCGGCTGGAACGGCAGGGCGGTAACCACTGCGCTCCGTACTACCGGATCGATGTCAATCAAGTCACCGACCACCCAATACTGATCCACATCATCATCGTCTTCGAATTCTTCGCTCTCTTCATAATAGAAGAGCTCTTGAATATCAGCCTCGAAGTCGTACTCGATGGGCTCCAAGCATCGTCCACATTCCCCAGCGATTTGCGCTGTAGCGGTACCCGATACCAGAATTCCTTCATGCACGGCTTCAAAGCGAAGATCTAAGTCAAGCTCAGATCCTCCACGAATACCGATGAGTGCATTTCCCACATCTGCGGGTGCCGAAACCTGCTCATTGAGAGTTTTCATTGAGCCAGGCGAACGGCCGAGCTCCCTGGTTGAAAAAACCAGAGGCGAGTTGCGATCGAGTTCGCCGTGTGACGATCGATCAGAACGCTTTTCGCTAATGATGACTCCTATAGAAACATAGTCCGACATTTCATCTTAGCTTGCCGTAGGCCAAGTTCCCAAACTGAAACCAGTTTTCAGAGCTCGATGCCGGTGTTGCACTCACCACAGCATATCGTAGACGACCTGCCGATCCCTACTTGCACGCGTTGCTAATCCAACATTCCCGACCTTGCAATCCGGGCCGCGGACTTCGAAGAAGAATCGGAATAACGCCACGGGCGAGCGCGACGCAAAACGGCTTATAGCAAACGTCCCGAAGAAAGCCTGCCCAGCGAATTATGCTTGGTCATGCTTCGAATTAAGTGGTGAGGGATTCTCTGTGAAAGTGTTACGAACCGTCAATAGCGTCGTCAAGAAAGTGCAATCGCGCTTTGAGACACGGCGACACCTGAAGTTCATTCAGAACCACGCCACAGAACTACGTCACCTGCCCGTGGACGCTGACCGGTACAAGGTAGCGCTGCACTTTCCCGATGAGATGGCCAACGCCTACCAGATCAGGCAATGGTACGAACCGCTTTTAGCCTTGGCAGAATTCGTGCCGGTGGTAATCATCGTACGAAGTCCTGATACTGCACTGTCGCTGCGCAAGGAATGCCCGCTACCGATTCACTTCGCCCCCGCCGTTGTAGATGTTGAGCGATTCATGCAATCCCAGGATCTACGTGTGGTGTTCTACGTGAATCAAAATATCCGGAACTTTCAAATCATGCGGTTCAATGCGCCTAATCATGTCTTCATCTGCCATGGCGAAAGCGAAAAAGCCTACATGTGGTCCAACCAGCTCAAGGCCTACGATTATGTATTTTCAGCCGGTGAAGCAGCTAAAGATCGCCTGGTAAATCACTTGCGCAATTTCGACGCTTCGTTGCGATGCCGGTTAATTGGGCGTCCGCAAATAGATGTGGATTATGCGTCGCCGGTGAACCTGAATAAGGAACTACCAACACTTCTCTATGCCCCAACGTGGGAAGGCGACCGGCCTTCCATGAATTATGGCTCAGTACTATCCCATGGTGAACAATTAATTGACGCCCTGATCAAGGACGGCGGATTCAACGTTATTTTTCGTCCCCATCCACGTTCTGGAATGGGTGCGAAACCCTATGGGCAAGGCGTAGAAAGAATCCGAAAACAGCTGAGGGCGCACAGCGAAACTTCAAAAGCCCAATTCATTTTCGATGACTCGGCCCACTGGGGCTGGCAGTGGTCAGCTGCCGACCTTTGCGTGACTGACATTTCCGCAGTTGCTTATGACTTTTTGGCGACAGGGAAACCAATGTTCGTGACGCAACCAGTGTCCACCGAGGCTACAGTTGATGAAACTCCAGCGCTGCAACAGGTGCCTGCCCTTACAGCTGCATCGGCAACGGAAATCAGCCGGCTGGCGCGAGAGGCCTTGGCCGGCAGCAACCCGCAGCTACGAGGACTGGTCAATTACTACTTTGGCGACGTTTCCCCCGGTGCCAGCATGCAACGTTTCATTGCAGAAACGCTGGCGCTAGTGCAAGAAGACAGCGTCACTGATCACTAGCCAGCTTCAGCAGCATAGTGGTGCCGGGCCTGCAAGAGGCCCGGCAACACAATTTCAATAAGCTGCGGAGTCTTCCTTATTTGAAGAAGCGCTCAACAACGCGTCGCGCAGCATGTCCGTCATCGTTTGGGGCAAACTTTTCAATGAATTCGTCTCGATTCACCCCTGGCAGATCAACCCCCGCCAAGGCTGACGATAGTGCATCCCAAAGGTCGCTCTCTTCTTCAACAATTGGGCCAGGCAACGCACTCTCGTAGTCCAAATAGAAACCACGCAGATTGTCCCGGTAGTTCTCCAGATCGTATGCATAGAAGATAATTGGTCGTCGCAACAGCGAGTAGTCGAAGAACACCGACGAATAATCAGTAATCAATACATCAGAAGCAAGGTACAGTTCCTGAATATCTGGATGACTCGAGACATCGATAATGCGGTGCCGCAGGCTCTCCGGAATCGACACGGCATTTGATACCAGCACATGCATGCGCAACATCAAGATGGTATCTTCGCCAAAACGACGGTCGAACTCCTCCAGATCCATTGGCAGGTCGAATCTGAATTTACCGCGGCTTGAAGCCGCATCGTCACGGAATGTCGGCGCGTAAAGTACGGTCTTGATTCCTGGGGGTATTGCAAGCTCATCACGAACACGCTTTTCTTGCTCAGCAACGTCGGTACCGGTCAAGATGTCGTTTCGGGGATAGCCAAGCTCCACGGCTTCGCCTGAGAATGCATAGGCGGATCGCATGATCTCGCTCGTGTAGCGAGAAGGCGAAATGAGGTGCGTCCATTGGCGCGTTGCTCGTGTAACACGCTCAAGATACCCCACATCGCGGCCTTGAACTTCGCGAACATCGAGTGCCATCTGCTTGAGTGGTGTTCCGTGCCAGGTCTGCAGGAACACTCCCTTCGCGCGACGCTTCACATAGTGCGGGAAGCTCTGGTTATTCACCCAGTATTTTGCCCGTGCGAGGTGCCAGAAATATTCCGGTGACAATCGCTTAACGGTAGTCGTCAAAGGATCGGAGAAGCGGTGCTTTCCCGAGTAAACCCATACCTTGCGACGTGTGTCACCTTGTCGCAGCAATTCCTCGTAAATATACCGAGGAGAGTCGCCGTACTGATTCCCGAGACCCGATTCGAAGACGATGAGGTCTTCTTCCATGGGAGCAAGCTTGTACAACTTGTATAGCTTGCGCATGACGTCAAAGTACCGCTTGTTCCTACGGAACTTGTTCTTCAACTTAACCGGCAATTCGGCACGCCAGCCAACGTTGGGTCTGCCGCGCAGCTCGGCTCGCTCGATTTCTTCCGTTATGCGTTGCGAATTGTTTTGGTCCCGATGGGTCATGAACACGTCAGCACGTTGGCGGTACTTGTCTTCCATGGCTTTCCCTCGTTGCAGGGTACGTGAAAGATCATCCAGCAATGTTTCTGCGTCAAAGGCAATGCGGCCTGGCAATTCGTCGTCCAAGTTCAAATGCGATCCGCTCGGTCCCAAGAAGCGAGAGCGATCGAACTGGTAGTAGTGAACAGGCTTGTGCAGGAAGCTGAAGTCAAAGTTCACTGAAGAGTAATCCGTGACCATGATTGCCGCGGTCTTGATTAGTTCCTGGACGTCAATTTCACCTTGGACAATTAGTCGAGCGGGCGCGCCAGCAAAATGATCCCTGAATTGCATCATGTTGGGATGGAGGCAGAAAACAACTTCCAGGCCATACCTCTGGACTAATTCTGCAAGTTCCGCCGAATTAAGCAGGTTTTTCCATTGCTCGAGGTAGTCCGATTCTAGGAAAACTTCCTCATTCTGCAACCAATCACGCCACGTTGGGATGATCAGGAGCATGTTCTCGTTAACACTCAAATCCGTCGCCAGCAAGGAATCGAACCGCGATAGCCCGGTGACCTTGACTTCGCCAGGCGAGTAGAGGAAGTCCCTAACGATGTACTGCTTCTCGCGCTCAGAGGAAACCATGAAAAGGTCCGTCGCAAAGCCAGGTGAATTCTTGCCGTAGTTAGGAACCATCCATTTGGTTCCCATGACGCCATGCTGCAAGAACACCCGAGTAGCGCGGCAACGCGAGGAGAAGCTATGGTGCCTTGTTGGGTACAAGTAATCGGCATGGTGCGTGCCGATGACTCGTTGCGCACGAATAGCCAATTCAAAATGTTCTTTGCTGCCATGGAAAACGACGTGATCCATGGAATCGAAATTCCGCAAATCGGGAGCTTTCTCATCGATGACATAGTATGCATCAATATCTGGGCGTTCTTTGCGCAGGTATTTGAACAGATGCAGCCCGTTGTCCTGAGCCTTGTAGGATAGTTCGCCGACGATCCAAATCGGCTTCGAATCCGATGGCTGGCTGATTGGGAAACTGCGCTGTTTAGCGTTAGCAAGTACGGCAAAGGCTTCTTTGTCGAACACTTCCAAAATCACCGATGTTGATTTTGCTTTGAAGGTGAAATACGGAGAAATCGCTAGAGTCTTTTCACCGATTGTCACCGCATCTGCACGCGTCGTGCTGCGCACGGCAAACGGGGTACGAGTCACTCGAATGCGTGCAAGCTCACCGCTGGAATTCGAAGTCGCCAGCAGATAGAGATCGTAGTTATCGCCACGATCGATCGCCTCCCAGTCAGCAGATTTGAAATCCAGGGTTGCTGACCAGCTGTAGATAGCACGTCCAAAGCGCTTTGCTGCATGCTTTTCGTCGAAAACCAGCTCCGCTGGAACTTCAACTGCAAATTCCGATTTACGTCCAACCAGTTGCAAAGTGACTGAGGACAACCGGTCGCTCTGCGTTTCCAGAACTCCGCCCAACGACAGCATGCCGTCGTGGATCCGGGTGATGTCAGTACGAATTCGATATTTGAAGCGTAGAGGACGGTTCAGGGCCAAAGCCACTTCGGCCTTCTTATTGATATAAAGTCCTACGCTGCGTTCGCCTGAATTATAGACCGTGTCATGGCTAAAAGTAGTCGACGAAAACCGCCCCAGAATACGGTGGGCGATAACAGGGCCGTTGAGGATTAGTTCCCCGGCGTCGATCCGTTCCCGGACCTCTTTGCGCCTGAGCAGTTCACCGTCTTCAGTTAGCTGCAACCATGCGATTCCCGGAGGCAATTGATCGAATTCGGAGCTGAAGGTCAGTGCAAGACGAACCGTACCGGCGTACAGGTCATTTTCCAGAGTCACTTGGTTGTCATCTGCGTCATCCGAATCAGGAACGCTGGATTCCGGCTCTTCGTTGCTGGAAGCGAGTTCGCGATAGTCTTGCCACCGATCAAGAAGGGGATCCAGAGAGATCTCAGCATAGATTCGATGGGATTCATCGTGACCGATTTTGACTAGATCAGACGTAAGTGGCGCAACAGAAAGAACGATGTGGCTACCGTGTAATACCGAAACGGATTGCACGGGATGGGCAACGCTAGCGTCCAGATGCAGAACTTCATCACGAATTGCAAGGTTCAGCTCTTGGTAGCCGCTGTAGTAGCGATACTTTTTGCGCTTTAACCGCTGGGTACGCAAAGTCTGCATCGCTGACTGCGCCAAGTCTTGCATAGCTCGAATTTCAACTGCCACGAATAGTGTCCTTCAATGTTTTAGCTGCTATCCCCCGCTTAAGTCGTTCAGCGGAACAGCCTGGAAATCGCGCGTGTACAACATGAATAGGCCGCTAGCACCACACGGCAGTGGCCGTCATTTCATGTGATCCACAGTCTAAGATTACCGCCCATGGGCGATCAAATCAGTTTGAAACCGCCACGGACACCTGCAAATGGCCATAGAGTCTGCTTCGACTGGAGCGTTGTCATTATCTGGCGCTTAAAGCAATTGGTCCCAATTCGTATGGTACGAATTGGGACCAAGGAGTCAGCGGACCTCTAGCTGTGCCAACCCCGGAAGTTCTCCAGCTTTCCTTGACGTTCAACAATCAGCTTCTGAATGACGTTCTGGAATCGCTTAGTTGAATCCCCTCGGTTCAGGTCGCCAAAGTAGAACTGGCGCATTTCAATGCGCTGATCTTTGTGTCCGTCACGAGTCAGTGCATCGGCGAGCAGGTCTCCAACGTTCTTCACGCTATCTTGGTCTACTACGTGGCAGGCCTGCGCAACTGGTGCATCGCGGTGAAGAATTTCGCGGTTGGTACGTCGGTCGGAAATGACTAACGGATTGCCCGGGTGGAGGTACAGGTAGTCCAGGCCTACGCTGGAAACATCGGTAATCAGCGCATCGGTCGACTCGAACATGGCCAAGATATTGCCCTGTTCGGATATCACGTGCTCTGCGCCGGCTTCATTGGCAGCTTCGATCATTTCCAGAATGCGTGCGTGTGCCTGAGCAACGCCAGGAGTATTGCTTTCCTGAATTCGTGGGTGCGGCTTATAGACGACGCGCCAAGAAGGGTTCTCCAACAATGACTCGACAATGGCAACACCATATTTGTCCAACGAGGTGTAGTTGTTGTCTTCGTTTTCCCCTTCCCACGTCGGCGCATACATGACATCGAACTTCTCGCTTGGTTCCAATTCGAGTTCGAAGTTGATATCCAGCTGCGGACGACCGGTGACTTCCAATTTGTTGAACTCGAAGTCAATCAACATTGCCTCGTGGCGCTTGATGGCTGCAGGGCCTGCGACAAAAACCTTGTCGTAGGCCTTGGCCTTATTCGAAACCATCGAGAGTTTGTCGCTCTCACCATGGTTTACATGCACGTGAACAAGCCTTGGGTGATCCAGGGACTGGAAATTCGTGCGCGAATTGTTGGTGTATATGACCAGCTTCAGGTCATTGTCATCATACAGATCCATGAGATCAGTCAATCGGCGTACATAGATCCTTGGCAGGTCTGTAAATTTCTCCGCCGCTTTGAAAGCACTCAAAGTACGGAAGACCAGCAGTACTTCTTCTTTCACATGCAGTTCTTCAAGCACCGGAAGCCACTGAGTCACCTGATAGATCTTGTCAGCGCCATCTCCGAAGTAAACCGCTACAGATCCTGGTACCGGAATATTGGATACACCAACATTCACATTGGCCGACGGACGACCGGTTAGCCCCATCAGACGGGATATCCGTTTTGCTTCCGGACGTCGCCCCACTTTTTGCAGGGCGCCCTTTACGCTGGACTTGATGGAGTCTGTGATGTGCTCGCTAGCCATGAGTACTTTCAAATCTCGAAAACAACAACTTACAACTAAACGAGTTTACTAGCTCAGTTCCTTCACGATCTGGCTCAAAGTGTCCAATGTGTTCTTTAACGACGTGACATGTCGCTCATCGAACTCGCTCAGGACACGTTTCATTTCGGTTGTCGAGATACCTGAGGTACGTGGAAGGTAGACAACTTCGACTTCATCACCGAGGTCGTCAAACTTGCCCTTCCAGTCTTCGCCGATGCCGAAGACCTTTGCATCGTACTTCTTGATGTCAGTACGTTTCTGTTCCCAGTTCTCTTCGGGAATGGCGAGGTCTACGTATTTGATGGCTTGGACGATCTCAAGACGCTGTTCGAAAGGAACTACAGGCTTCTTGCCCTTGATGGCGTTGAACTCATCAGTGGATACGCCAACAACCAGGCGGTCGCCCTTCTCCTTGAGACGCTTCAGGATATTCAGGTGGCCGATATGGAACAGGTCAAAAGTTCCGTACGTCAAAACAGTTTTAGTCATGGGTCCCTTTCGAAGTAAGGTAATAGCTTCGCTTGCTTAGCTAGTGGCGCTCACTTGTGTTCGTCGTTAGATAATAGGCAGACGACCCGCGAGGGTCATGCGAACTATTGTTTTCCATCTAAGTTTAGGCCGTGGTTCACGGTACCAGGGGCTGCCGGTCCAACCTGCCCGCCATCCGGCTATGTACTGGGACACAGCGCTTTTGTTGTGTCGCAGCCGCAAGCACTCAATGAGCATCCAGGTTGTTGGATAGATCCAACGCAGCGGCACGGGCAAGTTACGGCGAGCCAGCCACACCCGGTTTCGGGCATTCAAACGATAGAACTCGTCGTGGCGTCGTGGATCCACGATCGGATGGCCAATCTGCATGTCGCCGGCATACCAGACGTAAGTGCCTGTGTCCCATACGCGCCAGGCAAGTTCGATGCCTTCATGCGCGTACCAGAATCCCCCCGCCCAGCCACCCGTGGAATCAAAAATTCTACGGGTAGTAACTAGGCAAGTTTCCCCCACGTGGAAAACTTTGCTTGGTTCCACTGCCGTTCGTTTTTTCAAGCGCGGGATCCAACGTCGTGGATTCTGTTCTTCGTTTTCAGGATCAGTGATGCGCGGCTGCAACAGCCCCATGCGAGGGTAATGCTTGAACCGTTCGACAGCCGTAATCAAGAAGTCATCATCGATGAACCATGAATCGTCATCGAGGAAGCACAAGTATTCGCCATTTATCTGGTTCACTCCAGCATTGCGGCCGGCCGGAATGCCCAAATTCTCTGGAAGAAAATGAGTCTTGATCCCTTCAGGGATATCCGTTGGATCCCATCCGTTGCCTACGACTACAGCGTCAATCTGCACTGAACGTTGGGCCAGCAAAGATTCCAGGGCGCGTCGGAGCTCAACCGGGCGGTTACCCATGGTCAACACAACTACGCCGATGGTCGGTTTGATCTCTGCAGGCATTTGTCCTCTAAGGCGGTGGGCTATACGGAATTAGGTCAAACTATGCTTTGAGCCGGGACGAGGCCATATTGGAAAGGAAATGCCCAAAGTTCACTAGGACGCATGCCGGCAATAGGATCCAGACCATCCACTTTTCGGCGGCTCCTGGAATACCCACGATTGCGGAGATAACCGAGCATCCAAGAATGATCAGCGATAGTTCAACTGCGTGCAGGAGCTTATGGAATGGCAAGAAGCGAGCCAGGGAACGCAGCTTTCCAACGAGTGAAGTTGTTGGAACTGATCTGGCGGCTGCAGTATCCGGCAATTTTCCGAGGCCAGCCATGCCTCTGGCTGCATGAACCATGAGTGACTGCGAACGGTTCAGGACCAGAAGAACCGACAGGCAAGCGGCCATGAACAGTGTAGGCCAGGCCTGCTCAACTGAGGAATCATCCGCAGACAGTTCTATGAAGGCCCGGTAGCCCAAAGCAATTGGGATCAGCGCCTCTGTTGTGTGGTGCCCAACCATGTCAATGAAAATACCGCGGGGAGATTGAGTTCCCCTCCAACGTGCGACTTCTCCGTCAGAACAGTCAAAATACAGCTGGAGCTGCGACAAGATTACTGCCAGCAACGGTCCCCAGATGCCAGGAATCAACAGCGCTAGAGACATGAACCAACCCGCAAGAATCATCAAGCCGGTAACGCCATTGGCACTGATACGCGTGCGCACCAGTATTGCGGTGAGGTAAATGGAGATATGGCGCAGGTACAGCTCAGCTGTCCAGTGCTCGGCATTCTTACGCGCACGGACTTCCGGAGGTTGGCAGACCGCACGCAGCTGTTCGAGCGTTGGATTCTTTGGACGTTCAACCATGATTACCTAACGCGCCCTTTGTCGACAGTGCCGGCTGCCCCGCAAAAACGACCCTTGATGTATCCAAAAGCCCAAGGCAAATGGATTGCGGGGAAAGCACATGCTGCCAGCAACTTGTCTTTCAATCCTTTTGCGTTGCTAGTCAGCCCCGCAGCCAACGCGATCGCTGCATAGACCGCAGGTACGGCCTTGGCCAAGTTCAAAACTACGCTCACACCGGTTGGGGCTGCTTCGCGAACTAGCGGCTCAATTACAGTTGCCGCTAGTCCCGTTGCAACCCCCAAAAGCAATAGTGGTGGAACATCGTGGCGCAACGACTTACCTTCAGGGAAGCGCCGCGCAATTTCTGCTCGCCAAGTCCCCGAGGCCTTGGACTGGCTAATCAAGGATTTGAAGCTATCACGCGGATAGTAGCCGACCTTTAGTTCTGGATCGAACCAAACGGTGTGGCCCGCCTGGCGAATACGCAAGCAGAGTTCCCAATCCTGGGCTCGCCATAGTTCCTCGTTGTAGTAACCGACTTCTTCAAATACTTCGCGACGAAAGATACCGAGGTACGCAGATTCAGCAGGGCCTTCTGGGGCACCCGAATGATATGCCGGTCCGCCAAAACCAAACTTCGAATGATAAGCCGCTGCGATTCCTCGCTGGACAGGTGTACGCCCTTTTGCGTCCATCAGTCCCCCAACGTCGTGCGCATTCACGCGAAAAAGAGTTTCGATTCCACGTTGTGTGTAGTGCGACGGCAGCTCGCTATGGGCGTCGACGCGAATAACTATCGGCAAAGTAGACGCCCGAATAGCCAAGTTGAGACCAATGGGTGTTCTGCCAAGAGGATTATGGACTAATACGATTCTTGCGTCGGCATCAGCCAGGCGTCGGGCAACGTTGTATGTTGTATCAGTACTGGGCCCTAATGCTAGTACAAGTTCCTTCTCGCCAGAATAGTCCTGCCCCAAGATCGAACTTACCGCTTCTTCAAGGTAGTCCGCTTCGTTCAGCACGGGCATGACATAGGAAACGCCAGGAAGTTGAGTCATGCGGGCCTTACTTCTTCGCTTTCAAGAATTTCTGATATTCCTTTATCACTGAAGCAGTGTCACCATCCATCATTTGCACACCCTTTTCAATCCAGATGCAACGATCACAGGTTTCCTTGATGGAATTCATAGAGTGGGAAACATTGAAAATGGTACCCGCGCTATCCCGGATTTCGCGGATTTTGGCCTCACTGCGCTTTCGGAATTTCGCATCGCCTACAGCAAGAGCCTCATCAACAATGAGGATGTCATGTTTTTTAGAAGCTGCAATCGCGAACTTTAGCCTTGCGCCCATGCCCGAAGAATATGTACGCATTGGGAGGTCGATAAACTCTTCGAGCTCGGCAAATTTCGTAATCTCTTCCCGCATCTTCTCGACTTCAGCGCGGCTATATCCAAGCGCCAACCCGCCTAGGGTAATGTTCTTGTCGCCTGAAAGATCGGGGATTAAAGCTGCGCCTACGCCAAGTAGGCTGGGGCGTGAACGAGCGAATACTGCGCCATCCGATGGCGGAGTCAGTCCAGTGATGGCCCTAAGCAACGTGGATTTGCCCGAGCCGTTCGAACCAATTACACCGATTGATTCATTTTCATAGGCGACAAAGGAAATTCCCTTGAGCGCATGAACTGTTCGAACACCTCTGAGCTTTGGTTGGAGAAGGCGGCGGGCGCCTGCGTTTCCAATTGCCTTGCCACTTGCAAACACCTCATACTTCACATGCAGATTATCGACGATGACGACAGGCTGCCTTGACGAATCCACAGTAATCGACTGCGACTCGACTTGGTCAGGCGTCACAACATCGATGAAGGAGGTGTCATCTGAGAATATAGGCGCTGGCTCGTACTCCGGATGCAGCTGCGGGTTAATCAGATCATCGAAACTAATTCGCACGTCCGTACCTTTCTTCGGCCTTCCAGAAGAAGATCAACCCAGCGATAAGCATGAAAATTGCCCAAACGGATATAACCCACCATGCCTGCGGGTCATACTCAGCATGATCCATGATGAATCCACGAGCCAATTGCAGGGTCTGATATATCGGATGTATGTCGAAGATTGCAATCATCCAGGGCCAATGATTCAGAAGTCGTTCTGCGCTGAAAAGCACTCCTGAGGTGTAAAACAGAACGCGGCCAATCATGGGTAACACGTTCGAGAAGTCACGGACGTGCACAGTGATGCGAGCACAAATTAACGCGACTCCGAGGTTGAAAACAGTAAAGATTGCAAGGATCGGTATAATCCCAAACCAAGTCCACTTAGGGCTGGTACCAAGAATCAGAGCGTAAATGAACATCACTGCGATCATTGGCATGAGAGTCAGCAAGTTCTGGGTAACCTGAGCGACAGGCAGAGATAATCGTGGGAAGGCAAGAGATTGCACCAAAGCCGCATTCCCCGTGATCGACTTGGCTCCGCCGTTCATCGAGGTTGAGAAGAACTCGAAAAGGAAAACGCCGATCACGACATAAACGGGGAAATCGACACCTCGTGCGCCGCCCTGCAAGATGCCGAAGACAAATCCGTACACCAAAGCATTGAATGTCGGCTTGATTACGATCCATACCATCCCCAGGCGATTTCGCTGGTTCTGCGATTGGACGCGTGCTTTAGCCAGCTCATAAATGAACTCGCGGCGTTGCCATGTCTGCTTCAGATAGTTGACCAATGTTGGTCTTGCACCAACACGGTGCAAGCCGTATTTTTCGGCCTCATCTGCAACTGTCATGCGAATTATGTCCTCTTGTTCGAATGCTTCTTGATGCATTATCGGCTAAGCATAGATGTACAAAGTCTAGTAGATGGAGAGCTGTTCTTCTGGCTTTCGCTCTTCAGCTTGGTGTAGTACATCCCACATCTACTACTTACGGTGTTTCAGGCGGGTTTTCGCGAAGGTAGTCAGCCATGGCATCGCCTTGCAAAGCTTCGCTAATTTGAGCAATAGCGAGTTCGCTTGCCAATTCTATTGATTGCCCGTCTGCACTAGTCGATGTTCCAGCAGTTGGCATGGTGAACATCTCCATATTCTCCGTGTCCACGTTTTTGAGTTGCAAACCCAGTCCGACCAAGGTTGCGGCATCAAAGTTGTCGTCAAAGGTGAGATAGGGAGAAACCTTGTCGACGATGTCGTACAGCTTGACAGGGTTAGTTAATGTTCCTGATGAGAGCACCTGATTTGCTGCTGCAGCGATGAACTTGCGTTGATTCGCGACACGTTGGTAATCACCATTGGTAAACGACTTTCGCTCGCGCACAAACCGAAGTGCGCGGTCGCCTTCCAGCGTGATGTCGCCGGCTGGGTAGAAGTAGTCCGTGTCGTTTGCCGTGAATGGGATCTCATTATTTACAGTCACACCACCGAGAGCAGTCGATAATTCACGGAACCCTTCGAAATCAACCATGGCTACATGATCAAGCTTGGTGCTGAAGAGTCCTTCAATCGTTTGCATCAACAGAGGAACCCCGCCAAGCGATATCGCGGCATTGAGCTTGTTCTTTCCATGCCCCGGAATCTCCAGATACATGTCTCGAACCATCGACATAACGTAGACCTGTGAGCGGTCTTCCGGGATATGAACAAGCATCATTGAATCGCTACGTTGTGAAACTGCCCCATCAAGAGCTTGAGCATCGGCAGTACCTTCATCTGCATGATCGACGCCCAGTAATAAGACATTCATGGACTTATCTTCAGGATCTTTGATCGGACGAGCTTGCTCCTCGGCGTCTGAAAATCCTAAATCCACGGTATTAGATTTCGTGTTGAACTGGCGCTGCAAATCGAAAAGAACATAGCCGGTGCTGAGCACTGCCACCAGGAGCACTACAACTACAGACACGACGACGCCTTGTGTTCTCTTCTTTTTCCGACGTTCAGATCGAGTCCGCGCGCTCCGCGACAAAAAGACTGAATCTTGGTCTTGCACTATTCTCATTCCTACTCCACCGGGCAACGATCCCCCAAGGTCAACGGCAGCCTGGGTGACTTCGCGCAATGAAAAAGACTACCCAAGATAAATGTGATTATCCTGAGTAGCCTAGGTCAAGAACTAGTCTTCTAGAGTTCTAACGAAATTCTTCAGCCAAGTCTTCAAGTTGGCCCCGAGTTCTTCGTTCTCCACAGCAAGGGCAATGTTCGCTTGCAGATAACTTAGTTTGTCGCCTGTGTCGTAACGCCGACCTCGGAAAACTACAGCGTGCACACCAGCTCCCTCCCCGTCGGCAGTCGCCAACTCTTGTAGAGCATCCGTTAACTGAATTTCATTGCCCCTACCGGGAGCCGTGTGCTTCAGAATCTCGAATACACGGGGATGCAGTAAATAACGTCCAATGACAGCTAGATTACTCGGTGCTTCTTCAACGCTCGGTTTCTCAACCAATCCATTAACTTTGACGTAGTCGGCATCCTCTACCGGGGACACATCTGCACATCCATAAGCACTGATTTGTTTCGGATCAACTTCCATCAGAGCAATAACTGAACCGCCAGTCGACTTTTGAATGTCAATCATGGAAGAAAGCAAGTCATCATCTTCATGGATCAAGTCATCACCGAGAAGAACCGCAAATGGTTCATCCCCTACATGTTGCTTGGCACATAAGACTGCATGACCCAGCCCGCGAGGATCGCGTTGCCGTACATAATGGATATCCCCCAACGCTGTGGCATCTTGCACCAACGCGAGCTTCTTCGTATCACCCTTCGCTTCCAAAGACGCTTCCAGTGACGGAACACGATCAAAATGGTCTTCAAGAGCGCGCTTGTTTCGTCCGGTAATCATCAGGACATCATTAAGCCCAGCACGAGCAGCTTCGGCGACAACGTATTGAATCGCTGGCTTGTCGACGACTGGGAGCATTTCCTTTGGCATTGCCTTCGTTGCAGGAAGGAAACGTGTCCCTAAACCGGCTGCCGGAATGACCGCTTTGGTAATAGCGCGAGGTGCAGACATAGTGTTGAATCCCCTATCTTCGGATTAGTTAATGGCGACAGTATTGCGCAACTACCTACGGATGAGTAAGCCTCTTGATTACAGCGCGCGGGAAGTACTCATCAACGTCCCCGCCAAGAGCCTGTACTTCCTTGAGCAGAGATGAGGAAAGATGCGTGTATCGCGTATCAGCCTGAAGGAAGACCGTTTCAACACCTGTCAGATGCCGATTCATCGTGGCCATGGGAATCTCATAGGCGTAGTCAACAGTGCTACGCAATCCCTTGACGATTGCTTCCGCTCCCTGCTCCTTGCAGAAATCAGCTAGCAGCCCCTGGCCCATCGGCACAGCGGAAACCCCACGCAGTCCACCGACAGTTTCTTCTACCATGGCGACTCGTTCGTCTTCGCTGAAGCGATACTTCTTGGAGTAATTCGTGGACACTGCCACGATCACCTCATCAAAAAGGCTCGCCGCACGCGCAATGATTTCGACGTGTCCATTATGAATTGGGTCAAAAGAACCCGGGCATACCGCTCTTCGCATGAACTGAATCTATCAAGAACTCATGTCAAATTAGCGATCTGGTGTGAATGTCTCGTAAAGATTCCATGACTTAATACCCTCGTTCCTCTGTACGAGACGATAATGGACTCATGAGCATTGAATTCACTCCATGGCAGCGAACCGCATATGGTGCCAACCTACTAGATTCCAATGGACAGCCCGGAGTGACGATCTTTGAAGAAATCACCGCATTAGCGAATCACCACAAGGCCATCAATCTAGGCCAGGGGTTTCCCGATTCCGAGGGTCCACCAGAAATCAAGCAAATTGCCATCGACGCAATTCAAAATGGCGCTAACCAATACGCACCAGGTTCAGGGACCCTGAACCTCCGCGAAGCTATCGCTGCGCATCAGGAACGGTTCTATTCGTTGAAGCTTGACCCGGAGACTGAGATTGTCGTTTCCACAGGCGCAACTGAAGCCATCGCCGCTTCTCTGCTGGCATTCCTGGAACCTGGCGATGAAGTTGTGACCTTTGAGCCTTACTACGACTCCTATGCAGCCATGATTGGGTTGACCAACGCTGTGCATAAGGTCGTTCAGCTCAAGGCTCCGAATTTCGAACCAGATTTGGATGACCTTCGACGTGCAGTCACTGACCAGACGCGGGTAATCCTCGTGAATAATCCCCATAATCCAACTGGCACCGTATTAGATGTTTCAGTGCTCCAAGAAATCATTGCCCTGGCGCATCAGCACAACTGCATCATCATCGCCGATGAGGTCTATGAACATCTGACTTTCGGTGTGCGACATGTTCCCATCGCGAGCTTGCCCGGTGGACCAGAGCGAACCATCACCATTTCTTCAGCGGGCAAGTCTTTCTCCTTTACTGGCTGGAAAGTAGGCTGGGCAACCGGTCCTCGCCAACTGATCACTGCTGTCCGTACAGTGAAACAGTTCCTGACCTACTCCTCGGGCCCAGCGTTCCAACCGGCAGTAGCGAAAGCCCTGCAACTTCCAGACGCCTTCTTCGAGCGCTTCGCCGCCGATCTCGGACAGTCGGGAGAAATTCTCGCATCAGGTCTGGAAACAGCTGGCATCCCGGTGATTCGCCCAAAGGGTACCTACTTCTTGGTTGCTGATGTACGTGGCTTTGAATTGAATGATGCTGCTGAAGTAGCACGAATGATGCCCGAGCACCTCGGAGTTGCGGCGATACCGATGTCGGCCTTTGTCCATCCCGAAAACCGAAATGACTACCAGGGCCTGCTGCGCTTCGCCTTCTGCAAAAAGCCTGACGTGATTTCCGATGCAGTTCAGCGATTGCAGCGCCTGCCAGAGGTGCTCTCCAATTGACACGAAAGCTGGCTAAACGGTGGCTTGGTTTTGTCCAGGAACACGCCACGATTTACGACGATGACTTGGTCCCCGGGTCAAAAATACTCGCCATCGGCGACGCGCCCCAGTCGCATGTCAATCTTTCGCATCCGGAAGAAGTCTTCTACGAATATCTCGCGCGCATTGCCAATCATCTGAAGGTCCTGCGCCCAGAGGAGCGTCCAATGAAGATGCTGCATCTCGGCGCAGGCGCTTTGACTCTGGCTCGCTGGGCGAGTGTGGTTTATCCGTCGAGTACTCACGTAGCTGTAGACATTGAGCGGGAACTTCTTGATTTCGTTCTCACGCATCTGCCTTTGCCTCAAGGCTGCGATCTATCCCCAATTGTTGCCGATGCAAGGAGCGTGCTTGCCGAACAACTGGTCGATGAAAAGTTTGACGTCATCGTACTGGATATCTTCTCTGGGCCGGACGCACCAGAACACCTCACCACCGACGGCTACTACGCAGAACTCAAGAATTCATTGGCCAACGACGGATTGCTGTTTGTGAACATTGGCGATGATCCTCCCTTGGATTTCACTTGTTCTCAAGTTGAGGCAGCAGGTTCCAGCTTTGAATTCGTGATGCTGAGTTCAAGTCCGGAAATGTTTACCAAGCGCTTCCCCGGGAACTTGATATTGACAGCGTCCCGCCAACGATTCCGGGACGATCTAATACTCCAATGCCAGGCAGCGGGACCACACCCGTCAGAGGTTCGCCATTCGATGGATCTAGATGGGTTCTGCAAACCATAGGTGCGTTTCGCCGTATTTCTTGTCGGCGAACTTCTCCATGGCGCTCGGCCATGTTGGTTCTGGTGAACGACCGGAACGCTCGACGATCACGGTGGCATCTTCAGCTAGGATTCTGGATATCTTCTCGAGCGTGACAGCTAGTTCTTCTTCAGTCAGCGGGTAAGGAGGATCCAGCAAGACCACGTCAAAGGTCTTGCTGGGCACTCCCGAAACCGCGTTGTAATACCCATCGAGGACGCTATCAACACTCCCGCGCTGAACCGTAACGGTATCGGTCTTCAGAACCTTATTCACCAGTGCCGCATTTTGCTGGCAAACAGAGACCGCTTTGGGCGCCTTTTCTACCAGAACAACCTGCCGCGCCCCGCGGCTGGCTGTCTCGACGCCTAGCGACCCTGATCCTGCAAAGAGATCCAGTACTCGTGCGCCAGAGAGGATATCCCAGCTTTCCAAACGGGAGAAGAGAGCCTCTTTGACCCGGTCCGTTGTAGGGCGTGTTGCATCACCAGGTACGGACTTCAGTGGACGCCCGCCAGCGGCTCCAGCGATTATTCGGCTCATTGCCTAGATCTACCTTCAATCAGTTCTTATTTAAATATTCTTTGGTGGACTCATCAAGCCAATTCCCGGCAGCCACCAGGAGTCCGGGGTGATGACGTCCCCAGTTGCCATCGGCAAGGAGGAGACCCGCATCGGTTCTAGCCCGCTCAATGAGCGAGCGATCCTTGATGATGCTCAGTTCCCGCAACGACGATCGGCTACCCGATTGCTGAACGCCGAGGATGTTTCCTTCTTTGCGTTCCGCCAAGTCTGCTTCGGCTAGCTCAAAGCCATCGATTGTTGACTCGATCGTCTTCAAACGTCCAACCGACGGATGGTCCGCGTCCAACCATGTGGTCATGAGGCACGTCCCGGGAAATCCGCCACGGCCTACGCGGCCACGCAGCTGGTGGAGCTGCGAGATGCCAAAGCGCTCAGCGTCCATGATCACCATCAACGTCGCATTATGAACGTCAACACCGACTTCAATGACAGTCGTAGAAATCAGCACGTCAATTTCGCCACGTGCAAAGGAATCCATGGATTCTTGCTTGTCTGCTGCATCCAGTTGCGAGTGCAGCGCTTCGGTACGTATCCCAACAAATTCAGGCATCCCACCCAGCAACTCCTGCATGGCTTCGACGCTCATGGTTTGTCCGGCAGAATCTTCATAGGTCGCTAGGAGAACGCCTTGTTCCGCTGTCGTGTCCGAAATTCTTGGACACACCACATAGACTTGGTGGCCCTTCCCGACTTCCTCAATGATCCTTGAGAACAACCTGTCCCGGAAACCGGTCAGCTGCATGGGAACAATATGCGTTTGGATCGGTGCGCGCCCGGCGGGCATGCGCTTGATTGTCGACGTGTCCAAATCGCCGAACACGGTCATAGCGACGGTTCTCGGGATCGGCGTAGCGGTCATGACCAGTGTATGCGGAACAGAGCCGGCCGCCTTAGCCCGCAAGGCATCGCGCTGTTCAACGCCAAAACGATGTTGCTCATCCACGACGACTAGGCCAAGTTCAGCAAATTGCACCTGATCGCCCAGCAGGGCATGCGTCCCAATCACCAGTCCTGTTTCACCGCTGGCAATACCTAATAGAGCTTCACGACGCTGTGCAGTTTTTGCCGAACCTGTCAGGAGCGCGACTCCAGTTCCTTCGCCTTCGCCGAACAATCCGGGTTCTGCAAGGTTGCCAAGCATCTTCTTGATAGACGCATAGTGCTGTGCGGCCAGGACTTCTGTCGGTGCAAGGAGTGCTGCTTGGCCTCCGGCATCGATCACCTGCAAGATGGCACGTAGCGCGACAATGGTCTTGCCGGAGCCCACCTCTCCCTGCAGCAATCGATGCATCGGATGTGGCTGTGCCAGATCGGCAGAGATTTGTTCTCCGACAAGGAGCTGGTCTTCAGTGAGGGTAAACGGCAGGATGGCATCAAATTTATCGGCCAGTCGTCCTGTCACCTGTGGACGCGGGATAGCTTTCTGCGCTCCCAGCTGGCGACCGCGTTCCCCTAATGCCAGCTGCAGCATGAAGGCTTCTTCAAAGGCCAAGCGCTGTCGAGCGACGTAAGCCTGCTTGATTTCTTTGGGAAAATGTCGATCCAAGAACGCTTGATGGCGTACTGGGTAATGATGGGTGCGTAGGAGGTCTGCTGGAAGAAATTCAGGAAGATTCTGATCTGTGAATTCTTCCATCAACAACGCCATCAAATCCCTGATGCGCTTATTCGGCATCTTCGCCGAGGCCGGATAGATCGGGATAGGGCGCGGATCCGCTTGTGATGCCTCATCCAGGATCGCGTATTCGGGCTGGCTCAGCTGCAGGTGGTCCTGGTACCAGCCAACCTTGCCGCTGAACATTGCAATAGTTCCAATATCCAGGTCCGTTCGGGCTTGGTAACCATTGAAGAAGGTCATCTTCAGCTCTTGGCCGCCTGCACTGAGTTCATCGCTAACGGTCACTTCAAAAATGAAACCGCGACGCGAGTGCATCTGTCGCTGGCTAACGTTGACCACCTGGGCCACAACGGTGACGTGCTCGTCAAAGGGAAGCTCTGAAATCGGCGTAAGTTCGCCTACTTCGACATAGCGCCGCGGAAAATGCCAGAGGAACTCCCCCACTGTGCTGTAGCCGAATGCCTTTTCCAGCGCGGTGGCGTTCTTATTTCCGAGGAATGTTGAGAGTTCTGCATTCTCAAACGTGGTCAGCGTTGTTTCAGCCATCGTGGGTGCACAGGTCGGTGACGCTGATATTCACTGGGTCACCGTATTTCTTGATCAGGTCCAAGGCTTTTTCAGACTCCGGAACATGCACATGTACGCGCCAACGGTAGGTGTCTTCTTCAAGCTGGTTTACCGGGGACATGATCACGGAATTGCCCATGGCATCTAGCTGACCGCGCAGAGTAGCAGCGCCTAATGCGTCCAGAGAGACAGTGCACATGACTTCGACGCCGGTTTCAGTGTCATTGTTCAGATGAACATGCGGATCCTGGACCTGATAGCCATGGAATTTCTCGTAGGACTCAAAATCAGTGGCGTCGCTTCGAATAGCAGCGCAAAGTTCATCGATGATGATCAGCATGCCCACCGCGCCCGCATCTACTACACCGGCTTCAACGAGGGACGGGAGCTCTGTTTCAGTTCCCTTCACTGCCAATCGAGCCGCTTGGCTCATCTGGGTCAATACCGTGTCCAACGCTGCACGGCTTTCTAAATCGCACTTCAAGTGAGCAAGGGTTGAGCCTGCGGCCAACGCGATGGCGTTGATCACGGAGAGCATGGTGCCTTCGACTGGTTCGCTAAGTGCTGACCATGAGCGCACCTTGGCACGTTCAAGCCCAAGGGCTAGCAGCGGCGCGGTAAGCCGCTCGTAACCGACCCACGGTTCACTCAGGCCGCTGAGGAATACAGCCAACAGGGTTCCAGAGTTGCCGCGCGCCGATTCCATTGACGCGCGCGCGGCAACTTCTAAGAAGCCACCGATGTCGTCGCTTTCCAGTTTACTCACTGCATCGTGACCTGCCCGTGCAGTCAGATACAGGTTACTGCCCGTATCTCCGTCTGCTACCGGGAAAACGTTGATGGCATTGAGCCGGTCAGAATGGTTCCCGAGACTCTTGACACTCCGTGCGAGCCATTCTCTGATGGCACGCACCGAGGTATCGAGTTTTTGGGGAGTCATGGAAAGTTGGTCCTTCAGTGGAGTTATCGTGACAGGTCAGTATTTTCTACGAACTCTGCCATCTTGTCTTCTTGCAGTGCCTTGCCAAACTTCTCAATCACTTCCATATCCGGAATGACAATTGACTGTCCGTCGGCCGAACGTCCCGGGCCCTTGTTAGGAAGGGTGAAGAATTCCATATCGTTCGAACGCAGGTTCAGCATGGAGGAAGCGTAAGAGGCAACCTTGCCAGAATCCAGAGTTTCATCAACTGCAATGAACGGTGCAATTTGAGAAACAACTTCAGAGACCTTACCCGGGTTGGTCAGGGTTTCCTTGGACATCAACTGACCAAGCAAAGCCTTGACGAAAAGCTGCTGGTTCTTGACGCGCTCGTAGTCGCTGCCTGGGAAGGACTTGCGTTCACGGACAAATGCCAGTGCCTGTTCACCGTCCAGGGTTTGAACACCCTCTGGGAAGTACATGCCATTAACAATTGACTGCTTGAAGCCTCGCGGGTTATTGACGGTAACTCCGCCCACTGCGTCGGTTAGACCCTTGAATCCTTCGAAATCGACGGACGCGACGTGGTTAATGCGAACGCCAAAGAGCCCCTCAAGGGTTTCGACTGCTTTGGGCACTCCACCGCTGGCAAAAGCGCGGTTGATCTTGGCAGTGCCTACGCCCGGAATATCAAGCCAGGTGTCGCGCATGACGGAGGTGACAAACACATTCTCGCGGTCTGCAGGAATATGAACCAGCATCATGGTGTCTGAGCGGCCACCGTTAGGCAGGGTACCAAAGTCTTCGCTGTCCTCATCCGCCTCACGAGTTGCGCGAGTATCGCTTCCGAGCAGCAGGATGTTGACGGCGTCCTTGGACTCGTCATTGACTTCAGGACGAGTTTCTTCCGCGGGGAAGGCATCCGTAATCGTCTGGCTTTCAGAGTCGAAAGTTCTGCCAAGGTTCCAAAGGTAACCGGCGGCAACAAGCGCCGCGACCATGACGAGGGCAAGCACGCTTAAGACGATGGCTCGCCCGGTGCGCTTTTTCTTTTTGCGCGGTCGCGCTGGGTGCTCTTCAAAGGACATTTGCTACCTTTCACAGTTTCAACTCTGTACATCCTATCTTTCAGAGTGCCGATGTAGTCTTATAACGTGTCTAAAATCAGCTTGAAAGCCCGACTGTCACCAAAACTTAACCGAAAACTTGCTCAAACTTCGGCATTGGTGATGAGCGGTACTTTATTACTACCAGTACTTGCAGGCTGCGCATCAGCCGCTTCCGTGGATGCTGCCCCGGACGCAGCCAACCCGCTTTGTGCGGAAATGATGGTCGTCCTGCCTGAAGCCATCGATGATGCCGAGCGCCGTTCAACGACCTCGCAGGCAACCTCGGCCTGGGGCGACCCGTCAAAAGTTGTCTTGCGTTGCGGTGTCGAAGTTCCAGGACCCACTACTGACCCCTGTGTATCCGTGAATGACGTCGACTGGGTAGCGAATGAGGATGAAGAATCAGGTATCTGGACCTTGACTACTTATGGCCGGACGCCAGCGACCGAAGTCGTCTTGGATCCTAACGTCATCCCGTCAAGTACCGTGCTGGCCACGCTGTCGGATGCAGCCCAGAAGATCCCGGCTTCCAAAAAGTGCGTCAGCGTTGACAAGTCAGTGAACTTGTAAGCGGATCGCCTACAAGCAAAGCCTGAGGGTGTGTTGATTCTTCAACACACCCTCACGCTTTAACGGCTATTCCCGGATTAGCGCAAACCGATATTCCGGTCAGTAGCCAGCCCAATCAGCTCATCAATAAGTTCACGGTACTCAATTCCCGTTTTGGCCCACATTTGCGGGTACATGCTTGACGGCGTGAAGCCGGGCATGGTGTTGATTTCATTGATGATCCACTCCCCTTCGGGAGTATGGAAGAAATCAACTCGAGATAGGCCTTCTGCATCAATAGCATCGAAGGCCTTGACTGCAAGTTCGCGGATCTGGCGAGTGGCTTCTTCGCTCAAATCTGCTGGGCAGCTGAGCTCGGCGGCGGCGCCATCAACATACTTCGCTTCGAAATCATAGAAGGTGTGCTCATTATCTGCCACCGCGATTTCGCCTGGCAATGAGGCACGCGAAGGTTCGCAGCCGCGGCCTTCAAGAACACCGCATTCGATTTCACGGCCAACGATCCCCTGCTCGATGATCACCTTGGGATCTTCAGCACGGGCAATCTCAATAGCGGCACGAAGCCCCGAAGGCTCGTCTACCTTGGTGATGCCTACCGAGGATCCCGCGCGGGCCGGCTTGACGAACAACGGGTACTGCAGGTCTTCGCAACGCTTCATGGCAGCTTCGCTGTTGCGCAGCCACTGCTTGTTGGTGATGACTTCGTACGGGCCTACTTTGAAGCCTGCTCCTTCGAAGACTACCTTCATGAAATGCTTGTCCATGCCCATCGCACTGGCTGCGATACCGGAGCCAACGTAGGAAACGCCAGCCATTTCCAGCATGCCCTGGATTGATCCATCCTCGCCGAACGGACCATGAAGCAACGGGAAGACCACGTCGATCTCGCCCAGATCTGCCACCGTGGAGTCCGAGTAGGACAGCAATGATGTCTTCTGCGCGTCGGTGGAAAGATGCACCGGATGATCCACCGAGGAAATTTCTGGCAGCTTGCCAGTATTCAGTGCCCAGCCTTCTGGATCCTCGTCCAGCAGGGTCCAACCGCCGTCGCGGGTGATACCCACCGGAACAATTTCGAAACGCTCGCGGTCGATGGCGTGCATGACGCCGGCCGCAGTAACGCAGGAAACGGAATGCTCTGAGGAACGGCCACCGAAGAGCAAGAGGACGCGGAGCTTGCGTTCAGTCATTAGTGACGTTCTCCTTCAGATTTCAATTCACGCGACAACAGGCGTGCAGCCATATTTTCAACGCTCAAGGTGCCCTCCAGGACCATGACCACCGCTTCGGTGATTGGCATTTCCACGTGATGGGCCTGGGACAGGTCGAATACGGCACGTGCTGATTTGATGCCTTCCGCAGTCTGCGACATGCGGTCATTGACCTCTTCCAAGAAGAGCCCCTGGCCAAGCAGGCGTCCTGCAGTGTTGTTGCGGGAGAGCGAGGAAGAACAGGTAGCCACAAGGTCGCCTAGGCCAGAAAGACCTGCCAAGGTGTCCAAACGGCCACCCAGGGCGAGGACCAAGCGAGTGGTTTCAGCCAAGCCGCGCGTGATGACGGTGGACTTGGTGTTATCGCCCATTCCCATGCCATCGCACATGCCAACGGCAAGGGCGATGATGTTCTTGACGATTCCGCCAAGCTCAACACCCAAGACATCGTCATTAGTGTAGGGACGGAAGTATGCAGCGGAGCACAGTTCAGCAATCCACTGCGCAATATCAGAATCGGTGCAGGCCACGACCGAAGCCGTTGGCTGCTCGCGTGCGATTTCCATTGCCAGGTTTGGTCCGGACAGCACAGCGATCTGCTCTGCAGGCAGCCCGGTGACTTCGGCGATGACCTGGCTCATGCGCAGATCGGTCCCGCGTTCAAGACCCTTCATCAGTGAAAGCAAGACCGCACCGGGTTCAAAGAATTCTTTGAACTTCGCCAATTCCTGGCGCAACGACTGAGCCGGAATCGCCAAGACGACAAGGTCAGCGTCGTTGAGAACGGTCTTCGGATCCGATGATGCCGTGATGTTGGCCGGAAGCTTGGTTTCGCGCAGGTAGCGTGAATTGGTGTGGCGTTCATTGATTTCATTGGCGGCGTCTTCGCGACGGGCCCAAATCTGAACGTCGATGCCCTTGTCTGCAACGGAATCAGCAAGTACCTTGGCGAAGGTTGTCCCCCAGCTGCCAGCGCCCATGACGGCGATTTTGCGTGGTAGCGGCTTAGTCAATGTCAGTCCTCTGGAAGGTGTTGATCAAGGTAATTAGTTATCCGGGGTATCGAAATTGCGGCCAGTCTTCGACTGGCCATGCTTGCTGGGATCCCACCGCGCAGCTGGTGCTTCTTCTTGGCGCAGTTCTGCGGTCAGTGCGGTGATCGCGTCCATGATGCGATCAGTGGCTTCTTGCAGCACTGCCCGAGTACGCGGGCCACCACGCAAGTCATCAAGATCCACGGGCTGGCCAACTGACACGGTGACGTGCTTTCGCGGGAACGGATACATTTTCTTGGAATAGCGCGGCAGCAGTTCCTGGTCGCCCCAGTGAGCCATCGGTACCACTGGTGCGCCAGTCTGCAGGGCCAAACGTGCGGCACCGGTTCGCCCTACCATTGGCCACAGATCAGGGTCGCGGGTCAGCGTCCCTTCCGGGTAGATGACTATGACCCCGCCTGCGTCCAGGACTTTTCGGGCCGCGGCCAGCGATTCGCCAGCATTGGATGCGCTGCGTGACACCGGAACCTGGCCGGTCTCGCGCAGCATCCATCCGAGCACTGGGATCTTGAACAAGGATTCCTTGGCCAGCCAGCGTGGCAGCCGGCCATTGCTGTAAATAGCATGGCCGACAACCAGCGGATCAATCTCGGTCAGGTGATTGGGGCAGAGGATGTACCCGCCCGGAGGGAGGGTTTCGAAGCCCTTCCACGTTTTGCCCATCAAACCGTTCATGGCAGAACGGACAATGCCCGCCAATAGCGAGAAAACCCGTTTAGTCTTAGCAGATTCGCCAGGGGCCAGAATCTTTACCACGATTCGGATCCCCTTTAGTTGCTCAGCTCGACATTTGCGCCCAGGGCCTGCAGCTTCTCCATGAAGTGCTCGTAGCCTCGGTTGATGATCTCAATGCCGGTGACCTTGCTGGTGCCTTCGGCAGCCAGAGCAGCGATCAAATGGGAGAAACCGCCACGAAGATCAGGAACATCGATGTCGGCACCGGTCAGCTGCGCTGGGCCTACGACAACAGCAGAATGCTTGAAGTTGCGCTGTCCGAAGCGGCAAGGGGTGGAGCCGAGGCAGTCGGTGTGAACCTGGACGGTGGAACCCATGCGAACCAGCGCATCGGTGAATCCGAAGCGGTTCTCATACACAGTCTCGTGAATGACCGATACGCCCTTGGCCTGGGTCAGGGCCACTACCAGCGGCTGCTGCCAGTCAGTCATGAAGCCCGGGTGAACGTCGGTTTCCAGGATCAGTGGGTTAAGGTCTCCACCTGGATGATAGAAGCGAATACCGTCGGACTTGACGTCGAATTCACCACCGATCTGGCGGTAGACGTGCAGGAAAGCAGTCAAATCACGCTGGGTCGCGTCCTGGACGAAAATGTCGCCCTTGGTGACCAGCGCGGCAGAGGCCCATGACGCGGCTTCGTTGCGATCAGGCAAAGCGGAGTGGTCGAAGCCCGTAAGCTTCTCGACACCCTGGATGCGGATCACGCGGTCGCGGTGCACGGAGATGATGGCGCCCATCTTCTGCAGCAGCGAGATCAGGTCAAGGATTTCTGGCTCAATGGCCGCGTTGCTGACTTCGGTGACACCCTTGGCTCGAACGGCCGAGAGCAGGACCTGTTCGGTGGTGCCAACACTTGGGTATTGCAGTTCAACCTTGGCGCCGGTTAGCCCATTAGGGGCCGAGATGCGGATGCCATCGGCAGCCTTGTCAACGATCGCTCCAAAGTCGCGCAGCACTTCCAGGTGGAAGTCAATTGGGCGGTCGCCGATGCGGCAGCCACCCAGATCCGGGATGAACGCTTCGCCCAGGGCGTGGATCAATGGTCCGCAGAAAAGAATAGGGATACGCGAGTCACCGGCATGGGCATCGATCGCCTGGTTCGAGGCGGTCTTGACCTGGGTAGGGTCCATGGTCAGATCGCCGGTTTCAGGGTCCTGGTCAACCTTGACACCGTGGATTTCAAGGAGGCTGCGCACGACAGCTACATCTTTGATCTCCGGTACGTTGCGCAATACCGAAGGGGTATCGCCAAGCAGAGCCGCGACCATGGCTTTTGGCACTAGGTTCTTTGCTCCGCCGACTCGTACGGTGCCCTTGAGCGGGACACCACCATGGATCGTCAGGATCTTACCCATGTATGAATTACCTCATCGCGTAGTCGTTATCGCCCGCCGAAGCTTCTAGGCTTTCGAACTGGCAGGACTAAGTAAGCATACCGCCTCTGTACCTGCCAGTATGCCCAGATCATCTCGTGGCGCACACTTTGTGAGCATGCTTTCAGACAGACCTATTATGCTCTGCCGAAAATCATTCCATTAGGAATGCAATAATCCGCTCACCCCTAACAACGTCAGGGAGGAGCGGACCATTCCATTTATTTTGAACTCGGTGCTTAGCCTGCGGTTCGTGCCGGCAAAGTCTGCGGCTTATGCGCAGGACGCTTGGCCTCGTATGCGGTGATATCTTCCTCATGCTGCAAGGTCAGGCCGATATCGTCCAGGCCTTCCATCAGGCGCCAGCGGGTGTAGTCGTCAATCTGGAACGGTGCCGAGATGGAACCGCACTGGACCGTACGCGATTCCAGGTCAACGGTGACCGTGGTGCCTGGATTGTTCTCCAGTTCCTTCCAGATCAATTCAATATCGCTCTGGGCCACTTCAGCAGCAACCAGTCCCTGCTTGCCCGAGTTGCCACGGAAAATATCGGCAAAACGAGCGGAGATCACAGCCTTGAATCCGTAGTCCTTCAACGCCCAGACAGCGTGCTCGCGCGAAGAACCGGTGCCGAAGTCGGGACCTGCCACCAGCACGGAGCCCGTATTGAAAGGTTCCTGGTTCAAGATGAAGTTCTCATCCCGTCGCCAACCCGCGAACAACGCATCCTCGAATCCGGTGCGGGTGATGCGCTTGAGGTAAACGGCAGGAATAATCTGGTCCGTGTCCACATTGCTCTGGCGCAGTGGAACACCAATACCGGTGTGGCTGACAATCTTTTCCATGACGGTGATCCTTCCTAGACCGAAGCCGGTGCGTTGACGAGGTCGCTAGGCGACGAGAGTGTTCCACGGATTGCGGTAGCCGCGGCCACCAGCGGCGACACCAGGTGGGTACGTCCGCCCTTGCCCTGGCGTCCTTCGAAGTTGCGGTTGGAGGTGGACGCGCAGCGCTCCCCCTCGGCCAATTGATCCGGGTTCATGCCCAGGCACATGGAGCAACCTGCAAAACGCCATTCAGCACCGAAATCCTTGAAAATCTGATCCAGGCCTTCTGCTTCGGCTTCCAGCCGAACACGCGCCGAGCCGGGTACCACGATCATGCGGACATCAGGATCCTTTTCCTTGCCCTTGATGACCTGGGCAGCTGCACGCAGGTCCTCCATGCGGGAGTTGGTGCAGGACCCCAGGAAGACGGTATCCACGCGGATGTCCTTCAGCGGAGTGCCACCGGTCAGACCCATGTAGTTCAAGGCACGCTCGCAAGCCTTGCGGTCATTCTCGTCTTCGAAGTCTTCCGGAGAAGGCACATTCTCAGACAGCGAGACACCCTGGCCGGGGTTGGTACCCCAGGTGACAAATGGTTCGAGTTCGTCTGCATTCAAGAAGACTTCAGCGTCGAAGCGCGCGCCTTCATCGGTGTGCAGCTGCTTCCAGTCCTCGACGGCGGCGTCCCAGTCTTCACCGGCTGGTGCGTGCGGGCGCCCCTTGACGTATTCGAAGGTGGTCTCGTCCGGAGCGATCATGCCGGCACGGGCGCCAGCCTCGATGGACATGTTGCAGATGGTCATGCGGGCATCCATGGACAGCGAGCGAATCGCAGAACCACGGTACTCCAGCACGTATCCCTGGCCGCCACCGGTACCGATCTTGGCGATGACCGCCAAGATGATGTCCTTGGAGGTAACACCAGGTTTCAAGGTGCCTTCGACGTTAATGGCCATGGTCTTGAACGGCTTCAGGCTCAGCGACTGGGTGGCCATGACATGCTCGACTTCCGAGGTGCCGATACCCAAAGCCAGGGCTCCGAAGGCGCCATGGGTCGAGGTATGCGAATCACCGCAGACCACAGTCATGCCTGGCTGGGTCAGCCCCAGCTGCGGACCTACCACGTGAACGATGCCCTGCTCCTTGTCGCCCAAGGAGTGCAGGCGGACACCGAATTCCTTGCAGTTATCCCGCAGGGTGTGGATCTGGGTGCGGCTGGTCAGGTCGGCAATGGGCTTGTCAATATCCAGCGTGGGAGTGTTGTGGTCTTCGGTAGCAATCGTCAGGTCCGGACGACGCAGCGGACGGCCAGCCAGGCGCAGGCCCTCGAAGGCCTGCGGCGAGGTCACCTCGTGCAGCAAGTGGAGATCAATGTAGATCAAATCCGGCTGGCGGGCTTCGCCTTCGCCTTCTCCTCGGCGCACAACATGTGCATTCCAGACTTTTTCTGCCAATGTCTGGGGCGACTGCATGGCGGACATGCGACACACTCCTCAAGCTACGAACATTTGATACTCCAACTTTGACACTTCATAGATCGACTTTTCCAGTATGCGGACTTGAATCTCAAATACTGAGACGTGATACTGGAACCATGACAACAGGCAGCGGCGTAGGCGTACTGGACAAGGCAGCAGCCATTCTCAACGCATTGGAGAATGGTCCCACTTCCCTGTCCCAGCTGGTAGAACTCACCGAAATCTCGCGTCCTACGGTGCACCGTATTGCCCAATCGCTGGTTCACCATGGATTGGTGGGACGCGACATGCACGGCCGCTTTGAACTGGGGAACCGTCTGGTGGAACTCGCCAGCGCCGCTGGCGAAGACCGATTGGTCAGCGCCGCTGGCCCCGTGCTCATCAAGCTTCGCGACCTCACCGGTGAAAGCACGCAGATTTTCCGCAAGCAGGGCGATTATCGTGTGTGCATCGCCAGTGCTGAGCGTCCAGTCGGCCTGCGTGACACCATCCCTGTTGGAACCCAGCTGTCCATGAAAGCCGGCTCGGCAGCCCAGATTCTGCTCGCCTGGGAAGACAATGAACGCATGGTCGACGGATTGCATCACGCGCGCTTCACGCCGACAATTCTGGCTGGCGTCCGTCGGCGTGGCTGGGCCCAGTCGCTGGGCGAACGCGAGCCAGGTGTAGCTTCCGTATCAGCACCAGTTCGCGGGCAGTCCGGACGAGTCATCGCGGCGCTGTCCTTGTCCGGCCCGATTGAACGGCTCACGCGCCAGCCAGGGAAGATTCACCACGAAGCCGTGACTAGCGCCGCCCACGAGCTTTCCGAACTGCTGCGCATCCAGAATGACCGCGCGTAGCCAACTCATGAAGCACGTTCGGAGCAGCTAGCCGAAGTGGTCAAAGCCTGTCTCAGGCTTTGAGACCTTGCCATCGAGTTTCACTACTGCGCGGCGGCCGTTAGCCGGCTTGGCAGCACCAATTACGGTGAATTCCTCTGGGATTTCAATTCCCTCTGGGAAGGCAGCAAGGAGTCCAAAATCTTCGCCGCCGTACAATACCCACGACATAGGATCGGTGCCGGTCAGTTCTGAGGCGGCTTCCAAGCGAACAGCATAATCCTGCAATGCGGAAGACTCTAACTCGAGATTCACATGGCTGGCTTTGGCCAAGCGACCAGCGTCACGGATCAGCCCATCAGATATGTCCATCATGGCTGTAGCACTCGATTCCGCGGCACGCGGGCCGGATTCCAACGGTGGCACGGGACGGCACTGCGCCTGGACCAGCCGGCGCACCGCCCGGCTCCAGCCTTGTTCGTTGCGATCATGTTCCAGGACGGAAAGCCCTGCCCCAGCAGCACCGACACGTCCCGCCACGGCAATGCGGTCGCCAACTTGGACTCCGCTCCTCAGGACCTTGCCATGCTCGCATTCGCCCAGAACGGTAGTGGTAACGGAAATTTCTTGGGACTTCCCGAGGTCTCCCCCGAGAATGGTAAGTTCCTGTGCGCCAAGTCCCTGTATAGCCTCGGCAACGCCGCGGCTGAAGTCCCTGACCCATTCCAAGGAAGTGTCCTTCGGCAGGGACAAAGAAATCACGGCGCCAGTAGCGTGACCGCCCATTGCATTAATGTCCGAAACATTCTGTGCAATGGATTTCCACCCGATGTCATAGGCTCTATGCTCTAGCCCGCTGGGCCAGATCAACCGAAAATCTTGATTCTCAACCAGGGTATCCACGGAGACGAGAACTTCCGTTCCGCGCACGCGCAGCGCACCTGCGTCGTCGCCGGGCCCGAGACTTGCTTGTTCTGAATCAAGCAGCGGCAACATCGCGTCCAGGATGCCTTGTTCCCCAAGGTCACCTACCGTTGCATCGACGTTTGGTTGGTTTGTAGTCACAGAGTTCTAATCGGCTTTCTTGGCTGCTGAGGTGATCAATGCTGAATAACTATTGAAGGTGTCCAAATGCTGGTCAACAGGATCAATCACGGCCTGCCTGACCAAGTGGGATACCGAGCGTTCAATGTTCTTCAACGCTTTCCTACGCTTAACTTTAGCGACTATTCGGTTGACAAACGAGCAAGCCAAGCCAAGGACAATACCCAGCAGTATTCCTATGAAAACCAGCAGCGTCGGGACAGCGATTCCTTCAACCCGGGGAGCCTGCGGCAGGTCGAATTGGAAGTATCCAGCCACCGGATAGCCCGCGAGCCACAAGGCGCCGCCCAAGGCCGCAAGAAGTGCCACCCATTGGATGACTTTAACTACCGGCCACCACCAGGATGACCGTTCAACACCCAGCGGTGTCCCGGCTATAGCCGCATCGATGCCGTCATGTAGTACCTCCGTATTCGCGTGCACCTTTTCACGCAGTGGCTCTTTCCAGCTTTCCGGAAGATCATTGGAAGCCTCGGAAACATACTGGTCGATGCCATGTTCGATAGCCGCAGTCTCCGCGACAGAAAGCTCTGGACGCGAAGTCAAGGACAATTCCGTGTCTTCATGCCGGCGCCCGAGATTCATCCGCTTCAGCGGATCGTTGCGCAGCTTCACCAGCCACGTGGTCAAAGGCCATCCTGTTCGCGAAGCACCCCGAAGCAGGTAGGAGGTCTCCACTGCGTCAGCAATGTACTGGGCGCCGTGCGCTTTTGCGATCACACGCTCCAACTCCGCTTGGTGCAGCTGGCTAGGCAGGCGCACCTTCTCCACCTGGAGTTCCTCACTCAGGCGGTGGATGACTTGATCAACATCTGCGCGGAGCCGACGTGTGGAAAGTGCCTTGTTTTTCGCCGCGGCCGCAATCTTGGCATGCACATCTGCGACGCCTTCACCCGTGGCAGCAGAGGCGCAAACGATGGGAAGGTTCTCCAAACCCGACGTTGCCAAGATGCCGCGCAAGGAATCGACGACTTGCTTGCGTTCGTGTTCTGCAATCTTGTCGATCTGGTTCAGGACGATCAGCAGGTTCCCCTGCTGGCTGCGCAAGGAATTGAGATATCCATGGTGTATTGACGCGTCGGCGTATTTCTGCGGATCAAGCACCCATACCAGATAATCCACTTGGCCCACCAAACGAGCAGCAATCTTGTGGTGATCCACTGCCGTGGAATCCATGTCCGGTAGGTCCAACAGCAAGAGACCGGAGTCGAACTTCTTTTTCTTGCCAGGTTGCGCCCGGCTGTCCTGATCGCCCATGACGTGGCGAGTAGTCACTTCCAGCCAGTCCAGTAGTTCGCTTGATCCTTCTGGTTCCCAGATTGCAGCGACAGTATCAGTAGTAGTCGGGCGGATGACACCCGTGGCCGCCAACTCCTGCCCTACCAAAGCGTTGAACATCGTTGATTTTCCGCTGCCCGTGGCACCGAAAAGTCCTACAACCACATGTTCGGATGAAAGCTGGCGCCGAGATTCAGCACGCGTGATAACGTCCGCGGCTAGATCGATGGTTTCTGGTTCCAGATATGGTTCTGCAAGCTGCATCGCTTCCACGATGCTGTTGATTTGCGAGTTGAGACCGCTGACTGCTCTGAGAATCTTGCGCTCGGACATTAGTGAGCCCCTTTGCTGCTCAAGGCTGAGGTAATCTTGCCCAATTGATCGGCAAGCTCCGGCTGCGATTTTGCAGCTAACTCGTCCAGATAGATCGACGAGGTCCTATCCAGTAGATCCCGTGCCCGGGTGTCAAGCATCTTGCGGGCTTTGGTGGCCATGCGACGTACCGCATCCTCGCCAAAAATTGCTTCCAGCAGTTTCTGCCCTACCAATGCGGAGCCGCCGGCAATACCGATTTCCAGACCGGTGAGGCCCGCTGTTGACGCAAAGACCACAACCATCAGGATGACCGCCACCCCGTTGACTCCAAATGCCGCCATGCGGGCCGTCTTGCGCTTCCCGGCGCCCTCCTGCCGAATCATGTCCAAGACATCTTTTTGCCAAAGCCGGATGCTTTCCGAAGCTTGCTCATTGAGATCCTGTGGCGGGCGCGGCGATTGCAGATTAGAGCGTAGCGCTTGGCCAAATGGCGTGTTCTTCCACGATCTGTCAACGTCATGGCAGGCCTTGGTTGCCTCGGCAATGAAGACCATGTGCAGGCCTGATTCGATGGCTTGTTCAACACGATGGGTCGCTGGCGGTTTTCCAGTCAGGAATGCGCCAACACGATCCCTCATCCGTCCAATGGCGCCTTCGATTCCGCGCAGCAGCTCGCCCGCTCCTACGAAGTCCTGCCACCGGGCCAGGATTTCGCCACGCAGCAATGAGCCGTCATTGAGGGAATCGCTAATTCTGGCCAACGATTGCTCAAAGCGCTCATTGGTAAGGGCGCGCAATTCACCGAGCTGTTTCTCCTGCTCTTGCAGTTCAGCGATAAGCTCACTGACATCTGCGGTGGCGCGCCGCAACGCGCCGTCAAGTGTTTGGGCCGCAATCTGCTGCCGTTTAGCGGAATCTGCTGCCAATGAGTTCAGCCATGCGAGCAAGGGTTCCACGTGCTCACTTGGAATCAATTTCTGGTCATCCAGTTGCGTCTCGTTCAGGACATGCAGCAACGACGGATCCAGGTCCTTCTCGCTTAACAGGCGTTTCAAATCCGGAACAATATCGTCTTCGGCTCCCGGTGGCACCCTGTTCAAGACGACGCAGACGGTAATTTTCCGTGCGCCGGCTTCGGTGAGCATATCCCAAGGAAGAGCATCGGCGTATCTATTGGCTGTGGTGACAAAAATCCACAGATCTGCTGCGTTCAGAAGCTGGCCCGCCAATTCCCTGTTCTCGTCGGAAACCGAGTCGATATCCGGGGCATCGAGGATGGCCAAACCTCGTGGAACCTGCTCACGAGGCGTCATCAACAGCGCATGGTTACTGGCTGCTCCGGCATGTGCATTGAAGCCACGGCCGGCTACGCGTTTAAGTTCGGGAAGAATCCGTTCAGATTCAAAGAAGGATTGGTCAACAGGGTTGAAAGCCAAGACCGGAGTCCGCGTGGTCGGACGCACAGCGCCGGAGAGACTGACGGGTTCCCCCAGGAGGGAATTGACCAGAGTCGATTTGCCCGAGCCCGTGGAGCCACCGACGACCAGCAGTAGCGGTGCGCCGAGATTCGAAACTCGTGGAATCAGGTAGTCCGAGATTTGATGCAATGCCTTGTTGCGCAGTTCTTCGAAGGCAGAGGCTTCTCGTGGCTGGCCATTTACAAAGGAAAGCTCTTCGAGCAGCTCCTGGAGCTCGCTCAAACGCGCCGCGGAATCACTGCCAATTTCGGTTTGCGAGGCAGTTTCCTGCCCTGAGCTCTTAGCCAGATCTGAATTCGACTCCATGAGAACTATCTTGCCTCATGCCAACAGGGAAACCCGCGAGCCTGATGCAGATTTTGTCCGGGAAACGCAAAAACCGCGGAATTCTCCGCGGTTTTACTGTGGTGACCCCAACGGGATTCGAACCCGTGTTGCCGCCGTGAGAGGGCGGAGTACTAGGCCGCTATACGATGGGGCCGTATGCTGAAGATAAATCTTCAGCTCACCAAATCTCTTTGGTGAAGCGCTGGGATACCAGGACTCGAACCTAGAATGACGGAACCAGAAACCGTTGTGTTGCCAATTACACCATATCCCACTGTGACTTGGCCTTTCCGGAATTCAGCTGAGCGTCATTCCGGCCACTGCCGTAGCACGAGATAAAACTATACCGGCCTAATGTTCAGTACACAAATCGAGTCCCGCGACCGGTACCCCACGCAGAATCCGCGGAAAATCAACCAGGAACAGCTGTCAGAGATCCGAAAACCTCCACTAGTTAACCAGAGAAATTCTTGTGAAGTGAGGCACTGTCCGTGAGAAAATACTGGAGTCCCGCGTCAACGGCACATTGATAGCCGCCAACAGGGTCATCCCCTATGCAAAGCGCCTTTGCCGGCAGACCCTCTAGTTCAGCGTACCGGCCAAGGAACGGGACAAAAATGGGGTTTAGGAACACCGGCGGTATCGTATCCAGCGATCCAAGGCGTATAAACGTAGCGCGTGACGCGGTTAATCCTGCCAAACTCCACGGACGCAGGAACCGCACTTCTCGCTGCCCCATGAACATAAGCCCGCCTGCCATGCACCTCTCCCGGACATAAGCACCATCATCCGCAAGACCTGCCGCAATTCCGGCCAGTCACTCAGGATACAGATTCGCCAGCTCCGGCTCCGACATGGACAAGAAACCGCGGATTGCGGGCGTTTGCAAATCTACGCGCACGTCATCAAACTCAAAGAGAACGCCTCGGACAGAACCAGTCACAGGACTGGAACCATCCGAGGCGTTCAAATTGCTTCTCAGCGGGCTTTCGGCGAATAGCTAGCGGGACTCGCCAAATGCGCGCAAACGCTTGAGGCTCGACTCGCGTCCAAGAATTTCCATGGACTCGAAGAGCGGTGGAGATACGCGCTTTCCGGAGATAGCAACACGGGCTGGACCGAATGCCTGACGAGGCTTCAGTTCCAGTTCGTCCACAAGCTTCGTGCGCAGTGCTGCCTGGATGGTTTCGGCGTTCCATTCGGTAAGGGTTTCGAGGCCCTGGACGGTAGCATCGACAACCTCAACCAGGTTTGCCGGCATTCCCTTGAGCGCTTTCTCGTCAATGACAATTTCGTCATCAGATTTGAAGAGGAATTCAAGCATGTCGGTCGCTTCACCCAACAGGGCAATACGTTCCTGCACCAGTGGTGCAGCCTGGTCCAGGATGACGTTTTCACGTTCAGTCAGCTCTTCGCCCACCAGGCCAGCGGCCTTCAGGTAAGGAACCAAACGATCACGGAAATCCTGTGCTTCGAGCATGCGCACGTGGGTTCCGTTGATTGCTTCTGCCTTCTTCACATCGAAGCGGGCAGGATTGGACAGCACATCTGCTACGTCAAAGGCTTCTACCAGCTGTTCACGCGAGAAGATATCTTCATCAGCACTCAGCGACCAGCCAAGCAGCGCGAGGTAGTTCAGCAGGCCTTCCGGGATGAAACCATTGTCGCGGTGCAGGAATACGCTGGATTCTGGATCACGCTTGGAGAGCTTCTTGTTGCCCTGTCCCATAACGTATGGCAGGTGGCCAAAGCGCGGCATGTACTGGGCAACGCCGATATCGTGCAGCAACGCATACAAGACGACCTGGCGTGGGGTCGAGGACAACAGGTCTTCGCCACGAAGTACGTGGGTAATACCCATCAGCGCATCATCGATTGGGTTGACCAGGGTGTACAGTGGCTTGCCGTTGGCGCGCACCACCACGTAGTCGGGAACGGATCCAGCCTTGAAGGTGATCTCGCCACGTACCAAGTCGTTGAAGGTGATGTCGTGATCCGGCATGCGAACACGCAATACCGGTTCACGGCCCTCGGCCTTGAATGCAGCTTTCTGCTCATCGGTCAGCTCGCGGTCGAAGTTGTCGTAGCCCAGCTTCGGGTCACGGCCGGCTGCCTTGTGGCGTGCTTCAACTTCTTCTGGGGTCGAGTAGGACTCGTACAGATGGCCTGCAGCACGAAGCTTGGCAATGACGTCCTCGTAGATGCCACCACGCTGCGACTGGCGGTATGGCTCATGCGGACCGCCCGCGTTGACGCCCTCGTCCCAATCGATACCCAACCATGCCAGAGCATCCAAAAGCTGGTTGTAGCTTTCTTCGGAGTCACGCTTGGCATCGGTGTCTTCGATGCGGAAGACCATCTTGCCGCCGGTGTGACGCGCGTAGGCCCAGTTGAAAAGGGCAGTACGGATCAAACCTACGTGAGGGGTACCAGTTGGGGATGGGCAAAAACGAACGCGTACCGGGGTATCTTCGGTAACAACGGGAATCAACGAAAGATCAGTCATGATGTTTTCATTCTATGCCTTCTGCAAAGAAACTTGCAGTTAAAGCGCGAGGCTCCCGATCACATTAGCGATCGAAAGCCTCACAACATCAGTGATGGTTCCTAGCGACGGAAGACGGTTCTCAATGAACCGATACCTTCGACTTCCACTTCGACAACGTCGCCTGCATTTACTAAGCCGACGCCCGCCGGGGTGCCGGTCATGATGACATCGCCTGGCAGCAAGGTGAAAGCTTCGGACGCACGAGCAACCAATTCGTTGACTGGCCAGATCATGTCGTTGGTAGTTCCATCTTGGCGAACCTCTCCATTGACGCGGCTGATAATTCCCAGATCATCCGGGTCGGCAATCTCGGTCTCAATCCACGGGCCCAGCGGGCAAGAACCATCAAAGCCCTTGGCACGAGCCCATTGCGGATCGGTGCGCTGAGCATCGCGGGCGGTCAGATCGTTTGCTACCGTGTAGCCGAAGATCACGTCCTGCGCTTTGTCGGCTGGAACGTCCTTGCAAATACGGCCGATCACCACGGCAAGTTCACCTTCGAAGGAAACTTCATTTGAAAACTCCGGCAGGGTGACGGGGTCTCCATGGCCGACTACGGAAGTATTCGGTTTCAAGAACATCAGCGGCTCAGCAGGAACTTCATTTCCAAGTTCCTTGGCGTGCTCGCGGTACGTGCGGCCAAAGCCCACCACCTTTGAGCGAGGGATGATCGGGGCTACCAACCGAACATCATCCAAGGAGTGCGTAGCACCAGTGGTCTTGATCCCCTGGAAAAATGGATCTCCAGCCAAAACATGAATATCGTTACCGTCGACGACGCCGTACAGCGGGTCGCTATCTACTACAAATCGTGCAATGCGCATGAATACAAGCCTAAACTATGACGTCTCGGCTTTTCCTTCACTGCAGGAACTGCGACTATGAAATACGGCTAATGAAGGGAAAGAAAATCCTCGGACGGCAATCCACCTCGGCTCGTCGCCGCGAACTCGGCTAGGGCAATTCCGGCTCCAGGGCAAGCTGCACCAGTGTGGTTTGATTTAGAATCCCGTACACGTGGCCGTCGGCACCAACGGTCAATCTGGTGCCATGCCGGTCATGGCTTCGTGTGGACACAACGGAATGAGTAGTTCCTGCAACATAATCCAACACTGTTATTCCGCCCCCTGCAGCATGAACCATCTTCTGCCCATCCGGCGTTGCCCTTACGTCTGCAGCTAGCCATCCAGGACGATAGGAAGTGTTTTTAACGTTGTTGACGATATGCCGTTTCTTCAACTGTCCGCTGTCCAAGTCCAGCAAGGCCACACCTTGCAGATCGGCTACGGCCAGCCAACCGCCGGTAATCGCAGGTGAATACAACGCGCCCGCGGATTCCACAGGACTTGTTTCCCAGAGGATCTTGCGGGACGCTATGTGCATCTTGAAGACCTTGGCAGGACTTTTCGTATCTTCAACGCCATATCCGTTGCGCACCGAAGTGGTGCCATAGAGATGCGATTCATCGGCGGCTAGCCCGATGATGGAATGGCCTGAAACGAATCCTTTGCCATCCCCGTCAAGAACCCAAGAGACCGTATCAGTAGCAGGATCAATCTTCCCCAGAACACCGCCTGAGACTCCATATTCCGGAACAGTTCCGAAAAACACGCTGGATGAATTCGATGCCCAGCCGAAGGGCCTCGATTGCGAGTACTCGGTGAGCAGACGTGCAATGCGGTCGTATTTTCTGTCGGCATTGTTTTGAGGTGTTTCCATGAGGACCAGGTCAGCGCTACCGTAGGAACCGATATAGGTCTTGTTCTGGTCGTATTCGACCATTCCTTCGATCTGGTTGATCACCTGCTCGTCATCGCCGGAGTTCCAACGAACGCCAGTTTCCGGATTCAATGCGGCGACACCGTTCGCCTTGTATCCTCCGATATAGATGTTTCCGTCACTGTGTCCGAGCAGCGATTGGATCTTGATGGCGCTCGGGGTCAATCGGATTTCGCGGGTAGCGCGTACGCGATTCAAACCCAGATCGAATGTTTCACAGAGAATCCCATCGGTTGTCGTACTGATGATGAGGATGCGCCCATTCTGCGGAATGATGCACAAGATGCCGCGCGCCTCGACTTTTCCGAGCTGCTTGTCGTCCATTCCCTGGAATGCAGTTGAATGCAGATGGCCGGCAGTGATGCTGAAGAATCTCCCCGAACTGGCCTTGGAAATCTCGCGCGATGCCCATACCCGGGTCACTGGCTCGTGCCATTTCATCGTCCGGGTATCGAGTATGAGTTGTTCGGAAACGGAGCTAACGGTAACAGCGAGGTAGTGCCCGATAGGGTCGATTGACCCAATGAATCCATGGGCCACATCCACTGGAAGGTTTATTTCACGTACTGCATCCGGCTTCCCCGCCTCAAAGGTGAATATCCTAGGATTCCGAGACCCCGTTCCCATCCATACCCTGCCCCGGCCATCCAATGCCAGCCGGCGGATATAGTCGGTGTCTTCGGCTACACGATCAAACACTCGAAGTTTCTTGCTTTCGACGTTGTAGTTGAAGCTTGCGCCGAGTGGATAGGTCCCTCCCCATAAATTGCCGCTCGAATCAAGCCGAAGCTCATATGCAACCGAGGCGCCTTCAACGTCCACCAGGGTATTGAACTGCTCAGGAATCGCTGGATTCCATGCGAGAACACTCCCGTCCACACTGACATATAGTCTTTGCCGGGGTTCATCCCAAACCATCGAATCAATTCCGTGCCCGCTGTCATCGGGCAAATTCAACGTGTGAATAGCGTTGCCGACGGAGGGATCGATTATTTGCAGTTCATTGATATGCCCGACAACAGACACCGCCAACCGAAGCTTCGAAGAATTGCGATAGTTGGTTAGAGGTACCGCCTCTAGAATCTTCAGCGTCGAATATGCTCTGCCGAAGACCTTTTCATGGCCACTAATTTCCTTCCCACTCTTCAGATTCGCTAAATACCGCATATCGGGAGTCGGTTTCGGCGTGGGGCTCGGAGACGGGGTCACTGAAGGAGCGCTAATCTCAGAGGCCCGACGGTCCGGGAAGAGGAAAGAAAGCCCTGCGGCGGTTCCACCAACAACAGCCAGACCGAGCAAGCTTCGTCTTGCAATGCTTCTATTTTCCCTGCGCTCTTCTCCAGACAAACATTACTCCGTTCGATCGGCCCCAGAACTTCTTGCAGCGGAGCAGCGTCTGCTACGTACTGACGCTAGCAACTGCGTTTGCACATGACCAATTCGGTTTAAAAACCACTGGTCCCGAGACTATAAGTCTCGAGACCAGCAACTTTGAGCTAGCTTTACGCCAAACGTTCCAGCCAACCGTGACGGTCTTCCACGGTACCCCGCTGAATTCCCAGCAGTTCTTCGCGAATGGACATGGTCACCTCACCGGCTGCAGCATTCTCCTCACCAATGAGCTCTTCGCCGTTCTTCAGCAGGCCGATTGGGGTGATCACCGCCGCTGTACCGCAAGCAAAGACCTCGGCAATGTCGCCTGAGGCGATGCCTTCACGCCACTCATCCAGGGTGATCTTGCGTTCTTCCACCTCCATGCCGCGATCCTTCGCGAGCTGGATGACCGATGAACGGGTCACGCCTTCAAGAATGGTTCCGGTCAACGCTGGGGTCACCAGCTTGTTGTCCTTCGTTACGAAGAAGACATTCATGCCCCCGAGCTCTTCAACGGCATTGTCATTGAAGGAGTCAAGGAACAGAACCTGCTTGCAGCCGTTTTCTTCAGCTTCCAGCTGGGCTACGAGCGAGGCCGCGTAGTTGCCACCGCACTTAGCCGAACCTGTACCGCCTCGGCCTGCTCGTGCGTAGTTCTTCGATACCCAAATGGCCACTGGCTTGAGTTCGCCACCGAAGTAATTGCCTGCTGGAGAGGCGATGACGCGGTAGGAAACCTCACGCGCTGCACGCACACCGAGGAATGCTTCGGTAGCAATCATGAATGGACGCAGGTACAGGGCTTCACCGTCACCGGTAGGAACCCAATCGATATCCGTTGCTACCAGCTTGCGCAGCGAGTCGACGAAAACGTCTTCATCCAGCTGCGGGAGTGCTAGGCGCTGAGCCGACTTATTCATGCGGGCAGCGTTGGCCTGCGGGCGGAAAGTCCATACCGAACCATCGGCGTGGCGGTAGGCCTTCAGGCCTTCGAAGATTTCCTGGCCATAATGCAGAACTGAAGCGGCCGGGTCCATGGCGATAGGGCCGTATGGCTCAATTCGAGCATCATGCCATTCACCGTTACGGCCGCTATCGTCTGCTGACCAGTCGATGACTGCGGTGTGGTCAGTGAAGAAGTCTCCGAACCCAGGATTAGCCAAGACGCCGGCTCGGTCCTGTTCGCTCTTGCGATTCGTTGAGAGATTTTCGGTGAATTCCATCTACCCTGGACTTCCTAGTTCAATAAACAAAGAACGGATGCTCCACGCCTCAGCGGAACATCCGTTCGTGGAATTTGCTACTGGCTATCAGCTAACCAGAAACGTCACTTTCAGCTTATGCCAGTAACGCCACAATTGCATCGCCAATTTCACTTGTGGTGCGATTATCGGTCAATTCTTGACGTGAAGTGATCTCTTTTTCAACAGCTTGCTCAACTGTGCGAGCTTCTTCAGCCAACCCGAGGTGATCAAGCATCAGTGCCACGGACAGAATCGCCGCGGTTGGGTCTGCCTTGTGCTGGCCGGCAATATCAGGAGCCGAACCATGAACCGGCTCAAACATCGATGGGTAGGTACGGTCCATATTGATGTTGCCACTGGCTGCCAGGCCAATACCACCGGTAATGGCGCCGGCCTGGTCGGTGAGGATGTCGCCAAAGAGGTTGTCAGTGACAATCACGTCGAAACGCGATGGGTCCGTGGTCAAGAAGATGGTAGCCGCATCCACGTGCAGGTAATCGTGGGTAACCTCTGGGAATTCCTGCGCCACCATTTCGACAGTGCGCTTCCACAAATGCCCGGCGTGCACCAGCACGTTGTGCTTGTGCACCAGGGTGACACGCTTGCGTTCACGCCCTGATGCACGGCGGAATGCGTCGCGGACAACACGTTCCACACCATAGGCGGTATTTACCGATACTTCGGTAGCGATTTCATGCGAGGTGCCCGTGCGCACCGAACCGCCGTTGCCTACATACGGGCCTTCGGTACCTTCGCGAACCACCACGAAGTCAATTTCACCGGGGTTAGCCAGGGGGCTCTCAATTCCAGGATAGAGCTTAGCCGGACGCAGATTCACGAAATGATCCAGCGAGAAGCGGAGCTTCAGAAGCATTTCGCGCTCGATAATTCCGGACGGAATGCGCGTATCTCCAGGGGCAGCGCCAACAGCGCCGAAGAGAATGGCATCGTGCTTCTTAAGAGCTTCCAGCGTCGCATCCGGAAGTGTTTCGCCAGTCGCCAGCCAATGCTCTGCACCAAGCTTGTAGTCGGTCAGCTTGATCTCGTTCTTGCCACCATTAGTGACGAACTTCAGAACCTTAACCGCTTCGGCAACAACTTCTGGGCCAATACCGTCACCCGGAATGACCGCAATATCAATTACATTTCCCATGGCACAGATTCTATCGACTAGCGTCCGCCATTTGAGAGTTCATCTCAAATAATGAGATTTGATGAGTTTCCGCCGACATATTTCCTCCCTGGGCATGAGGCATCGCCGTCTTCATTGCCGATAACCTTGGATAAACAGATCCTTTGCTTCGCTATACGGATCAACAGCTACTAAAACGTTGAATTGCAGGAACTCTTGATCTTTGCCAATCCCCACCGTCGAATTGACGGTTGGATCCGCGAGAATCCCGGACGGGTAGATTTCATCACCGGCCTGCTGTACACGCTGTTCTGCATACCGGCCGCCCTCAGCCTCGCTTCTTCGATGTCAGTTGCCGCCGTTCTCGCCGTGCTGAGCATTTCTCTTCTCCAGTCAGCTCCGCTGATGGTGCGGCGTCGCTGCCCATGGGCAGCGACCCTCGTTGTCGCCACCGGGCATGTATTGCAACTGGGCTTTGACGGGCTAATGATGTTCTCGCAAGTATCCGTTCCAATCATGGTTTATACCATGGCTGTCTACGGGAAACGCTGGCAGTCATTCAGCACGCTGGGGCTGGGGCTGATTGGCGCGTTGTTGGCGACGTTCAGCATGTTCGGCGCCTCAAGGTACTCGCCTGATCCATCCCCCGTCTTCACCTTCGACATGATGATTTCTTTCGTGGGTCTTGCATTGGTTGTCACCCTTTCTTGGACCTTCGGTGACTTAGCGCGAACGAGGCGTCTGGCCATGAAGTCCCTGAGGGATCACGCCGAACGCCTCGAGAAAGAACGCCTCACCGAGCGCGCCCTGGCAGCTTCCGACGAGAGAAACCACATCGCCCGCGAGATGCATGACATCGTGGCCCATTCGCTCTCTGTCATCATCACCCAGGCTAACGGGGCACGATATGCGGCGGCGAAAGACCCGGAGATTGCCATCGAGACCCTGAAGACAGTTTCAGATACTGGCCGCGCTTCACTGAAAGAAATGCGCAGGCTTCTGGGAGTTCTACGCAAAGATGAGGAATTGGAGAATCGCCCTCTTCCGTCATTGGCAAACGTACCTGAACTCGTAGAAAGCGTTGCCGTGTCCGGACTGAATGTCCATCTCGAAACTTCTGGAACCCCGCGGAAAGAACTACCGGCAGGCGCGGAGCTCACAATCTATCGATGCGTTCAAGAATCGCTCACAAATGTCATTAAGCACGCTGGTCCTGATACACAGACCCAAGTCCATATTGAGTGGACTTCCCGGGGCCTGAATTTGAGCGTCAGCGACGATGGGCGAGGTGCCGGTTCCATCGTCCTGGAAGGCGTAGGACAAGGTCTGCAGGGAATGAAAGAACGCGTAGCCTTATATGAAGGTACCTGCACTGCACTCCCCCGGACCGGGGGCGGTTTCGCCGTTAATGTTTTCATCCCTTACACCGAGGACTAATATTCAAATGCCTAATACAGATGCCATCAAGGTCGGCTTGGTCGATGATCAGCTCTTGGTTCGCAGTGGCTTCAGAATGCTCATTAATTCCCAAGAGGATATGGAAGTCATTGTTGAAGCTGGCAATGGCCGTGAAGCACTAGCTGCACCACTGATGGCTCAGGCGGATGTCATCTTGATGGACGTGCGAATGCCGGAAATGGACGGCATCGAAGCTACCGAACGCCTATTGGATCCAGATAAGAAGGCCGCTGATGGTCCCAAGATCATCGTGCTGACGACTTTCGACATGGACGAATATGCGCTAAGCGCCATTCAAGCCGGCGCCAGCGGCTTTCTTTTGAAGGATGCGCCCCCAGAAGAACTCTTGGAGTCAGTACGCACCGTCAATCGAGGAGATGCCGTCATAGCGCCATCGACCACTCGACGGTTGCTGGACCACATGGCGCCAATGCTCAAGAAGAGCTCGTCACAGCACAAGGATCACCTGATTGCCGCGGTTGAATCGCTGACGCCTCGCGAGCGGGAAGTGTTTGGCCTGATTGCAGAAGGTTTTTCCAACCCGGAAATCGCAGAAAAACTATTCCTGTCAGAAGCTACAGTCAAAACCCATGTGGGTCATATTCTGGCCAAACTGGAAGCTCGTGACCGGGTCCAGGCTGTAGTCATCGCCTACCAGACCGGAGTCGTCACACCCTGACTGAATGAAAAAAATTGAGGTGTTCTGCTCGGATTCAGAATCAAGCAGAACTCCTCAATTTCCTCTCAGGAAAATTCTTACTTCTCTTCCTCGTAACGTGGGAACACAGGAGAAGGAGCTGGGAGCTCAGTGCCTGGGACCAAAGCGCTATCAAAGGACTCGAAGGTTCGCGCCGAACCTTCGCCAACTGCCAACGCATTGAGCATAGAAGTCATGGCCTGCGGCAATACTGGCTGAAGCAGCAACGCCACCTTGCGGACAATCTCAATGGTCACGTACAAGACAGTAGCCATACGCTCAGGATCGGTCTTCTTCAGCTTCCATGGCTCCTGCTCAGCGAAGTAGGCATTGGTATCGCCCAGAACGTGCCAAACGGATTCAAGTGCCTTGCTGAATTCCTGACGCGAGAAAGCATCTCGGTTGATCTCCAGCAGCTTGCCGGCTGCTTCCAGAATCTGCTGATCAGCTTCCAGCAATTCGCCCGGGGTCGGGACTACTCCCCCACAGTTCTTTGCGACCATCGAAAGTGAACGCTGTGCAAGGTTGCCGAAGTTATTGGCCAGGTCACCGTTAATACGGGCAACGATGGTCTCGTGGTTGTAGCTGCCATCGGCACCGAACGGAACTTCACGCAAGAAGAAGTAGCGTACCTGGTCCAAGCCATAACGGTTCACAAAATCATCTGGGGAAACAGTGTTGCCCAGGGATTTGGACATCTTCACGCCGTTATTATGCAGGAATCCATGGATCATGACGCGCTTAGGCAATGGCAGTTTTGCAGACATCAAGAATGCTGGCCAGTAGATCGCGTGGAATCGCGAGATGTCTTTGCCGATCACGTGGACATCTGCCGGCCAGTATTTCTGGAAAGAAGCAGACTCAACGTCCGGAAATCCAACGCCCGTCAGGTAATTGGTCAGCGCGTCTACCCACACGTACATGACATGCTTCTCGTTGCCCGGTACCGGGATGCCCCAATCAAAGGTCGTTCGAGAGATCGAAAGGTCCATCAGACCGCCTTCGACAAACCGTACTACTTCATTGAAGCGGGAACGTGGCGCGCCGAATTCAGGGTTGTTCTGGTAGTACTCCAGCAACTTGTCCTGGTACTTGGATAAGCGGAAGAAGTAGGACTCTTCTTCAGTCCAAGTAACTTCAGTGTCGGTTTCAACGGCATAACGAATACCGTCCTTGCGCACTTCCGTCTGGTCTTCGGTGTAAAAGGCCTCATCGCGTACCGAGTACCATCCTGCGTACTTATCCAAGTAAATGTCATCATTGGCTTCCATGCGGCGCCAGAGTTCCTGCGCAGCCGCATGATGGTCTGCATCAGTGGTACGGATGAAGCGGTCGTAGCTTGTACCCAGCTCATCATTCATGGCCTGGAATGCATCCGAGTTACGCTGGGCCAGCTGAGCCGGCGTGACCCCAAGATTCTCTGCGGTCTGCATCATCTTCTGGCCATGCTCATCGGTGCCGGTCAGGAAGAAGACGTCAAAACCATCCAGGCGCTTGAATCGAGCCATAACGTCGGTAGCCACTACCTCGTAGGCATGCCCAATGTGCGGGGTACCGTTCGGGTAAGAAATAGCCGTGGTGATGTAAAAAGGTTTCTGCTGAGAAGTCACGATATAAATTTACCTTAGCTAGCGTCGGAAAGCGGATTTCCAGATTGTACTGACTCGTCACATGATCTTGCCCAAATACTCCCAGAAGGCGCCACGAAGTGTGCGGCGGATGATCTGCTGATCAGTTTTCCATTCCCCAAGCACTTGAGCGCAATCCTTGAGCAAAGTCCTGTCAATTTCGGGTGGCAGCTGCGGCTTGTCAGCAATGAGTTCTACTACGTCAGACTGTGTCGTGAAGGCAAGCCAGGATTCAGCAACCTTTGCGCCGATCTCTTCTGCAACCTTCAACTCTTGTTGCTCATAAGCCGCGGAACCCTGATAGCCAGAAGCTTCACCACCACTGGAGTAGATCACCACAGGTTCGGCTTCCGGTTCAACGGCTGGCCTGATAACTGGCTTCTGAGCCATGACGGCAGGAGTAGGAACCGATGGCTTCGCTGCTGGCTTTGCTTCTGTCTCCAAAGACGCACTAGCAATTAGAGACGTCTTTTCAGAATGATTCTTGTCCCATTCAAGAACCTTGGTGAATGCGCTATCCAATAGTTGATTCGAAACGATTTCAATGTAGTCAGCGGTCAAAGCCAGGTGTTCAGCCACCGAGGCTACTCCAAGACGGCTATCGGATTTCGCTACGCCTAGTAACACTACTTTCATGCCCAAGTCTTGCGCTTCTTCGACGGCCTCGGCGAGGTCGTCATCGCCGGAGACCAAGTAAGCAATTGATGCCGAGCCATTACGGGCAACCCCTACAAGGTCCAGCGCCAGTCTCAGGTCCACACCTTTTTGCTCTCCGTTATAAGAGATACGACCTAAGCGCACTTTAACGCCGGGTATCAAGCCAATCCGCTTATGCTGCTCAGTAAATAGCCCGTCTTTCGAGGCGTCATACCAATACACGCGGAGGTTATTAAGACCCGTATTCTTCTTTACGGTTTGCACGATCCCGCGTACCAGCGCCTCGTAATGGGTTGTAAAGGCTGATCTTAAGGTCGTTCCGGCGGCACGATGACCGCCTAGTGAGAGCAGAAATCCGGCATCAATAAATATTGCAGTTTGATTCATCATGATTCGATCGTACTGATAAAACTAGGCAAACCATATTGAAAGGGCCTGCATCGCATGACTCTTTCCGGTGTAAACCAGAAAAGACCAGTTCAACTGGTGTTGAACTGGTCTTTTGAACGGAACTAGATGCTGGTTGCCCGCATCATGTCTTCTGGATCTGACAGACTGGAATCGAATTCCTCGATACGCGAACCTACGCCAAGCAATTCTGCAATTGCAGCGACGGTACGTACGGAAGCCCTGCCATCACCGTAAGGGTTTACAGCGTTAGCCATTTCGTTGTAAGCCGCTTCATCATGCAACAGCTCAGTGACCGATTCGAAGATGCGGTTTTCATCGGTGCCGATCAGGCGTACGGTACCCGCGGTAACAGCTTCAGGACGCTCGGTGTTCAGGCGCATGACCAGAACAGGCTTGCCGAGGCTTGGAGCTTCTTCCTGGACGCCACCGGAATCGGTCAAGACGACGGTCGAAGCATCAATGATGCGAGTGAATTCGCCGTAAGCCAGCGGCTCGGTCAAAGTCACGTTAGGCAGTCCATCGATTTCCGGAAGCAACGCTTCGCGAACCGCAGGGTTGCGATGCAACGGCAAGATGAATTCAACATCTGGTTCCGCCTTGGAGAGCTTTGCCAATGCACGGCCGATGCCGCGCATTGGTTCGCCTTGGTTCTCACGACGGTGCGTCGTCACCAGAACAATGCGCTTGTCAGAAGAAACCAATTCTTCCAACTTGGGATCCGAGAAAGGAACCTTCTTTTCGACAACAGTCAGCAGTGCGTCAATGACAGAGTTACCGGTGATAACGATGTCACTTCCCTTGAACGTTTCACGCTCAAGGTTACGCTTGCTCAACGACGTTGGAGCCAAATGCAGGCTGGCGATCTGGCTGGTCAGCTTGCGGTTAGCTTCCTCCGGGAATGGAGAGAAGATGTCATAGCTCCGAAGTCCAGCCTCAGCGTGAACCACTGGGATACCACGGTAGAAAGCAGCGATTGCGCCAGCCGTCGAAGTGGTGGTGTCGCCCTGGACCACTACAGCGTCAGGCTTTTCCTTTTCGAAAATCTCGTCAAGACCAGCAATGGTCTTAGTAAGCAGACCATTCAGGGTCTGGCGCGGCTGAATGACGTCCAAGTCATAGTCCGGCGTGATGCCAAAGAGCTCGTTGACCTGATCCAGCATTTCCCGGTGCTGTCCAGTTACGACAACAACGCATTCAAACTCGTCAGCTTCTTTCAAAGCCTTGACGATCGGCGCAACCTTGATGGCCTCAGGACGAGTGCCATAGATCGGCATGATCTTCTTCATAGATATATACCTTGTCAGCTTGGAGAACTAGCGCCAGAGACCGCGAGTGTCGATAACTTCCTTGCCGGCCAGCGCGGTTGCTGGTACGGACTTGAACTGGTCGTGGTCGACCAGCAAAGTAATTACACTTGCCGATTCTAGGGCTTCATCGGTTGCAACCAGCTTCAGGTTGGCGATGCCCGCAAGATTCTTAGGCAATTCTTCTACATGTGGCTCCACTGCAAGGAACTCGACGGTTGGGTTGGCTTCAGCCAACTTGCGAGCGATCGCAATCGATGGCGATTCACGCATGTCGTCAATGTTCGCTTTGAAAGCCAAACCCATGACCGCTACCTTGCCGTTGAAGGATGGGAGTTTTGTAGCTTCTACAACCTTGTCGATAACCCAGTTCGGCTTTGCATCGTTGGTGTTACGAGCCATGCGGATCAGCTTTGATTCTTCAGGAGCAGCCGAGACAATGAACCATGGATCAACTGCGATGCAGTGACCGCCAACACCTGGACCGGGCTGAAGAATGTTTACGCGTGGGTGGCGGTTGGCCAGGGAGATCAGTTCCCAAACGTCAATGCCCAGCTTGTCGGAGATGACCGACAATTCGTTAGCAAAGGCGATGTTCACGTCGCGGTACGAATTCTCGACCAGCTTTGCCATTTCAGCAGTCTTAGCATCGGTGGTGAGGATAGCTGCCTGGCAGAAGGTCTCGTAAAGAGCCTTGGCCTTCTCTGCAGCTTCTGGGGTGATACCGCCGACAATACGGTCATTGGTGACCAATTCTTCCATGACGTAGCCAGGAAGTACGCGCTCTGGGCAGTGTGCTACAAGCAGGCTGTCCTTGTTCAGGTCGGGACGCTTCTTCAGCAGGTAGTCGAAGAGGTGCTGGGTTGCACCTGGAGGCGAGGTCGACTCGAGGATAACCAGTTCGCCGCCCTTCAGCTTTGGAGCGATGCCCTCTGCTGCAGCCTCAATGTATGAAAGGTCAGCGGTGTAGTCATCGTTGAACGGCGTTGGCACAGCAACAATGTACGCTTCAGCTTCTGGAGTATCGAAGCTTGCAGACAAGGTACCTGCAGTCACCGCGGCGGAAACGAATTCGCCCAACGCCGGCTCTACGAACGGCACCTCGCCCTTGTTGACTGCCTCTACAGTTCGAGGAGTTACATCGACGCCTTTTACGGTGATGCCCTTCGAGGCAAGAATTGCAGCAGTTGGCAATCCGATGTAACCCAAACCGATTACGGCGACTTCTTTAATGTTGTTCACTAAAGTGACTTTCCTTCTGGTACGAGCGATGTTCCCTACGAAAGGGCCTGCAAGCTGATCTTGAAGCACAAGAAGTGCAAGATTAGCCCTATAAACCATATCCCATCACTGAGTTCAGCGACAGCCTCATTGTCACGGAGCTTTACTTATTACTTGCTCGTAAACTTGGACAACGCTAAGCGCGTTTTGCTCCCAAGTTCTATTGGCAAGCACGAATTCCCGCCCTGACTTGCCCATGCGTTCAGCTGCCCCTTGGTTTAAAATCAACTTTTCGATATTTTCGGCCCACTCAGCCACATCCCCCGCAGGTATCAAGTGACCGTTCTCACCGTCAGTGATCAGCTCCTGCAGGGCAGGAAGATCGGATGCCAAGACAGTTACGTTCGATGCCATTGCTTCAACTGGTTTGAGCGGAGTTACCGAGCGAGTGACAGCAGAGTCAATTCGTGGCACGACGAAAGCGTTCAACGCAGCATGATAGACATGCGACTGTTCCCGCGGAATGCGACCAGGAAAAACACAACGCGCGGCGATGCCTAGACTTTTGGCAAGACTGATCAGATTCTCGCGATCCGTACCATCGCCAACGATCAACAAACGTAACTCCTTGTGCTGCTTCGCAAGTTCAGCAACAGCACGGACAACTGTCGAAAGCCCCTCATAAGGGACCAAGCTGCTAACCGTCCCCACATAAAATGCTTCAGAATCGAGGTCCAGCTGCGCACGAGCTTGGACCCTGGGCACGGGTTCCTCTAGGAACTTTTCCCCTATCCCGTTCGGTAATATTGAAATCTTTGATTCATCAACGCCCGCGTCAATCAGGTTGCGTTTCATGGCATCGCCCAAGGTGAAGACATGATCGGCATGCCGAGCTACAAACGCTTCGCGTTCCACGAATAGTCGGTATCGTTCTGAATCTTTCGAGCGCTCGGGACGCGTAGAAAGCCACGTGTCTGCCAGCTGTCCGCGAACTTCATAAACCCACGGTATACCGGTCGCTTCTGCAACGGACTTAACCGCTAGAGCGTTAGAAAAATCTGTCGTCGTGTGAAGTACAGAAGGGGCCTCTTGAAGGACTCTGCTCAGTAGGTCTTCAGCTTGTTGCTGGATTCTTCCGGTGAAGTCATGCTTCGCTGGAAAAGGCAGGCAGCGCTGGTATTCGATACCAGAAACCACGTCAGCTTCTGAGACGGATAGTTTGCCGATATTCAAGGGATAATTCACACGGGTAAGTCCTTTGACTCCCCATCCTGCATCCCTTAATGACGCGAGAATTGAATGAGTTCGTTGTGCGTAACCGCTACCAGTGTGTGGCAACGAATTGGTAGCAACGTAAAGAACAGAACGAGTCGCGCTAGTCGATATACCGGCGGTACGGAGCGGAGAAAGACAGGGCTCTGCCCCCTTGAAGGATGCCAATTCTGATTCATAGTGACGAAGTTGACGGCCACTGCGATTCTGCTGCAACAGCTCAATGGCATCTGTCATCCAGCCCAATGACCACAATAGACGGGCCTTGGCACGTACGTGGGCGATGGAAGGTTTGCCCCTATTGAGTAATTCTTCTGCAAGTTCCCACTCATTGGAAGCAATGCAAAGGTTAGCCAGGAATACTGACTGCCTTGGGTTGCTGTCGGAGCTTAACCATTCTCTGCAGGCAGAGAGCAGGGCACTAGTGTCATCCTTCAGCATGGCCGAGAGCGCGCGTAGCCGAATGCTGGATTTATCACTCCCAAGAGTAATAATCAACGAGCGTAGAACCGGCTTGGACTTGAAGCGGCGAGCAACTTGGAGCGCAAAATAAGTAGGATCATCAGCAATGTTGGAAAGTACCAAATTACCGGTGTTGATTGCATTCGGAATGACTTTTAGATTCAAAAGTTCTGCTCTATCTCTTGGAGTACGCATCGACGACTGTGGCTAGTAGTTCGGCATATTCCCGCCCGGCTTGACGTAGCGATCCATGTTTCCTGACCCAGTCGGTCCCGCGACGATCGGTCCGCAAAATTCCAGGGTTCGCAACCAAGTTGTTAATGTAAGCGGCCAGGGAAGGTACATCTTGTTCAATCACAGTCCCAGCCTCGGAATCACGAATAATTTCCGCTGCTTCTCCTCTGACCAAACCGCTGACGTGCAGATTCAAGTAAAGAAGTTCATAGAGTTTCGAAGGCACTGTGTGATTAAAGCTCGGCCAGTCAGGACGCAGAGAAACTAGGCATGTATCCGCCCACGAGTAATTTTCCAGTACCTCCTGGCCGTAGACAGGGTCTTGGAAGTCAATATCAAGCCCAAGATCCATCGCTAGGCTCATCAATTTACTCTTTTCAGTACCCTGGCCAACAATGCGCAGACGTACAAATTCTGGTACGTACTCCATCGCTCGGATAACGGTCTCCAGACCCTGGCTCCGACCAATGTTCCCTAGATAGAGAATATGGAATTCGCCATCGATCTCGCGTTGAGAAACTGTAAGATCTTCGCGTTCGGTTTCAGCGCCGTTGGTGATTGTGGCGACGTTCTTCACGCCATTTCGCTTCATCTTCCCCGCCAGGCCGTACGTCACCGTGACGAGCATATCGCTTTTATTCACAACGAAACTGATGATCTTCGAAATAGCTGGCTCGACCCAGCGGAACTTGATAACTTGTGATTCACTGAGCAAATCTGGCCAAGCATCCCGGAGGTCGACAACTAAGGGTACACCCCGTAAACGGCTGGCCACGAAGCCAACAATTAGCGTTGGAATTGCTGGGACAGTTGCGATAATAACGTCAGGCTTTTGCCCTCGGAATGCAGCAGGGACGCTCAAAACTGCATCAACGCCATGCTTCAATACTTTTCCGAGCATCGTTTTGGAACGACGCATTGATGGATAGTGCTGCAGATTCAAATAATGATTATCAAGAAGACGACTTTGCCGTTTAGTTGCAATCCGATTTGATTTCGGGGTCACTACAGTAACTTCGTGCCCCAATTGCCCCAGTTCGTCGGCAATAATTGACCAGCGTCGCTGAGGTGGCGAGATCTCAGGCGTGAACGAGTGAGTCAGAAGCATAACTTTCATCTTCTTCACTCCCCTGATTTACCTCGTACTATTTGCACAATAAGACTTTCCTAGAAAAAGACATGTTTATCATTGCGTCCAAACCACTGAATACTACCAGTTGCAGTCAACTCCGCATCACTCAGATCCCAGGTATGCGCTAGCCCATCATTCCCGCGCATCTGGGTAAAGTTGAAACGGTCACTCGAATAAATGGTTCCTCCACGTTCAATGACGTCTTTTAGGAATCTTGTATCTTCGCCACGGTTACGTGTATCAAAGGGTGTCTCGCGGAAAACGTGCGCGCGGCCAAGCATCGTCGGACCCATCACGAGGTTTGTAAAGCGGTGCTCACGTTCGGCAAATCTCAGCAAAGTAGCATCTGAATCCGCGAGGTACATGTAATGCGCCTGCTTGCCTACTATCGAGGCGCCACTGTATCGAAGCGCTGAAACTTGATCGAAGAGATAGTACTCCCCGTATAGGTCGTCATCATCCATTTTGGTGATGAAGTCGCCGTTGGCCATGGCCACCGCGGCGTTCAGGCAGTCACCCAAAGTATTTTCTTCACCCATCTCAAGCAGTTGGTAGTTCGCTACTCCAGCTGCTGATGCCATATCGGCCAGTTGTCCAGTGGCGGCCGAGAACTTATGAGCCACGAGGACGAGCTCAACTTCAACATCCTTCTGTTTCCCTACAGTCTCGAATATATGCTGAAGCTGGTGAGGCCTTATGGTCGAAACAATCGCACTTACCTTTGGAGTACAGGACATGGACATTGGCTGACCGTGAGCAGAACGGATCCCAACGAATTGTTCAACCTGTTGAGCACGATGCGCATAAGTATGGTTCTTCCAGATCCTGCGCTGACCCATATGGACCATTCGCTGGCGAAGTTCTGGGCTCCGAACCAAGCTGCGAATCGAGTTAGATGCTTGTTCCCTGGTGGATACCTGAAGTACCTCTGAAGGCGTGAAGAAATTCTCTATCGCTGCGCTTGGAGCCGAAACCACAGGAGTGCCAGCGGCGGTGATCTCGAATATTCGACGGGCACACATGCTTGGCGAATCGACCACGGAGTTGACGTTCAGAAAAACGTTGTAGTTCTTGTACGCAGAAAGCATCTTGTCATAGTCGAGCGAGCCGACAACATTCTGGTCATACGGTGCCGGGAACTGGTACTTCGCGTCTCCGCCGTGCTGCCGGGAGAAAATGTCTAGCCCGCTAGTGAGCTTTGGCGAGATATCCATGGCTCCGCCAAGCACGATCTCCATCTGTTCTTGTCGTTCGGGGTACTTGTCCGCAAAATACATTCCGGCGAAAGCTACATCTCGGCGTTCTTGGCTAAGTGTCCGTACCGGATTATGGAACTTCGGCTGAGCTGCAAAGCTCAACGCTGCGACACGTTCATGGCCCAGTGCTTCATGGTATTCCGGAATTTTGCGGGAATCTGATGTGAAAACGACATCGAACAGCCTTGCAGAATCGAGGAAGTCGGCGAAGTGCGGTGGGTCTTCTTTATTCCAGAAAACTGCTGGAACAGATCGTTCTTTAAACGCTTCCACCATCTCGACAAACGCTGGTCGAGGTGCCGACGGACCGGTTAGGTGGTACTGCCAAGACTTGTTGTTTCCAGCCCAGGCCGACTCCACGAAGAGAAGATCAAATTCTCGTGTTTCAAGTTCATCCTGCCATGAGCTGGGGGTGATAAAGGTGCAGTTCCATTCAGGCGCCCAAGCTTTCGCGCTGAAATCATCAAGAATGACGGCAACGTTTAACTTTCCATCGTGGTCCTCTGAAGGTTCAAATTCTACCGGTGGGAATTGCAGTCCAAGCAATTTCTCAACATCTGTTCGCAAGTAGCGCTGCTGTCCCCCGATGCGCAAATCATAGTTGCGGCGCTGGTACCACTCCTGCAATTGCTGTGGACCACCCTGGCGAAGATGCCAAAGTGCTTTTCGGAAGTCCCCTAATGCAATTTTCACTTCTCAACTCACTTTATCTTCAATGCAGACTAGATCAATAATACAGTGAGGTGCATTCGGTGGCGATTGCCACTGAACGCACCTCACTAGAGAAAAGCACTAAAGAGCGCTAGTTAGCTTCAATTTCATTCATGATTCGAGCAAGCACATCGTTGGAATCGTAGTTCTTCACAGTGAACTCGCGTGCAGATTCAACCTGCTCTGCCAGTTTCGCTTGATCCTGTACCTGACTGATCACGTATTGAGCTGCTGACGCAGTGTCTGCATGCAACCACTCATTCGGGTACAGCCATTCCGCTCCCGGCCAGGCCAGGCCTACCGGCAACGCACGAGATGCCGCTCCATCTGCAAGAGTGAAGTGGAAGGACTCGAAATCACTGGTGGATACGGCAACACCGATCTCCTGGTACCACTGGGCCATATTATCGCCTTGAGGATCGAAGACCACAGCACCGCGGAGTAGATCAGATTCTTCAATACGAGCATACTGCGCCTCGTAGAAGGCCATTTCTTCCTCGCGTGCAGCCATCCAGGGGTAATCTTCTGGTCGTTTGCCCTTGACGCGCAACATAAAGCGGCTATCGATTGCACGCAACTTTTCCAGTAGATCAAGCACGAGGTCGAATCGCTTCATCTGCGGAACCATGCCGACGAAGCCCAATACAAATTGAGAATCATCGGACTTGGGAAGATCCAGCTTCCTGGTATCCACAGAGTTAGGAATGACCATCGTTTTTTCCTCAGGAATTCCGAACTTTTGAATCGCCATTCCTCGGATCAACTCGCTGACAAAGATCACCTTGTCAACCTTCTTGAAGTTCACCGATCGAGGGTAATCCGTGAATAGTTCCTGCGAGTGGAATCTGGTAACCAGTTTCTGCCCGGGCTTCAAATGCGTTGAATACCACGCCAAATTGCCAAGTGACCATTCGCAGAACACCGTGTCAGCATCTTCTAGAAGATCCTGGCTCTCTTCAACATTGTGCTGAGCGTGGCCGTCCCACTTATCGATCTTCAGGTTGTGCCCGTGTTCGGATATCCCGGCCATGATTGACCCGGCAAACTTCAGGTCATGTCCCGCGACTAGGATGTTCTGCGAGTCCTTGGACGCAGGATTGTCAATGAGCGTGCCGTCCGCTTCTTCGACGTCAAGTGGGCGTCGAAGGCATATGGTCTCTACGGCAGAATCTGCGATGTTGCTACTGCGCGTCAAGGTGGGCAGCTGCGCATCCACGTGCTCGCGCATCCAGAGCGGCAGGCCCTGCGTACCCACGTACTTGTCAGAGACCTGTACCGTTGCAGCTTGGCCATAGAACATGGCAGTTAGCATGTCTTCAAGAACCTGATGATCTTGGAGAATTTCTTCAGCGTTGGAGGCAATCACCTCTGCTTCACGAACTGCGTCATTGCTCATTACTGCAATTCCTGCAGTTCGCAGAATGTTTACTGCAGTATCATCGTCGTTGAACCCGGCAACGTATACCTGCATAGGTCGCACGCTAGCTGCTACAAGATCCCAAGCAATTTCTTCGGTTAACGTCTTCAGTTCAATGCCAAGTGATGGCAAAGTCGGGATATCAACTGCGAGACCAGCCATGCGAAGCGCCATGGCCAAACGATGGTGCGCCAGATGTTTGCGGAAGGTCACACGCAATGGCTCCCAAGCATCGGCCACGCGATCAGCTTCGGAGTTCATCCACAGTGTTGAAATCAGTTCCGATTCCCGGCGCGAACCGACCACAGGAACCGACCCATCAAACATCCAAGTAACGCCGAAGCTCTTGCCGCTAATTACCGGAGTACCACATGCCGCAAGCTCGAAAACTCGACGGGAGAACATAGTTGGCGAGGCATTCACCGAGTTAACGTTCACGTGCACCGGATGAGACTTGTAAGCCTCTACCATTTCTTCGTAAGTCAGACCACCCTGGACATAGTCCTGCAATGCTGGTGGGAACTTGTATGGCGATTCAGGATTATCGGCTTGGCGATCATAGATGGTCAGCCCCTGGGGACGTGCTCCCTCGAGGATTGCGCGCAGTTCCTTCGAACGCTCCGCATAACGATCACCATAATAGGAGCCACCGTACGCCACAGTATGCGAGTAGGTGCGGGAAGATCCCATTGGATTGTGGATTTCCGCTTGCGCCCAGAAGGAAAGGCTGCCCAACGCCTTGAGATTTCCACCACGGTGATCCCAGTAGTCCCGCAAGCAGTTGGCGTCAGTAGTCAAAACAACGTCGAAGTACTTTGCGGTACGGCGGAATCGATTGAAGTGAACCGGGTCTTCCTTGTTCCAGAAGATTGTTGGGATGTTCTTGCTGCGGCAGTAGCCAATTAGCGCTACTAGATCCGCACATTGCTCATCATCGTAGTAACCGACCTTGCGGGTCCAAGTTCCATCATTGCCTGCCCACGCCGATTCTACGAAGAGCACATCGACCGGATTCGATGTCAAGGCTTCTCGCCAGTTCTCAGGAGTTGGCGACACCACATTAACTTCGCGGCTGATGGTTGAGGTCGTAAATTCGTCAGCGATAAGAGCCATCCGAATCTCATTAAGCTTCTTGCCCGCTGGCCTACGGCTCTGGACACTGGCAGCTTGGGCAACGAAAGTTTTTGCCACGATTGGCCATGTACGGTTCTCTACCGTCCACTTACGGGCACGACGCCCCATATCCTGCGCGGTCCTCGGATCATTAGCCAGGAGGGCGATCGATTCAGCCAAGGACTGCACTTGATCCGCTTCGAAGAGCAAGCCTCGAGCACTATCGGTACCAAGCAACGTAGCAATTGGCGAAACGTTGGAACCGATCACCGGACGGCCTGCAGCCATTGCTTCAATAGGCTTCAATGGTGAAACTAGTTCTGTAACAATATTCGATTTTCGCGGGCAGACCACGGCGTCAAAAATTGCCAGGTAATCGTTGATTTGTTCATTCGGTACGCGCCCGGTGAAACGAATTCGCTCTTCCAAGCCCAATTCGGTCACTTGCCGCTTGAGCGCGGGTAAGACCAAGCCGTCGCCAACGATTAGTGCGCCAACGTGCGACAGAGATTCTGGTAGCTCGGCTACCGCGTTGATTAGTAGATCCAGCCCCTCGTAGTCCACAAGGCTGCCAGCATATCCAAGAAGGAACTCGCCCTTCTTTTTCTTGTCAACGACCTTCGATCGCTCAGCTGGGAGAGGGACGTACTGGAAAATGTTCGCAGCATTCGGCAAGATTTCAATCTTGTCTCTTTCTGCACCGCGCTTCACCAGTTCCTCACGGACTTCCTCCGTGATTGCGAAGGCGCGATCCGCTTCGTTCGCCACCAGAGTCTCAATGCGGCGTGCTAGTTCGAATCGTTCCGATTTATGCCAGGTTTCGTTACCAGCGGCTGCGGTAATTTCCCAAAGCCCACGTACTTCGTAGATGAACGGGATTCCAAGACGACGAGCTGCGATCAATGCTGGCAACGCCGTAATGTGATTGGACGCAGAAACGATTACTGAAGGTCGATTCATCATCGCTTCGCGAACATAGATATCCGCCGCGATCTGCACAAACTTATCCAGTGGATCGCTACGTAGTGACACACCTGGGTTAAAGTACGTATCGACGCCCTGGTAATCGCGAATCAGGCGCTTTTCTTTCGGCATCTTCTTGTTGACTTTGGAGTCCCAAGGGTAGCCAGGTCGCGCTGCAATGAAGAGATCCATGCCGGCTTCGGTGACGGCAGTGGTGAGACCAGTCGTACGCGTCGAATAACCGTTGCTGTTGTATTCGCCAGTGCTGTGCGCGCAATACATCACTTTATCCGGCTGCGGCATATAAGCAGGCGTAGAGGTCTTCGGCGGAACTACCGGCAAGGAATCGAATAGTCGGGCTTGTCCCAGAATCTGATCGTGCAAGGCTCCGAAGCTTGAAGGCGATTCCTCCTTCGCAGCAAGAGCAACTAACCCTTCTGAAGGTTCAACAATCTCGCCCTGGTCGCGGTAACGGGCTATATATGCATCCGCTTCACGCTTAATAGCATCGATGAAGCTTTCTTCGATGCCGGTTCCGGCAGGACTGCCTGGCCGACTTACATTGTCGAAGTTGGAAATGCTTGGTGATGCCGCCAGGACTGGAACATTCTTTTGAACCTGGCGAGGAGCAACAGGCTTACGCGCAAAGGGGCTCTTCAAACCGCGTGCGGCTCTAACGACCGGATGGTTCTTTAGATTCTCATACGCCGTTTTGAATTTCTCGGCCCGGTCATGCTCATTCGCGAGTTGCTTCTTGAGAATCGATGCCTCACGGCTGAATTTCTGTCGTGCGTCCTTAGCGGCAGCAAGTTCTCGTTCGAGCCTTGCGATTAGACCATCTGACTTCACCTTGCGCGATCGCAGAGACTCGTTCTCCCGCGATAATTTCGATGATTGCGCACGGTACTTAGCCAAATCATCCAGTACCCTGATCTCAAAGTCACCTTCAAGATTCAGATATTCCTGTCTAATGCTAAAAAGTTCGGCACGCGAACTCATTGCTTGAGCGGTCTTGCGATTCGATCGTTTCAACGAGGAAACTCCCTCAACTTTGTAGTCCTATCCGCAAGTAATTCTAGCGGTTCGATTGGAAGAGCCGAGGTTTGACACAACCTAGCGATAGCAATTCAGCGAAACACTTCCTGACCCATTGGGTTGTCGGTGAAATATTCGTCCATTGTCGCCAGGCACAATCGTTCGATTCCAGCAAGGTTGGGCCCCGCCAGCAATGTGTAGGCGTTGATGATGCGGGCTCCCAGTAAAACGACTTCACACGCCCATGAATACATACTGTTGACCTTGCCCCGATCAAGCAGAACCGGCCTCGCGTACCTAGTCTTCACGTGATTGTGGTCAAGCAACGAGCGAAATCATAATGTCGATAATTCACCAACACGTAAGTTTGATTACACATCAGCCGTCTAAAGAAGTACCGCAAACGCCAGAAAGTCGACGCGACGGTCAGAAAACGACTCAGAGAAATCAATATGCTTAGTTCATAATTCCGCGCCAACCAGCCCCAAAAAAAATCGGAGTGGCTGATTGGCGATAGGAATTATGTAACTATTCTTTGCCCAGTCGATTAACTGCTGATTTCAACAAGTCCGTCACTTGAGTCGTATAAGCAAATCCTGGGCAAACTGCGAGCTAACTTTATCTGCGGAAAGTCTCTTCTGTTCGGCAGAAATGGCCGCTAGAACAGCCTTACTCCCGATTAGATCTATGGATTCCATCATGGAATCTGCTAGGGACGCTACGGTTTCATCCTCTACAAAAATCGTACTCTCTGAATTTAGTTCCGCCAGAAACGTAGGAGTCGCCGAAGCAACAATTGGGAGATCGAATGCGCCGTACAATAACGCGGCACCGCTATTCAACGATCGAGCATAATGAACAACTCCAACATCTGACGCGCGCATAAAGTACTGCACTTTATCCGTTGGTATGTTTGAGTCTTCGATCAAAACACGTGGGTGAACGTTCGCTCTGGTTATAAACTCTTGCACTTCATCTGAGTTGTCTGCTTTACCAGCAAATATCATTCTAAATCGCTGCATGGGGTTCTTGGCAACCAAATGATCAAACGCATCGAGCGTACGGCTTAGACCCTTGTAAGCCTTAAGTGCACCAAAAACAAGGAAAACAATCTCGTCGCCATGGATTCCTAACGCCGCTCGCGCGTCCTCTCGGCTCACATAATCAGGGTAGGCACCTTTATAGCTCGGATGCGGTGAAACTAGAATCTTGGAACTATCAATCTCGGTAATACCTGACATAGCATCGGCCGTGGCTCCAGACATCACGTGTAAAACGTCTGCAGTGTCGGCGATCCGTTGCTGGATTTCAAGTTCAACATGTACATGCATTGCGTCATGCGGATAGACGTTATGAACAGTCCAGACAATATTGAAACCGAACTTTTGGAGACGTTGCAGCCTTCCAGCCATACCCAAGCCCATCATTCTGGCACGCTCCGGGTCTTCCATCCCCTGGGTCATCCATGAGTTCCAGTGTAAATGCAGAGTCTTTGTTAGTGGCCTCAGGGATAAGTTCTGCAGATCCAAAAACTTAGCCGGCTGGAGAACGGGCGCCGCCAGAATTCCTTCATTCGGAAATTGCTTGTAACACAGGGCCTGATAGGGATTGACCCTCGCAACCGGTGTATATGCCAGTAGGTGTTGGTCTCCAATATCGGATTTAGAAGCATGCAGAGAGCCCAGAAGCTCAGAGGTTGGCGACAACTCAGTCGCACGGAATCCCAAATAAGTGGATTTCATGTTAGCTCCCTAACTTAGAAAATTCTTGTACATATCGATCACCATTGGACTTCCAAGTACGCTCCGATATCACCCACTCGTATCCGGCTTGGGCGATTCTTTCCTGTGCCTCACGATCTTCGAACAATGACTCAAGTCGATCAGCCAATGACTCGGCGTCGCCTGCAGTATAAGACAATCCACGTTTTGGCGCGTCCGTAATTTCCAATAGCGCTGGCAGATCTGATGTAACAACAGGTTTGCGTTGTGCCATCGCTTCGAATGGTTTTAGCGGAGTAACATACGTGGCAGCACGTTCCCGAATGCGTGGAACGACGAAGAGATCAATTAGTGAGTAGTACTCGTCGATCTCGTTATGATCAACGGAACCCGTAAATATCACTCGGTCCGATACACCACGCTCAGTTGCGAGCTCCTTTAACAGATCCATGCGGGGACCGCCGCCCACTAGAATGCATTTTGCTACCCGCCCGCGACTGCCAAGAATAGCAAGCGCCTCAATCAGTGTTTCCTGCGATTCACGGTAGTGGTCCATGTTTGAGACGTATCCGAAAGTCGGAACATTCAACAATCCGTATTTTCTAGCCAACTCAATGTTTCTATCAACGGGTTTGAAGTGTTCAGAGTCGACGGCGTTGGGAATAATTCCGATCTTTTTGGGCGGAACTCCTCTTGAAACAAGTTCATCCTTCATGGATTCACAAATAGTCAAAACACGATCCGCAACTGCCATGCAGTACTCTTCGGTCGCCATCCGCTGAGTGAAGATCTCGCCAGATTGCTCAACGCGTGTATCATCAGTCCAGTTTGCTTCGAAGAACGAGCGCACTTCATATACCAGTGGAATTCCGGTCTTCGCCCGAAGAGCAATACCTGAAAGCGCGGTCTCAAATCCACGTCTTCCCGAACTGGCATGAATCACTTGTGGGCGAAGTTTCTTGATTTCTTCGTAGGCTAAGTCAGCAAACATCTGATTGAACTGGTCAGCCGGAACTTTCGAATAATCAATCGAACCCATTCCTAATCTGACGTGCAGAATGCCATCAACGAACTCGGTGCGTGTTTTAGGATTGTTATCCGGGAAGCCCGGTTCAGTGATGACGACGGGCTCCAAGCCAGAAGCTTTTTCAGCTAAGAAGTTCTTATGGCTGCGCGAGGTGAATCCATTGGAAAGATTCGGTCGGCTCTCTTTAACCAGATGTACTATACGTCCCTCGACGAGGCTATCGATTCTACGTATTGGACCCTGAATTTTAGGAACTGCGCCATGCAATTCCTTTACACGACCTTCGAGGAACTGCAATCCAGCAGTATTCTGAGATTTTTCTTTCTTGGCAATTCGATAGCTCAATTCGAGAGCATCAGAGATAGACCCCTCTTTGGTTCTCAACACACGAAGAGCCTTCATATTGGAAAGCGAGTCTCTAGTACGATCCGACGTGGCATCAGCCCAAATGTTCGCTTTAGTGAAGTCTCGATCCCGAGTATAAAAAGCTACAGCATTGCCTTCATTGAATTGGGAAGTAAGGACAGGAAATTTTTGCAGAATTTCTTTCAGCCTACGCGACTCACCGCTATCTCCAAGTCCTGCAACCATATCTGCCAATGCTTTTCGTTGCCGACCTGCAAAATTCACTAGACGCGCGATGTCTTGGTGTGCTTTATCCAGTTCTTGCAATACTTCTTTTTTGTTGTATTTCTTAGAATCCATCATTGGCTCCATTCATCTCCAAGGCCGTGGAGTTCTCGAATCGCACAATAGATAAAACCTCATCGGCAACCTTATCAATGACACCAGGTTCACGTGATTCACCGTTGAAGCGTAAATACGGCTCAGTATTCGACGGACGTAAATTGAACCACCACGAGCCGTCCTCGGCCGTAAAAGTCGTGCCGTCCATTTCCGTTATAACCGTAGGTGAAGACTTGAAGGAAGCGACAACTCTAGCGATAGCGCCGGTCTTGTCTGCGACTATTGAATTAATCTCTCCGGTTGAAACATACGGCTCATATTCAGCGCCCAATTCTGAGAGAGATCCGCTTTGTTCGCCCAGCGCCGCCAAAACGTGCATCGCCGCAAGCATGCCTGTATCCGCATTGTAAAAGTCACGGAAATAATAGTGAGCAGAATGCTCTCCGCCAAATACAGCACCCTGCTTGGCCATTTCAGCTTTAATGAATGAGTGTCCAACTCTTGTCATTACAGGGGTGCCACCTGACTTTTCTACAAATTCGGGGACAGCCTTCGACGTGATCAGATTATGAATGACGATTGGAGTTTTCTCCCCTGCAGCTTGGACCCGAGCAATTTCACGCGTTGCCACGAGAGCCGTGATTGCGCTTGGTGAAAGTGGCAACCCACGTTCGTCAATTACGAAGCACCGATCCGCATCGCCATCAAACGCCAGACCCAGATCTGCTTTATGCTTCAATACTGCCGATTGTAAATCTCTAAGGTTCTCAGACTCCAGCGGATTTGCAGGGTGATTCGGGAAGGTCCCATCGAGTTCAAAGTACAGCGGCACTATTTCTAGCGGTAGCTTCGAAAGTAAGCCATCGCCAAGTACAGCTGGGGTGGTTAAACCGCCCATTCCGTTACCGGCATCTACAACTAGTTTAAGCGGACGTATATTGGATAAATCGACAAGTTCTCGCAAGTAACTGGAATAGTCGGCCAGCACATCTTGCTCACGAATCTTACCCAGCAAGTTGTTCGGTACCGTTGGTATTCCGGCAGCCAGATAGGCTTGTGCTTGATCTCGAATATCGTAAAGTCCGTTCTCTGATGAGATTGGACGTGCGCTTGATTTCGACATCTTGATGCCGTTGTACTCGGCCGGGTTATGACTCGCTGTAAAAACAACTCCCGCGGCATCATATTTTCCTGAAGCAAAGTACAGTTCGTCCGTAGACACAAGCCCAAGCATGACAACGTTGGCTCCACGCTGAATAGCGCCGCGAGCAAAAGCTTCGGTAAAAGTAGGACTTGATGGACGCATATCTCCACCAACTAACACTTCATTACCTGCTAAGCCCAGTACATCGACGAAAGCAGCTCCAATTGCTTCCACTGCTTCAGCGTTGATACTCTCGTCCACAATGCCCCGTACGTCATAGGCTTTAAAAGAGTCGTTGAGGTTGATATCAATACTTGACAAGATGGATTCTCACTTCTTTTTCATCATTTCATGTTGGCACATAGCAGACCGCTCCTTCAGAACTTGCTCGCCTACGACCTGTAAAGCAAGTCGCGTCATGATCAAGAATCCTACATAGAACGGAGATGTTGTTTGTTGATAGCTGAGGTTAACAACTTGCGGGTGGATGGTGGATTTTAGAGCACCTCGGTAGCGCCGTCGGCCTTCAAGGCCTCCACGGTCTGCTTGACCTTCTGCGCATGCTCCTTGGTGGTCACCAGCAACGCGTCGGCGGTATCCACCACGACCACATCCTCGATCCCGACCAGGGCCACCACGCGCGGGCGGTCCGAATAGACCACGCCGGTAGCGCTGTCGGCATACACGCGCACCGACTCGCCGCCCAGGTTGATGATGCCCTCCTCGGCACTGGCCTTGTTCAAGCGGCCGATCGCGGCGAAGTCGCCCACGTCGTCCCAGTTGAAAACGCCCGGGATCACCGCGACATCGCCGGCCGCGGCGGCCGGCTCGGCCACCGCATAGTCAATGGCGATCTTCGGCAGATCGGCCCAGACTTCGCGCATCACGGTTTCGCGCTGATCGGTTTCCCAGGCATCGGCGATCTTCATCAGGCCCATGTACAGCGCCGGCTCGTTGGCTTCCAGGTGCTTGAGCATCAGGCTCACCGGCGCGACGAACATGCCGGCATTCCACAGGAACCCGCCCGAGGCCAGGTACTTGCGGGCGGTGTCCTCATCGGGCTTCTCCACGAACTGCACCACGCCGCGCGCCGACGGCGCATTGGGGACCTCCAGCGGCTGGCCGGTCTGGATGTAGCCGAAACCGGTGGAAGGGTGCGTCGGGTGGATGCCGATGGTCACGATCTTGCCGGTCGCAGCGGT